>NZ_JBHLTG010000004.1:0-633045 GCF_042434515.1 Lysobacter korlensis
TTGACGATCCGCCCGCTTGCCCGCGCTCAGCGGTCCAAGGCCGTGTAAGTGACGACCATCACGTCGCGATACGCGGGAAGCGACGGGTCGAACGCCTTAACAGGTGTAACCCCATGGAGGATGCGGCGGTCGTTGACGAGTGCGGCGTCCAGCGGCCGTTCCAAAGTGAACGAGCCCAGCAGCAGTCCGTCGGGCCGGTGCACGGTCGTGGTTCCGCTTGAGATGTTGACCCGGTCGATCAGGGCGACAAACACCCAGTCGACGCCGTCGCGGTGTGCGCCTTCCGGAGTGGGCTCGCCTGCTTGGTCGAGGTGCGCTTCGATCCGGAACTGATGGACCTCGACGCGCCATTCCCGCGGGGTAGCACCGTCGTCGAGCGCGTCAAACGCATCGCCTCCGAACTTGACCAGCGCCTCGAGCGCACGGCTGGCGGCGACCCGAGGCTCCAGCGGCTCGAACCATCGCTCGATCCCGCCCTGCAGGATGTTGTTCTCGACCGTCTGAAAGTGCGCCTGAGCGGGCTGCTGCTCAAGCACGCCGGACGGATGCAGTCGGAACACGCCGTGGCGCCGGAGACGCCGGCGGCCGGTCGCCGCGAGGTAGGGGTCGATGGCGAGTCGGTTCCAGCTCTCTGCGAAGGCTGCCCAATCGCTGAGGTCGCCCGACGCGAGCAGTTGAGTCCGCAGTTCGCCCCCGCGCAGGAACGCGAAGCCGTCGCGTTGGAGCTGCCCAAGTGCTTCGGGCTGCTGCGATTGTTCAGAGCGCGGCTTCACGGCGACGCTGGCACAGTCGCAGTCGCAGCCGCAGCCGCAGCCGCCCAGGCGGCCTGCGCAAGCAGCGCGATCACGCACGCAAAGGCCGCGGCCCAGACAAGGCTGCGCAGTGTCGATCGCCCTGTCAGGTAGAAGATGCCGAAGCACAGGCGCAGCAGTACAAACGCGACTGCGAGCGATGCAATCGTGGTGTGATCGACCCCGGCGACCTGCGCAAGCACGACGCCTGCGGCGAACGGTCCGAACGCTTCAAAGCTGTTCTGGTGCGCCGCGTTCGCCCGTTGGGTGCGCGGATCGGTCTGGTGCGCGAGCCATATGCGCGGGTCGCGGTTGTCGTAGCGGTCGCCGCCGGCGCGCGGCAGCTTTGCGACGAGAATCCACAGGTACGGCTGCAGCGCGGCTGCGAGCACGCACCAGTAGGCAATCGATATCGACATGCGGCTCACCGGATCGCGGGTGCACAGGCTACCCAACGATTTCGCTCGCCGCAGCAACAGTGTGGGCCGCGCCGGTTGCGCCGCGACCGCCAACTGACGGCCGCGGGCGCTCTCGGCCCTACGGAGCCCCGGACGGCGAGGTAGCGGCAGCTTCGCCGCGCTGGGCCTGCAGCCGGTCGCCGGCCGCGCGGAAAGCGTTGCCCTCGTACCACTTCGGCCAGCGCTCGTTACCCGAAAGTTCGCGGCCCACCGCGTACAGCGCTTCCAGGTCCTGCACCACGCCAGTCACGTTCCACGACGCGTCGTACTGATCAGAGGGCTTGTGGTAGCGGTTGTCGCGGTAATCGACCTGGGCGGCCTGCCCGGCGCCGGTGCCGCCCTCAATCAGATCCTCGCCGCCTTTGGCGTACAGCGCGGGCACGCCCGCTTTGGCGAAGTTGAAGTGATCGGAGCGGAAATAGAATCCGTCTTCCGGCGTCGCTTCAGCATGCAGCACCCGGCCCTGTCCGTCGGCGGCGGTCTTGAGCATGTCCTCCAGCTCGGAGCTGCCGAAACCGACGACCGTCATGTCGCGCGACGGCCCCAGCACCGGCATCGCATCGAGGTTGATCACCGCGACCGTCTTCTCGAGCGGCATCGACGGATGTGCGACGTAGTACTTCGAGCCGAGCAGGCCGGACTCCTCGAGCGTGACCGCAAGGAACACGACGCTCCGATCCGGCTTCGGATTCTGCGCAGCGAATGCACCGGCAATTTCGAGAATGCCGGCGACGCCGGTCGCGTTATCGATCGCACCGTTATAGATCGCGTCCTCACCGGCCGCCGGCGCGGGCTCACCCTCGTGCGCATGATTGCCCAGGTGATCCCAGTGCGCCATATAGACGATCGCCTCGTCCGGGCGCTTCGCTCCCGGCAGCTTTGCGACCACGTTGCGCGAACTCTTGCGGCTGATCTGGCTGTCGAGCTCGAGCGACGCGCTCGCATCAAGCGGGATCGCCTTGAAACCGCGCTGGTTCGCCGCGCGGTACAGCCCGTCCAGGTCGTGGCCGAGGTCGCGCAGCAGCGTCCGCGCCGCATCCGCGCTGATCCACCCCTGCGCCGGCAGACGCGGTTCCGGATCGTCCGAGGCGGGCAGGTCGAACTGGGCGCCCGACCAGGAATTCTTCACCACGTCCCAGCCGTACGACGCCCCTTCGGTGTCATGGATGATCAGCGCCGCGGCGGCGCCCTGGCGCGCGGCCTCCTCGAACTTGTAGGTCCAGCGCCCGTAGTAGGTCATGCGCTTGCCCTCGAACAGCTTCGGGTCCTGCGCGTGGAAGCCGGGATCGTTGACGAGCATGACGACCGTCTTGCCCTTGACGTCCACGCCGGCGTAGTCGTTCCAGTTCTGCTCGGGCGCGTTGACGCCGTAACCGACGAACACGAGGTCGCTGTCCTTGATCGAGACTTTCTGTTGGCCGGTGCGCGTGCCGACCACCATGTCGGTGCCGAACTTGAGCTCGCGCGGCTTGCCGTCGACGTCGAGCCGCAGCACGGTGTTCGGGTCGGCCGTGCTCTCCACCATCGGCACGGTCTGGAAGTAGCTGTCGCCATTGCCGGGCTGCAGGCCCATGCGCTGGAACTGCGCCTTCAGGTACTCGACCGTTTTCTCCTCGCCGGCACTCCCGGGCGCACGGCCTTCGAACTCGTCCGATGCGAGCGTTTTCACGTGCGCGACGAAATCGTCGGCAGTGATCGTCGGCTGGAAGTTCGTTGCAGCGGCCTGGGGCGCAACCGCGGGTGCGGGCGCGGCAGCCGGGGCCGGTGCGCTTTCGCGGTCGCAGCCGCCGGCGACCAGCGTGCCGGCGACGGCAGCGGCAAAGAACAATCGATGACGGGACATGGCGCCTCCGGATCCGCCGGACCAGCCCGGCAACCGGGCCATTCTAGGCACGGCCCCGGTGATGACGGCTTGCCGGGACGGGCGGTTGGGGCCTCCCCGCCAGCGCACTCGACCCGGCGGATCAGTTCTTGTCGGGCGGCGTCGGCGTGCTGAAGCGGATCGCCTGGGCGCCGGTGATCGCGCCGGTCTTGGCCGAGTCGTGCACGTACAGCACGACGTCGCGTTCGAACACGAGCGGGCCGTCCACGCGCGCCTGCGGGCCGATCACGATCCGCGGCTTGCGCCGGATTCCCATGCCCAGCCACTGCGGCTGCTTCTCGACGCGAATGCCGCCGCGCACATGCGAGCCGACCCCGACGGTGATATCGCCGTTGACCGTGCTGATGCCCTTGTCGACGTCGGTATCGACCAGCCCGATCGCGCCGTTGACGGTCTCGACCGCGCCGCGCACCGCACCGCCGCGGTCGATGAAGATGCCGCCGTTGACGGTCCCGACATTGCCGGCCAGCGTGCTGCCGGGCCCGACCCGGATCGCACCGTTGACGGTTTCGACGCCACCCACGCGTGCGTTCTCGTCCACATGCACGCCGCCGTTGACGGTCTCGATACTGCCGGTGCGCGCGCTGGCCCCGACGCGGATGCTGCCGTTGACGGTTTCGAGCTGGCCGTAGCGGCTGCCGGCCTCGGCAGTGATGCTGCCGTTGACCTTCTCGATGTTCTGGTCGACGGCGAGGGCGGGCGAGGCGAGCGCAAGGCCGAGCGATGCGGCGAGGGCGGAACGCAGGAACATGGCAGGTCTCCGAGGCGGGGCGGGTAACAGCCGCGCATGCACGGCCGGGAGCGAGGCCGGGCTTCACCGGCCGCTTCGTTACAATCGCACTCCAGCCACCGCCGGGCACCTGCCCGAAGTCATTAGGACCTTGGACGTGTCAGATTCCGCCGTGCCTGCAATCTCCCCTGTCGTGCTGATGATTCTCGACGGCTGGGGCCACCGTGAAGAGACGGCCGACAACGCGCTGGCGCAGGCGAACCTGCCGAACTGGCGCGCGCTGCTCGGCGAATGCCCGAATACGCTGATCCATACCGAAGGCCGGCATGTCGGCCTGCCGGACGGGCAGATGGGCAACTCCGAGGTCGGCCACATGAACCTCGGCGCGGGCCGCATCGTCTACCAGGACCTGACCCGCGTCGACGCGGCGATCGAGGACGGCAGCTTCTATGCGAACGACGAGCTGCGCGCGGCCTGCGCAGCCGTGGGCCAGGGCGGCACGCTGCACGTGATGGGGTTGCTGTCGCCGGGCGGTGTGCACAGCCACGAGCAGCACATCTTCGCGATGCTCGAACTCGCGAAGCGCGAAGGCGTCGCCGATGTTGCCGTACATGCGTTCCTGGATGGACGCGACACGCCGCCGCGTTCGGCGCAGCCGAGCCTGGAGCGCCTGCAGGCCGTCTGCGAGCGGCTCGGCAACGCGCGCATTGCCAGCGTCAGCGGACGGTACTTTGCGATGGATCGCGACAAGCGCTGGGACCGCGTGCAGCGCGCCTGGAACGCGATTGTCGCGGGCGCGGCCGAGCACCGCGCGAACGATGCGCTGGCTGCGCTAGATGCTGCGTATGCACGCGGCGAGAACGACGAGTTCGTCGCGCCGACCGTGATCTCCGCCGGCACTGATGTTCCGGCAGGCGTGCGCGACGGCGATGCGGTGGTCTTCATGAACTTCCGCGCCGACCGCGCACGGCAGTTGACGGCCGCGTTCGTGCTGCCCGATTTCGACGGCTTCGACGCCCGTCGCCCGCAACTGGCGCGGTTCGTGTGCCTGACCGAATACGACGCCAAGCTGCCGGCACCGGTCGCGTTCGGCCCGGATGATCTGCGCAACACCCTCGGTGAAGTGCTGGCCGCCAACGGCCTGCGCCAGCTGCGCATCGCCGAGACTGAAAAGTACGCGCACGTGACGTTCTTTTTCAGCGGCGGACGCGAGGACGAGTACGCGGGTGAATCGCGCATCCTCGTGCCGAGCCCGAACGTCGCGACCTATGACCTGCAGCCGGAGATGAGCTGCCCCGAAGTCACCGAAAAGCTCGTCGCCGCGATCCGCAACCGCGACGTCGATGTCGCGATCTGCAACATCGCGAATCCCGACATGGTCGGCCACAGCGGCATCCTCGCTGCGGCGATCCAGGCTGCCGAAGCGGTCGACATCGCGATCGGCGCGGTGCGCGATGCGGTCCGAGAAGTCGGCGGCGCGCTGATCATCACTGCCGACCACGGCAATGTCGAAATGATGCGCGACCCGGACTCCGGCCAGCCGCATACCGCCCACACGATCGGCCCGGTGCCGCTGGTCTATTGCGGCCCGCGCGCGGCATCGCTGCGCAGCGGCGGCGCGTTGCGTGACGTTGCGCCGACGATCCTCGATCTGCTCGGCGTTGCGCCGCCGGCCGAGATGACCGGCGCCAGCCTGCTCGGATGACGCGTCACTTGCGTGCAGTGGCGTTCGCGCTGTGCACGCTGCTTGCGCTGGCGTTCGCGATTCCCGCCGCAGCGCAGTCCAGCCGCGAGGCCGAGCGCCGGCTTGCGAACGTCAAGCGTGAACTCGACGCCGTTGCCGCCGAGCGGCGGCGTCTGGAAGGCGAGCGTGGCGAAGCGGCCCGGCAGTTGCGCGCAGCGGATGAAAAGGTGGGCGAGACCGGGCGCCGCCTGCGTGATCTGGAGCAGCAACTCGCCCGCGACGAAGCTGCACTGGCAACCGTGCAGGAGCGCCGCGCGGCGATGCGTGCTTCGCTGGCCGGCCATCGGGCTGAGCTGTCGCAACTGCTGCGCGCGGCCTACGCACAGGGCGAAGCCGCGCCGTTGAAGGCGCTGCTCGCGCAGGACCGTATCGCCGACGGGCAGCGGTTGCTGGTCTATCACCGTTACCTGCAGCGCGATCGCGCCCAGCGGATCGGCCAGCTCGGCAGCGAACTGCGCCAGCTCGATGCGCTCGAGCGCGATGTCGTGCAGCGGCGAGCACAGCTCGATGCGATGCGTGACGCCCAGCGGCGCGAGCTCGCCGAGCTCGAACGTGCCAGGAAAGAGCGCGCGCGACTCGTGTCGCGCCTCGACGCGCGTTACCAGGACAGCCGATCACGCGAGCAGGCACTGGGCCGCGATGCGCGCGCACTCGAACAGCTGCTCAAGCGGCTGCGCGTTGCCGCGGCCGCCCGCAAAAAAGCCGAGCGCGATGCCGCGGCGCGCGCGGTGCGGCGTGAGCCGGCCCGGGCCGCGGGATCGAAGCGTGCGGCCGCGCCTGCCACCCGGGCGCCCGCGCCACAGGTTGGCGGCCTCGGCTGGCCTGCATCGGGCGCGCTGCTGGCCGGCTTCGGCGCGCGCATGCCCGACGGCCGCACGAGCGACGGTCTGCTGATCGGTGCGCCGGCCGGCAGTCCGGTCAAGGCGGTCGCCGACGGCAGCGTGGTCTATGCCGAATGGATGACCGGTTACGGTCTGTTGCTGATCATCGATCACGGCAACGGCTACATGAGCCTGTATGCCCACAACGACGCGCTGCTCAAATCGTCAGGCCAGCAGGTACGACGCGGCGACGCGGTCGCGACCGTCGGGACTTCCGGGGGGCACGGGCGCGCCGCGGTCTACTTCGAACTGCGCCGCAACGGCGCACCGGTCAACCCGGCCTCGTGGCTGCGGCGGTGAGCGGGCGCTGCAGCGCATCCACGGTGATCGGCCGGCTGCGGGTCGATGGCCTCCCCTTCGCGCTGGCCGTGGTCAACTGCGTGAACCGCCGCGCGCTGCCGCGGTCGAACCTTTTCCCGGTTTACGGAGTCGTTCCATGCCGATGCGTTCCCTTCTAGCGCTCGCGCTCGCCCTGGTCCTGATGCCTGCCCAGGCGCAGCAGGCCCCTGCCAAACCCAAGAGCGACGCTGCGGCACCGTCAACGGCGGCCGGCGCAGCGACGAAAGTCCCGGTCGACGAGATCCGCCGCTACGTCGAGGTCTACAACGCGATCAAGCAGGCCTACGTGGAGCCGATCGACGATGCCAAGCTGATGCAATCGGCCGTGCGCGGGCTGCTGTTCGAGCTCGATCCGCACAGCGTCTACATGCAGAAGGCCGATGCCGAGGACTTCGAAGAAGGCGCGCGCGGCGCGTACGAAGGCATCGGCGTAGAACTGCAGCGCCAGTCCGACGGCACGCTACGCGTGATAGCGCCGATCGACGGGACCCCGGCGGCCCGCGCCGGCATCAAGTCCGGCGACGTGATCGTTGCGATCGACGGCAAGCCGTTCAAGGTCGACGAAGGCGACAGCTCGGCGCCGCTGCGCGGCAAGGCCGGAACCCAGGTCACGCTGACGATCCTCCGTCAGGGCACCGACAAGCCGCTCGAGATTCCGGTGATGCGCGAGACGATCCGCATCGCGAGCGTGCGCGGCCGCATGCTCGAGCCGGGCTACGGCTACCTGCGCATCAGCGCGTTCCAGGCCGACACTGCCGCCGATTTCGAGCGCGAGCTGGCAGCGCTCAAATCGAAGGCGGGCGGGAAGTTGCGTGGCCTGGTGATCGATGTGCGCAGCAATCCCGGCGGACTGCTGACTGCGGCGGTGCAGATTGCCGATGACCTGCTCGAACGCGGACAGATCGTGAGCACGCGCGGCCGGATCGCGATCACCGATGCGCAATTCGCTGCGACACCCGGCGATCGCCTCGATGGCGCGCCGGTCGTGGTGCTCGTCGATGCGGGCTCGGCAAGCGCGTCCGAGGTGCTGGCGGGCGCATTGGCCGACAACGGGCGAGCCCGCATCGTCGGCAGCCGCACGTTCGGCAAGGGCTCGGTGCAGACGTTGCTGCCGCTCGACAACGGCGACTCGGTGAAGCTGACCACCGCGCGCTACTACACGCCCAGCGGACGCTCGATCCAGGCGTCGGGCATCGCGCCCGATGTGGTCCTGCAGGCCGAGGGCGATGCCACGCGCCGGCCGCGTGGACGCGTCAGCGAGGCGAGCCTGCCGGGGCATCTGAGCGGCGAGAAGGAAGGCGAGAACTCGCAGGCAGGCGAGGTACTCGAAGGCGAGGCCCCGATCAGTGCAGCACTTGTGGAGCTGAAGCGGATTGCGGCACCGGGCTCGGCGCCGGCGGCAGCGACTCCGGCTCCGGTCTCGGCTCCCACAGCACCCGCGTCGGCTCCGACTTCAACGGCGCCGAACCCGGCCCCGACTCCTGCACCGCCGAATCCCGCTTCGGCTCCGACTCCCGCAGCACCGACTCCTCCAGCACCGGCTTCGGCTCCAGCGGCGCCGACTCCAGACGCAGCTTCGAGCCCGGCCCCTACCTCCGTTCCCTCTAAAACCACGCCGCCACCGGCTTCACCGCCGAAGCCCTAACCGACTAATTGCCTCGAATGCGCTGCTGACGCCGCGGCGGTGCCGCACCCGCATCACCGGTGATGCGGGTGGGCGCGATTACCTAGGCACCGCGATGACGGCGCCGACCCGGCTCAGCGCGGTTTTGCAGGCAGAGGGAACGGGGTTACGACCTTTTCCCCGGTCGCGGCATCGCGGATCGCCGACTGGCGTTTGTGCTCGACCTCCTCGACACGCACGATGCTGTGCATCGGCAGGTGCAGCACCCGGGTATTGCCGAACTCGTCGCGTAGTCGCTCCTCGGTCGGGTCGATCACGAGCCCGTCGTGAACGTCGAACACGAGCTCGCCCACCTCCGTGAAGCCCCACAGCGCGCCTGAGGCGACGTGGCGCGCGTACAGCTCGTACACCTTGCCGGCGTTAAGAAAGGTGACTTTGTAGAGCGGCTTGGGCATGGAGGTCGGACAGGTGGCAGGGAGCCGTTACCGCCCAGATGGGGCGTCCGACGCCGGCTTTCAACGCGGACGGGCAGCGCCTCTAATAACCGCGTCGTCTCCGCAGCCGGCGCGCGATGCCGCCCCGCGCGAGCAATGCGAACGCGCCACCAAACGCGAAGCCGGCAAGGTGCGCCGACCAGGCCACCGCGCCGAACGCCGGGCCGATGAACGTATAGATGAGTTGCAGCGCCGCCCAAAGACCGATCAGCAACGCAGCCGGAGCGCGCACGAACTGCAGATACAGGCCCAGCGGCAGCACCACGCCGAGCCGGGCGGCCGGGAACAGCGCGAGGTAGGCTCCGATCATCGCCGACACCGCTCCGCTGGCACCGATGATGAGCCGATCGGGCGAGCCGATCGCGATGACCGCGGCGAGGTTCGCCGCCGCTCCGCCGAGCAGGAACAGCCCCAGCAGGCGCCACGGACCCATCGCGCGTTCGGCGGGTAGGCCGAAGATGAGCAGGAACAGCAGGTTACCGAGCAGGTGCGACCAATCCGCATGCAAAAACAGCGCGCTGACCAGGCGGCCCAGCGTGCCGTCGCGGGCCGCGTCCACCCAGGCCGCCGGCTGGTTCAGCCCGCTCGACAGCGCTCCCCAGTTCAGTACGAGCTGGCGCTGCTGGGCATCGGGCAGCAGCACGGCGGCGATGAAACTGCCCCACAGCAACGCGAACAGCAGCGGCGTAGCCCACCGCAGCGGGGCCTTGTCGCGCGAAGGGAGCGCGATGAACATCGTCACTTCTGACGGGCCCGAGCGGTGCGTGAATCTGAGATGGCGGCCCCACTGGCAATTGTTACCTTCAGGTTAAAGCCCGCGCTATAGTGCATACGATGTCGTACGTTGGGGCGGGGAGGCGGACGCGACAAGCGCGTCGGCTGCCGCGGCGACGGCATGCCCTGAGCGCCACGGCTTCCAGAACATATTCCAGCGGAGATTACACCTCATGCAGTACGCACACCGCATTACGCGCCTGTCGGCGCTCGCGATGGGCATTGCCGGCGCACTCGCGTTCGGCCAGGTCCACGCTTCGGGCTTCCAGCTCAAGGAAAACAGCGTCAAGTCGATGGGAAGCGCATTCTCGGGCTCGGCGGTTGCGAAAGATGACACGTCGGTCGTCGTCAACAATCCGGCGTTGATGACCCGTTTTACCGGCACCGCGGTGCAGACCGACCTGTCGGTGATCAACGTCGATTCCGAGTTCAGTGGCGGCGGCTTCGATATCACCGGCCGCCCGCTCAGCGGCAGCAACGGTGGCGATGTGGGTGACCCCGCTGCCGTACCGGCGATGTCCGTCGTGCACAAGTTCGACAACGGCCTTGCGGTGGGCGCAATGGTCAGCGCGCCGTTCGGCCTGAAGACCGAGTACGAGCGCGATTTCGTGGGCCGTTACTACGCGATCGAGTCGGGCCTGGAGATCGTCAACCTGACGCTTTCGGCCGCGCTCGACGTCGTGCCGGACCGCTTCTCCGTTGGCGCAGGCCTCGTGTTCTCGCGCGCCGACGTGACCCTGTCCAAGGCGGTCGATTTCGGCAGCCTGCTGTTCCTCGGCCTGCCGCCGGCGGCCCGCCCGACCGCGCCCGCGTTCGCGCGTCCGCAGGGATCGGACGGCTTCGCCGAGATCACCGGCGCCGACAACGGCATCGGCTGGGTGATCGGCGCCGCGCTGCAGGCGACCGACAAGCTCACGATCGGCTTCTCGCACCAGTCCGAAATCGATTACGACCTCGAAGGCGAGGCCGACTGGACCGTGCCGACACAGGCGCGCGCGACGCTCGACGCTGTCGGCCGTGCGGCACTGTTCCGCGACGGGGCGGTCACCGCCGACCTGACCACACCGTCGATCACCACGCTCGCGGTGAGCTACCAGTTCACGGATGCGTTCAAGCTGTCCACGACCTACGCCGAGACCGGCTGGGAGTCGCTGGAGGAAGTGCGGATCAACTTCGCCAATCCGGATCCGGATTCGGTCGAGGAGTTCAATTGGTCGACCACGCGCTTCATGGCGCTCGGTGGCGAGTTCAAGCTCAACGACGCGTGGATGCTGCGAGCCGGTTATGCGTACGACGAGACGCCGACCACGTACCAGTTCCGCACGCCGCGCCTGCCCGACGAGGACCGCAAGTGGTATTCGCTCGGTGCGACCTGGCAGTTCAGCGATGCGCTGCAGCTGAACTTCGCGTACACGCACATCAAGCCTGACAGGCCCGTGGTCGCGATCGTTACGCCGCCGGCGCAGGGCGGCCAGCGTCTGTTCGGTTCGTACGACAGCGCGGTCAACCTGTTCGGCGTCTCGGCGCAGTACCGCTTCTGATCGCAGCGGTTCGCAGTACCGAAAAGCCCCGCTTCGGCGGGGCTTTTTTGTTCTGGTCAGTGCTGCGTAAATCGGCAGCCGGTCGCCGGACCGTCGCTTTGGAACTCTGCGTTTGGCGTCGATAGCATCCGCATCCGCTGGTCGCTCGCCCGTGTGCAGCACACGCATGTCCCTGCGCCGCGTCATGCGTCCCTTCATCCCTCCGGCGACGCCCCGGCTTCCTGCGCCCGCTCGCCCTGCGCATCCGGTTGCACAGCCAAAAGAAAACCCCGCCGAAGCGGGGTTTTCCCGGCACGCCGGTTGCCCCGATCAGTCGCCGAGCGTCAGCAGCGATGCATTGCCGCCGGCGGCGGTCGTGTTGATCGTGATCGTCTTTTCGGTCGTGAACCGCGGCAGATAGTGCGGTCCGCCGGCCTTCGGGCCGGTGCCGGACAGCCCCTGGCCACCGAACGGCTGCACGCCGACGACCGCGCCGATCTGGTTGCGGTTGACGTAGCAGTTGCCGACCTTGATGCGAGACGCGATTTTCTCGATGGTTTCGTCGATACGCGAGTGGATGCCGAGCGTCAGGCCATAGCCGGTCTTGTTGATCGCATCGATCACGGCATCGAGCTGGTCGGCCTTCCAGCGCACCACGTGCAGCACCGGCCCGAAGATCTCCTTGTGCAGCACGTCGAGCGAGGCGATCGCATAGGCGCGCGGCGCAAAGAAGCTGCCATGCGCGCACGACTCGGGCAGTTCGACTTCCGCGATCTTCTTCGCCTCGCGGTCCATGCGCTGGGCATGCTCGCGCAGCATCGCGAGTGCGTCCTCGTCGATCACCGGTCCGACGTCGGTCGACAGCAGGCCTGGGTCGCCGACCTTGAGTTCGGCCATCGCGCCACCGAGCATCGACATGACCTTGTCGGCGATGTCGTCCTGTACGAACAGCACGCGTGCGGCCGAACAGCGCTGACCGGCAGAGGTGAATGCAGAGCTGACCGCATCCTTGATCACCTGCTCAGGCAGCGACGAGGAGTCGGCGATCAACGCATTCTGGCCGCCGGTTTCGGCGATCAGCACGCCGATTGCGGCATCGCGTGCAGCGAGCGCACGGTTGATCGCACGCGCGGTGTCCGTCGAGCCGGTGAACGCGACGCCCGCGATGCGCGGGTCGCGCGTGAGCGCCGCACCGACCGTCGCACCGTCGCCCGGCAGGAACTGCAGCACGTCCTCGGGCACGCCGGCTTCGTGCAACAGCTTCACGGCCGCATAGCCGACCAGGTTGGTCTGCTCGGCAGGCTTGGCGATCACGCTGTTGCCGGCCGCGAGCGCAGCGGCGACCTGGCCGGCGAAGATCGCAAGCGGGAAATTCCATGGCGAGATGCACACGAACACGCCACGACCGGAGAGCTGCAGCGTGTTCGACTCACCGGTCGGGCCTGGCAGCGGCTCGGGCTTGAACAGTTCGCGTGCCTGCGCGGCGTAGTAACGCAGGAAGTCCACCGCTTCCCGCACTTCGGCAACGCCGTCGGAGATCGTCTTGCCGGCCTCCTTCGTGCACATCGCGATGAAGCCCGCCATGCGTGCTTCCATGAGGTCGGCGGCATGCTCGAGGATCGCGGCGCGGCTCGCGGCGGGCGTCGTGTTCCAGCGCTCATGCGCGACGACCGCGTTGGCCAGCGCGCGCTCGACGGTCGCGCTGTCGGCAGGCTGCCACTCGCCGATCTTCTCGCGCCGGTCGGCGGGGTTCGTGACCGGCTGGGTCGCGTTGTACGTGCCCGCGCCCGGCACCAGCGGCGTGGCGCGCCAGGCCTGCGCAGTGGCGGCGTTGATCGCTTCCGAAAGCGCGCGCAGCTGGTCGTCGTTGGCGAGGTTCACGCCCATGGAATTGCTCCTGTCGAGGCCGTAGCTCCGGTACAGGTCGACCGGCAGCGGAATGCGGGGATGCGGAATGGATTCGAATGCCGAGACGATCTGCACCGGGTCGCGGACGAGGTCGTCGATCGCGACCTCCTCATCGGTGATGCGGTTGACGAAGCTGGAGTTCGCGCCGTTCTCGAGCAGGCGGCGTACCAGGTACGGCAGCAGGTCCTCGTGGCTGCCGACCGGCGCGTACACGCGGCAGGGCACACCGAGGCGATCGGCCGGGATTACTTCGGCATACAGGTCATCGCCCATGCCGTGCAGCTTCTGGAATTCGAGATGCCCAAGGCGGCCGAGCGTTTTCGCACGCTGATGGATCGCGGCGATCGTGTGCGCATTGTGCGTCGCGAACATCGGATAGATCGCATCGCCGGCCTCGAGCATGCGCCGCGCGTTCGCGAGATACGACACGTCGGTGTTCGGCTTGCGGGTGAACACCGGATAGCCCGCCTGACCGTCGACCTGCGCGCGCTTGACCTCGCTGTCCCAGTAGGCACCCTTGACTAGGCGCACCGGAATGCGGCGACCGGTCTTGCGAGCCAGGTCGGCGATGAACTCGATGACCTCCGGCGCGCGCTTCTGATAGGCCTGAATCGCCAAGCCGTAGCCTTCCCAGCCCTCGAGCGATGCATCGCAGTACGCACCGGCGATGACATCGAGCGACAACTCGAGGCGGTCGGCCTCTTCGGCATCGATTGTGAAGCCGATGCCATAGCCCTTCGCCAGTTGCGCCAGTTCGAGCACGCGGGGCGTCAGCTCGGCAATCACGCGCGCGCGCTTTGCGTGTTCATAGCGCGGGTGCAGCGCCGAGAGCTTGACGGAGATCGACGGCGCGGCGAACACGTCGGTGCCTGCGAAGTTGCCGCTGCGACCAATCGCATGGATCGCGTCGCGGTAGGCCTGCAAATAACGCAGTGCGTCCTTCGTCGTCAGCGCACCTTCGCCGAGCATGTCGAACGAGTAACGGTAGGCGGCGTTGTCGCCCTTGCGGGAGCGCGCAAGCGCTTCGTCGATCGTACGGCCCATGACGAACTGGTGGCCCATGATGCGCATCGCCTGGCGCACCGCGAGCCGGATCACCGGCTCACCGACGCGGCCGATCAGACGCTTGAACGCACCGTGCACGTCGCGCTTGGTGTGGTCAGCCAGATCGACGAGGTGGCCGGTCAGCATCAGACCCCAGGTCGAGGCGTTGACCAGCACCGAGTCGGACTGGCCGACATGGCGCTTCCAGTCGGCTTCGCCGAGCTTGTCGCGGATCAGCCGGTCAGCGGTGTCGGCATCGGGGATGCGCAGCAGCGCCTCGGCGACGCACATCAGCAGCACGCCTTCCTCGCTGCCGAGGTCGTACTGGCGCATGAAGGCCTCGATCGCGCCCTGGTCCGTCGCGCGGCGGCGCACCCGCGTGACCAGGTCGGCCGCGGTGGTCTGCGCTGCGCGCGCATCGGCGTCGGGCAGTCGCGCCTGTTCGAGGAGCCGATGTACATGGGCTGCCTCGTCCCGCACCCATGCGGCGGTGATCGCCGCACGCGGGCCGGTCGGGGCAGGGGGCAGCTCAGGGCTGATCAGCGCGGCGCCGGAGGCGGCCGTCTGGACGGGCGGGGAGTCGGAGAGCATCGCATCCACGGACTGGCGTGAAGAGCCGTATAGTCTAAGGCCGAGCGCTATCAGGACGGCGAGTGGCCTGACAGCGCGGGCGCCTGCAGCCTGAACAGCTCCAGCCCGGTTGGCCCAACGCGTCCGATGCTTTGCACGTGAAGGCCTGCAGTCTCAAATCCTGCGATTGCACTCCGCTTCAATGCG
The DNA here is from genome assembly GCF_042434515.1 of Lysobacter korlensis. Classification (NCBI taxonomy): domain Bacteria; kingdom Pseudomonadati; phylum Pseudomonadota; class Gammaproteobacteria; order Lysobacterales; family Lysobacteraceae; genus Lysobacter; species Lysobacter korlensis. The sequence goes on from NZ_JBHLTG010000004.1 coordinate 14,967, forward strand.
TTCTCGGGTTGCTGCTACCCGGTCGGACCGCTACCATTTCGCGGTTATCCGTAGCGCCTGCGGCCGTGGTCCGCCGAGGCGCGATAGACCCCGGACAAAGGCATGCGGGGTCTGCCAGTCACCTGATCCCGGACGGTCCCCCGCAACTGCGGGTGGCGCCGGGCGCGGCGGCCGGCGGAGCGAATGTCGCAACCACCCGACAACCAAGCTGATTTCAAGCTGTTCTATTGGGGCTCGAACTGATGAAAGCCGGTCGTTTCCAGCAGTGGGTCGCGGGTATCACCGCGATGGCGCTGCCGCTCCTCGCCTATGCACAGGAGGCGGTCACTGCGGCTAATGCGGCGCCCCAGCGCTGGCAACTGAACATGAATCCGGGTGTCACGCGGATTTCGGAGAACGCCTACGAGGCCCACATGCTGGCCTTGTGGATCTGCGTGGTCATCGGCGTGCTCGTGTTCGGCGCAATGGCCGTGGCGATGTTCAGGTTCCGCAAGTCGAAGGGCGCCGTCGCCGACCGCGACTTCACCCACAGCACGAAGCTCGAGATCCTCTGGACCGTCGTGCCGATCCTTCTGCTCGTGCTGATGGCGTTCCCCGCGACCAGCAAGCTGATCGCGATGTACGACACCCGCAACGCCGAGATGACCGTCAAGGTCACCGGTTACCAGTGGATGTGGAAGTACGACTATCTCGGCCAGAACGTCTCGCTGACGAGCCGTCTGGACCGCAAGAGTGACGAGATCCGCCAGAGCGGCGTCCAGCCGACGCTCGCCCAGCATGCGAACTACCTGCTCGACGTCGACAACGCCCTGGTGCTGCCGACCGAGACCAAGATCCGCTTCGTGCTGACCGCCGACGACGTCATCCACGCATGGTGGGTGCCGGCGCTGGGCTGGAAGCAGGACGCGATCCCGGGCCTGATCAACGAGGCCTGGACCGAAATCCCGACGCCGGGCATCTACCGCGGCCAGTGCGCCGAGCTGTGCGGCAAGGACCACGCGTTCATGCCGATCGTCGTCAAGGCGGTCCCGAGGGCGGAGTTCGATCAGTGGATCGCCGCCGAGAAGGCCAGGCTGACCCCGGCGGGCGTGAGCCCGGCGACCCAGGCGGTTCCGGGGCCGACCCCGGCCGCTGGTCGCCAGTCGGCCCCCGCCGTATCGGGCGCGACCCCGGCGGGCTGATCCGCCGCACGCTCCCTGCTGTCACACACGCACTTTTTTTGAGGTAGGCCATGGCTGCCACGCACCCCACCGCTGCCGATCATCACCACGATGACCACGGCCACCAGCAGGGCTTCATCGAGCGCTGGTTCTTCTCGACGAACCACAAGGACATCGGGACGCTGTACCTGATCTTCAGCTTCCTCATGTTCGTCGTCGGCGCGGCGATGAGCGTGGTGATCCGCGCCGAGCTGCTGACCCCGGGTCTGCAGTTCGTCGAGCCGATGTTCTTCAACCAGATGACCACGATGCACGCGCTGGTCATGATCTTCGGCGGCGTCATGCCGGCGTTCGTCGGTCTGGCGAACTGGATGATCCCGCTGCAGATCGGTGCGCCGGACATGGCGCTGCCGCGTATGAACAACTGGTCCTTCTGGATCCTGCCGTTCGCGTTCACCGTGCTGCTGATGACGCTGTTCTTCCCGGGCGGTGGCCCGGCCGGTGGATGGACGCTGTATCCGCCGCTGTCGCTGCAGGGCGGTGGTCATTTCGCGTTCGTGATCTTCGCCATCCACATGATGGGCATCAGCTCGATCATGGGCGCGATCAACGTCATCGCGACGATCCTCAACATGCGCGCCCCCGGCGTCGACCTGCTGAAGATGCCGATCTTCTGCTGGTCGTGGCTGATCACCGCGTTCCTGCTGATCGCCGTGATGCCGGTGCTCGCCGGCGCCGTGACGATGCTGCTGACCGACAAGTTCTTCGGTACCTCGTTCTTCAACGCGGCCGGCGGCGGCGACCCGGTGATGTACCAGCACATCTTCTGGTTCTTCGGGCACCCAGAGGTCTACATCATGATCCTGCCGGCGTTCGGCATCGTGTCGGAGATCATCCCGACCTTTGCACGCAAGCCGCTGTTCGGCTACCAGGCCATGGTGTACGCGATCGCCGCGATCGCATTCCTGTCGTTCATCGTGTGGGCCCACCACATGTTCACCGTCGGCATGCCGCTCGGTGGCGAGATCTACTTCATGTTCGCGACGATGCTGATCGCGATCCCGACCGGCGTGAAGGTGTTCAACTGGGTGACCACGATGTGGCGCGGCTCGCTCACGTTCGAAGCGCCGATGCTGTGGTCGATCGCGTTCGTCATCCTGTTCACGATCGGCGGTTTCTCGGGCCTGATGCTCGCGATCGTGCCGGCCGACTTCCAGTACCACGACACCTACTTCGTCGTCGCGCACTTCCATTACGTGCTCGTGACCGGCGCGCTGTTCTCGATCATCGCCGCGGTCTATTACTGGTGGCCGAAGTGGACCGGGCGGATGTTCAGCGAGAAGCTGGCCGGCATCCATTTCTGGGTCAGCATCGTGTTCGTGAACCTGCTGTTCTTCCCGCAGCACTTCCTGGGCCTGGCCGGCATGCCGCGCCGTATCCCGGACTACAACGTCGTGTTCGCGGACTGGAACCTGATCAGCTCGATCGGCGCGTTCGGCATGTTCAGCACGCCCTTCATCATGCTCTTCGTACTGTGGCACTCGCTGAAGTACGGCGAGAAGGCTGAGGCACGTTCGTGGGAAGGTGCTCGAGGTCTGGAGTGGACCGTGCCGAGCCCGGCGCCTCACCACACCTTCACCACGCCGCCGGTAATCCGCGACGGTGACCTCGCACACGGCGACATTACGCACTGAGTCGATCCATGAACCGCGCCCCGCAGACTGAGGAACAGGTGCGTGTACGCCGCCAGCGTGCACGTCGTACCGCGATCTGGATCGCGGTCGCGGCGGTTGCGGTCTATCTCGGCTTCATCCTGATCAATCTGCCCAGCCAATGACTTCCGGTGACACCCAGCGCAGCGTCCGCTCCGGACTGCTGAAGATGGTCGCGATCGCGTTTGCCGCGTTCGCCTTCAGCTTCGCGCTCGTGCCGCTCTACCGCATCGCCTGCGAGAAGGTGTTCGGTATCCGGCTCGAACGCGGCGCGGTCGAAGGCGAGGCGAATGCGGCGGTGGCGGCGGCGCGCGTGGTCACGGTCCAGTTCGATGGCGGTGTGAACTCGAAGTTGCCGTGGGACTTCCAGCCTAGCCAGCTGTCCATGCAGGTGCGTGTCGGCGAGCCGTACGAAACCACGTACTTCGCACGCAACATCAGTGGCCAGCCGGTAGTCGGCAGCGCCGTGCCGTCGGTCGCGCCTGCGCGCGCCTCAGGCTATTTCAACAAGACCGAGTGCTTCTGCTTCACCGCGCAGACGCTGCAGGCCGGTGAGACGCGCGACATGCCGGTGCGCTTCATCGTCGACCCGAGCCTGCCGGCCGACGTCAAGACGATCACGCTGTCGTACACGTTCTTCAAAAATGACGGACTGACTGCGAAAGCCGTCGCCGCTGCCGCCGCAGGCGGGAGCGCGACGACGCCGCGCTCGATGCCGTAACCCCAAGTAACAACCGATACGGAAGCCGACATGGCCCACGCCACCACGAACGACCCCAATATCTATTTCGTACCGCACAGCAGCCGCTGGCCGTTCTACGGGTCGATTGCCCTGTTCGTGACGATGATCGGGCTGGCGAGCTGGATGAACGAGACGTCCTGGGGCATGTGGACGTTCTTCGTCGGCGCCGCGCTGATGATCGGCGTGCTGTTCGGCTGGTTCGGTGATGTGATTCGCGAGTCGGTCGGCGGCAACTACAACCGCCAGGTCGACATCTCGTTCCGCATGGGCATGGTGTGGTTCATCTTCTCTGAGGTGATGTTCTTCGCTGCGTTCTTCGGCGCGCTGTTCTATGCGCGCCAGTACGCGCTTCCGTGGCTCGGCGGTGAAGGCGACGGCATGGCGACGAACAGCCTGCTGTGGGAAGGCTTCAGCGCCGCATGGCCGACCACCGGCCCGGGCCGGGTGGGCGGCGAATTCCAGACCGTATCGGCCTGGGGTTTGCCCCTGCTTAACACGCTGATCCTGCTGACGTCGGGCATCACGGTCACCGCCGCGCACCACGCGCTCAAGGCCGGCCACCGCAAGTCACTGCTGGTCTGGCTCGGCGCGACGGTCCTGCTCGGCATCGTGTTCCTGTTCTTCCAGGCCGAGGAATACATCCACGCCTACCAGGAGCTCAACCTGACGCTGGGCTCAGGCATCTACGGCTCGACGTTCTTCATGCTGACCGGCTTCCACGGCCTGCACGTGACGCTGGGCACCCTGATGCTCGCGATCATCTGGTTCCGCTGCCTCAAGGGCCATTTCTCGCGCGACGATCACTTCGGTTTCGAAGCTGTGGCGTGGTACTGGCACTTCGTCGACGTCGTCTGGCTCGGCCTGTTCCTCTTCGTCTACGTGCTGTAACCGGGCGCGGCACGCCGCGAACCGCAATACCGAAACGGGCCGGCATTGCCGGCCCGTTTTTTCTGAGCGCTCATTGCCGAGCGATTAGAATGCGCGTGGCGCCGCTACGAGTCAGGCGCCCACGCCGTGGGGCTCGATCCAGCCGAGCTTGATCGAGACCAGCACGATGATGATCAGGGCGACCGACAGCGCAATGCGACGTGTCAGCGCATTCACCGTGCGCTTGCTCTGACCCTTGTCCACGAGCATGTAATAGAGGCCGGCGCCGAGGTTCCAGACGATGAGAATCAAGAAGGCGACGATCAACAGCGTTTTCATCCAGCGGCTCCCGGGCGGCACCGCGGCCGCCGTCGCCGCATTATTGCAGCGGGCCGGAGTCACTGCGTGAGACGTCATGGGACGCTGATTGCTGGCTGGGCGTTTGCGCTCGTGCTGATCGCGGCGTTCAGTTCGCTTGGCGCTTGGCAATTGCGGCGCGGCGCAGAGAAACAGGCGGTGCTCGACGCTTCAGCCCGCGTGCTGGCGCAACGCAGCGCAGTCCCGTTGGCCGCAGCGCAGGATGCGCGCCTTTCCAGCGCGTACACATGGGCCGCGGGGCCAGGCCGGTTCGCGCCCGCGCCGCCGGTGCTGCTCGACAACCAGCAGCGCAACGGCCGCGTCGGCATTCGTGTCTTCCGCGTATTCCTGCCCGACAGTGGCGGCGAACTGCTGGTCGACCTCGGCTGGCTCGCGCTGCCCGGCGACCGCACCGTACCCGCGGCCGCGCTGGCCGGCGCACCGGTAGGCCAGGTGCAGGTGCGCGGCCTGCTCGCGCCTCCGCCGTCGCCGGGCCTCGCGCTTGGCGAACCGATGTCCAAGCGCGCGGTCGGCTCCGGTGAGGCATGGCTGGCCACGCGTATCGACCGCGCCGCGGTCGACGGGCAGCTCGGTGACCCGCAGCGCCCACTCGCACCGCGTGTGCTGCGACTGGATCCTGCCGTGCCCGGCGGCTTCGAGCGCGATTTGGTCCTGCTCGCGAACACGCTGCCGCCCGAAAAGCACCGCGGCTATGCGGTGCAGTGGTTCGGCCTGGCAATCGCGGCGTTCGTGACCGCCCTGATCCTGACATTCCGGAGGAAGCGCCGATGACCGAGTCCCGTCCCGCCACTTCCGCCCGCAATCGCAACCGGGCGGTGCTGCTCATCATCGTCGTGCTGTTTCTCGGCAGCCTTGCACTGGCCGGTGCGCTGCGCTTCAGCGGATGGCGCCCGAGCGGCATGAAGAACAACGGTGAGCTGCTCGACCCGCCGGGGGACCTGCGCACCGTCGTGCCGCGCCTTGCCGGCGGCAGCGAGTACCGCTGGAACCCGATCGAACGCACGTGGCGCATCGCAGTCGCCCCACCTGCCGATTGCGGGGACGAGTGCGCGAAGCTCGCGCGCCAGGTGGACACCGTCTGGCAGTTGTTCGGACGTGACGCCGACCGCGCGCATGTGCTGTGGATCTGCCCGACCAGCCCGTGTACCTATCCGGCGGGCGCGCCGCAGCCGGCGACGCTTCGGCTCGTCGAGCCTTCCGACGCGCTGCGCGCGGGGCTGCCGCGTGCAGGCACTTCGGGCGGCGTGCCCGTCTATGTGATCGACCCGAACGGGTTCGTGATCCTGCGGTACGCTCCCGGCTTCGACCCGGCGGGCCTGCGCGCGGACATGGCCAAGCTGTTGAAGCTGAAGTGACCCCGAGCCCCGCATGAGCACGCCCGCCGCATCCAAGCCGCCTTCGTACAAGTCGTTCCGCCGAATCGCCTGGTTCGCGGTTGCGCTTGCACTCGGCGTGATCGTGTTCGGTGCGTTCGTGCGCCTGTCGAACGCGGGGCTGAGCTGCCCCGATTGGCCGACCTGCTACGGTCGCGCCGCATGGCCGACGAGCGCGGGTGAGCACGCCGAGCAGGCGCTGACGGCGATCCGGCCGATCGAGCCGAGCAAGGCCTGGCGCGAGCAGTTCCATCGCATGATCGCCGGCGCGCTCGGCGTGCTCGTGTTGGCGCTCGCGCTGATCGCCGCCCGCCGACGCCGCTACGGCATCGCGCAGGTGCTTGTCGCTGCGGCGCTGGTCGCGGTGTCGATCCCTCTGTACATGCGCGCCGATTACGTCGCCGCGTCGGTCCTTGCGGCAACCGCCGAGGCGATCCTGCTGTTCGCGGCGCTGCGCTGGGATAACGCGGGTCTATCACGCGTGGCGGCGCTGACGCTCGCAGTGATCATCTTCCAGGCCCTGCTCGGCATGTGGACGGTGACCTGGCTGCTCAAGCCGATCGTGGTGATGGGCCACCTGCTGGGCGGGCTGCTGACGTTCTCGCTGCTGCTGTGGATGGCATGGCGCGCCACCGACCGCCCGATCCGGCTCGCCGATGCGTCGCGCCTGCACCTGCTGGTGATCGGTGGCCTGCTGGTGCTCGGCGTGCAGATCGCGCTCGGCGGCTGGACCAGCGCGAATTACGCGGCGCTTTCGTGTGGCGCAGGCGGCTGGCTTGCCGAGAACATGCATTCGTTCGATTTCCCAAAATGCGTGGGCCAGTGGTGGCCACCGCATGACTTCCGCGAAGGCTTCGTGCTCTGGCGCGGCATCGGCGTGGATTACGAAGGCGGGATCCTCGACGGCGAGGCCCGCATCGCGATCCAGCTCGCGCACCGGATGATGGCGGCGGTCGTGTTCGTGTATCTGCTCGCGCTCGCATGGCGACTGATGCGCACGCCCGGCATGCGCGGATGGGCCACGCTGCTCGGGCTGCTGACGCTGGCGCAGGTCACGCTCGGCATCGCGAACGTCAAGCTTTCGCTGCCGCTGTCGGTGGCCGTGCTGCATAACGCCGGCGCCGTGCTGCTGCTGTTCGTGCTGGTCACACTGCTTGCGCGCGTGCGCGCCCCGGGTCACGGATGAGCGCGACGATTCGCCAGTACTGGGACCTGACCAAGCCGCGCGTCGTGGCGCTGATCGTGTTCACCGCGATCGTCGGGATGTTCCTCGCAGTGCCGGGTCTGCCTCCATTGAAGGAGTCGGTGCTCGGATTCCTCGGCATCTGGCTGGCAGCGTCATCGGCGGCTGCGATCAACCAGCTGCTCGATTCGAGGATCGACGCGAAAATGGCCCGCACCTCGTGGCGGCCGATCGTGGCGGGGCAGATCACACATCGGCAGGCGCTGATCTTCGCGCTCGCCCTTGGCGCGCTGTCGATGCTGATCCTCGTGCTGTGGGTCAACTGGATCACCGCGCTGCTGACGTTCGCTTCGCTGATCGGGTACGCCGTGGTGTACACGGTGTATCTCAAGCGCGCGACGCCGCAGAACATCGTCATCGGCGGCATCGCCGGTGCCGCACCGCCGCTGCTGGGTTGGGCCGCGGTGACCGGCATGCGCAACGAGTGGGACTGGGCGCATGCACTGCTGCTGGTGCTGATCATCTTCGTCTGGACGCCGCCGCACTTCTGGGCGCTGGCGATCTTCCGCCGCGAGGACTATGCGCGCGCGCTGGTGCCGATGCTGCCGGTCACGCACGGGGTGACCTACACGCGCTGGCAGATCCTGTTCTACACCGTGCTGCTGGTCGTGGTGACGGTGCTGCCGTGGGCGACCGGCATGAGCGGGCTGTTCTACCTCGGCGGCGCATTGGTGCTCGGCGCGGTGTTTCTCGGCTATGCCTGGAAGCTCATGGATCCGCCCGATGAGCTGTACGCGATGAAGGTCTTCAACTATTCGATCGTGTACCTGATGGCGCTGTTCGCCTTCCTGCTGCTCGATCACTGGCTGATGCCGTGGCTCGAGCCGCCACCGCCGTTCGAGTTGCAGCCGCTGGCTTGAAGCGCGGCCTTCGCAACCCAACTTCGGCCGCAGACCACGGGCGGAGTGCGAGCGATGGAATGCAAGGCAACCTGGCGGCGCTGGCTGCTGGCCGCGTTGATGGCGGTGTCGATCGTCTCGTACGCTCGGCCGCCAGCGAGCGCCGGTTCGGACATTGCCGATGCTGCTCAGGCGATCCATACGCATGCCGGCGCGCACCGGTTGATCCTGCTCGGCGAGCTGCACGGCACGCGTGAGATTCCCGAGCTGGTGCGCTTGCTCGCTACGCGCTATGCCGCGCAGGGGCCGGTGCTGCTCGCACTGGAGATGCCGCATCGCGAGCAGGCATCACTCAACGCGTATCTGTCATCGAACGGCGACGCCCACGCGCGTGCCACGCTGCGTGCGCGCGCGTTGTGGCAGCGTGCTGACACCGACCACGACGGACGACGTAGCGAGGAGATGCTCGAGCTGATCGAGGCGATGCGCGTGCTGCGCGGGCAGGGTCGCGACGTCGCAATGCTCGCCTACGACACCGCGGCCGATGCCCCGCGCAATGATGCGAACGCGCGTGATCGCTTCATGGCCGAGGTCGTGCGCGCCGCACACGGCGCGTTGCCGCGCGGGCGGCTGCTCGTGCTCGGCGGCAACGTGCACGCGATGCTCGAACGGCCCGGCTACGCGCCACCGCAGATGCCGGTACCGATGGGTGCATACCTGCGTGATCTGCAGCCGGTATCGGTGCGGATCGGCGCAGCGGCAGGCGAGTTCTGGGCCTGCCGGCAGCCGCGCCCCTGCGGTGCGCTCGCCGTCGACGGATCGCCCGGTCACACCGGCCCCCAGCCGATGCCGTACACGTTCGGCGTGATGCTCGAACGCATGTCGGTCGCGCGGCTGATCGGCCGAGCAGACGATGCGGAAAATCGGCGCGCTGTCGGTCCGTAAGACATCGGCGTCCTGATGCCGGCGGGGGGTCTTCCTCACCGTCGACTCGCGGCTGCAGACCGCGAACATGCGTTACCGAATCACAGGCACCCGGCCGCCGTCGATCAGTTAGCCTGCGCGGCGTGTTCATGGATTCGGACCGAAATAAGATGCCCGCAACGCCCCGTTTCGCCTCGCTTTACGCGTTCGCGCTCACCGTATGCCTGCCGCTGATCGCTTTGTCTCCCAGGCATGCGGCCACACCGGCCCGGGCAGCGACGCAAGCTGCGCCGCTCGCGATCGGTGAAACCTTTACCCTCGAATCGGCGGCGCTTGGCGAAACCCGGCGCATCAATGTCTATCTACCTGCGGCGTACCACGCGTCGCCCGACGTGCGCCTGCCCGTGCTCTACATGCCCGATGGCGGCATCGCCGAGGACTTCCTGCACGTCGCCGGACTCGTGCAGGTGCTCACCGGCAACGGCTCGATGCGGCCGTTCGTGCTGGTCGGCATCGAGAACACTGAACGCCGGCGCGACCTCACCGGGCCGACCGACGACCCGGAGGACCGAAAGATCGCGCCGCATGTCGGCGGCTCGGCCGCGTTTCGCGCGTTCGTCCGAGACGAATTGATGCCGCAGGTGCGTTCGCGCTATCGCACGAGCGATGAAACCGCGATCGTCGGCGAGTCATTGGCGGGGCTCTTCGTGCTCGAGACGCTCGCGCTGGAGCCGGAGTTGTTCGATACCTACATCGCGATCGACCCAAGCGTGTGGTGGAACCGGGATGCGCTGGTGAGCGCGGCCCCGCAGTGGCTGGAGCGCCAGCCCGACGGCGCACGCACGAAGGTGTTCGTCGCAACCGGACGCGAAGCCAGCGCATCGCAGCCCATGACCCGGCTGCTTGTCGCAATGAACGCGCATGCATCCCCAAGCCTGCAGATCACACACCGCGGGTTCGGCGACGAGACGCACGCGACGGTCTACCACGCGGCCGCACTGGACGCGTTCCGCAAGGCATTTGCGCCTGAGGCGAAGCCGGCCGGCCACTGAGCCGGCGAGGTCGCAACGGCGCGGGCAGCGTTCCGGGCCTGCGAAGCGGCCCGACTCCAGCCGGCAAGCCGTGCATCGCGGCTTGCCGGTGAGCGTGCGTATGCTGGCCGCGTCCTCCCCGGAGTGTTGCCATGCATCGCCTTGCCCCTGCCGCGCTGTCCTTGCTGCTCGCGTCGTCCATCGCCCAGGCTCAGCCGACCGCTGCGGAACCCGCGCCGGCCGGCGCCGAGGTCGTGATCACTGCCGACCGCATGCTCGATGTGCGCAGCGGCAGGATGGTCGAGCGTCCGCAGCTGCACGTGCGCAACGGTCGCATCGTCGAGATCGGACGCGCAGGCGATGCAGTCCCGGCCGGCGCCAAACGCGTCGACCTCGCGGGCATGACGCTGCTGCCCGGGCTGATCGACATGCACGTGCATCTCGACAGCGACCCGACCTACGGCGGCTACAGCGGCCTGCAGTTCAACGACCGCTTCTGGTCGATGATCACCGTGCCGAATGCGCACAAGACGCTGATGGCGGGCTTCACCACCGTGCGAAATGTCGGCGCCGATGCATGGAACGACGTCGGGCTGCGGCAGGCGATCGACGAAGGCAAGGTCGTCGGCCCGCGCGTGGTCACGGCGGGGCACTCGTTCGGCGCGACCGGCGGGCACTGCGATTCGACCTATTTCCCGCCCTCGATGGACGAGAAGAACGCGTTCAACGCCGACGGCGCAGATGAGGCGCGCCGCGCAGTGCGCACGCTGCGCAAGTACGGCGCGCAGGTGATCAAGATCTGCGCAACCGGCGGCGTGTTCTCGCGCAACACCGAGCCCGGCCAGCAGCAGCTGAGCTATGACGAAATGAAATCCATCGTCGACGATGCGCACATGATGGGGTTGAAGGTGGCCGCGCATGCGCATGGCGCCGCCGGAATCAAGGACGCCATTCGCGCCGGCGTCGACACGATCGAGCATGCGAGCCTCATCGACGATCAGGGCATCGCGCTTGCGAAGAAGCACGGCGCCTGGCTGTCGATGGACATCTACAACACCGAGTACACGCAGTCGGAAGGCAAGAAGAACGGCGTGCTCGAGGACAACCTGCGCAAGGACCGGGAGATCGCCGAGATCCAGCGGCAAGGCTTCAAGCGCGCGCACGCGGCCGGCGTGAAGATGGTCTACGGCACCGACGCCGGCGTGCATCCGCATGGCGACAACGGCAAGCAGTTCGACGTAATGGTGCGCTACGGCATGACGCCGCTGCAGGCGATCCAGAGCGCGACGGTCAACGCGGCCCAGGCGCTCGCACGCGACGACGTGGGCGTGCTCGAGGCGGGGCGTTTTGCCGACCTGGTCGCCGTGCCGGGCGATCCCACGAAGAACGTCGAGCTGCTGGAGTCGATCCCGGTTGTGGTCAAGGGCGGTGCGGTCGTCAAGGACGCACGTTGAGCCTTAAGGCAGAGGCCGTGTGTCGGTAATCGTACGCCCCGTCGCGCCGGGCAAGGCCGGGTTGCTGCCGGGCCTGTGCGAGCTGCTGCGCGACAACGTCGAGGGCGGGGCCTCGGTCGGCTTCCTCGTGCCGCTCGACGCGCACGCCGCGCGCGATTACTGGCGCGAGGTGCTCGGCGCGATCGGCCCGTCGCTGGCGCTATGGGTTGCGGAGCAGGGCGGCGAGATCGTCGGGTCGGTGCAGCTCGCCCCGGCCGGGCGCGAGAACGGCCGCCACCGGGCCGAAGTGCAGAAACTGCTCGTGCTGCAGCGCCACCGAGGCAAGCACATCGCCTCCAGCCTCATGGCGGCGCTCGAGGCGTTTGCGACGGACCAAGGCCGCAGCCTGCTGGTGCTCGACACGCAGAAAGGCTCGGCCGCCGAGGCGGTGTACCAGCGGCTGGGCTGGCAGCGCGCAGGTGAAATTCCCGACTTCGCGGCGATGCCGGACGGCCGGCTCACAGCGACGGTGCTGTACTACAAGCGGCTGATGGCCTGAGCCGGGTCTGCACCTCTTCCTATCTGCATCGCTGTGCGCTGCTCGGCGACATCTGCGCTCAAAGCCTTCGACATCGGCGCGCCCTGCAATACCGCCGGACACACCACGGCCGAGCTAGCCGGTTCAGTCAGGTCGACGCGGCGTCATCGGGTACGCACCGCTGCTGTGGCAGCGTGCTTCCAGGGCCGGGCCGAGGGAAGCATGCAGGCGCCCGGCGGATGCTTCGCCGCAAGCAGCCACAGCGCGAACGACCCCGCGCGACGCTGCTGGGCCCGCACCGGACGTAGACGAGACGAGCATGAACACAGCCATCGAGCAGAGCACCGGATACGACGTCGCGACGATCATGGGCGGCCTGTACGGCGACGGCATCATCGGCCTCAAGGGCGCGTTCGACCGCGGCTGGGTCGAGCAGGTCGGCGAGGACATCGAAGCGCTGTTTCAGGAGGCACTGAAGCGGCCCGGCGGCGCGCTCGGACGCGGTCCCAACCGCTATTACGTCGAGATCCATCCCGAGCGCCTGCGCGGCTTCGTCGACCTTGTGACCCATCCGTGGGTCGTCGCGGTCTGCGAGTCGGTGTTGGGCCCGGACTACCGCGTCGTCGAGATCGGATTCGATGTCCCCGGGCCCGGGGCGATGAACCAGCCGTGGCATCGCGACTTTCCGTCGCCGGCGGAGACACTCACGGAGCGGCGGCTGAACTCGCTCGCGTTCAACCTCACCACCGTCGATGTCTCCGAGGACATGGGGCCGTTCGAAATCGCGCTTGGCACGCAGTGGGACACGGATGATGACTTCGACCACGGCATGTTCCCGCCGCCGGAGTACTCGAACCGTTACCTCGAACGCGCGGTGCGACGCACGCCGCGCATGGGCGATATTTCCGCGCGCTCGGCGCTGACCATCCATCGCGGCACCGCGAACCGCTCGGACCGCTCACGTCCCACGCTCGTGCTCGGCGTCGACGCACCCTGCGCGCGCAATGCCGACCGCCACGACCTGCAGATCTCCAGGGCGTACGCCGAAACGCTGCCGGACGAGGTCAAAAAGCACATGACCTATCGCCTGGTCGACGAGCTCGAGCCGATCGTGCAGCTGCATACGATCGAAGGGCTGGTGATGGGCGTGATGTAGACCGATGCCCGCCACGGTCTGCGCAGTGGCTGCGTCGCGCTACGTACAGAGCCAAGGCCGAGGTCACTGCGCGGCTGATCGCGTTCCAAGCCCTGCTGCAATCGCCTGACGGTTTCAGCGCCGAGACACTGCCAAGGCGCGTTCGCCTCAGCCCCGCACCAGCGTCAGCAGCAATGCACGCAGCTCGGCCTTGCCGTCGTCGTCGAGCCCGCCGTCACGCTGCAACACCTGCAACTCGTCGATGCGCTGCTGGCGCGTCATGCGAACGAGCTGACCGATCACGTCGGAAAACTCCTGCTTCCATTTCAACGCATCGCCCGGGCGCGTCTGCGACGCCAGCTTCTGCAGCGAGGCATGCTCCTCGCGGCCCTCGAAATGCTCGATCAGCGCGCCGGTGCCGATGTCGGGGCGTTCGATCACGACCTGTAACAGGTCGAGCAGCAGCGGCACACCGGGCTGGCGCAGCGCGGCGAACGCGAACGGCGGCTGTACCTCCAACGCAAGCGCGGGCTGCAGCAGCAGCAGCCCGATCGCGCTGCGCACCAGGCTGGGCTTGGGCGTCTGCACGCCCCGTCCCGAGTGGGCGCGCTGCGCGGGCACGTGCGTCTGCGGCGGCGCCGTGCGTGCGCCCACACCGGTGAGCTCGGTCAGCCGTTGCTGCATCAGGTCGGCGAACGCACCGTCGGGAATCTGCGCGAGCAGCGGCTTGGCGCGCTCGGCGAGCCGGCCCTTGCCCTCGAGCGTTGCGAGGTTGACGTCGGCGCTCAGCGAGTCGAACAGGAACTGCGACAGCGGCGTCGCCATCTTCAGGTGCGCCTCGAAGCCCGGCGCACCGTCCTTGCGTACGACCGAGTCTGGATCCTCGCCGTCGGGCAGGAACAGGAAGAACGCCTGGCGCCCGTCCTTCATGCGCGGCAGCACCGACTCGACCGCCTTCCACGCCGCCGCGCGCCCGGCGCGGTCGCCGTCGAAGCAGAAGTACACGTCGGGCGCGTTGCGGAACAGCAGTTCCGCGTGCTCGGGCGTGGTCGCAGTGCCGAGCGTGGCCACCGCGGTATCGAAGCCGTGCTCGAACAGCGCGACCACGTCCATGTAACCCTCGACCACGATCAGCCGCTCGATGCGGTTATGCGCCTGCCGCACCTGCCACAGGCCGTAGAGCTCGCGTCCTTTGTGGAACAGCGGCGTTTCCGGCGAATTGAGGTACTTCGGCGAGGCGTCCTTCTCGAGCACGCGCCCGCCGAATGCAATCGGCCGGCCGCGCCGGTCGAAGATCGGGAACATCACGCGGTCGCGGAACTTGTCGTAGACGCGGCCGGCTTCGTTCTTCGAAAACAGCCCCGCGCGCTCGAGCAGGCCGAGCCTGCGCGGATCGGAGCCGAGCGCGTCACGCAGCGCGGTAAACCCGTCAGGTGCATAGCCGATCGAAAACCGCTGGCGCGCTTCCGCGCCGATGCCACGCCGGTCGAGGTAGGCCTGCGCCTTCGTGCTGCCGACCAGCTGCTTCTGGAAGAACTTCGCGGCCGCGTCGACTGCGCTGTAGAGGTCCTGGCTTTCAGGATTCGCGTTGCGCTGGTGCGTATCGCGCGGCACTTCCACGCCGATCCGCTTGGCGAGTTCCTCGATCGCATCGAGAAACTCGAGGCGGTCGTAGTTCATCAGGAAGCTGATCGCGGTGCCATGCGCGCCGCAACCGAAGCAGTGGTAGAACTGCTTGACCGGCGAGACCGTGAAGCTCGGCGAGCGCTCGTCATGGAACGGGCAGCGCGCGGAGTATTCCTTGCCCTGGCGCTTGAGCGGCACGCGCGTGCCGATCACCTCGACAAGGTCGGTGCGTGCCAGCAGGTCGTCGATGAACGCATCGGGGATGCGGGCCACGGTCTACCGGCCTCCGGCCGCGGCAGGCGGGCTCGGCCGGCGCGCGGCGATGGGTCGCAACCCGTGGCGGACAGGTTCCGATCGGGCACGACGAGCGCTGGGTGCGTTGGGAAGGCGGGTCATGTCGGGTCAGGATGCCACGGCCGGTTGCGTCAGCTGCGACCGGGCAGCTCGCTGTCGCGCGCCAGGTCCTGCAGCGCATCGCCGCAGACGCGCTGCACGGTCCACTCGTCCATGCCGACTGCCCCGAGGCTGCGGTAGAACCCGATCGCCGGCGCGTTCCAGTCGAGCACCGACCATTCGAAGCGGCCGCAACCGCGCTCGACCGCGATGCGCGCGAGGCTGGTCATCAACCGCCGCCCGAGGCCGTGGCCGCGGAAACGCGGCGACACGTACAGATCCTCGAGATACAGGCCGCGCCGGCCCAGAAACGTCGAGAAGTTATGGAAGAACAGCGCGAAGCCGGCGGACTCGCCGTCGACTTCGGCCAGCAGCACTTCCGCGGCCGGCATCGCACCGAACAGGCTGGCCTCGAGAGCGTCCACGTCGGCGCTCACCTCGTGGGCGAGCTTTTCGTACTCGGCCAACTCACGGATGAAGGCGAGGATCTGCGGCAGGTCCCGGCTTTCGGCAAAGCGCACGGTGATGCTGGCAGGTGCGCTCATGCCGCTCAGCCTGCGAGCCGCTTCTTCACCAGCGCCGACACCTGGCCCATGTCGGCCTGTCCGGCGAGCTTCGGCTTCAGCACGCCCATGAGCTTGCCCATGTCGGCCGCACTGCTGGCGCCGGTCTCCGCGACGGCCGCATCGATCGCGACCAGGATCTCGGCTTCGCCCATCTTCGCCGGCAGGTAGCGCTCGATCACGATGATTTCGGCGCGCTCGACGTCAGCCAGGTCAGCCCGGCCCGCGGCGTCGTATTGGCTGACCGAATCGCGGCGTTGCTTGACCATCTTGTCGAGCACGGCGAGCACGGCCGCATTGTCAAGTTCGATTCGCTCGTCGACTTCTTTTTGCTTGATCGCTGCGTTGATCAGTCGGATCACGCCGAGCGTGTCCTTGTCGCCGCCTTTCATCGCGGCCTTCATGTCGTCGCTGAGTCGTTGCTTGAGGGTCATGGCGGAGAGTCCAGGGTCGGGAACAGAAGGCGGCAATGGTAGCGGCGCCGGCAGTGCGGCCGGGGATCCACCTGCCGCGGGGCGGTCAGGCGAGGTCGCCGCTGGGCCCGTCAAGAAGCGCGCTGCTGGGGTGGTCGCAGACCTGTCCGCGAGTCACAAGCTCCAGTCAGACGAATCGCGCAAAGCACAAAAAGCCGGCTGCGCATCGGCGCGGCCGGCTTGATGGGCGAACTGCAGTGCCGGCCGCGGCCGGAAGCGCAATTGCGCGATCAGTACATGCGCTGGCGCTTGGTCACATCGCGCGAGGTGCGACGTGACTGGCGCTTCACCGCGGCCGCAGCCTTGCGCTTGCGTTCCTGGGTCGGCTTCTCGTAGAACTCGCGCTTGCGGGTCTCGGCGAGGACGCCGGCCTTCTCACAGGTGCGCTTGAAGCGACGCAGAGCAAACTCGAAAGGCTCGTTTTCGCGGACTTTGACGCTGGGCATACGTGATCTCTGATTCGGAGGACCGCCCAGTCAGAGCGGGCGAGCCGCGTATGATAGCGGCAGTGATTGACGCCGTGCAAGTTGTGGCGGTTCGGCCGACTGCACGGCCTGCTTGAAAACCCTCCTGCGGCCTGCTCGGCCTGCAGCCCGGCGCGCAAAAACCCGTGCCGCTCCCCGCATCGGTGGCCCAATCGTGAAAGTGCTCGGCATCGAAACCAGTTGCGACGAAACCGGCGTTGCGGTCTACGACACCGCGGCCGGCCTGCGCGCACATGCGGTCTACAGCCAGATCGAACTGCACGCCCAGTACGGCGGCGTGGTGCCGGAACTGGCCAGCCGTGACCACGTGCGCAAGCTGCTGCCGCTGATCCGGCAGACGCTTGCCGAGTCCGGCATGGGCATCGACGAGCTCGACGGCGTGGCGTACACCGCGGGGCCCGGACTCGTCGGTGCGTTGCTGGTCGGGGCCGGCGTCGCGCGCTCGCTTGCCTGGGCGCTCGACGTGCCGGCAATCGGCGTCCATCACATGGAAGGGCACCTGCTCGCGCCGCTGATGGAGGACGATCCGCGCGGCCGGCCGCAGCCGCCGTTCGTCGCGCTGCTGGTGTCCGGCGGGCACACGCAGCTTGTCGCGGTCGACGCGATCGGCCAGTACCGCTTGCTCGGCGAGACGCTCGACGATGCCGCGGGCGAGGCATTCGACAAGACCGCCAAGCTGATGGGGCTGCCGTATCCGGGCGGCCCGCAGCTTGCGGCGCTGGCCGAACACGGACGGCCGGGCGTGTTCAAGTTCGCGCGGCCGATGACCGACCGGCCGGGGTTGGATTTCAGCTTCAGCGGGCTGAAGACGCAGGTGCTGCTGGCCTGGCAGAACAGCGACCGCAGCGATGCCACGCGTGCCAACATCGCGCGCGGCTTCGAGGACGCGGTGGTCGACACCTTGGCGATCAAGTGCGAGCGCGCGCTCGACGCGGCCGGCTGCGGGACGCTCGTGGTCGCCGGTGGTGTCGGCGCGAACCGGCGCCTGCGCGCGAAGCTTGCGCAGATGGCCGAGCGGCGCGGCGGGCGCGTGAGCTTTCCGCCGCCCGCGCTGTGCACCGACAATGGCGCGATGATCGCGTTCGCGGGTGCGCTGCGCCTGCAGGCGGGCCAGCACGAGGACGCGTCGGTGAAAGTCACGCCGCGCTGGGACATGGAAACCCTGACGGCCGTCTGAGGCTGGGCGGTTGCGCAAGACGACGGAGAGCCCGAGGCATTGGACACGATCTTCATCACCGGCCTGCAGGTCGACATGCTCGTCGGCGTGTACGACTGGGAACGGCAATCGCGCCAGCCGTTGCGGCTGGATATCGAGCTTCGATTGCCCGAGGGCGCTGCGTTGTCTGATGGCATGAGCGGGGCGGCGGTCGATTACGCCGAGGTCGTCGGGGCCGTGCGCACGTTCATTTCGACGCGCGAAGACGCGCTGCTCGAGACGCTGGCCGAAGCGCTGTGCGCGCACCTGCTTCAACGCTTTGCGGCCGCATCGATCACGTTGCGCATCGACAAGCCACAGGCCGCGCTGCTGCTCGGGTGCGCGCATGTCGGCCTGACGATCACCCGCCCGCGGGGCTGACGGTGCGCTGGTTGCTGCTGCTCGGCGCGCAGGCGCGCTACGACACGCTCGGCGCCGCGGTGGACGCGCTCGGTGCGCTCGGTGAGGTGCATGAACACGCGGCGGAGCGCCTGACCGGCTCGGCCGGCGGCGAGCCCGGGCAGTACCGCAACCGGCTCGTCAGCCTGCGCCATGCCGGTCCGCGCGAGGCGCTGGTCGCCGAATGCAAGCGCATCGAGCGCGACCTCGGCCGCGGCCGGCTCGACGGCATGCCGGTCGACATCGATCTGCTCGCCTGCGCCCATGGAAATGACTGGCAGCCCGATCCACATGCCGTCGCAAAGCGCGAATTCGTGATGCCGCATGTGCGCCTGCTGCTTGCGGACGCGGGGCTCGAGGCGGCGTTGCCGGCTGCTTGAGCTTTACCTGCGACAGCGGCGCTGGCCGGGCCGCGAATCAGCAATTGTCTTGGTGATTGCGATGCGCAGCCGCAGGGCAGCGCGCATGCAGCGATGTGGGCCGGGCGATTCTGCTCCGCATCACGTGGTTGATACGACTCAGGCTTCGCTCTTTGCGCAACCCTCAGCGTGCGTCGGGCTGCGAGCGCTGCGTTGCCCATGCGCAGCCGCGCCTCGAAAGCGGCCCAGTGCAACGTTGGATCAGATCGACAGGCTGCGCCCGCCATCGACCTCGAGCACCGTGCCGGTCACGTAACCGGCCTCCGACAGAAGAAACCGCACCGCAGCCGCGATGTCCGCCGGCGAGCCCTGGCGCGCGAGCGCGGTGCGGTCGACCACGGTGTCGAGCGTCTCGGCCTTGACCGCATTCGTCGACCACAGGATGTTGCCGGGTGCGATCGCGTTGACGCGCACCTGCGGCCCGAGTTCGAGCGCGAGTGCCTTGGTCGCCATCACCAGTGCGGCCTTGGCCATGCAGTAGACGCTGTGGCCGCGCAATGGGCGTTCGGCGTAGATGTCGGCGATGTTGACGATCGCGCCGCCGCTCGCGCGCAGGTGCGGCGCTGCCGCCTGCGCAAGGAAAAACGGCGCACGCGCATTGCTGGCGAACAGCTCGTCCCACTGCGCTGGCGTGATGTTGCCAAGCGGCGTGGCGTAGTACGTGCTCGCGTTGTTGACGAGTGCGTCGAGCCGTCCGAACTGGCCGACCGTCTGCGCGATGAGCTCCGGCACGCGGTCGAATTCGGCCAGTTCGGCCTGCAGCGCGATCGCGCTGCAGGCGCGCAGGCCGTTGAGCTCGTCCAGCAACGCATCAGCCTCGGCGCGCGCACTGCGGTAGTGCAGGGCCACTCGCCAGCCATCGGCGTGCAGGCGGCGCGCGATCTCCGCGCCGATGCGCTTGGCACTGCCGGTGATGAGGGCGACGCGGGCGGGTGAGGTCATGGGCGGTGGTCTGTGGGCGGCGTGAGGATGACGCGCAGGCAACGTGCACACGTGGCGACGAGCGGCCAGCCGGTATGCTGCGACGCCTTCCAGTATCCATGCAGAGGCACCGCATGACGTCATCGCCGGCTTCCGATGCCAATCGCCCGCGCACGAATGCGCCCGATGCGACCCTTCCCGACGCCGACGCGCGCGAGCACAGCGCGCGGCTGACCGAGCTGATCCGCTCGCAGATCGATGCCGGCGACGGCGCGATCGCGTTCTCGCGTTTCATGGAGCTGGCGCTGTATGCGCCCGGGCTCGGCTATTACAGCGCCGGCGCGACGAAATTCGGCCCTGAGGGCGATTTCATCACCGCGCCCGAGCTTGGCCCGGTGTTCGCCGGCTGCGTGGCCGAAGCGGTCGCGCCGGTGCTGCGCCAGATCGGCCCGAAGTCGGTGTTCTTCGAACTTGGCGGCGGCACCGGTGCGTTCGCGCAGGCCGCGCTCAAGCGGCTGCTCGAGCTGGACGCATTGCCCGACCGCTACCTGATCCTCGAGCCCAGCGCGCAGCTGCGTGAGCGCCAGCGCGAGCGTCTGCAGCAGCGTTTGCCGCCGATGCTGTTCCAACTCGTGGAATGGCTCGACGGTCCGGTTCCGCACGACTGGGAAGGCGTGCTGTTTGCAAACGAAGTGCTCGATGCGCTGCCGACGCCGCGCTTCGCGATCCAGAACGGCGATGTGTTCGAAGAGCACGTCGTGGTCGAGGGCGACGGATTCACGCGCACGCTGAGGCCGGCCGATGCATTCCTGAGCCAGGCGGTACGCCATCTCGAGCGCAACCTCGGTCGGACGTTCGAAGAGGGCTACCGCTCGGAAGTGCTGCCACAGCTGCCGTACTGGATCCAGGCGGTGTCGGGCGGCATGAAGCGCGGCGCGATGCTGTTCGTCGACTACGGCTACGTGCGCGGCGAGTACTACCTGCCCGAACGCAATGACGGCACGCTGCGCGCGTTCTCGCGCCATCGCATGCACGGCGACCCGCTGCGCTGGCCGGGCCTGCAGGACATCACCGCATCGGTGGATTTCACCGCGCTGGCCGAGGCCAGCGTCGCGGCGGGGTTCGACCTGGCCGGCTACTGCTCGCAGTCGAGCTTCCTGCTCGGCAATGGCCTGGCCGGCGTGCTCGACCGCATCGCGCGCATCGAGGACGATGCCGAGCGCCTGCGCCGGCAGAACGAGGTCAAGCAGCTGACGTTGCCAGGCGAGATGGGTGAGCGGTTCCAGGCGATGGGGTTCGAAAAGGATGTCGAGTTCGGCGTCGCGTTCCTTGCCGGTGACCTGAGCTTCCGTCTGTAACCCATGCGGCGGGTGGGCGTGTATCCGCGTCGGGGGCAAAGGTGACTGCAGCGGCGATGCCGGGCCTCCGGACGTTCCGCTATCCGTGGCTGTGGCTGGCCGGGTGGCTGCTGCTGATCGCGGTCGTCGTTGCAGGCTCGCTGCTGCCTGCACAGCAATTGCCCGAGCCTGCATTCGCCGGCGTCGACAAGCTCCAGCATTTCGTCGGTTACGCGGCGCTGTCCGGCTACGCAGTGATGCTGTTCGAGCGCGTCCGTGCGCAGGCGGCTGCGGCATGCGCGATGTTGCTGCTCGGCGCCCTGCTGGAATTCGTGCAAGGGGCAATGACCGACTCGCGGCTTGCAGATGCAGTGGATGTCATCGCCAATTCGCTCGGCGTCGCGGCCGGCTGGGCGTTGCGCTACACCCGGCTGCGTCGGCTGTTGCAGCTCATCGAGGGCTGTGTCGTTCGGTAAGCGCGGCTTCGCACATCGGCAAGGCGGCGAGCCCAGGCGAGGCGAGTTAAGCGAATCCAGCGTCCCGCGAACGCTCAGCGCTTGCCGGTCGCCTCGGCAACCGCGCGAATGCGCGCCCGGCGCAGCGCCTCGCCGATCGCGGGGCCTTCAAGCCCCGCTGGCAGGTCGCTTGCGCGCACCGCACAGGCGGCCGCGTGCGCAGCGCGTAGCGCCGGGCCCGGCAGGTAGGGCACGTCCTGTAGGCCAGCGCGGCCGCGCTTGTCGGCTTCGCAGACGAGCGCGATCTGTGCGATGCGATCGGGCCGCCGGAAGCCATCGCAGCGCTGGATCAGCTCGACCACGGTCTGCGCGCGCAGCTCGTCGAAGCGGTGCACGTTGAGGTGCTCGCGGCAGACGTGCGCGGCGAGCTGGTAGTGATCGTTCGGCACGCGCAGCCGGTCGCACAGCGTGCGCAGCGGCGCGAGGCCCGCGCGCTCGTGCCCGATGTGCTTGGGCAGCACGTGCTCGGGGGTGCGTGCCTTGCCGAGGTCGTGCGTAAGCGCGGCGAACCCGATCAGGTCATCGCCCGGCGCGAGCTGCGCGGCCATGTCGCAGACCAGCTCGACATGCACGCCGGTGTCGACTTCGGGGTGGTACTCGGCGCGCTGCGGCACGCCGTAGAGCGCTTCGACCTCGGGCAGCACCGCGGAAAGCGCGCCGCAGTCATGCAGCGTGCGCAGAAACGCCGACGGTTCCGCGCTGGCGAGCGCGCGGCGAAGCTCCTGCCAGACGCGCTCGGGCACGAGCTCGGCCAGCTCACCCGAGTCGGCCATCTCGCGCATCAGCGCCATGGTTTCAGGCGCGACCGTGAATCCCAGCGGTGCAAACCGCGCCATGAACCGTGCCGCGCGCAGCACGCGCAACGGGTCCTCCACGAACGCCGGGCCAACGTGGCGCAGCACGCGCGCCTCAAGGTCACGCGCGCCACCGTAAGGATCGGCCAGCGCGCCCGGAGTGCCGTCGTCAGCGAGCGCCTGCGCGATCGCGTTGATCGTGAAGTCGCGCCGCTGCAGATCATCCTCGAGCGTGACCGAGGGATCGGCATCGACGACGAAGCCGCGGTAACCCCGGCCGGATTTACGCTCGGTGCGCGCAAGCGCGTACTCCTCGCCGGTGCGCGGATGCAGGAACACCGGAAAGTCGCGCCCGACCGGCTTGAAGCCGGCGCTAAGCATCGATTCCGGCGTCTGCCCGACCACGACGTAGTCGCGATCGCCCGGCGTCTGCCCGAGCAGTGCGTCGCGCACGGCACCGCCGACGAGGTAGACCTGCATGCCGGCCGTGCTCATGCGCCGGCGGTATCGCAGCCGTCGAGGATCTCGGGCACGCGCGGCACGACCGGGGTCGGCACCAGGCCCAGCTGGGCCAAGCCGTTCTGTGTCGAAGTCGAATCCAACTGCAGCGAGCGCCAGTTGTCGCGGCTGATCGGCTTGCCGGGCAGGTGCTCGCCGATCTCGGCCTGCAGGCGGCCGAGCGTTGCGGGCAGCGTGATCACCGCACGGTGGCGGCCGCGCGCACGCGCGGTCAGCCGCACGATCTCGGCGAGCGTGAGCACGTCGGGACCTACAAGGTCGAACGCGCGGTAACGGGTGGCCGGATCGACCAGCGCGCGTGCGAACGCGGCCGCGACATCGCCGACCCAGACCGGCTGGAAGCGCGCATCTGCGCGTCCGATCGGCAGCGCGGGCGCAACCGACAGCAGCCGGTCGAAGCGGCAGAACAGCCCGTCACCGGGCCCGGCGATCACCGACGGGCGGAACACGGTCCAATCGGCGCTCGATCCGCGCAGGTGCTGCTCGGCGCGCCCGCGGGCCTGCAGGTAGTGGCTCTCGCCGCGGCCGGCATTGAGCGCGCTCATCTGCAGAAGCCGCCGCACACCCGCCGCGCGCATTGCCGCGAGCACGCTGTCGAGCAGGTCGACGAACACATGCTCGAACCCGTCGCCGGCATCGCCACGTTCGTTGAGGATGCCGACCAGGTTGATCACCGCGTCCGCACCGGCGAATGCCTCGCGCAGGAAGCCCTGCTCGTGCACGTTGCCCTCGCGCACTGCGGTCGAAGGCGGCAGCGCCGCGCGCGTGGCGGCATCCGCGCCGCGGCTCAGCACGGTGACGCTGTGGCCGTCCGCGATCAGGCGACGGACCAGGTGCCGGCCTACGAAGCCGGTGCCGCCAAGGACGATGACCTGGGTTGCTGCCATGGCACAAAGCTTAACGCTGCGGCTTGGGCGCCGGTCCGTTCGACGCGGGCGGCGGGATCACGGGCAGCTCCGGCAGCGGGCAGACGAACTTCTTGCGCGGCCCGTCGGTGCGGCCGCGCATGCGGTCGGCCAGATTCAGCGCATCACCGTTGAGGCGCCAGTCGTAGATCGTGCTGAACGCGAAGATCCGTGCGAGGTACTCCCGGGTCTCCTTGTAGCTGACGGTCTCGATCCAGAAGTCCGCATCCATGCCCGGCCGCTGCGACTTCCAGCGGTTCAGCGGTGCAGGCCCCGCGTTGTAGCCGGCCACCGCGAAATACGGCTGCCCGCCGTACTGGTCGAGCAACTGACGCAGGTAGGCCGTGCCGAGGATGATGTTCGTCTCCGGCTCGTACAGGCTCTCGGCGCCGCGCCACGGCAGGCCGATGCGGCGCGCGACCGCTGCGCCGGTGCTCGGCAGCACCTGCATCAGGCCCATCGCATTCGCGCCTGAGCGCGCGGTCGGGTTGAAGATGCTCTCGGCGCGGATCTCCGCGGCCACCCAGGCCGGGTCGATGCGGTTCTTCGCCGACTCACGGCGGATCACCGCGTCGTGGTGCAGCGGAAACCGCAGGTGGTAAAGGCGCAGTTCTTGCGGATCGGTTTTGCCGAGCGAGAACACCGCCCGGTCGAACCAGCCATGGTCCTGCGCCACATCGACCGCGATGCGGCGCTGCGCATCGGAGAACCGGCTCAGCGCCTCGTCCCACTCGCGCTCGGCCCAACCCGGGCGCGACAGCGTCCGAAGCGCCATTGCACGCGTCAGCGCCGGGTCACGAGCCACCGCAGCGCGCTCGGCCGGTTCCACCACCGGTATCCAGGGGCACAGCGCATACGGCGCACCGATGCGATCGGCCGCGAGAAAGCCGTGGAATTCAGGCTTCTTCGCCGCTTCGCGATAGAGGCGCGTCGCGGTGGCCTTGTCGCCCGCGATCTCGGTCAGGCGCGCTTCGAAATGCTGCCAGCGCGAATCGTTGCGCTGCTTGGGCGGCATCTGCCGGATCGCGGCGAGCGCGGCCGGCCAGTCCGAGCGCGACATCGCCTCGCGGGCACGCCATTCGTGCAGGCGCTCGTCGTACGCGACCGCCGGCACGGCGGCGAGGCGGCGTGCGGATTGCGGCTCGTACGACGCCACCGTCCACAGCGCGATCGGATACAGCACACGGCCGCGGTCGACATCGGTAAACCCAAGCGCGGCCGCGTAGCGCGGCAACAGCGCCTCGGCCTGCGACGGCGACGCCTTTGCGAGCTGCGCCAGGCCCAGCGAGGCGATGCGGCGGCTGCGCTCGGTCTTCGGCCAGCTGAGCGCGCGCTCGTGGACTGAATCGATAAACGCCGCGTAGTCGTTCGCGAGCGCGGCTTCGGCGGCCGGCAGGCCACGCGCAGCTGCGCGCATCACGCCTGCCTGTCCCGCCTCGGCGGCCGCATCGATGCGCTCCCAGCGCAGCGCGGCCGACAGACCACCGCGCGCTTCCAGCCCCGCGACCGGCGCGTCGCACGCATCAGGCAACGGTTTGCCGGTGCTGCGCCAGATCGCCTGCGCATCGCGCACCCACTGCGCATCGGCGCGCCCGGCGGCTTCGCGTGCGGTGAGCTCCGCGCAGCGCAGCGCGGTGTTGCGCTCGAGCGAGTTGGTCTTCGACGGCTTCCATGCGGCGAGGAATGCCGGCCAGTCGCGCCGGCGCGACATCGCGGCAAGCCACAGCTCGCGGAACGCTTCGCCGACCGCCTGGCCGCCGTAGCGATCGAGAAACGCGCGTGCGCGCGCCGGGTCGACGCGGTCGATATTGCGTCGCAGGTCCGCATATTCGATCCATGGATACAGCGCATGCCCGGCGAGGCCATCGGTCATCGCCGCGTCGAGCTGGCCTCGCTCAGCCGCTTCGATCGCAGCGCGGATGCGCGGCAGCATCGGATCGACAGCAGGCGCAGGACGCGACGGGATTGCGGGTGCACGCACCGGCGCTCCGGCAGGGGGCGCGGCACTGGCCGCTGGCCTGGCTTGGGCCTGCAGCGGTGCACGCGCGGTGCTCTGCGCACACGCGGCGGTGACCACACCCGTGGCGAGCGCCGCGAGTAGGATGGGCTGGAAACGCGAGCGGAAAACAGGGCGGACACGCATTCGCCGACTATAGCCAGCCGCGATGAACAGACCATGTGATGAGCGCGTGCACAGCGCCTTTGCGAACGACCGGAGATACGCGTGCTCGGTGAACTGGTGATCTATCTCGCGCTCGGCGCGGTGGCCGGCGTGCTGGCCGGTCTGCTCGGCGTTGGCGGTGGACTGGTGCTCGTGGCGGCGCTCGCGTGGCTGCTGCCATCGATGGGCGTGCCGGTCGAAGCGGCGATGCATGCCGCGCTGGCCAGTTCGCTTGCGAGCATCGTGATGACGGCTGCCGCATCGGCGCGTGCGCATGCCCGGCGCGGCAGCGTGCTGTGGCCCGTGGTCGCATGGATGGTGCCGGGCCTGCTGCTTGGCGGCTGGCTCGGCAGTGGCGTGGCGGTGCGGATCGACGGCGAGGTGCTGCGCTACTTCGTGGCCGGCTACTGCGTGATCGCCGCCGCGCAGCTCACGTTCTCACGCCCTCGCGCTCCGGACGGCGGGCCTGGCCCGGTGCCGCGCGGCCCGGCGATGACCGCGGCCGGCACCGGCATCGGGGCGGTGTCGGCGATAGTCGGCATCGGCGGCGGCAGCATGACCGTGCCGCTGCTCATCTGGCGCGGCGTCGCGCCCGTGCGCGCGGTCGGCACCTCATCGGCGTGTGGGGTCGCGATCGGGCTTGCGAGCGCGATGGGTTACGCGGCACACGCGCCGGCCGGTGCGTTGCCCGAGCATGCGATCGGCTATGTCTACCTGCCCGCTGCGATCGGCGTGGCACTGGCGTCGGTGCTGGCCGCGCCCTACGGCACGCAGTTGGCACACCGGCTCAGCGGTCCCGTACTCAAGCGTGTGTTTGCGGGCTTCCTGCTTGCGGTCGCGATTGCGCTGATTGCCGGCAGTTGACGCAACTGCGGTTGAAGGGGCTTCTGGCGCTTGTGGTCGGTTAAGGGATTGTTTACAACCGCATGACGCCGTGGTCGGGGGATGCGGCGCTGGCCCTGTTTGGCATTTCTTACGGAGAGAGAGATTGATGAACGTGTTGCGCCGCACCACCCTGGCGAAAGCCGTCCAGCTGTCCCTGTTGCTCAGCCTGCCGGGGCTCGCCGCCGCGCAGGACACGGCAGCGCCCGCCACCGGTGATTCACCGACCACGCTCGACCGCGTTCAGGTCACCGGCACTCGCATCAAGCGCGCTGACATCGAAAGCCAGACGCCGGTGCAGACGCTGACGCGTGAGGACATCGAGCGTACGGGCCTGACCTCGATTGGCGAGATCGTGCAGGAGCTCACGGGCTCGGGCTCGGCGCTGAACGCGAAGTTCAACTCGTCCGGCAACTTCGGCTTTTCGCCGAACGGTGATGGCATCGGCGCCGGCTCGGCGCAGGTCGACCTGCGCAATCTCGGCTCCAAGCGCGTGCTCGTGCTCGTTGACGGCATGCGCTGGGTCAACGAGTCGTCGGCTTCGGGCGTTGGCGCCTCGACCGACCTCAACACGATCCCGCTCGCGCTCGTCGAGCGCATCGAGGTGCTCGAGGACGGTGCGTCGTCGCTGTACGGCTCCGACGCGATCGCGGGCGTAGTCAACATCATCACCCGCCGTGATTTCGAAGGCGGCCAGGTCACGCTGAACTACGGCGAGTACGGCGAAGGCGACGGCACGCTCAAGGGCGTGGACTTCGCCTGGGGCATGAGCACCGAGCGCAGCAACCTGTTCCTCGGCATGAGCTACGTCGACCAGGAGCCGGTGTTCTCGCGTGACCGCGAACAGTCCGCGTTCCCGAAGCCGGGCACCGGGTTGACCGGTGGCAGCTCGGCCACGCCGAACGGCCGTTTCATCTTCTTCCCGGGTACGCCGAGCAGCGTGTGTCCGCTGACCGACGTCGACGGCAACCCGGCCACGCCGCCGGTGGCGTTCTGCAATATCACCACGCCGAACGGCAGCAGCTTCCCGAACGGCGTCGCGTATCCGGGGAACTTCATCCCGTTCACGACCGCGAACCGCTTCAACTTCGCGCAGTTCAACCTGCTGCTGACGCCGTCCGAGCGCGCCGGCATCTTCGGCCAGTACCGCTTCCACGTCAGCGATTCGATGAGCGCGTACGCCAAGGCACTCGTCAATCGCCGCGAGTCGGTCAACCAGGCCGCTCCGGAGCCGATCTTCCTCGGCCCCGACGCCGGCACCGGCAACCCGTTCGCCGACAACATCACGATCTCGCGGCTCAACCCGTTCAACCCGTTCGGCATCGACCTGATTTCCAGCGGTCCGGGCGCGAACCTCGTGCTCGTCGGGCGGCGCCCGGTTGAAGGCGGCCCGCGCATCTTCGAGCAGAAGGTCGATACGCAGTACTTCGGCACCGGACTCGAGGGCACGCTCGACATCGGCGAGCGCTCGTACATCTGGGACGTCAACGCCGCATTCAGCCGCAACGAGGCCGAGCAGACCAACTTCGGCAGCTACAACATCCGCAACATCAACATCGCGCTCGGCGATCCGGCGGTCTGCGCCGCGACGCCGGGCTGCACGCCGCTGAACATCTTCGGCGGCCCCGGCACGATCACGCCGGCAATGCTCGCCTTCATCCAGCCGATCGTGCGCGATCGCAGCGAGCAGAAGCTCACCCAGTTCACCGCGAACATCTCCGGCGACCTGTTCAACATGTGGGCGGGCCCGCTGTCGTTCGCAACCGGTCTTGAGCACCGCAGCTACGAGGGCTTCTACCAGCCCGATCCGATCACGGTCGCGGGCTTCTACAACGGCGTGCCGTCACTGCCGACGTCCGGCGAGTACGACGTCAACGAAGCCTATGTCGAGTTCAACGTGCCGCTGGTGCGTGACGGCTTCCTCGGCAAGAGTCTCGATTTGAGCCTGGCCGGTCGCTACTCGGATTACTCGACGTTCGGTGGCCAGTTCACGCCGAAGTTCGGCCTGCGCTGGCAGGTGGCGGATGAGCTGCTGCTGCGTGCGACGTTTGCTGAAGGCTTCCGTGCGCCGTCCATCGGTGAGCTCTACGGCTCGGACAGCCGCGCCGACCTCGAGCTCAATGACCCCTGCCTGATCGGCCTGGACCTCGCGGCCCCCACCGGCAATCCGGCCAACTGCGCCGCGCTCGGCGTTCCTGCCGGCGCGATCCAGACGAACGCGCAGATTTCCGTTACCACCGGCGGCAATCCGAATCTCGAACCCGAAACTGCACGCAGTTTCACCGCCGGTGTCGTCTTCAGCCCGAACTTCCTCAACGGCACCAGCTGGTCGGACCGGATGGACTTCGAGGTCACCTATTACCGCCACGTGATCGACGGCGCGGTGCAGGCGATCGACGCGCAGACCCAGCTCGACCTCTGCGTCCAGACGCTTGATCCGCTGTACTGCAACGGCATCTCGCGCTCGTCGGTGGGCAGCATCAACGGGTTCAACAACCGCCTGACTAACCTCGGTTCGATCAGGACCGCGGGTTGGGACGTCGATGCGTTCTGGACGCTGCCAGAGACCGGCATGGGCCGCTTCAAGGTCACCTGGCAGAACACGTTCGTGACCGAGTACGAGGCCGTGGGCGCGGCCGGCCAGGTGCAACCGCGTGCGGTCGGCGTCGAGGTCAACGACAGCGCGATCCCGGAGTGGACCTCGAACGCATCGCTGGACTGGAAGCTCGGCAATTTCAACGCAGCCTGGTCGGTACGCCACATCTCCGAGCTCGAGGAGCAGTGCGTCCAGTTCACGATCAACTTCCCGGTCTGTGACAACCGCGCCGCTGGCACCAACACGCTCGAAGCCACGACCTACCACGACGTGCAGGTCGGTTACCAGTTCGACATGTACAAGGGGCTGCAGCTGACGGCAGGCGTCAACAACCTGTTCGACACCGATCCGCCGATCTGCCTGTCGTGCTCGCTCAACGGGTATGACGCGTCGACCTACGACATCCCGGGCGGGCGCTTCTTCTACATGCGCGCGAACCTGCGGTTCTGATCTAGGCAATTCGTTGTAATCAGGAACGGCCGGCGAGCAATCGCCGGCCGTTTTTTTATGGGCCGGGCGTAGCGTTTAGCCGCGTGCCCAGCCCAGCTCAGCTCAGCGCAGCGCCGCCTCGGGCACGTCGAGCTGCAGCGACAGCGCCAGATGGTCGGACTGCGCCGCAGCCAGCGCGCGCGGCTCGGCGCAGCGCAGGCCGTCGGCGACCAGGATGTGGTCGATCGCGCGCAGCGGGCGCCAGCTGGGAAACGTGGGCACATTGCAGCTCGGCGGCTGCAGGCGCGTGGCCCGGAACAGCGCGCCCATTTCGGGCGCTTCGACGCCGCAGTTGAAATCGCCCATCAGCACGGCGTGGCGGTGGCCGCTCAGCAGCTCGGCGATGAACGACAGTTGCGAAAGGCGCGAGCCCGCGCCGAGCGACAGGTGGGCAATCGCGACCAGCAGCGCCTCGGGCGCCTCACCGAAACGGGCGAGCAGTACGCCACGGCCTTTCACGCGCCCCGGAAGGGCGTAATGCACGACCTCGTGCGGCTCGAGCTTGCTGAGCAGGCCGTTCGCGCTCGAGGCGACGCCACCGACGCGGCGGTTCGGCTGGTGGGTCCAGTAATCGAAACCGCCGCGCTGGGCGAGGTAATGCGTCTGGTTCGTGAACCCCGACCGCAGACTGCCGGGGTCGGCCTCGTTGAGGCCGACAATGTCGTGCTGGCTCGCAAGTCGCGCGATCAGGTCGAGGCTGCCGCGCTTGTTGCCGGCCGGCAGCACGTGCGACCAGCTGCGCGAGACGTAATCGCTATACCCGCGCGTGCTCGAGCCGGCCTGGATGTTTGCGCTCAGTACGCGAAGGGCGCGCGTCTCCATGCCGCGGCCGGGGCCGTGCCTCAGCCGTTCGTCGCAGGCGCGGCCGCAGCGTCGGCGGGCGCTGCCGTCGATGCGGCACGTTCGCGCGCGATCAGATGCTCGGCAATGCGCAGCTGATCCTCATGCGTCTTGCCACCGATCACGCGGTACTTGCCGTTGACGATCAGCGACGGCGTGCTTTCGACACCGCTGCGTTGCATCCACTGCTGGGCGCGCTTGAGCTTGGCGTCGGTCGCGAAGCTCGCCATCGTGCTCGCGAACTGCTGCGGGTCGGCACCGTGCTTGGCATACCACTGCGCAAGCTGCTCGTCGCTCGGCACCGCCGGCGGCGGCGGCAGGCTGCGCTCGATGTGGATCGCGCGGAACATCGCGTCATGCGTCTTGTCGAGCAGGCCCATCGTCTGCGCGGTGTAGAACGCCTTTGCGTACGGCACCCAGAAGCCGCCGAACGGCGCCGCGACGGGGGTGAACTTCACGTCCGCCGGCAGCTTCGCCTTCCAGGCATCGGCCACGGTCTCGAACGTCGCGCAGTGCGGGCAGGTGTAGCCGAACACTTCGGCGACCTCGATCTTGCCGGTGCCCGGCTCGAACGGCTGGCCGCCGGGGATCTCCACGTAATCGGTGCCGGCGACCGGCTCAGGTCCGGTTGGCGGCACCATCGGGCCCGCGGCCACGGCCGGTGCGGCCGCTGCGTTCGCATCGACAGCGGGCGTCGCAGCAGGCGCGCTCGGCGCGGCGGCCGTCGTGGCCGGTGCGGCGGCAGGCGCTACGGGAGCCGAGGCGGTCTCCGTCTCGCCGCAGGCCGACAGCGCAAGCGCGGCAGCGAGAGCGGCAGTGACGCGCACGCCAGAGGAACGGAAGGCGGAATTGAACGAAGGGGCCGGACGCAGGGTCATCGATTCGATCTCCACAAGCACTTGGGGCGCAGGCAGCCTGCGCATGGCGAGGGCGGGCGCCCTGGGAGCCGTGGCGACAGCATAGCCACGGCCGGTTTGAACGAAGAGTGTAGGGGCGGAGCGACGACCGCCGCGCTCAGCGAGCTTGGCGCTCGCGGGCGATCAGGTGTTCGGCGATGCGGAGCATGTCCTCGTAGCTCGAACCGCGCACGCGGTACTTGCCGTCGACGACGAGCGCCGGCGTGCCCTCGACGCCGCTGCGTTCGATGAACTCACGCGCGCGCTCGAGCTGTGCATCGACGGCCGGGCTCGCATATGCGGCCGTGAATCGGGCGGCCGGCACGCCGAGTCCGGCATAGAACGCGGCAAGCTCGTCCGCGGTCGGATTGCGGGGCAGCTCGCCCGCATCGTGCAGGGCGCGGAACACGCGCGGATGACTGTGCGCGGTCACCCCGAGCGCCTCACCGGCGAAGTAGGCGCGCGCGTACGGGATCCACGGACCACCGAACGGTGCGGGCACCGGCGTCACCTTCACGTCGGCGGGGAGCTTGGCCTTCCATGCCGCGAGCATCGGCTCGAACTTCGCGCAGGCGGGGCAGGTATAGCCGAACACCTCGGCGACTTCGACCTTGCCCGCGACCGGTGCGAACGGCTTGCCGCCTTTGATCAGTTCGTAGTCCGTGCCCGCCACTGGTACCGGGCCCCGCGGCGCGAGCGATTTGCCGGCAGCAAGCGAGATCGAGGGCAGAAGCAGGGCGGCCAGCAGCAGCGACACAAGGCGTCCGGTCATCGAAGCGTTCTCGGATAAGCCGCGAGCGCGGCGCGGAAAGAAAAAACGCCGACCGTGAGAGACGGTCGGCGTGGGATAAAACCAAGAGTCACAACAAGGAGTACCGGCTTTGACCGGGCCTTGTCGAAAAAGTTCAGGAGCCCGTGGTCGGCGTCGCCGGCGCTGGTTGCGCGGCCGGGGCAGCCGCCCCGCCGGCCGCAGGGGCGGCGGCCGGAGCCGGCGCTGCAGCAGGGGCCGGAGCCGCAGCGGGCGCTGCCGTAGCGGCCGGAGCGGCCATCGCTGCGACCACGTCGTGCCTGCGCGGGTGCAGGCCCTGCAGGTAGCTGGCGAGCGAGCCGATTTCCTCATCGGTCAGGTCGCGGGCGACGGTGGCCATGACGTGGAACAGCGGACGGTCGTTCTGCTCGGTGCCGGCGCGGTATTCCTCGAGGCGGCGCTGCGCGTAGGACGCCATCTGGCCAGCGACGGCCGGGTACGGCGGGCCCGGATTGCCGAGCCCGGCCGGGCCGTGGCAGGCCAAGCAGGCCGGGATGCCGCGTGCCGGGTCGCCCGACATGTAGAGACGCTCGCCGATCTCGTAGAACTTCTTGCCCGAGTTCGGGCCGTCCGCGATCACGGTGTCGTCGGCGATGCCGGCGCCCGGGGTCTGGGTCTGGAAATACGCGCCCAGGTCGCGCATCTGCTGCGCGGTCAACGGCTTGGCGAACGGCTTCATGACCTCGGCCATGCCGCTGTTGCGCTCGTCGTACTTGAACAGATGCAGCTGCTGCGCGATGTAGCGCTCGGGCTGGCCGGCGATGCGCGGGTACTGCGGATCGGTCGGATTGCCGTCGAGGCCATGGCACGCGGCGCAGGCGCCGGCCAGGGTCGCGCCGTTCTTCGCGTCGCCCCATTCCGCCTTCTCGGGCACGTTGGTGTCGAGCGGGGCGGCCTGCACCGGCGCGTTGTCCGGCAGGGCGCTCACGGTGGTCTGGGCGTAGGCGACAGCGGCGACCGTGATCACGGCGGCGCCGATCAGGCCCAGGACGCGGACTTGGCTCATCAGGGAAGAACTCCGGGACTGCGAGATGGCGTGCGTGCGCGACGCGCGCCGGAACCGCGGAATTATCGTCGCGCCTCGCAGGCCGGTCAACGCAACGCGACCTTACGGGATGGCGGCGTTCACGGCGGCGGGCTCGGGGCGGGGCGGCGACCACGGCGGGCGACTGCGCCCGGCCGCTTGCTGCGGCCACACGGCCTGGCAGTTCGCGCCGCCTGCCGGCCCCATGCGATCCTTGCGGGATGTCGAATCCTCTGGCTCGCGCCCAATACCTGCTCGCCGCTCACAATGCGCGCCAGCTTCCTCCCGACGGCGGCTTCGAGGTCGCGTTCGCGGGCCGCTCGAATGCCGGCAAGTCGACCGCTCTCAATGCGATCTGCCAGCAGAACGCGCTCGCCCGCGTGTCCAAGACTCCGGGGCGCACGCAGCAACTGGTGTATTTCGAGATTCCGCCGACCACCGACCGTTTCCTCGTCGACCTGCCGGGCTATGGCTACGCGAAGGTGCCCAAGGACCTGCAGGCGCATTGGCAGGCGTTCCTCGACGAGTACTTCCGCACGCGTGAAGCGCTCAAGGGGCTGGTCGTGGTGATGGACATCCGCCATCCGCTCAAGGATTACGACCGGCAGATGCTGGATTACGCGGTCAGCCGTGACCTGCCGGCGCACGCGATCCTGACCAAGGCCGACAAGCTCGGGCGCGGCCAGCAAACGCAGACGCTGCTCGCGGTGCGCAAGGACCTGGCCGCCTCGTATGGCGACACGGTCAGCGTGCAGGTGTTTTCGGGCGAGTCGAGGCAGGGCCTGGACGAGGCCCGCGACGTCATAGGCCGCTGGCTCGAGCTGTAGTCGAGGGTCGCGCTTTCCGGACTCGCCGCCCTGGCAGTGCGAGGGCGGCCGTGGCGCTTCCGCGTCCGGCCGGCCTTGCCCCGTAGCTGCCCGCGCATCTACCGCACGACCATCGCAGGCAGGTGGTGCTGAAGTAATCGGTGCGCCGTGGAAGGCGCCTTGCGTCAGCCGGCAAACCCGCCCGAATCCAGGAACGCCTGCTCCTCCGGCGTCGTTACCCGACCGAGCGCGGCGTTGCGATGCGGAAAGCGGCCGAAGCGTTCGATGATGTCCAGGTGCAGCCGGGCCCATCGATCGGCATCGGGGCCCTCGAGGCGCGCGTGCAGTTCGAGCGAGCGGCGCTGGTCGGCGAGCGACTCGGAATGTTCGAACGGCAGGTAGAAGAACACCCGCAGCGCCGGGTCCACCTGCGCATCGAAACCGGCCTCGACCGCACGGTCCGCATGAGCGCGTGCCAGCCCGTCGGTTGCGTAGGCATGCGCGCTCTCGCGGTAGACGTTGCGCGGGATCTGGTCGAGCAGCAGCACGAGCGCGAGCGCGCCTGTCGCCGAATCCGCCCAGTCCGCGAACTCGCCACGCGACGCGCGCAGGTGATCGTCCAGGAACAGCGCCTCGCAGCGCGCATCGAACGCGTCGCTGCGCGTGAACCAGCAGTCGGGGCCGGCCTGCTGCCAGAAATCGACGATTCGTTGCGCGGCTGTCATCGCTGCCTCCGGGAATACTCCATCCGCATCGCGCGCGGTGCGCTGTCGCTGCGGGCCCACTCGGCTTCGTCGTCGCCGAGCTGCGTTTCCAGTTCGGTGATCCAGGCGGCGGTGACGCTCTCAAGCGTTACCGCATGGATCAGCGGACGGATCAGCCCGCCCGAATAGCAGTGTGCAACGAAGCGTGCATGGCGCTCGCGAAAGGTGAGCCAGGCCGCATGGGCATCGTCGAATGCGGCCAGATCCTCGCCGTCGAGCTGGCGGCGCAGGTGCACGACGAGCGCGC
Source organism: Lysobacter korlensis (assembly GCF_042434515.1). NCBI lineage: Bacteria > Pseudomonadati > Pseudomonadota > Gammaproteobacteria > Lysobacterales > Lysobacteraceae > Lysobacter > Lysobacter korlensis. The sequence continues at coordinate 50,399 of NZ_JBHLTG010000004.1, forward strand.
CGAGGCGCGCATCCATGACCGCGAATGCCGCACGTGCCTGCTGGTTCATGTCGTCGCGGCTGGGCGCGTCGTGCGCGGAGTGGCGGGCCACTTCCTCCGCCTGCGTGACATACGTGTCGGCAATGCGTACCGCGGTTTCGGCCTTGCCGATCAGCCGGGTCTCGAGCTGGCGAAGGTCTTCGACGCTCGTGTGCGTGCCTTCGAGCCCCTGCTTGAGCGCGAGCAGCTTCGTGCCGCGTTCGATGGCCTCGCTGGTGCCGCGCCGCTCGAGTCGCCGCTGGATCAGGTGCCAGGTCCAGGTCAGTACGGCGCCGAGCAGCAGGTAGATCGCCTGTTCCATGTGCGTCCTCCCGTAAGGTCAACAGTGTGACCGGGGGAGGTCTCAGCGGACGCGACGTTGCCGAACGCCGCAGGAATGCAGGCGCTGCGCAGGCGCTATTCGTCGAAGCGCAGGTGGCGCACCGACTTGCCGTGGCGGCGGATCAACCGCAGCGCCTCGATGCCGACCTGGATGTGGCGGTCGACGAACTCGCTGCTCACGCGCGCATCCGACGCCTCGGTCTTCACGCCCTCGGGGATCATCGGCTGGTCGGACACCAGCAGCAGTGCGCCGACCGGGATCCGGTTCGCGAAGCCGGCCGCGAAGATCGTCGCGGTCTCCATGTCGATCGCCATGCAGCGCAGCCGGCGCAGGTATTCCTTGAACGCGTCGTCGTGTTCCCAGACCCGGCGGTTCGTCGTGTAGACCGTGCCGGTCCAGTAGTCGTGGCCGAGGTCTCGGATCATCGTCGACACCGCGCGCTGAAGTGCGAACGCGGGCAGCGCCGGCACTTCGGCCGGCATGTAGTCATTGCTCGTGCCTTCCCCGCGGATCGCCGCGATCGGCAGCACCAGATCGCCGAGCTGGTTCTTGCGCTTGAGCCCGCCGCACTTGCCGAGAAACAGCACCGCTTTCGGGTCGATCGCGCTGAGCAGGTCCATCACCGTGGCCGCGTTTGGGCTGCCCATGCCGAAGTTGATCAGCGTGATGCCACCGGAGGTCACGCTGGGCATCGGCCGGTCGAGGCCGACGATCTCGCCACCGGTCAGGCGCGCGAACGTCTGCAGATAGCCGCCGAAGTTCGTCAGCAGGATGTGCTGGCCGAACTGGTCGAGCGGTACGCCCGTATAGCGTGGCAGCCAGTTCGCGACGATCTGCGGCTTGTCCTTCATCGGTATGCGGGCACTCGGTCGGGAGAGTCAGGAGTAAACCAGATTCGCCACGGTTGCCGGAACCCGTACCCCGCCGCGGCGGCGTACGTTGCCCGATCTGCCCGTTTGCCGGCCGCGCTGGGGTTTCGCGTGTTCAGGCGGCGCCTGCACGCCTACGCGGGCTTGGCGCGAACGCATGCGCCCGCTACGGTGCAGGGGTTCCGTTGCTTCCTCCAGGTATCCCATGCTTCGACCGATCTGCGCGGCGCTGACCGCCGCGCTGCTGTGTGCACCGGCGTTCGCCGCCGACCCTGCGCCGGCCAAGCCCGCGCGTGGCGCGCGCTTCATTGCCGATCCGTATCCGAGCACCTACCGGCCGATCGCGTCGGCGCCGGTGCTACTGACCGGCGCGACCGTGCTGACCGGCACCGGTACGCGCTTGGACAACGCCGACGTGCTGATGCAGGACGGCCGCATCGTGGCGGTCGGGCAGGGCATCGATGCCCCCGCCGATGCCGTGCGCATCGATGCGAAGGGCAAGTGGGTGACGCCGGGCCTGATCGACGTGCATTCGCACCTGGGTGTCTATCCGAGCCCCGGCGTGCAGGCGCACAGCGACGGCAACGAGGCGACGTCGCCGACCACGCCGAACGTCTGGGCGGAGCACTCGGTCTGGCCGCAGGATCCGGGCTTTGCGACCGCGCTCGCCGGTGGCGTCACCTCGATGCAGATCCTGCCGGGCTCGGCGAACCTGATCGGCGGCCGCGGCGTCACGCTCAAGAACGTGCCGGCGACGACCTACCAGGCGATGAAATTCCCGGGCGCGCCCTGGGGCGTGAAGATGGCCTGCGGCGAGAACCCCAAGCGCGTCTACGGCGGCAAGGGCGGCCCGGGCACGCGCATGGCGAACGTGGCCGGTTACCGCGCGGCATTCATCGATGCCAGCGAATACCTGCGCAAGAACACGCCGAAGGCCGACGAGCCGACCAAGCGTCGCTGGTGGCAGAGCGAGAGCAGCGAGAAGGCCGACAGCGAGAAGGACACCGGCGGCAAGCGTGACCTCAAGCTCGACACGCTGGCCGGTGCGATCAACGGCGACATCATGGTGCACATCCACTGCTACCGCGCGGATGAAATGACCACGATGCTCGACCTCGCCAAGGAGTTCGGCTTCAAGGTTGCCGCGTTCCACCACGGTGTCGAGGCGTACAAGCTCGCCGACCGCCTGGCGCAGGACGGCGTCTGCGGCGCGCTGTGGGCCGACTGGTGGGGCTTCAAGATGGAAGCGTTTGACGGAATCCAGGAGAACATCGCGCTCGTCGATCGCCCGGCGAACGGCTGCGCGATTGTGCATTCGGACTCCGAAGAAGGCATCCAGCGCCTGAACCAGGAAGCGGCGAAGGTCATCGCGAACGCCAAGCGCGCCGGCATGGACATCGCGCCCGAGCGCGCGATCCGCTGGGTGACCAGCAACGCGGCGAAGTCGCTCGGCGTGCTCGATAAGACCGGCACGCTGGAGCCCGGCAAGATGGCCGACGTCGTGCTCTGGAACGGCGACCCGTTCAGCGTCTACACGAAGGCCGAGCAGGTCTACGTAGACGGTGCGCGCGTGTTCGACCGCAATGATCCGTCGCGCCAGCCGAAGTCGGACTTCATGCTCGGCCATGGCGCCGCTGCAACCGGAGGTGTGCAATGAGCCGCCGTGACATCCGCACGCCGCGCGTGCGCAAGAGCGCGGTGCTGATCGCCGGGGCGCTCGCGACCGCCGCATTCGGTGCGAATGCGCAGAACCTGCTGATCCGCAATGCGACCGTGCACACCGCCGGTGCGCAGGGCACGCTGCAGAACGCGGACGTGCTGGTCGAAGGCGGCAAGATCCGCGCCGTCGGCACCGGCCTCAAGGCGCCCGCGGGCGTGCAGACGATCGATGCGCAGGGCCGCCCGGTGACCCCGGCGTTGTTCGGCGGCATCACCGAGATCGGCCTGGAAGAGGTTTCCGGTGAGAAGGCGACGGTCGACGAGACGCTCACCTTGGGCGCGCACGCGAAGGAAATGACCGTGCGTCCGGAGTTCGACGTCACGCTCGCCTACAACCCCGATTCGGTGCTGGTGCCGGTGACGCGCGTGGAAGGCATCGGCTGGACGCTGCTCGGCGCGGGCGCCGCGCAGGGCGGCTCGATCGTGGCCGGCCAGGGCGGCGTGGTGCGACTGGACGGCAGCCTGGATCCGGTCGGCAAGCGCGCATTGTTCGTGCAGCTCGGCTCGGATGCGGCGGAACTGACCGGCAGCTCGCGCGCCGCGCAGTGGATGATCCTCGACCAGCTGGTCGACGAAGTGAATGGCCGCATCCCGGTCGGCTCGCATGTCGCGCTGCTGACGCCGGCCGGCCGCGACACGCTCAAGCGCTATCTCGACGGCGGCGGTCGCGTGTTCGTCGACATCGATCGCGCATCCGACATCCGCCAGCTGCTGCGCTGGGCGGCCAAGCGCGACGTCAAGGTCGCCATCGTCGGCGGCGCCGAAGCGTGGAAGCTCGCGCCGGAGATCGCCAAGGCGAAGATCCCGGTGTTCGTCGACCCGCTCGCGAACCTGCCATCGAGCTTCGACGAGATCGGCGCGAGCCTGGACAACGCCGCGAAGCTGCGTGCGGCCGGCGTGCCGGTCAGTTTCAGCCAGAGCGGTGATGGCTCGCACAACGCGCGCAAGGTGCGCCAGCTGGCCGGCAACGCGGTCGCGAACGGCCTGCCGTGGGAAGACGGCCTCAAGGGCCTGACGTCGGTCCCGGCCGAAGCGCTCGGCGTAGCGGGCGAACTGGGCAGCATCGCGCCCGGCCAGCGCGCGGACCTGGTGCTGTGGACCGGTGATCCGCTCGAGGTCAGCGCGATCGCCGCGCAGGTCTGGCTTGATGGCAAGGCGATCCCGATGCGCAGCCGCCAGACCGAACTGCGCGATCGCTACCTGCGCACGCTGGTACCGGCCGAGCAGGGCGGCCTGCCGCGCGCGTATCCCGGTGGCGACGTGCGCTGAGCTGATGCGCTGACCGCAGTAAGGGCCCGGCAGCGCTGAACATGCTGCCGGGCTTTTTTATGCCCGGTGCTGCTTGCGTCGAGCACGTGGCCGCCGGGCGTGCGGTCGGCGTTGCGATGCATCCGGAGCCTGCGCGGCCGCGCTCGAGCCCGGGCTGCCGCGACCCGATGCCGCGCGTATGCTGCGCCGGTGCCGGCCCATGCCGGCGGAGACGACGATGACAGGCGGATTCGTACTGGCCGGCGTGCTCGGCGCTGCGTTCGCGTTGCAACCGCCGGGCACGTTCCACGGTGGCGAGCCGGTCGCGCGCGATGGCGAGCGCTGGCTCGCGCTGCACGTGTCCGCGGACGATGCCGCGCTCATCGAGACGACGCTTGAGGTGCGCGCGGTCGAGGATGCCTTGCTTGATGCACCGGGCGAGCGCAGCGGGCGCGAAGTCGCTTCGCGGCTCGAGGAGTCGGGCATCGTGACCTACCTGCGCGGCCCCGGCCTGCACGCCGGCCCCGTCGTGCAGGCGCAGCGTTCAACGGACACGACCGACCAGGCAGGTGCGCCGCCGACGACGACGCTCACGCTGCTCGCGCGGCACTACCGGATCGAGCGGCGCTGCGGGCCGGCCCGCACCGCGCAGGCCGATGACCCCGAGCAGCTGCTGTGCCGCTTCGTCCTGGGCGACGGCCGCACCGAGCAGGTGCTGTTCGAGGCGCCGGCTTACCTCGAGCCGCAGGGCGAAGGCGGCGCGCCGGTGATCGTCAGCGATGCGACGGCCGAGGTGCTGTTCGCCGGCGACCTCGATCGTGACGGCCGGCTCGACCTGATCCTCGACGCGACCGACCACTACAACGTCTCGCGCCCCACGCTGTTGCTCTCGACGCAGGCGCAGCGCGGGCAGATCGTCGGCCAGGCCGCGCAGTACGAATCGGTCGGCTGCTGACCGTCACGGTACGATCTGCGCCCTTTTAGTCCGCCGGGAGTCTCTGCCGTGTCCATGCCGCCGAACGATCTCAACTGGCTGGGGATAGTGCTGGCCGCGGTGTCGGCGTTCGCGCTCGGTTGGCTCTGGTACGGGGCGCTGTTCAAGCGCGCCCGGTGCCGCGAGGCCGGCACCGACCTGGACACGAAGGCGGCGCATCCGGGGCTGAGGCTCGTCTTCGCGTTCCTGGGCAGCTTCCTCGCTGCGCTGATGTTCGAGATATTCCTCGGCTCGAAAGCGACGGCGGCGAACGGCTTCGGCGCGGGCTTCGTCGTGGGCGTGTTCTTCGTCACGACGAGCTTCGGCATCAACTACGCGTTCTCCCAGCGCAGCCTCAGGCTCTGGATGGTCGACAGCGGTTACCACGTCACGCAGTTCTGCCTGTACGGATTGATCCTCGGCGCGCTCTGAACGGGTCGTCGCGGGCCGGCGGGCAGATGTCCCAGGCCGCCAGCGGCGCGCGCGCCCCGGATGTGGCGGTTGTCACATTCCTCGAAGGGCAATGCATCGGCTTGAGCCTTGTGGCGCATCCGGCCATCGGCGGCTCGCGTAACGTGGAGATGCACCCCATCCGCAAGCGTCGAACGTACGCAACCGTTTGGTAAGCAAGAACTTTTAAGGCTCAAGCATCGCGATGCTCCGCCGTTAATTGCGTTACATCTGCCGTTACAGGGGACGGCCCTTCATGCGCATTGGAATTGTTGTCGACTCGGCATGTGACCTGCCGGTCGACTATCTGCAACAACACAACGTCACGATCCTGCCGATCACGGTGCGGATCGGCGAAGCCGTGCTCGCCGACCAGCGAAACGAGGAAGCAACGCTCGAGTTTCTGAAGGCCCACGTCGCCGAACACGGCCACGAGGCCGAGACGATGCCGTTCACGGTGCAGCAGATCCAGGACCTGTTTCTGCAGCGCCTGGTCATCGACTACGACTACGTGTTCTGCATGACGATTGCGCGTACGCGCAGTCCGATCTACGACAACGCGACGCAGGCGAGCTTCGCGATCCTCAACGACTACAAGCCGGTGCGTACCGCGGCCGGCATCACGACGCCGTTCGCACTGCGCGTGATCGATACCCAGAGCCTGTTCTCGGGCCAGGCGATCACCGCGGTCGAGGCCGTGCGGATGCGGGCGGCCGGCGAAGGCCCGCCGAAGATCCGCGCACGGCTCGAGCAGGTCGCGCTGAACACGCGCGCCTACATGGTGCCGCGCGACCTGTACTACATCCGTGCGCGCGCCCGGAAGAAGGGCGACCGCAGCGTCAGCCTGTTCAGCGCCGCGCTCGGCAGTGCACTCGACATCAAGCCGGTGCTGCATTGCCACCGCGGTGAAACCGCGCCGGTCGCGAAGATCAAGGGCTTCGACCCGGCGGTGCAGAAGCTGCTTCGCTTCACCGCAAATCGCGTGCGTGCGGGCCAGCTCATGACCCCGGCCGTGGCGCTGAGCTACGGCGGCGAACTCAACGAAATGCGTGCGCTGCCCGGGTATGGCGATCTCGTCGATACCTGCCGCGCGAGCAACGTCGAGCTGTTCGAGACGGTGATGAGCCTGACCGGCATGGTCAACGTCGGCAAGGGCGCGCTCGCGGTCGGTTTCGCCTCCGAAGCCGGCGGTTTCGACGACTGATGGATCGCCGGCACGGCACGTGGCCGTGACCGGTTGACGCAATCGGGCGATCGATGCGCCCGATCACGCGGAACACGACGTTCGGCCTAGACGCGGGATGGATCGCTCGCGCTAGGCTGCGGGTCCGTTTGCCCGCGTGACCGAATCCGATGCCGACCCGCACCCTGCTCGCCCTTGCGCTCGCCAGCGCGCTCACCGTCCACCTTGGCGCCGCGTCCGCGCAGCAGCCGGCCCCGCAGCCCGCGCCCCAGCCGGTCCCGCAGGACAAGGCCGAGGCCGACCGCGATCCCGTCCAGCTCGAACAGGACGCGCTCGACCCGGTTGCGAACGATCCCGCCAAGGCGCCGCTGCAGACCGCGAAAGGCCAGCGCAAGCCCGGCGACGCCGAGGCCGAGGCGAAGTGGGACGTCAACGCCGCGCACGGCCCGACCAAGACCGTGCGTTTCGAAACCAGCGAAGGCACGTGGATGGATGTCGACGTCTCGCCCGACGGGCGCGAGGTCGCGTTCTCGTTGCTCGGTGACCTCTACCGCATGCCGATCGGCGGCGGCCGCGCGACGCGCGTGACGTCGGGCCCGGCCTGGGACGTGCAGCCGCGCTTCTCGCCGGACGGCAAGGAGCTCGCGTTCACCTCCGACCGCGGTGGCGGCAACAACCTCTGGCGCGTGCCAGTGCAGGGCCTCAACGCCGACGGCAGCAACGCCACCCAGGTCACCAAGGAAGACTTCCGCCTGCTCAACAACCCGGCGTGGACGCCGGACGGGCAGTTCCTGATCGGCCGCAAGCACTTCACCGGCGAGCGCTCGCTCGGCGCGGGCGAGCTGTGGTTGTACCACGTCGCCGGCGGCGCGGGCCTGCAGCTGACCAAGCAGAAGAACGACCAGCAGGACCTGGGCGAACCGGCGGTCTCGCCGGACGGCCGTTACGTGTATTTCTCTGAGGACGTCAGCGAAGGCCCGACGTTCCAGTACAACAAGAACCCGCACGGGCTGATCTACGCGATCAAGCGCCTCGACCGTCAGACCGGCAAGACCGAGACGATCATCGCCACGCCCGGTGGCGCGGTGCGCCCGCAGCCGTCGCCGGACGGCAAGTCGCTCGCGTTCGTGAAGCGCGTGCGCGACAAGTCGGTGCTGCACGTGATGGATCTGGCCAGCGGCAACGTGCGCCCGGTCTGGGACGGCCTCAGCCACGACCAGCAGGAGGCGTGGGCGATCTTCGGCCCGTACGCGAACTTCGACTGGACGCCGGATTCGAAGTCGGTCGTGGTCTGGGCGCAGGGCAAGCTCTGGCGCGTCGACATGGCCAAGGGCACGCCGAGCGAGATCCCGTTCACCGCATCGGTCGAGCAGACCGTGACCGCGCCGCTGCGCTTCGAGCAGAAGCTCGATGAAGGCACGTTCGCGCCGAAGATGATCCGCGACGTTGCCACCAGCAGCGACGGCAAGACGCTGGTCTTCCACGCGGTCGGCCAGCTGTGGCGCAAGGCGTTGCCGAATGGCACGCCGCAGCGCCTGACCGGCAACGACAACGTCTACGAATACCAGCCCAGCTTCAGTCCCGACGGGCGCAAGCTGCTGTACACGACCTGGTCCGATGCCGGCATGGGCGCGATCTACGTGCGCGATGCGTCGGGCGGCGGCACCGGCAAGCGCCTCACGCAGGAAAAGGGCTTCTATTACGGGCCGAAGTTTTCGCCCGACGGGCGCCGCATCGTCTACGCCAAGACCGGCGGTGGTGGCCTGACCGGATCGCTGTGGTCGAAGGACCGCGGCATCTACGTAATGGGCGCCGACGGCGGAACGCCGGTGCGCGTGGCCGACGAAGGCGAGTCGCCGCAGTTCAATGCCGACGGAACGCGCGTGTATTACCTCACCGGTGGCGGCCTGAAGAAGAAGCTGATGTCGGTCGGCCTGCATGGCGAACAGCCGCGCGAAGTGTTCGACCTCAAGTACGTCGACACTGTGACGCTGTCGCCGGACGGCAAGTGGGTCGCGTTCACCGAGCTGTTCAATGCCTACGTAGCGCCGCTGGTCGAAACCGGCAAGGCGGTCGAACTCGGCAAGGACAGCAAGGCGCTGCCGGTCAAGCAGGTCAGCGGCGATGTCGGCAGCTACCTGCACTGGGCGGCCGATTCGAAGTCGCTGCACTGGATGGTCGGCGACCGTTACCACTCGCGTGATCTGAACCAGAGCTTCGCGTTCCTGCCGGGTGCGCCGAGCGAGCTGCCCAAGCCCACGCACGAGGGCGGCATCTCGGTCGGCCTGACGATCGCAGTCGATGCGCCGAAGGAGCTTGTTGCCTTCACGAACGCACGTATCGTGACGATGCGCGATGCGGAAAACACGCAGGAAGTGATCGAGAGCGGCACGATCGTCGTGCGTGGCGACACGATCGAAGCGGTCGGCGCGAACGTACAGGTGCCGAACGGTGCACGCGTGATCGACGCGAAGGGCAAGACGATCCTGCCGGGCTACGTCGATGCGCATGCGCACGCGGCTCACTTCGGCCAGGGCGTGGTGCCGCAGCAGAACTGGGCGTACTACTCCAACCTCGCATTCGGCATCACCACGATGCACGACCCGTCGGCGTCGACCGAGTTCGTGTTCTCGGAAAGCGAGCTGCAGAAGGCCGGCAAGATGGTCGGCCCGCGCGTGCTGTCGACCGGCACGATCCTCTACGGCGCCGATGGCGACTTCAAGGCCGTGGTCAATTCGCTCGAAGATGCACGCAGCCACCTGCGCCGCATGAAGGCGCACGGCGCGTTCTCGGTCAAGAGCTACAACCAGCCGCGCCGCGACCAGCGCCAGCAGATCGACCAGGCCGCGCGTGAGCTAGGCATGCTCGTGGTGGAGGAGGGCGGTTCGACCTTCCACCACAACATGACGATGATCCTCGACGGCGCGACCGGCATCGAGCACAACATCCCGATCGCGCCGCTGTACGGCGACGTCATCAACCTGTGGTCGCAGACCGACGTGCGCAACACGCCGACGCTCGTGGTGAGCTACGGCGGGCTGTCGGGCGAGTACTGGTGGTATGCGCGCGACAACGTGTGGGAAGACAAGAAGCTCAACCGCTTCTTCCCGCGCGAGACGCTCGAAGCGCGTGCGATCCGCCGCGAGACCGCGCCGGAGTGGGATTACCACCACATCGAAGTCGCCAAGGCGGCCAAGAAGCTGCGCGATGCGGGCGTCAAGATCCAGGTCGGTGGCCACGGCCAGGTGCAGGGCCTCGCGCCGCACTGGGAGACCTGGATGCTCACGCAGGGTGGCTTCAGCAACTTCGAAGCGCTGCGTGCGGCGACGTTCGACGGCGCGGATTACCTGGGGCTATCCAAGCAGATCGGTTCGCTCGAGCCCGGCAAGCAGGCCGACCTCGTCGTGCTCAACGCCAACCCGCTCGATAACATCCAAGCCACGGTCGACACGCGCTACGTGATGGTCGACGGACGCTTGTTCGACGTCGAGGCGGACATGGCCGAAATCGGCCACCGCGGCGAGAAGGCGCCGAACTTCTACTGGCAGCGCCACCGCGACGGCCAGACGTTCGGTCTCGAATACGGCCCGACCGCGGTCTGCCACTGCCCGAAGGGGCACGGCGCGCACACGCATCTGGACTGATGCGGTATCCGGGCGCCGGCCAAGCCGGTGCCCGGGCTTCGGCGCGCGCTGCATGCATGTGCAGCGCGCATCCCGGCTGCCCAATGAACCCCCGCGCCGCCGACCCCGAACTATCCTGCGCCCCGCAGGGCACTGAAGCGTTCGTCGAGCCGATCGCCGGCTTCAGTACGACGGCTGTGGCTGCAAAGCGGGCAGTGATTCAGCCATCAGGCGCAGCAGCAGCCGCACGTCCGCCGGCTTGACGAGGTGATGGTCGAACCCGGCCGCCTGCGAGTGTTCGCGGTCGCTCGACTGCCCGTAACCGGTGAGTGCAACGATCAGCACCGGCCGCCCGGCTGCCGCCTCGCGCAGGCGCATCGCAAGCTCATAGCCGGTGATGTCGGGCAGGCCGATATCGAGCACGAACACGTCGATGTCGGGCGTGTCCGCGGCAAGCGCCAGCGCGTGGGTGCCGGTCGCCGCGACCGAAACACGATGGCCCTCGATGCGCAGTACCTCGGCCAGCACGGTCGCGGCGTCCGCATTGTCGTCCACCAGCAGCACCCGGCGTCCCGGACAGGCATCGGCGGCATCGCCCTTGTCCGGCGCGACCGGTTGCGTCCCGGCCGATGCCAGCGGCAGCACCACGGTGAACGTGCTGCCAAAGCCCGGGCCCTCACTCCAGGCGCGCACTTCGCCGCCGTGCAACCGCACGATGCGCTCGACCAGCGCCAGGCCGATGCCGAGCCCGCCCTGCGAGCGGTCAAGCGTGCGCTCGCCTTGGGTAAACAGGTCGAACACGCTCGGCAGCAGCGACGGCTCGATGCCGATGCCATTGTCGCTGACGGTGATGCGTACCCGGCCGTCGTCGGCCTCGGCGCGCAGGTCGATGCGGCCGCCGGCGGGCGTGTATTTGGCCGCGTTGTTGAGCAGGTTCGCGACCACCTGCACCAGTCGCGTGCGGTCGCCCGCAACCACCAGCGGCATCGGTACGGTCCAGGTGCCGAGTGCATGGCCGCGTGATTCGACCAGCGGCCGGACCTGTTCGACCGCGGCGGCGAGCACCGATTTGAGTTCGACCGGTTGCAGATCCAGCTCGACGATCCCGCGGCTGACGCGCGACACATCGAGCAGGTCGTCGACCAGCTCGGTCATGTGACCGACCTGTCGGGTGATGATTTCGCTCGCGGCCAGCGTGCGTTCGGGATTGCCGGCCGACATGCGCAGCAGTTGCGCGGCGGTACTGATCGGCGCCAGCGGATTACGCAGCTCGTGTGCCAGCATCGCGAGGAATTCATCCTTGCGGCGGTGTTCCAGACGCAGCACTTCCTCGGCCTGGCGCTGGGCGGTGACGTCCGTGTTCGTGCCGAACCACTGCAGCACCCGCCCTTCGGCGTCGCGGATCGGCGCGGCGCGGGAGAGGAACCACCGGTAGCTGCCGTCGCGTCCGCGGATCGGGAACGTGTCTTCCCAGACCTCGCCACGGGCGAAGCTTTGCAGGTAGCTCTCGCTGACGCGAGCGACATGGTCGGGGTGCACGACGCGCGAACCATCGGCCTGCATCTGCTCGAAGGTCGCGCCGGTGTAGTCGTACCAGCGATCGTTGAACCAGACCATCCGGCCGTCTGCATCGGCGATCCAGGCCAGCTGCGGGATGTGGTCGGCCACGGCGCGGAAGCGCTGCTCACTTTCGCGCAGTGCGTCCTGCGCCAGCATCTGTTCGTGGATGTCGGTGCAGGTGCCCATCCAGCGCATGATCCCGCCGTGCTCGTCGCGCACCGGCAGTGCGCGGCCGAGCACCCAACGGTATTCGCCGGAGTGATGCCGCAGGCGGTAGCGGAATTCGTAGGCTTCGCCACTGGCGAGGCAGTGCTGCCACGCCGTCCATGCGCGCTCCCGATCCTGCGGATGCAGCACCCCGTTCCAGGCATCGCCGTCGGTGGCACCCTCGGGGAGGCCGGTGAACGCGTACCACTGGTGGTTGTAATAGTCGTGGTGCCCGTCCGGCAGCGTCGACCACACCATCTGCGGCATCGCATCGGTGATCGTGCGAAAGCGCGCTTCGCTCTCGCGCAGCTGCGCCTGCGTCCGCACCTGGTCGGTGATGTCCATTTCCGCTACGACACCGCCGATCAGCGTGCCGTCTGACGCCAGCACAGGCCGGGACTGCAGCTGCGCCAGCCGGCGTTGGCCGGGCCGGTCGAACGGCTCGAATTCGATCATCGTGTCGGCGACCTGCTCGCCTTGCAGCAGGCGCGCCATCGGCCACTCGTGGGTCTGGATACGCTGCCCGTGGCGCTCGGAGCCGTCCGCCCACCAGGCCTTCCATTGGCCGTACTCGTCGACGCTGTCGGCGCTAGGCACGTCGCCCCAGTTGCGCCGGACCGCGGCATTGGTCAGCACCACCGCACCTTCCACATCGGCGAACAGGATGCCGACCGGCGCGGCATCGAGCACGGCGTCGAGCCGACGCGCATGCGTCTCGGCCATCGAGGCCAGCTCCACTGCGCGCTGCTCGGCGCGCCGGTGCTCGGTGACGTCCGAGCCTTGCACGAAGATTCCGCTGACCTTGCCGTCGGGCTCGATGATCGGCTGCAGCACGAAGTCGGCGCATCGCTCCTCGCGCGCGCCGTCGCCGCGCTGCAGGCGCACGGCCATACGCTGCCCGATGAACGCTTCGCCGCTTTCGTACACGCGATCGAGCAGTTCGAGATAGCCCTGGCTGGCCAGTTCGGGAATCGCCTGGGCCACCGGATGGCCCACGAGTTCGCGGGCGCCCAGCAGGTCGGCAAGCGCACGGTTGGCGAGCTCGAACACATGCAGCGGCCCGCGGGTCACGCCCATGAAGCCCGGCGCCTGCTCGAACAGGCGCTGCAGGCGCTGGGCTTCGTCGCGCCGGTGGCGCGCGGCGAGCACCTTGTCGGTGGTCTCGACCAGCGAGCAGCAGAACCCCTCAACCTCACGCTTAGCGTTGCGGATCGGCGTGTACGAAAAACTGAACCACGCCAGTTCCTCCGCGTCATGGCGCCGGATGGTGAACGGGTGGTCCTCGAAATACAGCGGCTGCCCGGCCATGACCTGTTTGACGAGCGGGTCGACGACCGACCACACCTCGGCCCAGACCTCGGCGAACGGCTCTCCCAGCGCGCTCGGATGCTTCCTGCCCAGCACCGGCAGGTAGGCATCGTTGTAGAGAAACCGCAGCTCCGGGCCCCAGCAGATGAACTTCGGCGTCGGGTCATCCAATGCCAGCTCCATCACCGTCCGCAGCGGCTGCGGCCAATCGGCTGGATCACCCAGTGGGCAATCCGACCAGTCGTGGCGGCAGATGAGCGCGCCCACCTGACTATCGGCAGTGAAGGGCAGGTCGCGGACCGGATCAGGCGTCATGGATGGCAATGCAAAAAGTAGGTGGCGCGCTTACGGGCACTGCCTTCCATGCAGCTGCAAACGGGCGTAGGCGTGGGGTGCTCCGGAGCCGGCGATGGCCGCGGTCGGTCCGTGCGAATCGACCTACGGTACAGCAACACTCGTCAACGTGATGAAGACCGTGTGCACGCCCGGCAGTGCAAGAGCTGCAGAGCCCCGCGTCGAGGATCCAGCGGAAATTGGCCGATGCAGGGACGTTAGCGGGCGCCGTCGAGTGCAGGAATCGATGTGCTTGCACGCGCGCGCAAGCGATGGCGGCCGCACGGCGCAGCGATAAGGGATTGGCGCGAAGCGCTGTCGGTCTTCTCGGGGGCGTCCGCTTGCACAACGCAAGCAGCCGGGCCCGAAGGCGCGGGCTTATCGTGCGCGGCCGGTGCCGTAGCAAGCGGCTGATGCTCGCCTCGGTTTTGCGACTCCGCAGCTGGAGAACATCCACCAACGATCGACACGCGCTACGTGGTCGGCGGGTGCGCTTTCGATGTCGACCGCACATGGCCGAGTTCGGTAACCGTGACGAGAAGGCACCGAACTTCTACTGACAGCGCCACCGTGACGGCCAGACGTTCGGCCTCGAATACGGCCCGACCGCGGTTTGCCACTGCCCGAAGGCGCACGGCGCGCACACGCGTCTGGACTGATGCGCGTTGACCGAGCCACGCACGGCGCCGGTTCGTGGCGGAGCGCGTGGCCGCATTCACGACGGCCCCATGAGCGCCTGCTTAGGCTGAACGGGAATCCTGGCTCCGAGGGACCCCATGGCCACCCGTTACTACATCACCCTGCCCGATGGCAGCCGCGCACGCGGCAGCGACCCTGCGTTCTCGTTTACGTCCGTCGGCGCCGATGGCTTTGCCGAACAACTGCAGGCGGCGCTGCGCGAGGATGCGCTGTTCGAGCGCTGGCGCGCGACGCAGGAGGACCCGGACGAGGTCGATCCGTCGCTCGGCGCAACCGATCCCGGTGCAACCGTGACCGGCGCACAGGACGATCTGCATATCGACCTCGTGGTGACGACGACGATCCCGGGCAACGTGCTCAAGCACCGTCTGCGCCTGCTCGCGGGCAGCGGCTGGTCGTTGCACGACGTCACCAGCGTCTGAGGCGCTTCACGCGTCCTCGAGGCCGCCGGGCTGCTGGCAACGCTTAGGGCAGCCGATGGCATCGGGGTGCATCGCCTGCCGCCGCGACATGCTGTGTGCGCAAGTCGCGGCGGTCGCGCTGCCGCCGATCGAATTGACGGTCCGCGGTGCCGCGACGCGACCTGCGACGCGGCGATCGCCGATAAGTGCACGGTCGCGTATGCGTCGGCGCACGTGCCGATAGAGCGCGCGATCCAAGCACGGGATTAAAGACGGCCAAACGTGTCGCCAAATCTGGCGGCTCCGACGGCGTGTGCCCTCAGCCCTGATCGATCGCCTGTCAGACCTAGGACGCGCCCGCCTCAGTCCTCGGCCGGCAGTTGCCGACACAGATCGCCGTACAGGCTCACGATGCGCCGCGCGAGATGATCCATGTCGGATGTGTTCATGCGCGCCAGAGCTTGCCGCACCGTATCGCCGCCATACCCGAGGTCGGCGATCAGCTCGTCGAGCCGCGCCGAGAGCGAAGCGGGCACGTCCGAGCGGTCGACCGCTGCGAGGTGCAGGTGCGCGTGCTCGAGCCGCGGCGCGAGCCCGGCATCACCGCATAGCGCGAACGCGGCGCTGCGGACGTGATCGACTGCATGGCTGTGGGTCATGGGGCCTCCTGCGCGTGGGCATTCTAGAGGCGTAACGGCGACCGCGCTTGCGGGGCAGTGTCCAAAGCCCCGCAATCGGCGGGCGGCAGTCGCGAGCGCACTGCAGGAGACGATTCAGCTCAACGCCTGCGCGTGGTGCGCGATGTGCTCGCCGATGAAGCTCGAGATGAAGTAGTAGCTGTGGTCGTAGCCCGGCTGCAGGCGCAGTGTCAGCGGATACCCGGCCGCGTCGCAGGCGTCGCGCAGGCGCTGCGGCTGCAGCTGCGGCTCGAGGAACTCGTCCGCGTCGCCCTGATCGACGAGCAGCGGCAGCCGCTCGGCCGCATTCGCGACCAGCTCGCATGCATCCCACGCACGCCACGCGTCGCGGTCCTCACCGAGGTAGGCGGTGAATGCCTTCTCACCCCACGGCACACGGGACGGCGCGACGATCGGCGAGAACGCCGACACGCTGCGGTAGCGACCGGGGTTGCGCAATGCGAGCACGAGCGCGCCATGTCCACCCATCGAATGGCCGCTAATCGAGCGCGCCTGCGTCGCCGGAAATTGCGCTTCAATGAGGCCCGTCAGCTCATGCACGACGTAATCGTGCATGCGGTAGTGCGAATCCCACGGCGCCTGTGTCGCGTTGACGTAGAAGCCGGCACCGATGCCGAGGTCATAGCCTTCAACGTCAGGCACACCAACGCCGCGCGGGCTGGTGTCCGGCGCAACCACGATCACCCCGTGCTCGGCGGCGTAGCGCTGTGCACCGGCCTTGGTGATGAAGTTCTGCTCGCTGCAGGTCAGGCCCGACAGCCAGTACAGCACCGGGCACGCGCCTTCGCGCACCTGCGGCGGCAGGTAGATGCCGAACTTTGTCGTGCAGCCGAGCGTGCCGGACTCGTGCTGCCAGACTTCCTGCATGCCGCCGAAGCAGGCGTGGGACTCGGTGCGCTGCATGATCGCCTCATCGCGTGTGGGCTCGGCGCGCCGTTGCACGCCGCGAACATGTGGGTCGCTCCGTGATCAGAAGCGGATCACGGTGCGGATCGACTTGCCCTCGTGCATCAGATCGAACGCTTCGTTGATCTGCTCCAGCGGCAGCTCGTGGGTGATGTACGGATCGAGGTCGATCTCGCCGCGCATTGCCTGCTCGACCATGCCCGGCAGCTGGCTGCGGCCCTTGACGCCGCCGAACGCGCTGCCGCGCCACACGCGCCCGGTGACGAGCTGGAACGGCCGCGTGCGGATTTCCTGGCCCGCGCCGGCGACGCCGATGATGATGCTCTCGCCCCAACCCTTGTGGCAGCACTCGAGCGCCGACCGCATGACCTCGACGTTGCCGATGCATTCGAAGCTGTAATCAACGCCGCCGTCGGTCATCTCGACGATGACCTCCTGGATTGGCCGCTCGTGATCCTTCGGATTGATGCAGTCGGTCGCGCCCATCGACTTTGCGAGTTCGAACTTCGCCGGATTGATGTCCACGCCGATGATCCGCGACGCACCGGCCTGCACGGCGCCCTGGATCACCGCCAGGCCGATGCCGCCGAGGCCGAACACCGCGACCGTATCGCCCTTCTGCACCTTCGCCGTGTTGTGGACCGCGCCGATGCCGGTGGTTACGCCGCAGCCGAGCAGGCAGACCTTCTCCGGCGGCGCGTCGGGGTTGATCTTCGCGAGCGAGATCTCCGGCAGCACGGTGTATTCGCTGAACGTGCTGGTGCCCATGTAGTGGTACAGCGGCTCGCCGTTGTACGAAAAACGCGAGGTGCCATCCGGCATTACGCCGCGGCCCTGTGTCGCGCGCACCGCCTGGCAGAGGTTGGTCTTGCCCGACGTGCAGAACTTGCACTTGCCGCATTCGGCCGTGTACAGCGGAATCACGTGGTCACCGGGCTGCAGCGTGGTCACGCCTTCGCCGACCTCGACCACGACGCCCGCGCCTTCATGGCCGAGCACGGCGGGGAACAGGCCTTCGGGGTCCTCGCCGCTGAGCGTGAATGCATCTGTGTGGCAGACGCCGGTCGCAATGATGCGCACCAGCACTTCGCCGGCTTTCGGCGGGGCGACATCGATCTCGACAACCTGCAGCGGTTGTCCGGGGGCGAAGGCGACGGCGGCGCGGGATTTCATGGCAGCTCCTGGAAACGGATGAGGCAGCGCCGCGGGCGCTGGCAGGGGATCACTTGAGGTAGGACCGCACGAGCGCGGTCATTTCCGAGATGCGCTCGTTGCGTTCGGCCGCAGTGCGCGCGGGCTGGCCGAACTGCTCGCGCAGGTGCGACTCCAGCACCTCCGACATCAGCCCGTTCGCGGCGCCGCGCAGTGCGGCGATCTGTTGCAGCACCGGTGCGCAATTGGCGCCGGCCTCGAGCGCCCGCTCAAGCGCTTCGACCTGGCCGCGCATGCGGCGCACGCGCGCCAGCACGCGCTTTTTCTCTTCGGGCGAGTGCGGCATGGCGGCCTGGGCGGAATCGATACTGGGGTATGGTATCGGCCGGCGACCCCAGTGCAACCGCGACGGTTGGCGACGCCGCAGCGTGCGGCCAGGCTCAACCGGTGTTCTGGATGCCCGCTGCGATGCCGTTCACCGTCGCCACGAGTGCATGCAGCCGCTCGTCTTCGGGCGACCCGTCCGCGCGCCAGCGCGCGAGCAGGTCGACCTGTAGCAGGCTGATCGGATCGATGTACGGGTTGCGCAGCCGGATCGACTGACGCAGGCGACGATCACCGTCCAGCAATTCACCCGCGCGCTTGATGCGAAGCACCGCATCGTGCGTGCGTTCGAACTCGGCCGAGATGCGCGGGTGGAATCGCGCATGCAGATCACCATCGGCCGAGCCCTGCGCGAGCTGCGAATAGCGCGCGAAGATGCCCGGGTCGGATTTTGCGAGCACCATCTCCACGTCGTCGACGAGCGTCCCGAAGAACGGCCAGTCGCGCGCCATCTCGACCAACGCCTCATCGCCGTGCCGATCAAGCGCTGCCTGCAACGCGCTGCCGACGCCGTACCACGCGGTCAGCCCGGAGCGGTTCTGGCTCCAGGCGAACACCCACGGGATTGCGCGCAGCGATTGCACGCCGGGCGCGCCGGCACCGCTCGGCCGCTTGCTCGGCCGCGAGCTGATGCGCAGGCGCTCGATCACGTCGATCGGCGTGGCAAGGCGGAAATACGCGGGGAATGCCGGGTCTTCGTGCACCAGCGCGCGGTAGTGCGCTCGCGATTGCACCGCGAGCTCGGCGGCGACCTCGCGCCAGGCGTCCTCGCGCGGCTCGGGCGGGCGCGGGCGCAGGCTCGCGCGCAGCACCGCACCGGTCGTCTGCTCGAGCGTACGCAGCGCGAGCGTGCGGATGCCGTACTTGCGGTGGATCACCTCGCCCTGTTCGGTCAGGCGCAGCTCGCCATCGACCGAGCCGCGCGGCGCGGCCAGCACCGCGCGCTCGGTCTTGCCGCCGCCGCGGCTGATCGAACCGCCGCGGCCGTGGAAGAACGTGATGCGCACGCCGTGCTCGTGCGCAAGCCGGGTCAGTTCGACCTGCGCGCGCTGCAGCGCCCAGCGCGAGGCGAGCAGGCCACCGTCCTTCGCGCTGTCGGAATAGCCGAGCATGACGATCTGGCGGTTGCCACGCGACGCGAGGTGGCTGCGGTAGGCAGGATCGTCGAGCAGTGCCTGCACCGTCGCCGGCGCGGCCGCGAGATCATCGATCGTCTCGAACAGCGGTGCCACGTCGAGCGGGACCTGGTCGTGCTCGAGGCAGCCGGCGACGCGCGCCAGTGCGAGCACGGCCAATGCATCGGCCGCGCTGCGGCTCATACTGACGATGTAGGGCCCGAACGCACGTGCGCCGTAGCGGCCGCGCGCCTCGTCGATCGTGCGGAACACCGCAAGCGTCGCCGCCGCCGGCTCCGCGGCCCCGGTGGGCGCGGCAATCGGGTCGGCAAGCAGGCGATGCAGCTGGCCTGCGCGTTCTTCGGCGCTGCGACGTGCCCAGTCGGCATCGTCCAGCAACACTGCCAGCGCCGCATCGTGCACCGCCGAATCCTGGCGGATGTCGAGCGTGGCGAGATGGAAGCCGAAGCAGCGCGCGCGGCGCAGCAGGCGTCGCACCGCGAACGCGCCGCCGTGTTCGCCGCCGTTCGTGCGCAGGCTGCGTTCGATCAAGTCGAGATCGGCAATGAAGTCATCCGCATCCGCGTAGCCGTGCGGTGCATCGTCGAGCGTGCCGTCGATGCGCTGCTGCACCAGCGTCAGCAGCGTGCGGTACGGCATGTCGGCGTCGCGCGCACGCACCGGCGCGTCGGGCAGCAGGCGGTGGTGCTGCGCGATGCGCTCGGACACCGCTGCATCGACCACGACACGGTCGGGCGACTGAGTGAGCATGCGCGCCAGTGATTCGACATCGCGGCGGTAGGCACGCAGCACGCGGGCGCGCTGCGCCGCGAGCGTCGCTTCGATCGTGTCCGCACCGACGTTCGGGTTGCCGTCCATATCGCCACCGACCCAGGTGCCGAAGCCGAGCACGTTGCAGACCGCGTCGCGGTCGCCATCCGGAACCGCAGCGGGCACGTGCTCGCGCAGCGCGCCTTCGAGCGCTTCGCAGAACACCGGCAGCACGCGGTACAGCACGTCGGTGAGGTAGAAGCTCACGTGTTCGAACTCGTCGCCCACGCTCGGTCGAGC
The DNA here is from genome assembly GCF_042434515.1 of Lysobacter korlensis. NCBI lineage: Bacteria > Pseudomonadati > Pseudomonadota > Gammaproteobacteria > Lysobacterales > Lysobacteraceae > Lysobacter > Lysobacter korlensis. Next base: position 70,659 of record NZ_JBHLTG010000004.1, read on the forward strand.
AGGCGGCGTGTCGGCGGTCTGCCAGCTTGCGGTCAGCGCCTGCCGCATGCGTTCGCGGTCGGCCGCGCGCTCGGCCGGCGTGCGCATGCGGTCGATGTCCTCGACCAGACTGGCAACGAGCTGGCGTTCCTTTTCGAGCAGCGCGCGGCGCACCGCCTCGGTCGGGTGGGCGGTGAATACCGGCTCGATGCGCAGCCGCGGCAGCAGCGAGGCGACTTCGTCGGCGTTTACGCCCTCGGCTGCAAGCGAGCCGAGCACCGCGCGCAGGCCGCCCGGTTGCGCGCCGTCGCCCTGGCGTTCGTGTTCGCGCCGCCGCCGGATGCGGTGCACGCGCTCGGCAACGTTGACGGCCTGGAAATAGGTCGCGAACGCGCGCACGAGATCGCTCGCGTCGGCCGGATCGATCGTGGCGAGCACCGCGTCGAGCGCTTCGACCGGCCCATCGGCAGCGCGCCGATCGATCGCCGCGCGGCGCAGCCGTTCGACCGTGGCGAGAAATTCCGGGCCCCGCTGCTCGGCGAGGATCTCGCCCACCAGCGCGCCGAGCATCTTCACGTCTTCGCGCAAACGCGCGTCGGTAGCGGCAAAGCGGACTGCGCGCAGCGGTTCGTCGGACAGATCGTTCATTGCGCCCTCGCGGAAAAAGGAACGCGCAGGCTACCGCGCAGGCAGCGGTAAGCTCATGACGATCGGTATGCAGCTCAGTAGGCGAACTCGCGGAACACCGGGTCGATACGTCCGCCCCACGGGCCGTGGAACAGTTCGAGCTTGCGTTCGGCCGGGGTCTGGCCGGTCTGGATGATCTCCAGCAGAGGCTCGATGTGGACCGTCTCGTCCGCTCCGCGTGAATTGAGGTTGCCGCGCCGTTCCAGCCCGTGGGTGGAGATCTTCAGCGCCTCGCGCGCCAGGTCGCGCACGGTGCCGCTGCGGAAGCGCAGGTTCATCGCTTCGCGCGGCACGCCGTCGCGCAGTGCATGGCGCTCGTCGCGGCTGAAATCCTTGACCAGGTCCCACGCCGCATCGAGCGCGGTCTGGTCGTACAGCAGGCCCACCCAGAACGCGGGCAGCGCGCAGATGCGGTTCCAGGGGCCCGAGTCGGCGCCGCGCATCTCGAGGTACTTCTTGAGCCGCACCTCGGGGAACGCGGTGGTGCTGTGATCGGCCCAGTCCTGCAGCGTCGGGCGCTGGCCCGGGTATGCGGGCAGCCGGCCTTCGAGGTAATCGCGGAACGACTGGCCGCTCGCGTCGATGTACTGCCCGTCGCGGTAGACGAAGTACATCGGCACGTCGAGCAGGTAATCGGTGTAGCGCTCGTAGCCGAAGCCGTCCTCGAACACGAAGTCGAGCATGCCGGTGCGGCCGGCATCGGTGTCGGACCAGATGTGCGAGCGATACGAGAGAAAGCCGTTCGGCTTGCCCTCGGTGAACGGCGAGTCGGCGAACAGCGCGGTCGCGATCGGCTGCAGCGCGAGCGCGACGCGGAACTTCTTCACCATGTCCGCTTCGGACTCGACGTCGAGGTTGACCTGCACGGTGCAGGTGCGCGTCATCATATCCAGGCCGAGCGAGCCGACCTTCGGCATGTACTCGCGCATGATCTTGTAGCGGCCCTTCGGCATCCACGGCATCTCGTCGCGGCGCCACTTGGGCTGGAAGCCCATGCCGAGAAAGCCCAGCCCCATCGGCTCGGCAACCTCGCGCACTTCGCGCAGGTGGCTCGAGGCCTCCATGCAGGTCTCGTGCAGCGTCTGCAGCGGCGCGCCCGACAGCTCGAGCTGGCCGGCCGGTTCGAGCGAGACCGAGGCGCCGTCGCGCGTGAGCGCGATCGTGCGCCCGTGTTCGTCCACCGGCCCCCAGCCGAAGCGCGTCAGTCCGCGCAGCAATGCCTCGATGCCGCGTTCGCCATCGAACGTCGGCGGCTGCAGATCATCGAACCGGAAGCCGAACTTCTCGTGCTCGGTACCGATGCGCCAGTCGTCCTTCGGGCGCACGCCCGAGGCCAGGTATTCGACGAGCTGCGCCCGTCCTTCGATCGCAACATCCTTGACCTGGCTCGGACCGGACACAGGCATACCTCGTAGTGGGGAGAGCGTTGATGCGTGCGCAGCGCCTTCGGTGCAAGGTCGCCGCCGCGGAACGCGGCACGCAGTCTAGCCTGCGTCCTCCACGCCCGGCATTGCAGGGATGGGGGACTGCGTTGCGCCGGTGGTGGAGATGGCCCCTGACCTGCGCGCACCCGGGTTCGAAGCGCGCACGACCAACAACGCAAAACGTGCAGCGCGCCGGCCGGTCGGGCCCGAAGCATGGCGGACGCTCGCCTACAATTCCGCGATGCCCATGCCGTCCCGCGCGTTACGTCTCCCGGCCGTGATCGCCGGACTGCTGCTTGCCTGCATTCCCGCGCTGGCGACTGCCCGGGCGTCGCAGGCACAACTCGAGCGCGGCAACGGGCCGGAACCTTCGACGCTGGACGCGCACCGCTGCCAGGAAGTGGCCTGCGGCAACGTGCTGCGCGACCTCTACGAAGGGCTGGTGACCGAGGACGCGCGCGGCCGGCTGATCCCGGGCATCGCGCAGCACTGGTCGGCGTCGGCGGACGGACGCACATGGACGTTCGAGCTGCGCGACGAGCTGCGCTGGAGCAACGGCGATCCGCTCGATGCGCACGACGTGGTCGCCAGTTTCCGGCGCGCGTTTGCGCCCGCGACCGCCGCGCCGTTCGCCGAGCTGTTCGATGCGCTCGTCAATGCGCAGGCCGTGCAGGCCGGGCGTGTGGCGCCGGACGCGCTCGGCGTGCATGCGCCGGACGCGAACACCGTGGTGTTCCGGCTGACCCGCAGCGCGCCGCTGCCGGCGCTGCTCACCCTGCCGATCGCATTCCCGGTCTATCTGCCGGCCGTCGTGACGCACGGCGCGCAACACACCCGACCCGGGCGGCTGGTCTCGAACGGTGCATACCGGCTCGCGGCGTGGACGCCACAGGCGAACCTCGTGGTCGAGCGCAATCCGCGCTTCCATGCGGTAGGCGGCGTTTCGATCCCGCGCGTGCGCTTCCAGGTGACCGAAGACGCGGCTGCCGAACTGCAGCGCTTCGCCGCCGGCGACCTGCACCTGACCGAGACCGTGCCGCCGCAGCCACTTGCCGCGCTTCGCGAACGCTTCGGCGGTCAGCTGCGCATCAGCCCGTATCTCGGCGCGTTCTGGCTCGGCTTCAACCTCACGCGCGCGCCGTTCGGACCGGACTGCGATGCAGCGGCCGCGCCGGCTACGCACGTGGCGACCGCGGGCGCGGACCGCGAGTGCGACGCACGCGCTCATCTCATACGCCGCGCGTTGTCGCTCGCGATCGACCGCGAGCGGCTGACACGCTCGATCACGGGCTTCGGCGAGGGGCCCGCCTACGGCATCGTCCCGCCCGGCATTGCCGGCTACACGCCGGCGCGGACGGTCTGGGCCGACTGGTCGCAGGCGCAACGCGAAGCGCGGGCGCGCGAGCTGCTGCGCATGGCGGGGTACACGGCACACGAGCCGCTGCTGATCGAGCTGCGCTACAACACGTCCACGCCGCATCGGCGGCTCGCGCTCGCGGTCGCGGCGATGTGGCGGCAGCAGCTGCCCGGTGTGCGGGTGCGGTTGCGCAACGAGGAGTGGAAGGTGTTCGTCGGCAATCGCAAGCAGCGCGTGATCACGCAGGTGTTTCGCGGTGGCTGGATCGCCGATGTGCCCGATGCGCGCAACTTCCTCGATGCGTTCGGCAGCGATGGCGCGCTGAACTGGACCGGCTACGACGATGCCGGTTTCCGCAATCGCCTGGAACGCGCCGATGCCGCGAGATCCGAAGCTGCTCGCAATGCCTGGCTGCATGCGGCCGAGACGCGCCTGCTCGCGCACGATGCGGTGATCCCGCTGTACTTCTACGCGTCCAAGCACCTCGTCAGCCCGGCCGTGCGCGGCTTCGAGCCGAACCCGCTCGACCGCCACGCAAGCCGCTGGATGTCGCTCGTGGAGCCGGGCCGATGACGCGCACGATGGCGCGCGCGGGCGAGGCCGCACTGACGCTGTGGCTGCTCGCGACGCTGTGCTTTTTCCTGCTGCGCGCGGCGCCGGGCGGGCCGTTCGATGCGGAGAAAGCCGCGCCGCCCGAGGTGCAGGCCGCGCTTGCTGCGCAGTACCGGCTCGACCTGCCGCTGCCGGCGCAGTACGGCGCATGGCTCGCGGACGTCGCGCGCGGTGATCTCGGCCCCTCGTTCCAGTACCCGGACTACACGGTCAACCAGCTGATCGCGCAGGCGCTGCCGGTCTCGGCGCTCAACGGTGGGCTGGCGCTGCTGCTCGCGCTCGCGATCGGGGTTCCGCTCGGCGTGCTCGCGGCATTGCGCGGCGGGCAGGCGCTCGACCGAGGATTGATGTTCGGCGCCGGGCTCGGGCTTGCGGTGCCGAAGTTCGTCGCCGCGCCGCTGCTGATCCTGCTGTTCGCCGTGACGCTGCACTGGCTGCCTGCCGGCGGCTGGGGCGAGCCGGCGAACATCGTGCTGCCGGTGATCGCGCTTGCGCTGCCGAACATCGCGTACTGCGCGCGGCTGATGCGCGCGTCGATGCTCGAGACGCTATCGGCCGATTACCTGCGCGCGGCGCGGGCGCGCGGGTTCTCCGAAACGCGGCTGCTGTTTTCGCATGCGCTCAAGCCGGCGCTGCTGCCGGTCATCGCCTGGCTGTCGCCGGCGCTGATCAACATCGTCACCGGATCGGCCGTGGTCGAGCAGGTGTTCGGCATCCCCGGGATGGGGCGGTACTTCGTGCAGGGCGCGCTCAACCGCGATTACACGCTCGTGCTCGGTGTGGTGCTCGTGGTCGGCGCGTTGATCGTGGTGATCAACGCGCTCGTCGATGCGCTGCGTTCGAAGCTCGATCCGCGGCTGGAATGAGGCGCTGCGTCAGTAACGCGGCACCGATGGGTCGACCTGCTGCGACCACGCATCGATGCCGCCTTCGACGTTGTACAGCTCGGTGAAGCCCAGGCCGCGGAAATGCTCGGCCGCCTGCGCACTGCGACGCCCGTGGTGGCACAGGAACGCGAGTGGCGCATCCTTCGGCAGCGCTTCTAGCCCGGCCAGGCTTTCGTCATCGAGCGTCGCGAACGCGCTGGCGACCGACGCCACCATGCGCTCTTCGGCCGGGCGCACATCGATCAGCGTGACCGTGCCGGCCGCAACGCGCGCGGCGGCTTCATTCACCGACAGCGGCTTCACCTTCGGCGGCGCGTTCGGGTTGTCCACGACAAGGCCGCGACCGCGTTCGTCGTCGACCCAGTCGATGCGCAGGCCGTTCGCGCGCCGCGCGCTTGCAAGGTCGAACTGCACGCGCAGCCCATCGGTCTCGACCGCGATCGCGTTCGCATCGACCGGGCCGAGCTGCAGCTTGGCGTTGAAGCGCGGGTCGATGCCGATCAGCACCGCGTAGCCGTCGCCGGCGTTGTCGACCGCGTCGCGCAGCATCGATGCCGCGGCCGGTGTGACCGTGATCGACGGCGGCGTGCGATCCGGCGCCGGCTGGCCGAGCGCGCTGTACAGCTCGCCGGACTGCACCATCTGCTCGATGATGTCGCTGCCGCCGACGAGGTCGCCCTCGATGTAGAGCTGCGGGATCGTCGGCCACTGCCCGTAGGCCTTGATGCCTTCGCGGATCTCGGGGTCCGACAGCACGTCCACGTGCGCGTAGTCGACACCGACGTCATCGAGTGCACGCACCGCCTTGGCCGAGAAGCCGCATTGCGGCGCGGTCGGCTCGCCCTTCATGAACAGCACGACGCGGTTTTCGCCGAGCAGGGATTCGATGCGCGAGCGCAGGGCAGGGTCGAGCGACATGGCGTAGGTCCGGAAAAACAGGCGCGCCAGTGTACGCCGGGCGGCCGCGCGCACCCCGGCTAACGATGAACGGCAGCAGGCGCAGGCGTGCGTGGCATCATCCCGCGCATGTCGACCCCGTTCCTGCACCGGCCGCCGCGTTTCCCGCATGCCTGGCTGGGGTTTCTGGTTGGCTCGCAACTCGTCGTCGCCTGGTTCTGGTGGCGGCTGGGTGCGGGCTGGGGCGTGCCGCTGATGGTGGCCTCGCACCTGCCGTTCTGGTGGGGCACGCTGCGGCCCGGCTCGCAGTTGTTCAGCCCGGTGCTGACCCGGCTGCCCATCGACGAGCGCGTGGTCTGGCTCACGATCGACGACGGCCCCTCCGACGACACGCCTGCGCTGCTGGACTTGCTCGATGCGCACCGGGCGCGGGCGACGTTCTTCCTGGTTGGCGAGCGGGCGGTCGCGCGTCCCGAGCTCGTGCGCGAGATCGCGCAGCGCGGCCACGAGATCGCGAACCACAGCTACAGCCACCCGCAGGCGTGGTTCTGGGCGCTGGGGCCTGTGCGCATGCGGCGCGAGGTCGACCGTGCGCAACAGGTACTCACGCAGCTGGGCGGTACGGCGCCGCGCCGCTTCCGTGCCGTGGTCGGCATGGCGAACCCGTTCGTTTCCGCGCCGTTGAAGGCGCACGGGCTCACGCGTACGGGCTGGACCGCGCGCGGCTTCGATGCGGTCGCGGCCGATCCCGCCGCCGTGGTCGCCCGCATCGAGCGCGACCTGCGACCGGGCGCGATCGTGCTGCTGCATGAAGGCGCGCGCCATGAGCGCAACGTCGAAACCCTCGCGCTGCTGCTGCAGCGCCTGGATGCGCTCGGTTACCGCGCGATCGTGCCGGCTGTGGCGGAAGCGGATTCGGCTTCGGCATCGACTGCCGCCTGCATCGGGCCCGGGTGCGGCTGAGCCGCTTCGCGCACGCACCGCGTCCGGGCGTTGCGTCAGTGCTCATCGCCGGACCGGCATTACAAGCCGCACCAACGAGCTGATGCAGGCCAATGCACGGGCCACGAAGCTCCTCAGCTGCGGCCGCTTGCCTGTTCATCTTGCGCACGCTTGCGGCTGCGGCGCGTTCGAGTCTGCCCATAGCAGGCCGAAGCGTCCAGGTCGCTCTGTTCCAAGCCTGTAAGCCGTGGCGAATACCCCGCACCCGCATCGCGAGCTGCTTCAACGCATCGGGCTGGCAGGACCGGTCACGGAAGCGGCCGTAGCCCTGCTCCTGGTTAGCGTGTGTTGTGCATCGCAACTTGAGCGTGATCCCGATCACGGTTAGGGTCGGTCGTGGCCGCTGTATTTGCGCGCCGTCGCCGTCTTCATCCGCCGCACGAAGGGGAATACATGAACTTTCTTGGTCGAGCCATCACGCTGGCTCTGGGTACCGTTGGTTTCGTCGCATCCGCACAGGCAGCCACGTTCGTCGTGACTGCGAACGGCAGTTCCTTCGACACCAAGCTTGCGCGCAAGGTCGAGGCGGCCGGTGGCAAGGTGACCGCGCGTCTGCCGCAGATCGGCGTCGCGATCGTCGAGTCCGACGACACCGGCTTCGCCGCACGTGCAAGCCGCGTCGCAGGCGTGCATTCGGTCGCGAAGGACGTGGTGCTGCAGTTCGACGTGCCGCCGGACACCGAGTCGGTCGGCAGCGACTTCGCGAATCCGCCGAATTCCAGCGATAACGATCGCTTCTTCGACCTGCAGTGGGGCCATGCGGCCGTCGACGCGGCCGGTGCCTGGAACAAGGGTTACCGCGGCGCCGGCGCGAAGGTCGCCGTGCTCGACTCGGGCATTGCCTGCGCGCACCCCGACATCGCGTCGAACCTCATCCAGGCCGATTCGGCTTCGTTCGTGCCGGGCGAGGATTTCTGCCTCAAGCGCGTCAACGCGTTCAACCACGGCTCGCACGTTGCCGGCACGATCGCCTCGCCGGACAACGGCATCGGCACGATCGGCGTGGCACCGGAAGCGAAGCTGATCGCGGTCAAGGTGCTGTCCGAAGTCACCGGCAGCGGCAGCTTCAGCGGCATCATCCAGGGCCTCGTGCACGCAGCCGACCGCGGCGCCGACGTCATCAACATGAGTCTTGGTGTTCGTGGCGGTCTGCAGGTCAACGGCCCGGGTGCGAACGATGTGCGTGAGCTCGTGAACGCGACCGCCCGTGCGACGCGCTACGCCGCCAAGCAGAACGCCCTGATCGTGGTGTCGGCCGGTAATGACGGCCGTGACCTCGACAAGGACAGCAGCACCGAGGTGTGTGACGCCGACGGCTCGTGCTTCAACGCGAACCTGCGTGCATTCCCGGGCGAACTGCCGGCGGTGCTGACGATCGCGGCAACCGCTCCGATCGGCTGGGCCAAGGACACCAGCGGCAGCCTCGACTACCTCGCGAGCTATTCGAACTACGGCCAGTCGGCGATCGATTTCGCCGGACCGGGTGGTGATTCCTCATACCCGGGCGACGACACCTGCACCGTGGCTGGCCTGGCGCGTCCGTGCTGGGTGTTCGACCTGGTGTTCAGCGTCGGCGGTTACCGTCAGGCGGCGGACGGCTCGCTGATCGCGTCGTACAACTGGACGGCCGGTACCAGCATGGCCGCTCCGCACGTGTCCGGCGTCGCGGCGCTGATCATCGGCAAGAACGGTGGCGAGATGGCCCCGGCCGCGGTCGAGCGCGTGCTGCGCGCCTCGTCCGACGACCTCGGCAAGCCCGGCAACGACAGCCTCTACGGTGGTGGGCGCGTCAACGCCTCGCGCGCGGTAAGCCAGTAACGAAGACCACGGCTGCGCCGCTCCGGCGCAGCCCGTATCGCAATACAAAGGCCGCCCTTTCGGGGCGGCCTTTTTGTTGATCGGGTGGGCGCATTCCAGTCGGGCCAGGCTGATGCCAGGCTGCGAGCCCGTTACCCGCTCGCTCGCGACAGAGGCCAGTGACGCGGCCTCAACCCGCTCGCGTCGCCACCACGCGCCAGTTGTTGAACGGCGTGTTGCCGTACAACGGGATGAACTCCGACTGCAGCCCGGCCGCATCGAAACGCGAACGCAGCAGCTCGGCCGTCGGCAGCTGCAACGGCGTCGCATGCATCCAGCCGACCACGCGCGAGAACAGATCGACTGCACGCGTGATGCGCGCGCGGCGGCTGCCGTCGGCCAAGCCGGTGCGGATCACCAGCCGTGCGCCGGGCGCGAGCATCGCAATTGCGGCATCAACCGCGCGCACCTGCGCGGCCTCGGGGATGAACTGCAGCACGTCCAGGATCGCGACACTGCCGCGGTGCTCGGGAATCACGCGCGCAAGGTCCACGGTGTCGAACGCGACATCGCCAAGCTGCGCGCGCGCCGCGACGCGTCTGGCGCGGGCGATCTTCGCCGCGTCGCTGTCCACGCCGCGGTACGGCATCGACAGCCCGGCCGCGCGCAACGTGTGCGCGAGCAGTCCCAGGCCGCAGCCCATGTCCAGCAGCGGCGCATTGCAGCCGCGCAGCACATCGCACACGCCCGGATACAGCGGGTCGGTGCCGAGCTTGGTGCGCGTGTAGTAGTAGTCCCAGCGGTTACCGAGCGGATGCGCCGGCAGGAAGCTTGCGGCGATCGCGTGCGCATCGCCGCGCGCGAGGGGCTGGTAGCTGGTCGTCATCGTGACAGCAGCTCGCGTGCGACCGGTGCGATGCGGTCGGTCCACAGCGTGTACATCGCGCCGGACGGATGCAGCCCGTCCTCGACGAGCATCGCAGGCTCCACGCCGCGTTCGCGGCTGACCGGCGTGATGTCGACGAATGCGATGCCGTGCGCGGCGCTGATGTCGCGCGCGGCCACGTTGTAGGCATCAAGTTCGTTCGCGATGCGCGCCGGGTCCTTGCCGTTCGCGGTCGCAAACGGGGTCACGCCCCAATCCGGAATCGACACCACCAGCACGCGATCGGCGCGTCCACCGGCAAGGCGCTGCGCACGCTCGAGCACGGTGGTGAACTGCGAGCGGTAGTCGCCGACGCTGCGGCCGCGGTACTGGTTGTTGACGCCGATCAGCAGCGTCACGAAATCCCACTGCCCCAGCGGCTCGGCCGCGTCCATCGCCGCGAGCAGCTCGTCGGTGGTCCAGCCGGTGGTGGCGATGATGCGCGGGTCGCCCAGCGGCACGCCCTCGGCGCGCAGCGTACGCGCGAGCTGCACCGGCCAGCGGCCGTCTTCGGGCACGCCTTCGCCGATCGTGTAGCTGTCGCCGAGTGCGAGGTAATCCAGCGTCATGCGGTCGTCCTGTCCTTGGGAAGTCGCGCAGCCGGCCAGGCCCGCGAACGCGAGCAGCAGGCCCGCAAGCGGGTTACGCCACCGCGGCATGCGTGTTGCCGCCGGCCTGCGCGCGCCGGTCGAGCACGCGCTCGATGCGTGCGAACACCTCGCGCAGCTCGTCCGGCTGCGGCAGCAGCGTCACCCGGAACTGCGTGCGCTCGCGGCTGTTGAAACTGGCGCCCGGCACGACGAGCACGTTCTCGGTTTCCAGCAGTTCGAGTGCGAAACCGTGATCGTCGAAACTCCGCGCGGCGTCGCCGGTCACGGTCGGGAAGCCGTACAGCGCGCCGGCCGGCGTGGTCATCTGCAGGTGGCGGCTGACCGCGACGCTCTCGACCACCGCGCGGCGCGCTTCATACAGGCGCCCGCCCGGCGCGCACAGCGCGTTGATCGTCGCCTCGCCGCCGAGCGCGGCCTCGATTGCAAACTGGCCCGGCACGTTCGCGCACAGGCGCAGTGCACCGAGCAGATCCATCGCATGGTGGAAGTCGCCGATCGCGCGCACGTCGCCGCTCAGCAGCGCCCAGCCGATGCGCCAGCCGCAGGCGCGGTAGACCTTGCTGAGGCCGCCGAAGCTCAGGCACGGCACGTCGCCGGCCAGCGGCGCAAGCGGCTCGAACTTCGCGCCGTCGTAGACGACCTCGTCGTAGATCTCGTCGCTCATCAGCAACAGCTGGTGCCGCGCCGCGATCGCGACGATGCGCTCGAGCAGTTCGCGCGGGTAGACCGCGCCGGTCGGGTTGTTCGGGTTGATCAGCACGATCGCGCGCGTACGCGGCGTCACCAGCGATTCGATCTCGTCCGGATCGGGCAGGAAGCCGTTTTCAGCGCGGCAGTGGTAATGCACCGGGCAGCCATCGTTGAGGATCGTCGCGGCCGTCCACAGCGGGTAGTCCGGCGACGGCACCAGCACTTCGTCACCCGGATTCAGCAGCGCGCGCAGGCTCAGGTCGATCAGCTCGCTGACGCCGTTGCCGATAAAGATGCGCTCGGGCGAGGCGTTCGGCGCGCCGCGGCGGCGGTAATGCGCGGCGAGCGCTTCGCGCGCGACCGGCAGGCCCTGCTGGTGGGTGTACGGGTCGGTCTCGTCGATACGCCCGGCGATCGCGCGCTGCAGGTGCTCGGGGGCGCGGAAGCCGAACGCGCCCGGGTTGCCGATGTTGAGCTTGATCAGCCGGCGGCCCTGCGCCTCGAGTTCGCGTGCGCGGCGGGCGAGTTCGCCGCGGATCTCGTAGCGGACTTCGGTCAGGCGTTCACGGGTCTTCAGGGCGGGGAAGGACATGCGCAGCAGCCGAGGCCGGAAAGACGCGCAGCCTAGCAAAGCCGGGCAATGGCGTCGGACTGCCGATCCCGGGATTTGGGAGCCGCCGAGCAGAAATCGCCGCCCATCGCCGGCCGCCCTCGCGTGCAGTCGCGCATGCTCGGACTAGAATCGGGGCATGACCCCTGCCCGCCGCACACCATGACCTTCGACCTCGCCTCGCTGCAGGCGATCGGCTGGGCCGTCGACGACACAGGCCAGCCGATCGATGCAAGCTGGCGAGAAGCGCTGCAGGCGCATCCGCAGGCCCGCCCAGCGCGGGTCAGCGAGCAGCACCGCAGCGGCTACATCGTTGCCGACGCGCCCGATACTGCGTTTCCCGTCGAATCGCTGCCCGAGTGGCAACGCCCGCGTTTTCCCGCCGAGCAGCGCCCCGGTGTCGGCGACTGGGTGCTGATCGAGGATCTCGACACGGCGCCGCCGCGCATCGTCGCGCTCCTGCCGCGGCGCTCGGCGATCAAGCGCGGCGCCGCCGGCGACCATTACCGCCAGCAGCTGATCGCCGCGAACGTCGACACCGTGTTCGTCGTCTGCGGTCTGGATGCCGACTTCAACCCGCGCCGCATCGAGCGCTACCTGCTGCTGGTGCGCGGCGGTGCCGAGCCGGTCATCGTGCTGACCAAGGCCGATCAGGCCGGCGCCGATGATCCGTCCGCGGTGCCCGAAGCCGAAGCCACGCTGGCCGAGCTCGCCGAGCAGGGCATCGCGGTGCGCGCGGTCAACGCGAAGGACCCGGCCAGCGTCACCGCGCTCGCGCCGTGGCTCGGGCCCGGCCGCACGATCGTGCTGGTCGGCAGCTCCGGCGCCGGCAAGTCGACACTGACGAACACCCTGCTCGGCGAGCAGCGCATGAGGACCGGCGAGGTGCGCGAAAGCGACGCGCGCGGCCGCCACACGACCACACATCGCGCGCTGATTCCGCTGTCGTCCGGTGCATGCCTGATCGACACGCCCGGCATGCGCGAGCTCAAGCCGACCGGCGAGGAAGACGTCGCCGAGAACTTCGCCGACGTCGAAGCGGTCGCCGCGAACTGCCGTTTCCGCGATTGCGCGCATGCGAAGGAGCCCGGCTGCGCGGTGCGCGCGGCGATCGAGTCTGGCGAGCTCGACTCACGGCGCTTCGCGAATTACATGAAGCTCAGCGAGGAGGTTGCCGGCGCGGCCGACAAGCTCGCCGGGCGCCGCGCCGAGAACGCCGAATCGAAAGTGCTCGGCAAGGCGGTCAACAAGCGCCTGCAGGACAAATATGGCCGACGCTGACCACGACCGGCGCAGCGGCGTGATCGACCGCCGCCGGCTGGCTTCAGTCGAAGCGGGCGCGGCCGTTAGCTTCCCTGAGGCCCGTGACGCGGCGGCCATCCCGGCCGCGCCGGTCGACGGTGCCGGGGAGCACGCCGTGTCCGCCCGCCTGGCCCCACACCTGCCCGAACCCGAAGCACTCACCGCGCCCGAGATCGCCCACCACGCGGCGCTCGACGCGCGCATGGTGCAGGCCGCCCGCGGCATCAAGCTGCTGACGCTGGCCAGCTGGCCGGCCGGCGTCGAGGCGACGTTTCTTGGGGCCTACCGTCGTGGCGAGGCCACGCTGCCGCGCATCGATTACCCGCAGCAGGATTTCAGCCACGCGCGGCGTGAACTCGACGCGGTCGCCCGCGAGGCCGACCGCGACCACCCGCTCGGCGCCTACCTGATCGATTCGGCACGCAGCTGGGCCATCGCCGCCGAGCTGGCCGAATCGCTCGGCACCGAAGCCGTCACCGCGCATTCGATCCGCCTTTACGGCCGCCCCGACGAGGCGCTGCCCGGCAACGGGCCGAGCACGCGCGAGGCCGCCCGGCATTTCATCTCGATCGCCGACGAGCTCGACCACGCGCTGCTCGCGCCGTCCGAGCAGGTGCCGATCTCGGCGACCTCGCTGTGGCTGCAGCTGCAGCGCGCGCTCGATGATTTCTTCGACGGCCGCGTGATCGAGGTCGTGCTCGATCCGGACCTGATTTCCAAGGCCGCGGCCGGCGCCACGCGCATCCGCCTGCGCGCGGGCGCCGCGTTCAGCGATTACGACCGCGACCAGCTGCTGCAGCACGAAGCGTTCGTGCATTCGATCACCGCGCTCAACGGTCGCGAGCAGCCGGTGCTGCAGAGCCTGTCGCTGGCCTCGCCGCGCACGACCGCGACCCAGGAAGGCTTGGCGACGTTCGCCGAGCAGATCACCGGCAGCATCGACATCGGCCGCATGAAGCGCATCAGCCTGCGCATCGAGGCCGTCGCGATGGCGCTGGACGGGGCCGATTTCATCGAGGTGTTCCGCTACTTCCTCAATGCCGGGCAGACGCCGGCCGACAGCTTCGGCTCGGCCCAGCGCGTGTTCCGTGGCGTGCCAACCACCGGCGGCCATGCGTTCACGAAGGACACCGTGTACCTGCGTGGCCTCGTGGGCGTGCATACGTTCTTCCGCTGGGCACTGCAGCAGCAGAAGCTGCATCTGTGCCGCTGGCTGTTTGCCGGCAAGATGACGCTCGAGGACGTGATCCGCTTCGAGCCGCTGTTCGAATCCGGCGTGCTCGTGCAGCCGCGCTGGCTGCCGCCGTGGATCAAGCGTGCGAACGGCCTTGCCGGCATGCTCGCGTTCTCGTTGTTCGCCAACCGCATCCGCCTCGACGCGATCGCGCACAGCGACGACTTCGTCGACCTGTAAGTCAGGCGCCGCGCGTGTTGTAGCGCAGCCGGCGGCGCATTCCATGCGGCGCCGGACGGTCGCGTGCCGCGCCGCATCGTGCGTGCACGGCGCCCGTTGCCGCACGGCCTGCCCACGTCGCTGCCGTTAGAATCGGGCCCTCGTTCACGCCGCCCGGTCCGATGTCCAATTCCGACGATTTCAAGCAAGCCGCGCTCGATTACCACCGCCTGGCCCCGCCGGGAAAGATCAAGGTCACCGCGACCAAGCCGATGGTGACCCAGCGCGACCTCGCGCTCGCGTACTCGCCGGGCGTGGCCTATGCCTGCGAAGCGATCGTCGCCGATCCGAACCAGGCCAGCGCGCTGACGGCACGCGGCAACCTCGTCGCGGTGATCAGCAACGGCACCGCGGTGCTGGGCCTGGGCGACATCGGCCCGCTGGCCGGCAAGCCGGTGATGGAAGGCAAGGGCGTGCTGTTCCAGAAGTTCGCCGGCATCGACGTGTTCGACATCGAGATCGACGAGCGCGATCCGGACAAGCTGGTCGACATCATCGCCTCGCTGGAACCGACCTTCGGCGGCATCAACCTCGAGGACATCAAGGCGCCGGAGTGCTTCATCGTCGAGCGCAAGCTGCGCGAGCGCATGAACATCCCGGTGTTCCACGACGACCAGCACGGCACCGCGATCATCGTCGGCGCCGCGGTGCTCAACGCACTGGAAGTCACCGGCAAGAAGATCGAGGACGTGCGCCTCGCGACCGCGGGCGCGGGCGCCGCGGGCATCGCGTGCCTGGACATGCTGGTCGCGCTGGGCATGAACCCGCTGAACATCATGGCGGTCGACCGCGACGGCGTGCTGTACACCGGCCGCGGCAACATGGATCCGGACAAGCAGCGCTACGCGCGCGATACCGACAAGCGCACGCTCGACGACATCATCGAAGGCGCCGACATCTTCCTCGGCCTGTCCGCGGGTGGCGTGCTGAAACCGGAGATGGTCGCGAAGATGGCCGATCGGCCGATCATCCTCGCGCTCGCCAACCCGTACCCGGAAATCCTGCCCGAGGACGCACGCGCCGTTCGCCCGGACTGCATCATCGCGACCGGCCGCTCGGACTACCCGAACCAGGTCAACAACGCGCTGTGTTTCCCGTACATCTTCCGCGGCGCGCTCGACGTCGGCGCGCAGGAGATCGACGAGGCGATGAAGCTCGCCTGCGTGCGCGCGATCGCGAAGCTCGCGCGCATGGAGGCCACCGACCTCGGCGGCGCCTACGGCGGCGAAGTGCCGAAGTTCGGCCCGGATTACCTGATCCCGCGCCCGTTCGACCCGCGCCTGCTCGTGGTGCTCGCGCCCGCGGTTGCACAGGCGGCGATGGACTCGGGCATCGCCACGCGTCCGATCGCCGACATGGCCGCGTACGAGGAAAAGCTCGGCCAGTTCATCTACCGCACCGGCCTTCTGATGAAGCCCGTGTACGACCGCGCGCGCAGCGACCGCAAGCGCGTGGTCTATGCCGAAGGCGAAGAAGAAACCGTGCTGCGCGCGGTGCAGACCGTGATCGACGAGGAGCTCGCGTTCCCGATCCTGATCGGCCGGCCGGACGTGATCGGCAAGCGCGTCGAGCGCCTCGGCCTGCGCATGCGCCCGGGCGTGGATTTCGAACTGACGAACATCCACTCCGACCCGCGCTTCGACGAGTACTGGCAGACCTATCACCGTCTAACCGAACGCCGCGGCGTGACGCCGGCCGCCGCGAAGAACCTGCTGCGCTCCCGTCCGACGTTGATCGCCGCGCTGATGGTCGAGCGCGGCGAAGCCGACGCGATGATCTGCGGCATCGTCGGCCGCTTCCACAAGAAGCTCGGCTACCTGCGCAGCGTGTTCGATTTCGACCGCGGCGTGACCGGCACTGCGGCGCTGATGGGCGTGATCAACGACCAGGGCGCATGGTTCTTCCTCGACACCCACGTGCAGCTCGATCCGACCGCCGAGCAGATTGCCGAAGCGACGTTGCAGGCGAGCTACCGGCTCAAGCTGTTCGGCGTCGAGCCGAAGGTCGCGCTGCTGTCGCACAGCAATTTCGGCAGCCACGAGAACGCCTCGGCCGCGAAGATGCGCCGCGCCTACGAAATCATCCGCCAGCGCGCGCCGCGCTTGAACATCGACGGCGAAATGCAGGGCGACACCGCATGGGATTCGGAGCTGCGCACGCGCATCTTCCCGAACACCACGCTGACCGGCCGCGCGAACCTGTTCGTGATGCCGAACCTCGACGCGGCGAACATCACCTACAACCTGATCAAGGTGATGACCGACGGCGTCGCGCTCGGCCCGATCCTGATGGGCCTGGACAAGCCGGCGCACATCCTCACGCCGGCTTCGACGCCGCGGCGCGTGGTCAATATGACTGCAATCGCCGCGGTAGACGCGCAGATCCGCGCCGCGCGCGGGCGCGACGGCTGAGCCGGTGTTGGACGGCCCCACAGCGGATGCACGCCACCGCGCGAGCATCCTGCTGCTGAGCTGGCGCGATGCGGCCTTCATCGAGGAGGCCGTGCGCGGCGCGCTGGCGCAGACGGTGGCGTGCGAGATCGTGGTCTCCAACGACGCGTCGGGCGACGCGACGCACGAGCGCGCCTCGGCGCTGCTGGCCGGATACGAAGGCCCGCATTCGGTGAAGGTGCGCTGCAACGAGCGCAACCTCGGCGTCGCCGCGCATGTCAGCGCGACCGTGCCGCTGACGCGCGGCGAGATCATCGTGATGATGGCCGGTGACGACGTCTCCGTGCCGCATCGCGTCGAGCGCGTGCTGCAGGCGTTCGATGCGAATCCCGGCGTGATGGCGCTGGCCTCGCAGTTCGATGCGATCGATGCCGAGGGCCGGCCGGTCGAGCTGCACCTGCCGTTCCGGCGCGAGCGCTTCGGGCTGGACTACTTCGTCAGTTCGGGCCGGCTGATGGGTCTGCTGGGCGCGACGCTCGCGTTCCGGCGTGAGGTGTTCGACCGTTTCGGGCCGATCCGCGGGCCGATCGAGGACAACGCGCTGAGCCTGCGCGCGGCATTGCTCGGCGACTGCCTCAAGCTGCGCGAGCCGCTGGTGCGGTATCGCCAGCACAGTGGCAGCGTCAGCGCCGACGTGTTCGCCAAGAGCGGCTCGAAGGACGACGCCAAGCGCCGTCGCTACCAGCGCACGATCGACTTCTACCGCGGCACCGCGGACGACCTCGAGCATTGCCTCGCGCAGCTGCCGGACCTACCCGAAACGCGGCGCCGGCTCGCGCGCGACATACTGGCGATGTACCGCATCGAGGCCGATGCGCGCGCGGCGATGCTCGATGCACCGCGGATGGCGTGGATCGGCCCGATCCTGCGCGGCCTCGGCCAGCGCGGTCTGCGCCGCAAGAGCGCCGAGCGCGCGCTGAAGCTGCTGCTGCCGCGGCGCTTCGTCGGCGTGTAGCCGTCAGGCTGCAGTCTGTGCAGCCGAAAGAGACGTCTGGGCGTCGTGGACGCCGCTGAACAATGCTACGTGTCTGTCGAGTCCGCGCGCGCACCGAACCGCGCGCGTCTCAAGCGTTCGACGTAGTAGCCGGTCGTTGGGGATTTCTTCGGTAGGGGGCACGCCGTCGGGCCAGCGTGTCCGGTGCCATAGGTGCACGGCAAGGCCAGCGAACTTCAGCTGGCGCCGCTCGACGCCGACGTGGCGCAGCCGCGCGGCGAGGTCGTCGTCCTCACGGCCCCAGCCTTCAAAATCTTCGTCGAAGCCATTCACTCGATCGAGGTCGGCACGCCAAATGCCCATGTTGCAGCTCATGACGATTCCTCGTTCGCGGGCGAGCTTCCGTGCGGCAAGCCAGGGCCAGTGGATCGCGTGGCGGCGCTTGTACTTGCCAGGCATGAGGGGAGAGAAGCGCGGCGCGGCGCCTGCGAGTAGGCGTCGCGTCTCTCCGGGCGACGCATTCAGACGGCCGCCCTGCAAGTAGGTGCCGGCACGGGCTAGTCGCACGTGGTCGGCGATGAAGTCCGGATGCAACACCATGTCGCCGTCCACATAGATCACATATGTGCCGGTACAGCGTGCGGTGCCAAGGTTGCGCACGCGTGCTGCACGGAAGCCGGCGTCAGGTTGCCACACGTGGTGCAGCGGCACCGGGAACTCACGGGCCAAGCGCCGGACGAGCGCTCCCGTCTCCTCGCGTGAGCCGTCGTCCGCGACCACGACATCGACCGGCAGCACGCGCTGCTGCGCAATGCTCCCTAAGCACAGTGCAAGCGCCTCCTCCCAGTTGTACGTGGTCACGACGAGGCTGGCGGTAGTTGTCATGCAGAGCCGCGACGGTCCGGATGGGCTATACACTACCGGCCCGATCGCCTTATGGCATCCGGCCAGATGACCGATTCACCCGATCCACTCGACAAGGCGCATGAACGCGCTCGCAACTTCCGTGATGCGTTTGGCGGTGAGGCGGATCTCAGCACCTACCAAGGCATCCCCATCTTCGCCGCGCCCGGATTACACGAACTGGTCGCGCGGACGATGTTGGACGCGGTGCCGCCGGGCAATGATGTGCGTGTGCGTGTGCTCGAGCTCGGCGCTGGTGGCGGCGCATTGAGCCAGCGGCTCGTCGATCTGGGTTACGCGCTTACGGCGAGCGACTTGTTTGTCGAGCGCTTTGCTCCGCGCGAACACGTGCCGTTCCATCCGCTCGACCTCAACGGTGTGTTCTCGACGCAGCTGCCGGAGCGCTTCGATGCGCTGGTCGCGCTCGAGCTGATCGAGCACCTCGAAAACCCGCACCACTTTATGCGCGAGTGTTTCGCGATGCTGCGGCCGGGCGGCACGATGGTGGTGTCCACGCCGAACCTCGCCAATCCGGTGTCGCAGGCGATGTTCGTGCGTGAGGGGGTGTTCCAGTGGTATCGCGACGAGGACTACCGCGAGCAGGGCCACATCAGCCCGATCGCGCCGGTCGTGTTGCGCCGCTGCTGGACCGAGGCGGGCTTTGCGCTGCAGTGGGAAGGCAGCGTCAGCAATGCCTGGCGCCGGGTGCGCAAGCTGCGCACCGCCGGAACGTTCGCGCTGGCGAGCCTGATCGCGCTTGCGTCCGGCACGCCACGCGCGCTGCGCGGCGAGGTGTATCTGGCCCTACTGCGAAAGCCTGCGAGCTGATCGTCCGCAGGCTTCGCCTGATGCGGCCGCGCCGGGAGGGCATGCGCGGCCGGGGTGGCACTTCGAACGGTTGGTCATCGGATCAACCGAAACGGTAGCGCGGCGCGGTCCAACCCGAGGCGGCGCGGGCGGCAGTGGCGTAGCCCGTGCGCGCGGTCGCGTAACCGCTGCTGGAGCCATAACCGACGCCGTAGTCGCGTTCGCGGCGGGTCGGGCGGGCCACCATTGGCAGCACATTGGTGCGGTTGGCGGGGCGCGGCAGGGAGGTCGAGAAGAGCGAGGTCAGTGCGTTCATGGCGGGGTGTCCGGGTCGGTGTGGGTTGGTGTGTTGGTAAAGTACAACACCAGAACGACCCCGCCATGGGCCGGAAGTCACCCCACCGATGGGCTACCCCTGATCCGGCCGCTCCGGCCGTGGCCCGGCCCGCTTGAAGCACTCGGGTTGGGCGGGCGGTTCGCACGCTGGGGCCGCTTGCCCAGTGCCCGCGCGAACCGGTGCGGTGAAGCAACGCCGACAGCACGCCCGGGCGAGGCGGGAACCCCGGAATGCAACTTCAGTGCGGCGCCGAATACACCGGCGCGTCCTCCTTGCCGGCTTCCACCTTTGCGAGCACCTGCTGCAACTCCGACTTTTCGTCGGCATCGGCTGACGCCTTGATCAGGTCCCGCAGGATCGCCACGTGCGCGGTTCTGCGTGCATCGGCCGCCGGCACCGCGATGTCGGGTTTGACGCCGACATGCTCCCAGTTCGTCTTCGTCACCGGGTTGATCGCGCGTCCATCGGGAATGAACGCGGCGAAATCCGAGCCCAGCGCGTACATGTCGCCCGGATTCGATCCGCCACCGGTGCTCTCGCCGACGGTCACGCCGCGCTTTTGCGTCTGGAAGTTGTATGCGCACTCCTCGCCGCCGGAGAACGTGCGCGCCGAGGTCAGCACGTACACCGGCCTGGTGTAGCGCGGCTCCACCGCCGGGTGGGTCCAGTACTGGCGCGTGCTGTTGCTGGCCCGGCTGTAGAGGTCGTTGAGATGGCGCTGGTCGCCTTTCTCGAAGAAGTGACTCATCAGGTAGGCGACCGCGCCCGGATCGCCCCCGCCGTTGCGCCGCAGGTCCAGGATCAGCGCATCCGTGCCCGACAGCACCGTCATCGCCGCCGACAGTGCCTCGCCGACCAGTTCGGCCGGGCCGAAGCCGCGCAGTTCGAGATAGCCCACGTTGCCGGGCAGCCGCGCGATGCTGTCGATGCCATAGCCATCGCGCACGATTTCCCGGCGCATCGCCTCGTATTCGGCCGCACTCGGCTTCTGCCCGGCCGGGCGCGGCTTGAAGCCGGGCGCGTAGATGACGTCGAAGTGCCCGTCCTTGCCGAACGCGCGCATGTCCTTCGCAAGCGCCTTCGAAAATGCCTCCGCGTCGTTCGTGCCGGCATAGGCACCCGCCGCCTCGCGGGCCCGCAGCGTGGCCGCGAGCGTCTTCGCCGCGTCCGGAAACACGTACTTCGCCTGCAGCTGCTCCGCGAGCCGCGCGACCACCGCCTGTCGCTCGGCCGCGGTGATCGGCTTCGACCCCGCACCGGGCTGCGCACCGGCAAGCGGGGCAAGGCACAGCAGGACGGCGACGGCGAGGATGCGATGGTGCATGGGAACTCCATTTCATGAACGCGGCGCAGCCGCATGGCGTTTCTACTAACAGATTAGTACTTTGGCGCAAAAAAACTCATCGGGCAGGGCCCTTCAACTCGATGGTCTGCAGCGACCACTTCCGGCCATCGAGCTGCGCAATCACATGCACGTCCGCGCGTCCTTTCGGCCCGGTCAGTTCGAACGTGGCGTCCACGTCCGCGCCCGGTGACGCGCCGCCGTCGATATTGATGCTCCCCTCGACGTCGTTCGATGCCAGTGCGATCGGGCTGCCGAGCTTGGCGACCACGCCCGGATCGTTCGCCACCACGCGCAGCAGCGACCGGAACACGGCCGTGTCGGCAACTTCCGGCGGTGCAGGGGGTGCGGGCGGAGCCGGTGGCGCAGGAGGTGCAGGTGGCGCATCCGCAGCGAACGGTGCCGGTGGAGCAAGCGGCGCTGGCGGTGCGGGCGGGACGGGCGGCGCCGGCGGCACGCTCAGGCGGGAAACCTCCGCGATCCAGTTGCGCACGCCCGTATCGATCGGCCGCACCTGGCCGTCTTCCTTGTAGAACTCGGTCAACCGGCCCTGCGCATCGACGCTGCCGCGGTAGTAGCGCTGCCTGTCGAGGCCGTTCGCGGTGATCTCGCGCGTATCGCCGGGGCGCAGCACGCCGTCGGTGGTCGACATGATGTGGATGTTCGGGCGCGCGGTGCCACTGATGCCGACCTGCGACACCAGCAATGCGCCCGTTGCGATCAGTACGGCAAGGCCGGCGCGTGCGCCCCAGCGGCTGCGCGCGGGCGGTCCGGATACCAGACGGGTAATGCGTTTCATGAGTGAGCCTCCATGGGCTGGGAGAACTAAATCAGGGATTACCAGGTGCGGGGAGGGATGCCGCTGACGCTCGATCTGCACGAGCGCCTCGGCCAGCGCGATGGCGTCTCCGCACGCCGCCACCGCAAGATCGTCACAGGCGTGTTCGCGTTCCTGCCGGATGCGCCGGCCCAGCCACCACGCCGCGGGATGGAAGAACAGCAGCGACTCGATCACGCACTGCAGCCCGTTCCACAGCCAGTCCATGCGCGCGACATGTGCCAGCTCATGCGCAAGCAGCGCTTCGAGCTGTTCGCGCGGCAGCTGCGTGATGAGCGACAGCGGCAGCCACACCACCGGCCGCAGCAACCGCGCCGTGAACGGGCCGACCACGTCCGCCGACAACCGCACCGCGACCTCGCGCGTGATGCCCATCGCCGTGCGCAGCGCTTCAACGCGCCGTTGCCACTGCGCAGGCAGCGCCTGATACGGATGCCGCTCCAGCGCGCTCACCAGCCGCCAGCCACCGAAGTGCCGCAGCAGCATCAAGCCCACGCCTGCCAGCCAGATCAGTGCCAGCGCGATCGCGACGGGGCTGGACTGCTGCACGAACACGCCGGTCGTCGCCTCGATACGAGGCGCGGTGATCGCCTGCAGCACACCCGCATTGACGTCCACGGGTGCGACCTGCCAGAAGCGCAGGAACATCGAGGCCGGCACCAGCACCATCGCAAGCAGAAAGCCCATCGCGACCGTATGCCGCGCGGCCGCACTCGAACGCGCCATCGCCGCCAGTGTCAGCCATGCAGCAACACCCAGCAGCGCGTCCTGCCACAGCGCATGCAGCAGCGCCGTGGCAAGCGCCGGTGCGAAGCCGAACTGCAGGGCGGCCAGCGTGTCCATCAGCGCTTGCGCTTCGCTTTCGCCTGCGCGATGAGCTTGGACATCGCATCCAGCTCTTCCGGGCTGGCGATGTCGTCATCGATCGCGCGCTGCACCAGCGTCAGTGCCGATCCCGAAAACGCGCGGCGCATCAGGTCCTTCAGCAGCGAGGCCTGCACCACCGGCTCATCGTGCACCGGCACGTAGGTGTGGCTGCGCTCGGATTCGTCGCGCGTGACCAGGCCCTTCTCGGCCATGATCGTCATCATCTTCAGCACCGTCGTGTACGCGGTGTCCTTGTCGCGCGAGAGCACCTCGTGCATTTCGCGCACGGTCATCGCTGCCTTGCGCGACCACAGCACGCGCAGGATCGCCAGTTCGCCTTCGGTGGGGTTGGGGGTGGACATCGACAGCCTTTGGTGGGTCTACGGCGTCATTAGTACTAACAGCTTAGTAGTTCGTCAACCCCTTCGTTCGCGATGGCATCCGTAGGCGCCCGCCCGTCTGCAAACTCATCCGCCGCCATCGCGCACGAAGGCGCTCGGCAGCTTCGTCATCCATAGACCGCATCGCCCCCTGCAGCGAGTCATCGCATCGCCGCGCCCTTCAGCACCACCACACGCATGCGCACAGTCGCGCGTTGTCAGCGCACTGCTCCGCTCCCCACGCGCCACAGCCGGCAAACCCCGCGCGCTGCGCGCCCAACCGCGCATGACAGCATTCGTTTTCATCGAATCAATGCGGCCGGAATGCTTGAAACCCGCTGCTAGAATCGGGCCTTTCCCCGTCTGACGAGGCGCGGCCACGGGGCCGCGATACGCATGAGCCAAGACCAGCTGCCGCCGAGCGCGTTCAACGACCTGCTGCACGACGATCCCGATCCGATCGAAACCCGCGAGTGGGTCGAATCCGTCCAGGCCGTCATCCAGCGCGATGGCCCGCAACGCGCGCACCAGCTGCTTGAAGGCATGGTCGAGGTCACGCGCCGCGCCGGTGCGCACCTGCCGTTCAACCCGACCACCGAATACATCAACACCATCCCCGCGCACCTCGAGGCCAAGAGCCCCGGTGACTCGGCGATGGAGTGGCGCATCCGTTCGATCCTGCGCTGGAACGCGCTGGCAATGGTCGTGCGTGCCAACCGCAAGCCCGGCGAGCTCGGCGGCCATATCGCCTCGTTCGCATCCAGCGCCACGCTCTACGACGTCGGCTTCAACCACTTCTGGCGCGCGCCCAGCGAAGACCACCCGGGCGATCTGCTCTACATCCAGGGCCACAGCTCGCCCGGCATCTACGCGCGCAGCTTCCTCGAAGGCCGCCTGACCGAAGACCAGCTCGACCACTTCCGCATGGAAGTCGACGGCCGCGGCATCAGCAGCTACCCGCACCCGTGGCTGATGCCCGACTACTGGCAGACCGCCACCGTGTCCATGGGCCTGGGCCCGATCAGCGCGATCTACCAGGCGCGCTTCTGGAAGTACCTCGAAGGCCGCGGCCTGATGCCGAAGACCGACCGCAAGGTCTGGTGCTTCCTCGGTGACGGCGAGACGGACGAGCCCGAGAGCCTCGGCGCGATCTCGGTCGCCGGCCGCGAAGGCCTCGACAACCTCGTCTTCGTCGTCAACTGCAACCTGCAGCGCCTTGACGGTCCGGTGCGCGGCAACGGCAAGATCATCCAGGAACTCGAAGGCCAGTTCCGCGGCGCGGGCTGGAACGTCATCAAGCTCGTCTGGGGCAGCTACTGGGATCCGCTGCTTGCGCGCGACACCACCGGCAAGCTGCGCGAACTGATGATGGAGACCCTCGACGGCGAGTACCAGAACTGCAAGGCGTTCGGCGGCAAGTACACGCGCGAGAACTTCTTCGGCAAGTACCCCGAGACCGCCGCGCTGGTCGCCAACATGTCCGACGAGGACGTCTGGCGCCTCAACCGCGGCGGCCACGACCCGCACAAGGTCTATGCCGCCTACCACGAGGCCAGCAAGGCCAAGGGCATGCCGACCGTCATCCTCGCCAAGACGGTGAAGGGCTACGGCATGGGCGCGGCGGGCGAAGCGCTCAACCCCACGCACAACACCAAGAAGCTCGACAACGACGCCGTGCGCCTGTTCCGCGACCGCTTCAATATTCCGGTCAGCGACAAGCAGCTCGAAGACGGCGCGGTGCCGTTCTACCACCCGGGCAAGGACTCGCCGGAAGTCGAGTACATGCTCGAGCGCCGCCGCGCGCTCGGTGGCTTCCTGCCGCAGCGCCGGCCCAAGTCCACGCAGACGTTCGAAGCGCCCAAGCTCGAAGTCTTCGACCGCCTGCTCAAGACCACGGGCGATCGCGAGATCAGCACCACGATGGCGTTCGTGCAGGCGCTCAACATCGTGCTGCGCGACAAGCAGGTCGGCCCGCGCTGCGTGCCGATCGTCGCCGATGAAGCGCGCACGTTCGGCATGGAAGGCATGTTCCGCCAGCTCGGTATCTACGCCCCGCGTGGCCAGCAGTACAAGCCGGTCGATCGCGACCAGCTGATGTACTACCGCGAGGACGCGGCCGGCCAGGTGCTCGAAGAAGGCATCACCGAAGCCGGCGCGTTCTCGTCGTGGATCGCCGCGGCCACCAGCTACAGCGTCAGCGACCTGCCGATGCTGCCGTTCTACATCTACTACTCGATGTTCGGCTTCCAGCGCATCGGCGACTCGGCCTGGCAGGCCGCCGACATGCGCAGCCGCGGCTTCCTGCTCGGCGCTACCGCCGGCCGCACCACGCTCAACGGCGAAGGCCTGCAGCACGAAGACGGCCACAGCCACGTCATCAGCGCGACGATCCCGAACTGCCGTTCGTACGATCCTACGTTCGCGTACGAAGTCGCCGTGGTCCTGCAGTACGGCATGCAGCGCATGCTCGCCGAGCAGCGCGACGAGTACTTCTACATCACCCTGATGAACGAGAACTACGCCCACCCGGACATGCCCGAGGGCGCGGCCGACGGCATCATCAAGGGCATGTACCTGCTCAAGGACGCCGGCAAGCCGAAGAAGGGCGAGCTGCGCGTGCAGCTGCTCGGCTCCGGCACCATCCTGCGCGAGGCGATCGCCGCGGCGGAACTGCTCGACAAGGACTTCGGTGTCACCAGCGATATCTGGTCCTGCCCCAGCTTCACCGAGCTGGCCCGCGACGGCGCCGACGCCGAGCGTTACAACCGTCTGCACCCCGAGGGCGAACAGCGCAAGGCTTACGTCACCGGGCTGCTCGAAGGCCGCCAGGGCCCGGTGATCGCCGCCACCGACTACATCCGCATGTACGCCAACCAGATCCGCGAGTACGTGCCGATGCGCTACAGCGTCCTTGGCACGGATGGCTTCGGGCGGTCGGATACGCGCGATAACCTGCGGCGGCATTTCGAGGTGGATCGGTTCCACATCGCGCATGCGGCGATTGCGGCGCTGGCGGCGGAGGGGAAGATGACCTCTAAGGATGTCGCGAGGGCGATCAAGCAGTACAAGCTGGAGGTGGAGAAGCCGAATCCAGTGTCCGTGTAAACAAAAGGCGGCCCCGGCCGCCTTTTTTTGGGTGGTGTATGTCTGGCTCAATTTGCTACCGCTGTATCGATGACGCTGCACTTGCGAATATCGTTCGACAAGAGGGAGAGCGTTCGAAGTGCACCGTATGCGGGGGGCGGAGGCGGGCATTCGATACAGCAACGCTTGGTCGACGAGTTGCCGACGCAATCCGCGAGAACTTTCGACTTGGCACGGAACTCAGGATCTTCGCCGACGCGGACGACGATCGCGGTTATTTTGAGCAGCAGGGAGACGCGCTGACCGACGTGGTGCAAGAGGTCCTAGGCCAGTACTTGCCTAACCACGACGAGATCGTGGACGCGGTGGTCGACTCCGATGACTACTGGCCGCCCGACGGGGATGAACCCTTCTTTGATGAAGGGTTCTGCTACGAGCCAATCGGGCCGGACGTGTCTCACATGCATGTGGAGTGGCGACGGCTTCAGGCCGAGCTCAGGCACGAGCGTCGCTTCTTCAATGCGGCCATCAGAACGTTTTTTGATGGGTTGTTCGAAGGCCTGGAAGGACTAGGTGCGTCCACCAGTTTGCACACTGATACAGTCGAACGCCCGGTTCGACGACTGCCCGCCAATACCCTGCTGTTTCGCTTTCGTGCAACAAACGGATTCGATCTGACCCAGCAGATCTTCCGAGAACCAGCGCAGCACATGGGAGCCCCGCCCCCAGATAAAGCACGCGATGGCCGTATGAACGCTGAGGGCGTTCCTGTCTTTTATGCGGCAATGGAAAAGGAAACTGCGCTTGCAGAAATGCGGCCAGCTATCGGAGCGAGCTACGTTTACGCGCAGTTCGCCACAACCAAGGATCTTGTTGTGCTGGACTTCCGCTTGCTTGAGCGGGCGCGCAGTCACGAGGTTCTTAGCTATTTCCAAGAGGATTACAGTCAGGAGCTAAGTAGGCGTGCATTCTTAAGGCGCTTTCATGCGCAGATTGCGAGACCGATCGTCCCGGGGCGCGAGTCGGAATACTTGATCACGCAGGCTATGCTCGAATATCTGACGAGCGAGCGCACACCGCGAGTAGATGCCGTCCTGTTTAATTCAGTGCAGAAGGCCGGCGGGACAAACATAGTGCTTGTCCCACGAGCAACTGAATTTCCCGTCTGTTACGTCCAAGATAGCGTGGGGCTGTGTGACGTAACAGGTATTACCTATTCTCACGTTGACGTCGCAACATACGTGCATGCCGGTCGCCTCCATATCGGCGAGGATAGCGACGACTCTGACTGGTGGTAGTGCCGACGAAACAGGGGTCAGAGTGCTGTTTCGATCCAACTGCAAGCCGGTCTGCGACTTCATGTCGCCCCGTGCTGCACCTTGCGCGCGCACCACCAGCGACACCGCCTAATCCCTTTTGCTGGCTCGCTCCAGCCGCATGAGCGCTGCGTTCTACGTCGCGATCGCGCTGCCCTTTTCCGCCGCGCGCTCAAAGCCGGCGAGCGCCATGTCCGGGCATGGGTACAAGACGGCCCACTCGGCCGCCACGCATCAGCATTTCCAAAACAAGGCCAACGTGATTCTTCTCCCAGTGCGCTGAGAAACACAGTCTGATCTGTGATGTTGACGCTGGACCGCCTGCTGCTGCATGTCACGGGGATACCGACTCGCGGCAGTCGGACCATCGTAGCCGTCCGCAATCGGGACCCCGCTAAAGCCGTACCAGCGCCTCACCGCTGCCGGGAAATGCTGCACTGCACGTCTAAAAGCAAACTAACCCCTTTGACCCGAAGCCAAAGGCTTGACTGCTGATCCCACCCGTCCAACGAAGAAGGTGGCGATTCCTTGTGTTCGCGCATGCTGACTGCAGTGTCAACAACCAGGCAATTCCAACAGCCGGCCTGTCAATCACTTTCGCGGATACAATCGCCCCAATCAGTCGAGATGACGCTGTCGTCGAGGCGCTTTGCGGTCCAGTTGACGTAAGGACTTGTGCCTGTGGACTGCAACGTCGATGTCGCCCCGGGGCGGCCGCGCCTTGGCGTTAGCGATGGGGAATTGAATGCCGATCGAATGGTTTACAGCTGCTAGGTACGGATTTACTGCAGCTAAAGCTGGCTATGATTACCGACATGCTGTCCAGAGGTACTGGACCAAGGCAAAGGCATTTGCGGATAGAGGCGAAACGCAGATCGTTATAACAGGCTCGCCCGGTGCAGGGAAAACAGTCCTTATCGGACAAATGCACGGTAAGGCGCGAACTCTGTACTACGAAAATCCGGACGCCTCTCTTGGTGTGGAAACCGATGCAATTCAGTTCGGTCAGTGGGGCAAGCTCGTTCGCACCCTTCCTGGCCAAACGAACTTGCGAACTGCGGGTGAAATCGACGTCTACACCAACAATACCAGCCTTGAGGGCGTGATACATGTTGTTGACTGGGGCTATTCGGCGCCTCGCACTCCTGCCGTTCTAGCATCACTGGTGAACAAGGATGGCATAAGAACGATTGACCAGCTGCGAGAATACAATCTGCGTATCGAGTTGGACTCGCTTAAATTTGAGCTGGCGAATATACGCCGATTGTTTTACTCGAAGCGAAGGCCAAAGTGGCTTGTTATTGCGGTAAATAAGGTCGACTTGTTTTACAACGATGCAGATCGCTCCCTGGTGTACTACCACAAGGATGGTGAGGGGCTGTTTGCCTCTGCGCTAAAGTCACTCGAAACTGATCTGGGCGCTTCGCACCTAAGGATAGAGACAATTCAGGTGTGTGCTAGCGAGGAGAACTTTGAGTACAACGGACATAAAGTTGCGTCCTGTCTTGAGCGGGGGCAAAAGGACAAGATCTTGCGCGATTTCGTGAATTCTGTAGCAATAATTGCGGAATCTAACCAATGACGATTCATGACGAACTTAAGTCAGAACGTTTCGCTGAGCTCGAGGCCCTCTTTAGGTTGGCAGAGACGTCCACGGAAAACCTCGACAAACTGGAGGCTGAGTTAGATCGTCGAAGGGTGCTTGGAATAATTTCACTGCTGGTGGGCTACGTTCTGATTGCCGTTGCCTTTGCGGCGCTTTATCTCGTTCAGAAGAGTTCTACTGCCCAAGAGGGGCATTTATTTTATTATGTGGCTGCCGGGACCTCAATGGCTCTCGGAATTTACCTTTCTTATACTGCTTTTCAGTTCGTTCGTCGCAGGGCTGCTCTGGCCAAGGAAAAGAGGGTAGAGATCGATATCCAAAAGCGGCTATTCGTCTTGATAGACGAGCAGATGCATCGGGCGATAGCGTATGGCGCGATGTCTCCGGTTACTCGGGCAACGTACGAGATCCGTGCGCGACGAATGTGGCGAGCTGACGAGATTGGTTTTTCCGGATGGTTCGCGGAAACTCGTTCGTCTAGTTCCTAGCCAGTATCGGTGTCAGGTTCAATTACCCGAAGGCCGCTCGACCTCCAGTCGAGCTTTCGACTTCATATCCCCCTGAGCGGCACCGCGTTCGAGTAAC
The DNA here is from genome assembly GCF_042434515.1 of Lysobacter korlensis. Taxonomy (NCBI): domain Bacteria; kingdom Pseudomonadati; phylum Pseudomonadota; class Gammaproteobacteria; order Lysobacterales; family Lysobacteraceae; genus Lysobacter; species Lysobacter korlensis. The sequence goes on from NZ_JBHLTG010000004.1 coordinate 100,341, forward strand.
ACCAGTGCCGCTGTCCGGTCGCCTTCCAAAAACGGGGTCAGGTTCACTTCTTCAAGAACTCAACCTGACCCCGTTTCTTGACCCCGTTTCTTGTCGGCTGCGTCGGTACGCTCTAACCCGCGTGTGGGCCGTGCTCATGACCTCGTGGATAGCGAGTTTGGGCTTCCTCCCGATGGCGCTCGGAGTAGGCACGGGTAGGGAGGTTCAGCGTCCGATGGCGACCGTCGTGATTGGCGGAATCATCTCGTCAACCTTGCTCACGCCGCTCGTCCGGCCGCGCTCTACCGGCTCATCCAGCGCCGCGAGAGCATTGGGCTTGCGGGCGTTGACGCCCCCGTGCCGGCACGCGGCTGAACCTGTTCGCGCTTTTCACGCGTCACCTTCGCTCACGAGGACATCAAGCGATGCACCTGTCTCTTCGAACGATGGCGTCAGGACCTGGTGACCGGGAAGGCCGGCTCGCGATCCTGCTCACTCTAGCGATGCTGCTGCTGTCGCTTGCTGGCGACGCGTTTGCGCATGCGGTGGCCGAGGGCGACAAGGGCTACATCCAGGAGATTTCCGGCGCTCATCCGATCCCCTTTATGTACCTGGGCGCCAAACACATGGCCACCGGGTATGACCACATCCTGTTCCTGCTCGGAGTGATTTTTTTCCTCTATCGGTTGAAGGACATCGCGCTGTACGTGACGCTGTTCGCGATCGGTCACTCGACCACCATGCTGCTCGGCGTGTATTTCAACATCGGCATCAACAGCTACCTGATCGACGCGGTCATCGGCCTGTCGGTGGTCTACAAGGCGATGGACAACCTGGGCGCCTTCCAGCGCTGGTTCGGCTTCCAGCCGGACACGAAAGCGGCCACCTTGATCTTCGGGTTGTTCCACGGCTTCGGTCTGGCCAGCAAGATCATCGACTACGACATCTCTCCCGACGGGCTTGTGCCCAACCTGCTTGCGTTCAACGTCGGCGTCGAGATCGGGCAATTGATGGCGCTGGGAGCGATCCTCATTGCGATGGGCTTCTGGCGGCGAACGGTCAGCTTTTGGCGCCATGCCTATACCGCCAACGTGGCGATGATGTGCGCCGGTTTCATCCTGATCGGGTACCAACTCACCGGTTACTTCGTCACCTGACACGTAGGAGCTAGGCACCATGCACAACATTGACAAGCCGAACGATGCCGACCTGCCGTCGACGAGAAAGCTGCTCCGCTCAACCCTGCTGGCACTCGTGGTCGCTTCGGTAGTGCTGGTCGCCGTCGTGCTGCCGGCCGAGTACGCCATCGATCCCACAGGTATTGGACGCGCTCTGGGCCTTACCGAGATGGGGGAGATCAAAGCCCAGCTGGCGAAAGAGGCCGCGGCCGACGCGGCCGCCGATGCGACCGGCCTGGATGCGGCAACACGCACCGTTAACGCGCCCGTGGCACCCCCTGCGGATGGCGTCGCGCGAAGCGGAACCAGTGCGCCTTCAGTGGTTGCACCTGCCGCGCCAGGCGAAGACTGGCGGGACGAAATGCGAGTGGTCCTGCAGCCCGGTGAGGGCGCCGAGATCAAGCTGGTCATGAAGGCGGGCGAGCAGGCTGAGTTCAGCTGGGCTGTGCAGGATGGAACCGTGAATTTCGATGCGCACGCCGACGGTGGCGGCCAGTCCATCAGCTATGAGAAGGGTCGAAGCGCACGATCCGACGCAGGGGTGCTCAAGGCTGCCTTTGACGGGAACCACGGCTGGTTCTGGCGCAACCGTGGCGATGCTCCGGTTACTGTCGTTCTGCGGGTTCGCGGTCAGTACTCCGACATCAAACGCCTCGTCTGAAAAACGCGGGTTTCAAACCCATACCCCACGATGGCTGTCCCAACGCGGGGATTGACCATGCGGCCGAGCTGCCGCGCTGCCCTGGAGCTACCCAATGAAGATGTCTGCTTTCCTAGTCGGTCTCTCGATGTCCCTGCTTTCAATGTCGGCGTTCGCGCACCCAGGCGGCCACGACTCCGACATGAAGCCGCTCGCGACCACCTGCACGGAATTGGCGTATCCGCAGCGCTACGAAACCGATCCTGCGTACCCGGAGATCAAGGCGCTGGTCGAGGAGTGCGAGGCCGCTAAAAAGGCACCTGCCGAGAAGGCCAAGGCGAAGCCTGCGAAGAAAACCTGATATCGATGGGCGCTGCTAGTCCATGACGGCGCCTGTTTGTCAGGCTCGGTAGTCGCACCGTCTCGCTCCACCGCTGTGCTGCGGGTCCGACGACAACGACTAACGGGGTCAGGTTTACTTCTGCCAGAACCCAGCCTGATTGTGTTACCTGCTAGAAACGGGTCGGAAACGGAATCAGCTTCACTTGACCAATGGGTTAAAAGTGAGCGTGGCGCCGTTATTCGCCGCATTTGAATCGCCGGCCACTGTGCTGCGCGACGCGCGCATCCACCCGTCACAGCTGTGTCGGCGACGTGCGCGTCTAATCGGGGAAACCACCCGGGAGCAGGGCCTTGTCCGAGATGCATCACATCCGCCGCGGGCGTGGGCGGCCGCTGCTGCTCGTGCATGGGCTGGGCGGCGACGTGCACAGCTTCGACACCGTAATCGACGCGCTGGCGGCCGAACGCGAAGTGATCGCGGTCGACCTGCCGGGCTTCGGGCAGACGCCGCCGCTGGCCGGCGAGGTGTCGATGGCCACGCTCGGCGACGCGCTTACCGCGTTCCTGCAGCGGCACGGGCTGATCGGCGTCGATGCGGTGGGCACGTCGATGGGGGCGCGGCTGGTGCTCGAACTCGTGCGGCGTGGCGGCGTGCTCGGTGCGGTGGTGTCGCTCGACCCGGGTGGCTTCTGGCGCGGATGGGAGCGGCACGCGTTCTATGGCTCGGTCCGCGCCTCGATCGCGCTGCTGCGCGCACTGCGACCGTGGCTGCGGCGGCTGGCAGCGCACCCGGTGTCGCGCACCTCCTTGCTGCTGCAGTTCTCGGCGAAACCCTGGTTGCTGCCGGCTGCGCCCGTCGCGAACGAATTGTGCAGCTACGTTGCCGCGCCGTCGTTCAATGCGCTGCTTCACAGCCTGGCCTACGGCCCGACGCAGGCAGGCGCCACCGCCGGTTCGATCACGCCGCCGCTGGTGATCGGCTGGGGACGCCACGACCGCGTCTGTTTCACCGCGCAGGCCGCGCGGGCCCAGGCCCTGTTCCCCGACGCGCGCCTGCACTGGTTCGAGCACTCCGGCCATTTTCCGCACTGGGACGAGCCGGCCGCCACCGCGCGACTGATCCTGGAAGCGACGGCGAGACCCGGGGCAGAGCGGATTTATCCGGGTGCGCAGGGCTGACTGATTGCCGATGAGCCGCTACTCGGCAGTCTCGCGTTCTCGATCAGCCAGCAGGCACGGCGATCGACCGGCCCGCACCCGACCCCCATCGGGCCCAGCGAAAATTAAATAACGGGGTCACGTTCACTTCTTCAAGAACTCAACCTGACCCCGTTTCTTGAAGCGGCCTTCCTACAGCGTGCCGGTCCGCCGGCAGCGCGCGTTGAAGCCGCTCATGTAGCGGCGGCCAGTGGCCTGCATCATCCGCGATACGCCGCCCGGCTCGGACCGTGTCACCAGCAGGTGCACGTGATTCGTCATCAGTACGTAGGCATGCACGGCGTGTGCGCGCTTGAGCGCGGCGTCACCAAGTTCCTGCCGGTACCTGAGATAGTCGTCGTCGCGGGCGAAGCCGCGTTGCACCACGTGCTGCGGCACGTCAGGAAGGTCGAGTCGTGGGAGCCGCCTCGTGGTGCGCATCCGATTGCGGATGCGCACCACGGCCTTGCGTCGAACCAATTCGCTGCCAGGCGACGCCGCGCAGTCCGTCGGAAATGAACCTGGCGCCTTTGGATGCGGGGTGTCGCACAAACCCTATAGGGCTTGCCGTGCCCGCCGCTTAAAAACCCATGCTCGCGGAGACGAACACCGTTATTCCGCTGACATCGGTCTTCCTTGTTGCGTCTGCCACCGCTAGTCCAGCTGGTAATGCCTGGCCGATCTGGACGTCGTCGGCAAGTACAAGCTGGTTTTTATGGGTGAAATAGCCGATGCCAAGATTGAGGGCCGTCCTGCTATCCCCTTCCTTGTCGCCTCTCCAGACCCCAGCAACTACTCCGGCTGTCAAGCCATTAATTCCATCGCTTACATCGAAAACGCCGAGATAGGGAGACGCTTTCCAGCCCCAAGTGCTGATGACGTTGGTCGCGGTGCATTCGCCATCACAAACGTTCCACCCTTTACCTAGGTTGGCGTGCACCTCAAGCCCGAGGCTGCTCGAAGTTCTGGTCTGGTTTGCTTCAAGTGTGCCGTTGGTTCGAACTCTGACATCTCTTGCATCTTCAATTACGTGGTTTTTGTAGCGAAGAAAATAGAAAGCAGGGCCAAATCCGACGCCCTTAATTCCGTCTAGCTTGTCAGTGCGATCCGGGCCCGGGCCCGGACCCGGATCCGGCGTCTGCGCATTTGCGTCCGGCGCGCATGCAAAGCCAACGGCGACCGCGAGTAACAAGCTGAGAGCAAGACCCCCGTGTGACCCGGGCCGTGCTTCAATCGACGAGTTCGAGCTGCGTTTAATTTCCATGTGTCCTCTCCTTGTCCATCAGTTAGTGGCCACTGCTGTTGTGCTCCCCATCGTCCGGCGGCTAGTGCCGCTGGGAGCCCTCCGAGTTTCGCAGATTTCGGTAAAGGGGGGCGGGAAAGAATCAAAAGGGACGAAGGCAGTTACGTCGAGCTAACCGCCTGCTTCCCCTTGCGTCCCACCAGCGCGATATAGGCGGCCTGCGGCTCGCGCTCCGTGGCCCCACGCGAAAAGGGTCAGGTTCATTTACTTGGATGCGCTGACGCCGTCCACTTGGCCGGTCGCCCTCGCGGCCTGACCTCGACCGCCCGTCCGGTCAACGCCTCGATTTGACGCCGGAACCGCTCGGGTCCCCAGGGCTTCTGCTGTTGCGTGTGCAAGGCGATGTCGTGCGCTTGCTCAGTATCGATGCCTTTCGCGACGAGAGCAGCGTAGGCGGCGTGCCGGTCGCGATCTACGGCGCTTAGGCGTCGATAGGCGTCATGCGGCGTGATCCGCACATCGTGCATGCCGAGCGCATTGCGGGCGTAGCTGCTCCAGACGTACTCGCTGGGCTGCAGCACCATCGCGGCCCGCACTGGGTTGAGTTCGATGTAGCGGTAGCAGGCGAGCACATACTCGTCGCTGTCGACCAGTGCGGACTTGAAGCGGCCTTCCCACAGCGTGCCGGTCCGCCGGTAGCGCGCGTTGAAGCCGGTCACGTAGCGGCGGCCAATGGCCTGCATCATCCGCGATACGCCGCCCGGCTCGGACGGTGTCACCAGCAGGTGGACGTGATTCGTCATCAGCACGTAGGCATGCACGGCGCATGCGTGCTTGAGCGCAGCCTCAGCAAGCTCCTGCCGGTACCTGAGGTAGTCGTCGTCGCGAGCGAAGCACGGCTGGCGGTCGACGCCGCGTTGCACCACGTGCTGAGGCACGCCGGGAAGGTCGAGTCGTGGGAGCCGTGCCATGGTGGGCATCCAATTGGGGATGCCCACCATGGCCTTGCGTCGAACCAATTCACTGTCAGGGAACGCCGCGCAGTGCGTCGGAAATGAACCTGACCCCTTTGAGTGCGACGCGCCCGGTTTACCCGATCCACCGGTTTCCGCCGGGGGGCCGCATGCCGGCGCCGCGCACGGCCATACTGGGGATCACCGGAACGCCGCTGCTGCTGGAGCCCTTGCATGAAGACGACCGTTGTCCTGTTCGCCGCCGCACTGATCGGCTCGCAGATAACCGCGGCGCATGCCGATGAGGCCTTCACCGTCATCCGCGGCGGTTCGAACGTCGGGCACCTGAAGGTCGACGAGGAGGCCGGCCGGGTCCGCATCGATTACGACTACAAGAGCAACGGTCGAGGCCCGACGATGGTCGAGGAGCTCCGGCTCGGGCCGGATGGGCTGCCGCGCTCGTGGACGATCTCGGGCGCGACCACGTTCGGCAGCAAGGTCAGCGAGCGTTTCGAGCAGGCGGGCAGCAAGGCCACGTGGACCGATTCGGTCGGCAGCGGCAGCGCCACGGTCAGCGAGCCGAGCCTGTATGTGGGCCAGAGCGCCAGTCCATGGGCGCTGGGCATGTACGCGCGCGCGCTGCTCGCCGATGCCGACAACACCATGCCGACGCTGCCGGGCGGCAGCATCCGTGTCGAGCCCGGCGAAACGATGAGCGTCAGCGGCAAGGGCGGCACGGTCCAGGTGCGCGCCCATGCGATCAGTGGCATCGACCTCCACCCGTCCTATGTCCTGCTCGATCAGGACAACGAGCTGTTCGCCTACATCGCGCCGGCCTTCATCGTCGTCCGCGAAGGCTTTGAGTCCGAGGAACAGCGCCTGCGCGATGTCGCGGCGCAGTTGGGGACGAAGCGCTTCGAGTCGATCCAGAAGCAGACCGCCCACCGCTTTGAGGCCCCGCTGCGCATCCGCAATGTGCGTGTGTTCGACCCGAAGACACTCGCGCTCACCGCACCGGTGTCGGTGCGCGTCGAGGGCGAGCGCATCACCGGCGTCGATCCGCTCGAGGTCGCATCCGCCCCGGGCGAAGTGGTGATCGATGGCGCCGGCGGCACGCTCGTGCCCGGCCTGATGGACATGCACGGGCACGTCTCGCAGGACGCCGCACTGCTGAACATCGCCGCGGGCGTCACCACCATGCGCGACATGGGCAACGACAACGCGGTGCTCGACAAGCTCATCGAGCGCATCGAAGCCGGCACGATCGCCGGTCCGCGCATCGTGCGCAGCGGCATGATCGAGGGCAAGAGCCCGTTCAACACCAGCAACGGCATCCTGGTCGAGAATCTCGAGCAGGCGCTCGACGCCGTGCGCTGGTATGCCGACCGCGGTTACTGGCAGGTCAAGCTCTACAACAGCATGAAGCCCGAGTACGCCAAGCCCGTCGTGGCCGAGGCGCACCGGCTGGGGCTGCGCGTGGCCGGACACGTGCCGGCCTTCGCGAATGCCGATGCGATGGTCGAGGCCGGGTTCGACGAGCTCACCCACATCAACCAGATCCTGCTTGGCTGGGTGCTCGAGCCGAATGAAGACACCCGCACGCTGTTGCGGCTGACAGCGCTGCGCCGCCTGCCGCCGCTGGACCTGCAGTCCGAACGTGTGCAGCGCACGATCGGCCTGATCGCCGAGAACAACGTGGCGGTGGAGCCGACGATCGGAATCCACGAGTTCCTGCTGCTGAACCGCGATGGCCAGACGCCTGCGGGCATGGCCGATTACATCGACCACCTGCCGATGGGTGCGCAACGCGACGCGAAGCGGGCGTGGTCGGACATGTCAGCGCCTGGCGACGCGGAGGCCTACCAGGGCGCGTACGCGAAATTGCTCGACACGCTGCGGATGATGCGCGAGCGCGGCATCCAGCTGATCCCCGGCACCGACACCGGCGGCGCGCTAACGTTCCACCGCGAGCTGGAGCTGTTCCAGCAGATCGGGTTCAGCGCGCCCGAAGCGCTCAAGCTGGCGACACTGGACATGGCCCGTTACCTCGGCCGCGGCGACTCGCTCGGCTCGATCGAAGCGGGCAAGCTCGCCGACTTCTTCCTCGTGCCGGGCGATCCCACGCGAGACCTCAAGGCGATCAAGAAGATCAGCATGGTGGTGAGCGACGGCGTCACGTACTTCCCGTCCGAAATCTACCCGCATTTCGGCGTGACCCCGTTCGCAAACGCGCCGGAAGTGACGCTCCCGAAGCGGACCCAATCGGGCGGAGTCGATTAAGCGGCCAAACTGCCTCCGCTGCTGCGCGATCAGTCGACTGCCGCGGAATGTTGAACACCACCAAAGGGACGGAGGCAGTTAAGTCGAGCTAACTGCCTCGGCCCCTTCCGGACCTAAACCTCCATCAATTCTGGATGTTCAGCTCCGTGCGGCGGTTCCTGCTTCGCGCTTCCGGGTTGTCGGATCCGTCCGGATTCTCGTTGGGAACCAGCGGGCGGGTTTCGCCAAAGCCGATCGGGCCGATGAGTCGCGCCGCGTCCACGCCATTCTCGACCAGGTAGTCGTAGACCGCTTGGGCGCGGCGCTGCGACAGCTTCTGGTTGTATGCGGCATCGCCGCGCGAGTCGGTGTGCCCGGCTACTTCAACCTTGAGTGACTCGTGGCGCTTGAGGATTTCGACGGCTTCGTCCAGCACGGCCGTTGCGGAGGCATCGAGCACCGCCTTGTCGTACGCGAAGGTCACGCCCTGGAGGTCGATCGAGATGGCTGCCGGGCAGCCGTCCAGGCCAATCGCCTGACCGGCTTCGGAAGCCGGGCACTGGTCGAGGCAGTTGATGACGCGGTCGCCGTCGGCATCACCCCTGTCGCCTTCAGGCGTCGGGCAGTTCTGTACCAGCGGGATCGCAGGCACCCCGGTCGCGACGCGCACGCCCCGGCCTTGCAACCAGGCATCGAACTCATCGGCGGTGCGGTTGACGCCGTTCTCCTGCATGTTGAAGCGCGACGATTCGATGTCGGTCGGCGCCGGCACTGCTGCAGCGGGGATGGGCTGCCCCACCGGCTGCGGACCGATCGGTGCAGGCGTACCGACTGGAGGCGTGCTGGAGGGAGTGGGTACCGCTTGCGTCGCCCGGCTGCCATCGTCCGACTGCTGGTTGCCGGTCGGCGCGGGCACTGGCGCAGCGGGCATAGGCTGCCCCGTCGGCTGCGGACCGGTCTGTGCGGCCGGACCGTAGGGAGAAGTGCTGGAGGAAGCGGGCTCGGCTTGCGCCGCCCGGTTCTCATCAACCGACTGCGGAGAAGCCGCAGCAGGCTCCAGGGTGGTTGGCGGCTGGCTCTGCGTCGATCCAGTCGCCGCGCACGCAGTGCATGCAAGCAGCAGCGCACTGCAGACAAAGAGCTTCTTTCGAAGGAGAACCATGATCCAGAACCCCGATGCAAAGCTCTACTTAAGTACACCTGGGGTGAAAAAAGGGTCTCGAACGGGGTTGAAGACAGGGGTCAGGGCGGACTGCCCCGCACTCCACGGACAGGGAGTCAGGAACCGCTTGGTGGAAGGCAGCGCGTTGCGAACGGCCATCAATGACTGGAAGAGCGTGTGGGAGACTGGCAGTGCCGATTCTGGTCTTCGCGTCCCGCTAGCACGGGTGCGGGACTTATGCGCGAAACGAGTACCACAAGCTTTCGGCTGAGCCAGAAACAACCGCATGGGTTGAACAGCGATTGGCAAGACGCCTGCGTGGCATTCAATAAGAAGCAACAACGGGTTCAGAGAGGCACGAAAACAATGAGCACCACAGACAACGATATCCCGAAGCCCCGCAAGTCCACGCCCGTTCAATGGCCGCCAGTTCTGGAGAAGGGCGACCCGAACGTGTGGAGCAGGGCGCACACGACGATCCTGCTGAAGGCTGTCGAGCGCGACGACGTCGAGCTTGTCACGCAGATTCTGGCGAGCGACCTTTGGTCGTCAAAGGAAGGCGGGTTCGCCTACCTGCCTGCCATCATGCCTATCGCCCATTCGGGAGAGATGGTGCGCTTGCTGGTGCGGCATGGCGCCGATATCAACGCGACCAACCGCAGTGGTGAGACGTGCTTTGACGTCATGACCGCGAAGGGCGGGCGCGCCAAGGACCGGGTAGGGACCGTGCGGGCCTTGCTTGAATCAGGGTTGAAGGTCAGGACCGACGAGAGCACTGAACAATGGCAGGGTTGGTCGCTGATCCGCGCATTGCGGAGCGACCTGCCTGGCTGGCAGGAACTGGGCGACATGTTCCTTGCCGCGGGCGAAGACATCAACGCAACCATTGGTGAGCCGAAGCGCTTTTCAACGGCCCTGCACCAAGCCGTCAGGAATTGCGATAAACGATTAGTTGCGTGGCTCCTGAAGAACGGAGCGGATACGCAGAAGAAAGACAGCGAGGGGCGCACGCCCGCCAACATCATTCTCGAGCGCCGTCGTAGTGGCCTGCCGACAAATGGTGCGGGATCGTTCCAGCAGGACACCGCAGACATCGAAGCGATGTTGAACAAGCACGACTACGATAGAAAACATGTGCGCAAGGCCGATGAGGCAAGCGCGCCTGCTCCGCAGAGCAAGATCATCTAAAGAGTCAAAGGCAAACATACGGGTCGGAGTGCACTTTCGAGACGTATCGCAGCACATGGCACCGGCCAAACGAAAGGCCCCGCATGGCGGTGCCTTTCGCATTACCGGGTTGAGGCTCGGGCGCTACGCCGCGTCGGGCAGGGCCTGCGCCTTACGCCGCCCAAGCTTTTCAAAGCGCCTGCCCCGGTCGCGGCGCAGGCTGTCCAGGCCTTCGGCGGGGCATGGGTCGCGGCCGATGTGCGGGAACCCGATGCTTGGTCGCAGGGCGGACCCCGGCCGTCGGGAACCACCTCATGCGCCTGTCGGAAGAGCCGCGACTTGCCTGCATCCGTCCCCTTCAGGCCGGATCGGCCGGAAGCTCAGGTGCCTGCGATGCGGGCAGGTCTTCACTGCTGGACACGTAGTGTCCAACCTGCTCGAACAGGCGGCGATAGAACTCCCGGTTCTGCACGGTGCTGCTGCCAACCCGCACGAGGTTGGCGCTGCTGCTGCCGATCGGCAGCGACACGGAGCCGATCATGCTCACACCGATGCTGGCGGACTTGACCGTGGTGTTGAGCTCGTAGCGGTCCTGCAGCGCGTTGACGAACACGATCGCGCCGCCGCGCGGCTGCGACAGGCAGGTCGTGCGCACGTTGAGCTGGGTGTGCACGTCCGACTTGGGCTGGAAGCTCTTCGTCGCCTCGAACGTGTCGGTTGATTTCTTGCCAATCAGATACCCCTGCCCGAGCAGCGCACGTTGCGCAGCCTCGCAGGCCGCGGCAGGCGCAACCGGGTACGTACGCGAGTACGTGTCGCCAGCGCTGAACGTCTCGCCCGAGGGCGGGCGCTCCTTGCGGCTCAAGCAGGCGGTCAGCATCACGGCGAGCACCGCGAGCGTCGCGGTGCGGCAGAGTGGACGAATCGAACCCATTGGCATGCAGGTGGACAGGGCGGGGGCGAAAGTCTAGCGACCGCCGGGTACCACGGCGCTGAACGTCGCAGGCGAGTGCGTATTCGCCGCTGTCGACCGGTACGGACTTGAAGCGGGCTTCCCAGGAAAAAAGCGGTCAGGTTGATTGCCTGGGAAGGCGCCGTTACCCGTCACCGATCCGCGCCAGCGCCAGGCCTGCGGCTTCGCGCCATTGCGGGGTATGCCGCGAACCGGTGGCGGCCGCGAGCAGCGCCGAGCGCACGGACGCCTTGCGGGTGGAGTGCCGGTAGCCGGTGACCACGGCGTCGACCGCGCGCTCGCGATCGCCGAGCTCCGCGTAGGTCTGCCCGAGGTTGAGCCAGGTCGCTGAGCGGTTCGGGGCGAGGTCGAGCGCGCGCATGAAGTGGCGGCTCGCGGCGTCGTACTCGCCCACCAGCATGTACGCATAGCCGAGGTTGCCGAGGATCTCCGCATCGCGCGGCTGCAGCTGGGCTGCGCGCTCGAGCGGCGCGATCGCCTGCTCGGGCCGGCCCGCGTTGATGAGCTCGATGCCTTCGCGGTTGAGGCGCCGCGCCTGCCCCGCATCCGGCGGAGCGTCGACCGTGCGCGCGATGTCCTCGCGCGGGGCCGCAGCCGGCGCGGCGGGCTTGCGTCGCTCGGGTTCGGCCGCTGCGGCCGCCGCGGCCGGTGCGACCTGCTTACGTCGCTCGGGTTCTCCCTGCGGTGCGGCAGGCGGGTCGGGCGGCGCCATCACCACGGCCGTGTCGCGCCGGGGCTCGGGCTGCGGCAGCGCGTCCGTATCAGGCGGCAGCGCCTCGGCCACCACGGCCTCGGTGGGTGCGTCGTCGCTGCCCGGCGCCTCGTCGAGCGCGCTGGGCGGGCGTACAAACACGCGGTCGAGCACGGCTGGCGGGCGGACTGCGTCGGATGCGACGGTCGGCGGCTGCGGTTGCTCGGGCGCCTGCTCTTGCTCGAAGGCGTCGAACGCGATCGTGGCCGCGACCGCGGCGGCCAGCGCGGCCGCGACCGCAAGGCCGAGCCGCTTTTTCGACGGGTTGATGGACAGGCGCATGCGCCGAACGTAGGCGCGGCGGTGTTTAGCGCCTGTCGAAACCGCAGTCAACAAACGGGGCAGGTTCATTTTCCGTTCGTAGCTGAGCCTGCAGCTTTACCCGGCCGCCCGTTCAGCCCGACCTCGACCGTGCGCCCGGTCAGCGCTTCGATCTCACGCCGGAAGCACTCGGATCCCCAGGGCTTGTGCTGGTGCGTGTGCTTGGCGAGATCGTGTGCCTGCTCGATGCCGATGCATGCACGGCGCAGCCGTGCCTGAGCGCGGTCTCGTCGAGCTACTGCCGGTATCAGGTGGTCGTCATTGCAGGCGAAGCACCGCCCGCGTTCGGCACCGCGTTGCAGGACGTGCTGCGGTACGCCGTAAATGAACCCGCCCCTACGAGGGTGTGGCCCATCGCAAGGCCGCGCTTGATACGTGGCTCGGTCAGCTGGCAAGTAGGGCGTCCCCATCCCGCCGCCGAAAGCAATGGAATCGGTATTGCCCGAGTTCTGGCGTTACTTATCGCTCACGCTGCCGGTCGCGCTGGTGGTGTGGGCGCTGGTCGAGTGGTGGCAGCGGCGCAAGCGCGTCCCGAAGAGCCGGATCGAACCCACACTGGACGAGCCCAAGCACGAGCGCGAAGCCGAATGCCCGCACCCGCGCTTCAAGCGGGTCTACGTCCTGCGTAACGGCACGAGTGCCCCGACCGATGAGATGCAGTGCGTGAAGTGCAGGCAGCGGATGAAGGGCTGAGCGAAAAACGCATGACAGAGGTCAGAGCAACGTTTTTAGCGTAATCGGCGCACGTCGACACTGACCCTTCTTTCGGGTGTGGTCGCCTCGGCATGAGGCGCTGTGGACCCGGGAAAACCACCTGACGGGCGCGGCTGACCTTGTCCGATGGTGCGCTGGACGCGCTTGATCAGACCCGCAGCCGTTCTGAAGGTCTGCTCCGAACCGACTAGATCCAAACCAGCCGCTTGCGTCGCTGTGCATCAAAACTGCGACCGGGTGCCCGGCCGCGCACCGACTGCGGGACCAAGATGCACAAGGGGTCTTGGCCACGTTCGGCCGAGAAGGGGTTTTTATGTCCGCAGCCGCACGAGATCACTCGCTGGGCAAGGCCGGGTGCCGGGCGAAGGCCGCGCGGGCGATGAGGCGCAGCTTGCCTTCAGGGGCACTGCTGGCGGCGCTGCTTGCCGCGTCGCCGGCCGGGGCCGCCGAGCCGCAATTCGATTTTCTGCTGTTCCCGGCGGTGAGCTGGCACGAAACAGACCCGGGGAGCGGCCCTCGAGGCTCGACCAGCGGCTTTGCCGCGACGCTCGACCTGTTTGCGACCGTCGAGTCCGAACGTGTCCGCTTCCTCGGCGAGTGGTTCCTGACGCAGAAAGCGAAAGAGATCCAACGCCTGCAGCTGGGCTGGCGCTTTTCGGGCGACGACACGCTGTGGGCAGGCCGGTTCCACACGCCGATCGGTTACTGGAACACGGCCTACCATCACGGCACGTATCTGCAGACCAGCATCTCGCGGCCCGGGATTGAAGAGTTCGAGGGCGGCCATGGTCCGTTGCCGACGCACTTCACCGGCCTGCTGTGGGAAGGCAGCGCCGAGCTTGCCACCGGCGCCATGCACTACTCGCTTGCAGCAGGCCTGGGGCCGCGGCTCAAGGAACGCCTCGATGCGCTCGACGTGGCTCATCCCGACTCCGGCCATGGCGGCGGCGCGATCGTGAACGTGAATTGGCGCCCGGCCCTTTTCGTTTCCGACCAGGTGGGCCTGTTTTTCGGCAGTACCCGCCTGCGGGGGCAGGCCGACGGCCATGCGCATGATGATGCGCCCGTGGGCGAGCACACCTTCGAGCAGCACATCGCCGGCGCATACACCAACTGGACCCGCGGCCCGCTGCGCATCACGTCCACGCTGACCCATGTGCGCGGCTCGTTCGATCACGCCGGCCCGAGCGAATCCTTCAGTAGTGCCTACGTGCAGGCGGAATGGTCCGCATCGCAGCGGCTGACGCCTTACGCGCGCATCGAGGACAGTCAGGGCGTCGAACCCGACGCAGAGTTCCTCGGTCGGTTCCGCGGCTTCATCACCGAGCGCCGCCTGATCGGCCTGCGCTTCGAACTGACGCCGCGCCAGGCCTTGACCGCCGAACTGTCGAGCTTCGACACGCTCGGCGGCCGCGGTGATCGCCTCGCGCTGCAATGGAGCGCGTACTTCCCATGAAGCGCGCGGTCACCCTGCTGGTGTGGGCCTTGGCGGTCGCTTCGCCGGCGGCCAGCGCCGCCGAGGACGTGCGCACGCTGGTGGCGGTGGCCAGCGACCGCTCGCAGCTTGCCGGGCTGAAGCCCGCCGACCTGCGGCTCGCGTTTCTCGCGCTACCGGTCGGCAAGGGCGACGCGCGCCCGCGGCCGGTGATCAACCAGAGCAATCCTCTTCTCTACGAAGTGTTCCTGCAGAAGGTCGTGTTTCTTTCATCGCAGCACTACCAGCGGCAGATGGTGTCGCACGTCTTCCAGCGCGGCGGCACGCGTCCGGCCGTGGTCGACGACGAGCGGCGCGTGGTCCAGTTGCTGCACGAGGATCCGCAGCGAATCAGTTTCATGTGGGCTAAAGACGCCCAGCGTTACGAAGGTCTCAAAGTGGTACGGGTGCTGTGGCAGGGACCGGTTCGCTGACGCTGCACCCGCGCACGCTGCGCGGGCAGACCCTGCTGGCCGTGTTCGGCGTGCATGCGCTGATCATTCCGCTGTTTTTCGGCGGGCTGGTGTTCTTCGTAAACCAGGCGTTCACCGCGCAGTTCGTCAATCAGATCCGCTCCGAGACGCGGTTGTTCGCCTCCCTGATTCCGAGCGACTTCGATCACGGTGCGGCGCGCGAGATCTTCTACGCCAGTGCGGCAGGCAGCACGCTGATGTCGGTCGAGATCCTGTCCAAGGACGGTGATGTCCATTGGACCTTCGAATCGCCGATGGTCAGCGACGCCCCGCCCGCGTTCCGGGAGGATTTCCTGTTCGGCGAGCACGGCGACGACGTGTACTTCATCGCGACGCCGCTGTTCGATGCCGACGGCGAGCCGGCCGCGCAGTTGCGGCTTGCGTTCGATGAAACACCGACGCTCGAGCAGATCGCGATCGTCAACCGCCGTGCCGCACTGCTGACGCTCGGCTATCTGGTGCTGACACTGCTGCTTGCGGCCTACTGGATCCATCGCCTCAACCGGCCGATGCGGGCGCTCGGCCTGGCGTCCCGGCGGGTGGCTTCGGGCGAATTCCGTGAAGCGATCGAGGTGCGCACCAGCCTGCCGGAAATCCTGTCGCTGGCCAGCGACATCAACCACATGCGCGCGGAGCTGCTGAAGAACACCGATGAGATGCAGCACATGGCGATGCACGACGGCCTGACCGGGCTGCCGAATCGAGCACTGCTGGCCGATCGGGTGCTGCAGGCCATGGCGCAGGCCCAGCGGGCCGATCAGTCGTTCACATTGCTGTTCATGGACCTCGACCACTTCAAGGAAATCAACGACACCCTGGGGCATGGAGTCGGCGATCACGTGCTGCGACAGATACCTGGCCGCATCCAGCCGCTGCTGCGCGCCGGGGACACGATGGCCCGGCTGGGAGGCGACGAGTTCGCCTTCGTGCTGCAGGACGCCGATGCGGACACCGCCGTCGCGATCGTCGAGCGGCTGGTTGATGCCATGAAATCGCCGTTCGAGGTGCACGGGCAGCAACTGCATGTTGGGCAGAGCATCGGCATCGCGATCTTTCCCGAGCACGCGCGGCAATTCGACGAGTTGCTGCGCGAGGCCGATGTCGCGATGTACGCGGCCAAAGTCGCGCGCCGGCCGTACGCGGTGTTTTCACCGGACATCGACCCGCACAGCCGTGAGCGACTTGAGCTGGTCAATGAGCTCCGACGCGACATCGAGCGCGGGCGGCTGCGGGTGCACTACCAGCCGCAGGTCGAGATCGGCAGCGGCAGGCTGGTCGGGATCGAAGCGCTGGTGCGCTGGCACCCGGATCAACGCGAGCCGAGCGCGCCCGACGAGTTCATCCCGATAGCCGAACGTCTCGGCCTGATGGATGCGCTGACCCGCCTGGTCGTGCGCCAGTCGTTTGCAGACTTTGCCAGCGCGTCGCAACTGCGAGGCACGACGCTCAGCATCAACCTCAGCACCAGCAACCTGCGCGACCCCACGCTGCCCGGATATTTCGCCGACATGCTGCGCGAGTTCGGGCTGGATGCGTCGCAGGTGGTGCTCGAGGTGACCGAACACGAGAGCATCGTCGAGGCCACCAATGCGCTCGAGCAACTTGCGGCGCTGCGCGCAATCGGTTTCGGTCTCGCCATCGATGATTTCGGCAAAGGCCACGCATCATTCAACTATCTCAAGCACCTGCCTGCCACGGAACTCAAAATCGATCGCTCATTCGTCGCCGACATGGCGCATGACCGACACGACCATTCGCTGGTGGCGGCGATCGTCGCGCTGGCCCGCGACCTCGGGCTGTGTGTCGTGGCCGAGGGTGTTCCCGATGGCACCGTGCTGGAGATGCTGCGCAAGCTCGGCTGCGACCGGGCGCAGGGCTTCTACATCGCAAGGCCAATGCCGATGGATGACCTGCTCGCGATGCTGGCGGCAGGGCGTGCCCAGGACGGTGGCCCGCTGTTGCCCGCCGGAATAAAGGATCAGGTTCACTTGCCGGTTGAGCGCGCTGATGTGTGCGGCCCGCTCATCGGAGAAGAACGTCCCGCTTAAAGGAGCTGCGTTGCATGTGCCACCCGGCAGCGGCTCTGCCCCTTGTGCAGATGTCAGTCGTCGCCGCCGTGCGTGTCCGTGCCTCCAAGGTAAGGCGCAGTGTTTCCGGCAATCCGCTCGAGCTCGGTCTCGGTAAACGGAAGCTGCTTGCAGAACACCTGCCAGAACGCCTGTGGGTCGGGATGGCCGTCGAACGCGCCTTCGGAGCGCGTCGCGCGCAAATGCACAGGCACGACGGGGCCCGTTCATGGCGGTTGCCCGGCGGAGATTCGGGCGAGCGTAGCGCGTCGACCGATGGGGTCGAGGGCGTCGATGATCAGGAGCGATCAGCGAAACCGAACCAGGGTCAGCGCGATCCTTCGTAGCCCGAACGGCGAAAATCGACACTGAACCCTCTTTGCCGAAGCCATCGCGGCTGCGGGGGGGGCGCGGTTCTTCCAAGTGAGCGCGAACCGCGACAACGCTTTCGTCGGGCCGAACTTTGCGCGGCAGGCTTCGCGCGTTCGCGCGTCGCTCGCTCAAGTGCTTGTCCGGCCAGATGCGGAGGTAGACACTTTCCCCTCTAGCGCTGCCGGGGAGGGCGTGCGTCCCATGAGCCGACCACAACCGCGCCTGCCGGTGGACCTGACGCTGCTCGAAGGTCCGCGCCTGGCGTCCGCCGTAGCGCGCGTCGCGCCATGGACCGCGCCATGGCGCGTTGCCGTGATCGCGCTCGCAGCGATGGTGGCGCTGGCGCTCAATGTGCGGTGGCTCGCACAGGGCGGGTACGACTGGAGTCTGCTGTCGCTCGTCTTCTGGGTGCTGGTCAGCATCGCGGTGCGCGAACTGGCGCGCGCTGCGGTGGCAACGCGCATGGGGCACACCGTCGTCGCGATGCGCGTGGCCCTGCGGCCGCGTTCACTCCCTGCCTTCCACGCGGTGCTGCAGCCGGGCTGGTTGTTTGCAACGGCGCAGCAGCGGTGGCGCATTACTGTGGCCGGCTGCGGTCTGCAGCTCGGCGTCGCCGGTGCGCTGGCCGCGCTGTCGCCGTTATGGGGCGGCACCGAGTCGGTATTCACCGCATGTGTGATCGTGTCGTTGGTCGCATGGACCGCGCTCACCGGCGAGCGTGCCTTCGTGCAGCGGCCACCTGCACAGCGCGGCGCCAGCGTTGAGCGCATCGAAACGTTTCCCACGCCGCCGAAGCCCCAGCGGCGGCGCACGCGCGCGGGTGACGTCGGACTCGCATGGTTCCTGCTGCTTGCGTTCGGCGTTCCCGGCGCGCTCACCTCCGGCTACGGCGCGTGGCAGACCGTCGTGCAGGAGCAGCGCTTGCGCACGGCCCGGCCGGTCGATGCGGTCGTCGTCGCCACGGCGCTGGTCGATCGCACGCGGCAGCGGTATGGCACGACGTACCGGCCGGTCGTGCGGCACCGCTTCGAGATCGACGGACGCACGCACGAGTCGGAGCGGGCGCATCCGCTACCCAAGGGGCTGGCCACGGACGCGGCGCAACGGTTCATTGCCGCATATCCCGTCGGTAAGCGCGTGCTGACGCATGTGCCAGAGGGAGAGCCGACCGGTGCCTATCTGGTGCCGGTGCGGCAGCGGGTGTTTCCCGCGCTGGCGCTATTCGGCCTGCTGTTTCTGGTGCCGGCTGTCGCCCTGTGGTGGATGCTGCTGCGTGCGGCCAGGCAGCCGGAGGCGACAGGGGCCGGATAACGGGGAGGTTCACTTAACCGTGGTTCCCGCTTCCACGTGCTCCACGAAAAGGCCCCGCAAACACGGCCTTTTGCGCTACGCACTCAACAAGCATGCGCTACGCCGGCTCACGCACTGATTGCTTGATTGCGCCTTGCGCCGCGCGCCCTTCCTGAAGCGCGGCGAGGCCGCGGCGCGGGCTGTCCAGGTCTTCGATCTGGCCGTTGAGCTTGAACTCGCCGTAGCGCCTGCAGCGCGGTAGCCATCGCATCGCTGCCGAGCGATGTCGGTGTCGAACAGCTTTGCATCAGCTGCGCCAACCGCGTGTGCCGCAGCGCATGCGCGCCGTGCGTGGCGAGGTCGAGCTTCATCTCATCCACAACAAGGCGGTTGCAAGCCGAACAGCGCCGCGTACTTTCCGCTTACGCCGCCTTCGGCACCTTCGCGTTGATCACCAGGAACGTGCAGCCGGTGCTGCTGCGCGCGTCGTGATCGGTGCCGGGCGGATAGTGCAGATACGAGCCCGGTCCGAACTGTTGGCCGCGATCTTCGTAAACCCCTTCAATCACGAACACCTCTTCGGCAACTTCGTGATGGTGGACGGGGTAGCCATGGCCGGGTGCCAAACGCAGCAGTACGCGGTTGGCGCCGGGTTCGCCGCGCAGTACCAGCATCTCGATGCCTTCGCTGAACCTCTGCCATGGCGTGGTGGTGGAATCGATGTGGGAGAACTCGTTCATTGCAACCTGCTCGATGATGGGACCGCTTGCAGTCCCGGCGGCGCCCACGAGGCGCAGGCGGGACCGTCACTATGCGCTCGCGCGCGCGGTCGCAACGGCATTCGCGTGTTGTCGCATGCGTGCCGCCAGATGCGGTCATCCTTGCGGGGGGCAGGTTGGACTGCCTCGCATTCCGCAGAGAGGTAGTCGAAATACAGACCTGACCGACTGATATTCCCGCTCTACTTGCACCGGGGAGCGATACCCGGACGCCGGGCGCACTGCTGACGACGCCATCGATGACTTCGGACCCGGAGCGTATTCATGCACGACCGCAGCCGCCGGTCGGTCCTTGGCTCGACCTTCCGCCCGCTGACATGCACTTGCCGCGCGCGGCGCTTCACAAATTTCTAGGACGGCCTCGATTACTAATGGACGCTCATGGCCCACTTGTAACCAGCCGGAAGCCGGGAGTAGCAACGATCGCCGCTAGTCGGAGTCCGGACCGAAAGGTTTCCATTGCCCATCGCTGCCCGCCCTCCGCTGACGACCCGCATCGCGCTTACCGCGTTGGGCGTTCTCGCGTCGGTGGTGGTGCCGTTTTTTCTGCAGCAGCAGTTCAATGATGCGGCGCTCGACGCGTCGCGTAGGGTGACGCGCAGCCTGCAGGTCGAATCAAGGGCACAGGCTGTCATTGCCGATGCGCGCAACTTCGAGGCGGCGGCGCTCGGGCTGGCTCTGGGCGTGGACACGCCGGTCGCCCGTGCACGGCTGGCTGATGCGTTCGAAAACACCCCCATACATCTGAATCAGCTTCAGGACCTGGCCGAGTCGGACGCGGAGAAGCTGCTTCGCGTCGCGCGACTGCGCGACCGGGTGGAAACGCGCTTGCAGTGGGCCAAGGCGGCTGCCAGCGCGACCGATCCTGAGCAGCGCAGGCAGTACGCGGTCCGCTTGGCCGCCCAGTCGCCGATCCGCGACCTCGCTGTGCAGATCATCACCGCCGAACAGGAGCACATCGCGCTTCGGCAACGAAGCGCGCAAAAGGCCCTGGCGCGGGCGCAACTCGTGTCCTACGCGGCCATGGCCCTGCAGATCGCCGTGCTGCTGGGGTTGCTGGCGTTCTGGCATCGCGAGAACGAACGCCGGCTGGTGATCGAGCGACGCCAGCGCCAGGTGGCCGAACAGGCCACCGTGATGCTTGATGCCATGCGCGACCCGGTGGCGCTGCTGGATCCGCAACTGCGAGTGCTGCAGGCGAACTCATCGTTCGCATCAGCGTATGCCGGTGATGCGAATGCTCCTCCTATCGCGCAACCTCTTGCAGAGGTTGGAAACGGTGCCTGGAAGGATCCGGTGCTCCTTCAACGGCTCGGTGAGGTCGTAACCCGCGGGCGCGAGCTGTGGGATTACGAATTCACACGGACAGGGGCCGCTGGCCAGAAGACGTACATGCTGGTCAATGCGATCCGCGTTGCGGACGAGGCGACCGGCAAGCCTCAGGTGCTTTTGATCGGGACCGACTTCACGGCGCGGCGCATCTCCGAAGATCAGGTCCTGCAGCTCAACCGTCAGCTCGAAGGAAAAGTCGAGCAGGTGTCGGAGGTCAATCGCGAGCTGGAGGCCTTCAGCTATTCGGTCTCGCACGACCTGCGCGCCCCGCTGCGCCATATCGCGGGTTTTGCCGACAAGCTCGGGCGTCATCTGGGCGACGACGCAGACGCCAAGGCCCAGCATTACCTCACTGTGATCAGCACGTCCGCCCAACGGATGGGCACGCTGATCGACGACCTGCTTGTCTACAGCCGCCTCGGCCGCCACGCCATGCGCCTGCAGCCGGTCGATACGCAGTCACTCGTGCAGGAGATCCGCTCGATGCTCGACGAGGCGCGATCGGCCGAGCCGGATGCTGAGCGCGTGCAGTGGCACATCGCCCCACTCCCTGTCGTGATCGCGGACGGCAACATGCTGAGGCAGGTCTGGCAGAACCTGCTCGGAAATGCCGTGAAATACAGCGGTCATCGACGGCCGCCGGTGGTGTCCGTCCGGCATGAGCGCAACGCGGAAGGCGACCACGTGTTCACGGTCGAGGACAACGGCGCCGGCTTCGACATGGCCCATGCCACCAAACTGTTCGGCGTGTTCCAGCGGCTGCACAAAGCCAGCGAGTTCCCCGGCACCGGCGTTGGATTGGCGAGCGTGCGGCGTGTGGTCAGCCGCCATGGAGGTCAGGTCTGGGCCGAGGCCGAGCCTGACAAAGGCGCCCGATTCCATTTCACGCTTCCCCATACCCCTGATGCGCCTGGCCGCGCGATGCCCAAGGACTCCGCATGAATCCGATTCGTCCCATCCTTCTGGCCGAAGACAGCCCGTTCGATGCCGAAATGGCGCTGGACGCGTTGAACGAGGCCAACCTGGCCAACCCGATCGTCCACGTCGAAGACGGGGTCGAGGTGTTGGATTTCCTCTACCGCCGTGGTGCGTTCGCGAACCGTCCCGACGAGTTGCCCGCGGTGCTCCTGCTCGATATCAAGATGCCACGAATGGACGGGCTTGAGGTGTTGCAGCGGCTCCGCGAGGACCCGCAGTTCCGTGCGCTTCCTGTCGTGATCCTGTCCTCCTCGCGCGAGGAGAACGATCTGGCGCGCAGCTGGAACCTGGGCGTGAATGCCTACGTGGTCAAGCCCGTGGACGTGGAGCAGTTCTTCACGGCTGTTCGCATGCTGGGGCAGTTCTGGGCCGTGATCAACGAGAGCCCGGCCGGGACGTAATGACGCAGCCGGTCGCGCCCGTTCGCATCGTCTGGATCGAGGACTCGCCCGAAGACGTCGAGCTGTTCAGTTCGATGCTCATCGATGACGGACTCGACGTCACGATCGATCAGGTCGACGACGAAGCCGGCCTGCAGCGCGCATTGTCGCTGGCGCCGGAGCTGGTGATTTCCGACGTCTCACTGCCAGGCTTTTCCGGCGAGCTCGCCTTCGAGATCGTAAAAGCGCAGGCCCCGCGCACTCCGTTTGTCTATCTCTCCGGTGCAATGGGTGAGGACGCCGCAGTGCTGGCGCTGCATCGGGGCGCCACCGACTATGTGCTCAAGCAGAATCCCTTGCGCCTGCCTGCGGCCGTTCGTCGCGCCCTCACGGAAGGCAGGGCCGCGCAGGAACGCGACAACGTGATGGCCGAACTGCTGCGCGTGCAGCGCAACGATGCGATCGCGCTTGTCGTCGCCGGCCTCAGTCATGACCTTCGCAACGTGCTGCAGCCGCTTGTCGTTCTGCCTCACATCCTGCGCAAGAGCCAGGAGCCTGCAGCGGCGTTACGCGCGGCTGCCGTGATCGAAGAGTCCGTACGCCGGGGCCAGGACCTTGTGCATGCCGTGATCTGCTATGCGCGCGGCGACGCGGCCGTCGATGCGTGCTGCACCGCGGCCGAGGTGCTCGACGGCGTACGGTTGCTTCTGACGGGGACGGTGCCTGGACACCTGCAGGTCCAGTTCGATGAGGAACTCGGTGATACATCGCTGCGTGGGGCCTCCACCCAACTGCAGCAATGCGTCCTCAATCTTTGTCTGAACAGCGTGCAGGCCATGCAGGACGGGCAGGGCAGCCAGCTGCGGGTCTGCGCATCACGCTGTGCCGAGCCTGATATGGCACGGATCACGGTCGCTGACGACGGCGGAGGCATGCCGGAAGGCATCCAGGCCAGGCTCTTCACTCCGTTCTTCACCACCAAGCAATCGGGCACCGGCCTGGGGCTGCTGTCGTGCCGACAGATCATGGAGCAGCTCGGGGGGCGCATGGAGATCGACAGCGGCGATCATGGAACACGCGTTCACCTGTACGTTCCGTTCTGCCCCGAGTAACGAGGTCGGATTCGCTTATTGCTGAGAGCGGCGAACAACGTGGGTCAGCCGCTCCGGATAGTGCGTCGCCTGCTTCATGCGCTTGCTCAGTCTCGATGCCGTTGACCACGGGTCGCGAAACACGGCTGGCGGTCGATGCCGCGTTGCACGCCGTGCTATGGCAGATCAGGAAGGTCGGGTCACGGTGGTCGGGCCATGGACAGCCATCCGAAGCGGGCTGCCCCAATGACCTTGCGTCAGACAGGTCCGTTGCAAGGCGCCACGCAATGCGTCGGAAATGACCCTGCCCGCATCTAACCCATCAGTTGTCGTGCCCGGCCAGCGGCTCGTCCATGTCCAGATATACGCGCCGCACGACCACGATGATCACCACGGCAAGCGGTACCGCGAACAGGGCACCGATCAGGCCGAACAGGCTGCCGAAGACGACCAGCGCGAGCAGCACCAGCGCCGGTGGTACTTCCACGGCCCAGCGCTGGACCAGCGGCTGGATCAGGGCGCCTTCGCCCTGTTGCACCGCGACGTAGACGAGCAGCGCATAAAACGCCGTCTCCGGCCCGACCGCTAGCGCGAACAGCAGTCCCGGCACGGCCGAGACGAACGGTCCGAGCACCGGGACGAATTCGAGCAGACCGGCGATGAGCCCAAGCACGCCGGCATTGGGCACGCCGACCAGTTTCAGGCCCAGCCACGTGGCGACGCCGACGATCACCATCGCTGTTATCTGGCCAATCATCCACCAGCCGAGCGCATCACCCGAGTCGGTGAGCACGGCGGCGGTGCGTGTGCGGTGTCGGACCGGTATCAGCTCGAGAAAGCCGCTCACGTATTCGCGCGGGCTGATCGCCAGGTACGCAGCGAGCAGGAACACGATCAGCAGCTTGGAGCCCAGCTCGAGCAGCGTCTGCGCCCAGACCATGGCGGTCTTCGCCATCGCGTCACTGTTCATCATCTCCGGCGTGATGCCTGCGAGCCAGTCGCCGACGACAGTCGATCCCAGGCTGCGCTGGGCACGCGCAAGGGCTTCGGGCAGCCCCGTGCGCAAGGTGTGGAACTGATTCGTGATCTGGTCGCCGACCAGCCACGCAACGCCACCAGTCCCGACCAGTAGCAGCAGGACGACGAGGATGCTCGCCCAGTGCATCGGAATCGGCGAATGCCTGCTGATCCAACCGGCGATCGTGCGGATGACGACTGCGAAGACAATGCCGCCGAACCCGACCAGCAACAGGTCCGAGACCTGCCAGCAGATGTAGATGACCAGCGCGATGAGCAGGCCCATCGCGACCCGCCACATGTATTCGCCGCGGCTCAGCATGACGACACCCCGCGGCGGGTCATCGGGGCCGGTCGACACTGCAGCAGCATTGCGATTCGCATGCCCATGGACGAGCGCCCGGAGCGCAGCCCGCGTCGACCGTCAGCGGGACCGGGCCGTACACCTCGCGGCGCCGACCATTGCCTTCTGCTCCTCTGCGGCTCGACGGCGCAAATGCACGGGGCATGGGGTCTGGCGCGGCGGCTGACGGGGGTCATGGGGTCCATTGTTCGTACGCAAGGTGGGCGATACCGGTGCGCAGCTGCGACGTGGACGCTCTGCCCGCGTACCAGCCCGCCCGGCGCAAACAACCTAGACACGCCTGCGTGACGGATCGGTCGTCCCGACTTGAGGTGTTGGGTGTCGATCGCGCTGAAGTTTTGGCCGGGTCGAGCGACGTACGGTAGAAAACACGCGTAGGTTCACTGCCACGCAAAGCCCGACATGCCGCGTTGCCAGCGAGCACGTCGAACACGGCCCTGCTCCGTTTCGATACTTGTTGACCAATCGCGCGGCGTCGCGTCACGGCACCCGTTCAAGCCAGCTTTTGTGCGCCATGAGTGCGCGGCTCCGCCGAGTCTCTGCCGGTAGCGCAGATGGTTGTTGTTGTGGCGAAGCACGGCTCGCGGTCGATGCCGCGCCGGACGATGCACCGCGGCACGGCAGCAAGATCGAGGAAGACCGGCTAAAGACACGCGCGGCGAAGACAACAGCGCGCCGTGCGATCGGGGCTCAGTTGTCAGGCAACGCGGAGCGGCAGATCGGAATGGGGCCCGACCCTTTCGAAGCTGTCGTCAAGCTGCGCGCGTCGAATGACCTCGCGGCCAGATCAGGCACCCAGACTGCGGTTACCCGCGTCGATTACGGACTCGTCGCTCACGCTCGACCGCAGACTGCGTCCAAGCGCGTCGCCAAGCCTGGCGCCGACCACAGCGCCTGCGAAGGCACCGATTACGCCGCCAAGCGGGCCCGCCACGAAACCCGCAGCGCCCAAGCCGAGCGCCCCTACCAGCGCGCCGAATCCGGCCGCAGCCTGCATTGCCTTTTCCACGAACTGCCCCCTGGTTCGGCCCGTCAGGCCTTGCCACCGACTCTGGATTCGCAGTCGTGGAGCAATCGTGAAAGTTGTTAGTATTTCGTTGGATTTGTGACGTGAGCACGGTGCCGGAGCGCGGAATGGCTTCGCCGGGCTGGGTCATGCCGGCAAGCGCCAAACCAATTCGACAGGTGCAGCAGTACGAGGCTGGTTCCCCGCAAGCCGGGCAGGCTCACTTGCCCCGTAGCCGCTCGGCCTCGAGCCGGGCTTTCGACTTCGCATCACTTAAAGCGGCGCCGCGCTCCAGCAGCGCCAGCGCCGCCGCCCGGTCGCCTTCGGCGCTCCGCTCAAGCCGCATGAGCGCCGCGTTGTACGCGCCAATCGCGCTGCCCTTTGCAGCGGCGCGCTCGAAGCCTGCGAGTGCCTTTTCGGGGCACAGGAAAAACACATCCCAGCCCGCCGCGGCGCGCATCAGCAACTCTGCGTCGTCCTCGGAAATCCGGTCCTCCACGAACGCCGGCCAGCCGGCCGCTAACGGCGCAAGCACCTCGCTGCCCTTCGGGATGAGATAGGCGCCACCACCCTCGAACATCGTGAGCGCCTGATGTGTCGTGCGGCGCGTGCCGTCCTGGGCGAGCCACAGAAAGCCGTCCTCGCCCCGGACCGGGAAGCCATCGAGCGCGTTTGATACGCGATCGGCCAGCGACGGCACGCCGGGCGCCGGCGAGATGCCCGTCCAGGAGCCGATGAGCTCAACGGCCTCCCATTTCTTCTCGCGTAGCTTCGGGCGGATCGCGTCCGCAAGATCCTCGGCGGTGAGGATGCGCATCTCGCCGTCGTACATGCGCCACGGGCTCGAGTGCAGGCCGACCGAGAACAGCGCATCGGTATCCGGGATCGCGTCGAGGTACTCATGCAGTGCCCGCCCCGAGTAGACGCAGTCCGGCGAGTCCGGCACGTGGCAGGTCTCCACGGTGACCACGCCCGACAACGGAAGGTGCGACGTGTCGCACGCAAGCGCGGTCGGGCTGAGCAGGCAGAGCGCGAGCAGGGACCGCTTCACGGCGAGCCCCGCTTCAGTTCGAACACCGCGGACACGCGCTCGCTGTATTCCACGGTCGGCTGCACGTAGCGGCTTCGCTGGATGCGGCTGCCGGTGACCTCGACGCGGTCGAGCGTCGCGGCGCCGTAGCCGTCGGCAGACACGGAGTTGAGGCTGTTGCTGCTGTAGACCTGACCGAGTGCGGCCCCGAACGCCTGCGCGAGTCCGCCGGCCTTCTCGCGCGCCTGTGCCACGGCCTTGTCGCGTGCTTCGGCGCGCAGCGCATCGGCGCGGCTGGACTCGAACGCCACGTTGTCGATCTCGTTCATGCCGGCCGCAAGCGCGGCATCGAGGAATTCGCCAAGCCGATCCAGCTCGTGCAGCTCGACGGTCACCTCGCGCGTGGCGATGAAGCCGTTCGACATCTTGCGGTCCCGCTCGTCGTAGTCGACATCCTCCGATACCGACAGATCGGCCGCCGTGACTTGGGACGGCTTCAGCCCGAACCGCGGCGCGAGGTCGAGAAAGGCTTCGATACTGCGATCCACCGACTGCTTCGCCGCGGCCGGAGCCGCGTTGCGGTACCGGGCGGTGAGGGTGATGCGCGCAAGGTCAGGCGCCACGCTCGTCTTGCCTTCGCCGGAGGCCATGACATGCGGCGCATCGGGCAGCGGCGTGCCTGCGAAGGCGGGCGTGGCGATCAGAAGTGCGGCGAGGAGAAGGTGGCGCATCGGACGGGCATCCATGTCGGTTGATTGGAGAACGGGGTGATGCTGTCGCGGGACGATGGCAGCAGGGTTACTTCAGCTAGTTGCATTGCCGCGTTGCCGGCGCGAGCGTGCCCTCAAGGGCCACGATCAGTCGACGCCCGAAACATTGAAGATTTCGTGCCGTAACGCACGACCCACGCGCCCGACCGCGGCCTGCACGTCGGCGCGTGCGACCAGCTTGGCGCGGTTCGCGTCCATCTGCGGAAATGCAGGCAGCGGCAGCGGGGCGCGGAACTGCTGCACGGATTCAAGCGCCTGCGCCCGGCTTCGCGGATCGTCAAGCGATCGGATCAGTTCGGCCGCTGCCCGGTCGACATCGCCGGCGCGCAGCAGTTCGTCGACGACGATCCCGCGCGCGTCGGCACGGTGGTCGTACAGGTAGGCAAGCGCCTTCGCAGCGCCCGCCGTGTCCCGTAGCTGCAGCGCGGCGCAATGACGCACTGCGGTCTGGACCATGCGGCCATAGCCGCTCATGTGGCCGACGGGCTCGATCACCCGGAGCGCATCGGTCGGGCGGCCGATACGGCACAGGAACGTGCCCAGGTTGAGCCGCTGGCTCACGTTGTCTCCGCCGTTCTCGTCGAGCTCGCCCGCGAGTTCAAACTGCGTTGCCGCTTCGTCGAAACGCCCGGCCCGGCGCAGCGCGATCGCCTTGTTGTTCATCACCCAGATGCGGTCTTCGAACGACTCGAACGAGCCGGCCTCCCCGGCGGCTTCGATTGCCGCGAGCGCAGCTTCGGATACGGCCAGCGATTCGGTGTCGCGGCCTGCGACGAGCAGCGCCGTGCCGAGGTCCGCCGCGAGGTCCACCCGCTTCGGGAATTTTGCGTGCAGCGCACGCAGGCGTTCGACCTCGCCCGTGGCCGCCGCTTCCACTGACGGCAGCCGAGCGAGGGCGTCATGCAGCGGATCGAAGCGCAGGTCACTGCGCATGCTCGCAAGGGCCATCGGACTCTTGATCGTCGCAACGACTGCCTCCGCGCGCTCGCGGCCGCCGCGGCCGAGGTGCAGCAGGGCGAGCTCGGGCCAGACCTCGTCGACGCCGCGGTCGTTGTCGGTCCAGTGGGCGTCGAACAGTGCGTCCATCAGCGCAATGAGGTCCTCATCGCGCGGCTCACCCTGGAAGAGGAGGTCGCTGAGCACGAGCCGGTCCAGATTGTTGACCAGTTCCGGCCAGCGACGGACGAACGCCGCCATCTGCCGCGTCGCGCGGCTGCGCTGCCCGAGCTGGAGCTCGAGGATCGCGAGCCTGTACCAATCGTCGGGATCATTTCCGTAGGCGACCGTGGCCGCTCGCATCAGTTCCGCTGCGCGGGCCGTGTCTTCGCCCTTCCATGCGAGCACGGCGTTGGTCGAGAGCAGCTCGCGCTGCTGCTGCGCGCTGAGGGTCGGGAACAGGGGATCTGCGACGATCGCATCCAGCTCGCGACGCGCGGCGGCTGCGTCGCCGCGGTCCGCGCTCGCGACGGCGCGCTCGATCCGGCTGTAGAGCTCAGCAAGCGGTCCGCGTGCCTGTGCCTGCGGCAGGCCCAGCGGCGGCGAGACCGGCACAGCGGGCCGGGAGGCCGCAAACGCACACGAAAAGACGAGACTGCCGACGACGACCGCAATCGTCCGGGCACAGCGATCCAGCATGGCGATTTCCCCAGTGCGCGGCACGGTGCGCGCGGCGGAATGGTGCAACAGGGCGGCGCGTTACGCGAGCCGGTCGCCGGCCGCGAGCCGCTTGCACCATCTTTGAGCGAGATACTTGCAACACCAAAACCGATCCATGGCGCTTCCGATGCCCCGTTCCCTCGCCATCCGAGAATTCACCGACGAGCTCGCAGCCCAGTTCCGCGACATCAATGCGGAATGGATCGACGCGATGTTCCGGCTCGAAGACACGGACCGCGACGTGCTCGACAACCCGCGGGCGCGGATCATCGATGCGGGCGGCGACATCCTGTTCGTGGAAGCCGAAGGGCTGGGCATCGTGGGTGCGTGCGCGCTGCAGAAGACCGGCCCCACCAGCTACGAGCTCACCAAGATGGGCGTCCGCGCGCCCGCGCGTGGCATGAAGGCG
The DNA here is from genome assembly GCF_042434515.1 of Lysobacter korlensis. Taxonomy (NCBI): domain Bacteria; kingdom Pseudomonadati; phylum Pseudomonadota; class Gammaproteobacteria; order Lysobacterales; family Lysobacteraceae; genus Lysobacter; species Lysobacter korlensis. The sequence continues at coordinate 129,707 of NZ_JBHLTG010000004.1, forward strand.
GGCGAGTTCCTGCTTGCAGCGGTGATCAAGCGGGCCGAGTCCCTGGGCGCCGACCCGCTGTACCTGCTGACGAACCGCAAATGCGCGCCCGCCATCCATCTCTACGAGAAGCTGGGGTTCCGGCACGACGCGGACATCATGGCGCGGTACGGGGCACGCTACGAACGGTGTGACGTCGCGATGCGCTACGTTCGACGTTCTGCAGACGCCTTTCAAGGCGCTCGGCCCCTTTAACGCAGCCCGGCCACCCCCATCCCGCGGGTTCCCACCCAAGGTTCCACCCATGCCCGCATCGCCGTCCGATTCCCTGGCGTCCATCCTCGAGGGCGACTGCTTCTGCATCGATGTAGACCGCAAAGCGCTGCATGCGCAGGTCGAGCAGGTGCTGCGGGCGCACGATCTGCCGGCGTCGCTGGCCGATTCGCACCCGCACCTGTTCGCGTCGCTGCCGGTGTTTGTCGCGCCGGCGCAATTGCAGCAGGTGTCGCGGGTGGTGGCATCGGTGGAGCGTGCGGTCGCGACGCCCGCCTATCGCGAAGCGGTGCTCGCCGGCGCCCCACCCTCGGTCGCGTTCGACCCCGGGTCGCCCGGCGGCCTGCTGGGGCTGGACTTCCACCTCGCCGCCGATGGTCCGAAGCTCATCGAGATCAACACCAACCCGGGCGGCGTGTTGCTCAACGCGGTGCTGGCCGGCGCCCACGACTGCTGCCTGCCGCAAACCGCGGTCTCGCCGCCGCGCACGGAGGTATTGGAGGCGGCGGTGCTGGACGTGCTGCGCAGCGAGTGGCGCGCGCAACGCGGTGATGCGCCGCTGCGACGCGTGGCGATCGTGGACGAGAATCCGTCGGGGCAGTACCTGTACCCCGAGTTCCTGATGTTCCGCCAGCTTCTGCAGCGCCATGGGCATGAAGCGGTCGTCTGCGATCCCACCGAGCTCGAGCATCGCGATGGCGCGCTATGGCTGGCCGACCGTCCGGTCGACTTCGTCTACAACCGCCTGACCGATTTCGCGCTTTCAGACCCGGCGCATTCGGCGCTGCACGATGCGCTGCTGGCAGGTGATATCGCACTCAGCCCGCATCCGCGCGCGCATGCGCTGTACGCCGACAAGCGCAACCTCGTGCTTCTGGGTGACGCCACGTTCCTGCGTAATGCGGGCCTGGATGAGGCGGACGTGGCGGCGCTCGTGAACAGCATCCCCGAAACACAGCGGGTGACGGCCGATAACCGCGACGCGCTATGGGCCGACCGACGCATGTGGTTCTTCAAGCCCGCCGCCGGCTACGGCAGCCGCGCAAGCTACCGCGGCGACAAGCTCACGCGGCGCGTCTGGGACGAGATCGGTGCAGGCAACTACGTCGCGCAGCGCGTGGTGCCGCCGAGCGAGCGCCGCACCCTGGACGAGGCGGGGCCGCTGAAGGTCGACATCCGCTGCTATGCGTACCAGGGACGTGTCCTGCTGTACGCAGCGCGCATGTACCGCGGGCAGACGACGAACTTCCGAACGCCCGGTGGCGGTTTCGCGCCGGTGCTGGCGCTGCCGGATAACGAAGGCGGATGCTGTTGAGCGAACGGCGGCAAAACCGTGTCGGGAGCCAGGGCCAGGTCTGCTCAGCCTGTCGCCGCTGAAAACGGGGGGTTGGCGTTGCGCCGGTGTCAGGCGGCTGTAACGCCTGCTGTCTCGCCGCAACACACGATCAGTGATCGCGCCGGCCGTCGCTGCGCAGATACTTGATCAGCGCAGCGATCGCCAGCACGAGCGCGATCACGACCAGCAGGCCAACCGCCATGCAGGCCACCATCATCCATCCGCCCATCATCGGGCCGTCGCCCATCATGGCGCTGCCACCCATCATGCCGGGCGAGCCTGCCGGGCCGCTGTGGCGGGCAACGGGCTGATGCCGCGGCCGTTGCGACCGTTGTCAGCTTGGTTAGCTTGCACTGCCGGCCGCCATACGTTCGCAGCTTTCAGCGCAGCGCTCGCAGGCCTGGGCGCACTCATCCATGTCTCCAAGTGCACGGCAGCTTTCGGCGCAGGCTCGGCAGATCTGCGCGCACACGCCACACAGCTGCTGGTGGAACGGGGACTGGTTGATCATCAATGCAGCCGATGCGCGACAGATTTCGGCGCAATCAAGCATCAGGCGCAGATGGTCGGGTTCGACATGCTTGCCGCCGACTTCGGGACAGTGCACGGCCGCCATCTGCTGGCAGCTGCGGTAGCAATCCAGGCAAGCCTGGATGCAGGTATTGAGTTCGTTGGACATGTGCTGATGAGGCATGAAAGCGCTCCTTCGGTTCCGGATGGGAAATCGACGTTGCTTCAGGGTCGACTGGGCTGACTGCTGCAGCCCGTCGCCACGTACTTCCGACTGCCATGCCGAGCATGATCGTGAACCGGTTAAGCGTGGGTCCTCAGTCGCGAGCGCAGCCGGTGCGCGTGGCTGTACCAGTTGAAGGGGCCGAATGATCGGCGCTTGGTTTGCACGCATTGCGGAGGCGTCCACGCAGCAAAAAAAGGACAGCAGGACCGTGCGACGCGTCCGCTTCGACCGGCTCGGCCAAGCACAGCGGCGGTGACGGCCGCAGGGCTGCACGCGGCTTAACACGCCAGTGGCTACGCTCTGAATACGCCGCCAGGAGACGATGCGATGACCCGCGAGCAGCAGCCCGACACGACCTCCAGCTCACCCGACCGCGACCGCAAGCGCGAGCTTGCGCCGGAGCAAACGCCGACCGACGGCAACCCCAATGAGCGGCTCGAGCAGTGGGAGGACCGCTACTTCGAGAAATCCGCTGATGAGGGGCGTGGAGACCCCGGCCCTAATCACTGACGAACGCGGTTCGACAGCGCGCAAGGTTGCGAAAAACCGATGCGGGAGGCCACGGCAGCCCCCGCCGGCGCCAAGAACTGCCGCGAAGCGTTTACCGCCCGGCTGGCTCCCAGCCGGGCAACCTGCACGTCCACGTGCGGCCGGGTGATACCACCACGCACGTTTGTTTGCCACGGGCCGGTTCGCGCGGAACGCTCTGCGCGCACGTCCGAGCGCGGGGCCGCTAGCCGCCCAGGGCCCGATGAATACGTTTGCAGTTCCCATGCTGCACCGCGATCCGCCTCCAGCATCGGGTACGCGCCCACCGAGGCGCTTCTGCACTGGACGGCAAGTGCCTGACGCGGGCCGACGCCGGCGCCGTTGCACTTCCCCCACTGGAGACCTGCCCATGCCCGTTCGTCGATCCTTGCTCCGCGGTGCGCTTGCGACCGCACTTGTCACCTGCGCCGTGCCTGCCGTGCAGGCGGATGTCGTACTCCACGCGTTCAACTGGCGCTACGACACCGTGCAGGCGCGTGCGTCACAGATCCAGGCCGCAGGCTACAAGGCGGTGCTGGTCGCGCCGGCGTACCGCAGCGAGGGCAGTGCATGGTGGGCGCGCTACCAGCCGCAGGACTATCGCGTCATCCACCATCCGCTGGGTGACACCACCGCGTTCCGCAACATGGTCAACGCGCTCAGGTCGCGCGGGATCCGCGTCTATGCGGACGTGATCCTCAACCACATGGCGAACGAGTCCGCGCAGCGCTCGGACCTGAACTACCCCGGCTCGCGCGTGCTCGGCATCTATGCGGCCAACAGCAGCTACTACAACGGGCTGCGGCTGTTCGGATCGCTCAACAGCAACTTCCTGTCGGCATCGGATTTCGGCCCCAACCGCTGCATCGTCGACTACAGCAGCGTTTTCGAAGTGCAGAACTACCGGCTATGCGGAGGCAATGGCGATGTGGGCCTGCCGGACCTGGTGGCGAACGACTGGATGGTGCAGCAGCAGCGCGCCTACCTGCAGACGCTCAAGAGCTGGGGCGTCACGGGCTTTCGCATCGATGCGGCCAAGCACATGCCGGCCACGCACATGAATCGCGTGCTGACCTCCGACCTCAAGTCCGGTGTGCACGTGTTCGGCGAAATCATCACGTCCGGCGGCGCCGGCAATCTGGAATACGACCGGTTCCTTGCGCCCTATCTGCGCGATACCGACCACGGCGCCTACGACTTCCCGTTGTTCTCGGCGATCCGCAGCGCGTTCTCGCTCAACGGCACCATGAGCACGCTGGTGAATCCCGGCGCGGTGGGGCTCGCGTTACCGAACGCGCGCGCGATCACGTTCACCGTCACGCATGACATTCCGAACAACGCAGGCTTCCGCTACCAGATCCTCAACGCGACCGACGAGAAGCTGGCCTATGCCTACGTGATGGGCCGCGACGGTGGTACGCCGCTGTTGTATTCGGACAACAACGAAAGCGGCGACAACCGCTGGGTCAATGCCTGGAATCGCGACGACCTCAAGCGCATGGTCGGCTTCCATAACCTGATGTCGGGCCGCGACATGCAGGTGCTGAGCCACAGCAACTGCCACATCATCTTCCGCCGCGGCGATGCGGGCATCGTCGGCATCAACAAGTGCGGCAATGCAGTGATTGCCTCGATCAACACGAGCGGCAGCGTGCTGCGCTGGCATACCGACTACATCGATGCACTCGGCTCGGGCAGCACGGTGCGAATCACGAGCGGCAGCTACACGTTCGATATCCCCGCGCGAACCGCGCGCATGTGGAGGCGCTAGGCGGTTTTATTCGCCCCAGCGCTTGAGCTCCTGCCCATCCACGGGCTTGCGCACCCACTTGGCGATCTGGATTGCCTCGGCGTCCAGATTGCTGCGCAGTTGCGCGCAGACGGTGATCATGGTGTCGGTCTGGAAGCGCACGCTGTCGGTGAAGCCCGCCACCTTCTTCCCGTCCTGGTAGAGCGCGCCTTCGAACTGCAACTGCGTGTCATGGCCCAGGAACCCGTTTCCCGTAAGGGAGAAGCCGACCAGTCGCACCTGCAACGAGCGTCCCGCGCTCGTGGGCACCTTGCCGGGCGCGAACATGCCGTTTTCCTTGTGAAGCGCGAGCTTCAGCATCTCGCCGAAGGTTTCCCGGAAGGGGCAGTCGGACAGGCCCTCGTTGATCTGCACGCCCGGGGCAACCTCGAGCTTGGGCGCGACATGCAGCGGTTCCTTCGCCGAAACGAGGGATGGCAGCGCGGCGGCGAGCACCATTACGAGCGCTCGAGGCAGGAGTCTGTTCAAGGTCGCGTTCCAGCGGTTGAGGTGGCGAGAGTCTAGCGACGCATCAGCTCACCGTGTGCACTGCTTGCGGCAGCCGTGCGGTTCCATTTTTCCTCCATGCGGGCGCGCCGTTCCGCAAACAGACAGCCTCCATGTTCAATCCTCCCGACATCACCACCCAGGCAGGAGGTCGTATGTCCACCGACAACAAGACGCCGTTGGAGCACGTGAAAGACACGCTGACGCAGCTCAAGGAGATGCGTCATTACTCGAAGAGCAACGTCGAGCGACTGTCCACGCAGTGGCTGCTGTTCGACGGCGAGCTGAAGAAGCTCGAGCAGACCGAGCGCATCGAGGATCTGATGGTCCGTGCAGCCGAGCTGCATGAGGCGATCGAGGCGGAGATCAATGAGCTCGAAGAGGTGGCGCTGAAGCTGCAACCGGCCCCGGAGGACGGCGCTGGTACGGATAGCACCAAGCACTGATCGGCACAGTTCGATGCATCATGCAAAAGGCCCCGAAGACGGGGCCTTTTGTTTTGCGGCAACTGCGCAGGTGCGGTTCTGCTACGCCGGCGGCGCGCGTGAGCCGCCAGTGTCCATCGCTCAGTGCTGTGCGTACGGTGCGGTCGAACCGTCCCGGTTGATGCGCTCGACCACGTAGGGATGCTTGGTTCCGTCGGGCATTTCCATGCCCGGTGACCCCAGCGGCATGCCGGGCACGGTCAGGCCGACCGCATCGCCGCGGTTGGCCAGAAGTCGTTTGACGTCTTCCGCAGGCACATGCCCTTCGATCACCAGGCCGCCCACCTTGGACGTGTGGCAGCTGGCCTTGTTCAGCGGCACGCCCAGTTGCTGCTTGATCGCGGCCATGTCCGGATGGTTATGCGCCTCGACCACGAACCCGTGGTGACGCATGTGCTCGATCCAGTTGCCGCAGCAGCCGCAGGACGCGTCTTTGTAGGTCACGACCTTGGGAAGGGCGGCGGATGCGGCAGGCTTCTGCTTCGCGGACACGCCGCTGCGCGGTGCTTTCGCGGGGTCGGCATGTGCCGGGGACGAGGCGAGGGCAAGGGCGACGCAAAGGGCGGCAAGGATGCGCATTGTCGGGCTCCGATCGGATCAGGTCACTTTGGGGGCGGCGACCGATTGCGGCAAGTGGGCAAGGGCGCGAATCAGGCGCCGGGCGCAGCGCCGGCGCGGCGGGTGCTTGCGACCCGGCCGGCTCGATGCGCTTGCGCCCGGCGTCCGCAACAATTTTCACGGCGTGGATTGGAACCCGCCACCGCGCATGGGCCAGAAGGCATGGTGCCCTCAGTCGCTTGGGGGCGGATGGGCTTTGGGAGATCCTCACCAAGCCAAGGGGGCATATTCGACAAGGGAAACCCATGCTTACGATCCGCGAGCTCAGCAAGACCTATGCGAACGGCGTGCACGCACTCAACCGCGTGACGCTCGACATTCCGCGCGGGATGTTCGGCCTGCTGGGGCCGAACGGTGCCGGCAAGTCGTCGCTGATGCGCACGCTCGCGACCTTGCAGGAACCCGACTCGGGCGAGGCTTTCCTTGAAGGCCCGTCCGGCGAACGCATCGATGTGCTGCGCGACAAGGATGCGGTTCGCCGCCAGCTTGGCTACCTGCCGCAGGATTTCGGCGTCTATCCCAAAGTCAGCGCCGAAGATCTGCTCGAACATTTCGCGGTGCTCAAGGGGCTCACCGATCGCAGGCAGCGCCGCGAGACGGTCGAAGGGCTGCTCCAACAGGTCAACCTCTGGGACGCCCGCAAGCGCAAGCTCGGCACGTACTCGGGCGGCATGCGTCAGCGTTTCGGCATCGCTCAGGCGCTGCTCGGCGATCCGCGCCTGGTCATCGTCGACGAGCCCACCGCGGGTCTCGATCCGGAAGAGCGCAACCGCTTCCTCAACCTGCTCGCCGAGATCGGCGAGAACGTCGCGGTGATCCTGTCCACGCACATCGTCGAGGACGTCACCGACCTGTGCCCGACGATGGCGATCATGAATCGCGGGCAGGTGCTGCTGACCGGCAAACCGGCCGATGCCATCGGCGCGCTGCAGGCCCAGGTCTGGCGCAAGCAGGTCACCAAGGCGACGTTGCCCGATTACGAGGCGCGGCACACCGTGTTGTCGACGCGCCTGGTCGGCGGCCATCCGGTGATCCACGTGTTCAGTGCCCAGCGCCCTGAAGAAGGGTTCGAAGCGGTGGCCCCGGATCTGGAGGACGTGTACTTCCAGCGCCTCCGCCTGCAGGCCAAGGCCGCCTGAGGAGCACCGACATGATCCGTGAGTTCTTCCTCTTCGAGCTGCGCGAGCAGCTTCGATCGCCGCTGATGTGGCTGATGGCCGGGCTGCTTGCGCTGCTCGCGTTCGGCGCCGCCGCCAGCGACTCGATCCAGATCGGCGGCAGCATCGGCAACGTGCACCGCAACGCGCCGACGGTCATCGCCACCTGGCTGGTGATGTTCACGTTCATCGGCATGCTGGTCATCACCGCACTGATCAGCAATGCCCTGCTGCGTGATTTCGAACAGGGCACCGCGGAGCTGATCTTCGCCAGCCCCGTGCGCAAGCGCGATTACCTCGCCGGCCGCATCGCCGCGGCGCTCGTCGCCAGCCTGATGGTCTACGTGCTCGTCGCCGTCGGCCTGTTCGTCGCCCAGTTCATGCCCTGGGTCGATCCCGACCGGCTCGGGCCGGTCTCGCTCGCACCATACGCGTGGGCGTTCGGTGTGTTCGTCGTTCCGAACCTGCTGTTCACCGGCGCGCTGCTCGCCCTGCTTGCGGTGACCACACGCAGCATCCTGTGGGTATACATCGGGGTGATCGCGTTCTTCGTGCTGTACGGCGTCAGCGCCGCGCTGATGAAGGACGTCGACAACCTGTGGCTTGCGAGCCTCAGCGAGCCGCTGGGCATCCGCGCGATGGCAAGGACCGTGCGCTACTGGTCTGCGGAGGAGCGCAACACCCGCCTGCCGGAACTCACCGGCTACCTGCTGGCCAACCGTGCGCTTTGGCTGTCTATCGCGCTGGGCCTGCTCGCGGCGACCTTCGCGCTGTTCAAGACGCAACGCAGCGGCACCACGCGCCGCCGCTGGGGGCGCAAGGCCAAGGTGGGCGTGTCCGTAACTCCGGCCCCGACCGCGCGGCCGCGTGCGATCACAGTTGCCCGGGTCAGCCCGCGGTTTGACGCAACCACGACCTGGCAGCAGTTCGTGCGGCAGGTGCGGTTCGACACGGTTGGCGTATTCCGCAGCGTGCCATTCCTGGTGATGCTGGCATTCGGAATGATGAACTTCATCCCGAACGCGCTGCTGCAGGAGAGCATGTTCGGCACCGGGATCTACCCGACCACGTCGCAGATGCTGCAGGCGCTGCAAGGCTCCTACAGCTTCCTGCTGGTGATCATCGTGCTGTTCTACGCGGGCGAGCTTGTATGGAAAGAGCGCAGCGCACGCATCCACGAGGTGACCGATGCAACGCCGGTGCCGAACTGGGTGCCGCTGGTGGCGAAGTTCGCGGCGCTGGTGGCGGTCGTGGCCTCGTTCCAGGCCCTGGGCGCCGTTACCGCCATGGCGATCCAGCTTGCCAAGGGCTACACGCAGCTCGAGCCGCTGGTTTACCTGAAGACGCTTTCGGTGGACTCGATCGTCTACGTGCTCATGGGCGGGCTGGCGCTGGCGCTGCAGGTGTTCACGAACAACAAGTTCATCGGCTACGCATCGCTGATCGTGGTGCTGATCGGCCAATCGGTGCTGGGTTACCTCGACTACACCCACAACCTCTACAACTTCGGCACCTGGCCGATCGCGCAGTATTCCGACATGAACGGCTACGGCCACTTCCTGCAGGGCCAGCTGTGGTTCCAGGCGTACTGGGCGCTGTTCCTGCTGACGCTGATGCTGCTGGCCAATGCGCTGTGGGTGCGGGGGGTGTCCGCAGGCTGGCGCCACCGCGTCGGGATCGCCAGGCAGCGTCTGCAGGGCGGGCCAGGCATGGCGCTCGCGGCCAGCCTTGCGTCGTTCGCGGCGATGGGCGGCTTCCTGTACTGGAACACGAACATCCGCAACGAGTTCATCTCACCCGATGGGCAGCTCGACCGGCAGGCGCGCTACGAGCGCGAATACGGCCGCTACCGCAACCTCGGCCAGCCCAAGATCGTGGCGTCGTCCATCGACGTCGACCTGCGCCCGGAGGCCCAGTCGCTCGCGGTCAACGGCCGCTACCGCGTTCGCAACCCGCACGCACAGCCGATCCGCGACGTGCACGTGGGCATGATGGAAGACGAGGCACTGGTTGGCCTGGAGCTTGGCGGTGCGAAGCTGGTCCGCCATGACAAGCCGCTGGGGTACCGCATCTACCGCCTCGATGCGCCGCTGCAGCCGGGCGCCGAACGCGACATCACCTTCAAGGTGGATTACCAGCCCGAGGGCATCACCGGCCAGGAAGGGGAAACGCGAATCGTCGAGAACGGCTCGTTCATCAACAACCAGCTGTTCCCGATGTTCGGCTACCAGGACAGCTACGAGATCACCGATCGCAACGAGCGCCGCAAGCGCAACCTCGGTGAGGCACGGCGCATGCCGAAGCTCGAAGACCAGGCGGCGCGCGCCAGCACGTACCTGACCGACGACGCCGACTGGATCGACTTCAGCACCACGATCTGCACGGCGCCGGACCAGGTAGCGCTTGCACCGGGTTATCTGGAGCGCGAGTTCAGGCGTGATGGGCGCCGGTGCTTCAGCTACAAGATGGATCGCCCGATGCTGAACTTCTACGCCTACCTGTCGGCGCGCTGGGAGGTGAAGAAGGCCGAGTACAACGGCATCCCGATCGAGGTCTATTTCGATCCGCGCCATCCCTACAACGTCGACCGCATGATCGACGCGGTGAAGAAGTCACTCGCGTACTACGAGGCGAACTTCACGCCCTACCAGCACCGCCAGGTCCGCATCATCGAGTTCCCGGGTTACAAGTCGTTCGCGCAGAGCTTCGCGAACACGATCCCGTACTCGGAGTCGATCGGCTTCATCGCCGACCTTCGCGACAAGGAGGACGTGGACTACGTGTTCTACGTCACCGCGCATGAAATCGCGCATCAGTGGTGGGCACACCAGGTGATCGGTGCGAACGTGCAGGGCGCGACGATGCTGTCGGAGTCGCTGTCGCAGTACTCGGCGCTGATGGTGATGGAGCAGGAGTACGGCCGGTCGCAGATGCGCCAGTTCCTCAAGCGCGAGCTCGACGGCTACCTGACCGGGCGCGCGGGTGAATTGCTGGACGAGCAGCCGCTGTACCGCGTCGAGAACCAGCAGTACATCCATTACGACAAGGGCTCGCTGGTGTTCTACCGGCTGCGCGAGGAGATCGGCGAGGCCGCGCTCAATCGTGCACTGAAGAAATACCTCACCGCCAAGGCGTTCCAGCAGGCGCCGTATACGACGTCGGCCGAGCTTCTGGACTTCATCCGCGCCGAAGCGAAACCTGACCAGCAGCGGCTGATCACCGACCTGTTCGAGAAGATCAGCTTCTACGACAACCGCGTGGAGGCGGCGACTGCCTCAAGACGCGCCGACGGCAAGTACCAGGTCACGCTGAACCTGCACGCGAGCAAGCGCTATGCCGACGGGCAGGGCAAGGAGACGGCGGGCGAGCTCGACGATTGGGTTGATGTCGGAGTGTTCGCGCGCGGCCCGACCGGCAAGGAGCGCGACGAGAAGGTGCTGTATCTCAAGCGGCATCGCATCACGTCCGCGAGCCCGACCGTGACTGTCGTGGTCGATGAAGCGCCGTATGAGGCCGGATTCGACCCCTACAACAAGCTCATCGACCGCGTGTCCGACGACAACCGCAAGCGCGTCACCCTCTGAGTCTGGTGAAACCACCGGCCGGCCTGTTGGATAGGCCGGCCGGACTGCTGTGCGCGACACGCCATACCCCATCCGTCGCACGCGACACCTCGGTTGCTGGGCGACGCGGCGGCGGTCCGGCCCGTGCTGTGAACCTGATCACGCGCGGGTCAGGCCGGCACCGGCCTATCATTGGCCTGTTCCCGCGTCCGGCCGCATTTGCCGGTTCACCAATCAACAGGCCTGTAGATGCGCCTCGTCCTTGGCTTTCTCCTGCTCGCTGCCCCATCCGCCGCGCTGTGCGCCGAGTGGGACCAGACGCACTGCCTCGCATCACTTGATCGCGCCTACAGCCTCTTCACCATTCGATCGGATGCCGCGATTCGCGGCGACTTCAACGGGGACGGCCGGGACGACTGGGCCAGTCTCATGGATCGCAAGGCACCGCCCGCCAAGGCGGCGATCGGCGTGTGCCTGTCGGGCGAGGCCAGGCCGTTGCTCATCCCAAGTCAGCACGGACTGGTCTCGATCACGATGAGGGCAAAGGGCTCCCGGCACAGCGACCTCGCCACCGATCTGAGCGGCGTATTCGAACGCGACGCCATATCGGCCAACGATGAGAGCGGAGCGCAGTCGAGTTACATCCTGCGTGCGGGCACCTTTGCCCGGATCGCCAGTCGCGACTGACCGCAATCGCCCACCTGCTGCGTCGACGCCAAGTTCATGGGCATTGGGGTGGCGCCCGGGGGCATGCTCGTGAGGGTGTTCGCAGCGGTCGTCGTTAGCGCCCCGGTTGGTACCAAGCCATGCGTACCCGAGGCCGATCGGCGAGCGCAGGTGCTGCGACCCCCGCGCGGGTCGCCCGGCGCACAGGCTGAGCCGTGCGGTCAACGCTACCCGGCGCAGTTGACCTCGTATCGGATGCAGCTCCATCGCTTCGTGATATGCGGTAGCTAGATCCAGCGCATGCCCGTGTCTGCGCGCGCAGCGCGAACCTCGGACAGGCAGGTACGAGGGATGTCTGCTACCGATCCAGAACGAGCGTCGCGATCAGCCGCTGCCGAGCGGACTTAGCACTTCGTTCGCGTTGCAGTCCCGTGGGCAGGAGTAGATCTGCCCGGTGCCGAGGCGTCGTCGCCCCACCAGTTGCTGAACCATCCAGATGTCGGTCCGGACTCGAAGGGGCCAGTCGCGGAAAGGGCCCGCGCGCACTACCTTCCGTGCCGGCTGCGCGGAACGGCTGTCGTCAGCCGCGCCGGCCGCCCGCGTTGGACGATTCAATGCCCGGGCCGGCGCAGTCACCAGTAGTGGAACAGCCCGGCTTTTTGAAACGTGACAGCCGCGGTTCGCGCGGCCTTTTCGGGCCTTCGTCGGATAGAGACGTCGTTCGTCACATTGGCTGTCCCTTGCGGCGCGCCCTACACCAGTATGCACGGGCTCCATACGCAGCCGGGCCCAGGCAAGTGTCCATATGCGGCCATCGCGGCGGCTGTGACCACGTTGCCCGCATACAAAGGGCCGAGTCGCGTGGGCACGCTCGTCTCGTGGGGCGCTCCCGTCGGTGCTTTGGATGCCAATCAGGCACCGCGCAGCGCGTGCCGACTTGCGCCGCCTGCGTGAAAACCCGTCTTCCCAACAAGAGCTCGGCATGAAACGCATACTCAAGCGGTCCGCAATACTTCTATTCGTGCTGTCGATCTCCGGAGCGGCCGTCGCCGCGCACACGTGGTATGCGCGTCCACTGAGCCTGGACTGGTTCTATACCCGCGTATTCGTGCAGTTCACGCTCGAAAACCCTGAGATGCTGTCGCAGCTGCGGCTGTTCGAGCAAGCCGGTATCAAGGGGCACAACGCGAGGCTGACCGACAGGTCGCTCGAACAGTTGGAGGCGGAGACCAAACGCTGGGAAGGGCAGTACGCCATTTTTAAATCCTATGACCGCGATGCCTTGAGTGCTGAGAAGCGCGTTTCCTACGACGTGTTCGATACATACCTCGCCGATGACCTCGTGCACGGAAAGCGGTTCCAATTCCACAACTTTCCCGTGAACCAGATGAGCGGCGCGCAGAGCGAATTGCCGAACTTCATGGTTAACACGCACGTCATCGAGACCGAGCGCGATGCACGCGATTACCTGGCACGCATCGACCAGTTCGACACCTATTTCGACCAGATCATCGAGCAGCTGAAGCACCGCGAGTCGCTCGGCATCCTGCCGCCACGCTTCACGGTCGAGAAAGTGCTGGAGCAGATGCGCGAATTCATTGCAGTGCCGGTGGCCCAGCACATGCTGCGTACGAGCTTCGACAAAAAGCTCGCCGCCATCCCGCCGGAGGATCTGGACGGGGCGACGCGCGTCGCACTGCAGCGGGAGCTGACGCGGCGAATCGAGACGGTCGTGTACCCGGCCTATCGCCGCCTCATCGCGTATCACGATGCGCTGCTGCCGAAGGCGACGAGCAACGACGGCGTTTGGCGGCTGCCGGATGGCGACGCGTTCTATGCCTGGCGCATACGCAGCCACACGACGACCGACATGAGCGCGGACGAGATCCACGGCATCGGATTGGCCGAGGTAGACCGCATCGCTGCGGAAATGGATGCGATCCTCATCGGCGAACGCCTTGTCGGCGGTACGATCGGCGAGCGCGTGCAACAGCTCGCCCGGCGACCTGACCAGCTTTATCCCGACACAGACGCCGGCCGTGCGCAGATCCTCGCGGACTACCAGAAGATCATCGACGAGGTCAGCGCGGGCGTGCGCGACCGCTTCGCTTTGCAGCCCAAGGCCCCTGTGCAAGTACGTCGTGTTCCGGCGTTCTCCGAAAAAACGGCGCCCCGTGCGTATTACGAGCCGCCTTCGACGGATGGAGCGCGCCCCGGCGTGTTCTACGCCAACCTGCGCAATGTGGCGGAGACTCCCCGCTTCGGTATGCGCACGCTCGCTTATCACGAGGGCGTGCCTGGGCATCATTTCCAGATTGCGCGGGCGCAGGAGCTGGAAGGTCTCCCGCTCTTCCGCCGGTTCGTCGGCTTCACCGCCTATTCGGAAGGGTGGGCACTGTATGCCGAGCAGGTCGCCTGGGAGGCCGGCTTCCAGAAGGCGCCGCTCGACAACCTCGGCCGATTGCGAGCGGAGATGTATCGCGCAGTCAGGCTGGTAGTCGACACCGGCATGCACGAGAAGCGCTGGAGCCGCGAGCGTGCTATCGATTACATGCGCGCCCACACCGGGATGGAGGAGGAAGAAGCCACGGCCGAGATTGAGCGCTACCTCGTCAATCCGGCGCAGGCGCTCGCATACAAGGTCGGCATGCTGAAGATCCTCGAGCTCCGCGAGCGTGCGCAGCGCGAGCTTGGAGCGCGCTTTGATCTGCGCGAGTTCCATGAGGTGGTGCTCGGCTCAGGTGCAGTGCCGATCTTCGTGCTGGAGAAGCTGGTGCATGACTGGATCCAAAAGCGGAGGGTGTAAGCACTGGCGTGCAAGCCGGGCTCGTTGCGGCGCCGGTGGGCATATGGTTCCAGCGGCAACTCCCATGTCCGCTTCCACGCCCGGTTTCACGCCATCGGCGCGACAGACAGCTAGCTGCTCGCTCCGCGATCCCGCCTGGCGGGGTTGACTGTTGAGCCGCTCTTCCTACCGACGTGTAAACCGGACGCGTAGCGGTGTCTTCGGTTTCAGCGCGATATCGACAACGGGCTCAGGCAGGACGGCGCCGTCTTCCATCGACAGATCGAAATTCTGGACGATGTGCGCAGCGATCAACGCCATTTCGATGGTGGCAAAGTGCTGCCCCAGGCAGAAGTGCGGCCCCGCGCCGAAAGCGAGATAAGCGCTGCGAGGGATGGCCGGAGCACCGGGCATGAAGCGCTCGGGACGGAAGGCCCCAGGCTCGTCGAATGATCGTGGGTCGCGGTGCAAATGCCAGATGGGGATCACGACGAGCGTGCCCTTTTTGACAGGCGTGTCACCGATGACGACGTCCCGAAGCGCGACGCGGGTGAACAGTGCTGTGGACGGGGGGTAAAGCCGCATGGCCTCTTTTATCGTCGCATTCAGATAGGGCAGGCGCGCCACGCTTTCTATGGGTGATGCGCCGGCGCTGGCAGCACCTATTTCGTCGCGCAACCTCGCAACCACCTCAGGGTGCGTCGCCATCAGCCCGATCCACCAGGTAAGCGCGGAAGAGGCGGTGTCGAAGCCGGCGCTGAAGAGCAGGACGCAGTTGTCGTGGATTTCCTTGGACGTGAGGGTTGCGCTGGCTGACGTCGGCTGGTCGTCGCGTGCCGCCAACAGCATCTCGAGCACATCCTGGCTGCTGCCGGAAGAGGTCACGCCGCTCTTCCGTGCGTCGACCTGGGTAGCGATCAGCGTGTTGATGACCCGCAGATGCTTTCTCTTTTCCGCACGACCTGGATAGGGCATCCATTCGGGTGGGATGAAAGCCCAGAACACCTCACGCATGCTTTGTCTTGTCAGCGCGCGGATAGCGGTTGAAACGCGGTTTGCCTCGGTTCGCGTCGTCGGCTGGGAGAACAGCGTGCGAAGGATGACGTCCATCGTGATGCATGTTGTCAGCGCATCGACATCGACAATTGCGCTGCCTCCCCGTACCGCAGGGAGCTCTTCGCGGACACTGTCGTGTATAGCGGCACGCATCAGGTTTATGTAGCCCGAGATGCGCTTGGGCGAGAAGCCGGGGGCCAGGATTCGCCGCTGTCGCTCCCAGTCGGCGCCTTCCGTGGTCAGGACGTTCTTGCCCTGAAAGGATTCGAATATTTTCAGCAGGCGGGCTTCGCGCGTGAAATCCGCCTGGTGGTCGACGAGGATCTGGCGGGCGGCCTCGGGGCTGAAGAAGTAGTAGATGCGGCGAAACAGGATGTTCAATCGCGCGACGTCACCAAGCCGGCGCTGGAAATGACTGGCCGCGCCAAGCGGGTCTTGTTGGATATAGGTGAGTAGCGGCAGGCCCAGTGGCGCTTTTACAGCGGGTGGGGCGTCCATGCTCGGATTGATGGCCACTATTTGGTTCCTTTGGCACACGATCTGGATGAAGTTGTGTTTGGCCGGGCGGCGATGCCCTGCATCGTCAGATCGAACGCGTCCAGAAATCGCTTCGTCAGGTCGGTGCTGGGGTCGGTGAGCCAGGCAGCAATGGCAGCAAAGAGCAGGTACTCGAAGCTCCACGCGATCTGCGCGGCGGGCTGGCGGGTGTCGATCTCGCCAGACTGCTGGGCAGCGTCGAACATCAGGGTCAGGATCTGCCTGCTGTCACTGCTCGATGTGCATTCGCCGGCGGGCTCGTCGCCATAACAGGCTTGGCTGGTAAGGAACCGCAAGTAGTGAGGCAAGTAGGGCTTCCGCGCAGCATGCCAGGCAGCCGATTCGCTCAGCAGATAGCGCATGCGTGCTTCAAAGGACTGGTATGCGTCGAGCACGGCCTCGCGCTCGGCCATGCCGGCCCTGATGTCCTCACGAAAGCGGTGTGCGAGGAGGGCTTCCTTGACCGGGAAGTAGTTGTAAAGCGTGGCTTTCGCGACATCGGCCTCGTCGGCGATCTGTTCCATCGAAACGGCCGCGTAGCCGTAGAACTCAAACAGTCTGAAAGCGGTGGCGCTCAGGTGCGAGGCCGTCTGCTCACGCTTGCGGCTGCGACGGTCGGCTGGAGTGTTTGGCATGGGTGAAGAATACCATACGACGTACAAAACAATACGACGTATGGATTGGTGCGAGCCTTTCCTGGCGCTGGTTGGCCTACGTCGAAGCGGCGAGCTTGCTTAGGCGGCTGGGAAGACGAGCGCCGACTATCGCCGCAACTCTGCGCTGGGCGATTGAAGACGCTAGTGCTCAGGGGCATTGGCCGGCGTGCGACCCGCTGGGTTCGACGTCGGCGTTCGGCCGTTAGTGGATGTCGGGCTGGTGGCTAAGGAAGGTGCTCGCTACCGACCCAAAGCGCGCGCCAGGAACGCCAGGTCTGGTTCACCGGCCACGACCGCGCGCCGGCTCGAACCGCTTGTCCCGCCAGGCCACCGGCCGACTGGAGGCTGTGACCGGAAATCACATTCCCTGCCCGCCTGCATGAGCGAAGGCCAAGAATGGAGTTCGGCAACTTCGGTGACGGATGATGGAAAACACGAGAGCTGGCGAACCGCTTGAATCTGCTCTCCTTGGCGCGAGCCCAGGCCGGCGCGGGAGCTCGACCTCGCTCGAGAGCAAGTACGACCGACGCATCACTTCGTTTCTCGGGCTGACCTTCGGGTTTACGTGGCTGGTGGTCGGCGCTGGGTACCTGCTCGGAGTGACCAGCATTCGATCCCCGGGCTACATCGCGCTCGCCGCGCTGTGCATGCTTTGCCCGGCGCTAGCCGCAGTCATCCAGCAGCTTGTGCTCGACAGAGAGAGCTGGAGCGGCCTCGGCATCTCATTGAAAGCGACACGCTGGAGCATCGTCTTCTGGACAGCTGCAGTCGGCACGGCAATCGTCCCGCTCTATCTGCTCGTGACCCACCTGCTCGCCGCGGCCCTCGGGTTCGAGGGTTTCGGGCAGGTGAGCGTGACATCCGAACAGGTGTCTTCCGCGTTGGCCAGTGGCGGCGAGAGGGCGGCAGTTCTGCGTGCGCTTCTCGAAAACATTCCTGGATGGGCCGTGCTGGTCGGTGCGCTGCTCGTAGCCCTGGTTGCGGCGGTGACCGTGAACCTGCCTTTCATGCTCGGCGAGGAGCTCGGCTGGCGCGGTTACCTGTGGCAGCGCACGGCCCACTGGAACGGATACTCGCGGGTGCTCTTCACCGGCACGGCCTGGGGGCTGTGGCATGCGCCGCTGGTGGCCATGGGCCACAACTACCCTGGATATCCGGCGGCCGGCATCGGCATGATGGTCATTCTCTGCATTTTGCTGGCCTTCCTCTTCGACTGGACCCGCAGCCGCAGCAGAAGCATCTGGTCGTCCTGCGTGCTTCACGGGCTGATAAACGGCACTGTGGGCCTCGCAGTCGTCTTTGCCCCAGGCAGCCATGCGCTTTTCGGCGTCACCGGCGCAGGCGGATTCGCTGCGCTTGGCCTGATGGTGGTCGCCATCGTTGCGTTCGACCGGCCTTATCGCGCGCAACTGACCGGGAAGGCCAGGTCAGCCTTCCCGACCAGCATCCCGGCACAACTTGTTTCCTGACGATAATCATCGGCGTCGACAGGACCCAGCAGGAACGGCGGGCGCACATCCATGATCCATCCGACGTCGTTACGCGCGGCCTGGGGCCACCTGCTGCTGCACGCGAGTCCTGCGTACTGGACAATTCAGGCCGCCATTGCGCTCGGGACGCTGGTCCCACCGCTGCTGGTCACATCGTTCGGTAACCTGCCGCAGCCGTTCAAGCTCATGCTGACGGTGCCCGCGATCGGCAGCGCGGTGATGTTCTTCCTCGCCACCCATGCATTCCTCCGTCCTGCCCTCCAGCTGTGGTTCGTCAGCCGAGCGCGGCGTACACGCGAATGGCTGTTCCTGCTCGCCGCCATAGCGGCCCTCGCGCTCCTGATGGTGGCGCTTGAATTACCGTTCGCCGGGCCGGCTTCCCACGGCGCGTCCGAATCGCTCGACTCGATCGTGATCAACACGTCGAGTCGGCGGATCGAGATCGATCTGACCGAACGCTACTCCCGGCTGATGGCCGTGCTGGACCGATTCGGCGAGCTTTTCATCTGGGCGCTGCTCTACATTGCCGCGAAAGCGCTGCAGAGTCGGCGGCAGCTGGAGCGGCAGGTGCGCGAAGCCCGTATGCGACAGCTGACCTACCAGCTCAGCCCGCATTTCCTGTTCAATGCATTCAATAGCATTCGTGGAATGATCTTCGAGGATCGCGACCGCGCTGCCGAACTGATTACCCAGCTGTCCGAGCTGTTCCGGTTTCACCTCAGCCACGAGTCGCGCACCGAACAGACGTTGGCCGAAGAGTGGCAGCTGGCCAGGCGCTATCTAGACCTCGAAGCGATCCGCCTGGAATCGCGCCTGCGACTGCATGTCGACCTGGCAGAGGACTGCATGCACAGGCGCCTGCCCAGCCTGACGCTGCTGACCCTCGTGGAGAATGCGATCAAGCACGGGGTCGCGCCGAACGTCGATGGCGGGCGGCTGACCATCCGTGCGCGAACGGGCGGCCCGGGCTGGTGGCTCGAAGTCACCAATACGGTCGGGGCCGGCCGGGCCACGCACAGCACCGGCACGGGCCTTGCCAATCTCAGGGAACGCCTTGCTCTGGGCCATGGTGCGATCGCAGCCGTTATCCCTTGCTCGGAAGCTGAGGAGTTCTGCGTACGTGTGGAGATGGCCGCATGATCCGGGCGCTGATCGTTGACGACGAGCGCATGGCGCGCGCCGAGCTGCGCCGTCTCCTGCAGGCGCATGCCGACGTCGAGATCGTCGGTGAGGCCGCAAACGCCGAGGAAGGGCTGAAGTGCTTCGCGCAGACCGAGCCCGATCTGGTCTTTATCGACATTCAGATGCCGGGCATGTCCGGGCTGGCGCTTGCCGCGCAGCTGGAGGGCCGCGTGCAGATCATCTTCTGCACCGCGTACGACAGCTACGCCATCGATGCGTTTGGGCTCAACGCGGTGGATTACCTCGTCAAACCGGTAGTCGCCGAGCGTCTGGCCCGCAGTCTCGAACGCGTTGCGCCGAAGCGTGCGGGCGATACGCCGCGGTTGCCGTACGACCATGGCCTACTGCTGAAGTTCGGTGAGGTGTCGCGGATCGTACGGCTGCACGAGGTGGATCGATTCGAAAGTGTCGGCAACCATGCGGCGGTGTACACCCCGCATGGGAAGGCCTACATCCTCAGCTCGCTGACGCGGATCGAACAACGTCTCGAACCCGCGTATTTCTTCCGGGCAAACCGCAGCGTCATCCTGCGGCTGGATGCAGTTCGATCCATCGAGCCTGACGTAGGAACAGGCTTTATAGCGACGCTGGTCGACGGATCCAAAGTGGAGGTCAGTCGCCGCCAGGCGCAACTGCTTCGCTCACGGATGGGTTGTCTCGACTAGTGCCGGTCACCGGATCAGGCAAGGCGCCTTGCGGTGGATGCCGGGCGCACCGCGTGTCCCGCCGCTGACTCGGGCCCCGGCCACGGCCAGCACCGGGCCTTCTCACGCGCGCCCGGCCCGGTGTTGAAGTCACCGGCTGAGGGTAGAGGTCCACTGCTAGCGAAAAACGAACGTTGGCCACGCAGCAAGGCGCACGCCCGCTACCAGGCCAAAGCAGATAGCCGAATCTGCCCGCGAGGCTATCGATGGGGTCGACCTGGCCGATCGTGCGGCTGGGCTTGAGCTCGCAGGCATGACGCCGTTTGAACGTGTTGCCGATCACGATCTACGTGGTGTCACGTGGTCGCCGGTTTTACTGTCGTTGCAGGCAAGCATGGAAAGGAGGGTCTGTTTATGTTCAAGCGACCTCCAGTTTGAGCTGGGGCGTTTAACGCTCGGGCTGTACGCCGCGTCGACGAGCGGTGGAATGCGCCCACGGGCTTCGATGAACACCCCTTAATTTCTCCAAGCGCACCGCTGTCCGTCTGAGCTACATGGCGGCGTTAGCCCGGGCAGACAGCAGAACGTAGCAGTGCCGCGCGGCCGGCTGCGCGACAACGGATTCAATTGAATGCAGATCATCAAGCACGTCCATGACCCCGGGCGCTCGGCCGGCGCCGGGTGCCACCGCCGCGATTGCCGGCACAACGCCTATGCAGACCAACCTCAGCGGAGTCTCCGCGGCCAGGTGTGGTCCCGCACAACGGTCGGGGCCACGAGCCCGACGGTGGCGTCGTTGGCCCGCCTAAGAAACGCGGGCTCACGGATCACGAGCGGTCGGCGACCTGCCGCAGGATTTCCCACATGAGTAGCGGACCTGTGCCCCACAGCAGGGCGCTTGCCTCCGAGGCGCACGCGGCACCGGAGGGTCAGGCGGAATCGATGATTGCTCTGATGACGCTGCTGGAGCTGCCGACTGACCGGCCACGTGCTGCAGTGCGCAGCCATGCGGGCGGCAGCGTGCCGTTCGTGCTATCGCCGGAACTGGCCAATGGGCTGCGCGGGTTGTCGCAGCGCCATGGCACCACGTTGTTCACGACGGTGCTGGCGGGCTGGTCGGTGTTGATGTCGCGGCTGGGCGGCCAGGACGAGGTCGCGATCGGCACGCGGGTGGCGAACCACCAGCGCGTGGAGAGCGAATCGCTGATCGGGGCCCTCTCCGATACGCCCACGTTGCGGATAAGCCCGCAGGGCGCGTCGAGCGTGGCCGAGCTGCTGGCGCAGGTCAGGACGACAACGCTGCACCAGGACGCGCCGTCCAAGCAGGCAGCGAAAGCGCTGCAGTCGGCGCGCAGCCGGGACCACAGCCCGGTGTTCCGGGCCATGCTGTTGCTCGACGACACGCCTGGCGGCGACGCGGCAGAACTGCCGGGGCTGGCGCTGTCGGCAGTGGAAACGACGCACATGACTTCGCATCCCGACCTGACGCTGTCGCTGAGCGCGGCGGGCGACGAGTTGGCGGGCCGGCTGCATTACGCGAGCGACCTGTTCGATGCACAGACGATCGAGCGCTGGAGCCGGCACCTGGTGACGCTGCTCGAGGCAATGGTGGCCGACGACCACCAACGGGTCAGCGCGTTGCCCCTGCTCGATGCGGAGCAGCGGCGCCAGCTGCTGGTGGCGTTCAACGACGCCGTGGCCGCGTACCCGCGTGAGCAGCTGGTCCACCAGCTGTTCGAGCAGCAGGTACAGGCCGATCCCGCTGCGATCGCGGTTGTGTATCAAGACCGGACGCTGACTTACGGCGAGCTCAATTGCCGGGCGAACCGGCTGGCACATCGGTTGATCGAGCTGGGCGTCCGGCCCGACGACCGGGTGGCGGTCTGCATGGAACGCAGCCTTGAAATGGTCATCGGCCTTCTGGGCATCCTCAAGGCCGGCGGTGCGTACGTGCCGCTGGACCCGGCCGTGCCGATGGATCGGCTGGTGTACATGCTGGAAGACAGCGCACCTGCGGCGTTGGTGAGCCACGTGGACCAGCGTGAGCTGGTGCGAAGCGCGCTTGCGACGATTGCCGGGCTGCCGACGATCGAGCTGGGTGGCGCCGAAGCCGAGCAGCCGGCGACGGCGCCGGACCACAATCCTGTCGCCAGTGCTCTTGGCCTGACGACAACACATCTGGCCTATGTCCTTTACACGTCGGGTTCGACCGGCGTGCCAAAGGGTGTCGAGATGCCTCATCGGGCACTGGTGAATCTGCTCGGCTGGCAGGCTCGCCACTCGGGCATCAGCACCCGGCACGTGCTGCAGTTCTCGGCGCTCGGGTTCGACGTCGCGTTCCAGGAGATCTTCAGCACGCTTACATCGGGTGGGACGCTTCGCCTGCTGGATGAGTCGATACGCCGCGATCCGGTCAGGCTGGCGGAGTTCATCCGCGACTCGAAGGTCGAGACGATCTTCCTGCCGTTCGTCGCACTGCAGGGCCTGGTGGCGGCGGCGCAACAGGTCGAAGGCGCGCTCGACCATCTGACCGACGTCGTGACCGCCGGCGAGCAGCTTCTGGCCAGTCCGGCAATCCGTGCAGCCTTCGTCGCCTCGACAGGTCGCCGGCTGCACAACCACTACGGTCCGACCGAGACCCATGTCGCCAGCACGCTGCTGCTGCCGCCTGATTCGGAGTGCTGGGAAGATCGCCCGTCGATCGGCCGACCGATAGGCAACACCTGCATCTACGTGCTGGACGCAGCCGGGCAGCTCGCGCCGCTGGGCGTGGTGGGCGAGATCTGCATTGGTGGCGCGGGTGTGGCGCGCGGGTACCGGAACCGCCCGGACCTCACCGCGGAGCGCTTCGTGCGTGACCCGTTCGCGCCCGATCCGGATGCACGGATGTACCGCACGGGCGACCTGGGTCGCTGGCGCGCGGACGGGACGCTGGAGTACGTGGGTCGCAACGATTTCCAGGTGAAGATCCGCGGGTTTCGCGTGGAGCTTGGCGAAATCGAGGCAACGCTTGCTCGCCATCCGGCGGTGGGCAATGCGGTGGTCGTCGCACGCGAAGACGTCCCCGGTGAGCGGAAGCTCGTGGCGTATGTGGTGCCGAACGGCCCGCTGCCTTCTGCGAGTGACCTGCGCGAGCATCTATCCGCGACGTTGCCGGACTACATGGTGCCCGCGAATTTCGTCCGCATGGACGCGATGCCCGTGACCCCCAACGGCAAGCTTGACCGGACTGCATTGCCGGCGCCAGGACGCGATCGTCCGACGCTGTCTTCGCAGCACGAGGCCGGACGCGACGCGCTGGAGCAGGGCCTGTGCGAGTTGTTCGGTGAGGTGTTGCGGATCGACGGCGTCGGTCGCTTGGATAGCTTCTTCGAACTGGGCGGCGATTCTGTGCAGGCGATCTGGATGGTCGAGCGCATCCGTCGCATGGACGCCGCACGGATCAACACGACCGGTGCGAGCCGCGTTGCAGTCACCACCGTCCTCGCCCATCCCACGCCCGCCGCGCTGGCTGCGGCGCTGCGCAAGGAGGAGGGCGAAGCAACGCAGCGCCCGAATCAAGCAGGGCAGGCTGACGCCGGCGCCACCAAGCGCGTGGGGGTTGCGACGTACGACCTTCGGCAACCGCCACGACCCGACGCGCGCCTGGGTCGGGACGCGCAGGGAAATCCGGCGTGGTTCATTCCGAATCCCGATGCCCCCGGCAAATTCATGAAGCTAAGCCCGTGAGCAACGCACCCGGCGACGGATCGACGGCCGAGGTCGAACACGATCCGTTTGCCGAGGGCGTGCTCGAGCATGTCGTCCCGATCAGCGATCCGTAATGCGCTCGCGCTCGCAGCTGCTTGGCGCTCGAGCGCGCGTATAGCCGCAAACTCCCGGCGCACGTCCGTCAAAGCGAGAGCGTAATCACGGCGTCCATTGCCGGGCCGTGGATGGCTACCGCGCGGTCAAGCCGCCAATGTGGTCGCCGGCAACGCACGAGCCATGGTCACCTCGCCCGAGGCCAGGCGCTGCCTTACCAGCGTTGCAATAGTGTCGACCGGCATTCCGCTGATCGCGTACACGAACAGAGCGCGTTGCTCGTCGACTGGAATGAGGAACAGCCAGTACACAACCGAGCGGTACCCGTGGCCGATGGTCACGAGATGCGTTTCGGGTGGGCGGCTTCGCAACACTTCGTTGTCGCCGTCCTTGGGACCGCCGACGTAGTGAACTGCCGTGGGCATCGTTGCTTCTTGAGTAAGCCGGGGCGGCATCTGAGCGCTCGCTCCGTATGGATGCTGTGAAGATCCTCAAGGTCGCGGCTGATCGGCACGCGGAGCCACATCCGTCATCGGCGACGCCATTCGTAACCCATGAGCCCGAACACCTGGAGCTGCTGGCCGAGGTCAACGTCTGTGCTGCCCTCTGGACGCGGTCGTTCGGATTACGAAATCTCACGGTTGCTTTCACTCGGGTCGACGCATCGCGCTTCTAGCATCCAAACTCTTTACGGAGAGTGTGCTGATGACGCCCATTACCGACGGCCTTTTGAGTGAACTTCAAGGCCAACCGCTCGACCGGATCTCCCGCCAACTCGGCTTAAGCCCTGCGCAGACCCAGCAGGCCGTTACGGCGGCGCTTCCGCTGCTGGTGGGCTCGCTTGGACGCAATGCCCAGCAGCCCGCGAACGCGCACGCTCTGGCTGGCGCGCTGGAGCGTGACCACACCGGCAACGATATTTCTTCGGTGCTGGGCGCTGCGCTGGGCGGCGGCGGCCAGGGGCAGAAGATCCTGGGCCATATCTTCGGCGAGCGCCGCGACAACGCTGCCACCGGGCTCGGATCGGCGACCGGCCTGCCGCCCGACAAAGCTCAGATGTTGCTGAAGATCCTCGCCCCTGTCGTGATGGCCTACCTTGCGAAGCGTGTCTACGACAAACGCAAGGCGGGCAACGAAGCGAGCGCGGAGCCTGCCCCGCAGGTGCTGGGGCGCGAGTTGCAGCGTGAGGAAGAGCAGATCACCCGTCGCGGCGGCTTGGGCGGCGGCCTGCTCGGTGCGGTACTCGACCGTAACCGCGACGGACAGGTCGACTTCAGAGATCTGGTCGGGGGGCTGCCGTCAGCGACGCAGGGCAAAGGCGCGCAACAGGGCAGGCCTCCTGCTGGTCTGTTCTAAAGCCGGCCAGCGCGAAAACAGCCCCGCCTGCCAGTCACCCTGAAAGAGCCATCCACCCCGTGCAGGTCACCGCATGGAGTGGATGGCTCTTGGCTGGTTGATCGGCAGTACAGGAGGTATGCGTCAAGGCTCTGGCTGGGGCCATCGAGCAGTTGCCCGCGACCTCTGGCCCCGATCCACCGCATGACGTGTATGCCCGACTGCAGCAGAGCAGCGTTTGCCGTTCAGGCTTACTGCTCCGCCGGAATCCTCAGCACCTGGCCCGGGTAGATCTTGTCCGGGTCTTTCAGCATCGGCTTGTTCGCTTCGAAAATCTGCGGGTACTTGCCCGCATCGCCATACATCTCCTTGGCGATTTTCGACAGCGTGTCGCCGGACTTCACCGTGTAGGTGCGTGAGCTCCACTTCTCACCGGCATCAGCTGCCGTAGCCGTGCCACCGGCTGCACTTCCGGCCGCTGGCGCAGCAGGCGCGGCCGCAGGAGCGGGCGATGGTGCGGCTGCAGGCGCAGGCGGTTGAGCCGCCCGCTGGGTGGGGGACGCTACGGATCGCACCACGCGGATCCGGTCGTCGACGCTGCCGATGCCATCGATGTTGCCCGCGATCAGGACGGCTTTTTCACGGGTTGCCATGTCCTTCGCGGTGCCGGTCAGCGTTGCCTTGTCACTATCCACTTCGACGGCGATACCGGTAATGCCATAACCGGCCAGATGTTTTTCTATGGCGGTTTCGCGCCGCGATTCGCCCGGCTTGAAGATCTTTTCGCCGGCGCCCTTTACGAAGTCGATGATGCCCATGGGAGTCCTTGATCGGTTGGGCGCTCAACCTCGCAAACAGCCCGTTACCGCTGAATCAAGGACACCGATGACGGCAGCCGCAGCAATGGGGAGCCCGTGCATCGCGGCCCCGGCCAGCTGCTTGTTCGGAGTCGCGCGATAGCTGCGCTTCGGGTGTGCAGCCTGCGTCTACGCGTGGCCGACAGCAGGCATGGTCAGGTGCAACGAAGCAATCAGCGGCGATCGCCACTCGTGATCAACCTGAACTCTACGCCCAGATTATCCAACCGCTTCCAGTCGCCGTCTCACGTAGTTGAAGACAGTCCGCACCAGATCAGCCATAAGCACGGCCTCTGGACCTTCCGGCGTTGTTTGATTGGCATCGACGGTCGTAGCGTCGCCTCTAACCGTGCTGAGGGCAGTCACGGCTGCGGCTAATGACGCCAGTACATGGACGACCTGGGGGCTTGGCTGAGTCTGCGCAGCAAAGGCCGGATGGCCGTTGATCAGCGACCAGTAGAGCTCGGCGACGGTTGCATCGCGGGCAACTGTCAGGTTCGCTTGGGAAGCGACGTCGAACAAATAGCCATGAAGCGCATCGTGGGATGGGTGGATGCAATTCACGGGTTCACTTGAGTCAAGCACGTGATGCGCGTCCATCAGCGCGTGCTCTACGGCCGTGCTCGCAGGCGCCGATTCAACGGGAGCAGTGGCATGACGTTGGTCCAACCCCAGCCCCAGCTCCTGAGCCGCACCGGGTGCATTGGAATCCAGCCAGGCCTTTATCTCGGAGCGGTTAGCCAGGTCGCGAAGATCAGCGGGCCTTTCGGCTTCAAGATGCCTCACGAACTGCGCGACACAGTAGCCGTAGTCGTCATCGCCGAACCGCAGTGATTGCTGCAGCCGTAACTCGGGGTCGGCCAGTTGCGGCATCTCGAGTTCCGCGCCCAGTCTTGCCCAGGCAGAAGCATCGAATGCGTGCTCCATCGCCTCCGTCAGGGCCAGGAGGGTCCGGCTGGAGAGAGGATTGGTGAGCGAAAGCGGCGGGGAATTCATCCCCTCAAGGTAAGGCCTCCGAAGTCACACGGCCAAGCCCCGCTGGTGCGCTCGGCGGTCGCGTTATTCCGGCTCTCGCTAAGGTTGAGCAGCCTGCTGGCGGTAGTTGATTGGTGTCCGTTAGCGACCAGAACGGACACTGCGCCCCGCATCGGCTATCGGCGTCTCGAGAGACGTACTTGCGGTTCTGCCTTTGACGGCGAGTGGGTCTCGCGTCCGCTAAGGTGTAAATCCTCGGTATTAGCTGGACGTAAGATGGACTGGCCTGTAGACGGCGGAAGGATGGGTGCACGTATTCGGCAGTTTGACTGGGGCTCAACGCCTCTAGGACCGATTGAGCGTTGGCCCCAGAGCGTAAAAACCGCGGTCGACCTCATGCTCGCCAATCCCCACTCGATGTGGCTGTACTGGGGCTCGGACCTACTCCTCCTATTCAATGATGCCAGCCTCCCCATCCTGGGCGAGAAGCAGGAGTGGGCGCTCGGCCAGCCGTTCGGACGGGTGTGGAGCGAGATCTGGGAAGACTTCCGACCTCTGATGGAAGAGGTCATGGCCGGGAAGTCGCTTTACTTCGAAGATCAGGCCATTCCGATTGCTGGGCGACCAACGCGCCCGATCGGCTGGTTCACGTACTCCTACACCCCTCTGCGTGACGAGTCGGGACGCGTCCAGGGTGTTTTCTGCGTCGGCACGGAAACCACGGAAAAGGTGATTGCCGACAAGTCGCTGGTCGAGTCCATGGACGAGGGCTTTGCTGTATTCGAGACCCTCTATGACGAAGGACGCGCTTACGACTTTCGTTTCCTGGCGATCAACTGAGCGTTCGAGGCTCAGAGCGGGCAAACAGGCGTACTCGGCCGCACTATCAGGGAGGTTCTGCCGGACATCGAACGCAGCTGGATCGAAACATTCGGCCAGGTCATGAGCACGGGCCACAGCGCCCGATTTACACAGGAGGTGGCTTCGCAAGGCAAGTGGTATGACTGCTTCGCCTTCCGCTACGGCGCCGAGGACAGCACGCGCCTGGGGGTGCTGTTTCGCGACGTCACGCAGGCGCGGCTCGTCGATCAGGAGCTTGCCAGCGTAAGTCGGCGAAAAGATGAGTTTCTGGCCATGTTGGCACATGAGCTGCGCAACCCGCTGGCACCCATCGCGGCAGGCGCCAGCCTGTTGGAGATGGTCAGCGGCGACGCCGAGCGCGTGAAGAAAACTGGCGCGGTCATTGCGCGTCAGGTGCGCCACATGACGGGTCTGGTGGACGATTTGCTCGACGTATCGAGGGTGACGCGAGGAGAGGTCAACCTCAACCTGTCGGAGGTCGACCTTCATCAGGTATTGCTCGAATCCATCGAGCAGGTGCGTCCCCTTCTTAAGGCGCGAGGGCATGAGTTCACTCTGGACGCGCCGCCGCTGGCGGCTTTGGTCGATGGCGATCCGAAACGACTGGTGCAGACGTTTAGCAACCTGCTCACCAATGCAGCCAAGTACACGCCCGAGGGCGGCAGCATCACGGTGTCAATGCGCGTGGAGCAGGAAACGGTCGAGGTCTCGGTGTCAGATACGGGGCCGGGCATGTCGCCTGAGCTGCTCAAGCAATGCTTCGACCTCTTTGTGCAAGGTGAGCGAACGTCAGAGCGCGCCGGCGGTGGACTGGGGATAGGTCTCTCCCTTGTGCGCAGCATCGTTGGGCTGCACGGAGGAACCGTTCGTGCTGAGAGCCCCGGCATCGGCAAGGGCAGCCGCTTCAGCGTATCGCTGCCTCGGGCCGCGGGCGGGAGGGACGCGAAAACGCTGCTGTCACTTGCGGCCGAGCAGTAGGGTGGTGCGGGTGAGCGCCTGAAGGTGCTGATCGTTGACGACAACGACGACGCCGCCGAGATGCTTGGCATGCTGGTCGAGGCAATGGGGTACGAAGCCGTCATCGAGGGCCGTCCGGCCGACGCACTGAAGCGCATCGACGTGGAGAGGCCCGATATCTGCCTGCTTGATGTGGGCATGCCCGAGTTGGACGGGTATGAACTTGCCCGAGCGATCCGCATGCATCCCATCTGGCGGCGGCTGACTCTGGTCGCGGTGACCGGGTACGGACAACCTGAGGATCGCGATCGGGCAATCCAGGCGGGGTTTGACGATCATTTTGCCAAGCCGCTGGACCAAGTAGCTTTGGCTCAGTTACTTGCTGAGCATGCGCGCTGGAAAAGGACGTCGGAATAGTCCCTGACCATCGGTGCGTGCTCGGTTGAACGGTGATCCAAACCCTCGAGCATGCGCTCGGGCTTCTGCGTCGGGGTCTGGCTTGGTGATGACCGCCTGCTGGCAGTGACCAGCCGACATCTGCTTCGGGCCGATAGCGGACGCGCTTGAACGGCATGGAGCGTAATGCTCGTAGTTCGCGGCCGCGCCGCAAACGCGTCAGGCACAGTCTCGAAATTCGGCTCTCGGGCGGGAGACGCGGGTGGGGTGGGCATGCAGATACACCGCTTCGCCCAGCCTCGGCAGCCCGACGGACTCCAGCATCTCTTCGCAGCGGTCCACGGCGTACAGGAACGCGTCGCGCTCGCTGTAGCCCACGTCGAGCTCCGAGGCCATGGCGAGGATCGCATTCGCCGCCGAGCGCCACACGGCCATCAATCTGCTGTCATCGGCGTACTCGGTGCGCAGCGACGGCATCTCGAAGTGCAGCTCGTCGCAGGCGTAAATGACAGCGGCGTATCCAGGGGAAAATCCATGAGGCATATCGGCTCCTTCCATGAGAGCGGCGCAGCGGGCTGCAATGCTAGCGCTACCAGCGGGCGGCGACCTGAACGTGGCGTGCGCCAGGGCTGGTAGGGCGCCGTCTGTCGTCCTGCCTGCCCTGCCAGCTTGAGTCGCGGCGAACTGGCGGCATGTCAGCCGCCGTGCGTCAGCACTCGCAGCTCATGCCACCTGCGCTGAGCTGGCAAAGCTCAACCGAAGATTCCATCGAGCACCAAGGACCGGGATCTTCCAGCCTGAGCTGCCGCCAAGCAGACCATCACGGCCGGGAAGCGGGCCGCGGGTGAGCATGGCCCCGGAAGGCGTAGCACTGCCCCAAGGCTGTGCGGTCCGCGCCCCCGAGTTGCGAGAAGCAGTTGGCACGCCATGACGATTGATGCACCGGTAGTGGTTTTTGATTTCGACCTAACGCTCACCAAGGTGGACAATGCCCGGCGCTTCTACCGTTGGCTCGTCTTGCGTCAGCCTTGGAGACTCGGGCTGGTCGTAGTGGCAGCGCCTGGGCTGGCTGTACTGGCGCTGGCAACGCTGAGCCGCAAGTGGTTCGGCTTGTTCTGGATCTGGGCTGGCACGCTCGGGGTACGGGCGTCAGCGGTCCCGCAGCTGGTGCAGGAACACATCGCATCGCTTTCAGACGACCCTGCGTCGATCTTTCTTGATGCCGCAGTGGACCGGCTGCGCGAGCATTTGCACCAGGGGCATCGCGTCGTGATCGCCACCGGGAGTCCAAAGCCGCTCGCGCGCGCGTTTCTCAGGCACGCCGGCTTGGACAACGTTCCGCTTATCGGCACGTGCCTGCGCTCGCATGCCGGCGGCCTGGCCCGTGATCCGTACTGCCATGGTGACGACAAGCTCTTGATGCTCCAGGAGCGCGGTTTTTTCCCGCCATGGGCGTCGGTGTACACCGATCACCGAAGCGATCTGCCCATCCTGCGCCACAGCAGCGCGAGCTATCTCGTCAGCCCCAAGCGCGAGTGTCTGGCCAGCATCGAGCGGGAGCTGGAGTCCAAGCCCACCGTCCTCCTGTGGCGTTAGCAGCCAGCGTGACCAGCGCAGTGGATCTTCTGAACCGCGATTCGGGCCGGCTCTACTAGGTCCGTAAGCCCTCAATTAGCAGGGTCCGCTTCCCGCCAAAGGAAGACGTCCACCGCCAAACATCGGGGCTGCGCCGTGCCGCTGCGGCCGTATTGCTACTGACGTATGGCCTCATGAGTGGTCGAGGGCAGATGGTTGCTTGTGACAGGAGCAAGGGCATCGAGCGGGCACAGGGCGCTCGCGAGCGTGGACGCCTGGAGCGATGAGGCGACGATGACGCGCCGCGCTCTATTGTCGTGTTCATTCCCGACGGAGCCCTCCTATGTCCACCGCGGCTGTGACCGTGAACCTCGAGTCTGTCCTCGCGCGCCTAGCCGTCAAAGCCGAGCGCTTCCTGGCGCTGCTGCCTCTGTTCGTTGTCGCAGCGCTCGTGGTCTGGATCGCCTGGATGGTCGGAGGTTGGGTATCGCGTCGGGCGTTCTTCGCCCGCGCGGGGCGTCACCACCCGTTTCTGCAGGACCTCGTGCGCTCGAGCGTCCGCTGGGCGGTCACCGCCATTGGCATCCTTGTTGCGCTTGAGATTCTTGGAGCGACGAAGCTGGTGGGCGCCGCGCTCGGAACTGCGGGCGTACTCGGCGTGGCGCTCGGATTCGCATTCAAGGACATTCTTGAGAACTACCTCGCCGGTATCCTGTTGAGCCTCCGGCAGCCTTTCGGGCCACGCGACCTGGTCGAGATCGACGGCAACGAGGGCGTCGTGGTCGCGCTGACTTCTCGAGCCACGATCCTCATGACGCTCGACGGAAATCATCTGCGCATCCCCAATGCGAAGGTCTTCAGCAACGTCATCCTCAACTACACGCGAAACCCGCTGCGCCGCCTGCAGTTTGATATCGGCATTGGCATGCAGGAAGACTTGGGGCACGTTCGCGAGATCGGAATCAAAGCCCTTGCATCGGTCCCCGGCGTGGTGGACACACCGCCGCCGCGCGTGCGGATGATTGCACTCGGTGACTGGGCGGTGCAGGCCCGGTTTCTCGCCTGGGTGGATCAACGCACTCACGAGTTTCTCCTCGTCCAGAGCGAAGCCATCAGGATCGTCAAAGAAGCCATGGATGACGCGGGCGTCGACATGCCGTACCCGACCTATCAGATCCGCCCAGGGGTGGAAGCGGCGCAGACGTCGGCCGCCGTTCGCGCCGACCCAGCCGACGAGCCGTCCAAGCCAAGGCGCGCGGAGGCAATGTCGATGGACACGCGCAAAACGACCGACATCCTTGATCAGGTCGACGCGGACCATGAGGAGCGCGGCGGACAGGACCTGCTCAACCCCAACGCGCCCACCGAATAGACAAGCGCGGCTGTTGCCGGGCGTTGCCGCTAGGCCGCGACGACGCCGACTGGGTGGTTCGCCGCAGCGCGGCTGCCAACTGGATCGCGAGGACGCTGGCGTTAGCGGCCATTGGGCGTTCGGCTGCCGGGATCGTGCTACGGCGGCCTGATCTGATCGCGTACATGCTGCACGACCACAGCGTCACGACGGATGAGTTGTTCGCAGCGGGGCGACGTTCACCCCGCTGGACTGGGGCTTCGCTTACGCCTATGTGGAAGTTTGGCCAACGCGCCTTGGATACCGCCCTGCTGCCCTACCTCGATGAACAGCTCGTGCAGTCGCACCGACCGCCATGCCGAAACATCAGGCGCCGGACCAAATAGGGAGTACGGTGGTCCCATCGCGTTGTTTCGTGCACCGCGTCCACCTCCGGAGGAGGCGTAGCGTCAGGCGGCTCGTCCCCTGAGGCTCCTTGTACGTAGCTTCCCGCCGCACTGGCAATGCCCGCGACCTACGCCACCAACTGAATCCTCAGGTGGCCGCATCATGAAATTTCTTATCTTCCGTCGCGCCGACAGCGCGCTTCTCGTCGTGCCCCAGCACTTCCTGGCCGCATCCGGCCGTGGTGATGGCGAGCCGAATGCATCGATCGATGCGTGCGAGATCGATCCCGACCAACTCGGCGACGTGATCGCTTCGCAGATCCGCTTGCACGGCTTTGCGTGCGTCACGCACGAGAGCTGGGCCGCTCTTGAAGTCGCCCTCCAGCTCGTCGCAACCAGCAGATCCGCCCAGGCCCACCCGGACCCGTCACCGCAGCAGGCGTTCGACCTCAACCTCGAAGAGCCATGCCATGGGCCGGCTGCGACGAGACTGGAGGCGAAAATCTACGAGAGCCTGGGCCGCGACGGAAGACTATGGATCGTTGCGGATGATTCGCGCAGCGCATGGCCGCCGCCGAGGCACCCGATCTGCTATTTCGTCGGCGACGCTCGCTTCGACGTCGCGTGTCTCAGTGACGATTCGCTGTTTGCGATTGCCAGGGATGGGTATGTCGCCGTGCCCGAGCACGATCGCATTGCCGTGCTCGAACGCGTCACATGCTGGGCCGAGCCCCACAGCTCGATGCTGAATCACGAGCTGCATTTCCGCCCGCAACCGGCCGAACCGCAACCGGCGCTGAAAGCGCCAGGCGAACGGCATCGCGACGATCAGGACGTGAGCGCAACGGGCGGCGCCGCACCGGGCGCGCCTGCGCTGGAGCATGCGTCAGGCAACCTGAGCATGACGGGGCTCATGGACCTTCTGCGCCTGCGCACCGAGCGCCGCTCGCTGTTCCGTCCTGCGCGTAACGCGGACATCTTCCTCACGGATCAGCAGGCATTGCAGTCGCGCACCGCTCCCGATGCAGCGAACGATTGCGACCCGGCGCCGGCGGAACGCATCCGCGAAGCGGACGCGTGCATGAGTCGCGCCCCGGACTTCGCCGCCTTGTTCAGGGCGTCGCCTTATCCGTACCTGCTGATGGCGACGGACTACACCATCCTTCACGCGAACCCGGCGTACCTGGCGGCAACGGGGCGCGCCGCGCAGGATATTGTCGGGCAGCATCTGTTCACGGCGTTTCCGGCCAATCCCGACGACCCCGCATCCACCAACACGCGGGAAGTTGCCCGGTCGATCGACATCGCCGTTTCGTCGCGCAAGGCACACACCAGCCCGCTGCTGCGATACGCGGTCCCGCGCGATACGGCGGACGGCGAGGTCTTCGACGAGCGCTACTGGAGCGCGGTCCACACCCCGGTGCTGGACGATGGCGGCAACGTGCTGTTCGTGGCGCAGAACGCCATCGATGTCACCGACCTGTACCGCTTCGATCCCGCGAGTCGTCTGTACTTTCTGCGCCAGCAGATCGATGCCGTCCCGGATCCGACTGAACTCAGCCAACCGCAATTGCACGAGGCGATGACGCGCATCCTCAGCGTCGAGCGAAACCAGTTGCAGACGCTGTTCAACCAGGCACCGGGCTTCATCGCGGTGCTGATGGGTAACGAGTGCGTATTCGATACGGTCAACGAAGCGTATTACCAGCTCGTCGGCCACCGTGACATCCTGGGTCAGCCGGTCATGCAGGCGCTGCCGGAATTGGAAGGCCAGGGGTTCGAGGAGCTCTTTGCGGAGGTGCTGGAGACCGGGCGGCCGATCGTCCTGTCAGAAAGGCGGGTCGCGATCCAGCGCGACCGTACCGGGCCGCTCGAGGAGCGCTTCGTAGATCTTCTCTATCAGCCCATTTTTGGTCCCGACGGGTGCGTCATCGGGATCTTCTGCCAGGGGCACGATGTCACGGCGGGCCTTCTCGCCCGGCGTGCGCTGGCCGAGAAGCTGGACGAACTTGCGCAGGCGCGACGCTGGAGCGCTTTGCAGCTGCAGCTTGCTGACCGCCTGCGCCCTCTCCACGACGCGGCCGAAATATTCCTGCGCTCGGCTGCGCTGATCGGAGAACACTTCCAGGCGAGACGCGTCGCGTATGGCGAATACCACCGTCACCAGAAGAAGTTCAGCTTCCACTCCGACTACGTGGATGGCGTAGCCGTGGACCTGTCTGCTGACCCGGTTGCGGTGGGTTTCCACGCAGGCGATGTCGAAGTCATCGAGCAAGGCGGGATCTGGGTCAGCGACGATCTTTCGTGCGATCCGCGAACGGGCGGCCCGGAAACGTGGTCGAGCTTTGAAGCGCTCAAGGTGCATGCGGCAGTCGTGGTGCCGTTGACGCGGCAAGGCCCGTCCGTGGCGTGCATGTTCGTCGGTACCTCGACACCGAAGACCTGGTCGCCTGCCGAGATCGATCTGCTGAAAGAGGCGGCCGACCGTGTATGGACGGCGGTCGAACGCGTGCGTGCCGAGGCCGCGCTGCGGGCGGCGGACGAGCGCAAAGACCAGTTCCTTGCCATGCTTGCACACGAACTGCGCAACCCGCTGGCACCGATCCGTGCAGCAGCGGATATCCAGTCCATGGCGCCATCGGACGTGACCCGTGTAATCACAACGAATGCGATCATCTCGCGGCAGGTCAACCACCTGACCAGTCTCGTGAACGATCTGCTTGACGTCTCCCGGGTCACACAGGGCCTGGTGAGCCTGGACATGCAGGAGGTCGACATAAGAGACGTGCTTGCGGACGCAATTGAACAGGCGCGTCCAATGGTCGAAGCGCGCGCGCATGAGCTCTCCCTGCAGCTCAGGACCGAGGGGCTCCACGTGTCGGGCGACGAGAAACGCCTGGTTCAGGTGTTTGCGAACGTCCTGAACAATGCGGCGAAGTACACGCCCGATGGCGGACGCATCTCAGTGACGGCCGAGGTTTCGGGAACGCAGGTACTCGTCAGCGTGGCGGATAACGGGATCGGCATGCTGCCCGACGTTGCCGATCGCGCATTCGATCTGTTCGCTCAGGCCGAACGTACCCCCGACCGCGCACAGGGCGGACTCGGCATCGGGCTTGCGCTGGTCAAGCGACTGGTTGAACTGCATGGCGGCTCGGTTTCCGTGCGCAGCGGTGGGGTGGGCGCCGGAAGTGAGTTCACTGTCCGCTTGCCGTACATCGACATAGCAAAACCTGCCCCGGCTTTGACCGGCAGCGGGTCCATCACCGTCGGGCAGCCGCTGCACGTGCTGATCGTCGATGACAACCGGGATGCGGCAATGATGATGGCGGTGCTCGTCGAGGCGTCGGGTCATACGGCGGTCGTGGCGCACGACGCGGTCGAAGGGCTGAAGCGGGCGATTGACGAGCCACCGGATGCTTGCCTGCTGGACATCGGATTGCCGGGTATGGATGGTCACGACATGGCGCGTGAGTTGCGCTGCAACCCGGCCACTGGCGATGCAATCCTGATCGCAGTGACCGGCTATGGGCATGAGGACGACCGCAGGCGTACGGCGAGCGCAGGCTTCGACCATCACCTCGTCAAGCCGGTCGATGCGAGCACGCTTGTTGGCCTCTTGGCAGCTTTACCCGCGCGCAGTGCACGAGTGCCGCCTGCGATCGATAACGAAGGTGTCGCCCTGCCGTCGTGAGCGGGCGCGAGGCGTGGGCTTTCGGGCGGGGCCCACGTCTGGCCGACAGTGGGCGGCGGGCAGGAGGGCAGGGTCACGTCATTGAATAGCAGTCCTATCAACGACGATTCCCGCGGCTTGATCGGGAACGCAGTGACCTCGAAGGTCTGCTTCAGTACATCCGAGTGCTGTTCGAACTGGGCGGCGACTCCCGTGCGAACGACTTCTCCGAAGCGCTCGAGCCAGAGATTCTCGAGGTCCGGAAACAGCTCACTCATCAGGCGGCCGGTGGGGTCGGTACGTCCTGTGTGGGCCTCGAATCGCGCGTTAATCCTCACGTAACGCCAGTCCACGGGCCGGCCGGTGTCGTCGAACAACACGTGCAGCAGAGCGTACCCGGATGCAATGTTGTCGAGGACGGCCGCCAGATGATCGGAACAGCTGATGTCGAGGGAGGTCATAGCGCTACCGTGCAGAGGAGCGCACCCACTGTACGAACGCGGGCGTCCACAGGCGGTGCACCGACCGCACGATCTCCCGGGCTTCAGCCGCGGGCAATGCGATTCGAGGAGAGCCTGGATCCGAGCCTGTCGGGAGCCCTTCGGAGATAGCCGCCGGCACCGCGCCCCACCTCGAGCGGCTGCGCTTTTCTGGCGAGCGTGCCGTCGAGCACGCCGACGAAGACGCTAACCGCGCGTGGCGACGGAGCCGCAGCCCCGCTGCAAGCTCATCCTGCGATGACCGCTAATGGCCGATAGCGAGCGCGCTTGAACTGCATGGAGCGTAACGCTCGTGATTCGCGGCCGGGCCGCAAATGCATCAGGCACAGTCTTGAAATTCGGCTCTCGGGCGGGAGACGCGGGTGGGGTGGGCATGCAGATACACCGCTTCGCCCAGCCTCGGCAGCCCGACGGACTCCAGCATTTCTTCGCAGCGGTCCACCGCGTACAGGAACGCGTCGCGCTCGCTGTAGCCGACGTCGAGCTCCGAGGCCATGGCGAGGATCGCATTCGCCGCCGAGCGCCACACGGCCATCAATCTGCTGTCATCGGCGTACTCGGTGCGCAGCGACGGCATCTCGAAGTGCAGCTCGTCGCAGGCGTAAATGACAGCGGCGTATCCAGGGGAAAATCCATGAGGCATATCGGCTCCTTCCATGAGAGCGGCGCGGCGGGCTCCAATGCTAGCGCTACCAGCGGGCGGCGACATGAACGTGGAGTGCGCCAAGGCGGGTAGGGCGGGCCGTCTGCCGACTCGCCTGCCCTGCCGGGCGTGGGTCGTGGCGAACCAGCGACATGTCAGCCGCCGTGACCTAGCTATGCATACCCTTTGCCGAGAAGAACGCGGCGTAGCGCTGCCTTCGTAGTGACGGCTCTTCTGCAGCAGCCAAGGGCAGCTTCCAACCCAGAGCCGACATTGCGATTAGCTGGGCCGCCGCTCGCCAGTAGTAGCGGCAGCCCCTTCCGTCGCGCATCCGCGCTCCCCACGCAGTACCGGTCACCTCGCCGGTGCTACGTTGCGCAGCCAGGCGGTGGGCACGGCATTCCGGGAATGTTCGCCACCGCGAACGATCCGCTCGAGTCCGAAGCTCATCCGTATGCCGCGTCCAGTCAACTTCGCCGCGCATTTCCAAACCGCGCCATACCCGTTCCTGCTGATCGGAACCGACCTGGTGCTGCTCGACGCGAATCGGGCCTATCTGCAGGCCACGGG
Source organism: Lysobacter korlensis (assembly GCF_042434515.1). NCBI lineage: Bacteria > Pseudomonadati > Pseudomonadota > Gammaproteobacteria > Lysobacterales > Lysobacteraceae > Lysobacter > Lysobacter korlensis. The sequence continues at coordinate 167,577 of NZ_JBHLTG010000004.1, forward strand.
GCGCCGCGCGGACGAGATCATCGGCAAACACATCTTCGATGCGTTCCCGTCGAACCCTTCCGATCCGGATTCGACGAACCTGCGCGAGGTCAAGCGCGCGATCGAACTCGCCATTTCGGCGCGCGAGCCGGTTACCAGCCCGTTGTTTCGGTACTCGGTTCCGCGCGAAACGGCGGATGGCACCGTGTTCGACGAGCGTTACTGGAGCGTGGTGCATACGCCGGTCCTCGACGACGAGGGCAATGTGGCCTTCGTGTCGCAAAGCCCGATGGACGTGACCGACCTGTACCGGGTCGATCCCGAGTCTCGGCGGTTCTTCCTCAAGCCGGGGGCGAATGCGGTGCCCGACATCAGCGAGGCGAACCGCCCGCAGATGCATGCGGCCATGGCGCGCATCCTCAAGATGGAGCGAAACGAGCTGCAGCTCCTGTTCGACCAGGCGCCCGGCTTCATCGCGGTGCTGACCGGCCCCGAACACGTCTTTGAAATGGTCAACCGGTCCTATTACCAGCTGGTTGGCCATCGCGACATCATTGGCAAGCCAGTGCTCGACGCACTGCCGGAGATGCGCGATCAGGGTTTCAAGGAACTCCTGGACCAGGTGTTCGAGACGGGCGAGCCGGTCGTATTGAAAGCCCGCCAGGCGCTCGTCCAGCGCGAGAGCGAGGGGCCGCCGATCGAACTCTTCATCGATCTGGTCTACCAACCGATCTTCGGCACGGACGGGCAGGTCACCGGCATCTTTGTGCAGGGTGTCGACATAACGTCGGGCCACCTCGCGACCCGGGCGCTTGAGCAGCGCGTCCAGGAGCTCGCCGCGGTGCGTGCCAGCCAAGCGTTCCAGCTCGAACTGTCCGACCGCATCCGCGCCTTGACCTCGCCCGACGCGATCATCGACGCGGCGAGCGAGTTGCTCGGCAAACGCCTGAAGGCATCGCGCGTGCTGTATGCCTTGGTAGACCCGGACGGTGCCACGGTCTTCGTGCAACGCAGCTGGACCGCACCCGGTGTCGAAGACATCGCTGGCAGGACGTTCGTGCTCGACGATTTCGGCACCGAGCTCGCGCGCGAGCTTCGGGAAGGCCGCCTCGTCGCGAACGGCGACGTCAGGCTCGACCCCCGAACCGCAGCCAGCGCGCAGGCGTACGCGCACGAGGGTGGCCGCGCGCAACTGCTGGTGCCGGTGCGTAGCGGAGGTACTTTGAGCGCATTGCTCGTCGCCCACAGCGACGCACCCCGCGACTGGGCGGCCGACGAAATCGAGGCGATGGAAGAAGTAGCCCGGCGCACTTGGCTCGCGGTGGAAGCTGCTCGCGCTCAGGATGAGCTGCGCGCCCAGCGCGACCTCAGCCAGTCCATATTCGACAACATGGCCGAGGGCTTCCAGCTGCTCCGCCGCGACTGGACAATCGAGTACGTCAACGAGGTTGGCCTGGAGCTCGCGCAGCGGACCGCGGAAGAGATGATCGGGCGCAACCAATGGGAGGCCGTTCCCGAGGCGGCCAATTCGGCCGTGGAGGCCATGTATCGGCAGGCCTTTGCCAGCGGAGAGCCGGGCACGCTCGAATACTTCTATCAGGCGGCCTCGGGGGTCGAACGTTGGGTCGAACTGCGCGTCTATCCGATCCCGGGCGACCGCTTAGCGATCTTTTTCCGCGACATCAGCGCGCGCAAGCATGCCGAGCAGGAGGCCCGCGATGCGGACCGCCGCAAGGACGAGTTCCTGGCGATGCTCGCGCACGAGCTGCGCAACCCGCTCGCGCCGATCCGCGCCGCAGCAGACCTGTTGTCGTTGCCCGGCGCCGACCCGGCGCGGGTGAGGTCTACCAGCGCCATCATCTCGCGGCAGGTCGGGCATCTAACGAGTTTGGTCGACGACCTGCTCGACGTCTCGCGGGTGACGCGCGGCCTCGTGCTGCTCGAGATGGAGTTCGTAGATATGAAGCGCGTGGTCAGCGAGGCCGTGGAGCAGGTACGGCCGCTGATAGAGGCGCGCCGCCATTCGCTCACCGTCCATCTGCCGCCGGAGGCAGCCAACGTGCGGGGCGATCGCAAGCGGCTCGTGCAGGTGCTGAGCAACCTGCTGAATAACGCGGCGAAATACACGCCCGAGGGCGGCCGCGTTCACGTGACGATGGAGGTCGAACCGGCGCACGTGTCGGTGAAGGTGAGCGATAACGGTATCGGCATGTCGGCTGACATGACCTCGCATGCATTCAAACTGTTCGCCCAGGCCGAACGCACTTCCGACCGCACCCAGGGCGGGCTCGGGATTGGTCTGGCGCTGGTCCGAAGCCTTGTGAAACTGCACGATGGAACGGTCTCAGCGAAGAGTGCTGGTGCCGGCGCGGGCAGCGAGTTCACGCTCTGTCTACCGCGGATTGCTACCTCGAAGGACGCGCCGCAGGTGGAGCGCACGACTCTCCTAAAGGCGGTCGTCACCCCCATGCGTGTGTTGGTCGTCGATGACAACGAGGACGCCGCGAACATGCTTGCAATGTTCCTCGAGGCTCTGGGCCATGCAACGTTCGTGGAGTACGGCTCGCGGCAGGGGCTCGCCCGTGCCCTGGCTGAGCAACCCGATGCCTGCCTGCTCGACATCGGCCTGCCGGATATGGACGGGAACGAGCTTGCACGGCAACTGCGAGCGGACCCGCGTACGGCGAGCACGATGCTGATTGCCGTGACTGGTTACGGGCAGGAGCTCGACCGGGCCAGCACGTGTGACTCCGGATTCGACCACCATCTGGTCAAGCCACTGGACCCGTCCGTCCTTGCAGGGCTTCTCGCGGCGGGAAGACGCGCCGGATAGCGCAGTAGAGCGAACGCGCCGGAGTCGAATGCCGGCGCTCCAGTTCATCGCCTCCTGTCTGGGCTGCCCGCGGGTACCGGACATGCTGGCCCTGCCGGCATAGCACCTGCAGCACCGCGCGCTTCGGCAGCGCCGGTCAAGATCAGGCCGCGCGTTGGGGTGCCTATGTTCTCGATGTGCGCCTCTGGCCGAGAGCGGACATGGCCAAATCCAGCGGCGCCAGGCTCGACTGGCGCCAGTGATCAGGCTGATCGGTGTGCGAAGCGGGGCACTGTGCTGCCGTCCCGCTGCTCGGACGAATGTTCCAGCGCCCGCCTTCGCGCAGCGCTGGAACAGCCCAGCCCACTCACCGTGACCGCGGCGGCGGAGCCTCATCGTCAGCTCGCGTTGGCGACCCCGGTTCGATCATCTGCCGCAGCTTCGCCCGCGCCTGGTCGAATCGCGCCTGCATGCGCGGCATCTCGACCTCCCCGTAGCTGGAACGCGCACGGCGCTCGGCGAAATCGATGCCGCGGATCAGGTCTGCCGCTGCAGCAGAACGGGCCTGCGCTTCGGTGCTGCCCACGCGGTTGATCCAGATCGGTGAGGCGTGGACGAAGGGCCTGGCGTGCATGGTCGGCCAGGCGTCCGCGACGGGTGTCGAAGTGTATGCACGCGCCGCGATCCAACCGCCCTGTGGGAGCGTGGTCTCGCCCGTGTACGTGCGGCTCTTGCCGGCCTCCACGCCACCCAGGCGCTGGACGACCGCGCCATTGACCAGGATCTCAAGCACATCCACCGCGACGGTCGAGGTCAACTCGACGCGCCACGATTGCCGGCCGGCCGGCGTGACGCCGCCGGGTTGTACGCCGTTGCCCAGCTGGAAGAGCAGGGCCGGCCCGGTAGTGACGAAACTGCGGCCGACCGCGGCCGCCTCGCGCACCGCCTCGGCCGTCGGATTTGCAGCATCGAGCCGCACATATGTCCGCCCCGTGCCCACGGCCGGTGTGCGGTGGAAGTCCACCCACATGTCTGTCCCGGACATCGCCGCCACGGGCTGGCCCACGTTGAGCAGGCGATACCAGAGATGGGAATTGCCCAGGGGACTGGTCCAGGCGCAGACCATTTCCAGGCCGATGCGGTCGGCCAACACCGCATCCGACAGCAACTCCGTCGGGATCGGCGCGTCCTCGAGATGGGTGAACGGATCGACGTCCGTCGCGATCGGGTGGACGTAGGTGACGAACGCATCGTTGGACCGTGCGAACGCGATCACGTCGCCGTTGGTGAGGTCTGGATTGCCCAGCGTCGGGTTGCCCGGGCCGAAGAACCACGGCGCGAACGGCCGTTCGGTGCCCAACAGGCTGACGTGGCCGTGGAAATGCGAACGGACCTCCTGGCCCTGATCCACCACGCGTCCGGCCTCGGTGGTTTCAACCCCGATCAGGGGCGCATCAATGCGGCGCTCCCAGCGATCCCAGGACATCGGCGACACCTGCTTCAGGTCTTCGCCTGCCAGCAGGCGCAGCGCGTCCTGATGGGTCGCGCGATGGTGCCCATCCCCGTTGAGGTGGATGTGGTGGTCGGCCGAGACGTAGCCCGCCGAGCTGGCATCCCACAACGGCGCCAGGGTCGCGGCGACGGTCGCGGCCGCATCTGCGCGCACTTGGACCTTCTGAGTAACCACCGACACCATCGGGCCGCGCGCGACGGTGACCTGATACTCGCCGACGGGCACATTCAACGTCGCCTGGCCCGGAACGTAAAAGTAGTGCCGGCCGGTCTGCGAATCGAAATAGGTGGCGTCCCGGTCAAACGCGACCGGATGCCCGGTGCCCGATTTCGCCGATCCTGCGATCGCGACCCGCGCGGTGACCGGTTGGCCGGCTGCATCGGTCAACGACAGCGACAAGGTGCCAGTCGGCGCCTGGTAGTCCCATCGCTTGATCTCCACCAGCGACGCCTCGCCGCCATAAGTGCGCATGCGCTTGATACGGAACTGGCGCGCCTCGTCCAGATCCACGAAGTACACGTGCTCGCCGTCGGCGCTGAAGGCCGGGGTGAGTGCGAACGACTTGCCATCGGTCAACCGGTGCCTGACCGTGGGATGGTCGATATCGAGCGTCCACAGGTGGTAGTCGTTATCGATCGGCGCGCTGTAGACGATCAGCCGCTGCTTCGGGTGGGTATCGGCGGTGAGGTGATAGGTCTGGGTTTCGGCGTGGATGACCCGATCGGTGCCCGTGACGAACTCACGCATGCGCAGCACGCGGCTTTCGCGGTTGCCGTGCAGGTAGATCAGCCCACCGGGCATGCGACGGGCATTGCGCTCGACCTGCGGCAGATCGGTGAGCTGCTCATCCACACCGGACGACAGGTGGCGTCGCCAGAGGCTCAGTACACCGCCGCGGCCGGAGCTGTAGTAGAGGTAGTCGCCATCGGCCGAGAACTCCGGATCCAGCTCGATCGACGGCGTATTGATGACCTGCTCGCGCCCGGTGGCGGTGGACAGGATGACGATCGAGGTGTCCTTGCCGTCATCGCGCACCAGCGCCAGCCGATCGCCGCTCGGTGACCAGCGCGGGCGCGAGTCCACGCCGCTGCCATCGGTGAGGCGCGTGGCCACACCGGATTCCAGGTTCAAGCGCCAGATCCAGCCCTTCGCCGCGAAGGCCAGGGTCTTGCCGTCAGGCGCCGGTGCGGGATCGGTAGGCCCGGCGGCCAGAATCGGCAGCTCGTGCTGCTCGAAATAGACGTGGTGACCGAAATCCGACAGCTTCTCGTAGCGATTCGTCCACTGCGCGCAAGCAGGCGTGGGTGATAGCACGCCGGCCACGCCTATCGCGACGGCACAGCAGGTTAGCAATCGCAAAGTCATGCAATTTCCCCAGGCTGACAGGACACGGATCAGGACGCCGTGTCATTAGCGAGCGTACACGCGGCCGGCTGACCGGGCCGCTCACGACGGCGTGCTCGCGTCATCCCGCCATGCGCGGACATTTGCGCCGCGTTCGCGGCAATCAGTGCGGGCCTATTCGGTGGCGCTGTCGCGATGAAGTCGTTGCGACTTCAGGAGGAGCCGCAGATCAGGCTTGACGAGGCCGGGGTAGGTCTCCCATGCAGCTTTCTCGGTAGCAACCGCGGGCAGCAAGTTCCGCAAGCCAGCGCCGCGCCGCGGGAGGCTCCTTGAGCGTGCATCGCGCAGCCAATGTCCGCTTCTTGCCGATAGCGCACGAGGCAAGCCCCTCAGGCCAATCGCGTGGGGTTGATGCTCGCCACCGACAGTCCAGGTGCGCCTACTGACGAGCGAGGACGTGACCAGCCGGCGTGCCAACAAGCGGTCAGGCTTCGAAGCTGGCGTCCTTGGCTGGGAAATGCAAAAGGCTGCAGGTCGGCGTACTGGGCAGCGGCGTGCTGGTCCTTCCGCGCCGGTCGTAACCCCGCTGTTCGGGCTGCCACTCACGTCGTGAGTCACCGGGGACACGACGCGCCGTGTCCCACTAGGGAGCTGCAGCCGACACCGCTGGGCGATCGGGCTTAGTTCGGGTGTCTGAAGCGGCCGCGATGCCGTCTGAAGCCGCCGTTATCAATCCGAGCGGCCGCGGAAACGTGCCTGGTGGGCCTTCCGGGTGTTCTGGCGGCGCTGGCACGGTTCTGTATGGGGGTGGAGTCGCCCGCATCTCACTCAAAGCCTCAAGGCGGGGGCATAAGCCTCCACCGGGCCGTTAGCAAGCTCTTCACGAAAAATTCTCGGCACGCTTACGAATGCCCGAGCGCCCGCTGTGGGCAGGGTTCCGTTACTCTTGTGACGCGGTTCACACCACGGGTGAAAACCGCGTCAAGGATCGGGCCGGTCGGCCTCGTCCAGCCAGTGGGCTCAACAGGGAGAGCACAAATGAACATCAAGACATCGCCGGCGCGCCTGCGCGCGCTCGGCGCGGTGGCGCTTATCGCTTCTGCATGCGCAGGGCAGGCCGCCGCCGCGACAGTCACCGCCGGCTGCGACAACGCGCCGTCGAAGGCCACCGCCATCTTCACCAACCTCGCCAACCAGGCACCGGGCGCGCCAGAGGTGGTCGTCTCGACCGCGACCGCGACCAACAGTGGTGACGTGCCCTGGGGCACGAACACCACGTCACTCACCTATTCGCCGATCGAGTTCAGCTACAACGGCTCGAGCCTGACGGGCAAGGCCCGCGGCACGAGCGTCGGGCTTGCCTCGGGCTCGATCGGCCGGGCGAACTTCGCCCGCATCACGATCCACACGGCAAGCGATGACAAGCAGCACCCGATCACCGTCCAGCTGCAGAACGCGATGGTGGGCCCGGTTCCGCTGGGCACGCTGAAGGCCGGCGCCGTCAAGTGCTGGACGGTCAGCAACATCACGCTCGATAGCAGCTTCTCCGTTACCGGCAGCCTCGCGCTGAAGGGCAACATCCCGGGCGGCAAGGCGTCGGTACAGATCGACGTCGGCTATGTCGGGCCGTCCGACGTTGACGCGCCGGTCGTGACCGACGTCGACGTCAATCCCGACCCCGTCGTCCTCAATGGCACCGCTACCGTTTCGGCGATCATCAACGACGTCGACACCGGCGGCAGCGTGATCACCTCGGCGGAGTATTCGCTCAACGACGGCGCGTGGATGCCGATGGCGGCGGTCGACGCATTCGATACCTCGCTCGAGGGCGCGCTCGCGAGCTTCACGGCCGCCAAGATCGGCGAGAACCGCGTCTGCGTCCGCGGTACCGATGCGGCCGGCCTCACCAGCGCGCCGCAATGCCAGCACTTCCGGACCATCTACAACTTCGAGGGGTTCTACAGCCCGATCGACATGGGCATCCTGAACTCGGCAAGGGCCGGGCAGAGCATCCCGACGAAGTGGCGCCTGACGGACGCCAACGGCGCGCCGATCAACGATCCCGCCAGCTTCCGCGCGCTGTACTCGTCCGCCAATGCCTGCGCCGGCGGCCTGCCGACGGACGCGATCGAAGAGGACGCCTCGGGCTCCAGCGGCCTGCAGTACCTCGGCGATGGCTACTGGCAGTTCAACTGGAAGACGCCGAAGACCTACGCCAGCACCTGCCGCGGCATGTATGTCGAGTTCCAGGGCGGCCAGACCTCGCCGCTCGTGCTGTTCCAGTTCCGTCGCTAAACGCTTCGGGACAGGCTGACCAACGGGGCCCTTCGGGGCCCCGTTGCGTTTCCGGCGGAGCAGAATCGCGGGAGCGTCGACCGTCCAGCCTGCACGCTGCAGACCTGTCGATGTCTCGTTCCGACCGAAGCGGACATACTCCGCAGGAACCCCAATTTGGTCTAGCCATGGTCGCCACAACGCTGGTACGCCGACTGGAAGTCGATCCTGCTTCCCATCCCAGGGGACAGCCGCACATCAGCTCGGCCAGCGGCCTGGCCATCATCGGCGACTGGTTCTACTTCGTCGCCGATGACGAGAACCACCTGATCACCGTGCCGACAGATGACGTCGAAGCCGGGGCCTTCCAGATGCTGCCGCTTGGGGCAGGCCGACTGCCGACCGACGACGGGGAACGCAAGCGGCGGAAGAAGGATCTGGAACTGGTATTCGATGTGCCCGCGAGTGCAGGCGCACCGCGCATGCTGGTCGCGTGGGGTTCGGGTTCGCGCCCTTCGCGCGATGCCGGCTACGTGATGGCACTCGCCCCGGACGGAAGCCTCGAGAGCAGCCCGCGGCGCGTTTGCCTGGCGCCATTGCACGAGCTGCTGCGCCGCCACACCCCCGAGTTGAACATCGAGGCCGGGCTGGTGGTCGGCGATGAGCTGCATCTGTTCAGCCGTGCGAGCGCGAAAGCGCCGTCGAACGGATGGTTCCGGATCGACCTGGACGCGGTCATCGCGTTCCTGCTGGCCGACGGTGGCACCTCGCAGGTACCCGCCGTCCGCTTCGCGGAGCTGGACCTGGGGCGGATGGGGGGCGTACCTCTCGGCATCAGCGATGCGACCGCGCGCACCGATGGAGGATGGCTGCTCAGCGCGTCGGCTGAACACACGTCGGATGCCTATGACGATGGGCGGGTCGAGGGCAGCGTTCTGCTGGCGTGTGCGCAGGACGGGAGCATCACATGGCGCGCGCAGCTGGATGGTCATCACAAGGTAGAAGGCATCGCATTCGACGGGCGAGGCGCGCTGTGGATGACCACCGACGACGACGCATCCGACGTGCCCTCGCAGCTGCGCCGCCTGGCATGGCCGCCATCAGGCTTCGCCGGGTAGAGGCCGCCGTGGCGGGCGCCCCTCAAGGCGGCGCTCTAGCGCGCCTTGGCAGCGCTAGCCTGCCCTGGTGTGAAAGTTGAATCCATTTGCGCCCGTGGATGCATCTAACTGATGAATCCCCTCAAATGGAACGGCGTTGATGAAACGTTACTCCCGGCCTGTTGCCGCTTCGGCCAGCGCCGTCTTTCTCGCCTGCCTGGCCTCGGTGGCCGGCGCGGCCCCGGCGACATTGCCCGACACGGCGGCGGGCAGGCTCGCGGGGGAGCTGATCCACCATGTGAATGCCGGCAACCCCGACCAGATGCGTCGGTGGGCGCCGACCATCCTGTCTGCGGACATCGCCCCGCCCGAGCAAGCGGGCTTCGTGCAGAAGCTCGTGGTAGCGACGCGCGACAGTGGCGGCGTGGACGTACATGACGTACGCACCCACCCTCGCCAACCCGGCCTGCTCCAGGTTGCCGTCAAGGGTCGCCGCACCGGCCGACATGCCTTGTTTGTCATGGAGGCAGACCCCGCAAAGCCGGACAAGCTGGCGCTGGCCGACATGGTGGGGATGCAGGATCCTTCGCTGTATGCCGCCTGGCCCAAGGGGCCTGTATCCCAGGCGGAGCTGCAGCGTCTGATCAACACCACGCTGGATCGGCTGGCGCAGGCTGACGACTTTTCCGGTTGCCTGTCGGTATCGGACGGCAAGAAAACCATCGTCGACGAATGCCGCGGCCTGGCCGAACGCAACTTCGGGGTCGCGAACGATCACCGGACCCGGTTCCACATCGGCTCGCTCACCAAGATGTTCACCGCGGTGGCCGTCGCCCAGCTCGTCGAGGCCGGCAAGCTGTCGTGGGATTCCACGCTGGCCCAGTTGGTGCCCGAGTATCCCGACCAGGCGACGGCCAGGAACATCACCGTCTGGCAATTGCTGCATCACACGTCGGGTCTGGGCGACTTCTTTGTCCCCGAGTTTTTCCAGAATCGGGAGCAGTACGTCGACCCGCAAGACTTCCTCGATCTGATTGCTCGCCAACCCGTTCTGAGCGAGCCGGGGAAGCAGTGGAACTACAGCAACTCCGGTTACGTCCTGCTTGGTCGCATTATCGAGAACGTGTCCGGCGAGAGCTATTTCGACTACGTCCAGCAACGCGTGTTTGCGCCAGCTGGAATGGCGGACAGTGGGTTCGACGCCATCGAAGACATCACTCCGAACCTGTCGGTCGGCTACTTTCGCGACGGACCGCTTGCGGCCGAACGGAAAGCCGCCTGGATGAAACTACCGGTCAAGGGCGTTCCGGCCGGTTCGAGCTATTCCACGAATGCCGACCTGCTCCGTTTTTCGCGGGCCCTGCGCGAAGGCGAGCTGGTCAAGCCGGCGACGCTCGCCAAGATGTTCGATGACCCGGTGCCGGCCGGCCCCGGCGGCTATGCAGCCGGCTTCGGCGAACGCCTCTCGCATGGCCGCCATATCCGCGGGCATACCGGCGGCATCGAGGGCACGACTGCGAACCTGGCGATCGTCTGGGAAACCGGAGCGGCCGTGGCCCTGACCAGCAATGAAGGGCCCGCGGAGAACTGGCTGCTGGCCGAGCGCATCGCCGATCTGCTGGCAGCCGGGACCGTGAAGCCATGAACGCCCGACTGCATACACAACTCAACGTCCGCCATTCCGAAACCACCACAGGAGCAACACCATGCCCCCTCATGTCTTCGTCCCATTCGTCTTGATGCTGGCGCCTGTACTCATTGTCCTGATCGTTCTGCGCTACCGCCATCGGCAGGCGAAAACGCGCTACGACGCACTGGTGCAACTTGCCGAAAAAGGCGTTGAGCTGACGCCGCAGCTTCTGGCCGAGCCGCACGTGGCGTATTCCGAGAGGCGGCGGGCGTTGGTGTTGATCAGCGCCGGGATCGGGCTGATGGTGACCCTCATCGCGTTGCCGGGCCGCTTCGACAACGGGCTCAGCGTCGGCAGCCTTTGGGGGCTGGGCCTGTTGCCGCTGATGATCGGCTTGGGCTATCTCGCCAGCTGGTGGTTGAACCGGCGCGGTGACATGCGTGGCTGACAGCGCCGCCGAGGCTCGCATCGACCGGGCCCTCGTGACGCGTGTTCTGCTGAATGGTGACCGGAACGCATTCGACCAGTTGGTGCGGCGGCACCAAGGCCTGGTTCGCGCCCAGCTGCGCCGTCTGTTGAATGGCGACGCAGCTGGTGCCGACGATCTTGCCCAGGAAGCTTTTCTGCAGGCGTGGCGCAAGCTGCACCAGTTTCGTGGCGAGGCGCAATTTTCGACCTGGCTTTACCGCATCGCCTACTCGTGTTTCCTGCAAGGATGCCGGAAAAAATCGGAACTTTCCGACGATGCGGATGCACGCGAGGCGGAGCAGCTGCACGCACCCGAGCAGGCCGTGGACCTGCAACTTGACTTCCAACGGGCTGTGGCACGCCTGTCAGCCGCGGAGCAAACGGTGTTGCTGCACTGCACGCAAATGGGCTTGAGCCACGAGGAGGCCGCATACGTGCTGGCGATGCCGCTTGGAACCGTGAAAACCCACGCTACACGTGGAAAGGCGAAGTTGCAGGGCTGGTTGGCCGCATGGCGAGCTGCTGCGTGTGAGGAAACAACACCATGAATCCATTGCCACAAGATGAAATCGAAGCGCTGTTGCGCAAGCAGTTCGACGGTCCGATCTCCGATGACGGTTTCAGCGACCGGCTCATGCGACAACTGCCGCCGCACCGTCAGCGTCGAGCGACCTGGCCGCTATGGGCCGGCATCATCACGGGCGCAGCCGCTTGCTGGCTGGCTCTGCTGCCGTCGCCCCTGCTGCACCTGGGTTGGCGCGACTCGTTCAACGGCGAATGGTCTGCTGCGTCCGTCAGCATGGTGCTGGCGATAGTGGTGATGGTCATGCTGGCTTCGGCCTGGGCCATGCTGGAGGCCGATAACCGCTGACGCGGGTCCGCATCGCGCGCGGGCACGGTCGTCCGATGTCGTGTCCGCCGCGAGACCGGGGGCGACAAAAAGGGCAGGTTTTGTTTTTCTATGAAAGCACGGCGCCTCGGCTGCGCCGCCTCCCATTGTTTGTGGCAGGCCCCAACCCGTCTCACCTGCCGGCGATCAGCGCCTCAAGCGACTGCGGTCGGGCAAAGAAGTAACCCTGTCCAAGTTCGCACCCTAGTGCGATCAGGGCGTCCCGCTGGCCTTGGGTTTCGATGCCTTCGGCCACCACCTCCATGCGCTGCGACGTCGACAGCGCCATGATCGCGCGTACGACATCCGTGCTGCTTCGCTCCTCGTTCGCCTCCAGGTCGCAAATGAACGAGCGGTCGATCTTGAGCGTGTGCATGTTGAATCGATGCAAGTAGCTGAGCGACGAATACCCTGTTCCAAAGTCGTCGAGGGCGATCTCGATGCCGATCTCGTGCAGGCGACGGAACACGGCCCCTATTTGCTCGGAGTTCTCCAGCAGCGCCCCTTCAGTGACCTCGATGCGGACCTGGCGGGGCTGTATTCCGCACTTGTTGATGAGCTGGACAAACCGCTCGTCGATGATCGGCGAGCGGAAGTGCCGCGCTGAAAAGTTGAGATTGATGTACTGATCGGGCTCCAGCAGATGCGGGATAACCCGCATTGCATGCTCGAACACCTGCCAGTCCAGCATCTCCATCATCCCGCTTGCTTCGGCTACATGGAGAAACGCACCTGGCGGAAGGATGCCTTTGTCGGGGTGGTTCCAACGCATCAGCGCTTCGTAGCCCACGACGCTGCCATCGATCAGGCGCACGATTGGTTGGAAGTACGGGATGAACTCCTGTCGGTTCGCCCCGCGGCGCAGGTCGCTTTCGGTCTCCAGAAGTGCCAGCGCCTGGTCGTGCAGCTTCTCGTCGAACAACTCGAACCGGTGGCGCCCGCCGGCCTTTGCCCGGTACATCGCGATGTCAGCGTCCCGCAGTATGTCCTCGGGCGAGGAGTAATGCGGCGCGCAAAGCGCAATGCCCACGCTCGCGCCGGTGAACAACTCCTTGCCTTCGACACGGACAGGCTCGCGAAGTGTGGTCAGGATGCGTCGGGCCATGCGTACGCAGCCGTCGGCGCCGTCCATTTCCATGTAGATTGCAAACTCGTCCCCGCCCAGGCGCGCGACCATGTCGCGGCCGCCGCGGATGCAACGCGAGAGTCTCGTTGCGACCTCCTGCAGCAGCGCATCACCCACCAAGTGGCCCACGCTGTCGTTGATGACCTTGAAGCGATCGAGGTCGATAAACAGGACGGCGAAGTGGAAGTCCGGATTGCGGGAGCGCTGCGACAACGCACGGACGAGTTGGTCACGCAGGTACGCCCGGTTTGGAAGACCCGTCAGCGAATCGTGCAGCACCTGGTGCTTGAGCCGCTGCTCGATGCGCTCGCGCACTTCGATCTGTTCGGAAAGCTCGACAGTTCTCTCGGCGACCCGCTGCTCGAGATCGGCATAGGCATTGAGCAGATCGGCCGCCGCCCGCTGACGCTCCAGGCCGTTCGCGATCTGATAGGAAATGAAGGTCAGGATCTGAAGGTCTCGCTCGGTGAACCCCACGCCTTCGGTATAGCTCTGGACGGCCAGCAGCCCGACGACGCGCTCGCCGACCACGAGAGGCACTCCCAGCCACGTCACGCAGTCGCGGCCCTTGATCAGCAACTCGCCGCGTTCCTCGAGCGCTTTGATCATCTCGATTGTTGATGGATCGCGCATGTCCAGCATCAGCGGCTTGCCGTGTCGCATGCCGTATTCGGTCACGCCGATGCCGACCTGTCGACTCTGCCCCTTGCCGCCGTACTGGTCGACGTAATAGGGGAAATGGACGGTGCGGCCGTCGTCCGAGAGCGTGGCGATATAGATGTTTCGCGCGTCGAGGAACTCGCCGACGATGCGGTGGACTGAACGGTAGAACTCGTCGAGGTTGGTGGCCGTGTGGGAAAGCTCGGCGATTCGGAACAGTGCCTTCTGGACGTTGACGCTGTGCTGCAGCTCCTGCGTGCGCCGCTGGACCCGGCTCTCGAGCTCTTCCTGGGCGAGCTTGCGATCGACCGCGGTCAGGATGTGGCTGCCCACATAGGTCAGCAGCGCCTGGTCCGCGGCCGTGTAGCGTGGACGCTCGATGTAGCTCTGTACCACCAGACCGCCGCGGACGCGCTCACCGACGATCGCAGGAACACCCAGCCAGTCGAAGCACTCCATTCCGATTTCGCGGGTGGGACCGGACACCTGCCTGCGGATGTCGTTGGGCGCGCCCATCAGCGGCTTGGCGTCGCGGATGAGGTACCAGGTGAGCCCGCCTTCCATGACGGACATCGGGATGAACTGATTGGCGTCGCGAACGATCGGGTCGGTCGTGTCCTTGAGGTAGATGAAGCGCAACGCGTCCTTTTGATCGTCGTAGAGCGTGATGTAGAAGTTGGCCGCGTACATGAAGCGGCCGACGATCGAGTGCAGCTCGGGCAGCATGTCGCCCAGGTCCATGTCCGAGCTGGCCATGTCGGCAATCTCGAACAGCGCAGCCTGCAGCTGCTCGGAGCGCGCGAGCTGGTGCATCGAATCGGCCATCCGGCACTTTTCGAACATGGTCTCCGCGAGCGGCTCGAGCAGTTCGCAGAGGTCCTCGATGCGCACCCGCGAGGCTTGGGTACCGTCGCAGATGAGCCCGAAGCCGTACCGGCCTTCCTCGGAGTGGATCGCACAGGCAACGCGCCCTCGCGCTTCGTCGACGGCCCAGCCTTCGCCTGACCGGGCGTCCCGGGCCAGTTCCATGTCTCCTTCGCGCAGAGCAGACCTGTCGTGAACATGGGAGACGCCGTCGTCCATTCGCCAACCGACCACGACGCTGGCCAGGCCCTCGCGCTCGAGAAACTCGGCCGTGTGGCAGGCAAACGTTCTCATGTCGGCTGCGCCCAACAGGCGCTTCAGCAAGCGCCCGGCCCGACGCTCGGGCGTCACCGCTCGGCCGCTTGTCGGCAGACGTATCACTGAGCCCATGTGTCCTCGCTTTCCGTGTCGAACGGCCGATCGTCCCGGATGCAAGGCAAGCGGCATGCCAAGGCGACTGCCGACCGGGATGCGTGCTGCGCTCGTGGTGCGGCCTTTCCCGCCGAGGGCGCGATCCTCTGAGTGCGGCGCCAGTTCCGGAAAGCGGGGAGGTCAGCACGTGCTGGTGCCCATCACCGCGAGTGCGTTGTCGCTGGATGCGGATTCTCGGCGAAGGTTCGTTCGCACTCTGCCGCGGCGGGGCGGGCGGACGTGGGTTCCGGCGCTGGTCTCGCAGCCTTCCAGCCGCGGCTGCCGGAATCCTGTCGCGGGCGCCAGGCGCCTGACGCAAAGAGAGCATCGGACCCAACCGCGGTGCGACTGGCTCAGGTCCGTGCATGCGCCGCTCGCCCTGGCTTTGCGCTCGGCGAGGAGCAGGCCGGCTCTGCCGGTTGGACAGCCGGCAGAGCCCTCCGCCTGGTATGCGCAGATTCGCCGGCGGCCCTCATGGCCGTTCTGATACTGGAGACCTTCCGGGTCCACGGGCTCGCGGCGGGGTAGGGTTCAACTTTCTATCCAGGCCGAGGCCGCGTCGAGACTCGGCTTAACTCAGGTCTGCGCGCGCCGGCCGGCGTCCGCTACAGGCCAAAGCGGACCTTCCCGGCCAGCACCGCAGACATCGACTTTTCCAGCCGTAGCCTCATTGCGATAACGCACCAGCTGACAGCGGCAATGGAGCCGGGGCGGCGCGGCCGCCCCGGCGGAAGTCGAGCCGACTAGCGCGAGTTCAGATCCAGGAATATGTCGCGGGCAGCGACGCCGATGTCGGGCTGGTCGATGAAAAAGCCCTGCACGCCGAGAGAGTAGAGGTGCACTGCTTCGCCCAGCGCCGTCTGCGCTACCCCGTTGGGCAGCTGCGTGAGGTAGGGCTCCTCCGCCCGCACGGTGTACGGGTGCACGACGAGCCCGGCACCGAGCGCATGTGCCAGCATCGGATGCACCAGGCCGGTGTTGCGGGTGCCCAGCTCGGCCTTGCCGTCCTCGTTCGCGTCCACCTTGGCCGGCAGTGCCTCGCGAAGCAGCAGGTTGCCCTTCCAGGGGCCGACGCCGGACGCATAGGTCGCCTTCATCCACGTGAGCACCGGCGCCGTTGCGAAGGCGCCGTAGCGGGTATCCGCCGCCAGGCCGCCGTCGACCTTCGTCGCGAGGCCGCCGTAGATCCCCCGCAGGTCGGCACCGCGACGGGCGTTGTAGCGCACGTCGTAGGGTGTCGCGCCGTAAAGGTCGTCATACAGCTGCACGAGGGGGAAGCGCACCTTCGCGCGCGGCATCAGCTGGGTCTGCAGTTCGATCAGGTTTTCGAACTCGAAGCTCTGGATGTAGACGCGCCGTGGGTCAGTGAAGCGCTCGGCGACCAGCGTCTCCACAACCTTGGCGCCCAGCGAAATCCTGATCGGCGTTCCATCAAGGCGTCGACCCTCATGGGCGAAGTAGGTCGGGTGCTTGGTCTCGGGGTAGACGCCGACGACGCGCCCGCCGCGGCTCATCCGCTGCGCGAGTCGAATCACCTCGGCGAACGTCGGCACCTCGTAGCGGCCGTCGTACCGCGTGTTGTCAGGGCGAATGGCCGGGATCCGCTCCTTCGCCCGAAGCGTCTTGATCTCCGCCAGCGTGAAGTCCTCGGTGAACCAGCCCGTGTAGGACACGCCGTCGATGACCTTGGTCGTGCGTCGCGATGCAAACTCCGGCTGCGTGGCGACATCGGTGGTGCCGGAAATCTCGTTCTCGTGCCGCGCGATGAGCACGCCGTCCTTCGTGGCGACGAGATCGGGCTCGATGAAATCCGCGCCCTGGCGGATCGCGAGCTCATACGCGGCGAGCGTGTGCTCGGGGCGGTAACCGCTGGCGCCGCGGTGGCCGATGACGATCAGGCCGCGATGGTCGGGATGGCGCATGGTGTCGTTGCGCGAAGGAGAGGGTGCCGGTGTGGCGACCGCGACCAGACTGGCAGACAGCAGAATGGCACCGAGTGCGGCGCCAAGCGAACGGCGCGTGCGGGCGGCGCGGGGGCGATGAAGAGTCATGTCGGCTCTCGAAGTGGGGGATGGCCGATGCCCTGTCCATCGGCAGGCCGATGCTGAGAGGCGCAGGTTGCAAACACTTGACCGCCGCATGTCGCCTGCGAGATCCGCAAGGGGCCCGCACGCCCGTGCATTGCTATGAGGTGCCCGCGGCGCCGCCGTTCCTGGGCTTGCGTTTGAAGGGTCGCCGTCCGGTACTGGCGGAAGCGGACGTGCACTCTCTAATCAGGCGGAGGCTCGGCCTGGCAATGCGAGGTGCCGCCAAACCTCCATGGCGCACCCGGTGTCCGCGGTCGAATGGTCACCGGCGCCCGCGCCGACTTGGTTCTGCTCGACGCCAACCCGTTTGAGCAAATCAGTGCAACCCGCGCTATTCATGCCGTCTTCAAGGGTTGCATCTACTTCAACCGCGGTGAACTACGACGCTTGCGCTCATTCGCCAAAACCCAGGCAAACAGCCATGCGCTCAATGCGCAGCTGTGGTGGGCATGGGTCGGAGGATGATTGCGACGAACTGCGCGTGGATTCATTCAACGCGTCGGTTCGCAATAGGTGCCGGCCGGGCGACCTGTGCTGCGATGGGTGCCAATTGAGTACAGCAACAGCGAATGCAGGCCATTGGCGGCGTGACGTAGCCCGGTCTGTTGCGCGGGATTCGGACACTCTGCGTGCCGAGGCTTCGGTCGAGGTGATCTCCGCTTCCGACCCCTGGCGGACATTACTTTTTCTGCAGGGCGTGCTTGGCGTGCCCGGTTGGTCGCTGTGCAGATGTAAGAGTCAACGGCGGCGGGCCGACTATGGTGGCTCTTCAGCGCCACCCGTGTCCGAGAGCACTTTGCCTACGGTTATCCCGGAGGCTGTGTCCGGTGCGTCGGCGGTCGCTGCTTCAGCGATCGACCAGTCACCGACCGAAATTCCGGCCCAATCGCAGCGTCCGCGTTCCCGCCGGCGCCCACGAGCGCCACAGGGAATGATGTAGGCCTGCTCTTTTTCATCGCGCGTTTCCTGGGCTCCGTCAGACACATCCGCACTTCGTCGCACTGACCCGCTCTCAATGCTCGAGCTGGGGCAGTCTCACGCCAGCGCTGCATGTCCGGCGGCCTGGCGCTGCCGACCTCCCTTGCCCTTTAGATGCCAACCCATGAATAGACGAGTGATCCGCCGGTCCGCAAGGACCGTTACCGCACTGTGTGTCGCGCCGTTCCTTGTCGCGTGCGCCAGCTTGCCGCGGCTTGACGGCACGGCCAGCCTGCCCGGTCTTTCCGAGCCCGCGCGCATTGATCGCGATGCGCTCGGCGTCGCCACGATCACGGCGGCCAGCGAAGCCGACGCAATGCGCGCGCTGGGCTACGTCCACGCGCAGGAGCAGTACTTCGAAATGGACCTGATGCGCCGCTCGGCCGCGGGCGAACTGGCCGAGCTCGTGGGCGCCCGTGCGGTGGAGATGGATCGCAAGCATCGTGTGCACCGCATGCGTGCGCGGGTTGAGCGCGACCTCGAAACCATTGCCGGCGACAAGCGCGCGGTGCTGCAGGCCTATACCGATGGCGTCAATGCGGGACTGGCCGATCTCAAGTCGCGGCCCTGGCCCTACCTGCTGCTGCGCACGAAGCCGCAGCCGTGGCGGATCGAGGACTCGGCGCTGGTCGGCTATGCCATGTTCTTCGAACTGGAAGACGAGGCGCACGAACGTGAGCTCACGCTGTGGCGCATCAAGCCGCACCTACCCGACGCGCTGTTCGCGCTGCTGACGCACAACGGCAGCCAATGGGACGCGCCGATCGTCGGCGAGGCCAAGGGCAATGCGAGGCTGCCGTCGCCGGAGGAGGTCGATTTGCGCTCGCTCGCATCGGCGAGCGCGGCGAAACCGCTTCGGGTCGCGACGCCTTTTCCCGTCGGCAGCAACAACTTCGCGGTGTCGGGCGAGTTGACCGCGGACGGCCGGGCGATCGTCGCCGGCGACACGCACATCGGTCTGCGCGCGCCGAACATCTGGTTCCGCGCGCGGCTGCTGTACCCGGATCAGCGCGCGCCCGATGGGCGGGTCGACGTGAGCGGGTTCACGCTGCCCGGCGTTCCGATGGTCGTTATCGGCAGCAATACGCACATCGCATGGAGCTTCACCAACGGCTACGGCGATTGGTTGGACTGGCAGCGCGTGCCTGCATGTCCAACCTCCGGCGACGCTCCGTCGGAGCCAGCCTGCGCCGTCCGCACCACCGAGCGCATTCGCGTCGCCCGTGCGGACGACGTGCTCCTCGAGGTGGAAGAAACCCCGTGGGGCCCGGTCATGCACCGCGAGCCCGACGGCTCCGGCCTGGCGCTGCGCTGGGTGGCGCACCTGCCGGGATCCATCAACTTCGCTCTGACGGACTTCAGCGTCGCCGGATCCGCCGGCGAGGCCATACGCATGGCCGACCGGGTCGGCATGCCGAACCAGAACATGCTGGTGGGCGACCGCGACGGCCGTATCGCCTGGCGGCTGGCCGGCCTGATCCCCGCACGTGACGGCGCGTGCGTACCATCTCCCGTGGATGCCGGCACCGGCCGTCCCGTTGAGGGCGCCATGCTGGAAGGCTGCACACCATGGACCGCGACCGCGGTCGGTGCCCCGGCCGTGGTGGCGCCGGCGTCCGGACGCCTGTGGACGGCCAACAGCCGCGTCGTGGACGGCGCCGCGCTCGACCACCTCGGCGACGGCGGCTACGCGGACGGCGCGCGTGCCGCGCAGATCCGCGACAACCTGTTTGCGCGTGAAAGCTTCAACGAGCGCGACCTGCTCGCCGTGCAGCTCGACGACAGCACGAAGTTCATGCAGCGCTGGTGGGAGCTGATGCAATCCGCCGCTGCTCGTGCACAGACGCCCGCCCTGCAGGCGCTGGTCGCCGCTGATCCGAACTGGTCGGCGCGCGCGGACACGGACACGGTGAGCTATCGCATCGTCCGAGCCTGGCGGCAGCAGGTACATAACCGGATCGCGACCGGGCTGCTGGCCCCGGCGCGCGAGAGGATGGGGGCGGAAGTCCCTGAAATCCGCCTTCCGCAATTCGAGGGCGTGGCCTGGCCGATGGTGACGGAGCGACCTGCGCATTTGCTGCCGGCCAAGTTCAGCAGCTGGGATGATCTGTTCGAGGACGCGGCGAAAGAACTGCAGGCCGCCCTCGCTGAGAAGGGCCCGCTGGACACGCTCACCTGGGGCGAGCGCAATACCGCAAAGATCTGCCATCCGCTGGCCGATGCGCTGCCCTCGCTCGTGCGCTCCCGGCTGTGCATGCCCGGTGACCCGCTGCCGGGCGACACCGTCGGCATGGCGCGGGTGCAGAGCCCGGATTCCGGAGCGGCGCAACGCATGGTGGTGGCCCCGGGCCGGGAAGCCGACGGCATTATCCACATGCCCGGCGGCCAGAGTGGCCATCCGTTCTCGCCGTTCTGGGGCGCAGGCCATGACGATTGGGTGCATGGGCGGCCAACGCCATTCCTGCCGGGGCCTGCACTGCATTCGCTTCAGCTGAGCGTGCCGGCAAGCAAGTGATCCGATCGACAGCAGGCACTTGGCATAGGGTCAGTGCCCGCGGGCCAGCGGGCGCCTGCCGCGCTCAACGCATCCCCGGCAGCGCGGCTGGACAGAGCAAAGCGCCAGGCCACGGCAGCAGCCGATCGCACGTCACAAGGTCCGCTTCTCACCCAAAGTTGTGAGGCGCTGGCCGCTAGAACATGCGGTTTCCGAAGGGCTGCTCTGGGCATTCGTCACTGCGTCGGTCTTTGCGGCGGCGCGCGTCCATGAGTCCATCGGTTGGCAGCATTGCGCGTTGTGTAGGGACACGCCACAGTTCGACCGTAAGGCCCGGCCGCGCGGCTGATTGTTTCCAGCGACGGCCTCTTCGCACTCGACTCGGCTCGAGTCTGGGCCCAGCCACACACTGTCAGGGGATACCGGTGAAACCATTTCATGTGCTGATCGCGCTTGCGCTGGGCGCGTCGTCGGGATGTGGCGACGGGAGCGACAACCAGCCGCTGCCGACCGTCGATTCAGAAGGCAGGCTGACGATACCGGCAGGGTATAAACCGGGCCCGGACATCGAACTGTCGAGAGTCGACTGCGAGGGGTATCTCGCCATGACACCGATCGACATCCGCGAAGAGGCCCGCAGGATGTGTCTGCAGAGCACGACGGACACGGAGCGGGCGGCGAATCCGTACTGCAAAGCACATCGCGTCACCGAGTACTGCACGCCTGCGAAGTAGACGTGCCCCCGGGTTCACCGGATCGGGCTCGGCGGAGTAGTGAAACCTGCCGGGCGCGTGCGCCCACCCGAACTTCAAATCTTTCGAGATCGCCCCTCATGCGCATGTTGCTTATCACCCTGGCGCTGTCGGCCTTTTCGTCGACCGCGCTTGCCCAGAGCGTCCAGCTCAAGGGTGGCGCAGTCTCAATCGGTGATTCCGTCGACAGCCTCCTGAAGGTGGCCGGTAAGCCGGACCAGGTCCGGCCTTTTCCGGGGTCGCCGTCCTTCACGCTATACGAGTACTCGACCGGCGACCGACACGTGAATGTAAGCGTCAAGGACGGCAAGGTTACCGGCATCGCGGACGGCACCCTCGTCAGCATGCCGACGCCGGCGCGCTGGACAGGCGTCGAGCTCCACGGAACCCGGATCGTCATCGGTGACAGCCTTGCGAAGCTCCTGGGCGCAGCCGGGGAGCCGGCCAGCATCCGGTCGTTCGCCGACATGCCCGGCCTTTCGGTGTATGAGTACTCGCTCGAAGGCCGGGAAGTGACCGTCTCGATCACCGACGGCAAGGTCAGCGGCACCTCCGAAACGAAAGCCGTGAAGAAATGATGGGCGCTGCGGGCGAGAGCGGAATCTGATGCAATTACGCGCCGCTGCGCGGTCCACTTCCCGGCCGTTCGGCACGCTCGAATACGCAAGCAGGCTGAAAGGCGAAGCTTGCGGAATCGGAAGTTCGGCGCTTCCGGAGCGGGTCGTGGTGGACGCGGTTCTGACGGTGGTTCCGCTGGGTGCTAGGCGCGGTGCTCATCTGCGCCGCAGCCGGCCATTTCAGTGGCTGCAAGCCCGTCGCACGCCCATCGTCACTCCGGGCACTTTGCATCGGGCTTCAGAGTGTCTTCGCCCGCTGAACCGCACGCGATGCCGTGGTCCCGGAATCCGCAAGCGGCTCGCCCAGTGCGGCCGCGGTCAGTTGTCGCGCGATCGAGCCCGGCTCGCGCCCGCGCGACGGCGAATCGCTGTTGTGCAGTACGACGACCGAGAGACCGGGCTCCGGGACGTAGATGAGGTGCGACGTAAAGCCGAATATCCAACCGCCATGCTCGAACGCAGGCGAGCCCTGCTCGCGCGAGATCGAGATGCCGTAGCCGTAACCCGACTCGGTGGCTTGCCCGACAGGTGTGATCATGCGCATGTACAGATCGGGCCGCAGTACGCGGCCACCGTGTAGGGCGCGGCTCCAGCGGGCGAGGTCGTCGACGGTCGAGACCAGCGCGCCACCGGCATGGGGTTGGGTCATGCTGAGCGGCTTGGCGGGCACCGCGCCGTGTCCGTCGGTGCCATAGCCCTTGACCTGACGAGCGGTCACATCGGGGTCAGCCCCATAGCCGGTGTCGTTCATGCCCAAAGGCGTAAACAGCTCCTGCTTGAGGTACCTGTGCCAGGGCTGGCCACTGACCGTTTCGATGACGGCTCCCACGAGCACGTAACCGGAGTTGTTGTACTTCCACCCACCGCCCGGTGCGAAGTCGGGCGCTTGGCCCTTGAAATGATCGACCAGCTGCTCGGTCGTGAGGTCGCGCTGGATGGGCCCCTCCATGATGCCGGGCATCTCGGTGTAGTTCCCGATGCCGGACGTGTGGTTGAGCAGCTGCTCCACGGTGATCCGCGCGGCGCCGGGGTAGCGGGGCAGATACTTCGACAGCGGATCTTCGAGCGCAACTCTGCCTGCTTCGACGAGCTTGAGCAGCCCGGCTGCGGCGATCTGTTTGGTGACCGACCCGATGCGAAAGCGAGCGTCGGGACTCAGGGGTACGTTGGCGTCGACATCAGCCAAGCCACGGGCGCCGCGGAACAGCACCTCGTCGCCGCGCATCACGAGCACGGCCGCACCCGGCGCGTCGGGGTCGTACGCGGCCGCCAGTACGGTTTCCGCAAGGCGCGCGACCGCGGAGGCCGCTGGTGGCGTGGCCGCCGGCGCGGTGGCAGGCGTCGCGCTACCGACAGGAACCGGCCTGTGGTCATAGCTCAGCACGCGAGCCACCCTCCACGCGCCGTTGCTTTCCTTGCGCCACAGCGTGCTGAAGCGCGCCGCGGTATACGTTTGCGCGCCGGCCTCGATGAAGCGGTGCTCGCCGGTCTGCAACGCACCGACGTGGGCGATCGGGAAGGCGCGCAAGGAGCCTTCGACGAGTTCGCGGCGGATGCCTCTGCCCGCCGGGCAGTCGGCGGTCAAACGCTCGAAATCCTTGATCACGTCCCCTCGCTGGCGCAGTCCGCTGCGGTCGTGCACGAATTCGATGTCCTCCGCGAGCATTCCGCGAATTCGCACTATGTCGCAGGCGACGAAGGCGGCGTGGAACAGGGCCGCGTCGAGCCGCGCAAGTTCATCATCCAGCGACACTGGGTCTGCGTCAGCCGGTGGGTCGATCCGTACGCCCTGCATGCGCGCGCCGGGCATCACCACCACCACGCGCTCCGCCCGACCGGACGGCGGCTCGAACGTGATACGGGCATCGGGCTGGGCGGCGGGCCGGAACGTGCGAGCTGACAGCGGCTCGAGTACCGTCGGATCGTTTCCGCCGAGGCGTCCAAGCAACTGACCCTCGTGCTCTGACACCTGCAGCTCGGGCCCGCCGTCGAGCGTGTACCGGCCGACGACGCTCGCATGGCCTGTGGCCTCCACGGCTGGGCGGGATTCGGTGGCGGTGCTACCTGCAGAGGCATGCGCTCCGATCGACGGGCACGCGCAGAGGAAGGCGGCGGCTAGCGCCACCGGCAGAAGGTTTTTCATGATGACTCCGGTAGGTTCGGCGCGGGAGGCGCCGATGGGATGCGGGACGGCGGATCACCCGGCCGCGCGGTTCAGGTCAAACGACGGACCAGAGCGAAGTGCCCGAGGTTGGCGACGCCCAGTGCCCCCAGCACCAGCGCCAGCGCGCCAGCGGAAAACGCGGGCAGGCGGGCGAGCTCGATCACGGCGAAGGCGATCGCTAGGCACACCAGGTTGAGCCCCCATTGCAGGGCGCCGAACCGACGGGCCCGTGCCTCGCCCTCGACGATCGAGGCGACCAGTGCATCGGAAGCGCCATCGCGGATGACCAGGATGCGCACCACGGCTCCGACCAGTACGCTGAATCCGTAGGTGATGCAGACGAAAAGGACGATCGGCACGATGATCTGCTTGAGTTCCACGATGGGCTCCTGCACGGCCGCGATGACCGTTCACCTCCCCATGGATACGCCCTGCAGCGTTCCGGTTGCACCCACTTTGCAACCGAAGCCGGGGGGGCACGTATCTAACCCGTCCATGACCAGGGATTCGACATGAGTGCCGACCGCGACCTCGTCACCGCCGTACTGGCGGGAGACGTCGCGGCGTTCGAGCGGCTCGTCGTCGAGCACCATGCGCTGTGCTGGCGGATCGTCGTGCGCATCGTGCGCGATCCCGAACACGCCCACGACATCTGTCAGGAGACCTTTCTCCGGGTGCATCGCTCGCTGAGCCAGTACCGGCACGAGAGCGCATTGCGGACGTGGATCGGCCGCATCGCGTACTCGCTGGCCCTGCGCCATCTGGAGCGCCAGCGCGGCGGCGTCCAACTGGTCGGTGCGCCCGATGCGGGCGAAGTCTTCGAGGCGGTGCCCGACAGCGCACCCGGCCCGCACGAGACTCTGGCGAGCGCGCAGGCCCATGCGCGTCTTCATCGCGCGATCGACGCGCTGCCGCCGTTGCAACGATCCATCGTGCGCCTCTACCACATCGACGAGATGCCGATTTCCGACATCGCCGACATCACCGGCGTGCCGACCGGCACGATCAAGAGCCACCTGTTCCGCATCCGCGCACGTCTGCGCGGGATGTTGGACGACCCATCGGAGCGGATGCATGACCCAGCATGATGGCGACCTCGAGAGATCCTGGCGATTGCAGGAGCAGGCCCTACAGCGGGCCTTGGCTGCTCAGCCCGGCCCGAGCAGCGATGTGCGCGACCGTCTGCTCGCAGAAGCGCTTGCCACGGAGTCCATGCCGCCCCCGCCAGCGCATCTCGTTGCGAGCATCCTCGCCGACCCGCGCCTCCGTCGACCGGTCACCCGCACCGGCGGCGCCTGGCTCGTACTGGCCGTCTCGGCCGTGACGTTCGCGGCGCTACTCGCCACGGCCGTCGAAGCCTATGCCGGCGGTATCGCGAACATGCTGACAACCCTCGATGCGGATCCGGGAGCGCCCGCGTTCGCACTCGCGGCAGCCTCGATCATCGTTCTCGTCATGCTTCGCCTTCCAGGCGCACTTGCTCCGGAGCGCGGCCAGAGAGCAGCAATGACGTGAGCCGCCGAGGCGGCTTTCAATGAAGGTTGTGAAGAAATAACAAGACGCTTGGGAGGGGCGCATCTGATGCAACCACGCCGCCGCTGCGCGGCTCATCTCGTCCCGCCTGTTCAGCGCTCGATTGCGCAAGCAGGTTGAAAGGTAAATCTCACGGCATCGGAAGCTCGGCATTTTCCGGAATGTGTCGTGGGGGTACGCGGTTCCGACGGTGGTTCCGTTAATCCAAGTGTTGGCTCATCGGACGACGTCCGCTTCGCCACGCTGCGATTGACCACGTCCGCTATCGACCGCAATTGGAGGTTGCTCGAGCCAGCCGGGCTGGTTGGTCAGCGTGCCTGCTGGTTTTGGCGCTGCCGTGATCAGCCCTGCTCTGGTGCTGATCACGGGCGACCTCGACGGAGGAGCAGCTTCTCGCAGACCCACCGCAGCAGGAGAGCGTGGTGGCGCGCCACCGAGTGCGTGATGCAAGATGCCGCACCGGGGAATCTGACGAACTTCAAGATGAATGCACGAGCGGCGCTACGGCTCGGCGGGGCCGCCGTATACGTTCTACTGCTCAGCGCGTTGTGGGCAGGGGCTGCGATCGCTGCACCTCCCAGCCGCGCGGAACAGACGTTTGAAGAGTTCTGGCGGTTTTTCGATGAAAACTACGCGTTCTTCGCTGAGAAGAACATCGACTGGAAGCTCGAATACGAGCGCAGTCGCCCCTTGGTGAATGGGCGAACGACCGACGAGCAGCTTTTCGACGTGCTCACGACCATGGTCAAACCCCTTGGCGATCGGCATGTGATCCTTATCAGGCCGGGCGCGAAGGAGTTTGACGCGCGCCGACCCTCGCGCATCAACGCCGAGTTCGGCGGCAAGGGGCAGCCAGGTGCGTTTGGGCAAATGGTGAACAGCACCCTGCAGGCCCAGGGGTTTGCTCCGCTCAAGTTCGCGGGCCCGGTGGCCGGCGGCAAGCCGCTCTTTTCCTACTCGAGCAATGCCCGGACTGGCTATCTGCGCTTCACACGTACCTGGGGCCAAACACTTGGCGGTCTCCCTCTCCCGGTGACGCCGGGCCTCGACACCACGTTGGAAACAATCTTCCGTGAGTTCGCAGGGAAGGACGGGCTGGTCATCGATGTACGCTTCAACGAGGGTGGCTTCAGGCAAATTCCGTTCGCTGTCGCCGGGCGCCTGACCGAAACCCGATTTCTTGGCCACTATCATCAAAACAAGAATGGCAAGGGGCATGGCGAATTCGGTGAGCTGATTCCAAGTTTCATCGAGCCTGCGAAGGGAACACGCTTCCTCAAGCGCGTAATGCTCCTCACCAACGACCAAACGGTCAGTGGCGCTGACGAATTCGCATTGGTGATGACGCAGCTGCCCAACGTCACCCTGATCGGTGAAAGATCCAACGGCAGCTTTTCCGACCGATACCCATATGTGCGTCCGAAGGTGCTGCCGAACGGATGGAAAATCCATCTGAGCAATCAGCGCTATTTCTCGCCCGACAAGGTGAACTACGAAGGTGTAGGCGTTCCGGTAGATATCGAGGTTCAGAACATGTGGGCCGACAAGGATGGCCCCGGAGATGCAGTCCTTCTCAGGGCGCTACAGGAGCTGCCCCGATAGCCACCTGAATCACATGTTCGGCTCCGACCGGGGAGAGGCACGGGCCGGTCAGCACCGGCAGGGTTGTCAGCCCGACCTCCCGCAGCCTCGCGGCCTGAGCTTCTCACGCAGACCTGGCTAGTGCATCAAGCGCCTCATCAAGGCTCGATCTCATATTTCCACTTTGCGATAGATGCGCGCACTAAGGCGGCGGCTTCGAACTGTCGCGCGTGCGCCGTGCGCTGCCACGAGACAATGGCGCTCCCTGGAAAAGGTTCGAAGGCGATTCCACGGCGCCTCGACGACAGCGGGCAAGCCCGGCAAGAGCTCCGAGAAGGAGGTCGTCCAGTTGCCCGAGGCCACGCAGCTGCCGGGGCTCTCATGGTCAGGCGGCGCGCCTGGCCGGCCGGCGTCGCGGAGCTCGCAACCGTCATGCTGAAGCTCCGACTTGAACAGCGCGTGGGCATGGAGCCGGCTTCAGCTGCCGGGCCGAGCAGGGCAACCGTCTCGAGTGCCACGCATGGCCCCGAGCTTGGCGGGCGCCGACGCTCAGTATCGCCATAGCCACCGTCCGTTCGCGAACACGAGGCCGATGTGTGCTGCTGGCCGATAGCGGAGGTCGGACAGACAGGTAGGGCAGGTGGCCGGGAGCGGCAGACGGCGGGCGTCTAGCGGTCGGTCAGAGGGGATGACGGGCCAAAGGGAGGCGGTCGGTGCCAGCGCCTGCCTGAGAGCCCT
Source organism: Lysobacter korlensis (assembly GCF_042434515.1). Lineage (NCBI taxonomy): Bacteria > Pseudomonadati > Pseudomonadota > Gammaproteobacteria > Lysobacterales > Lysobacteraceae > Lysobacter > Lysobacter korlensis. Next base: position 195,588 of record NZ_JBHLTG010000004.1, read on the forward strand.
GGCCTGCCGCTCTGCTGTGGGTGGCGACTTCTGTGGTGCCCCCGCGGCCCCGCGGCGACTTCCTACTGTCCGGCGGGCGGCGCGGCCAATTTGCCTCTTGCAGCCATTGCAGCCCAGGCCGGTTCCGAGCTTCCGCACCTTGACCTGATCCCGCTGCCGGATCCGTCTTACGACTGAGCGCCATGGAGCTCTGGCGGCGATCGCGCGGCTGGATGCCCGACACCGACACCCGAGACCACCGCCATGCAGTCACCGTCCCGTCGCAATTTCGTCCGCGGCCTCGCCACCGTCCCCTTCGGTCTGTGGCTGGCCAGCAACGCCTATGCGAATACGCACTACGTTCGCTACGACATCGCCACGCCCGAAGGGCAGGAGATGCTCAAGGTGTTCGCGGACGCAGTGAAGCTGATGAAGGCGCGCAGCGAGGCCGACCCGCGCAGCTGGACCTGGCAGTGGTACACGCACTTCGTCGCCGGCAATACGACGAAGGCGAATGAGCTCACGCGTATTTTCGGCGACACCGTCAGCCCGATGCGCACGCTGGCCGACGAGATGTGGAACACCTGCCAGTCGCACGCGGGCCAGAACGCGAACAACTTCCTGCCCTGGCATCGCATCTATGTCTGGTACATGGAACAGATCGTGCGCGACATCACCGGTCGCCCCGATTTCACCCTGCCGTACTGGAACTACACCTCGCACGACCCGGCCAAGCGCGGCATTGTGCCGGCGCAGTTCCGCATGGCCACCGACCCGGTATTCGGCTCGCTCTATCGATCCAACCGCACCAGCCTCGCGAACACCGGCAAGCCGATCCACCAGGCGCAGCCGACCGACTCGATGGACATCAGTGCTGCGATGGCGGCCGCCAATTACAGCACCGTCGGGGAAGTGCAGGGTTTCTGCCGCGCGATCGATTCGGGCATCCACGGTCAGATCCACGTGCTGACCGGCACCACCTCGAACATGGGCAAGATCTCGTACGCCGCGCAGGACCCGCTGTTCTGGGTGCACCACGCCAACGTCGACCGCCTGTGGGCGAGCTGGAACCGCAACGGCGGCCTCAACCCGAGCTCGGGCACATGGCAGGACCGCTCCTTCGTATTTGTAGATCGCGTCGGCCAGCGCGTGGTGGGCAAGCTGCGTGATTTCTTCGACTGCGGCGTGCTCGGCTACGGCTACGACCGCCTGGTGGCGTCGAACGGCCATGAGGACGGCACGATGTCCACGCTGAGCGCGCGCAGCGCGCTTTCGGGGCCGGCGACGCGCGTGCCGGAACGCATCGCATCGGCCGCGTCGGTGGAGCTGGGCGCACGCCCGGTCCGCACGCAGCTCAAGCTCGGCGAGGGCAAGCCGCTCACCGCGCTCGATCCGTCGGGCCGGCGGCGCACCTACCTCGTGGTCAAGGACCTGCATACCTGGGAGCAGCCGGAAGTGCTGTACCACCTGTACCTCACGCCACGCGGAAACGGCCCGGCGCGCGCGCTGCATGTCGGTACGATCAACTTCTTCGATGCCGAGTTCCACGACCATGGCAACTCGAAGCTCGACGAAGCCCTCGGCGAGAACTTCTACAGCTTCGATGTAACGCAAGTGCTGCAGCAGCTCGCGAGGAACGGCGTAATCCGCCCCGACGCGCCTCTGGAACTCACCGTGGTGCCCGGCGGCACCCCGGCGGCCGGTGCAAAGCCGTTGGTCGGCAGCATCCGCCTCGTTTGGCAGTGACATCACGCGGCGCGGTGACGCCGCGCTGAGCAGCAGGCTGCGTGCGCGTCAGTCGTGCACGCAGCCTGATCCGAGACATGCGCCGCCTGCCGTCGACACGCTGATCAGTGGATCGCGGAGTCGGTTGCCGAGATCTGCGCCGGCATCACCGGCTGAACTCGCCAGCCTTATTGCCGGGTCAGTCACCGATGCGGTCGTGCAGACCGTTCGCAGTCCACCCGGGCGAGTCCGCTTCGCAGCGCTGCTTGGTTGACGCATCACGGTGCCTGCGGATCGCGTTCTTGGCCGAGCGGGCTCGACAGGCTGCGCAATAAGCTCGGCCGTGCCCGAGCCGTCGGAGCGGGGCGCTGCGTCGGAGAGCTGAGTCCTGGTGCCGGAGCCTGTCCCTCCGAGACTTCCGCGAGGCAAAGATTCAGCCGGCCTCGAGGATGCAAGGGCGGGCCCTGCGGTCGATCCGGCTGAGAGTGAGCTCAAGCGAATTCTCAACCGCAACGTCGTTGAACGAACCATTGCGATCAGGACGCGCCGCTGGCCCGCGGCGGCGGGTATGTCATCCGCCACAATTAGGGAACATCCGGCCGTCCAGCGCGTAATAATGCAGGCACTGTGTCTCGCATTTCCGGGTAGGCCCATGCCCCAGTGGCTCAGCGACGCGCTCGAAAAAAGCGCGTACTTCATGCCCCACGGCCACTGCTATCTGTGGATCCCGTGGTTGTTGTGGCTGCACGTGCTGTCGGATTTCCTGATCGGCGCGGCCTATCTGGGAATCTCGCTGATCCTCTGGGCGCTGGTCCGGAAGATCCGGCTCCCGTTCAGTCCGGTGTTCATCGCGTTCGGCCTGTTCATCGGGCTGTGCGGGATGACGCATTTCATGGAGATCTGGACCGCCTGGAATCCGGACTACATCTTCGAAGGGCTGGTGAAGGCCGCGACCGCAGCGGCGTCCGTCGCAACTGCGATCGGCCTGTTCTACATCCGGCCGCAGGTGGAGGAGGTCGTGTACACCGCGCGCCTGTCCGAGGAGCGCCGGATCAAGCTCGAGAGCACGCATGCCGAACTCGAAGCGACGCTGGCCCAGGTGCGTGAACTCAACGAACTCAAGGGCCAGTTCTTCGCGAACGTCAGCCATGAATTGCGCACGCCGCTGACGCTGATCCTGGGCCCGGCCGAGCACCTGTTGGCCGACGACACGCTGACGACTTCGCAGCGCCGCCAGCTCGAGAGCATCAGTGCCAACGGCAAGATGCTGCTGAAGCAGGTCAATGATCTGCTGGATCTGGCCAAGCTGGACTTCGGCAATGCCGAGCTTGCATACGCCGAGTTCGATGTCGCCGCCTGGCTGCGGCGTCTGGTCGGGCAGTTCGAAATTGCCGCTGAGCAGCGCGAGCTGCGCCTCGTGGTGCAGTCGCCGGATCGGCTGGTTGTACACGCTGACCAGGACAAGCTGGAGCGCATCGTCGTCAACCTCCTGTCGAACGCGCTGAAGTTCACGCCGCGTGGCGGTGCCGTCGAGGTGGGCCTGTCCGAGCAGGATGGAATGATCCGCATCGCGGTAAGCGACACCGGGCCGGGTGTGCCGGTCGATCAACGCGAGGCGATTTTCGAGCGCTTTCGCCAGGCGGAAGGCTCGGCCACGCGTGAGCACGGGGGTACGGGGCTCGGCCTGGCGATCGTCAAGGAATTCGTCGAGCTGCACGGCGGCACCGTGACGGTGTCCGATGCGGCGGGTGGCGGGTCGAGTTTCATCGCCGCGCTGCCGAAGGCCGCGCCGCGGGCGCTGGATGTCAGCCCGGCGCCAGTGGGCGCGGGCAGTCGCGCCCCCGCGCTGGAAGGCGCCCTGCATGAGCTGTCGGTGCAGGCTTCGACCACGAGCGGGGAGAGTCTGCCATCGGTTGCGGGCAGGCCCGAGGTTCTCGTCGTCGAGGACAACCCCGAGCTGCGCGCATTCATGGCCGGCGCGCTCGCGGAGCGTTTCAACGTGATCACTGCAGCCGACGGGGTCGAAGGTCTGACCGAAGCCAGGGCGCTGAGGCCCGACCTCGTGATCACCGACGTGATGATGCCGCGCATGAGCGGCGACCAGCTTGTCGAAGCCCTGCGTGCGGACGCGCAGTTCGACACGGTCCCGGTCCTGCTGTTGACCGCCAAGGCCGATGACGAGCTTCGCGTGCGCATGCTCGCAAGCGGCGCGCAGGATTACCTGACCAAGCCGTTCCAGCCCCAGGAGCTGCTCGCCCGGGCGGGGAACCTCATCGGCGCCAAGCGCGCGGGTGATGCGTTGCGCACCGAACTAGCCTCGCTCTCGACCGACCTGGTCGGGCTTGCGGAAACCGTCAGCCAGCGCAACCGTCAGCTCCGCCTTGCAGTCGAGACCGCGGAGGTCGCGCGTGAGCAGGCCGAGGCGGCAAGCCGCACCAAGAGTGCGTTTCTGGGCGTGATTTCCCATGAGCTGCGCACGCCGTTGTCGACGCTGAACATGACGCTGCAGGTCATCAGCCGTGACACCCGCAACGAGCTGCCTGCAGCGCTCGCTTCGCGCATGGAGCGGCTCATGCGCGCCTCCTCGCAGATGACTTCGCTGGTGGAAGGCCTGCTCGAGTACACCCGGGTCGAGAGCGGCCGGCTCAGGCTGCAGCTCGAGCGGATCGACGTGACCGAGCTTGCGCGCGAAATCATGCGTGATCACGTCGAGCAGGTACCGCCGGGCGTACAGATGGAGATGCAGCCCGCTCCCGAGGACATGCCAGCGCTCGAAAGCGATCGTCGACTGCTCAGCGTCGTGATTGGGAACCTGCTGTCGAACGCGCTCAAGTTCACGCAGCAGGGCGCGGTCACGCTCCGCCTGGCCCACACCGCAGAGGTCGCTGTGATCGAAGTGGCAGACACCGGCATCGGCATCGCACCGGAGGACCTCGAGAGGATCTTCGAGCCCTTCGAACAGCTCGAGCCCGTCAGGCGCAAGTCCGTGCCCGGCATGGGCCTGGGCCTGGCGCTCGTGCGACAGCTCGTGCAGGCGATTGGCGGCCGAATCGACCTGTCTTCGACGGTCGGCGAAGGCACACTGTTCCGGGTCAGTCTTCCGATCCAGCAACCCCGGAATGAATCGTGACGCACGAAGACATCCTGATCATCGACGACAGCGCGGACATTCGGGACACGCTGCGGGATGTCTTCGAGCTGGAGGGTTACTCGGTGCGCACCGCCGAGAACGGCAGGGTCGGGCTGGACGTGCTGCAGGCCGGCCAGCCGCCGTGCCTGGTCGTGCTGGACCTGATGATGCCGGTCATGGATGGGTGGGAGTTCCTCCAGCGGCTCAGATCGCACGGTGACCGGAAGGTGGCCGCCGTGTCGGTGGTCGTTGTGTCCGGCGCGAGCAGCCCCGGTGAGCTGGCCGACCTCGAACGCCGGTACGGCTGTTCCGTCCTGACCAAGCCTGCCGATATCGGCAGGCTGCTCGGCGAAGCGCAGGGTTGCTGCGGCGACAAGTAAGGCGGGCGGTGTTCAAAGCGGCTGCTTCGCTCACAATGCCGGGCTCGGCTGGGGTTGACCAGCCGTTGGCGCCCGGTTGCCCAGTGGCGGCTTTCGGCCCTAGGCGAAGCGCTTGATAGACACTCAGGTGCTGCGGAGAGCCTCGAAACCGACGCCAGTCAGCAGGCTGATCAGCGCCGTGCCGCGGGTCGCGATAGCGCTTCATGATCGCGGCGAGCGCAACAACCCACGCCAGCCCCGTGCGTCGACAGGGGAATGCAGTAGTCAGCAGCCCGCAGGCTGACGGGCAGGCTGACGCGGTTGGATTCACTTACCGAACCACCCATGAGCCCGCTCTGCCGATGCGCTTGCTCGTCCAGTGGCGTACGCGTGCGCTGCCTTCCCCAGTCGCATTCAAGCCCCGCGAGCTCAATCGGAGCGCCGCTGACATGGTCCGCCTTACGGCTAGCAGCGGCCTCACCACCGCCCTACCCGAAAAATTCCCGGTGGCGCAAGGGCTTGCAGCGTTTTGATGGGGTGGCGAAAAATTAACCAGACTGGGCCGGCGCCCCGTGAGCAAAGGGTCTCGCGTAGTTGTGCTTGTGCTTATCCCGACGGTTATCCACAGGGTGCGTGGAAAGGGTTCCACGGGATGTTCCACCGAGGAATCAGGCTGTCAGCCTGCTCGCGGCCGAGTCAATAGCGAACGGGTGGGCCGGATCATCCGTCGAAACCAGCCTCGAGCGCGCATTCGAACGTCTCGACCCGGCGGTCGGCGGTCTGCCATTGCTCGAGCAGGTAACGCACCGGGCCCTCTTCGAATGCGGCCAGGCCCAGGCGGCGGCGGTCCTTCCATTCCGGGTCCTCGACGACCTCGTGCTCGTCGTGTGCGCTGCCTTCGCTGCAGCCCTTGCAGATCATCCGCACCGAGTACGTCCAGTCCTCGCATTCGACACCGGCGCGCTCGCAGGCGGCCAGCAGCTCGCGCAGGTCCTGCTCGCAGGAGATCTGCACGTCCACCTGGAAGGTCGAGTACGGCGACGACTCGAACGGCTCGAGCACGTTGAACACCGACTTCTCGACCCCGTTGTGCATGCGCGTGCCGGTGCCTGCGCCGTCGTGTAGCACGATGTCGCCATAGGCGAAGCCGGACTCCGGGAACGGCACGCTGATGATCCGGGCGCGCACCGGGCAGATGCGCTGCGCCCAGACCACCTCCGCATCCTCGTGCGGATTCAGCCGCACCGGGTTGATGCCAAAGTCTCCCTCGATCGGGCCGTCGCCCTCGCCGACATCGATGCCGACCTGCTTCCAGGCGGCCCGCGCGGTGGTCCAGTCGCGCAGCGCGGTGGCTGCGATCGCCAGGTTCCACAGCGCGGCTTCGTGATCGGGGGCGAGCTCCGCGGCGCGCTTGTTGAAGCGCCGCGATTTTTCCCAGTCGCCGCGGTACTTGTAGATCAGCCCGACGTTGTAGTGCGTCATCGCGCGCGTGAAATCCAGCTCCAGTGCCTGCATGTACAGGCTCAGCGCGCGCTCCTCGTCACCGGCCTCGTCGGCTTCGTCGCCTTGTTGGTGAAGCGCTTCGGCCCGCAGTTGCTCGGCGGTGGGTTGGATTTCGGCGGCGTCGGACATGGAGCGTGGGCGTGGAGGTGGGCGCCCACGATAGAAGATGCCGCATGGCGATGCGATCACAGGCCGCGGCGTGAAGGCGGTCGACCTGCCCGTGATCCGCTACGGGATAGGCTCGGGCGATGGACAAGATCCGCATCGGCACCGCCAGCTGGACCGACCCCAGCCTCATCAAGTCGGGCCTGTTCTACCCCAAGGGCGTGAACTCGTCCGAAGAGCGCCTGCGCTTTTATGCAGCGAACTTCCCGATGGTCGAGGTGGACTCGAGCTATTACGCACTGCCGAGCTCGCGCAACGCCGAGCTGTGGGTCGAGCGTACGCCGGACGATTTCAACTTCAACATCAAGTCGTTCCGGTTGTTCACCGGACATCAGACACCAGCCAAGGCGCTGCCGAAGGACATCGCCGAGGCGCTGGCGCCGCATTTCGAGCAGAAGAAGAACATCTACTACAAGGACGTGCCCGACGAGCTGCGCGACGAGCTGTGGCGCGGCTACGAGCTGGGCATCCGGCCGCTGAGGGATGCGGGCAAGCTCACCGCCGTGCATTTCCAGTTCGCACCCTGGGTGACGCCATCGCCGGACTGGAAGCGCCACCTCGAGGAATGCGTCGGACGGCTCGGCGATTACCAGCTCGCGTTCGAGTTCCGTAACAAGGGCTGGTACGGGTCGAAGGACAAGGACGAGGAAACGCTTGCGATGGAACGCGACCTCGGTGTCGCACACGTGGTCGTCGACGAGCCGCAGACCGGCAAGGGCCACAACATTCCGCAGGTGTGGGGCGTCGCGTCGCCCGCGCTGGTGATCGTGCGCTTGCACGGCCGCAACCATGAGACCTGGGATGCGAAAGGCGCGAAGGCCGCGAGCGAGCGCTTCAACTACGACTATACCGACGACGAGCTCAAGGACCTGGGCAAGAAGATCCGCAAGATCGCGGTCGAGGCGCCGACCCAGGTCGTGTTCAACAACAACTACGAAGACCAGGGGCAACGCAACGCGAAGTCGCTGATGAAGATCCTGGGCAGCAAGGCGGAGCAGCGCGATGAAGGCTACGAGCCGACGCTGCTCTAGCTGATCACACCCGCGCCACGCCTGCCGGCGACGCGCGAGTGGCCGCTGATGACCGCATCGCAGTGCCGAGCGGCCATGTGTACGCCGATCGGTATCTGTTTCGACCCACTGTATTGCGCAGTCACCGCGCGCCGAGACAGCAGCCCGCGCGGCAACCGGGCGAGCGCTGCCGCGCGTGCGAAGCCCGCGCTCTATCAGCAGTCCAGGATCTCGAACTGCTCGGACGCCCTGCGTTTGGCGAGATACATCGCCTCGTCGGCGCGGCGCATCAGGCATTCGGCGTCGAATGCCGGGCCGTGCTGCACGGCAATGCCGATGCTGGGTTTGATGCTCAGGTGCTGGCCCTTGAACATGAGGCCGGCCTTCGCAGCATCGATGATCTTGCGCGCGATCACCGGCGGGTGGCCGTCGAGGTCGGACACCTGATCCAGCAGCACGACGAACTCGTCGCCCGCCAGTCGCGCCACCAGATCGTTCTTGCGCAGCGTCGATGTCAGCACCCGCGCGAACTCGCACAGCACCGCGTCGCCGGCCTCATGGCCGAACGTGTCGTTGGTCTGCTTGAAGCCGTCGAGGTCCAGGAACATCACCGCGGCAGGCACGCCGGCGCGGTTGGCCCGTGCCAGGCCGCGATCGAGCTCTTCCTTCCAGGCTGCGCGGTTCGGCAGCCCGGTCAGGTCGTCACGCAGTGCGCGGCTTTGCAGCACCTCCGCAAGCCGCTTGTGCGCGGTGACGTCCTGGATCAGCGCATAGAAGCCGGCCACCCCGTCATCGTGCCGATCCGGCACATAGGTCACCTGCGCATGGCGGATGCCCCCGCCCGGCAGCGGGTAGTCGCGTTCGAACTCGACCTGCTCGCCGGCGAACACGCGCTCGATATACGGCTGTGCCTGCTCGAAACGCGCCTGACCGACGATCTCGCGCATGTGCCGGCCTTCGACCGAATCGATCTCGAGCCCCAGCCACTCGTGATAGCCCTGGTTTGCGAACCGGTACCGCAGGTCCTTGTCGACGTAGGCGATCAGCGCCGGCACGTTGTCGGCCACCAGCCGCATCCTCGCTTCGCTGTCGCGTACGCGCTGCTCGGCTTCGAGCCGGGCGCTGATGTCGTGCAGGAACGCGGTGAACATCCGGCGGTCGCCGTGGCGCACTTCGCTGATCGTCAGCTCGACCGGGAATTCGCGGCCGCTGCGATGCATGGCCGGCAGCTGGATGCGCTGATCCAGCACGCGCCGCTCGCCGGAGGCGATAAAGCGCTGCATGCCCGACTGGTGTGCGTTGCGCATCGCCGGTGGCACGATGAGCGCGGCCATCGACTGGCCGATCGCTTCGCTGCGGCGCCATCCGAATGCGGCCTCGGCCGAGCGGTTCCACTCGATGATCCTGCCGGCCTCGTCGATCGCGATGAACGCATCATGCGAGTTCTCGAGGATGCTGCGCATGCGCGATTCGCTGTCGCGCATGCGCTCCTGCGCGGTGTGCTGCTCGGTCACGTCCTGGATCTGCGCCACGAAGTGCAGCGGACGTCCGCGTGCATCACGTACCAGTGATACCGACAGCAGTGCCCAGACCACCCGGCCGCGCTTGTGCAGGTAGCGCTTGTTGAGCTGGCCTCGCGTGCGATTGCCGTTGATCAACTCGCGTACCAGTTCATGACCGGCAGCCAGGTCATCCGGATGGGTCAGCTGCTGGAAATCGGTGACGAGCAATTCTTCACGGCTGTAGCCGAGGATCTGGCACAGCGATTCGTTGACTTCGAGCCAGCGACCTTCCAGCGACACGACCGCCATGCCCTGCGCGGCGGCCGCGAATGCACCGCTGAAGCGCTCGGATGCCAGGCGCGCGTCTTCCTGCGCAAGCAGCCGATCGGTGAGGTCGACCGCCATGCCAAGGTAGCCGGCCACCGTCCCGCATGCGTCCAGTACCGCGCTGACCGACAGCCGCACCTGGCGATGGCTGCCGTCCTTGCAGACGAACGTCCACTGCCGCGTTTCGGAGCGGCCGTCCTGCGTGCCGACCATGAAGTCGTCGAAGTTCTGCAGCGGCCGCCCGAGCTGGTCCTCAAGCTCACGCGCGCGCTCACTGACCTCGTCGGGCAGGTGGAACACGAGCGGTGTGTGCGTGCCGACGATCTCATCCGTGCGATAGCCCAGCAGCTGCTCGGCGCCCGGGTTGAACAGCGTGATCGTGCCGCTGCGGTCGGTGGCGATGATCGCCACATCCAGTGAGGCATCGACCAGCGCCTGCAGCCGGCGACGCTCGGTCGCAACCTGCTCGGTGGCGGCCTTGAGCTCGGTGATGTCGCGCATCGCGCAGACCGCGCCGAGCGATTCGCCGCCCGGCGGGCCCAGCGGGTCGGCATTGCACAGCACGGTGCGCGGCGGCTGGCCTTCGGCCTTGATTACCAGCTGCGCATCGCGCACGACCTCGCCCCTCCAGGCGCGCAGCAGCGGGATCGCGTCGGTTTCGAGCAGGTGCTCGCCTTTCGGGTCGTACAGGTCGAAATGCCGCGCCCACTGATCGGGCGGCAGGGCGCGCGGGTCAAGGCCGTGCCACTGCCGCGCTGCGCGGTTGAACTGGGCCAGAACGCCTTCGGCATTGCAGGTGACCACCCCGTCCGGCATCGCCTCGAGGATGCGCGCGAGTTCCTTACGGGTCGCCTGCGCGTCCAACCGGTCCTGCCTGGCCTCGAGCTGGCTGACGGCCTGGCGTGCGAGCCGGGTCAGGGCCTCGCGCTGCCCGGCGTCGAGCTTGCCGGGGCGGGCATCGGCCACGCACAGCGTGCCGTAGGCATGGCCGCCGCGACCGACCAGCGGCGCGCCGGCATAGAACCGGATCCGGGGCCCGTCGATCACGGCCGGGTGCGTGCAGAACTGCGGGTCGAGCAGGGTGTCGGGGATCTCGAGGATGGTCGACCCGAGGATGGTGTAGGCGCAGAAGGCCAGGTCACGCGGGGTCTGGCTGCCCTCCAGCCCACATTGGGCCTTGAACCACTGGCGGTCGCTATCGATCAGCGAGACCAGGCTGATCGAGGTGTTGCATGCCCTGGCAGCCAGCCACACGAGGTCATCGAAGATCGGCTCGGCCGGCGAATCCAGCACGCGCAAGTGCTTGAGCGCGGCCACGCGCTCGGCCTCGCTGTCCGGAAACGGAGCGGCTACGAAATCGACTGCTTCAGACACTGGTCCACCTTTTCCAGCCTCGCCCGTCATGCGACCGGCCCCCATGCACTGACCGGACGCGGCCTAACGGTGGGTACTGAGCCCGTCCTTCGCGCGCCGATGTGGTTTCGACCGAGCCTTTATCGGCCTGCGGCGCGGAACCTTGACTGGCTTCTCGCACGCGTTCGGCCGGTGATCACAGCGCTGGCGCGGTCGTTTCCTCCGCCTTCCCGGCAGTCGGGCGCCCCCCCTGGGGCTGCAGTGTCACGGCATGTGCAGCTGGACGCTCGCTCAGCGGTTCGCGGGCGCCTCGCCCAGCAGGGCCCTGACCGTATCGAGCAGCTGTTCGATCTCGAACGGTTTGCGCACCACGGCTGCAGCCCACGCCGGCGCATGGCCGCTCGCCGTGATGACCATCAGCGGTACCGTGTCCGCACCGGCGAGGTCGAGCTGAGCGAGCGTCTTCACGAATTGCCAGCCGTCCATGACCGGCATCTGCAGGTCCAGAACGATCAGGTCCGGCGCCGTGCCGCGTTCAACCAGCAGCTCGCAGGCCTGGTGCCCGTTCAAGGCCTGCTGCACCTTGCACCCTTCGGCTTCCAGCACGAGCGCCAGCGTCAGCAGCAGGTCGGCGTTGTCCTCGATGACGAGCACCTGCGCCGTCACGACCGCACACCCTCGAGCGGCAGCTCGACGATGAAGCAGGCGCCGGCGCCGGGTTCGCTTTCGACACGGATCGTGCCGCCATGGGCCTGCACGATGTCGCGCGTGATCGACAGGCCCAATCCCATCCCGCTGCCGTCGCGCGTCGGGCCCAGGCGTTCGAACCGCTCGAAGATCCGCGTCTGGTCCGCAACCGACAGGCCGGGGCCGCTGTCGCGGACGCTGACCCGCGCGATGCGTTCGACCTGCTCGACCTTCAGCGTGATCGCACCGCCGCAGGCATGGCGCACTGCATTCATCAGCAGGTTGTCGATGACCTGGCCGATGCGGACCGGGTCCCAATGCCCGATTACCGAGGCCGGCGCATCCACACCGAGCGTGCATGGCTTGTCCGCGAGCGCCGGTGCCGCGCGATCGGCCGATTCGCGCGCCAGCGCCGCAAGGTCGACCTGGCTGGCCTGCAGCTTGAGCCGGCCCGAATCGATCAGGCTCACGTCGAGCAGGCGGTCCACCAGCGACACGACCACGGCCACGTTCCTCTCGAGCATCGCGAGCACGGGGCCGGTCACCATGACCTGCTGGTCAGCCGCGCCCGAGACCCGCCTGCGCAACAGGTCCATGTTGAGCTTGAGCACCGACAGCGGTGTGCGCAGCTCGTGGCCCACGGCAGCGAGGAAATCATCGCGGGCCGTGAGCAGGCCGCGCAGTTGGCCTTGGTAGTGCTCGATACGCCCGAGCGTGCGTCGCGTGATGACCCACACCGCCGCACCGGCCAGCACGCTTGCGCCGATCACCACCGCGAGCACGGCAAGGACACGGCGTGCCGCCTCATCGACGGAGTCCTGGGCCCGCTCGAACAGTGCCTGTTTTCGCTGTGTAGACGCCTCGAGCTGAGCCTGCAGCCGCTCGGTCAACGGAGCGACCTCCTGCTCGAACACGACCTGCGCCTCGGTCGGCGACGATGTCCCCATGAGACGAAGCACAGCCTGCCAATGCAATTCCTTGAGCCGGACCGTGTCGGCGAGCATCCTGCGCCCGGTCGGGGTAACGCTGCGTGCCGCCAGCGACCGGGCAATGCGAAGGAATTCGAGATGGGCCGCCTTGACAGTCGCGGCGTACTTCGGGTCGCGCGTGAGCACATACGCGCGGTCGGCCGCGACCATGCGCTGGGTCTCGATCCGCAGTTCCTGCACCTGGTACAGGTCGTCGGCATGATCGCCGACCGCCGAGCGTGTGAGGTTGAGCAGGTACATCACGCCAACCATCGCCAGGCTTGCCGTCACCAGCAGCGCCACCAGCACGAGCCCGACCGAGCGCCGGATGCGCGTGGCGAACGCATCACCGCTGCCGGCGACCGGAGGCGGTGGTGTTCGCTCGTTCGGTGGATGATTGCGCATTTCGACTAAGTACTGCCCGGCCAGCCAGCTTAATTGCTTTAACAGCTGCGCCGGAATGCGCGATGAAAAGCCGCCAGAAGCAACGGCAGAGCAGAAGGGCCGGGTCCGTCTTCCGCGAACGCGATGACGCGCCGGTAACTGGCTCTGCAACCACCGGCCGCCTGCATTCGTCGGGACCGAGGCAGCCGTGCTCAGCCACGACCGCGCTGCATGACGTGTAAGAAAAAGGCCCCGCAGTGCGGGGCCTTTTTCATGTGCCGGAACAGCTCGGGATCCGTCGGTGAACGCACCGCCCACGGCCCGTCGCGAACGCCAATCACCTCATGAGCAGAAACAATGCCGTGAGGCCAGCAACACGGGACGCGTATCTCGAGCGTAAGCCAGTGCGGTCAGACCGAGCAGGTGCAACCCAGCGTGGTCCGGATCGCGCGCGCCTGCATCTCGAGTGCCGCCGCTTCCCAGTCGGTGATGCGGCCGGCGACTGCTTCCTGTTCGGTTCGCAGGATGAAGGTACGCAGCGGCGAGCAGGCCTTCTTGTCGTTGCTCGTGTAGCTGTCGTAGAGGTAGGTGCGCGCGCTCGACAGCGGCGGCTTGAGCTGGTCGACGCTCGCGGCTGGCAGGCCCAGCGCGGTCAGCGAGGACAGCAGGTTGTCGACGCCGGCCTTCGTCTTGCCGGTGTAGATGAAGCCGGCGATGTCGATGATGATCGTGCCGGTCGACAGGCGGAAGCCGGCGATGCCGGTGTTGAGCCCCAGCGGCTCGGTGCTGCGCGCTTCGAACTGACCGGACAGCGTGCAGGTGCCGTGCGGCGGCAGGAGGTGATAGGTGCCGTTCGAGCACCACCAGGTGAATTCATACGGCCCGTCCCAGCCCATGCCGTACACGTCGATCGGCGAGCCGGTGTTGTTCTTGAACGTCACCGTCATCCACTTCGATTCGCCACCGGCACGCACCGGCTCGTACTCCAGGAACGTGGTGGAGGCAGTGACAGGCTCTGCAGCGTGGGCACTCAGCGATGCGAGCGCCAGGAAGGCGGCGGCGATCAGGCTTTTCATGGGGAGGGGCTTCCGGTTGGTAGGGGAGTCGCCAGGCGTCATGCGCAGGCGGCGCACCGGCAGCACAAAACAAGGCGCAGTGGGCCTTGCAGAGGCCGCGTACTGCGCACGCTGCGCGCTGCCGAGTGCGCTGCAAATGTAGGGCGGAGAGGTTCCGCGCAGGTTCAGGGCGCGTGGAGAACGCAGTTGCAAATCTGCAACTGATAATGCTCGCGCTTTAACGGTCGCGGCGCCGGAAACCGGCGGAGTCACGTGGCCGAGCCAGTCGGCCCTATCGCCGATGGGCTGAGGTGTCGAACACGCTTCCAGACCTTGCCTGCGTGCGTTGCCGCCTGCCACAGCACAAGAGGTTCACCCGCGCACTGGCCCAATCAGGTGTCTGGAGGAGAAGCCGCATGCCACGAACCGTCGAGATCAGCCTACCGGGCGAACGCACCAAGGAATTGCTGGACCGCCTGCGCACGATCAAGGATGTCATCGGCATCCGCGTGCAGCAGGGCGTCTCGGTGAAGCCGCCGGGCGACGTCGTCGCCGTCACGCTTACCGACCGTTCGCTGCCATCGCTGATGGAACTGCTCGATCGCCTCGACCTGACCACGGGCAACGAGTCGTCGATCAGCACCAGCCGCCCCGACAGCATCATCTCGCGCCCCGACCGCATCCCGATCTCGCACGACCACAGTCGCGCCAGCTGGGAGGAACTGGAAAGCCTGCTCAATCACGAAAGCGCGATGAGCATCAGCTCGATGGCGAACATGGCGATTGCCGGGGCGATCGCGGCGATCGGCATCCTGACTAACAGCCTGCATGTCGTCATCGGCGCGATGGTGATTGCGCCGGGCTTCGACCCGGTCGCGCGGATTTCGCTCGGCCTCATCAGCGGCTGCCTGGCCTGGCATCGCGGCGTGATCGACACGCTTAAGGGATACCTGGCGCTGATCGCAGGCGCAGCGATCGGCACATGGGCCATGGCACTGCTCGGCCACACGCCCTCGAAGCCCAAGAGCACCTATTTCTCGGGCACTGCGCTGCTCGATTACTGGACCGGCATGACCGCGTCGTCGCTGCTGGTCAGCGCCACGGCCGCGATCGCCGGCGGCATCCTGCTGGTGAAGATGCGATCGACGCTGACCTCGGGCGTGATGATCGCGCTCGCACTGATCCCGGCCGCCACGCTGATCGGCATGGGTGCAGCCAGCGGGCGCCTGGACCTCGCTGGTACAGGTGCACTGCGGCTGGTGGTCGAGATGGTGATCGTCGCGCTGATGACGCTGTTCGTGTTCGCGCTCAAGCGCTGGCGGGTCGAGCAGCGGCGGTCGTCGATGTGACCGCTTCGCCAGGCGAGGCTGCGCTTAATGACCCACTTTCGACGCAAGTTTGCGCGCGATACAAGCGCGGCTCTTGAAACCGGAGCTGTGACCCGGATCATGCCCGCGTGAGCCTTTCAACCGATCCGCGCCCGATACCGCCGGAAAAACCACTTCCCACCGACTGTTGCGGCAGTGGCTGCACGGTGTGCGTCAACGATGCCTATGCCGAGGAACTGGAGTATTACGAGGCGCGGCTGGCGGCGTGGCGTGCGCGGCATCCGGATGAGGATGCGAGCGAGGCGGGATGACCGGCATCGGGCAGGGCTTGGTGTGTACGACGGCGTATTCGTCGCTGGCTTAGCATGCAGGCTGCATCGATCCGAGGCCGCACCGACGCGGGCAGGCGCACTCGACGCGATCACGCACTTGGCGGTTTCGACCGCTCCCGTATGGCTAACCGGCCTGCGATTCGTGGCTGGCTTGCGCGTAGGCGGAGTCGAACAGAGGCGGCCTTGCAGACAGCGCGCGTGAGGTGATTGCCCGCAGCACGGGTTGCACATCGGTGGGCTGCGCGACAGCGGGGCCACCTCGGGTCAGCAGCGACACCAGCTCGTCGCTCAACAGCGCGGCCGGGACGCATCCGTCGCCGATGTGGTGCAGCGCGCCGATCCGCAACAGGTCGTCGGACACCACCGTGTCGGCGGTGACCACGACAAGCGCGCCATCCTGAGTCGCGAAAACCTTTACTTCCATGGTGCTATCCAATCGCGCATCACAGCCCGTTCGATTCGGACAAGACGCCAGACGCGGGACCGTAGCAGCGCCTCGCTGAACACTTCACAGATGACGGTCGAGCTTGGCTCGTACGGCCCCGCAGGACGCGGTTCGGCCGAGGCGATGGCGCTGCGGTCGAGCTTGGCGCCGTTAAAAAACGCGTCTAACCGCATCCGCACTACGGTTCCGCGATGGCGCTGCAGGTGACCAATGGCCCCGTGGAGGTCGCGCGGTTCCATGGTTTACTCCCGGTCGGCCGCGCCCAATGACGGGTCGTGGTGTCACCGCATCCATGGAGACCCGCATGCACGACAAGCTCATTCCTGCCGCCGGACTGGCGCTCGCCCTGTCGATGTCCGCCGCGCTCGCCCAGACCGGCCCGACCGCGGCCGAACGGATTGCCGATGTCGAACTGATCCCGCGCGAGGCGCTGTTCGGCAATCCCGAGCGCGCGATGGTGATGATCAGCCCGGACGGCAAGTACCTGAGCTGGGTGGCGCCGGTCGATGGCGTGATGAATGTCTGGGTCGCGCCCGTGGACGATCCGTCGAAGGCGCGCGCGGTCACGCAGGACACGGCACGCGGCATCCGCAACCACTTCTGGTCCTACCAGCCCGACACGCTGCTGTACCTGCGCGACACCGGCGGCGACGAGGACTTCCATCTTTTCAGCGTGGATCTCAAGACCGGCAAGTCGACCGACCTCACGCCGTTTCCGAAGACCACCGCGCAGGTCGTCGGCATCAGCCACACCCAGCCGGGCACGGTGCTGGTCGGCATGAACGACCGCGACCCGAAGTGGCACGACCTGTACCGCGTCGACCTCGCCACCGGCAAGCGCACGATTGTCGAGAAAAACGACGACCAGATCGGCCGCTACCTCGTCGATGACGGCTACCAGATCCGCTATGCGACGCGTTCGAAGCCCGATGGCGGCTCGGAGATCCTCAAGCCCGACGGCAAGGGCGGCTGGACGACGTATTCGGAAATCCCGTTCGAGGATTCGCTGACCACGCAGCCGGCCGGGCTGACTACCGACGGCAAGACGCTGTACATGCTCGATTCGCGTGACCGCAACACCGCTGCGCTGTATGCGGTCGATGTCGCCAGCGGCGAGCGCAAGCTCGTGTTCGAAGATGCGCGCGCCGACATCGGCAATGCGCTTGCGCATCCGAAGACGAAGCAGGTGCAGGCGGCTGCGGTCGATTACCTGCGCGAGCAATGGAAGCCGATCGACCCGGCGATTGCCGACGACCTCAAGAAGCTCGAAGCGATTGGGCCGGGCGAGGTCGGCGTCAATGCGCGCACGCTCGACGACAAGACCTGGATCGTCGCCTATTCGGCGGCCGAGGCCCCGGTCGTGTACTACCGCTACGACCGCGCCAATGGCGGCAAACTGACCAAGCTGTTCTCCGCGCGGCCTGCGCTGGATGACAAGCCGCTGGTGCCGCAGTGGCCGCAGGAGATCAAGTCGCGCGACGGCAAGACGCTCGTCAGCTACCTCACGCTGCCCAGGAGTGCGGACCCCGACAACGACGGCAAGGCCGACACCGCGGTGCCGATGGTGCTGCTGGTGCACGGCGGCCCGTGGGCGCGCGACAGCTATGGCTACAGCAGCTATGCGCAATGGCTGGCGAACCGCGGATACGCGGTGCTGTCGGTGAACTTCCGCGGCTCGACCGGCTTTGGCAAGGAGTTCACGAATGCCGGCAATGGCGAGTGGGCCGGCAAGATGCACGACGACCTGCTCGATGCCGTGCAGTGGGCGGTCGATCAGGGCATCACGACGAAGGACCAGGTTGCGATCATGGGCGGCAGCTACGGCGGCTACGCAACGCTCGCCGGTTTGACGTTCACGCCCGATGCGTTCGCCTGCGGCGTCGACATCGTCGGGCCGTCCAACCTCAACACGCTGCTTTCGACCGTGCCGCCGTACTGGGCCAGCTTCTACGAGCAGCTCGCCAAGCGCATGGGCGATCCGCGCACCGAGGAAGGCAAGAAGTGGCTGACCGAGCGTTCGCCGCTCACGCATGCCAGCAAGATCAAAAAGCCGCTGCTGATCGGGCAGGGCGCGAACGATCCGCGCGTGAAGCAGGCCGAGTCCGACCAGATCGTGCAGGCGATGCAGAAAAACAGCATCCCGGTGACGTACGTGCTGTTTCCGGATGAGGGCCACGGCTTCGCGCGTCCGGAAAACAGCAAGGCGTTCAACGCGGTGGCCGAAGGATTCCTGAGCCAGTGCCTGGGCGGTCGCGCCGAGCCGATCGGCTCGTTCGCGGGCTCGAGCATCAGCGTGCCGACCGGCGCCGACCGCGTGCCCGGCCTGGCCGACGCGCTCAAGGGCCATACGCCCGACGTGAAGAAATAAGCGTCCAGCGGTGCCATGCAGCGGACGGCTGAGTGGCCGTCCGCTGCATTGGCCCTGTTTGAACTTCGAAGCACAGTTGCTGCGACGCGGCGGCGGGCCGGGCCGTCGTCGCGGCACTTTGGAAGAGGGCCGCCCCCATTTCCTCAGCCAGCGCATCCGCTGGTGCCGCAGCGCAGCGGCCTTGCCGACCTGGACAGGAAGGCCGGGCATTCGGATATAGCCAGCACCGCCCCGCGCGCAGCATGGCTGCGTCCTGAACACAGCGGTTCGACGTTACGGCCGGTGTCGCGAGTCGATCACTGCCGCGCCCCTAGCGTGCCGCGCACATGTGACTGTGCGCACGGGGCCCCATGGCGACGCCCGCTTCCACCACACTCAAGCACGGCGTGCGAACGGCCGCGTTGCTGCTGGCCGGCGGCGCCGGCGACTTCGATCCATTGCTCGAACGCATCGGCGATGCCCGGGTGGTGCTGATCGGCGAGGCCTCGCATGGCACCGAGGACTTCTACGACCTGCGTGCGGACATCACGCGACGATTGATCGAGGAGAAGGGCTTCACCGCAGTCGCGGTCGAGGCGGACTGGCCCGATGCCGACCGCGTGAACCGCTACGTGCGCGGCCGCTCGACCGATGCCACCGGGCAGGCCGCACTGGCGGACTTCCAGCGCTTTCCGACCTGGATGTGGCGCAATACCGAGGTGCTGGAGTTCACCGAGTGGTTGCGCCGCCACAACGCCACGGCCGGTGCGAAGGGGCAGACCGGTTTCTACGGGCTTGATCTGTACAGCCTGCACCCGTCGATCGACGCCGTGCTTGCGTATCTGCGCCAGACCGACCCCGATGCGGCGCGGCGTGCGAGCCGGCGTTACGGCTGTTTCAGCCGCTACCGCGATAGCCCCGAGAGCTACGGCCAGATCGTGAGCTTCGGCGAGGGCCGATCGTGCAAGGCCCAGGCCGTCGAGCAGCTGCGTGAACTCGAACGTCGCACGGCGCCTGCGGGCCAGTCCGCCGATGAGCTGTTCTCGGCGCAGCAGAACGCGCGCGTGGTGGTCAATGCCGAACGCTACTACCGCACCATGCTCAGCCCCGGGCATTCATCGTGGAACCTCCGCGACACTCACATGATGCAGACGCTGCAAAGCCTCATGCAGCGTCCTGAAAACGGGCGACCTACCAAGGTCGTGGTTTGGGCGCACAACTCGCACGTGGGCGATGCGCGTGCCACCGAGCTGGGCCCGCAGGGACAGATCAACCTCGGCCAGCTGGCGCGTCAGCACTATCCGAACGACGCGGTGCTGGTGGGCTTCAGCACCTACCAGGGCACGGTGACCGCCGCATCACGATGGGACGGTGCCGCGCAGACAAAACGCGTGCGGCCCGGCCTGCCCGGCAGCTATGAGGCACTGCTTCACGACGTGGGCCTACCGGCATTCCAGCTTCGACTCGACAACCCGAAGCTGGTCGGGCTCGAGGCGCCACGTCTTCAGCGCGCGATCGGCGTGCTGTATCTGCCCGAGACCGAACGCGCGAGCCACTACTTCAACGCATCGCTGACGCGCCAGTTCGACTGGATGATCCACATCGACACGACGAAGGCGGTGCAGCCGCTCGCACGTCAGTGCGAAGCCCGCGCACCGCGTGACGTCAGGCCGCGCAGCGTCGTTCCCGCGGATTGAAGCGCCAGTAGACAAACCTCGCGCGTCGCGGTGCGTCGCAAACGCCGCGCGAACCGCTCAACCGCCTCCCCGTAGCAGCCTTGCCAGAAGCTCACGCCGTGCGCTGTAGGCACTGATGCCGAATACCAGCGCCGTGACCCAGACCAGCCCTTCCGTCGTCAGCGCGGCGAGCGTCGTCAGCACGACCATCGGCCCAGTGCCCGCCTGCACGGCAATGCCGATGCCGAGCGCGACCCAGGACAGCAGGCAGGCCGCACCCGCGAGGTATATCCACTTCCACTTCCGGCCGCCGGGGACTGCAGTTGCGGGCTGGTGCTCGTTTGTCGTGCTCATGGTGCGGTCTCGTGGCGGCATGGTGGCCGCGCTCTTGTGTGGTGGTCGGGTTCGGGTTCGCGGCCGCTTCGATCAGGCCGGGCCGGTGAGGGATAAGCGGTGTCGATCGCGCTGTGGCGCGGCGGCTAGCCGGCGTGCACGCGCAAGCCGCGCCCCACGTCGCCGATGCGGACGTTGTCAACGGCCGTAATCGATACGGGCGCGGCGGCGAAGGCGGGCAGGCTGGCAACGGCTGCCGCCAGCAGGGAGAGCGTGTGCAGATGTCGCATGGTCGGCTCGCAGGTGCTTGCGGATGTGATGTCCTATCAGTCGCCTGCTGCGCCCGATTTCTTACGCCTGCCGTCTGATGAGTTCGGCTGTAAGAAAGCGGCCGTCTTAAGCGACTCATGTTGAAGTCATCCTTGCGCGCTGCCGAATGCATCCACTCTGGTCCCAGGTCGAAGTGCTCCAACCGCGGATCTGGCGCGCCGTCTGCGGGTACGAGCTCAATCCGGCCCTGCGCGAGGAACTGTTCCAGGACGTGCTGCTCGCGGTCTGTAAAAGCCTGCCGCGGCTGGCGGAGCCCGGCCGGCTGCTGCCGTTCGTGCTGCGCATCGCGCACAACCTGGGCGCCAGCCACGTGCGCTCGGCGACGCGTTATCCGGCCCCGCTGCCGCTGGATGACGAAGCCGAAGGCGTGCCGGACCGCTCCGCCCACGACCCGGCGGCCGCGCGGTCGAGGTGGCTGTTCGAGGCGTTGGCGACGTTGCCGGTCGGCCTGAGGCAGGTGCTGATGCTGCAGCTCGAGGGATTCGAGTATCAGGAGATCGCCGCGATGCTAGGTATCTCGGTGCAGAACGTAGGCGTTCGCGTGCATCGCGCGAAGGAACGGCTGAGGGCGATGTCCCTCGAGGAGGGCTCCAGTGAACTTCGATGACATGCTCCGTGACGCCTGGCATCACGAAGCGCCGCACCCGCGATTGGCCGACCTGACCGCACGCGTGCTTCGCCAGCAGCGCCTGCGCCATGCCCAGCGGATCGGCGAGGTCGCGTTGACCCTAGCTGCCGCGCTGGTCTTTGCTCGCGCGTTCGCATCGGGCGCTGCGGGGCCCGGGCATTGGCTGCTGCTGCCGTTCTTCGTGGTGTTCCTTCCGGTGGCCTGGGTCTTTGCGCTGCGCTCGCGCGACGGTCGCAACGCCGTGGTTGCCGAGTCCATGCACGACTACGCACGACTGCGGCTCGCGCAGCTTCGGCTCGGGCTGCGGGACCTCTCGCTGGCGCGGACGGCAGCGGTCTGCCTGCTGGGTTACGCGACGGTCGCGGTCGTGGCGGCCGGGTGGATCGGTGCGCCGGAGTGGCGGTCCGGTGCAGTGGCGCTGCTGGCCTATGCATCGGCCTGGGCTGCCGGCACCTGGTGGCTGAGCCGGCGGCTGCGAGCACGCTGGGTTGCCGAGTACCGCTCCGTGCGGCGCCTGCTTTCGGAGCCCTGAGGCTCGATATTCCGCCGATCGTTACAGGGCTACGCCGGTCACGGCCGTCTTTGCGCTCGGTGGCGGCCCACGGCCGGCGCCGCATATGGCAGCCACGGCCGCATGCGGCGGCAGGCATGCGCCGCCTTTTGCCCCGTCGGGCGCCTCGCCCGGCCGCCGCGCGCCTTCGACCGCGCCTGCGGCATGATCGACCGTTCCGGGAGCACCGCTCCCATTGCCGACCGGAGTCCCCATGCAACGCGTCCTCATCGTGTCCGCCCTGTCCCTGGCACTGTGCGTGGCCTGCTCGCATGGCACCCCACGGGCGGGCGATGCCCAGCCCACGGCACCCGCAACCGCGGCCGTAGAAGCCGGCACCGCTGCGGCCGACGCGCGCCTCAATGCGTGGTTCGAACGCAAGTACGAGGAGAAGCTGCAGTTCAGCCCGGTGCAGATGACGATGCTCGGGCGCAAGGACCGCTACGGCGAGCTCGACGACATGTCCAGCGAGGGCAAGGCGAAGCAACTGGCCTGGCAGGTCGCCGCGTTCGAGGAAATGAAGTCGACCTTCGATTACAACGCGCTCGGCCCCGAGGCGAAGCTGTCGTGGGACCTGTTCGAGTACCAGACCAAGGCCGCGCAGGCCGCCGATCGCTTCGCCGACCACGGCTATCCGTTCGAGCAGATGGGCGGCGCGCAGGCGTTCCTGCCGACGTTCCTGATCAACTTCCACAAGGTCGAGGACGAGTCCGATTACCTCGCCTACGTCGCGCGCCTGCGCGAGGTGCCGCGTGCATTCGGCGGGCTGATGGCGCAGGTCAAGCGCTCGGCCGAACTCGGCATCCGGCCTCCGCGCTTCGCACACGAAGGCGTGATCGACCAGGCCAGCAAGGTCATCACCGGCGCGCCGTTCACCAAGGGCAAGGACAGCGCGCTGTGGGCGGATGCGCAGGCCAAGGCCGATGCGCTGGTCAAGGCCGGCAAGATCGACGCCGAGCGCGCGAACGCACTGAAGGCCGAAGCGCGCAAAGCGCTGACCGAGGCCGTGCAGCCGGCGTTCGCCGACGTCATCGCCTGGTACAAGGCCGACCTGCCGAACGCGGCGGTCAACCCGTCGGGCGTCGGCGCACGCCATCCCGAGGGCGCCGCGTATTACGCCGAGCGGCTGCGCTCATCGACCACGACCGACCTCACGCCCGAGCAGGTCCACCAGATCGGCCTGGCCGAGGTGGCGCGCCTGCGCGGCGAGATGGAAGCGCTGAAGGACAAGGTCGGTTTCAAGGGCGACCTCAAGGCGTTCTTCAAGTTCATCCGCACCGACCCGCAGTTCAAGTACCCCAACACCGATGCCGGCCGCCAGGCGTACATCGATGACGCGACGAAGGCGATTGCGACGATCAAGCAGCAACTGCCGAACTACTTCGGCCTGCTGCCGAAGGCCGATCTCGTGGTCAAGCGCGTCGAGCCGTTCCGCGAAGTGGCGGGCGCCGCGCAGCATTACTACCCGAGCACGCCGGACGGCAGCCGGCCGGGCATCTACTACGCGCATCTGTCGGACATGAGCGCGATGCCGAAGACCGAGCTGGAGGTCATCGCGTACCACGAGGGCCTGCCGGGGCACCACATGCAGTTCGCGATCGCGCAGGAACTGCAGGGTGTGCCCGAGTTCCGCAAGCAGGCCGACTTCAACGCGTATTCCGAAGGCTGGGCGTTGTATTCGGAATGGCTGGCGCGCGAGATGCCGGGCACCTACACCGACCCGTATTCGGAATACGGCCGCCTGACCTCGGAGATCTGGCGCGCGATCCGGCTCGTCGTCGACACCGGCCTGCATGCGAAGGGCTGGACCCAGGAGCAGGCCGTCGCGTACATGGCCGACAACAGCTCGCTGCCGCTGCCGGCGATCGAGGCCGAGGTGCGCCGCTACATCACCTGGCCCGGCCAGGCGACCGGCTACAAGATCGGCATGCTCAAGATCCAGGAGCTGCGTAAGAAAGCCGAGGCCGAGCTGGGCGATGACTTCGACATCCGCGGCTTCCACGACGCGGTGCTCGGCGGCGGTGCAATGCCGTTGACGCTGCTCGAGCGCCGCGTCGAGCAGTGGATCGAGACGAAGAAGAGTTGATCCGACGCGCGGGCTGCTTGCCGCTCCGCCCGCAGGTGCTTCGGCCGGCAGTGCGCCGGCCGGAGCGAAGTGCGCCAGCTGCGCGTGTTGTTGGAAATGCTCGGTGCATATCCCGTCCGCACGAGCAGCCGCTTTACTACACGCGCGCCGTCGGCAACCGATGGGGGAACTGCCGTCCACTCCCTGCGTCGAGTAACGCAGGGTCGTGCGGCGATTCGGTGCGCTGCTGAAGCCGACGCATGCCGGACGTCACGCCGCGGCTGCACGGTCAAAACCGATCGCGGCGCACAGGCGCGAGATCGACAAAGGGGCGGCAACGATGCTCGTCCCGCATCGCACCGTCCGTCGATAGACGCGTAACTGAAACGTCGGCCTCGACGATCGCGGCTGCCGGAAAACGCCACAGCCGGACCCGACACGCGAGCGCCGTCATCGCGGCTTTATGCCCGACCAATTTCGCCTCCCGTCCACCTCGCCTGTGTTCCGTTGAGCGGGTTGAATCCGGAACCCCGCGCAGTCGCGCCCGGGCTGTCCTGCCGGTCGTGGCCGTGCCCACCTGCAAGGAGAAGCGACCATGGCGGCCACGCCCGATCGCATCGGCTCTCGCGCCCTGCACCCGCTGCATGCATTTTTGCTTGCAGCGACGGTGCCGCCGTTTCTCGGCGCCATGCTCACCGACATCGCGTATGCGAAGACGTTCGAGATCCAGTGGACCAATTTCGCTTCGTGGCTGATCGTCGCCGGCTTGGTGTTCGCGGCGCTGGTGCTTGTGTTCGCACTGGTCGACATCGTGCGTGCGCATCGGCGGGATGCGCGTTCGCTCGCCTATTTCGCGCTTGTACTGGCGATTTTCATGGTCGGTGTCGTCAACTCGCTGGTCCATGCGAAGGACGCCTGGGCCGCGATGCCCGGTGGGCTCGTGCTGTCGGTGATCGGCACGGTGCTGGCCGTCATCGCCGCTTGGCTGGGGTTTGCCGGGTATCGATCGGGAGCACGCGCATGAATCGCTTGAGCGTGCTCGCCGTGGCTGCATTGGCAACCGCGCTGGCGGCCTGCAGCAGCGACGCGCCGCCGCCGAACGTCGGTCCCGACCCCGTTCTTCCCGAACGTCAGCGAGGCCTGCTGCCCAGCATGACGATCGCCGATCCCGTGGGTTGGGGCGATGCGCGGCCCACGGTGCCGGCCGGTTACACGGTGACGGCGATCGCGACCGATCTGAAGATTCCGCGGCAGACGCTGCTGCTGCCCAACGGCGACATCCTCGTGGCCGAAGGCAAGGGCGGCAATGCACCGAAGCTCAGGCCGAAGGACGTGCTCGCCGGCTACATCATGGGCAAGGGCACCACGTCGGTGGAGAGCGGCGACCGGCTGACGCTGCTGCGCGACGCCGATGGCGACGGCCGCTATGAGGGGCGCTACGTATTCGCCGACAACCTCAACGCGCCGTATGGCATGGCGCTGATCGGCAACCGGCTGTTCGTGGCCGCGCAGGACGCGGTGATGCGGTTCGACTACCAGGTTGGGCAGACCCGCGCGAGCGCACCGCCGGTGAAGTTCGCCGACCTGCCGTCGGATATCAATCACCACTGGACCAAGGCGATGACCGCGAGCGCCGACGGGCGCACCCTGTTCGTCGGCATCGGCTCGAACAGCAATATCACCGAGCGCGGGCTGGCGGCCGAAGAAAACCGCGCCCTGATCTGGCAGGTCGATGTCGAGACCGGCATGTACAAGCCCTACGCGACCGGGCTGCGCAATCCGACCGCCTTTGCGATCCAGCCGGGCACGGGCCAGCTGTGGGCGGTGGTCAACGAACGCGACGAGTTCGGCCCCAACCTCGTGCCCGATTACCTCACCGCCGTGCGCGAGGGCGCGTTCTACGGCTGGCCGTACAGTTACTGGGGTCAGAACGTCGACCCGCGCGTGCGGCCCCAGAAGCCCGAGAGGGTCGCTGCGGCAATCAAGCCCGACTACAGCCTCGGCTCGCACGTCGCGCCGCTGGGTCTGGACTTCTCGACACCCGCGATGGGCGCGCGCTTTGCCGACGGTGTGTTCGTCGGCGAACACGGCAGCTGGAACCGCGACGTGCCGGTGGGCTACAAGGTCGTGTTCGTGCCGTTCCGCAACGGCCGCCCGGCGGGTAATCCGGTCGATTTCGTCACCGGCTTCCAGCCCGAGGGCGACCAGACGCGCGGCCGGCCGGTTGGCGTCACCGTGGACCCGCGCGGCGCACTGATCATTGCCGATGATCTGGCCAATACGATCTGGCGGGTGACGCCGTCGCGGTGAGATGCCTCATGCGCCGCCGGCCGCTCTGCAGGTCCGGCACGCGCGTGCCCACTGGCCGTGCGATGCGAGGCGGCATCGCCGACATAAACGCGACAAATCCGCGCCAGCCGACGCTACCGGCTTCGACCGATCACTACACAATGTGGAACGCACTCATGAGCGAAGACAAGGCACTGACGAGTTCGACGCATGTCCGGGGGTTGCGATGAACGCAGCGACCGAGCGCGTCGCATTGCGCATCGACTTTGTCTCCGACGTGGTCTGTCCCTGGTGCGCGATCGGCCTGGCTGCACTCGAGCAGGCGCTCGAGCGGTTGCGCGACGCAGTCCAGGTCGAGCTGCATTTCCAGCCGTTCGAACTGAACCCGCAGATGCCCGCCGAAGGCGAGGACATCAACGAACATCTGCGTCACAAGTACGGCCTCAACGAGGCGCAGCTGGAGCAGAACCGCGAACGCATCCGCCAGCGTGGCGCGGAGCTGGGCTTTGTATTCGGCGAGGGCAAGCGCGCACGGATCTACAACACGTTCGACGCGCACCGGCTGCTGGACTGGGCCGGGGCCGAAGGCCGGCAGGCGGCGCTCAAGCATGCGTTGCTGCGCGCGTATTTCACCGATGGCGAAGACGTAAGTGACCACGCCACGCTCGTGCGCATCGCTGAAGCGGCCGGACTGCCGGCGGAGCGTGCCCGCGAGGTCCTCGAATCGGATGCGTATGCCGATGACGTGCGCGCGCACGAGCAGATGTTCCAGCGCGCCGGCATCAACGCCGTGCCGGCCGTGATCATCGACCGCCAGCACCTGATCGCCGGCGGGCAGCCGGTCGAGGTGTTCGAACGCGCACTTCGCGAGATCGTGGCGGCGAAGCGCGGTTGAGCACGGGCGATCCGTCGCGCCCGTACTCGGCGCGATGACGTGGCACGTAGCGCAAACCGGTTAACAGTTGTGCGGGCGCACGATGGCGTATCGTCGGCGTGTGCCTTCCCCCGGTGCTTTGCATGGACTCAGCCGCACTGCCTTCGCCGCTCGCGCTTCTGGATGAAGCGGGCACGGCCTTCGTAAACCGCGTCGTTGCCGCTGCGCGCGGCTACCTCGGCGCACACGTGAGCTTCCTCGCCGAGGTCATCGGTGGCGAGAAGGTCATCCGCCACACCGATGGGCCGGTCGAGCCGTTGGGCTTGCAGGCCGGCGCGCGTTTTCCGCTCGAGAACACGTACTGCCACCGGCTGCTGCAGGGGGTCATCCCCGAGGTGATCTACGACGTGCGCCAGGACGAACGCGCACGTGCGATCCCGCTGACGGCACAGATCGGCATCGAGGCCTACTTCGGCGTAGCCGTCATCGGGCCGGAGGGACGCGCGATCGGCACGCTGTGCTGCATCAACTTCGACGGTGACCCGCAGCGGCGCGAGCGCGACGTGGGTTTCATGCGCTTTCTGGCCGGGCTGATCGGCGCGCAACTTGAAGAGACGTTACGCGCGGCCGAGTTGCAGCGCGAGCGCCACGCCGCAGTGCGCACGGTGCTCGACGCGGGCGGCCCGAGGATGGTGTTCCAGCCGATCGTCGCGCCCGCGAGCGGCGCGATCGTCGGCGCCGAAGCGCTTGCGCGTTTCGATCACGGCGCCGCCCGCGCGCCGGACGTGTGGTTTCGTGATGCGTGGGAGGTTGGCCTGGGCGTCGAGCTCGAGCTCGCGGCAGTGCGCAATGCATTGCCGGCCCTGCAGGGGCTGCCGGCGCATGCGTTCCTGTCGATCAACGCCTCGCCGCGCACGCTTGCCGACCCCGGGTTTGCCGATGCGATCGCAGGCGTTGCGGCCGATCGCATCGTCGTGGAGATCACCGAGCACGCCGTGGTCGAGGATTACGCGCCGCTCGTCGATGCGGTCGCGCGCCTGCGGAAGGCCGGCGTGCGCGTGGCGATCGATGACGTCGGCGCCGGCTACGCAAGCCTGCGCCATGTGCTGTGGGTTTCGCCCGACATCGTCAAGCTGGACATGAGCCTGACGCGCGGCATCGATATCGACCCGGTCAAGCAGGCACTTGCCTGCGGCCTGATGGCGTTCGCCGCGCGCACCGAGTTCATGGTCGTGGCCGAAGGCGTGGAGACCGCCGCCGAAGCCGAGGCGCTGCACGAGGTGGGTGTGCGCTACGGGCAGGGCTATCTATTCGCTCGACCCGGGGCGTTGCCACCGCATTGATGGGCGGTGGTCGCGAGCGTGCGGGGGCGGTGGGTCGGTACGCGCGGTTAGTGCGCGTTGGTACCGCGGAGTGGGTGCCCTGTCGCCTCGCTGTCCCGTAGCGCGTGACACCGCGAGCTGTGCGGTAAGCGGTTACACAAGTTTACAAACGCGCCGCTGCCGGGAAACACGCCCGGCCCATGCTGGCTTCGGGCATCGCGATCGGCGCGGTGCACGTATCCGGAGCCATCCCATGTTCAAAGCACAGCATCTTCCAGGCCTTGGCCGCGCGCTGTTCGCGCCGGCGCTCGCCATCGGACTCATCGTCGGTTTGGCGGTCGGCAGCGCGTCCGCGTGGACACGGCAGGCGTATGACGCGCACACCGCAACGCCACGGGCAGGCTCGCAGGGCCAGTACGGCGCGATGACTGATGAGCATCTTCGCAAGCTCATGCACCACCTGATGGAGACCGTCGATCCGCATCAGCGAAGCCGACTGGTCGAGATCGCCGAACGCGCCAGGCCCGAACTCGAACGCTTCGAGCAGCGTGCACGGCAGGCACGCGCGCCGCGTCGCGACATCCTGCTGGCTGATGTGGTCGATACGCAGGCGCTCGACCGGGTCCGCGCCGCCGAGATGCAGGTCGTGCAGGAGCGCGCTCGCCGGGTGGACCAATTGCTCGTCGAAGTGGCGAGCGTGCTGACGCCTGCGCAGCGCGCCGCGATGAAGTCGGACATGCAGTCACCCGCGCACTGAACCGCAGCCGGAGCCGTCACCTATAGTGTGGCGGCTTCCGGGGGAGAGTCCGAACGATGCAGCCTTCATCGCGCCGCGTGCTGCTGGTTGACGACGACCGCCGGCTCACCGACATGCTCGCGTCCTATCTGCATCAGCACGGCCTGCATGCCGAAGCCGCGCCGGGCTGCGAGGCCGCGTTGCAGCGTCTGCGCTCGGGCGCGGGCTATGGCGCGATCGTGCTCGACCTGATGCTTCCCGACGGAGACGGCCTCGACCTGTGCCGGCGTATCCGATCGCTGGGCAATGCCGTCGCGGCGACGCCGGTGATCATGCTCACCGCAAAGGGCGACCCGCTTGACCGAGTGGTCGGGCTGGAACTCGGCGCCGACGACTACATGCCCAAGCCGTTCGAGCCGCGCGAACTGCTGGCGCGGCTGCGCGCGCTGGCCCGGCGACCGCCGCTCGCCGAGCACCGTACTGCGCTGGTGCTCGGCGACGTTCGCATCGACCGCGATGCGCGCCGCGTCCACGTCGGCCAGGCCGAGGTGCAGCTGACCTCGAGGCAGTTCGACCTGCTGCAGGTGCTGGCCGAATCGGCCGGGCGGGTGCTGTCGCGCGACTACCTGATGGACGCCGTCGGCAGCGAGGCGGCGGACTCGACCGACCGCGCGATCGACGTGCAGATCGGACGGCTGCGCGCGGCGCTTGGCGACGATCCGCGCCAGCCGCGCTACATCGTGACCGTGCGCGGCATCGGCTACTGCTTCAGGCGGCCGGATGCCTCGGGGCGCGGCAATGGCTGATGCGGCGCGGCGGCCGCGGATGCAGCGCAGGCTCTACCTGCGCATCTACCTCATCGTGCTCGGCATGGTCGCGACGCTGCAGTTCGGGCTCGCGGTGGCTTGGCACATGCACACCGATCCGTCGCTTTTCGGCCGCGCGCTGGCCGGCTTCGGCAGAGGCGTCGATCGCGAGCTGCAACCGCAGCTTCCGCCGGCGCTGCAGCAGGTCGAGCTCGACGAGTGGGCGATGCGCATGAACGCCGACATCGCGCTGTACGGCGCCGACGGCAGGCTGCAGGGCGAATCCGGGCAGCAAGTTTGGCCTGCAGCGATCGCAGCGGCAGGCGGGCCCGCCCCGGTCGCGGGTGACTACAGCCTCGGGCTCTCGCACGGACGCACGCTGGCGATCCACCCGGTGCCGCAGGGCCGGCTGGTGCCGGGGCCTGCCGGCACCGCAGGCGTCTTTGCCGTCATCGCGCTGCTGGTCGGCATCGGCTGCTATCCGCTGGTGCGCGGGCTGACGCGGCGTCTAGAACGCCTGCAGCGCGGCGTCGAGGCCTGGGACGGCACCGACCACCTGCCGCGCGTCGCCGTCGATGGGCGCGACGAGATCGCGGCGCTCGCGCACAGCTTCAACGGTGCGGCCCAGCGGATCGAGGACCTACTGCGCGCGCAGAAATCACTGCTCGCGAATGCATCGCACGAGCTGCGCTCGCCGCTGGCACGCATGCGCCTGGCGATCGAACTGCTGCCGGCCGACACGACGCCCACCCTGCGCGCGGAGGTCGCCCGCAACATCGCCGAGCTCGACGCGCTGGTCGACGAGGTGCTGCTGACGAGCCGGCTCGATGCACTCGGCGCGTCGTGCCTGCAGTTCGAGCGCGTGCGTCTGGATCAGCTGATCGATGAGCTGGCTCAGGGGGCCGCCGTGTCGATCGACAGCAGCGCCACCACGGTCGACGGCGACCCGCGCCTGTTGCGGCGGATGCTTCGAAATCTGATCGAGAACGCTCAGCGGCACGGTCGCGGGAGCGTGGTCGAGATCACGCTGCGCGGCGCTGACGGCGGCCTGCAGGTCGAGGTCTGCGATCGCGGCCCCGGCATTGCGGCGGCCGAGTGCGAACGGATATTCGAGCCGTTCTACCGCGCGCCGGGCGCGAGTGAGTCCGACGGTGGCGTCGGGCTGGGGCTGAGCCTGGTGCGGCAGATCGCGCAGCTGCATCGCGGGCGCGCTTCGTGCCGCCCGCGCGACGGCGGTGGAAGCTGTTTCCAGGTGTGGCTTCCTGCCGCGGCGTAGCACCCGGCTGAGCGGTTGCGCTGGGGGCTACACCTGAGCGCCCCGTATCGTCCGCTGTGCACCTGCTGCATGGATCGTGCGGTTGGGGCGTCGCACCGCGTTCGCGCAGTCGGGCTAGCCATATGGCCGGAGCTCGGCCGTCGAATCACGACCGGAACGTCGTCTCGTGATGCGCAGCTTGCACCGGACGCACATCACTCCAGCCGCTGCAGCCGATGCTCGGCACGCTCGCAAACGACAAGCGCGTTGTCGGGGCCCAGTGTGCCGGTGGCCTGCACGCGATCGCCGGGCTTGAGGCGCTGCAGCTCATCGGGCGCGGTGGCTTTACACAGGTTCCAGCGCGCGGGCAGCTGCACGCTGACCGTGCCGCGGGCGTCGGTGGACACGGTGACGACCGCATTGCCGTCGTACGCCCACGGCGAGGTGTCCACCGCGGCAACCGTGCCTTCGATCGTCGCCTGCGTTCCGTCGGTCTGCGGCGCGGCCGGCATGCTGGTGCAAGCGGTGACCACGGCCAGAAGGGCACTGGTCATCAGCACGGATGCTGTCTGTTGTCGGGTTTGGATCATTTGGCGTGCCCTCGTGTCGGAGCCACAGTGTCCCGCATGGCAGCAATACGGTCCTGTTGAAGTGGGAGTCAGGCTGCCATTCGGGGCTGCAAAACTGACGTCTGCCGCTGCTTGCAGCGGGCAGCCGGTGCATGCGACGTGCCCGGTTGCGCGTGCCCCATTTGGCGCAGACCCGTTGGCCTGCAAGGTAAGTGGCCTGCGCGGCCGTCCGCATGTGCCGCGTGAGGGGTGAGGCGGGGTCGGCCGCGACCGCGATCCGTAGGCTCAACTGTGCCGCTACGCCACGCATGTGTCCGCTTACAGCCTTTGAACCATCGGCTAACACGTTCCTTCTTCGAGGGCGCGCACAGTCCGTGCCCCTCCGGTGAATTTACAGGTGTTCCATGGCGGTGCAGGACCATGGTCGGCAGGGCCCACAGGGCGGTGTCGAAGCAGGCTTCGCGGCCGCCCGGGCCATGCGAATGGGCACGGTGCAGGACATACGCGGGGATACGGACGAGACTCCGGTCTGCGGCTCGGATGGACACCGTTGCAGCGGCGCGGACCAGTGGCTGCAGGCCATGGTGGGGCGGCAGTCCGACGCCGGTCGCACGGCTTCGCGCGATGAGGACGACATGCCGGTGTGTGGCTCGTCTGGAAGCTGCGCCCGGCAGGACGACGCATGGCTGGGGCGGCTGCTGCATTAGCCGCGGTGCCCCGGCACGCCGGTGGGGTTGCGTGCGGTTAGCGTGGACTGCCGGCAAGCCGCCTCGAGGCGCGCTGCTCTGGCAAGTTGCCGGGTCCGGTGTCGATCGTCTAAGGCGCATCTCCGAGCCGCGCGTCGGCGGGTGCCTCGTGGGCCCTGCGTGCGCCGGTCCATAGGGTCGTAGATCGGCTCGATGGGCCAAGCAGATCGCGGTTCCAAGGTGGCCGCTGGCCCCACGCTCCGTGACGCACGGCCGATTCTGCTGGTACCCGGGTCACGGTCCGGATATAAAACCTGTGTCCAGATCGCCCCGGCTGCCGTGGTCACGCACTACACCATTCTCAAAGTCGCATCCGATGCACCGATCGAAGTGATCCGGGCTGCATACCGGGTGCTTGCCGCACGTCACCATCCGGACCGCTGTGCCGGCGAGCCGGCCGCGCTGCAGCGCATGCAACGGATCAACGAGGCGTATCGCGTGCTGTCCGACCCGAGTCTGCGTGCCGAGCACGATGCCACGCTGCAGCACAAGCGGCGGCGCCGCGCGTCCGATGGCGGCCCCCGTGCTGCCGCGTTGACGACGCAGACGGCGGCGGACTCGGTGGCCCCGGCGGTGATCGCGCTACGTCGGCGCGCCGCCGAGATGTACACGGCACACGCCGGGCTTGGGGTTCGAAGCAGGCACTAGTGCCCCGTCGAACCCCTGCGCGCTGCGCCGGCCGACAGGCCTCCGGCAGGCCGGCGATGGTGGCCCGAACGCGCTCCGTCAATGCAGCGGCGCGCCGGCGTGGCCACCGCGCAGCGCCACCTCGGCGACCAACGAGTTCAGCGTCGCCGCGATGCGGTCGGGATGATCCTCGGGCGTGAAGTGCTTGCCGCCGTCGATCGGTTCGAGCACCACGCCGAGGTCGCGCGCAAAACGCTCGCCGTACTCGGGCTTCTGGAAGCTGTCGGCCATGCCCCAGATCACGCGTGAGGGAACGCCGGCGAGCGTCGGCACGCGATCGGCGATCGCGAGCGTGTCGTCGACGTCGAGTGCGTCGATCTGGTCGAGCAGCGCATCGGCTGCGCCGTGCTGCTCGTACGGCGCCCAGTGCAGCTCGAGCGATTCCTCGGCCGTGGCCTCGTTGTCGTGGCCGCGGGCCATCAGCATGCCGAATACGCCGGTCTTCGCGATCGCATCGGGCATGTGGCGCGTCAGCGCTTCGCTCGCGCGCAGCGCCTTGACGCTGGGCACGGGCCAGGAGTCGTAGCCGATCGCGTTCGTCAGCAGCAGACCGAGGCAACGCTCGGGCTCGCGCAGCGCGGCGATCTGGACCACGCCGCCGCCCAGATCATGGCCGCCGAACACCGCGCGATCGATGCCCTGCGATCGCATCCAGTCGAGCAGGTGACCGGCCTGCGCGCGCACCGAGATATCGCGCCCGTGCCGCTCCGGAATCGAATCGCCGAAGCCCACCATCTCCCAGGCGATCACGCGCGCGCCGTGGATGCGCGGCATCACATAGCGCCACAGCCGCGGCGAGGTCGGGATGCCGTGCACGAGCACGACCGGGATGCCATCGCCATACTCGTCCCAGCGCATGCGGATGCCACCGACATCGGCCTCGTGGCGGGTCACGCCGGCGCCTGCTGCGATGCCGGACGGTCCGGACGGAACGGGATGGCGCTGCGGTTCGCGCGGGTACATGGCGGTCCTCCGTCGTTGCAGGAATGCCCGTATTCAACCGCTGGCGCGGTGCCCGCACCGTGACGCGGCCGCGTGCGTGCAGACCGCCGTGATCGATCACGTTTGCGTGGGCGCCGCCGATGCGCACGCTGCCTTCCGTCGCGCGGCGCGCTGCGGCTATGGTCATCGGCAGGTCGGCCCGGCCAGTGTAAGGAGCGGACACGGACGTGCTCGAGTTTGTTGCGACGATGACAAGGCGCTGGCGTAGCCGGGCCGGTGCTGGAAGGCGAGACGCACCGGCTGCAGCTGGCCGACATCTCCCCGCGCGCGGCCATCCTCGAGGCCTGGATCGAACTCGAAGGCGCGGCCGCGACCGCGCTGCGCCGCAAGGGCACGCCAATTTCGGGACACGGGATCCAGCAGCCTTCGCGGCTGGCCGATGCACTGATCACCGCGGGCTGCTCAAGCCCGCGCAGGCCGGCATGCTGTCCGAGCTCAGGCGGCGTCGTAATGCCGCGGCGCATACGGCCGACCCGAAAATCACGGCCGAGACCGCGCGCGAGTTCGTCGGCGTCGCCGCTTCGTTCGAGCGCCTGATCCTTGTCCGCACGCCGGCCGATGGCGACAGCCCTGCTGCGCGTTAGCCCAGGTCGCGGGACGTGCCGATCGCGTCGCCATCGCAACGCCCCGGGCGCACGCAGATGCCCGACAACGGGAGCGACAACAGTGTCGTCCGTTATTGCAGCGTGCCGCGCACCGGGTAGTCGTTGGCCAGGATGAACCGGATGCCGGCAAGCAGCGCTTCGAGATCCGGGCGCGCGAACGGGGCGTTGGACAGGTCGACGACCTGGATCCGCCCTTCGGGATTGACCAGGAACACGGCCGGTTCGGCAAACGGGCGGTCGGTTTCCTCGGGCGAACGCGGCGGGGAGATGTACACGCCCAGCGTCTTCATCTGCTCGACGTCCAGGCCGTACGCAAGCGGGAACGTCCAGCCTTCGGCCTGCACGTTCGCGGCGGCGCGCTCCTCGGGATCAGCCGACACTGCGAACACCTCGATGCCTGCGTCCTCGAAGCCGGGGCGCAACCTCTCGAGCGTACCGAGGTAGCGCTGGCACAGCGGGCAGTGCCGGCCGCGGTAGACCACGAGCAACCGCCAGCCCTGCCTGTGGGCGAGCCGCAGCTCGCCGCCTCCGAGCAGCGGCAGGGCAATGTCTGGAAATGGGCTGCCGGGGACGGGCTTGGCGCTGCTCATGGAAATTTCCTGGCCGGGCGCCAGTGGGCGCGTTGAATCGGGGTGCGGGCTAGATCGGCGGGCGTTGATGCGATGCATTGCATCGAGACACATCGCAATGCAATGGAACCGAGCACGAGCGTCGTGCTCGCGAAAGCCGGGCCGCCGCGCGCCTGCCCGTGTCTTGCGGCTGCGGCGCCTGGGCACGCGCCTTCGGCGGCCACTGCTGCAGCAACCGGTTCCAGCCGTATCAGGCCGAGCCCGGCGCTTCGTCGGGCGCCGGGTGATGCGCCGACAACGTTGCCATGTCTTCAGCGTGCTGCGTCGCCTGCTCGACATCGCCGGCATCGATGCGGTCGCCTGCTGCGGTTTCAATGATGGCGCCGCGCTCGAGCGTGCGGTGCACCGGACAGCGCTCGGCGATTTCAATCAGGCGCGTGCGCTGTTGCGGCGTCAGATCGCCTTCGAGGCTGATCCTGCGCACGAACACGTCCGCCGGTGGCCCATCCGCGCGACGGCGGTGGCCGACCCTTACAGAGACCTTGTCGAGCTTCAGGCCCTTGCCGCGCGCATACAGCCGCAGCGTCATTGCCGTGCACGCACCGAGCCCGGCGCTCACCAGGTCATACGGCGTCGGCCCGGACCCGAGACCGCCGACTTCGGCGGGCTCGTCGGCGAGGAAGTGCGCAGCGCCGGCATGCACTTGGACCTGGAACAGGCCCACGCCGGTCTCCTCGACGCTGACCTCGCCGGGTTGCGCAGCGCTGCGCAGCGGCAGCGGCTGCTCGAGGTAGCGCGATGCCCACGCTGCGACGACCTCGGCCACGTAGTCCGCGTCGTGCCGGTCGGTCAGCAGATGATCGGCGTCATCGAGCGACACGAAGCTCTTCGGGTGCCTTGCCGCGCCGAAGATCGCACCCGCGTTATCGATGCCGACGACGCGGTCGAGCGGGGAGTGCAGAACCAGCAGCGGCCGCCCCAGCGCCGCAATGCGCGCGCCCTGATCATGCGTGGCCAAGTCGTCGACGAATGACCGGCGAATCGTGAAAGGGCGGCCGCCGAGCTGCACCTCGGCCTCACCAGCGGCGACGATCGTGTCCAGCTGTGGGCCGAACAGCCGCGTCACGTGTTCGACATCGAACGGCGCACCAATCGTCGCGATCGCCACCACTGCGGGCAGCTCGCCTGCGGCTGCGAGCACCGCCGCGCCGCCGAGGCTGTGCCCGATCAGCAATGTCAGTTGCAGCCCGGCATCGGCCATCGCGCGCGCCGCTGCGATCACGTCGCGCGTGCTGCCGCTGAAACTGCTGTCGGCGAACTCGCCTGTGCTCTGGCCAAGCCCGGTGAAATCGAACCGCAGCACGCCATAGCCGCGCGCGGTCAGTGACTGCGACACGCGTACTGCTGCCAGCGAGGATTTGGTGCAGGTGAAGCAGTGCGCGAATAGCGCATACGATGTCGCTGGCCCGGGTGGCAGGTCGAGCTGGCCTGACAGCCTTTGCCCGCTTTCGCCGGTGAAATCGAAGTTTTCCGTGCGCATGTCCGGCCCGCTCAGTCGTGCGATGGGCGCGTCTCGAGCCGCGCGTTCTGTGGAAACAGCACCCGGCGCGCGTCGTCATCGACCTCGGTCTTGAACGCGTGGCGCGTGGCGAGCGCTTCGACACGCTGCGCCGCAGGGCGCGCGTTGATCTCATCCAGCAGCCGCTTGACCTGCGGAAGCTGCTCGAATGCGCCGTCGCCGAGCACACGCGGGATCACGCGGGCCCAGCCCCAGACCGCCATGTCGACCAGCGTGTACGCGTCGCCTAGCATGTAGCGGCGCTGCTGCAGGCGCTCTTCGATGAGCTTCCAGTGGCGCCAGGCTTCGAAGTCGTAGCGGTTGAGTGCGTAGTGTTTCGGCTCGGGCGCGAAATACCTGAAGTGCACCGCCTGCCCGCAGTACGGGCCGATGCCGGTGGCGACGAACATCAACCACGAGTGCATCGCTGCGCGTTCGGCCCGCGTGTCGGCGGGCATGAACAGGCCCGTTTTCTCAGCGAGGTAGAGCAGGATCGCGGTGCTATCGAACACCACGGCATCCGCATCAGCCAGAGCCGGCGTCTTGCCGTTGGGGTTGATCGCAAGAAACTCGGGGCTGTGCTGATCGCCCTTGCGCGTGTCGATCGGGATGAACTCGTACGGCAGCCCGGCTTCTTCGAGAAACAGCGCGACTTTCGCGGGATTCGGCGAGGGGTGGTAGTAGAGCTGCATCATCGGGTCGGGGCTCGGGCTGGAGGCAGGTACGCCCATGATCAGCTCGGCGGCCGTAATGCGAGGTCATGGGCGGTGTAGCTCAACGATCGGCCGGCACGCGTGAGCCTGGATGCCGGCGGCCGACGCCGACATCGTCGCGTGCTGCCCGGCGCGGCGGTTGACTGAAGCGTGCCGGGCTCAAGCCACTAGCTGCGTGCGAAAAGGTATCGACGCGACCCGTTGGACCCGTCGCGGCACGGTCCCGAATTCTGGCTGCGCGGTATGCCGCCAGGCAGCACGGGCGCGATTGCATCGAACATCGGCGAGCCGGTCCACGCAGCCGCACAGCGGCGCCGGCAAACGGCCTCAGGCCGCCTTCCCTGCGCTCGCGGGTGCCTCGACGGCCGCGACAATGGCCATGATCGCGGCAATATCGGCCGGCTTCGTCAGGTGGTGGTCGAAGCCGGCTTCGGCCGATCGCCGCCGGTCGTCCTGCGTGCCCCAGCCGGTCAGCGCGACGATCACCGTCCCGTCCACTGCTGGCAGCTGCCGCAGTAGATGCGCAACGGCATAGCCGTCGGTGTCTGGCAGCCCGATGTCGAGGAACACGAGTTCGGGAGCGAACGCGGCGGCCACCTCAAGCGCCTGCCTGCCGGTGTGCGCGATTCGCACGCGGTGGCCGGTTATGCCCAACAACGTCGACAGCGAGGACGCCGCATCGACGTTGTCGTCGACCACCAGGATCCGCAGCCCTTGCCCCTCGGCGATGTTCGGGCCGCTCGCGGGCTCGGCCGCCGCCGGCTGCGGCTGCCCGACGGCAACCACCGCAGGCAGGCGAATGGTGAACACGCTTCCCTGGCCTAGTCCCGCGCTGGCTGCGAAGACCTGGCCGCCATGCATTTCGACGAGGCGACGGACCAGGGTCAGGCCGATGCCGAGTCCGCCCTGCGAATGCCCGCTGTCGCCCTTGACCTGGGTGAACATGTCGAACACCGCCGAAAGCGCGTCGGGGGCCAGTCCAACGCCGGTATCGCGGACTGACAGCACGGCGTCGTTGCCCTCGACCGTCGCCGACAGCGTGATCCGCCCACCTGTCGGGGTGTATTTCGCCGCGTTGTTGAGCAGGTTGCTGAGCACTTGGGCGATTCGGGTCGCATCGACGTCCAGCCACACGTCGGTTGCCGGCAGCTCCACGCCCAGCGCGTGATTGGCCGCCTCGATCAAAGGCAGGCTCGTGTCGACCGCCGTGGTGACGACAGTGCGCAGCCTGACGCGCTCGGTCCTGAGCTCGAGCTTGTCACTGGTGATGCGGGCGACATCGAGCAGGTCGTCGATCAGGTGCGCCATGTGCGACACCTGCCGGGCCATCATGTCGCGCACATGGCCGATCGTGGATGGGTCCTCGCCGGCAAGCTGGAGGATTTCGAGCCCGTTGCGGATCGGTGCCAACGGATTACGCAGCTCATGCGCCAGCGTTGCCAGGAACTCCATCTTGCGCCGATCAGCCGCGGTCAGCTCGGTGGCAAGCTGGCGCAGCCCCTGTTCGGCCGCAACGCGCTCCTCGGTCTCGCGGTGGCGGTCGAGCACGAGCGTGGCTGTGCTCAGCAGCAGGCTGAACGCTTCGCGCTCCTCGGCATCGGGCTCCCAGCGGTGGCCCTTGTAGGCGGCAAGCGTGCCGAGCACGTGGCCCTTGGACGACAGGATCGGCTGCGACCAGCACGAGCGCAGGCCGTGGGCCAGCGCCAGATCGCGGTAATTCTCCCATCGATGGTCGGTTGCGATATCGGCTGCGACCACGGGAGTGCCCAGAAATGCGGCCGTTCCGCACGATCCCACCGCGGGGCCGATCTCGACCCCGTCGATTGCTTCGATGTACGCCGGGTCCAACGACGGGCCTGCACCGTGATGCAGGTGGCGGCCATCGGCGGAGATCAGCAGCACGGACCCCTTGATCGCATTGCCTGTGCCGTCCTCGGCGGCCCGGGTCAGCACATCGAGAATCGCGTGCAGCGGCGCACCGGCAACGGCCATTTCGAGTGCGCGCTTCTGCCCATCCGCCAGCGCTTGGCTGCGCTTGCGCGCCGTGACGTCCTGGATGGTTCCGATCAGCCGCGTCGGAATGCCGCCCTCGCTTCGATAGATGCTGCCAAGCGCGCTGATCCAGTGGGTGCTGGCATCCGGCCACACCACGCGGCACTCGAAGGACCAGGCACGCTGCTCGGCCAGCGCATTCGATAGCAGGGCTTCGATGCGTTCGCGGTCCTCAGGATGCACATGCTGGAGGAAGCGCTCGTAGGTCCATTCCGGAACCGGATCCGTATAGCCATAGCAGCGATCGTGCAGCGGGGAAGTGCGCGCGGCCCCGGTTACAAGGTCAAGATCCCACTCGCCAACCTGTGCCGCCTCCATCATGAAGCGAAGCCGGGACGCGATCTCGCCCTGCTCCTCCTTGGAGACCTGCAGGTCGGTGATGTCGCGCGACACCACGAGGATGGCCTCGACTGGGCCGTGGCCATCAGCCACAGGCGTTACCGTCACGTCCCACCATTTGGGAGCGCCGTTGGCCGTGGGGCAGGCCGCATTGAACCGCGCCAACTGTCCGTGCCGGGCCGTCTCCAGCGCCTGGGTAATCAACGACCGGCTCTCGTCAGGCCAGAGCGAGTGCCAGGGCTTGCCTTCAATCGCCGAGAAGTCGGCAATCTCCATCACACACTGGCCGTTCCGGTTGAAGCCCAGCAGATTGCCTTCGGTATCCAGCAGCTTGACGCAGTCCGGACTGCTCTCGAACAGCAGGCTGTCGAGTACGGACCTGCGCGCGGGCTGGGGGTTCGAACCGTTGATCGTCACGTCCCGCTCTCGATACATACAGCGAAAGCCAGTGTGCCGGGTACGCAGGTACGCAGTCACGCCTCGCTCACACTAAACAGGCACATGGACACAAATAGGCATAAGGGCAGAAGCTACTGGTGAAAGTACCGAAACCAATGGCGATATTCGGGTTGCAGAACATTCGGCGCGCGGCGCTACGGTGATTGCTGCTTACTCGCAGCGTACCGCGCAATGGCCACCTGCGGCGGTGTGTGCCCTGCCGATACGTGGCCCCGTAGTCAGCCTATGCATTGATAACCGCACAGCGGGCAACACGAACAGGCCAAGAAGCAAAGCGGCGGACAAGTCCGATACGTCGATTTCATCGGCATTTTGCGCAGCTCGCGCCAGCATCGAGATGTCGGTTACCGGAGCACGCGATGCGCATCCACCACCTCAACTGCATTTCCACCTGTCCGCTCGGCGGTCGCCTGATGGACGGGCGCAGTCGCAGCATCCTCGAGCGTGGTCATCTGAGCTGCCATTGCCTGCTGATCGAAACCGACAACGAGCTGGTGCTCGTCGACACGGGCCTGGGCCTGCGTGACGTGGCCGATCCGCAGGGCCGGCTGAGCCGGTTCTTCCTCACGCTGGTGCGGCCGGAGTTCCGCGAGGAAATGACTGCACGCCGGCAGATCGAGCGGCTCGGCTTTTCGGCCGAGGACGTGCGCCACATCATCCTGACCCATCTGGATTTCGACCATGCCGGCGGGCTCGACGATTTTCCGCACGCGAAGGTGCACATGCTGGCGGAGGAGCGCGAGTATGCGCAGCTGCAGAAGACCTGGCTCGACCGTCAGCGCTTCCGTCCTCAGCAGTGGTCGACACATGGCAACTGGTTGAGCTACCGCACCGGCCTGGGCGAGAAATGGATGGGCTTTGCGAACGTGCGTGACCTCATGGACCTGCCGCCGGAGATCCTGCTCGTGCCGCTGCCGGGCCATACGTTCGGGCACACCGGCGTGGCGATCGCGCAGGGCGATCGCTGGCTGCTGCTTGCGGGTGATGCGTATTTCTACCGTGGCGAGATGGACCTCAAATCGCCGTGCTGCACGCCGGGCCTGCGCTTTTATCAGTGGATGATGGAGAAGGACCGCGCCGCGCGGTTCGAGAACCAGGAGCGGCTGCGCGAACTCAAGCGCAGGCATGGCAGCCGGGTCGAGCTGTTCTGTTCGCACGACGTGGAAGAGTTCGAGCGGCTTGCGCAGCGTTCGGCGCGGCTGCCTGCCGAGGCATTGGTTGCGCGCCGCGAAGCGCGGGCGACGCAGGGCACGGCGCGCGCTACGGGACGCGATCCGTACTCGCATGGCGAGGTTCCGATGTCGCAGGACGCGCCTGATCGGTCGCGTCATCACTGAGCGCGGCACAGGTCTTCGCAGCGCGCTCAGCCGCACAGTCTGCGCGCTTCATCCGGACTGGATGACGGCCGCACGGAGGCTGCAGCTGCAACCTGTCTCGGCGATGGCAGGCGCAATGAAAAGCCCCGCGGTCAGCGGGGCTCGATTCACTACCGGTGGCCGTGCGGCCATTCGTGCGGGGGCTTAGCGGTTGTTGCCGCCGCCGCCGTGACTCGCCTCACCGCCCTTGCGGCCGATTTCCGACATGTGCTGACGGTCCTGGCTCACCGATTCGCCGCCCTTGCGGCCGGCCTCGCGGGCCTCGTTCGAGTTGAACTCATGCGCGTTGCCGCTCTGATGCGCGGCGCGTCCACCCTTCGAGGCGATCTCGCGCTGCTTCTGCTCGTCCATCGCGGCGAAGCCACGGTTGCTGCTATTTCCGCGGTTGCCGCCTTGGTTGTTGCTGGCCATTGTCGTTCTCCTTCGCTTGCTGTGATTGATCGGCGCTCTACTTCAGGCAGGCGCCTGGATCGATGCGACAGTCGCTTTTTCTGGCTACGGCGGCTCGCATCAGTGGTCCGTCAGTGCGCCGGATCTTGTCGCGGCTCCTCGGAGTGCTCGAGCCCGGCTGCAGGCTGCGTGGGACGGTTTCGACTCTAGAAAGCGCGGGATTAGCGCGGAGAGAACTCCGCGTGTATGGGCTGCTTATGTTGGTCGACGTTCACCCGGTTTCGCGCCGGCTCTCGTCATGCGGACGGCGGCATCGGCGTGGCTCGAGACGGTTGCCTGCATCACGCCCGTGCCGGTCGCGTTCGGACACGATAGGCGTGACACGCTGCCTGTACCGTCGACGGAGAAACCGAATGAGCGCTGCGCCCGACCCCGCAAAGATCTTCTGCAATGCGGCCGAAGAAGGTCGGCGCCGGCTCGGCCAGTCGTTGCTCGAGCTGGCGGCGACGGGTTTCATCGCCGGCTTCACGATCGTGCTCGGCATCGTGGCGTTCGGCATCGCCCGTGCGGTACTCGAGCCCGTCATCGGTGAGGCCGCAAAGCTGGGCTCGGCGATGGCCTTCGCGGTCGGGCTGGTGCTGCTGATCGTGCAGCGCGCCGAGCTGTTCAGTGAGAACTTCTTCGACCCGATCGCAGCCGTCTTCGAAGATCAGCGCGGGGGATTGGCAGGGCCGGTCGCGCGGCTGTGGAGCCTGACGCTCATATTCAACCTGCTCGGCGGCACGCTGCTCGCGCTGCTGGTCACGGTCGAGCATGTGCTTCCGTCCGGTGCGACCGACGCGCTCGCGAAAGTCGCGGAGGAACTCGTGGCGCGCCCCATCCGCGCATCGTTCGTTTCAGCCGTGATCGGCGGGGCGCTGGTCGCGTTGCTGTCGTACGCGCTGCAGGGCGCGCACAGCGTGACCGCGCGCATCGTGATGGCGTTCTTCGCCGGCTTCCTGCTGGCCGTGGGCCCGTTCGACCACGTGATCGTGACCGCGCTGCACGTCTTCATCGGCCTGCTGGTCGATGCGCGCGTGACGCCTGTGCAGCTCGCCGAGCTTGCCGGCATCGCCACGCTCGGCAACCTCGTGGGTGG
The DNA here is from genome assembly GCF_042434515.1 of Lysobacter korlensis. Lineage (NCBI taxonomy): Bacteria > Pseudomonadati > Pseudomonadota > Gammaproteobacteria > Lysobacterales > Lysobacteraceae > Lysobacter > Lysobacter korlensis. The sequence goes on from NZ_JBHLTG010000004.1 coordinate 239,254, forward strand.
CGTCGGCCTCGTGGCATTCAGCCATGCGGCGCAGGCCAAGGGTTCGAACCGGGCCGGGTAAACGCAGCAGGGCATTGCGAACCCGACGGGCGGCCCGATTTGCGCGCCGACGACGGGGGCGGGTCCGGCCTTCGGGGCCGGCAGGCCCGTCCGGCGCGGCGCCGCACGGCGGGTGACTGCGGTCCGGCCGCGGCGGAAGAGGGCCTCGGTGCACATCTACACGCGATTTCCACGCGATTTGTGCATCCCGCAGTCGCCGTCCAACCTCGGCCGCGCAGGGCTGATGTGCACCGCAACAATTTGCCCAGCACAAACGGTCGTTCACAGACCGGGACGCCTGTTCAGCATTTTTGAAACCGCCTGTAAACAGGCAAAGCGGGCTCGTCCATGACATTTTTGTGACAGAAGTCACCATTTCACGTGGATCTTTTCTGTTGACTCCGGCGGCCCGACGACTCCCCCCGGCCAACACGCCGCCGTCGGGTGATCTGCGCAGTTCGATGTCCCCATTTTGCGGGCCGGACGGCTCGCATATCCCTCTGCTCACGAAAAGGAGTTTTGCAGCATGTCCGTATCGCAATCGCTCGCCTTTGCCCCGCTGAAGCGCGCCGCCCTCGCCAGCATCGTCACCACCGCCGTTGCGTTTGCATCGATCGGTGCCGCCGCAGCCGCCCCCGGTGATGACTTCGATCCGCAGCTCAAGTTCGCCATGCAGCGCGACCTGGGTATCTTCCCGCACCAGATCGCCCAGTACCTGCAGACCGAGCGCACCGCGCAGGCGCAGGAAGCGCAGGCCGCCCGCCAGCTTGGTCATCGTTTCGCGGGCAGCTGGATCGAGCGCAAGGCCGATGGTTCGTTCCAGTTCGTGGTCGCCACGACCGGTGCCGGCGCCGCTGTCCCGGGCGCCGAGATGCGCCGCGTGCGCCACAGCCTGGCCGCATTGGAAGCGGCGAAGTCGCGCCTGGACAGCGTGCAGAAGCGCGCACTGGACTGGAAGATGCTGCGCGGCGTGCAGTCGTGGCACGTGGATCCGGTGACGAACAGCGTCGTGGTCAACATCGAGCCGGATGCGACTGCCGATGCGGTTGATTTCGTCGCCGTTAGCGGCGCCGATCCGTCGACCGTGCGCTTCAACACCGTGCCCGGCAAGGTGCAGCCGCTTGCGAACATCGTCGGTGGCTACGAGTACATCGTGAACAACTCGTCGTACTGCTCCGTCGGCTTCTCGGTGACCCGGGGCACGCAGAAGGGCTTCGTGACCGCAGGCCATTGCGGCAACGTCGGCGCGAGCGTGAACGTTGAAGGGCAGTACGTGGGCTCGTTCCAGGCCTCGCGCTTCCCGACCAATGACCGCGCGTGGGTCAGCGTCGGCAGCACGCACCGCCTGTACGGCCTGGTCTACAACTACAGCAGCCGTACCTACCCGCGCGTTGCAGGTAGCACCGAAGCGGGCATTGGCGCGTCGCTGTGCCGCTCCGGCCGCACCACGGGCTGGAAGTGCGGTTCGATCACGGCGAAGAACGTCACGGTCAACTACTCGGTCGGCGCTGTTTACGGTCTGACCCAGACCAACGTCTGCACCGGCCGCGGCGATTCGGGCGGCTCGTGGATCACCGGCTCGGGCCAGGCCCAGGGCGTGACCTCGGGCGGCAACCTGCCGGCTGGCAGCAACGACAACTGCTCGCTGTCGTCGTCGCAGCGCCAGACGTACTTCGAGCGTCTGAACCCGATCCTCAGTGCCTATGGTCTGACGCTGGTTCGCGGCTGATCCGTGGCAGGTTGATGCATGGAAAACGCCCCGCAATGCGGGGCGTTTTTCTTTGTGTGAAGCGAGCGCCCATCTATTTCGGGGTGCGTGCGTACTCGCGCCAGTTGCGCGGCGGCACCTTGATCCAGCCCAGCAGCACGAGGATGGCGAACGCGCTGTAGGCGGCCACGAAGGCCCACCACGGCGCTTCGAAAAAGATCAGCCGGGACAGCCAGTGCTCGATGAAGGACTCGGCGTAGACCGCCTGTCCGGCGTGTCGACGCAGGGCCTGTTCCCACACCGTCAGTGGGCACAGCGCGCCGAGCCAGGCCTGCGTTGCGATGAAGCCCATCAGCAGCAGGTGCGCAAGCCGCCATCGCAGATCGCGTACCCACTGCCAGCCGCGTGCGCCGCCGATCGCGATCAGCACCGCGCCGAGCACGACAAAGATGACGATGCCCACGTGCAGCACGAGCACCGCATCGGCCAGCGTGGCCGCGTATGCGGGAGGCACGGTGGCGAGCATCGGCGTCGAAGTCGCGCTGGGCTCAACGATGGCCACGCGGCGGCCTGCGCCGCGCGGCGTGTGCGTCAATCGCCGCGGGCGATGCCGAGGTAATCGGTGTCCTCGTTGCCCTTGCGGGTTTCGAGCGAGTCGTCGTACCCATCGGTGACGCCGTTGGCCTGGCGGTCACGCTGGTGATCGTCCAGCGATTCGCCGCGGGCTTCGGCGTCGATCTTGTGCAGGCGGTCGTCGGTGGACTGCGTGGTGTCGGGGCCGGTCATCGATCCGCGGCGGGCGCTGGCCGTACCGCTGTTGGAGGTCAGGGGCGACTGGTTCTGGTTGCTCATGGCGTACTCCGGTTGCGACGCCGCCGGAAGCGCGGCGCACCCCTACCGTCGCACGTGCGCCGTTAGCCCTTCGCGAGCATCGTGTCGCGGCAGTGCTGGTTTTTCAGCCAGTCGGGTGCTGGCCGTCCTGCATGCGCGCGGTCACGTCCTTCTGGATGCCGACATAGCGCCACACGCGGCCGTCGGGGCCACGCATCGGCGCAAGGCTGAGCTCGTTCCAGAACATCGAGCCGTCCTTGCGATAGTTGCGCAGCGTGACCAGGCAGTCGCGGCCGGCATGGATCGCATCGCGGATGATCTGCACTTCAGGCTGGTCGCGGTCGTCGAGCTGCAAGAAACGGCAGTCCCGACCGAGGATCTCGGCCTGGTTGTAACCGGTCAGGCGCTCGAACCCGGGATTGGCGAACGTGATCGGGTGTTCGCGCACGCCGGGCGCGACGGTGGCGATGACGATGCCGTCGCGTGCGGACATCACCGCATCACGGAACAGGTCGCCGGTAGCGCCTCCGGTGAGCGAGGAGAGCATGCGGCCGATCTGGTCCGTGCTGGGCGACGATGGGTGCATGCCGCGATGGTAGCCCGCGGTTGCGGCTCGATCGCAGGCGGGGTAGCGGGGTCGGCGCGGCGACGGAACAGAAGTGTGACGATGTTCTGCGCAGGCCCCGGCGCTGCGGGTCGGGCCGCAAAAAAGAACGGGACCCGGCCGACGTCGTGGCGACGTCAGGCGGGTCCCGCTGGTTCGGTCAAGGCCGGGCCTGGGCCCGGCGATGGCCGGTGTTACTGCATTTCGTACGCGCCGATGTCGCTCTTCAGACCCGACGGGCGCGGCTGCAGCAGGAAGTCACGCGGCACGGCGTCCAGCTTCAGCACCTTGTCGCGCACCGGGCTGCCGCTGAGCGGCGTGGCATCGAACGAGCTCAACGTCATGTTCTTGAGCATCGGGCTCTTGCCGCAGGTGCTGCCGCTCGGGCAGAAGCCGTTGCGGACCTTCCACATCAGGTTGCCGCCCCAGCTTACGCCGACGCTCTTGTTGGCCGTGTAGAACGCCGAGGTCTGGCCGCCGCCGTCCCAGCGCGGGAAGCCGACCAGCACGTTGTTCTGCATCCGGATGCGCGTCGCGCTATCACCCTCGTGCGCGCTGACCAGCACGCCGCCCTGGCCGGTGATCGTGTTGTGGCGTACGGTCACATCGTCACTCGGCGTCAGCACGAACTGCAGCGTGTTGCCACTGGCGCGGCAGTTGTCACCCGACAGCATGTAGTGCTTGCCCGTCCAGTACGTGCAGTTGCCGACCAGCACCGAGTTCTCGATCAGGGCATTGCCGCGGACCTTGACCTGGTTGCCGGCATTGCCGACCGCATGCACGCGTCGGATGGTGACCGTGGTGTCTTCCTTGCCGTCCATGTAGCGCAGGTCGAGGCCATCGGAGGTGTTGTGGTGGATGAAGCTGTCTTCGATCAGCCACTTGCCGCCGGTGTAGTACGTGCCCAGACCGTCGCCGTAGCCGCCGCGCGACTGTGCCCAGCAGGCCCAGATCGCGCCGGTCTGCCAGCGCTCGCCGCAGCCGTTCCAGGCGATTTCGACATCGCGCAGGACGATCGTGCCGCTGTTGTTGCTGATCGAATCACCGACGTTCGCATCCCAGCCGGCCTTGCCGTTCTTGTTGATGCGTACGCGTTCGAGGGTCCAGTTGCTCAGGCCGCCGGCATTGATGCCCATGTGGGCCATGCCGTGGATGTTGAGGTCATGCAGGTAGACGTTGCTGGACGCGCGCGCATAGATGCCTACGCGACCCCATTGGCCGTACGGCGCGGAGCTGGTCTTGCAGCGAGCGGACGAGACCGAGTGGTCGTAGACGCAGTCGCTTCGGTCGGTGATCTCGAGGTTGCCGATCTCGACGTTCGAGCTGCCCTCGAGGTTGATCATGCGGGTGGCGCGTTCGGTGGCCCACAGCTTCGGCGTGGTGCCGCTCTTGCCGAGGATGCGGGTCTTCGAGGTCGAGCTGGGGCCGTTCGGGATCTTCGTCATGAAGCAGCTGGCGGCATTGCAGTTGACGGCGCCTGGGGCGCCCTGACCCATCATGTAGCTGCCACCGCCGATGATCAGCGTATCGCCGCCGGCGATGCGGGCCGGGCCCTTCGGGGGCAGGGCGTAGAAGGGGTGTTTCCAGGCGCAGGACCTGCCTGTGCCGCTGCCGGGGTAAGCGGCATCGCTGCGGCCGTTGCACTGTGTCGCAGTACCACCATCGGTGCGCACGTAGTAGGTCGTGGCCGCCTGGGCAACGCCCGATGCGACGAGGCCCAGCGGGACCAGCAGGAGGGAAAGGAGCGACGTGCGATGCAGGATGGGCATCCGGAGGAATCTCCATGAATTTGAGGCGGGAAAAGTGCCTGGGGTTACCAGGCCGGGCGCATCCTAGGCGCACTCGGTCGTATTCCTGAGCTCGCTTGAGGCCCAATACGCGGTTGTGGGCGTCTTCACGCCAAAAACACGCGCTACGTCACAAAACGCCGTCCCGCTGATGACCCCAAACCACTCCAAAGGTGCCGATTGTCCGGAATACGTGACGAATCGATCACGCTGCGGATGTTATTTGCGACGTAAATTGGTCTTCACATGACTTTTCACGTCACTTTGAGCCGGACTTTGGCTAGGCACGCGCGCTGGTCCGAGGCCTGCTTTTAGGCCTGCCCATAGCGGCTCGCAGGGCCGGGCTGGCGGACCTGCCGGGCACGCCTCATCCGCCGGGTCCGGCAGGCGGGATGCGAGGCGGAAGTGCGATGGCGGCGCCGCCCGCACGCACGGTGCAGCGACGCCAGTGGCGGGCATGCGCCCGCCGATCAGGCCGACTGCAGCGGCTTCAGTCGTTCGAGCACGGCGTCGGCGAAGCCGGCGCCGGCGCGCGGGTCGGCGCCGAGGTAGAAGTCCGGCTCGATCAGCTCGGCCTCCATCAGTCGCCAGACGCCGTCGGCGTCCGGCACCGCGTCGATGCGTGCGTACAGCAACGGCTCGTCGATCGCGTCCAGCGCCTGCCGGGCGAGCGCGAGCGCGCCAGCCGGGGCCTGGTCAAGCAGGGTGTAGACCCCGCCGTACTGCACCTGGATCCGGAACTCGCCCGATACCGGGCGCTTATTGACCACATGGCTGAGCCGGCCGCCGAAGAACAGCATCGAGGTCTCGCCCTCGGTCTCGATTGTCGGCAGGTAGGGCTGGATCATCGCGGCGCCCACCGGCGCGTCGTCGAGCGTTTCGCCGCGCCGCAGCCGCAGCGTCTTCCAGGCGCCGCCGGACACGGTCGGCTTGACGATCAGTTGCGCCGCGCCGGTGGACTCGAATGCCTCGTCGACCTGCGCCGGCGTCACCCGTTCGGTCCACAGCGTCGAGGGGATCGCGACGCCGCGCGCGGCCAGCCGTTCGAGGTAGCGCTTGTCGGAATTCCAGCCCAGCACGGAGGCGGGATTGGCCAGCGGCAGCCCGGCCGCGTCCCAGGTCCGGCACGCCTGCAGCCATCGGGCATGGTCGGTGTGGTAGCCCCAGGCGAGCAGCGGCAGGATCAGGGGATACCGCTCCAGCCCCGCGCCGCTCTCGACGTGCGCGGTCCACGGCGTCGGCGACGCGGTGATGCCGGCCTGGGCCAGTGCGCCGCGCAGGCGCTCGAGCACGACCGGCCACAGCTCGGCGAACGAGCTGTCGGCGGGGTCGGGGGTAAGGACGGCGATCTCGGTCATCGGGGCTCCGGAAGCAGGCGCGGAGGCCGATTTTATCGATGCCGCCATCCGGCGCCTTGACCGGGTGCGGCCGGCAGCATGCGCCGCGCGACTCGAGGCCGGCTCGTGGCAAGCGGTGTCATCGGGGGGGGGGCACGAGCCGCACGTGCCGGGCTCATCCGAACTCGGCACGTAGTGGTGCACTTATATGACGGGCGCACTTATGTGCAGTGCGCTAGCCGCTCGACTGGGACAAGCACGCGTGGTGCGGTCGCAGTCGGACCGGTTGGATCAGGCGACGAAACGGCTGATCGCAACGATACCCAGCGCGAGGCACAGCGACGAAGCGGCCAGCATCGCGAAGAACACTTCCCGCGCCGTGCGCTCGTTCGTGGCAGCCAGTGCGCGCGTGGAGGAGCGGTTTGCGTACGTCATCGGTGGTCCGGCACTCAGTTGCGAAGTGCGGCTAGGTTGACCGGACTCATGTGTGCGCCGCGTTTACGGCCGCTTGCACACGGCGTTGACACGACTTGCGGTCGAGCTTGCTCGATGTCGATGCGGCGATTGAACAGCCCTTTGGTCGGTTCGGTAGCGCGTCGGGCGCGTTCTTACAGTAAGGCCGCGGTCCCCAGCGTCGCGCATTCAGAGCCCGGCGCAGCCGCGGTCGAGCCGATGCACAGCCTGAAACGCTGAAGGCCGGCAATGTGCAGCTGCTCGCCGTCGCCGAGTACGAATCGGCGGGTGTTCGTCGCACTGCATGCGGCCGGGCCCGCGACCGCCGTGCCGCCCTCGTCCGCGCAGCGCTGGGTCCGCACCAAGTAATGGCACTGTCCGGTCGCGCTTTGAAGGCACTCGAACCGCGCCACACCGACCTGCACGGTGATCCGCGTATGCAATGCATCCGCGCCATCCACGCGGCTGCGGTGCACGAACGTGCTGCCGCCGGCATCGAAGCCGAACAGCGACAGCGTGAAGTAGAGCAGCGCCATGATCTTGTCCATAAGTCACCTTGTCCGGGGCGGCAGCGCGAGCGCCGTTACATGTGGCGGAACAGCGCCATGAATGGGGCGCTGACGGTCAGCGTCTCCGGCCTCGACCGCAGCCGCACCGTGCCGCGGCCGCTGTCGTCGCGCACGATGCCGGCGATCGCCTTGAGGTTGACGATCGTCGAGCGGTGGATCTGCTTGAACGTCGCCGGATCCAGCCGCATCAGCAGCTCGCGGATCGGCGTGCGCAGCAGCGCTTCGCCGTCGGCAGTAACCACCGTCGTGTATTTGTTGTCGGCGCGGAAATACGCGACCTCGTCGACGAGAATCAGCCGCGTCTCGCGGCCGGCGCTCGCGGTCAGCCAGGTCAGCGGCTCGACCGTGCCGGCCTCGCGCGGCCGTGTTGGCCCCAAGCGCTCGAGCAGCGCGGCGAGCGCGGCCGCGTCCTGGTTCGTGCTGCGCGACTGCAGCCGCTGCACGGTCGCGGCGAGGCGCTCGGGCTTGACCGGCTTGAGCAGGTAGTCGATCGCGCCGCGCTCGAACGCATCCATCGCGTACTGGTCGTAGGCGGTGACGAATACGATCTGCGTGGCCGGGCTCGCCTCGACGGCGGCAGCCGCGACTTCCAGCCCGCTCAGACCCGGCATGCGGATATCGAGGAAGGCGACGTCGGGACGGAATTCGGACAGCGCTTCCAGCGCGCTCGCGCCGTCCTCGCATTCGGCCACGATCTGCAGACCCGGCCATGCATGGCGCAGCTGCACGAGCAGCGCGTCGCGCAGCAGCGCCTCGTCCTCGGCGATCAGGCAGGTGACGGGCGACTCAGCCACGGCGGCGCTCCTGTTCGAACTGCGCGGGCACGGTGATCGTTGCGGCCACGCCGGTCGGGAAGTTCGCGACCACCGCGAGTGCCGCGCGGTTGTCGTAGACCAGGCGCAGGCGTTCGCGCACATTCTTCAGGCCGATGCCGGTGCCGCTGCTCTTGGTGCTGAATCCGTCGCCGTCGTCGGCCACGGTGACCGCAACTTCGCCATCGCTCTGGCGTGCGCGGATCCACACCGTGCCGCCGCCGGTACGGGGTTCGAGGCCGTGCTTGATCGCGTTCTCGACCAGCGTCTGCAGCATCATCGGCGGCAACGGCGTGCCGCGCAGCGCGTCCGGTACATCGATCTGCACTGCGAGGCGCGGGCCCATGCGGATTCGCAGGATTTCCAGATAGGCAAGCGCGCGTTCGAGCTCGGCACCGAGCGTCGACAGCTCGTCCTCCGTGCGCGGCAGCGAATGGCGCAGGTACTGGATCAGGTGGCCCAGCATCTCGTCGGCGCGCACCGGATCACTGCGCGTCAGCAGCTGCGCACTGGCGAGCGTGTTGTACAGAAAGTGCGGCTCGACCTGTGCATGCAGCAGGCTCAGCTTGGCGACCGTGAGCTCCTTCTCGGTTGCGGTCTGCACGGCGGCGGCCTGCTCGCCGCGGCGGCGCTCGGCGACGCGGCGCGAGATCGCACGCGTGATTGCTTCGGCGTTCTCGTAATTGGTGCCGTCGTCGACGAGGAACCAATCGCTCCAGGCCGCGCTTTCGGGTTCGCAGATCAGCGTGACACTGCCGCTGTCATGCGTCGGCGTGACCGTCGCGAGGATCTGGTTGCGCATCGTGCCGAACCAGCGCAGCGGGTTCCAGCGGCCGAGCAGGTCGTCACCGTAATTGCTCGGGCGCCCGAGTTTCGCGCGCACCTGCAGGCTGTCGCGCGCGCTTTCGACGTGCTCGATGCGCGGCAGTTCGCGGATCGCCGCATCGAGCAGGTCGAATGCCTCGCCGGCTTCGAACGGGATCTCGATCTGGCGCCGCTGGCGGTTGCCGAGCGTGCCCTTGTCGATGCGGCCGGCAATCAGGCGCACGCGATCTAGGTGCGAGACCGCGCCGGCGACTACGAGCGCCATCGTGATCATGCCGGCGATGACGACCGGCCACTCGAGCCGGCCGAGCAGCGGCAGCTCGTCCCACAGCGACGCGAACAACAGGATCGCCAGCATCCAGGCGACCGCCAGACGAAGGATGAAGAACGCGCTCTTGATCACGGGCGCACCGCAGCAGTGGAAGTGCGGCGGAGCATAACGAGCGATGCGGTGCCCGATGCGGCCGCTGCGACGGAGCGCTGCGAGCGCCGACGAACTGCGCCGAGGCGGGAGTGAAATCTGGCGGCTGCGGTGGGTCGCGCATCCCATTGCGGAGCGGCGCCCGCCTGCCGCGCAGCCGCCGTGCGTGGCCGTGCTGCATCACGGCCGCCCGCGCTTCAGCCCGCTGTGCCACCGTTGCTGTCGAACAGCGCGTTCGCATCGGCGTATGGCATGCAGTGCTCGCCGTCGAGCGAGCCGTCTTCGAGAAACCGTGCCGCCAACGCCGCGACGCGCCCGAGCGCCGCTTCGGCGAGACAGGTGCCGGTGCTCAGCCGGCGCACGCCGAGCGTTTCGAGTTCGCGCGTCGTCGGCAGGCCCGGCATCGCCATCACGTTCAGCGGCAGCGTCGTGCCGCTGGCGACTGCCCCGATATCCGAATGCAGCTGCATGCCGCGCAGCGCCACGGCCGACGGGCCGTTTTCGAACTTCAACGATGGGCAGCCTGAGTGCCGGCGTTCGAGCGCGCAGGTTCGCGGCCACCAGTCGATGGCGCAGCGCCGCTCGCCGCGGAGTCTCGGTTCAGCTCACGCCTGCAAGCATCGACACACGGGTCGATGAGGAGAGGATCGTATGAAACACGGCAGGATCCTGGCGCTGCTGCTCGCACTGCCGCTGGCAGGCATTGGAAGCGCGATGGCCGATGACGGCCGGGAGCGTGAGTACGAGCAGTGGGCGCGCGAGGACGCGAAGCGGCACGAGGAATGGATGCGCGAATCAGCCAAGCGCGAGGCCGAATACCACCGCGAGCGCGCGAAAGCCGAGCGCGAGTACGCGAAGGAAGTCCGCAAGCGCAGCGAGGAATACTGGCGCGAACGCGACAAGGCCGAAGCCGAGGCGTACCGCGACTGGCTCAAGGACCGTGCGCATCGGGGCCGCGAGTACCGGCAGGCCCATGAGCTGGCCGAGCATGTCGGCCGCGTCACTATCCATCCATCGCGCCGCGACGACTGACGCGGCGCAAGCGCCGAACGGCACGCGTGGCGTGCCGTTCCGATGTCGCCATCCGGGTGGCGCCATTCACGGCGCGCCACCGGTTGCAGTGCTATCAGCCAGCGGCGCTGGCCGTGGGCTTTTTCTTCTTGGCCGGCGCGGGCGCCGCTGCCGGCACGGCTTCCGCCGCGACCGGAAGCACGTGCTTCAGCGTACGCGTGATGCCCAGTACTTCGACCTTGCCGCCCGAACGCTGGAATGCCGCCAGGTGGTCGGCGATCTGTTCGCTGGTCAGGTTGCGGGCATCGGGCTTGTTGCCGCGGAACACATTTGCGGAGCCCGTCTGGCGAAGGGGCGTCTTGGTACTCATCGGGAGTCCTCGTTGAGGGTGAGCGGAATAGAGCGGTCGTACAGGCCGGCGTATTCGCTGCGCACGTCGCGGCAATACGGTCCGCCCATTGCGAACTTGCGGCAGATCGACGGTCGGCTGCCGTAGATCGAACAACACATGCGGGCGCTGTCGACGGCCACGCACCAGCCGTCCTCGTCGCGTGCCATCACGTGCAGGCCGGCGTCGGTGTATTCGGTCAGGTGTTCGGGCACGTCGTCGCCGGGCAGCAGCACGACCGTCAGGCGGCAGCAGACCGCGTCGCAGGCCATGCAGTCGACCGCGTCGTGATCCTTCGGCGCGTCGTTGGCGAACTGCGCGCTCATGCGGCCAGTCGCCGGCAGTAGTGCAGGGTGCGGATGCGGTCGTCGCAGCCGGCATCGGCCGCGTGCGGGCCGGGCTCGAGCGAGAAACCCTGCGCGCCGAGCACCGAGGTCAGCCGCGCGCTGTTGCCGCGGCCGGGGTCGGTCAGCACGACTTCGGCGCCTGCGCCGGGCCGCGCATAACGCTCGACGACTTCGCCGATCAGCTGCGCATGCGCGCGCTCGTACAGCACGTCGCTGGCGATGATCACGTCGAAGTGGCCGAGCGTCGGCAGCGGCACGTCCCATCGCATCTGCCGGTATTCGACCGCCGGCAGGTCATTCAGTGCCGCGTTGTAGGCAAGGAACGGCTCGACCAGCGGGTGGACGTCGGATGCGACCACGTCCGCGCCGCGCTGCTGCAGCACGAGGCTGGCCAGGCCGATGCCGCAGCCGAGCTCCAGGATGCGCTTGCCCGCCATGTCGAAGCCCTGCATCGCTTCCGCGAGCCGCTGACCGGCGGGCCACACCTGCCCAAACAGGCTCCACTGCGCCGAAGAGATGCCCAGGTTCGCCGCATGGCCGTCGGGATCGTCGAACTGCTGCAGGTCGCTGAGCACGCGCAGGCGATAGCATTGGCCGCTGACGTCCAGCTGCAGGTTGCGGGTGGAATAGCCTGGCATTGAAGCTCCCGGGGGTGCCTGCCTGGCGGCGGCACGGGGAAAAGGGAGCGAAGCGAGCGGCTGGGCGGCCGTACGGAGCGCGCGAGTGAGACGGCAAACCCGGGCATCCTAGCCCACTGCGGTCGCCGGGCCGGCCGCGACTGGGCGCCGCCGGTCGGGTGACCCGCTCCCCGTTCAGGCTGGTCGCCATCTGGCGGGGCGCGCGACGCGCTGTGGCACGGCCGTGCTCGCCGCCTCATGGCCTGCCGGCATAGACTGCGAACCATGCGAAATCCCCTCCAGGACCAGTTACTCAAGGCCGGGCTGGTCAAGAAATCCCAGGTCGCCCAGGTCGCGCGCGAGCAGGCCAAGCAGCGCAAGGGCAAGGCGCCGGCCGCGCCGAACCCCGAGGCGGTCGACGCCGCGCGGCTGCAGGCCGAGCGCGCCGAACGCGACCGTGCGATTGCGGCCGAGCGTAATGCTCAGGCGCGCGCGCACGAGCTGCGCGCACAGATCCGCCAGATCGTCGAGACCAACCGCGTCCGGCGCACCGGCGAGATCGACTACCGCTTCACCGACGGCGCGGTGATCCGCACTGTGCAGGTCGACGCGGCATTGCGCAGCCAGCTGGCCAGCGGCGCGCTAGTGATCGTCCGCCACGACAGCGGCTACGAGCTGATCCCGCGTGCCGCGGCCGAGAAAGTACGCGAGCGCGATGCGGCGATGATCGTGGTCGACCATTCGACGTCCACCGTTTCCGATGCGGACGACGAGTACTACCGGCAGTTCAAGGTGCCGGATGACCTGATCTGGTAAGTGTGGCGGGTGGTAGCGCGGTACCTGCCAGCCATCAGGATCGGCGAGCGCACACCGTCGATCGCGGTTAGGCGGCATAAGTGGCGGACCGATCCGCTCGCGACACGTTCTGCTCGCCGCCGGCCGCGGATACGCGAAATCGTCAGATGAGGCGCCCGCGTTTCGACCAACAAAAAGCCCGGCATATGCCGGGCTTTTCGATGAGGCCTGTCGAGCGGACTCAGAACCCGCTGACGTTCAACCGTCCGTTGCTGACCACCTTGCCGTTGCACGATGCGGTCGGCACCGCGTTGCCGAGCAGGGCGGCCTTGACGTCGGCGGCAGTCGCGCCTGCACGCGAGGACTTGTACAGCGCCGCGGCGCCGGACACATGCGGCGTCGCCATCGACGTGCCGCTGTAGCTCGCGTAGCCGGAGATCACCTTGCCCTTCGAGCTCTTCGGCACGGTCGACATGATCGCCGAGCCTGGTGCACAGATATCGATCGTGCTTGCGCCGAAGCTCGAGAACGAGCTCATCGTGCCGTCCTTGACGATCGAGGCGACGCCGATGACGTTCGCGTTCGGGTACTCGGCCGGGAAGCAGGTCGAGCCGCTGTCGCAGTCGAAGCTGTCGTTGCCGGCCGCGGCGATAAACAGGATGTTCGCCGTGTTCGCACGCTCGATCGCATCCTGCAGTGCCTGCGAGAAGCCGCCGCCGCCCCAGGAGTTGCTGGTCGCGACCATGTTCAGGCCGTGGCGCGTCTTGAGGTCGGTCATGTAATCGACCGCCTTGACCGCGTTCGCGGTGGTACCGCCGTTGCGGCCGAGGAACTTCGCGTTGATCAGCTTGACCTGCCAGCACACGCCGGCAACGCCCTTGCCATTGCCGCCGACGCCGCCGATCGTACCGGCCACGTGGGTGCCGTGGTCGTCGCCGCTGCCGTCGAACACGGTGTTGTTGCCGCCGTCGAAGTCCCAGCCGTAGACGTCGTCGACATAGCCGTTGCCGTCGTTGTCGATGCCGTCGTTGGCGATTTCACCCGGGTTCTTGCCGGCGTTCGCGGCGAGGTCCTCGTGGGTGTACATGTAGCCTTCGTCGATGATGCCGACCCAGACGTCACCGCACGAGGTGCGGCCCGCGCCCCAGGCTTCGCCGGCCTGCGAGCCGAACTGGTTCGCCGGGCTGGTCGCATCGCCGTACATGCCCCACAGGGTGCCGTCGGTGTAGAAGCTGTCGTTCGAGGTGGCCGAATGCGTGTAGATCCAGTTCGGCTCGACATATTCGACCGCCGGATCCTTGCTCAGCGCCTGCACGGCCGCGGCAAGACCGGTGCCGGTGGGAATGCGCAGCAGCGCGATTTCGCCGCGCTTCGCCGAGCCCTTGCGGATCGTATCGACGCGCGTCGCACCGAGGCCTTGCCGTACCGCTGCCTGATCCGCCGCCGTGGCGCCGTCGCGGTACTTGACGATGACTTCGCTGGGCTGGTGCGGCCGGCCGGCCTTGAGCCCGGCAAGCACGAGATCAGGACGCCCGCCCGCGAATGCGGTCGAGCTCAAACCGAGCATGGCAATCACTGCGCCGGCCAGGGCGCCGGTACGAAACGTCAGCTTCATTCAATGATCCTCGGGCAGACACGTATCGGATATGACACGCCACGACGTTGTGGCACGTGCCTGCACGGGCCGAACTCACACCGCCTATACGGTTTCACCGTGCTGAACAGGCGAGATGCCCGTCGTTGCAGGATTGTTACGTCAACGTTGCCGGGCGCCGGTGGTGCGGACGCCGACGAACGGTCGCAATCAGCTGACGAGCGGCTGCTGCAAGGGTGGGAATCGTGCTTGGGGCAGGCGCGGCCAGCGCACCCGGAAAGGCGGCTTGCCGCGCATTGCGGCGAGCGGCATTGATGCGTAGAAAACGGGCACCCGCACCCCGTGTAGAGCAGTGAGCGCGACGCTTCACCTGCCCCAGGCGGGCTGGACCTGGGCCCAGCGCCCGAGCGTCGCGGGGAACAGCGCAACTTCAGTTGCGCGACACGCCCGACCGGACGGCCGCTCTGGAGGTGGCGCCCGGGGTCAGGTGCGCGAGTGCATGGCGGAACGTCTGCGCATCGAACGGCTTGCGGCACAGCGGCGCATCGCGGAAGCGTTCGGGCAGGTCGGCCCGGTCGTTCGCGGTCGCGAACATGAACGGCACGTTGCGCGCCATCAGCGCATCGGCGACCGGGTAGATCGTCTCGCCGCCGAGGTTCACGTCCAGCACGGCCGCGTCGATCTCGGGCACCTGTTCGATCAGCGTCAGCGCATCGCCGACTGACCCGACCGGGCCGAGCACGTCGGCCCCCGCGTCGACCAGCATGTCGGCGACGCCAAGCGCGAGCACGTACTCATCCTCCACCAGCAGCAGGTGCAGGCCGTCCAGGTCGGGTTGGGTGTTCATCAAGTCCTCGAAGGCAATTGCACGGCGGGGGTACCCGACGCGGCCGCCATGCTGCACGTCCGGCTGTCGGGGTGGCGCAAAGGCGCAGGTCGGGATGCGGCCCGGCAGCAGGAGCCGCGGTACCGCCGAGCCGGTCAGCGGCCGTCGGGAGCGGACGCTTGCGCGACCGTGCCGGCCGCGTGCGTGCCCGCTGCCGGCGCCTCGCTGGCCTGCGGTTGCGCCTGCGGGCGCATGGAGCGCGTGAGCTCCGACATCGCTTCGCCGAACACGCTGCGCGGGCGCGCGGCGGTCGACGCCTGCATTGACGCCGCCGGTAGGGGCGCTGCAAGTGATGCGATCGGCGTCGCGCCACGCGGCGTGCTCTGCTGGGCGAATGCGACAGGTGCCGCGAGGGCCATGCCAAGCACGGCAAGCAACGACGGCATACGCATCGTGGACTCCTGCGGCAGCGCTAGCGCGATGCAGGCAGCCTAGTTCTGCCGCAGCGGGGCCTTGTGTGAAAGCCCAAGCGACCGCCCGAGTCCGCTATGGCAGCGCTCAGCAACGTCGATGCGGGGTGAGGCCCGGCGGTCAACCGCCGTCCTGCGTCAGGTGGGTCAGCGCCCTGGTAGCTGCTTCGCGATCACGGTCGTCGAATGCCGTGATGCGAAGCTCGACCGATGCGCCGTCGTCGAGGCAGCGTGCATTGACGCTGATGCCGTCGGGGTGGCTGCGCGGCACATAGAAGCTCTTGATTCCGCACTGGCCGCAGAAGCGGTGCGTCGCCACGCCGGTGTTGAAGCGGTAATCGACCAGCACGTCGTCGCCCTGGCGCAACCGGAAACGCGAGGCCGGCACGATCAGGTGCAGATAGCCGGTCATGCGGCAGATCGAGCAGTTGCAGTCGAGCACGTCGAGCACTGCCGGCCCATCGACCTCGAACCGCACCTGCCCGCAGTGGCAGCCGCCTCGATAGGCGCGAAGCGCCGCGTCCATCACGCCTCAGCCGATCGCCGCGATCGAGCTGACGGTCTGGTGCAGGTGGAACGTCAGTGCGCAGACGATCAGCATCGCCTTCGGATTGTCGCTGGCTTTGACGCCGGCTGCGTGCGCAAGTGCGCCGACCAGCAGCACCGGCAGGGCAGCGAGCGCGAGCTGTCCGGAGTGACCGGCGGCGAGCAGCAGCGTGCCCACGGCAAGGGTTCCGATCAGGCTGAACAGGATGGCGCTGATGCCGTCCTCGAGGCTGATCGGCTGCAGGCGGGAGCCCAGGAATTCCATCGGCGATGCGACCTTCGAACAGTGGGGACCGGGTGCGCGGGTCGGTCGTCGGCTTCGTTGTGCGAAGGCCGACACACACCGGCGCGGGCGCGCAGCATGTCAGCGGGTCGCAGCCCCGTCGCGAGACCGCGCGCAAGGTTTTGCGTATCCGCGCCCCCTGCACAAAGCCGGTTCAGCTCACGGCCGCCTTCCGATGTGGTTTGCGCCTCGCGCGGCCGAGCTGCGGACAAAACTGCCGCGGGCGCTGCGCAGCGCCCGCCATGCACAGCGCCTGGCAGGAACGGCGCCGCGGCCTTTGCCAACGCCGGGACTGCGTATAGTCCCGTTTCACCTGCAAATCGGCTCGATGCGATGGTCTCCGTGCTGCCCGCCGCTCCCGGTTCCGCATCGGCCGACGATCCGGCGGCGCGTCGTCTGGCCTTGCTCGCCGCGGCCGGCGAGCTGCTGGCCTCGTCGATCGACTACGCGCAGACACTGCAGGACGTCGCGCGGATCGCGGTGCCGGCGATGGGCGACCTGTGCGTCGTCGACATCGTCGAGGACGCGCGCCTGCACCGCACCGCGACGGTGCACGTGCAGCCGCACAAGCAGGCGCTGCTGGAACGGCTGGTGCGCCTGCACCCGACCGTCGAAGGTTCGCCGACGCCCGCCGCGCGTGCACTCGCCACCGGTCGAACCGACTGGCTGGAAACCGTCACGCCCGAAGTCGTCGCCGCGCACACGATCGACGACGAACATGCGCGGCTGATCCTCGAGGTCGGCATGCGTTCGCATCTGGCCGTGCCGATGGTCGCGCGCGGCACGACGGTTGGCGTGATCAGCCTGGGCATCACCGAGTCCGACCGGCGCTACGGGCCCGACGACATCGCGCTGGCCGAGGAACTCGCCCGCCGTGCAGCGCTCGCGATCGACAACGCGCGGCTGTACCGGCAGGCGCAGCAGGAACTGGCCAAGCGCAGCCAGATCGAGGCCGAGTTGCGGCTGTCCGAGCAGCGCTTCCGCGCGATGATGGAGCAGTCGCCACTGTCGACCCAGCGCATCGCCGCCGACGGCCGCACGATCGGCGTCAACCGGGCCTGGGAGGCGCTGTGGGGCGCAAGGCTGGAGGACGTTGCCGACTACAACGTGCTGCTCGATCCGCAGCTCGAAGCCGCCGGCATCACGCCGCTGCTGCGCCGCGCGTTCGCGGGCGAGGCGGTGCACCTGCCGGAGATCCCGTACGACCCAGATCGCACGCTGCCCAACCGCAGCCAGAGCGAGCGCCCGCTTCGCTGGGTGCGTGCATTCGCGTATCCCGTGCGCGGCGATGACGGCGCGGTGCAGGAAGTCGTGCTGGTGCACGAGGACGTGACCGAAGCACGGCACGCGCAGGCGCTGCTGCGCGCAAGCGAGGAGCGCCTGCACCGCGCGCTGTCGATCGGCCGCATGAACGTCTGGGACCAGGATCTCGAGACCGACACGGTGACCTGTTCGGCGAACGCGACCGAGTTCTGGGGCATCCAGATCGGTGCGCGCGAGGATTTCCTCGGCGTCGTGCATCCCGACGACCGCGCGACCGTCGATGCGGCCTCACGCGGGTCGATCGAGCACGGCGAACCGCTCGATCTGGAATACCGGATCTGCTCGCCGGACGGGCGCCTGCGCTGGGTGCATTCGCTCGGCCACCTCGAGCGCATGGCCGACGGCGCGCCGGCGCACCTGCTCGGGGTGACGCTCGACGTGACCGAACGCCGGCGCGCCGAGGACGCGCTGCGCGTGCTCGCCGATGCGGGCGAAACGCTCGGTGCATCGCTCGACTACGAAAGCACGCTGGATGAGCTTGCGCGCGTGGTGGTGCCGCGCCTGGCGGACTGGTACGCGATCGACCTGCTGACGCCGGAAGGCGAACTCGAACGCGTCTCGGTGTGCCATCCGGACCCCGAGCGCGTCGCGATGGCGCGGCGGCTGCACGAGCGCTACCCGACGCGGCGCGACATCCCGCACGGATCGTGGCATGCGGTCACCACCGGCGAGCCGAACTGGGCCGAATCGATCAATGAGCTGCAGCTGCAGCGCGCGGCTCACAACCAGGAGCATTTCGACCTGCTGAGCGGCCTGCAGCTGAAGTCCTACATCTGCGTGCCGCTGCAGGTCGGGGTGAAGGTGATCGGCGCGATGACGCTGGTGCTCGCTGAAAGCGGGCGCCATTACCGCGAGACCGACATCGGCCTTGCGATGGAGCTCGCGCGGCGCGCGGCCGCCGCGGTCGAGAACGCGCGCCTGCACCGCCAGTTGCAGCTCGCCGACCGGCGCAAGGACGAGTTCCTGGCGATGCTCGCGCACGAGCTGCGCAACCCGCTGGCACCGATCAGCACGGCCGCGCAGCTGCTGCGCATGTCGGCCGGCGACCCCCGCCGCGTCATCGATGCGAGCGCGATCATCTCGCGCCAGGTCGGGCACATGACCGAACTCGTCGACGACCTGCTCGACGTGTCACGCGTGACGCGCGGGCTGGTCGAGCTCGAGCGCCGGCCGGTCGACCTCAAGTCGGTGCTTGCCTCGGCGATCGAACAGGTGCGCGGGCTGATCGAATCGCGTGGTCATGTGCTCGGTACCTGGAGCGGCGCGGCGGCGTCGATCGTCGAAGGCGACCGCGCGCGGCTGACGCAGGTGGTCGCAAACCTGCTCAACAACGCGGCGAAGTACACGCCACCCGGCGGCACGATCGAACTGCGCGTGGACGAGGTCGGTGACTGCGTGCGCATCGTCGTGCGCGACAACGGGGTCGGCATCGACCGCGGGCTGTTGCCGCATGTGTTCGAGCTGTTCACCCAGGCGCACCGCACGCCGGACCGCTCGCAGGGCGGCCTCGGCATCGGCCTGGCGCTGGTGCGCAGCATCGTGCAGCTGCACGGCGGCGAGATCCGCGTCGAGAGCGCGGGTGCGGGGCAGGGCAGCACGTTCACGGTGCTGCTGCCGCGCGCACCGGCCGTCCAGGTGCTGCCGGACACGGCGGTGCCGGAAATGGCGGCATCGGGGCGCACGCGCACGGTGCTGATCGTCGACGACAACGCCGACGCGGCGCACGTGCTGGCTGACGTGCTGCGCGTACAGGGCCATCGCGTGTTCGTGGCCGCGACCGGCGCGGCCGCGCTCGACATCGCTGCGCAGGAGCCAGCGATCGACGTGTTCATCCTCGACATCGGACTGCCGGACATGACCGGCTACACGCTTGCGCTGCAGCTGCGTGGCCGTGAGGGCGCACGGCCGGCGCTGTTTGTCGCATTGACCGGCTACGGGCAGGCGCAGGACCGTGCGCAGTCGGCGGTGGCCGGTTTCGATGTGCACCTGGTCAAGCCGGCGGACGTGCAGCAACTGCTGCAGCTGCTCGACGCGGCGCCGGCGCCGGCCTGATTCATCGGAGGCGCCGCACCGCAACTCGTGCGGTGCGGCTGTCGCGGCCTACGGTCAGCCCAGCTTCGCGGCCAGCAGCGTCTCGAGCTTGACCTGGTCCTGCGCGAAGCGGCGGATGCCGTCGGCAAGCTTGTCGGTCGCCATCGCGTCCTCGTTGTGCTGCCAGCGGAACTGCGCCTCGTCGATCCGCACCGGCGCGGCTGCGCGTTCCTCGCGCGCCACCAGCGCGGGCGCGAGCTCGCCCTGCGACTGTTCCAGTTCGCCTAGCAGATCCGGCGAAATCGTCAGCCGGTCGCAACCGGCGAGCGCGAGCACCTGCGCGGTGTTGCGGAAGCTCGCGCCCATCACGACGGTGTCGAAGCCGTGGCGCTTGTAGAAATTCCAGATCCGCGTGACCGACTGCACGCCCGGATCGTCCTGCGGCGTGGCGGGCTTGTCCGCGCCATTCGCGAGGTGCCAGTCGAGGATGCGGCCGACGAACGGCGAGATCAGGAACACGCCGGCCTCGGCGCAGGCGACGGCCTGGGCGAACGAGAACAGCAGCGTGAGGTTGCAGTGGATGCCCTCGCGCTCGAGGCGCTCGGCCGCGCGGATGCCTTCCCAGGTCGATGCGATCTTGATCAGCAGACGGTCGCGCCCGATCCCGGCCTGCTCGTAGAGATCGACGATGTGGTGCGCCTTGGCGACGGTGGCCTCGGTGTCGAAGCTCAGTCGTGCATCGACTTCGGTCGACACGCGCCCCGGGATCAGCTTGAGGATCTCGCCGCCGATCGCAACCGCGAGCCGGTCGCCGGCATCGCGCACGCGCGCATCGGTATCACTGCCCTGCGCCTGCGCAACCGCGGCATCGACGAGCCCGGCATACGCCGGCAGGCTCGCGGCCTTGAGCAGCAGCGACGGGTTGGTCGTGGCATCGAGCGGGCGGAAGCGGGCAATCGCTTCGATGTCGCCGGTATCGGCCACGACGGCGGAGTGTTCGCGGAGCTGGTCGAGCAGGGACGTCATCGCAAGGTCCGTGGGAAGCAGCCCACGATTCTGCAACGGCGGCTGTGATTGCGTCATCAGGCTGGGCCGTAACACCGCGCATGCGCGTACTGCAGCGCTAGAACGCGGCGTGCGATGGCAGGCCTGCAGCAGCGCCCGTCAGCCGGTCAGCGTCTGGATGCCGTGCATCACCGCGAAAATCAGCCCGCCGATCAGCGCACCGATCGCGGTGCCGTTGTAGCGGATGTACTGCAGATCGCCGCCGATGCTGAGTTCCAGCTCGCGCGTGAGTTCCTCGGCGCTCCAGCGCTGTACGCGTTCGGTGATGAAGCTGCGCGCCTTGCCACGCAGCGGGTCGATCATCGGCTCGAGCGTTTCGATCACCGCGCCGTTGATCCAGCTGCGCATCTCCTCGCTCGCCAGCAGGCGCGCGCCGAGGCGCTGCGTGCCGTGGGCCAGGCGTGCGCGGATCTGCGAATCCGGCTTGCGCACGTCCTCCTGCAGCCAGGCCAGCAGGTCGTCCCAGAGGCTGCGCAGGTAGCTTGCGAGTTCGGCCTGGTCCAGCAGGCGGTCGCGGAACTCGTTCACGCGAACGCGGAACTCCTCGTCGCTTTCGAGCCGGCCGATCAACCCGTCGATCTCGCCGGCGATGCGCTGGCGCATCTCGTGGTCGCGGTCCATCGACATCTCGGTGACCAGCGAGGTCAGGCCGGCGACGAGCTTGTCGGCAATGCGGTTGGCGATCATCTCGTCCAGCCGCGCGTAGCGCAGGATGCCCCAGACCTCCTTCGCGGCGCGTTCGGAAATGTTGCGGTGGGTTTCCGGCGACTGCAGCGCATCGCGCACGTAGCCCAGCGCCTCGTCGACCAGCGCCTCGTGGCGGCCGTCTAGCGTGAGCTGGCGCAGGCCGAATGCAGCTACGCCGGACAGGTCCACGCGCTGCAGCCGCGAGCGGGCCGCATCATGGATGAAGCGATGCAGCGGCTCGCTGTCGAGCAGGCCGAGCAGGTGCGGCACCGCGGCGGTGAGCTTGTCGCCGATGAGCTGTGCGCTCGCGTCGTCGGCGAGCTTGCGCGCCAGCCGCGAGGCGACGTCGACCGACTCCAGCCGTGCGAGTACCTGGTCCTTGGCCAGGAAGTGGTTGCAGATGAAATCCGCCAGGCTCCGGCCGATCGAATCCTTCTTGGCGGGGATGATCGCGGTATGCGGAATCCAGCGCTGGCCCAGCGGATGGCGGAACAGCGCGACGACCGCGAACCAGTCCGCCAGCCCGCCGACCAGCGCGGCCTCGGCCATGGCCGCTGCCAACTCGAAGCCCCAGTGCGGAAACAGGCGGCCGAGCGTGAACGACACCACCAGCACGGTGCCCGCGAGCGCGAGCAGCGCCACGGCGATGTTCTTCTTGCGGCGCAACGCGCGGATGCGCACGTCCTGCGGCGGTCTGGCGGCTTGTTCCGTATTCACTGCAACTCCTGGCACCGTCCTGCGCCGGCTCCCGTCGCTGTGGATGAGCTGCCGACCGCACCGTTGTACCGCGAGCTGACGCCCGCGCCCAGAGGCCGGTCACCGCGGGCGCCGCGGCGCCGGCCTCATCCGGACCCGGTTATCGCGGCTAGGCGTGGCCGCGCGGGCCCCGGGTACCGCTCGGCACGAGCCGCGGCAGTGCGCCGAACACCAGCAGCGCGACCAGCGTGGTGATCAGCGCCGCGATATGCATGCCCATCCCCGCGGCCATGCCGATGGCCGAGGTCATCCAGATGCCGGCGGCAGTGGTCAGCCCCTTCACCCGCTCGCCGGGACCGGCCTTGAGGATTGCGCCCGCGCCGAGAAAACCGATGCCCTGCACGATGCCCTGCATCACGCGGGTCGTGTTGGCCGCATCGACGCCGGCGAGCAGCGGCGCCATCACGAACAGCGCCGAGCCCGCCGCGACCAGCGTGTGCGTCTTCAGGCCTGCCGCGCGGCCGCGGCGTTCGCGTTCAAGCCCGACCAGTCCGCCCAGCACCGCCGCGACCAGCAGCCGCACGACGATCAGTGTCGGCATGCGCGCGTCCGGTAGTGCGAACTCGCGCGCAAGGGTTTCGGCGATCTGCGTGGTGATGCTCATGCCGGCCCCCGGGTGCGACGCGACGCGCGTGCGGCAGGTGGGAACGCAGCGCGCGGCCCGGTTCCCATCACGGTGTGCCCCCGTCGCCAGCCGCGTCTGGCCCGTCGAAGCATCCATGACGCCGGTGCCACTGCTCCAGCGACTCGTCCGGATAGCGATCGAAGCAGCGATCGCCCGGCGCGCGCTGCGCCTCGACCCAGGGCGCCTTCGAGCCGAGCATCATGTGCACGTGCTCCGGTGGGGTCGGCAGCGGCGTGTCGATCGCCGACGCGTGCGGGTGCACGAGTTCGGGCCACTGCGGATCGAACAACCACAGCGCGCTGCCGCAACCGGTGCAGAACCGGCGCGCGGCGCCGCTGATGCGGCACTGGCCGTCGTCCTCGATGCGCGCGTGGTAGGTGCCGAGATGCGGCTCGCCTTCGACCTCGAGCGTGGCGGCGTCCGCGCCGAGGTTGATCGCATAGCCGCCACCGCCGGCGGTCTTGCGGCAGATCGAGCAGTAGCAGCGCAGGAACGGCACCGGCGACTGCGCCTCGCAGCGGAAGCGCACCTTGCCGCAGTGGCAGGAACCTTCGAGTTTCAATGCGATCTCCGGGCCGGGAATACCCTGCATAAGCCGCTGCATGTCAGCGCGGTGCAAAGCCGCGCGATGCGTCGGTGGCGCGACCGTGGGCAGGCACCGCAACCGCACAGGTCGCAGCGCCAGCCGCGCGCGTCGCAGGCCGGGCCACAGGTGCGCGTCGACGGTCGCGTGACGCGCAGTGCGCGCTACTACCGCGCCCACCGGCCCCGGAACCGTCCGCATGCACCTCATCCAGCTGTTCCTGCCGGTCTACGACAACAATCACCAGCCATTCTCGAGGTCGCAGTTCGATACGGTGCGGACCGAACTTGCCGACACGTTCGGCGGCGTCACCGCGTTCACGCGCTCGCCGGCGGCGGGCCTGTGGGAAGACGACGATGGCGACGTGTGCCGCGACGACGTGGTGCTGATCGAAGTCATGGCCGACATGCTCGACCGCCAATGGTGGAGCGATTACCGCCGTACGCTCGAGCAGCGTTTCCAGCAGGAGGAAGTGCTGATCCGCGCAAGTGCGGTGGAGCGCCTGTGACGCTCGCGGCAGCGTAGCGAACCGTCTACGAAACGTTCACCCGGTCCGAGCGAACACGCCGGTAGCGTGCGCCGTTCCATTGGAGGGGCGCACATGAAAGTGATCGTCGTGTTCGGCGGGGGCGGTTCGAAAGGGGCGTTTGATTACGGCGTCTGGAGCGTGCTCGCGCCGGTGCTGCGCAGCTCTGGCGCATCGTTGCTCGCGGTTGGTGGCACTTCGATGGGCGCGGTCAATGCCGCCTGCCTTGCACGCCACGGCCAGGACCTGTGCGCAGGCGCCGCGATGCTCGAATCGCTATGGTGCGAACAACTGACGATGCCATCGGTGCCGTTTGCCGGGCCATTCGGCGACCGCGCGCATCGCAGCTGGAACGGCGTGCTGACCGGTCTGCTGCTCGGCAACCGCAGCCTCTACCACAGCACCGCGATGAGCTGGAATCCGTTTGCCAGCCTGCAGAGCACCGAGCGGCCGTTGATGGACCGCGGGCCGATGTGGCAATGGCTGGACCGCGAGGTCGGCACGCACTGTGCGCACAGCCACGGTGACCCGGTGTTGTGCATCCCCGCAGTCGATGTACTCAGTGGCGATCTGGTGTTGTTCGACAGCGCGAACATGCCGGTTGCGCCGGAGCACCTTGCCGCAAGCTCGGCGATGCCGCTGCTGTTCGAGCCGGTCGAGATCGACGGCCACCTGTACTGGGATGGCGAGATGAGCCGCGAATCGATGGTGCCGGTGATGCTGGACCGGCTGCGCGACTTGGGCCGGCTGTCGGATGCAGACGACGAAGAGGTCATGCTGATCACGATCGACCACATGAGCCGCGAGCTGCCGCGCCCGCCGCAGTCGGGTCTCGAACTCGTGCACCGCGCGCTCGAGCTGTTGCTGCAGGGCAAGATGGAGGTGCCCGACCATGCACTGCAGGGCATCACGCACGTGCTGTCGATCGTGCGCGATCCGCTGGACAACGACGCGATTTCAGGCCAGTTCGATTACTCGCCCGAACGCATCCAGGAACTGATCGAGCTTGGCCAGCGCCAGGCCGAGCGCGCGTGCAGCGGCCGCTGGCTCGACAATGCGCGCCGGCCCGTCGTCGACACGCAGCCGTGGATGAATCCGGCTGCGGTGCAGACCGATCGCAACGCCGGTCAATCCCCCGGCTTGCACTGACAACGGTCGACGCCCGGGCAGTGACAGCGCGGTTTACGACACTGTCACTGCCCGCGGCCGAACATGCCGGTGCTACCCGATGAAGGCTGCGCCCCGGCCGGTTCGATGCGCCGGGGCTGAGCGAGCGCATGTCGCCGCATGGCAGATGCGCCATTCGTACCCTCGAACAAGGAGCCGACCATGACGACATCCCGCACTCCCGGTACCGGTCACGACGCACACGGAAAGCCCGTGCCGCCTCCGGTCGCCATGAACGCTGCGCCCGACGAAACCGGCGACGGCGATTCGATCGGCCTCAGCGGTGCAGGCATGGTCGGCCATAAGGACGCCGGGCTCGACGAGGCGCGGCGGATGTCGACCGGTACGACGCATGGCTCGGCCGATGATGCCCGCAGCGACGATCGTGACATGCCGATCGGCTCGGCGCTGGCATCGGATCAGATCCGCGGGGCGAACGACCCGACCACCGGCGCCGGAGCGGACCTGACCTCGGGCCCTGACACGCTGGGCGCGGCCACCGGCGGTGAGCGCGCGGTTGCCGGCCGCTCGGATGCGAACCGCAGTTCGCGCGACCACGGCAGCAGCCGCAACTAGCGACTCGCCGCGCCAGCGGGGGCCGGCTGCTCAGGTCGCGAACAGCTGGCCTTCGATGTCGCCAAACGCCTTGAATTCCAGGGCGTTGCCCGACGGGTCGAGCAGGAACAGCGTGGCCTGCTCGCCCGGCTGACCGACGAAGCGCACGTGCGGCTCGATGCCGAACTTCACGCCCGCCGCGCGCAGGCGGTCGGCGAGCGCATGCCAGTCCGGCAGCTCGAGCACGACGCCGAAATGCGGCACCGGCACGTCATGGCCGTCGACCGGGTTATCACCGGCGATCGGCGGCTTCATGCCATCGACCTGATGGCAGACCAGCTGGTGCCCGAACAGGTTGAAGTCGACCCAGCGCTCGGAGCTGCGCCCTTCGGGACAGCCGAACAGCTCGCCGTAGAAGGCGCGCGCGGCAGCGATGTCGTGCACGGGAATCGCCAGGTGGAACGGAGTCAGCTGGGTCGGCATGGTGGCAGGCGGTAGCGGTGGAAGCGGCAGTGTGCGACAGCGTCGGCGATGTGCGGGCGTTGTGGCGGATTCCGCCATCGACGGTCAATTCTGGCCGGCCTCAATCAGCGGGGCCCAGTGCTCCAAGCCCGCGCAGCAGCGCCTCGTTGAAGCGCTCCGGCGCTTCGACCTGCGGCGAATGCCCGAGTTCGGCGAACTCGACCAGCGTGGCGTTCGGAATGCGCTTTGCCGCGCGCTTGCCCAGCGCGGGGTAATCGCCGAGGCGCTTTGCGATTTCGGGCGGCGCGCGGTTCGCGCCGGGCGCGGTGCGGTCCTTCTGGCCGATCAGCAGCAATGTCGGCGTCTGGATGCGGTCGAACTCGTGCACGACCGGCTGCGTGAACAGCATCTCCGACGTCTGCGCCTGATTGCGCGCGACGGCGCGGCCGCCGGGCCCTGCATACATGCCGGCCAGCATCGACACCCAGCGGTCGTAGCGCGGCTGCCACTGGCCGCTGTAGTAGTACTTGCGCTGGTAGTCCTTGATGCGCTCGTAGTCGGTCTTGAGTTCGTTCTCGAACAGCGTGTCGATCGTCGCGTACGGCACACCTTCGGCGCGCCAGTCCTCGAGCCCGATCGGATTGACGAGCACCAGCTGTTCGACCATCTGCGAATGGTTCAGCGCATAGCGCGCCGCCAGCATGCCGCCCATCGAATGGCCGATCACCGTCGCGCGCTCGACGCCGAGCGAATCGAGCAGTGCGCGCGTGTTCGTTGCCAGCTGGTCGAAGCTGAACTGGTAACCCTCGGGCTTGCTGGAAGTACAGAAGCCGATCTGGTCCGGAACCACTACGCGGTAGCCGTCCGCAGCGAGTGCCGCGATCGCCGACTCCCAGGTCGCACCGCAGAAGTTCTTGCCATGCAGCAGCACCACCGTGCGTCCGTTCGCGGCCGCGGTTGGCGCGACATCCATGTAGCCCATCGACAGCGGCTGGCCCTGCGAGGTCAGCGCAAATCGCTTCACCTCGTGCGGGTACTCGAAGCCTTCGAGCTGCGGGCCGTACTTCGGCGTGGCGGCTGCGGCCGGCAATGCGAAAAGCGCAAGCGCCGCAGCCAATGCGAGCGGGACCGTTGAATGGGTGAGCTTGGACATGCGGTGACCGCGTGCTGCCGACATGAGTCGCGTAGCGTAGGGCGCGGATTGCTGCGCGGTCGTGAACCCGCATCGCTAAGCACGGGCGTCGCATGTAGATACAGCAGCGCACGTGCTTGCGCCGCGCGAGCCCGCCGGCTGCCATCGCCCTGAAATCACCGCACAGCCCATAGGCTGGCCGCCGGCCTGAAACAGGACACGTGATGGAAGAGAAGCGCAGGTTCCGCGCGAGCCGGCAGGGCATCAATGCCGAGCGACCCGAAGTCGACGAGGACGGCCTGCTGCTGACCAAGCAGGAGGCGCACGACGTCGACGAAAATCGCTCACCGACGCCGCAGGTGCTGCACGAGACGGTGCGCCTCGAAGGCGAGGCCGAGCTTGCACGCACTGCGCCCGCGCTGCTGTGGTCGGCGCTTGCCGCCGGCCTGTCGATGGGCTTTTCGATGCTGGCACCGGCGCTGATGATGGCGCGGTTCGGCGACACGCCGGCCGGCTGGCTGCTGGCCGGGCTCGGCTATTCGGTCGGCTTTCTGATCGTGATCCTCGCGCGGCAGCAACTGTTCACCGAGAACACGTTGACGGCGGTGCTGCCATTGATGACGCATCCGCGGCTCGAAACGCTGCTGCGATTGCTGCGGCTATGGGGACTGGTGCTGGCCGGCAACCTCGTGGGAGCGGCCCTGTTCGCCTGGGGCGTACGCCAGCTCGATCTGATGGATGCGACAACGCACGAAGCGCTGATCAAGATCGGCCATCACCTGATGGACCTCACCTCGTGGCAGATGTTCAGCCGTGCGGTCGTGGCCGGCTGGCTGATCGCGACGCTGGTCTGGCTGCTGCCGGGCGCGGATACGTCCCGAGTCACGATGATCATCGTGATCACTTCGCTGATCGGGCTCGGCGGGCTTGCGCACATCATCGCCGGCGCGGCCGAGGTGCTGTACCTCGTGTTCAGTGGCGGCGCGACGATGATGGAGTTCGTCTTGCACTTCGCGCTGCCGACGCTGGCCGGCAACGTCGTCGGTGGCAGCCTGATCTTCGCGCTGATCAGCCATGCGCAGGTGCGCGGCGACCAGCCGGAGTAGCGGTTCCGGGCCCGGCTCGACCGCGCCGAGCGCGTGTGCGCCCGGCGCAGCTGCGCTTGTCAGTGCGCCTGCAGGCCCTGCTGCGGAGCCTGCAAGCTGGTATCGATATGCCCGCGCGTGGCTTCCTCGCGACGCATGCGCTCGCGCACCGTGCCTTCGACGGTGCGCCCGGAGTCAACCGGCTCGTGCAGCGCACCCGAGGTTGCCGGCGCGGGCGGCGCTTCTTTCATCTGCGCGCGGTTGAACAGATTCGCCGCCACCCGGCCGCCGAGGTCGGGCATCAGCCGATGACCGGCATAGGCGCCCTTCGCTTTCCAACCGACCGCGAGTTCGGCCTGCGGATCGAGCGACATGCGCACGATCGCTTCGACGACCTCAGACGGGCCGTCCGGGCTGATCAGCTGCGGCGTGCGGCCGCTGTGGTTCGCAGCATGCACGTCGAACGGCGTGTCCGCGCCCCATGGCATCACCGTCGCCACCTTGACCCGGTCCAGCCCTGCAAGCCGCAGTTCCTCGTTGAGCGCGCGGCCCAGGTGCAGGATGCCGGCCTTCGATGCGGCATACGACGCATGCAGCGCAAGCGGCACTTCGCTTTCGATCGAGCCGACGTTGACCAGCGTGCCTTCGCCCTGCGTGCGGAAGCGGCGAAGCGCGACGTGGCTGCCGTAGATCACGCCGTTGAGGTTGATGTTGACCAGCCTTCCGTGATCGGCGAGCGGGATATCCCAGAAATGGCCGATCGCGCCCAGCCCGGCATCGTTGATCCACGCATCGATGCGGCCGAAGTGCTCGATCGCGGCGGCCTCGAGCTGTTCCATGTCCTCGGGGCGGCTGACGTCGGTGGTGACCACGAGCGCGCGGCCACCGCCGGCGCGGATCTCGGCGGCGACTTCCTCGAGCAGTTCGGTGCGACGCGCGGCGAGCACGACGTTCGCGCCGCGCACACCGACGTGCAGCGCGACACCGCGCCCAAAGCCGCTCGATGCGCCGGTGATGACGTAGGTGCGGCCGGAAATGCCGGGAACGACGCGCCTGCCTGCGCCGGTCATCGCACGGCGACCGAGAATCGCGGCGGCTGCCAGCGGCAGCAGGACGGCAGCGGCCAGGGCTAACGGGTGATGGGTCGGACGTTGCATTGCAGCCTCGGAGCAGATGGCGTCGCGCTGGCGCGCATCGCCGGGACCGCCACGATTACGCATCCGTCGTCGTCCGACGGTGATCAAACCCGGCCGCTGGCGCCGCTCAGGAGCCCGCGTCGTCGACGAAGCGCACGCCGCACGGGCGGTTGCGATTGACCTGCAGCTCGAGCACATCCGGGCGCGAGTAATGGCCGAATGGATCGAAGTTCTGGCGTTCGGCCCGCACCAGTGCCGGGTCCAGCGACGCGGTCAGTAGGCGCTCCTCGCCGATGCAGGGCGGCAGCACCCATTCACCGGTCGGCGCCGCGATGCACGAGCCGCCATTCGCGCAGACCTCGGGCAGCGCTTCGCGCAGCAGCGCGGCATGCGGCAGGTGGTCGGGGATGTCCTCGTGGCGCAGCAGGCCACTGACCGACAGCGCGTACATGCGGCCCTCGCGCGCCATGTGCCGCGTGATGTCGCTGGTATTGCGCGCGCTGCCAGGCCAGGTTGCGATGTGCAGTTCCTCGCCCTGCGCGTACAGCGCCGATCGCGCGAGCGGCATCCAGTTCTCCCAGCAGTTCAGGCCGCCGAACGTGAAGCCGTCCAGCTCGAAGCAGCGCAGCCCGTGGCCATCGCCGGGCGACCAGGCCAGCCGCTCCTCGTAGGTCGGCATGAGCTTGCGGTGCACGTTGCGGACCTCGCCCGCGTCGTCGATCAGCACCAGCGAGCAGTACAGGCTGTGGCCGCGATCCCGCGCGCGCTCGATGCAGCCCAGCGCCACCCACAGCCGGCCCTTGCGGGCGGCCTCGCGCACCGGTGCAAGGTCGTCGCGCGTCAGGTCGACCGCCTGCTCGGCGTAATGGGCGAACAGCGCCTTCTGCAACGGCGACTCGAAGCGGGCGCCATCGGTGTGCTCGAGCCAGAACGGGTAGCCGGGCGCGAGCGCTTCGCCGAACGCGACCAGTCGGCTGCCATCGCGCGCGGCGCGGCCGACCCAGTCGGCGACTTTCGCAACCGTGGCCTGACGGTCGAGCCAGACCGGTGCGATCTGGGCCAGCGAAACAACAAGCAAAGACGAAGCAGTCATGGCGGCTACGGGCGTGGAGCGGCCGGCCAGTCTAGGGGAGCGCAGCCCTGCGGTGCGCCAGCGCCACGCACAGTTTGTGCAGGTGGTTCATGCGTTGACGGCCGCTCCTGCGCGGCCACCTATAGTGCGCGGATGTGCGGACGCGACACATTCACGGCGACCTGGGCGGAAGTGCAGGCTTTTTCACAGCCACTGGCGATCACCACGCCCGCTGAGGAGGCCGAGCCGAACTACAACCGTGCCCCGACCCAGCTCGGCTGGGCGGTCGTTGCTAGTGACAAAGGCGGCCAGGCACTGCCGATGCGCTGGGGCCTGCTGCCGCCGTGGGCGAAGGACACCAAGCTCGCGTATTCGACGATCAATGCCCGGCTCGAATCAGTGGCCGAAAAACCGGCTTTTCGCAGCGCCTGGAAGCAGCGGCGCGCGTTGATCCCGAGCACGGGTTATTACGAGTGGATGCAGCTGGATTCGAAGACCAAGCAGCCGTATTTCATCCACCTCGACGGCGCGCCGGTGATGTTCTACGCGGGCCTATGGGAACGCCGCAGCGACGAGGCCGGCAACGAGCTGCTGACCTACAGCGTGATCACACGCGCGGCCGACCAGACCGTCGAGACGATCCATGACCGCATGCCGCTGGTGCTGCCGCCGACCGTGTTCGAGGACTGGCTGCATGGCAGTGCCGATGACGCGATGGCCATCGCCCACGCCGTGCCGTCGGCGCCGCTCGTGTTCCATCCGGTCGATCGTGCGGTCGGCAACGTGCGCAACCGCGGGCCGCAGCTGATCGAGCCGATCGCGCCGCCGCGGCTGCTCTGAGCCTGCCGCTGCGCCTCAGTGCGAAGCGGCCTGCGCCACGCGCGGCCGCCACCAGCGCAGCCATAGCGTCTGCGCGAGCAGCGCCACGACGATCACGAGCGCGATGCCGGCCGCGACCTGCGCACCGGGCACCGTCGACTGCGACTGCTTGACCACCACCGCTGCCAGCCCCCACATCGCCGCCGCGACGTAGGCGAGATTGCCGCGCATGCGGCCGTTGAGCACCAGCAGTACGAGTGCCGCGAGCGCATACAGCACCGCGCTCCAGCCGAGCATGTCGTCGACCGGCAGCAGGCGGTAGGCCACGATCGTCTGCGCCAGGTTGAGAAACGCCGCCAGCGACAGCCAGCCCGCATGCAGCGACAGCGGCAGCCATGCCCACAGCCGCTGGCGTGGTTGCGAATCGGGATCGCGCGAGAGCACGACCGCGGCGCGCGCAGTCGCAGCCAGCGCGCCGAAAATCACCGCCACGCACAGCCAGAACAGCCCCTGCGAGAACAGCGGCATCCACACCGCGGTCAGCGCGAAGCCCGCGGCCGCCAGCGGCGCGATGCGTGCCAGTGTCGCGTCACGGCGGCGATCGCCGGTTGCCTGCCACAGCGCGTACGCGATATCGAGCGCGAAGATCAGGCCCCAGATCGAGAACGCGTAGCCGGCCGCGACGAGCAGCGTCGGATAGCGGTCGGACACCGTGCCCTGGTCCGGCCCGAACTCGCCGCGTTGCGACATCCACGCAACGATCGGCATCGCGATCGACAGCAGCAGGACCAGCAGGCGCATCGGCAGTTCCCTCGCAGGCGACGCGGGCAGGCTAGCAGCGGCAGGTGAGTACCGGGTCGAGCCGCCGGCCGCGGCCACGGGATGGCGTGATGCTTCCGGTTAACGGTCCGGGTGGTGTACTGGCGCTGCCGTACAAACGTGGTGGACATGGCTGAGCCCCTAGCCCCGATCGATCGACCCCAGCCGAATGCGACGTCCGACATCGCGTCGCTGCGCGTCGAGCGCGACCGGCTGCGCGTGATCGTCGAGGGGCTGACCCACCTCGTCTCGCTGAACCTGCCCACCGCCGCGCTGCTCGACCAGGTGCTCGAGTGCGTGATGTCGATGACCTCGGCGACCGGCGCCGTGGTCGGGCTCGTCGACGGCGACGTGATCGAGTACGTGGCCACGGCCGGCTCGGTCGCAGAACACCGCAGCCTGCGCGTCCCAGTGCACGGCAGCCTGTCGGGGCTGGCGGTCTGCGAGGGTGGGCTGCAGGTCTGCACCGATGCGCTGACCGACCCGCGCGTGGACCGCGCCGCCTGCGAACGCACCGGTGTGCGCTCGATGCTGGTGATGCCGCTGTGCCATCTCGGCGGCACGCTTGGCATGCTGAAGGTGGCGTCGCCCGCGCCCGACGCGTTCGACGACACCGACCAGTGCGCGCTGCGCCTGGCGGCCGGCATCGCCGGCAACGCGATCGGCCGCGAGCGCGTGGTCGATGAGAACCGCCGGTTGTACGAATCGCGTATGCAGGCGTACGAGCAGGCCACCACCGTGCTGGCCGCATCGCCGACCGCGACGATCGTGCACGACCTCGACGGCACGGTGCGGATGTGGAACGCCGCCGCCGAGACGCTGCTCGGCTGGTCTGCGGACGAGGTCGTCGGCGGGCCGCCACCGGTCGGCGAGGGCGGCATGGCGCGATTTCTCGAGATTTCCGCTCGCATCGTGCGCGACGGCCCCGCCACGACCGAGATCGTGCGCCGGCCGCGCAAGGACGGCGGGCATGTCGATGTGCGCGTCAGCGGCGCGCCACTGCGCGACGAGCACGGCCACGTGACCGGCATCGTGCGCACGCTCGAGGACGTAAGCGGTTTCCATGCGCATGCCGAGTCGCTGAAGGCTGCGACCGAGCGGCTGCGCACGATCATCGAGCATTCGCATGCGGCGTTCGTCAGCATGGACGAGACCGGCCGCGTCATCGAATGGAACCGCGCGGCCGAGGTGCTGTTCGGCTGGACGCGGCAACAGGCACTGCTGCGCCCGCTCGAGGATCTGATCCTGCCCGAAGCGACCCGCGATGCCCATCGCCACGGCCTGCAGCGCTTTCTCGCCTCACGCCAGAGTCAACTGATCGGGCGCCGTATCCAGGTCGTGGGCCAGCGCCACGACGGCACGCAGGTGCCGCTGGACCTGTCGATCAACACCGCCACGATCGACGGCCGGCCGGTGTTCGACGCGTTCATGGAAGACATCACCGAACGCCGTGCCGAACTCGATCAACTGCGCCAGCAGGTGCTGCTCGACATGCTGACGCAGCTGCCGGGACGCGAGTACTTCCAGGGCCAGCTGCGGGTCGCGATCGAACGCAACCGCGACACGCTGCAGCGCGCCGCGGTGGTCGTGCTGAACCTCGACGGCTTCCGTGCGATCAACGAGCTCTACGGCCACGCCACCGGCGATGCGGTGCTGCGCGAATGCGCGCGCCGCCTGCAGGAGGCGGTGCGCGATCACGACACAGTCACGCGACTTGGCGGCGACGAGTTCGCGGTGCTGCTCGATGGTCTGCGCGATGCGCGCGAGGACGCCCCGGTCGTCGCCGCCAAGCTGATGGCGACGTTCGATGAGCCGGTCGCACTGCGGCTGTCGGCGTTGCCGTTGTCGGTCAGCGTGGGCGTCGCGCTGCACGAGTACCCGCAGGACGATGTCGAATCGCTGCTGCACCGCGCGCACGAAGCGCTGTGGACCGCCAAGCGCGCGGGCGGCGGACGCACGGAAATGCTCGCGCGGGACCGCCCTGCGCCCGAATAGGCGCGGGTTGTTGCAGCTGGCCGGGATCAGTCCGGCGACGGGTCGCGCGCGGTTTCGATCGCCTTGCGCAGTGTCTCGAACGGTTGCGCCCCACTGACCAGCACGGCCTCCGACAGCGGGGCGCCATCGCGTGCGACCAGCATCGCCGGCACGCCGTGGATGCCGATCTCCTCGGCCATGCGCCGATCGGCCACGACCGCCCCGGCGTGCGTGCCCTCGTCGAGCGCGTGCCTCAACGCGTCCGCGTCGAGACCCACTTCCCGCGCGATGTCCTCCAGCACCTCGAGGCGACCGATGTCGCGGCCGTCCTCGAAAAACGCACGGAACAGCGCGCGCCGCATCGCATCGCCATGGCCTGCTTCGCGCGCGAAGCGTTCGGCCTCGTGCGCCAGCCGGCTGCGCGGCTGCACCGGCGGCAGCCGCAGCGTCATGCCGCGCTGATCGGCCATCGGGTACACCGCGCGCGCCCAGATCGAATGCAGATAGTCGCCGTCGGGGTCCAGCGTCGGCACCGGGTCGGGGCGCAGCTCGTAGGCGCGCCACTCGATCTCCACGTCGTCGCCATAAACCTCGCGAACCTGGTCGAGCACCGGTTCCTCGAGCACGCAGAACGGACAGACGTAATCGCTCCACACCTCGATGCGCACTGGTGCATTCGCGCCAGCGGCCACGGAATCGGTCTGCGTGCTCATCGCGCCCACGCCCGGAAAGCACAGGCGCGCCGCGGCACCGCAGCGCGCGGCATCAGCCGCCGGTTCGGCAGGAAGGTCGGGCAGGCCATGGCGTCCTCATCGATCGGGCGGGCAGTGCGCACCGTAGCCGGCCGATGATTCATGCCGCGTCAGCATGCGCCGCAGTGCGCGGCGCAAAAAAAGGGACGGCCGAAGCCGTCCCGAACACCCCAAGCGAGGGGACACTTACGGCATGAGCACCGTGTCGATCACATGGATCACGCCGTTGCTCTGCATCACGTCCGCGGTCGTGACCTGCGCCTTGTTGCCCTTCGCGTCGGTCAGCGTCACGCCACCATCGGGGCTGGCGGTCGCGGTCAGCGTGCCGCCCTGCACGGTCGTCAGCGTGGCCGTGCCGTTGCCGGCCTGGACCTGCGACTTCAGCGTTGCGGCGTCCACCTTGCCCGACACGACGTGGTAGGTCAGCACCTTGGTCAGGTCTTCCTTCTTCTCGGGCTTGAGCAGGCCATCGACGGTGCCGGCCGGCAGCGCTTCGAACGCGGCATTCGTCGGTGCGAACACCGTGAACGGGCCCGGGCTCTTGAGCGTGTCGACCAGGCCGGCGGCCTGCACGGCCGCAACCAGCGTGGTGTGGTCCTTCGAATTGACCGCGTTGTCGACGATGTCCTTGTTCGCATACATCGGCGCGCCGCCCACCATCGGGTTCTGCGGCGCTGCATCGGCGGTCGTGGCCGGATCGACAGGTGCCGGCTCGGGCGTGACGACGTCGGCGGTCGGTGCGGCGGTGTCGGCCGGGACTTCGGCCGGCTCGCTGCAGGCGGCAAGCGCGAGTGCGGAGGTGACGGCGAGTACCAACAGGGCGGTCTTCATGGGCGATCTCCAGGTCAGGGATGCGTCGCAGTGCGACGTTCGGCGGTAGATACGCGCCGCTGCCCCGGCCGGATGCAGCGCTGCGCCTGCCCGGGTTTATGCTGCCGGTCCGCCCCGCATGGCCTTGCCGATGACCGCACCGGATACGGACTTCGACCCCGACGACAACTTCGAGCACGCGTTCGGCCGCCCGGCGCAGATCGACGAGGAGGACGCGCTGGAGACGCTGGTCTGGCAGTTCATGCTGCTGGTCAATCCCGGCGACGAGGACGCGGCGATGCAGCAGTTCGCGGCCTGGCAGGAGACCTCAGGCGCCGCCGAAAGCGATGACGAGCTCGCTGCAGGCCTGCTGGACGCGACCGACTGGAAGTCGGGCTTCCGCGTCGACGAATCCGACCCGGCCGCCGCGATCGACGTGCTTGGTGAACTCGCCGCGCGCTGGGACCTGCGCATCGACTGGGGCGTCGAGGACCCGGGCGATGACGAATTCCTCGCCGATGCCGAAGTGCCGTCGCTGATCGGCACCGCGTTCGACCGCCTGCGCGAGCACCACTACACGCTGTGGACCTGGGAGCCGGAGACCGGCGTGCACGCGGGCTGGTTCACCCACAGCCGCGACGATGACGCGATGCGCATGCTCGTGCCGGCGCTGGGCCTGCCGCTGCGGCCCGGCGCCGCCTGAGCCGCGCCGGGATGCTTCAGCGGGCCTCGCGCCAGCGCGCGAGCACCGGATGCACGATGCGGAACCACAGCGGCGGGCACAGCGCGAGTACGAACATCGCGCCATAGCCGCCCGGCAGTTGCGGGCTGTCGGCATGGTGCTGCAGGCACTGGTAGCGGCGCCGCGGCGTCTCGTGATGGTCCGAATGCCGCTGCAGCTGGAACAGCAGCATGTTCGACAGCCGGTAATCCGAATTCCACGAATGCAGGTGGGTCGTGCGCTCGAAGCGACCGCCCGGCAGCTGCGCGCGCTCGAGCCCGTAATGCTCGATGTAGTTGATGATCTCCAGCGACGCGCCGGCCGCCAGCCCCTGCACGATGAAGAACACGAGGCCCGCCGGGCCGAGCCACACCGTGAACGCCACAGCGAATGCGAGCCACAGCGCGCTCCAGCCGATCAGCTCGTTGCGTGGATGCCACCACGGCAGGCCGCGCTGGCGCAGCCGCTGCGCCTCGAGCTTCCAGGCGTTGACGGTGTTGCGCCACATTGCCCGCGGCAGGAAATGCCACAGCGACTGGCCGTAGCGCGCGCTCGACGCATCGAGCGGCGTCGATACGTGCACGTGGTGGCCGCGCACGTGCTCGACCTTGAAGCCGTGGTAGCCCACGCTCGCGAGCAGCACGCCGCCTGCGCCGCGCTCGAGCCGCGTGTCCTTGTGGATCAGCTCGTGCGCGGTGTTGATCGCCAGCACGCCGCCGACCACGCCCTGCGCGAGCAGCCAGCCGACCTGGCCGGCGGGACCGAACGGCGTCGTCACGAAGTGCTGCGCCGACCATGCCAGCAGCCCGAGGTGCACCGGCACCGCGAGCAGCGTGAGCGCGCGGAACCAGACCTCGCGGTCGAGCCGGGCGGCCTCGTCGGCGGCCGGGTTCGACGGATCGCGACCGATCGCGTAATCGGCGATCGGCACCAGCACGAGCAGGAAGAACAACGGAAACCACGCCATCAGGTCGAGCTGGCCCGTCCATTGCCCCAGCGCCGCAGCGGCCGGCACCAGCGCCGGCACCAGGTACACCAGCGTGAAGCCGTAGCGTTTGAAAGGCGTCATCGTCCGTTCCCCGTGCACGGTGCCCCCGGAAAATCTACTCCGGTCAGTCGCCTGTCGCATGCGGACGCATCGCATACCGCGGGCGTCGTCGCGGGCGTATCGACCAAACCAACTTCGATGTTGACGTGCGGGCGACGGCGCGATTGGCACCGTGCAGGCTCACCGTGGGGATCACCGATGCCGCTGTACCGACCTGTCACGTTCGTCCCGGTCCGCACTGATGCGGACGACCGGACCTCCCTCATCGAAGGGCAATCCGCATGCTGAGCCAGTTCGAGTCGATGTCGCCGGTGATGGCCGCCCTGCTGGCGGGCTCGGTCGCGGCACTGACGACCGCGCTCGGCGCGATGCCCGCGCTCTTCATCGAGCGGCTTGGCGCGCGCACGCACGACATGCTGCTCGGCTTCGGCGCCGGCGTGATGCTGGCTGCGAGCGCGTTTTCGCTCGTGCTGCCGGGCATCGAGGCGGCGCAGGCGCTCGGCATCGGACAGTGGTCGTCCGGTAGCCTGGTCGGCGTGTCGTTGCTGTTCGGCGCGGCGTTGCTGCTGTGGATGGACCGATCGATACCGCACGAGCATTTCATCAAGGGTGCCGAGGGCGGCTCGAGCCAGCGCATCAAGCGCACGTGGCTGTTCGTGTTCGCGATCTGCCTGCACAACCTGCCCGAAGGCATCGCGATCGGCGTGGGCTTTGCGAACGACATGGGGCAGGGCATTGCGCTGGCGACCGGCATCGCGGTGCAGGACATCCCCGAAGGCCTGGTCGTGTCGGTGGCGCTGATCGCAGCCGGCTATCGGCGCGCGGTCGCGGTCATGGTCGGCATGGTGTCGGGCCTGATCGAGCCGGTTGGCGCAGTGGCAGGCGCCGCGGTGGTCACCACGTTACCGCTGCTGCTGCCGATCGGGCTGGGCTTCGCGGCCGGCGCGATGCTGTACGTCGTCAGCCACGAGATCATTCCCGAATCGCACCGTCAGGGGCACGAGCATTCGGCCACTTCCGGGCTCATGGTCGGCTTCGTGGTGATGATGCTGCTCGATACCGCGCTGGCCTGAGGCCGCAGCGAGCCAGTCACGCGATTGCGTGCAACCCCGGCGTTCGCACGCATGAAGCGCGCGCCCGATGCGCTCGCGTCGCGTCACGTCGCGCTTGATTGAGGTCGCGCGCGTCACCATCGTCGGTCGATCACTTCAGGAGAACACCCTATGGCGACCGTCCTCATCACCGGCGCGAACCGCGGCATCGGCCTGGCGTTTGCCAAGCACTACACCTCTCGCGGCGATCGCGTCATCGGCGTATGCCGCAAGTCCAGCAAGGACCTCGAAGCCACCGGCGCGCAGGTCGAAGCCGGAATCGACGTTACCGATGGCAAGGCGGTCGGTTCGCTCGCGCAGCGGCTGGGCAATTCGCGCATCGACATCCTCGTGCTCAATGCCGGCATCCTCGAGCGTGAGTCGCTGGGCAGCATCGACGAGGCCGGGATCGAATCGATGCGGCGGCAGTTCGAGGTCAACGCACTCGGGCCGCTGCGGGTGGCGCAGGCGCTGCTGGACCAGCTCGCGGTCGGCGCGAAGATCGGCATCATCACCAGTCGCATGGGCTCGATCGCCGACAACGGCTCGGGCGGTCGCTACGGTTACCGCGCCTCGAAGGCCGCGGTGAACGCGATCGGCAAGTCGCTCGCGGTCGATCTCAAGCCGCGCGGGATTGCAGTGTTCCTGCTGCACCCGGGGTATGTGGCCACCGACATGGTCGGCGGCACCGGCGATGTCACGCCGGAGCAATCGGCGGCGCAGCTGGTCGAACGCCTCGATACGCTCGCGTTCGAGCAGAGCGGCACGTTCTGGCACGCGAACGGGACCGAACTGCCCTGGTGACTACGCGGGGCTCGTTGTCCGCCTGCGTATAACGGACGCCCGCGTCGGGCATCCGCAGCAACCATGTGCAGTAGCGTCATTCCGCACTGCGCTAATGCAGGCAAGACGCGCCGGCCATCGCAGCCGGCGCATCGATCGCCGATCAGCCCTTCGGGCCGCCCATCACCGGCAGGATCGCGCCGTTGACGTACGAGCCCGTCACCGGCGATGCCAGGAACACATACGCCGGCGACAGCTCTTCCGGCTGCGCGGGGCGGCGCATCGCATTGCTCTTGCCGAACTTCGCGACCTGCTCGGCCGGGCGATCAGCCGGATTCAGCGGCGTCCAGACGGGGCCCGGTGCCACTGCGTTGACGCGGATGCCGCGCTCGATCAGGTTGCTCGCCAGCGACATCGTGAACGCATTGATCGCGCCCTTGGTGGCCGAGTAATCGAGCAGCTGCGGGCTGCCGAACAGGCCGGTTTCCGAGCTGGTGTTGATGATGCACGCGCCTTCGCCCATGTGCGGCAACGCGGCGCGCGCCATGTGGAAGTAGCCGCCGATGTTCGTGTCGATCGTTTCCTGGAAATGCTCGTCGGTGATGTCCTCGAGCGAGGACGCGTGCTCCTGGAACGCCGCGTTGTTGACGAGGATGTCGAGCTTGCCGAACTCGTCGACCACCTGCTGCACCGCGCGGTTGCAGAACTGCGCATCCTTGACGTCGCCGGCGATCGTCAGGCAACGGCGGCCCTCGGCCTCGACGTATTCGCGCGTGGTGTCGGCGTCTTCGTGCTCGTCGAGGTACATCACGGCCACATCGGCACCTTCGCGCGCGAACAGCACCGCGACTGCACGGCCGATGCCTGAGTCGCCGCCGGTGATGATCGCCACCATGTCCTGCAGCTTGCCGCTGCCCTTGTAGTCGGGCGCGAGGAACTGCGGCTCAACTTCGAGCTCGTATTCGTTGCCCGGCTTGTCGAGGTGCTGCTCGGGGAACGATTCGGGCTGCTTGCGCGCACCGGCCTGGATCGCGGGCTTGTCGCCGTCGGACGAGTCATCGCTCTTCGCGTCCTTGGCGTCGATGCCCGCCTGGATCTTGCGGTGCTTCTCGGCCGTGCGTTCGCCGCCGTTGTCGCCATTGGGATGTTTGCTTGCCATGCGTCGGTCTCCTGGTTAGTGGATTGCATCGCCGCGCGCGACGTCTGCGAAGCCCAGAACTCTGCCCCCGCGGCCGAAAACGCGTCGTGACCAGACTCCACCGTTTGCCGCGCACAACTGGCACACAATCGCGCGCCATCGGATGAGCCAGGCGAACCGATCGCGGCCTGCTAACGGGGTAGGTGAGACAGTGAATAGGCCGAGCGCGCCGCGCGGCTCCACCGCCGGTTGCGTCGGTTTGGCCCGAACGGAGAACGACGATGATCAGCAAGCGCAGCAGCACCGAATCCAGCGACCTCAACCGCGGGCACGGCACGGATGTGCGCCGGCAGGAAGGCGTGTCTCGTGATGGCGACATTGACGCCGGCACGCGGCGCGATGCGACCGCAAATGGTGTCGATGACGACGCGGTCGAACGCGGCATCGCCACACGCTATGTGGTCCCCAACGGCGTGGATCGTCCGCAGCAGGACGCGTGATTACATCACCACGGCCGCGGCCATGACGCCGCGGCCGCTGCATTGCCTGAGCATGGCGGGTGCTCAGCGCCGCGCATGGTGTTCGTAGCCGGCAGCGCGAACGCGCGCTAATTCCGGTGCGACCAATACCATCCGTAATTCGTACTTTGCGAATCGAGATGAGCGGGAGCGATGCGTAAGGCCGCAGTTCGATTTTCGATCGCTTCGGGCGCGACACAAACGCCACATTTCGATTGCCGTGGCAGCCGAGCGAGCTGCAACGACACGCCGCTGATGCGGCCTTATCTGCATCGAAGCAATTAAGTCGCAGTGGCGATTACCGCGGCCGAACCGTCGTGTCCGATCGCGGATGGAATACCTGACTTCGCATCACCGACATCCCGAAAAAGTCATCCCCAAAAAACACGGGCGCTCAAAGCGCCCGTGTGTATTGCCTGAAGCCCGGGGGCTTAGCGGTTGCTGCCGCCGCGGTTGTTACCGCCGTTGTTGCCACCACTGTTGCTGGCCTGGCCACCCTTGCGGCCGGCCTCGCGGGCTTCTTCAGACGTGAACTCATGGGCGTTGCCGCTTTCGTGTGCGGCCTTGCCACCCTTCGATGCGATCTCGCGCTGCTTCTCCGGATCCATCGACGCAAAGCCACGGTTGCTGTTGTTGTTATTGTTGTTATTGCCGCCCTGGTTCTGGTTAGCCATGGTGATGCTCCTTCGCTTGGGGAAGTGAATCAGGCTCATGGGGAGCCCGGGGACGACCTTGCGCCGATCGATGTTAGCGATGAGGCGGAGAGTCGTTCGTTGA
Organism: Lysobacter korlensis; assembly: GCF_042434515.1. Taxonomy (NCBI): domain Bacteria; kingdom Pseudomonadati; phylum Pseudomonadota; class Gammaproteobacteria; order Lysobacterales; family Lysobacteraceae; genus Lysobacter; species Lysobacter korlensis. The sequence continues at coordinate 280,972 of NZ_JBHLTG010000004.1, forward strand.
GCTTTAACAGCGTTCAGTCGTTCAGTTGCGACCTCTACGGGCCGTTAACGGCTGTGTATCAGCGGCGCGCGGTCGTGTCGTGATGCACGGTGTCATGGCGCTTGCGCGGGATCAGGCCCAGCAGGCCGAGCAGGCCGAGCAGGCCCCAGTCGAAGCCGTCGTCGTCATCGGCTTCCACCGCCGTGGCCGTGGTGGCAGCACCCGGCTGCGCCATCACCGGCGCAATCGCCGACGTGGTGAGAACGGTTGCGAGCAGGGCGGCGCCGAGCAGTTTTTTCGATGTATTCATGAGGACCTCTGCGTTGAAAGGAGGGGCGATCGTTGATCGCGGGGCCACCCTGACGTTTACCGCAGCTGTCGGACGTGAAACGCGACGGGAAAGCGACGCTCGTGTTACTCGCACGCTCAGTTTTGCGAGGACGTCAGGCGACGCCCGCGATCGCGTTCAATGCGCAAGCTTGCGCCGCGTGCAAAGGCACGCCACGGCTGTCCGAACGTCTGCGTGTCAGACCGCTGCGGTAGCCGGTTGCAGCGTCGTCAGCAGGTTCTGCAGCGCACCGATATCGACCGGTTTGCTGAAGTGGTGGTCGAAGCCGGCGTCGCGGCTGCGCCGCTGGTCCTGCACCTGGCTCCAGCCGGTCAGTGCGACCAGCGTGATGCGTGCGTTCGCCGGGTCGGCGCGTAGCCGGCGCGCGACTTCATAGCCATCGATACCCGGCATGCCGATGTCGAGCAGCACCGCGTCCGGCCGGAACGTCTGCACCGCGTCCAGCGCGGCCAGCCCGTCGAACACGACCTGGTTTTCGATGCCCAGCAGGTCCAGCACCATGCCCATCGACTGCGCCGAGTCCACGTTGTCGTCGACCACCAGGACACGCAGGCGGTCGGGTTCGCCTGCATCGCCTTCGGTGCTGTCGCGACGCGCGGGCACGCTGCCGCCCATCGTCTCCAGCAGCGGCAGCATGACGGCGAACTCCGAGCCACGGCCGCGGCCTTCGCTGGTCACCGATACCGAGCCGCCGTGCATCTCGACGATGCTGCGCACCAGCGTCAGGCCGATGCCGAGGCCGTCCTGCGCGCGGTGGGCCTCGCGACGGCCCTGGGTGAACAGCTCGAACACGTGCGCCAGCATTTCCGGCTCGATGCCGATGCCGTTGTCGCGCACGCAGATACGCACATTGCCGCCGTCGACGCATGCCGACATGGTGATGCGCCCGCCGGGCGGGGTGTATTTCGCGGCGTTGTTGAGCAGGTTGCCGAACACCTGGATCAGCCGCACCGGATCGGCATCGACCGGCAGCGGCAAACCGGGCAGGTCGATCTCGAGTCTGTGCTCGCCGGCATCGAGCAGCGGCCGGCTTTGCTCGACGGCGTTGTCGATAATCGTGGCCAGGTCGGTCGGCTCGCGCCGTAGCGCGATCGTGCCGCGCGAAATGCGCGAGACGTCGATCAGGTCATCGACCAGCCGCACCATGTGGTCGACCTGGCGCTTCATCATGCCGAACAGGCTGATGCGCTCCGGCGGCGGCACGGCGGTCTCGGAGCCGAACAGGTACAGCGCGTTGCGGATCGGTGCGAGCGGGTTGCGCAGTTCGTGGCCGAGCATCGCCAGGAACTCGTCCTTGCGCCGCGCGGTTTCGGCCAGCGCGTCGCGCGCTTCGGCCAGTTCCTGCAGGTGGCGGAAGATCTGGTACTGCCGCTCGCGCGCTCGCAGCGCCGTGCGCACGTTGCTGGTCAGTGCGGCCAGCCGCAGCGGCCGTTCCAGCAGCATCACGTTGCCCAGCTGGTCCATCGACCGCGTCAGGTGCGGCGAGGCGCCGCCGTCGCGCGTGAGGATCAGCACCGGCAGGTCCGACCAGCGCGGTTGCTGCTCGACCGCATCGGCGATCACGCCGTGCGCGCCATAGGCCAGCAGCTCTTCACAGACGAACACCGCGCCGGCGCCACGCTTGAGCTCGCGGGCGAGTTCGCCCGGGCTTGCGCAAGGAGTCGACACGATGCCGTCGCGCGCAAGCACCTCCGACGTCAGGCTCGCGTCACGCTGCGTCGGCAGCATCAGCAGAACCCGGTTCGGCGCAACGCCGTCGGTAAAGAACGGCTTCACTCGGGCAGGCGGCCTCCGCGCATATCGCGCGGATCATGGGGCACGCCGGTCAGCACGCCGCGCAGCTCCGACAGTGGCTCGCCGATCTCGATGCCGGTGGCGGTCAGGCGCAGCGGGCGGATCGTGCGCTCGTGCGCGCCGGTGCGCTTCTTCAGCACGGAGATCGCCTGCCTGACCTCGCCGCGGGTCTCGAAGTAACGCAGCATCACGACCGAGTCGGCGAGGTAGCTGATGTCGACCGGGTTGCTCATCTGGCCGATCAGTCCCTGCTGCGCGCTGACCAGGATCGTCACCACGCCGCAGTGGGCGAGGTAACTCAGCAGCTCATGCAGCTGCACGGTCATGAAGTTCTCTTCCGGCATCGCCTGCAGGTAGCCGTTGAGGCTGTCGATCACGACCACGCGCGCGCCGCCCTGTTCGACCGCATCGCGGACCAGGTGCGCGAACTGGCCCGGCGCGAGCTCGGCGGGGTCGACCGACTGCACGCTGATCACGCCTGCTTCGAGGTGGCGCTCGACGTCCAGCCCAATGCCGGCCGAGCGCTTGAGCATCGAACGCACGCTTTCGTCGAACGTGAACATCGCCGCGCGCTCGCCGCGCTCGGCCGCAGCGACCATGCACATCGTTGCGATCGACGACTTGCCGGTGCCGGCCGCGCCGATCATCAGCGTGCTGGTGCCGCGGTCGAGCCCGCCACCGAGCAGCGCATCCAACGCCGCCGAGCCGGTGCTGACCGTCTGCTGCTCGGTCTCGGCGCGGTGTTCGGCCGCGACGAGGCGCGGAAACACGCGCAGCCCGCCGGTTTCGATCGCGTAATCGTGAAAACCCGAGCTGAAGCGGCGCCCGCGGAACTTGCTGACACGCAGCCGGCGTCGGTCACCGCCGTACTGGACGTTGATCTGCTCGAGCAGGACCGTGCCGTGCACGATCGTATGCACGTGCAGGCCATGGTCGGCCGACGCGCAGTCGTCGAGCAGCAACACGGTGCACTGCTGGCCGACGAAATACTGCTTGAGCGCCAGCACCTGCCGGCGGTACCGCAGCGGCGAGCCCGCGAGCAGTCGCAGCTCGGCCAGCGAATCGAACACCATGCGCTGCGGGCGGCGGTCGAGCACCTGGTCGAGGATGCGCTTGGTGGTGTCGCCCAGCTCCACCTCGGAGGGGTGGAACATCGTGTAGTGCGAGTCCGGGTCCAGGCTGTCGTGCGGCGGCGCTAGCTCGTGGATGAACATGCCCTCGAGTGACCAGCCATGCGAGCGGGCAACTTCTTCGAGCTCGTGCCGGGTTTCCGAAAGCGTCACGTAGAGCACGCGCTCGCCGCGGGCGATGCCTTCGAGCAGGAACTGCAGCGCGAGCGTGGTTTTGCCCGAGCCCGGAGCGCCTTCGATCAGGTACATGCGGTCGGGGGTAAACCCGCCGCCGAGCACGGTGTCGAGGCCGCTGATGCCAGAGCGGAGCGGGGCAGGCTGGAACGTGGGTCCGGTCATTCGATCAATCCGCGGGAACTAGGAGCCGCGCGGTGTCAACCGGGTGGGCCAGTGTGAATGCTGCCACAGTCCCGCATTCTCGATGTGCAGGCGCCGGCGTTGCCGCCACGCGGCGTTAACCGGTTCAGTCGTGGTCGGGCTCGTGCCGCCGCTCGCCGTACCAGAGGTCCAGCCCCTGGCGCGACCGCAGCAGGCCGCGGCGCCGCCGTGCGAAATGCGCGAGCAGGCGCAGGTGGTCGAGCAACGAATGCGTGCGCAGCTTGCGGGCCGAGCTGGACACCGGCGCGCGCAGCACCACGAAACGGCCGTGGCGCGCCAATGCGCGGCTGAACGCGACGTCCTCGCCCGCGTAGTAGCGCTCGTCGAAGCCGCCGCTGGCCGCATAGGCGGCGGCCGTGCAGAACACGAAGCAGCCCGGCGCGATGCGCGCGATGCGCAGCAGCCAGGTCACGAATCGCAGCACCACGCGCTGCACCCATCGCAGCCGCCCATGCAGCTGCAGCCGCGCGCCGCCGCCGGCCGCGCCGCCGTCCAGCGCATCGAGCGCGTCGCGCAACGTGCCCACAGGCACCAGCGTGTCGGCATCGACGAACACCAGGGTGTCACCGGCCGCCGCGCGCGCGCCTGCGTTGCGCGTCGCCGCGATGTGCCGGTATTCGACCGGCACCACGCGGGCGCCGGCTGCGGCCGCGATGCGTGCGGTGTCGTCGTCGGAGGCGTCGTCCACCACGATGAGCTCGTAGCGGCGCCCCGCCGCGAGCGCGGCCGTATGCAGCGCCTCGAGCGTGGGCCCGATCAGCCGGGCTTCGTTATGCGCGGGGACGATGAACGAGATCACCGTTTGATGCTCACATGCCAACGCGGTCGGCGGTCACCCCGGCAGCGGCCGGCCGGCGGCCCGGTCGGCCTCGTCCACGTCCTCCGCGCCCGGTGAGCCCATCCGGTGCGCGGTGCTGCCGGACACGCGTTGCGCGGCGTGCACGCGCACCTCATTCGCGTCCGGGCGCGTGCTGCCGCGCACGACGTTCGCGCGCATCCGCGGCAGCGCCTCGGGGTGCTGCGCGTTGAGGTAGTCGATCATGCGTTCACGCACCGCGCAGCGCAGGTCGAACAGATCGCCCGAGTTGCGTGCGCTCACCAGCAGGCGCACCGCGATCGTCGTGCGGTCGCTCTCGGTGACCTGGGCGACGCAGACGCGCCCGTCCCAGCGCGGGTCGGTGCGGCAGATGCGCTCGAGTTCGGCACGCACCTCGGGCATCGGCGTGCGGTAGTCGAGCCACAGCGTCGCGTCGCCGAGCAGCTGCGACGAGGTGCGGGTCCAGTTCTGGAACGGATTTTCGATGAACCACTGCAGCGGCACGACCATGCGCCGCTCGTCCCAGATGCGCACGACGACGAACGCGCTGGTGATTTCCTCGACGCGGCCCCACTGGCCTTCGACGATCACCACGTCGTCGATCCGGATCGGCTGGGTCAATGCGATCTGCAGCCCGGCGATCAGGTTGCCGAACACCGGCTTGGCAGCGAGGCCCGCGACCACGCCTGCGATGCCGGCTGAAGCGAGCAGCGTCGCGCCGATTTCGCGGATCGCCGGGAACGTCATCAGCGCCAGCGCCAGCCCGACCAGGATCACCGCGACCTGGGTCATGCGGCTCAGCACGCGGGCCTGCGTCTGCACGCGTCGCGCGCGCAGGTTGTTTTCCACGTCGACCGGGTAGCGCTGCACGATCACGCGTTCAACCGCGCCGATCACGCGCACGATCAGCCACACCAGGCACAGCATGCCCAGCAGCGCGAACGCGTGCTGGATCGCGCGGCGCCAGTCCAGCCACAGCGGCGTCGATGCGACCGCGATGCTGAGAAACAGCAGCGGCAGCGCAACCGCGGCCGGCACCGCGATCGCCTCGACGATCTGCGTGCGCATGCCATCGGCCGCGCGTGCATGCGCACGCCGCGCCACCGCAAGCAGCACGGCCCGCACCACGTAACCGAGCAACAGCGCGACCAGTACCGGCCACGCAATCGCGATGAGTTCCTGCCATCTGTTCAACCGCACACACCCGTTTCGCGAAGATGGCGACGCATGGTGGGCACCCGGTCGTAAACAGGCTGTCGTAAGGGGCCTGTTGAAACGGTCTGTCATAAACGTCCTGTCGACCGGATGCGCATGGCGACGCGGGTGGCGCGGCGGCTAGCATGGGCGCCGCCCCGTTTCCGCAGGCCGCCTGTGCAACCGATCCTGTCGATCCGCAACCTCAGCAAGACCTATGCATCGGGCCACGTCGCGCTTGCGGGCATCGACCTCGAGATCCGTCGCGGCGAGATCTTCGCGCTGCTCGGGCCGAACGGTGCCGGCAAGACCACGCTGATCAGCATCGTCTGCGGTATCGTCAATGCGAGCGGCGGCACCGTGACGGCCGATGGCCACGACATCGTGCGCGACTACCGCGCCGCGCGGTCAAAGATCGGCTTGGTGCCGCAGGAGCTGTCGACCGACGCGTTCGAGACTGTCTGGGCGACCGTGCGCTTCAGCCGCGGCCTGTATGGCAAGCCACCGGACCCCGCGCACCTGGAGCGCGTGCTGCGCGAGCTGTCGCTGTGGGACAAGCGCGACGCGAAGATCATGACGCTCTCGGGCGGCATGAAGCGGCGCGTGCTGATCGCCAAGGCGCTCGCGCACGAGCCGAGCATCCTGTTTCTCGACGAGCCCTCCGCCGGCGTCGACGTCGAACTGCGCCGCGACATGTGGAAGATGGTCCGTCGCCTGCGAGAGAGCGGGGTCACGATCATCCTGACCACGCATTACATCGAGGAGGCCGAGGAGATGGCCGACCGGATCGGCGTGATCACGCGCGGCGAACTCGTGGTGGTCGAGGACAAGGACGTGCTGATGCGCAAGCTCGGCAAGAAGCAGCTCGTGCTGACGCTGCAGGAGCCGCTCGACCACGTGCCGGATGCGCTGGCGGGTTACCCGCTCGAGCTGGGCCCGAACGGGCACACGCTGGTCTACACGTTCGATGCGCAGGCCGAGCACACCGGCATCGCCGGGCTGCTGCGCCGGCTGGCCGAGCACGGCATCGATTTCAAGGACCTGCACTCGCGCGAGAGTTCGCTCGAGGAAATCTTCGTGGAGCTCGTCAATGCACGCCGCTGACCGCCTGCCTGCGCCCCGCACCGGAGCCCACCGATGAACCTGCACGCGGTACGCGCGATCTACCGCTTCGAAATGGCGCGCACATTCCGCACGCTGGCCGAGAGCATCCTGGCGCCGGTGCTGACCACGTCGCTGTATTTCGTCGTGTTCGGCGCGGCGATCGGCGGGCGCATGGGCGAGATCGAGGGCGTGAGCTACGGCGCGTTCATCATCCCGGGCCTGGTGATGCTGTCGCTTCTGGCCGAAAGCGTGTCGAACGCGAGTTTCGGCATCTACCTGCCGAAGTGGTCGGGCACGATCTACGAGCTGCTGTCGGCGCCGGTGTCCACGTTCGAGATCGTGCTCGGCTACGTCGGCGCGGCGGCGACGAAGTCGGTGATGCTCGGCGTGCTGATCCTGATCACCGCGCGGTTCTTCGTGCCGTACGAGATCCAGCATCCGGTCTGGATGGTCGGCTTCCTGCTGCTGACCGCGATCAGCTTCAGCCTGTTCGGTTTCATCATCGGCGTGTGGGCCGACAGCTTCCAGAAGCTGCAGGTCGTGCCGCTGATGGTGGTCACGCCGCTGACCTTCCTCGGCGGCAGCTTCTATTCGATCCACATGCTGCCGCCGTTGTGGCAGAAGATCGCCCTGTTCAACCCGGTGGTCTATCTGGTCAGCGGGTTTCGCTGGTCGTTCTACGGCATCTCCGATGTCGATCCGATGCTCAGCGTGCTCGCGATCCTGGGCTTCCTCGCGCTGTGTATGGGCGGGATCTTCTGGATCTTCCGCACCGGCTACAAGCTCAAGGCCTGAGCAGCGGGTTGTTAACGCCGCCAACGCGATCGCTTGCCATGCCGCTTACGCCCGCGGTGGGACGGTCTAGGTCTGCACATGCGATGCAGCCCATCAGGAGACCGAACATGAGCACCCGATCCAGCCCGAACGGCGATACCCGCAGCGGCGTCGGCCGGCAGAGCAACGACCCGCGGCCCGGCGGCACCACGGCCGGCGCGCTGTCGCCGGACAGCAACCTCGACAGCAAGCAGGCGATTGCCGGCACCGACACCGACGATCTCAGTGCGGGCAGCGAAGAAGAAATGCTGGCGCGCCAGGCGCGCAGCACGCCATCGATGAACGATGTGCGCAGTGACGTGACCAACCAGGCGACCGGCGAGCCGCGTTAAGCCCTGCCGGTGGCGCCGGAGGGCGATCGCCCCCGGCGCCTGCCTGTTTCAGTCTTCCTTGTGGCTGAGCTCGCCGGGTGCGCCCGGCGTCATGTTCGTCTGGGTGCCACCGTGGAACGACGGCCAGTCGGTTTCCCGCTTGCGCGTGTTGCGGTCTTCCGAGCTGTGGCCGTATTCGCGCGGCGAATGGCCGTCCTGCATCTCGGGCGGCAACGGATCGGCGTGCGGCGTGGACTTGCTGGGCATGGTCGGATCAGGCATCGGAGCGCTCCATCTATCGGAGGCCCCACCTTGCTCGCCACGCGATTAACGACGCGTGGAATCACGCGGGCCGCGGGCACGTACGGCGCCGCGGCCGGGTCGGCGTTCAGCCCGCGTCGGGCTGCGTCTGGTCGTAGAAATACGCTTCGACCGGGCCGCTGAGCTTGAGCGTCATCGGGTTGCCGCGGCGATCGCGCGCACGGCCGGCCTGCACGCGGATCCAACCTTCGCTGACGCAGTACTCCTCGACGTCGGTGCGGTCCTGGCCCTTGAAACGCACGCCAACGCCGCGCTCGATCAGCGCCGCATCGTGGAACGGGCTGCGCGGGTCGGTCGACAGGCGGTCGGGCGGGGTGGTGGCGGTGGAAGCGGCGGGCGTGTCGGTCATGGCGGTGCGGATCGTGTATCGGTCCGGCTATCCGGACGGCCGCACAGGATAAGCAATCGCGGTGGACGCGGCATCGTCGCTAGCGTTGGCGCGTGGCTTGGGCCCGGGCCTGCGCGATCACGGCCCGCATCAGCGCGCGGTCGCGGTGGCGCGAAATCGCCAGCGCGCCGAGTTCGACCGCCTGCACGCGCATCGCGGCATTGATGTCGTAGTGCGCGCCGCTGGGCCGGTCCTGGAATGCGTGCCGGGGCAGGCCCAGCCGCGCGGCGAACGCGTGCAGCTCATCGAGCGTATCGGCCATCAGGTGGGCCCAGCGCTGGCCGCGCCATAGCGTCACCGCATCATCGACATAGACGGTCATCGCGGCAGCATGCCCCAGCCCGGATCAGCGGGGCGCATCCGGATCGCGCTGGCGGTCTGCGCGCTCCCGCCGGGCGGGACTGCCCGAATCGCTACTACCGCTGCCCGGCCGCCTTCTCAGCCTGCAGCCGCGCCAGCTCGTGCGCCTCGAGTTCGCGCCGGCGCTCTTCCTGCTTGCGCAGTTCCTCCTGGCGCATCGCCTCGAGTTCCTCGCCGGTCGGTTCGGCGTCCAGCGTCAGCATCGTCGCAGCGGCCACGGCCGGCTCGCCGCGCGCGCTCTTGAGCTTGATGTTCAACCGCAGCTCGTTCGCGGAGTCGGCGTTGCGGATCGCTTCCTCGTACGAGATCCGCCCTTCGTTGTAGAGCTCGAACAGCGCCCAGTCGAACGTGCGCATGCCGAGCTCGCGCGACTTGTTCATCACGCCCTTGAGCTCGTTGAACTCGCCCTTGAAGATCTTCTCGGCGATCGTCGGCGTGTTGAGCAGGATCTCGATCGCCGCCACGCGGCCCTTGCCATCGACGGTGCGGACCAGCCGCTGCGAGACGACTGCGCGCAGGTTTGCCGACAGGTCCATCAGCAACTGCGTGCGCCGCTCTTCCGGGAAGAAGTTGATGATGCGCTCCATCGTCTGCGAGGCGCTGTTCGCGTGCAGCGTCGACAGGCAGAGGTGCCCGGTCTCGGCGAACGCGATCGCGTGCTCCATCGTCTCCGCGTCGCGGATCTCGCCGACCAGGATCACGTCCGGCGCCTGGCGCAGCGTGTTCTTGAGCGCGTGATGCCAGCTGTGGGTGTCCACGCCGACCTCGCGGTGCGTGACCAGCGACATCTTCGACTGGTGCGCGTACTCGACCGGGTCCTCGATCGTGATGATGTGGCCCGGCGAGGTGCTGTTGCGGTGGTCGATCATCGCCGCGAGCGAGGTCGACTTGCCCGATCCGGTGCCGCCCACCAGCAGCACCAGGCCGCGCTTGTTCATCACCACGTCCTTGAGGACCGGCGGCAGGCGCAGCTGTTCGAAATTCGGGATCTCGGCCGCGATCGTGCGCAGCACCATGCCCACGTGCTGCTGCTGGACGAACACGTTGACGCGGAAGCGCGACACGCCGGGCACGCTGATCGCGAAGTTGCATTCGAACTCGCGGGCGAACTCGGCGCGCTGACTCTCGTTCATCAGCGACTGCGCAAGCTGCGCCGTGACATCGCCGGTGAGCTTCTGCGCGCTCAACGGCGTCATCGCGCCGTGGGCCTTCATGCTCGGCGGAAAGTCGTGCGCGATGAACAGGTCCGAGCCGCCGGCCTTGCTCATTGCGCCCAGCAGCTTGTGCATGTAGCTGCGGGCCTGGTCTTCGGAGAGCGCGGTCATGGCAGCGGTAACGGCCGGGCCCTGCGCGACTTGGCGGCCGGCGTGCGGATCTGCGCCGACGGTCACGGATGAACGGTCGAGCCGGTGCTGTAGCGCTCCCGATTGCATTTCTCCGCCGGGGCGACTACGGTGCACATGCTGTGTTCGCCAGGGTCACCGTGATTCGTGGCCCGATGCGGTAGATCACTGATCCACTCCATCGTTGCACCTCGCTTCCTCCTTGCAACCAGCGCCACCGCCGTGAAAGCGGCACTTCAATTCAAATGTTCCAAGGAGCAAGTTATGTCGAACCGTGAAACCGGTACCGTCAAGTGGTTCAACGATGCCAAGGGCTTCGGCTTCATCAGCCGTGAGAATGGCGAAGACGTGTTCGTGCACTTCCGCGCCATCCAGACGCAGGGCTTCAAGAGCCTGCAGGAAGGCCAGAAGGTCACGTTCACCGTGACGCAGGGCCAGAAGGGCCTGCAGGCTGACGCCGTTCAGCCGGTCTAATCGGGTCCGCGGCGTTCACGCCGCATGCGCCGGGGGTCACCCCGGCGCGACCTGAAAGAAAAGCCCCGCCTCGGCGGGGCTTTTTTTCGTCCGGAGTTTCCGGTGGGTCGACTTTGCCGGCCTGATCCTGCACGGCCCCGGCCCGGTTCCCCGCGGCGCCGGCAGTCAGCCTGCCGGCGCCGCGGGGATCAGCGCTGCGCGAGCAGCTCGCGGCCGCGCTGCAGGTGCTGGGCGATCTGGCTGCGCGAGCTGGCCAGGAAGTCGCGCGCGTCCTCGTCGACCGCCTCCGGCAGCAGCCGATCGAGCATCGCCAGCGACTGCTGGTGGCCGTCGACCATCGCCTGCAGGTACGCACGTTCGAACTCGTCGTCGTCGAGCTCGGCCAGCGCTTCGAGGCGCTCGCTGCGGCGTTCGGCGAAGTCCGTCACCTCGGTCGTGGTGAACGGCTCAAGGCGCAGCGCCTGGGCCGCGGCGAGGTTTTCGGAATGGTGCGACAGCAGGGTCTCGGCGTACTCGGCCACGTCGACATCCAGGCCCAGGCGCTCGAGCGCTTCCTCGGCCGCCTCGATCTCCTGCTCGTCGACCGTGCGCAGCAGGCCCAGCGCCTGACGCGCCGAGTCGACGTCGTCGTCGTCCTCGTCGAGCGAGGCGCCAGCGTTGCGCGTGTTGATCGGGTCGTTGTCGAAATAGTCGTCCGGGTCGGTCTGCCATGCCTCGGGGACCAGCGGGGCGACGAACTGGCGCTGGCGACGGCGCGAGGCGACCACGGCAGTGGCGACGCCGGCGGTGACGAGGGTGAGCAATAGCTTGTGCTTCATGGTGACTCCAGTGCGAGGGGCGTCAGTGCGGATCGGCGCGACGCGTCGGCAGAGTCGTCGCAATCGCCGTGCCAGTGCTCGAGGCGTGCTGCGACGCGGGGTCTGTGGCGTCGCAGCACGAAAACTCTTCGCATGCCCGCAAGCTTTGCTTCACGCCGCCCCGGCACGCGCTCGACGTTGGCTGTGTTTTCACCGCGGGATCATGTGACGGCTGCTTTGTTGCAACGACGGCGGCGGAAAGCCGCGATCCATGCAGGAATGTCGTGCACGTCCCGCACAGACCGATCGACCAACAGGTCATCGTGATCACCGGTGCTACCAGTGGCATCGGGCTGTGCACGGCGCTGCTGGCGGCCGAGCGGGGTGCGAAGGTCGTGCTCGCCGCGCGCAGCGCAGGAACGCTGGACGCCGTGGCCGAGCAGATCCGTTTCGACGGCGGTGAGGCGGTCGTCGTCGCCGCTGACGTCGGCGTGCGGGCCGACGTGGCGCGCATCGCGGAGACCGCGGTCGAGCGCTTCGGCGGTGTCGACACCTGGGTCAACAACGCCGGCGTGTCGGTCTACGGCCGGCTCGACGAAGTCAGCGAGGAGGACAGCCGGCGGCTGTTCGATACGAATTTCTGGGGCGTGGTGAACGGCTCGCTGGAGGCGCTTGCGCTGCTGAGGCGACGCGGCGGGGCGCTGATCAACATCGGCAGCGAGGTGTGCGAGTCGGTGCTGCCGTTGCAGGGCATGTACAGCACGTCCAAGCATGCGGTGAAGGGCTTCACCGATGCGCTGCGCGTCGAGGTCGAACAGATCGACCGCGCACCGGTGTCGATCACGCTGATCCAGCCCGCGGCGGTGAATACGCCGTATCCGCAGCACGCCCGCAATTACATGGACCGCGAGCCGAAGCTCCCATCACGGATGCTCGACCCGCACCGCGTGGCCGAGGCCATCCTCAAGGCTGCGGTCGATGGCGGGCGCGACGTCAAGGTCGGCGCCATGGCCTACATGAACACCACGATGGCGCGGTTGTTGCCGCGCGTCAGCGACCTGATGTCGGCGCGGCGCGTCGATCAGCAGCAGGCGGACGTGGAGCCGCAGTTCCCGCAGGGTGCGCTGCACCGCCCGCACGACACCGGGCGCATCTACGGATCAGTGCCGTTTACGCCGCCCGATGCCTAGCGCCGGCGTTTAGCGAGGTCGATGACCCAGCGTGCTCTGCGGGTCCAGCCGGTCAATCCGCACGATGCGGTCCAGCCAGATGTCCCGCGGTGCAGGCGTGGCCCGCGGGTGGTTGAGTGCGGGCTTTTCGAGGCGCACCGTGCCGTTTGTGCCCTCGTGGCCGTGCAGGTCGAAGAAAATCTGCAGGCTCGGCCGCGCGCCGACGATGCCGACCAGCTGCTCGCCGTCCTCGAGTTCGAGTTCGACGTGCGCGCCGTTCGGCAACGCGGCGATCTTCGCGCGCAGGCGCTCGAGGTCTTCGGCGCTGGTGTAGACGTGGTTCGCATTGCGCATCGATCGGTCTCCGCAGGGACGGCCACCGCAGCCTAGGCGGGGCCGCGGAAAACCCGGGTGAAGCGGCGCGTGTACCAGTGTCGACACCGTCGCCGTTACGCTGGCGGCCTGTCGCTGCCCGGATCACCGATGTCCTGTTTTGAATCCAAACCGCTGTCGACCGCGCAATCGCACCGGTCGGGATTGCTGTTGCTCGCGTTTGCGGCCGCGCCGCTGCCCGCATGGGCCGGTCCGCAGGACGCCGAGCCACGCACGCTCGACCGCCTGCAGGTGACCGCGACGCGCAGTGCGCAGCCGACCGCGGCGGTGCCGGCCGCGATCAGCGTGGTCGACGCGGAGCTGCTCGACAGCGCGACGCTGGGCGTGTCGCTGTCGGAAAAGCTCGCGCTCGTGCCGGGGCTGCTGGCGCGCAACCGTCACAACTACGCGCAGGACGAACAGGTGTCGATCCGCGGCTTCGGCACGCGCTCGGCCTTCGGCATCCGCGGCGTGCGGCTGTACCTCGACGGCATCCCCGCGACGATGCCGGACGGCCAGGGGCAGCTGTCGCATTTCCAGCTTGCGACCGCCGAGCGCATCGAAGTGCTGCGCGGGCCGTTCTCGGCGCTGTATGGCAACGCCTCCGGTGGCGTGCTGCAGCTGTTCACCGCCGACGGGCAAGCGCCCGGCGAGGTCGAGGCGAGCGCGGTGTTCGGCGGCTACGGACAGCGACGGCTCGGGCTGACCGCGAACGACGCGTTCGAGCGTGTCGATTACCGCGTCGGCATCACCCGGTTCGACAGCGACGGCTATCGCGAGCACAGCCGCGCGACGCGCGAGTCGTTCAACGGCAAGGCGAACATCGCCCTCGGCGATTCGGGCCGGCTCACGCTGGTCGCGAACGTGCTGCATGCCCCGGACATCGAAGATCCGCAGGGGCTGACGCGCGCGCAGTTCGACACGGATCCGCGGCAGGCCAGCGCCGGCGCGCTCGCGTTCGATACCCGCAAGAGCGTGCGCCAGCGCCAGCTTGGTGCGGTCTACGAGCACGAGTTCGACCCGGCCTCGCGCCTGCGTGTGCTCGCGTATGGCGGCGAACGTGAGGTCTCGCAGGTGCTGTCGATCCCGGTCGGTACCCAGCGCAGCCCGCTCAGTGGCGGCGGCATCATCGCGTTCGAATCGCCGTACCGCGGCGTCGATGCGCGCTGGACCGTGCAGCGCCAGCTCGCCGGGCAGCCGGTCGAGTGGACGGTCGGCCTTGCGCACGATCGCCAGCAGCAGGACCGCAGCGGCTTCGAGAATTTCGTCGGCGATCAGCTTGGCGTGCGCGGTGCGTTGCGGCTGCGGCAGTACGACACCGTCGAGTCGTTCGACCAGTACGCGCAGATGCTGTGGCGCCCACACGATGCGTGGTCGCTGATGGCCGGCATGCGTCGCAGCGAGGTCAGGTTCCGCTCCGACGACCGCTTCATCACCGAGCGCAATCCCGATGACAGCGGGCGCGTGCGCTACGACGCGGTCTCGCCCGTGCTGGGCGCCAGCGTGCGGCTGCGGCCGGCGCTGCATGCATATGCGGCGTACGGCGAAGGTTTCGAGACGCCGACGTTCAACGAGATCAGCTATCGCGGCGACGGTGGCAGCGGGCTCAACTTCGAACTGCAGCCGGCGCGCACGCGCAGCGCGGAGGCCGGCCTCAAGCTCGATCGCGACGACGGGCTGCGCGCGGAGCTTGCGGTGTTCCGCGCCGATACGCGCCAGGAAATCACGGCCGCGACCAGCGCCGGTGGCCGCACCACGTTCCAGAACGCCGGGCGCGCGCGCCGGCGCGGCGTCGAGCTGTCGGCGATGCTGCCGCTGGCGCCGGGGCTGCGTGCGTGGCTTGCGGCGACGTATCTCGATGCGCGTTTCGTCGATGCGTTCCTCACCTGCAGCGGCGTGCCGTGCAGGTCACCCGATCTTCTGGTGCCGGCCGGCCGCCGCATCCCGGGCGTGCCGCGCACCAGTGCGGCCGTCGCGTTGCACTGGGGCGGTGAGACCGGATGGCAGGCGCGCGTCGATGGCCAGTACCTCGGCGCAGTGCCGGTCGCGCAGACGCGGGACGAGCGCGCGCCGGCGTATGCCGTGTTCGGGGCCAGCGTCGGCTACGGCGTCCGCAGCGAAAGCGGCGACGGACGCGTGTTCGTCGCGGTGCAGAACCTCGCCGACCGGCGCTATGCGGGTTCGATCATCGTCAACGAAAGCAACGGCCGCCATTACGAACCCGCGCCGGACCGGCACTGGCTCGCAGGGTTCGAGTGGCGCTGGCGGGATTGAGGTCGGATGAGCGAAATCGCGTGACGAGGTCGGTCGATTGAAACCGCGCGATCGAAACCAGGTAATCGCTGTCGCGCATTGAACCTGGCACCGATGAGCTGGCGGTGATTGAGCGGGCTGGCCGGCGCGAAACCGCTGACGGACGCGGCAACGCGCCGCATTCACGTCCCGCACGGCAGCCTCCAGAGTCAGTCCCCACGAGGCCGGACCGATGACACGCCTGCGCCTTGCCTCACCGCACCGGGCTGCGCTCGCCGCAGCGACCGCGCTGATCATCACGGCCTGCGCGGGGACGGCCGAACTGACGGTCGATGAGGGCACCGGGCCCGACCCGGTGTTGCCGCCGCCGGAGCGCGCGCTGATCCCGGTCGTCAATCCGCCAAACGCCGTCGGTTGGCCGCAGGGCCGGATGCCGACTGCGGCGCCGGGCCTGAAGGTCAACGCATTCGCGACCGGGCTCGATCATCCGCGCTGGCTGTACGTGCTGCCGAACGGGGACGTGCTGGTTGCCGAAACGAACGCACCGCCGAAGGACACGCCACCTTCGCTGCGCAAGTTCGCGATGAAGCTCGTGATGAAAAAAGCCGGCGCCGCGGTGCCGAGCGCAAACCGCATCACGCTGCTGCGCGATACCGATGGCGATGGCGTGGCCGACGAGCGATCGCCATTCCTGACCGGCCTGAATTCACCGTTCGGCATGGCGCTGGTCGACGGCATGTTCTACGTCGCCAACGCCGATGCGGTGGTGCGCGTGCCGTACCGGCCGGGCGACATGCGCATCACGGTTGCGCCGGAAACGCTCGCGACGCTGCCCGGTGGGCCGATCAACCACCACTGGACGAAAAGTCTGGTGGCCAGTCCGGATGGCCAGCGCCTGTATGTCGGCGTCGGCTCGAACAGCAACGTCGCCGAGCACGGCGTCCAGGTCGAGCAGGGGCGCGCGGCGATCCACGAGATCGACATTGCGACAGGCCGCAGCCGCGTCTTCGCATCGGGCATGCGCAATCCGGTCGGCATGGACTGGGAGCCCGTCACCGGCCAGCTGTGGGCTGCGGTCAACGAGCGCGACGAGATCGGCAGCGACCTCGTGCCCGACTACATCACCTCGGTGCGCGACGGCGGCTTCTACGGCTGGCCGTACAGCTACTTCGGCCAGCACGTCGATGTGCGCGTCGAGCCGCAGCGGCCTGACCTCGTCGCACGCGCGATCAAGCCCGACTACGCGCTGGGCCCGCACACGGCTTCGCTGGGCTTCACGTTCTACGAGGCTGATCTGATGCCGCAGTTCTCCGGTGGCGCACTGATCGGCCAGCACGGCTCATGGAACCGCCGGCCGCCGAGCGGCTACAAGGTCGTGTACGTGCCGTTTGCCGATGGACGCCCTGCCGGCATGCCGCGCGATGTGCTGACCGGCTTTCTCGGGAAGGGGCAGGATGACGCGTTCGGCCGACCGGTCGGCGTGGAAGTTGCGCGCGACGGCGCGATCCTGGTCGCCGATGACGTAGGCAATGTGATCTGGCGGGTGACGCCGGAGGCTGACGCGAAGACCGGCGCACCGATGCGCGGCCCCATTGTGCCGGCTGCGACGCGGTCACCTTCGCCCGGCGGCGCGCCGCGCCGCTGATGCGGCCGGCGCGCCTCGGTCAATGCTCAGTGGAACGTGTTGCCCGGCTGCACCGGTTGCGGTTCGGCGCTGAAGCGTCGCGGATAGTCGCGCTCGTCGCTGATGCGCACGATATCGGCGTCGGCCATCTCGGGCGCGCCGTACACGGCATAGGCGACTTCGCCTTCGCGCATGCCGACATGGTGCAGGCGGTAGCGCGGCCGGCCTGCGCCGCTGTTCTCCGGGTAGTGCATCGGCGGCTGCCTGCCCTGGACTTCAAGATCCAGTTCGGCGTTGTCGACCGTGCCGCCAACAAAAAGGGCTCGCGTCATCGCATGTGCTCCAGCAACCGGGACAGGGCCAGTGTGTGCCTGGCCCTGTTGGCCACGCATGAAGTCCGCGTTGGCTTTGCGCGAACGCAAGCAATGCCGACCGGATGGGCACATCGGCTCGACTAGAATCGCGGCCCCACGATGGTTGTGATTGCGATGGCTTCCGACACCGGGCGCGTGCTCGATACCCTGATGTTGCCGTTCGACGAGGGCCTGCTCGAATGGCCCACGGACGGCGCGTTGTTTCTGCGTGCAAGTCATGGCGTCGCACTGCACCGGCGGCCGGGCCTGGTCTGCGAACAGGGGTTCCGCCCCGATGCCGACACGCTCGAGGCAGCCGGCTTTGCGGTCACCGGCCACGATCCCGCACGCCGCTACGCCATCGTGCTCGTGCTGCCACCGCGTCAGCGCGACGAGGCGCGCGCACTGTTCGCGAACGCGATCGCGCGCACCGCGCCGGGCGGACGCGTCATCGCCTGCGTGGCGAACAATGCAGGCGCGCGTTCGGCCGAGTCCGACCTCGCCGCGGTCGCCGGGCCCGTCTCGCACCTGGGCAAGCACAAGTGCCGCGTGTTCTGGACCGCGCCGCTCGACGGCCCGGCCGATGCGGCACTGGCGCAGGCCTGGGCCGAGCTCGACGCGCCTCGCACGATCGAGGACGGCCGCTTCGTGAGCCGCCCGGGCGTGTTCGCCTGGGCCCGCATCGATGCCGCTTCGCGCCTGCTGGCTGCGCACCTGCCGGTCGGGCTTGCGGGCGATGCCGCCGATCTCGGCGCCGGCTTCGGCTATCTGTCGGCCGAATTGCTCGAGCGCTGCCCCGGCATCGGCACGCTCGACGTGATCGAAGCCGAGGCGCGCGCACTCGAACTGGCCCGGCTCAACCTCGAGCGCTACGCCACACGTGCCGAGCTGCGCTTTCACTGGCTCGACGCCACCCGCGGCCTGCCGGGGCGCTATGACGTGATCGTCAGCAACCCGCCGTTCCATGCGCAGGGCCGTGCCGACCGCCCCGACCTCGGCCGGCGCTTCATCGAAGTCGCTGCCGAGTCGCTGCAGCCGCGCGGGCGGTTGTGGCTGGTTGCGAACCGGCATCTGCCGTACGAATCGGCACTCGCCTCCGGTTTCGCACAGGTGCGCACCGTCGCCCAGGAAGGCGGCTTCAAGGTCATCGAAGGGGTGCGCGCATGAAGCTCGTCAAGCTGATCGCGAACCTCGGCTACGGCAGCCGCAAGGACGTCACCGCGATGTTCCGCGAAGGGCGCATCACCGATGCCGACGGCGAGGTGCTCTACGCCGACGACAAGGTCGAGCATGGCGCGATCCGCATCGATGGCGAGCCGCTCGACGCGCCCGCGGGGCTGGTGCTGATGCTGCACAAGCCGGTCGGATACACCTGCTCGACGAAGGATCCGGGCCGCGTGATCTACGACCTGTTGCCGCCGCGCTTCCGGCTGCGATCGCCGCTGCTGTCACCGGTCGGCCGGCTGGACCGCGACACCAGCGGCCTGCTGCTGATGACCGACGACGGCGCGCTGCTGCATCGCATCGTTTCGCCCAAAGCCAAGCTCGCGAAGGTGTACGACGCGACGCTTGCGCAGGACCTGCGCGGCGACGAGGCCGAGGTATTCGCGAACGGCACGCTGCTGCTCGAATCGGAAACCACGCCGCTGCACCCGGCAAAGCTCGAAGTGCTCGGCCCGCGCCTGGCGCGTCTGACGCTGACCGAAGGCCGCTATCACCAGGTGCGGCGTATGTTCGCGGCGGTCGGCAACCACGTCGAGGCGTTGCACCGGCCCCGCATCGGCGGGCTCGACCTCGGTGAACTGCCGGCAGGGCAATGGCGCGCGCTTGGCCCGCGCGATCTGGACACACTTTTTGGAGGCGGACAATGACGGCAAGGGCGATCGGTTTCGAACCCGCAGCGGTGCTGCTGGACATGGACGGGCTGATGCTCGACAGCGAGCGCGTGCACCAGGAGTGCTGGCGTGAGGCGGCCAAGCAGCTCGACCTGGAGGCCGACGATGACCTGTGGATGTCGCTGGTCGGCATGCACGAGGACGACCAGCACGACCTGCTGTGCGAACAGCTGGGCAAGTCCAAGGCCGAGCCGCTGATCGAGTGCTGCGACGCGCTGTTCGCAGAGCGCATCGAGGCCGGCCTGCCGCACAAGTCCGGTCTGGTGCCGCTGCTCGAACAGCTGGCCGGCGCGGACGTGACGCGCGCGGTGGTGACGTCCTCGAACCATGAGCGCGCATGGCAGAAGCTCGAGACCGCGGGGCTGCAGAAGTATTTCGATACGGTGATCACCGGCAGCGATATCGACTCGCCCAAGCCCGCGCCGGACATCTACCGGCTGGCGGCGGAGCGCCTCGGGGTCGACCCGGAGCGCTGCATCGTTTTGGAAGACTCCGAGCCCGGCGTGCGCGCGGCACTGGCCGCCGGCATGCACCCGATCCAGGTGCCCGACCTCATCGCTCCGGACGACGAACTGCGCGCGCTGGGATACCGGATTGTCGAGTCGCTGGCCGAGGCCAGCGAGCTGATCGGGCCGCGGCTGGGGCAGGCGGACGCACGCTAGCCGGGCAGGGACGGGCTCCATGCGTCCCGGGGGCAGCGTTAGCGGCGCACGCGCTGCCCCTTCCCGGCGGCCGTGCATGCGTGTCCAACAGCCATCGATCGACCTCCGGGTACGCCTCGATGCGTCTCGAACGTGCATCCAGGGCACTTGCTGCATCGGTGCTCCTCGAAGGGGCATGCATCCATGGCAGTGCACCGATCACGGCAAAGCGGTCCGTTCGATTGACCCGCGGCTACTGCGGGACGCGACCGCGCTCGTGAATACGATTGCAGCTCACGCGCCATCGACGTTGTGCGTTCGCACATCGGGCGACAGTTCCGGCGGGCACCGGCCCGACGACTGGAGCGCGACGCCATGGGTCATCTGTTCTTCCGGCTTTGCACCGCGATCCTGGCAACGCTGCTGGCGCTGGCGAGCGTGTCTGCGCGGGCCGGCATCAACAGTCAGAACCTCGGAGCGAAGTACGACTCGACGCAGAGCAACATCACGTTCCGCCTGTATTCCTCGCGCGCAAGCCGCATCGAGGTGGCGATCTACAAGACGCCGCAGGGCGCACAGGAGGTCGTCCGCTACGTGCTGACGAAGGACAGCACGACGCAGGTCTGGTCGAAGACCGTGTCGGTGTCGACGCTCAAGAACACCTACGGCGTATCGGGCCCGGTGTATTACGGCTACCGCGCCTGGGGGCCGAACTGGCCCTACAGCAGCAGCTGGAGGAAGGGCACGAGCACCGGGTTCATCAGCGACGTCGATTCCAAGGGCAACCGCTTCAACCCGAACAAGCTGCTGCTGGACCCGTACGCGCTGGAAATCAGCCATGACCCCAACACGCCGGCCTGCACCGACGGCACGATCTACGCGAGCGGCGCCTCGCATCGCGCCAAGGACAGCGGACCGTGCGCAAGCAAGGGTGTGGTACTTGCGCCGATCAGCACCTCGACCGGCACCCGGCCCACGCGCGCGTTCAAGGACGAGGTGATCTATGAAGTGCATGTGCGCGGGCTGACGAAGAACGACACAAGCGTGCCGTCATCGCTGCGCGGCACGTACGCGGGCGCTGCCTACAAGGCCGGCTACCTCGCCAGCCTGGGCGTCACCGCGGTGGAGTTCCTGCCGGTGCAGGAAACCCAGAACGACACCAACGACGTCGATCCGAGCTCCAGTGCAGGCGACAACTACTGGGGCTACATGACGCTGAACTACTTCGCGCCGGATCGCCGCTATTCCTCCGACAAGACGGCTGGCGGCCCGACGCGCGAATGGCGCGCGATGGTCAAGGCGTTCCACGACAAGGGCATCAAGGTCTATGTCGACGCGGTCTACAACCACACCGGCGAGGGCGGCCCCTGGAGCGGTACCGACGGGCTGACGGTCTACAACATCCTGTCGTGGCGCGGCCTGGACAATCCGACGTACTACTCGCTGACCAGCGATTACCAGTTCCCGTGGGACAACACCGGCGTCGGCGGCAACTACAACACCCGCAACGCGATCGCGCAGAACCTGATCGTCGACTCGCTCGCGTACTGGCGCGACAGCATGGGCGTGGACGGCTTCCGCTTCGACCTTGCCTCCGTGCTCGGCAACACCTGCCAGCACGGCTGCTTCAACTTCGACAGGATGGACTCCGGCAATGCGATCAATCGCATCCGCAGCGAACTGCCGCCACGTGCCGCGACCGGTGGCAGCGGCATCGACCTGATCGCCGAACCCTGGGCGATCGGCGGCAACTCCTACCAGGTCGGAGGATTCCCGTCCGGCTGGGCCGAGTGGAACGGGCGCTACCGCGACAGCCTGCGCAAGAAGCAGAACCAGATGGGCGTCGCCGCAGTGACGCCGGGAGAGGTGGCGCGGCGCGTTTCCGGCTCGTCCGACCTCTACGGCGACGATGGCCGCAGGCCATGGCATTCCGTGAACTTCATCGTCGCGCACGACGGTTTCACGCTCGCGGACCTGTACAGCTATAACACCAAGCAGAACAACCAGCCCTGGCCTTATGGGCCGTCCGACGGCGGCGAGAACGACAACCACAGCTGGGACCAGGGCGGTGTGCTGGCCGAGCAGCTCAAGGCACCACGCACGGGCCTGGCGCTGATGATGCTCAGCGCCGGCGTGCCGATGTTCAACGGCGGCGACGAGGCGCTGCGCACGCAGTTCGGCAACAACAACCCGTACAACCTGGATTCGTCGGCGAACTGGCTGCTGTGGACGCGTGATTCGTACGAGCAAAACCACCAGACGTTCACTTCGCGACTGATCGCGTTCCGCAAGGCGCATCCGGCATTGCGCCCGCTGAACTTCTATTCGGGCAGCGACGCGAACGGCAACGTGATGGAACAGCTGCGCTGGTTCCGGCCCGACGGGGCGCAGGCCGATGCCGCGTACTTCGATAGCCCCGACAACCACGCGATCGCGTGGCGCATCGACGGCAGCGAGTTCGGGGATCCGGCAAGCGCGATCTACGTCGCCTATAACGCGTGGTCCGGCCAGGTGGACTTCAGGCTGCCTTGGCCCGGCAGCGGCAAGCGCTGGTACCGCGTGACCGATACCGCCACCTGGAACACCGGGCCGGATGCGTTCGTGCTGCCGGGCAACGAGGCGCTGATCGGCGGGGAGGGCGTCGTCTATGGCCTGCAGGGGCGGTCGGTGCTGCTTCTGATTGCAAAGTGAGGCAGCGGCAGGCGCGCCGCGGATGATGGGACGGGCGCAGGTGAATGCCGCGCCCGTTTCTCGGCCGAAGGGCGGCACTGACGCCGGTGGCGCTTGGCCGCAGCTCTGAGCGTCGGCGCGTTCAGTCGAGCAGCCTGCGCCACCCCTCGATTCCGAGCCGCTCCATCGTCTCGATGTTGCGCTCAACGATCGCATCCGGATCGGGAAACGCCGCAACCGCGCGCTCCACGCTCGCCTCGCGCAGCAGGTGCAGCATCGGGTGCGGCGAGCGGTTCGTGCAGTTGGCCACGTCGTCGTAGGCCGTGCCCGCGAACTGGTAATCCGGGTGGAAGCTCGCCACCTGGATCTCGCCAGCAAGGTCCAGCGCCTCGATCGCCTGATCGGCCTCGTCCAGGAAATCGTTGTAGTCGTAGAAATCCTGCAGCACCTGGGGATGCACGATCAGCGTCGTGTCGATCGCCTCGGCCGGCGTCGCGTGCAGCAGGCGCAGCTCATCCTCGAGCACGGACCGCAGCGCGTCGGTCGTGTCCGCTTCGCTCAACACGAACCTTACCTGCTGCTTCACGTATACCGCTTTTGCGAACGGGCACAGGTTGAGCCCGATCACCACGCGCTCGAGCCACATGCGCGTCGCTGCGATCTCAGGCGCCTCGTCTGCTGCTTCGACGGGCTGCGGGCTCACCGCGCTCTCCGCGCCCCGGGGCATCGTGGTGCTGACAGGTCCATCGCGGATCGTCAGTCGCGGAAGTTGTCGAACTGCAGCGGCCGCTCGAACTCCTGCGCGCGCAGCAGCGCCATCGCCGCCTGCAGATCGTCGCGCTTCTTGCCGGTCGCGCGCAGCTTGTCGCCGTTGATCTGGGTGTCGACCTTGATCTTCGCGTCCTTGATGGCCGCCTGGATCTTCTTCGCCAGTTCGCGCTCGATGCCCTGCTGCACGGTGATCTTCTGCCGCGCTCCGGCGAGGTTGGTTTCGATGTCGCCAAACTCCAGGCAGCGCACGTCGATGCCGCGCGCGATCAGGCGGGCACGCAGGATGTCCTGCATCTGCTTGAGCTGGAAGTCGCTCGGCGCCTTGGCGGTGATCACCGATTCCTCGCGTTCGAACGTGGCATCCACGCCCTTGAAGTCGAAGCGCGTCGACAGCTCGCGGTTCGCCTGGTCGACGGCGTTGGTCAGTTCGTGGGTGTCCACTTCGGACACGATGTCGAAAGACGGCATGCGGGGCACCTGAGTAAGCGGGCCGGAAGGGTAGCGCATGTGGCCGGGGCCAGGCAGGCGGCTGCGGTGCGTGGCGGCGGATCCAGCCGGTGTCACGAAGCCTCGACCGAGCCCGCAGCGACAGGCCGCCTTGACCACCCTCTACACCCGCGTCGCTAGACTTCCCGCCTCCCCCGTCAGGTCTGCCGCCATGCTGCCCACCGCCGCCTATGCCGCCCACGAGCCGCGCTCGCCGCTTGCGCCTTTCATGATCGAGCGTCGTGAGCCGGGCCCGGACGAGGTTCTGATCGACATTCTCTACTGCGGCGTCTGCCATTCGGACGTGCATCAGGCGCGCGACGAGTGGGGCGGCGCGATCTTCCCGATGGTGCCGGGCCACGAGATCGTCGGCCGCGTGAGCCGTGTCGGCGACGCGGTGCAGCGGTTCAAGGTCGGCGATGCGGTCGGCGTGGGCTGCTTCGTCGATTCCTGCCGGCAGTGCCCGCAGTGCCTGGCTGGCGTCGAACAGCATTGCGCACTCGGCATGACCGCGACCTACAACTCGCGCGAGGGCAACACCGGCGCGCCGACCTACGGCGGCTACTCGACCCAGATCACGGTCGACGAGAAGTACGTGCTGCGCATGCCGGAAGGCATGGCGCTGGACCGCGCCGCGCCGCTGCTGTGCGCGGGTGCGACGACCTACTCGCCGCTGCGGCAGTTCGGCGCCGGGCCGGGGCACGAGGTCGGCGTGGTCGGGCTGGGCGGGCTCGGACACATGGCGGTCAAGCTGGCGGCCGCGATGGGTGCGCGCGTCACGGTGCTGAGCACGTCCGAATCCAAGCGCCCGGATGCGCTCGCGCTCGGCGCGCACGATTTCATCGCCACGCAGGACAAGAACGCGTTCAAGAGCCATGCCGGCCGCTTCGACCTGATCCTCGATACCGCGTCCGCGCCGCACGATTACAACGCCTACCTCACGCTGCTGAAGTTCAACGGCACGATGGTGCTGCTTGGCATTCCCGAACAGCCGCTGCCGGTCGCGGCGGGCGCGCTGATCATGCAGCGGCGCAAGCTGGCCGGCTCGTTGATCGCCGGCATCGCCGAAACCCAGGAGATGCTCGATTTCTGCGGCGAACACGGCATCGTGTCGGACATCGAGCTGATCGGAATGGAGCAGATCAACGAAGCGTACGAGCGCATGGTGCGCAACGACGTGCGCTACCGCTTCGTGATCGACATCGCGACGCTCGCGCAGAATCAGTAAGCCCGCCGCGCCGTCGCGATGCCGCTGCTGCTGATCCCGCTCGGGCTCGCGCTGCTGGTCGCGCTGTGGCTGCTGACGCTGCCGCTCGCGGTTTGGCAGCGCTACCGCCGCGGCCGGGCGCGCCGGCGCGCGCGGCCGTGGGCGGTGCGCGCCAATGCCTGGTCGCTGCTGCTGTCGGCGGCGCTGTTCATGCTCGGCGCTTGGTTCGCGACCATTTGGATCGACGGGGCGCTCGCATACGCCGCGCTCGGGCTGTCCGCCGGGCTGGTCGTGGGCTGGCTCGGGCTGTACATCGCACGCATCGAGCACGAGCCCGAAGCCATATTCCATACGCCGAACCGCTGGCTGGTGCTGGTGCTGACCGCGGCCGTCGCGGCGCGCATCGGGTACGGGCTCTGGCACCTGGCGCAATGGCAGGCCGATGCGGGGCACGCCGTATGGCTGGCTCGCCAGGGTGGGCTGCTCGCGTTCGGCGGGCTGCTGCTCGGCTACCACCTCGGCTACGCCTGGGCGCTGCGGCGCCGCATCGGTCGCGGTGCGTCGGTGCTGCGCTATTGAACTGCACGCGCGCAGCGGTCAGCCTTCGCGTTCGCAATCGGGGCAGGTGATGGACAGGATCGGGCAGCACAGGGACGCGCAACGGGGCACGGGAGCGGCGCCGAAGCCCCGGCGTTCGCCCGCGTTCACGGCCGCGCTGGCGATGCTGGCCGCAGTGGCGCTGTTCTCGGTGATGGATGCCGGCCTCAAGCAGCTCGCCGGCCATTACCCGCCGTTCCAGGTGGCGGCGCTGCGCGGCGCCGCGTCGCTGCCGTTCGTGCTGGTCTGGGCCGCGTCCACGAGCGGCCTGCGCCCGCTGCTGCGCGTGCGCTGGCGCCTGCACCTGCTGCGCGGCGTGTTCGGCGTCGCGATGATGGCCTCGTTCGTCTATTCGCTGCGCACGCTGCCGCTGTCGACCGCGTACTCGCTGTTCTTCATCGCCCCGCTGCTGGTCACCGCGATGTCGGTGCCGATCCTGGGCGAGCGCGTAGGCCCGCGCCGGTGGACCGCGATCGCGGTCGGCCTGATCGGCGTGCTCGTGCTGCTGCGGCCGACCGGCGAGGGGCTCGGCACGCTCGCATCGATTGCCGTGCTGCTGGCCGCGACGATGTATGCAGTCAGCGCGATCACCGTGCGCGTGCTCGCGCGCACCGACAGCACGCAGGCGATGGTGGTATGGCTGATGACGCTGATCGCGGTCGGCGCAGGCCTGCTTGCGTGGCCGGATTGGGTGCCGATCCGCGCAAGCGACGGCTGGCTGATCGCCGGCATCGGCCTGGCCGGTGCGCTGGGCCAGTACACGATCACCGAGGCGTTCCGGCGCGGCGAAGCGTCGATGATCGCCCCGCTGGAATACACCGCGCTGATCTGGGGGGTGCTGCTCGACGCGATGTTCTGGGGTGTGCTGCCCGATGCGGTGACCTGGATCGGCGCGGCGATCATCGTCGCCAGCGGGCTTTATCTGCTGCGCCGCGAGCGCGTGCATCTGGAAGCCGAACACCCCTGAGCACGGGCCTCAGCGGTAGAGCCTCTGGCAGGCCTCGCAGTAGAACGCGCGGCGCTCGGCCAGGCCCAGGCTCTTCCGGAAGCTCAGCGGCGTGCCGTCGCGTGGGCAGGTCTTCTTCGCATGCACCTGCCAGTTTTTCTTCAGCACGAATTCGCGCTTCCACGCCAGGAAATCAAAGCTGTACTCGCGCGCCTGCGTCACCAGCTCGCCGAGTTTGCGCGGTGGCAGCGCGCCGACCGTGCTTTCGGGGTGCACGCGGATGCGGTGCAGCACCTCGTTCTTGATGATGTTGCCGACGCCTGCGAACAGGTCCTGGTCGAGTAGTGCATCGGCCACCAGCGTGTCGGGCTGCGCGCGCAGCTTCCGGCGCGCCTGTTTCGGGTCCCACACGTCGGACATCACGTCCGCGCTCCAGTCGTAATGCTCGTCCAGATCGCCTTCGATGAAGCGCACCGAGCATGCGTAGAGGTTGAGTTCCTCACCCTTGCTGAAGCCCAGGCTCAGGCGTATCGGAGAATTCGCCTTGCGCTCGTTGATGCGGTGGCTGCCGAACATCAGCAGGTGGACCCGCAGAGCGAAGCCGTCGAACTGGATCAGGAAATGCTTGCCCCAGGTGCGGATCGCGCGCACGGTGCGGCCCCGCATGCGGTTGATGTCCTGGGTGCTGTTGCCTTCCACGCGCAGCACGCGGCGACCGACGAAGCGCGTGGTCGCTTCCCGCAGCAGGACCAGCGAAGGGCCTTCAGGCATCGGCCGGCTGCCTGCGTGCCTGGCACTGGCACGACATTGCCGCAGCCAGCCGCGCGCGATCGCTTGCCACAACCGGCCGACGCGCGGATGCGGCGGGTGTCGATTCGCAATGCGATCGCTGGTCGGGCTTGAGGTGCATGTCGGGCTCCGTTCGCGTGCCGACGCTAGCGTCGCCGTGGCGCAGGAGCCGTGAACACAGCCCCCATGCCGCGCCGCATGGTCGTGCTGCAAACGTTTACAGCCCGGCTGCGCATTGCCGAACGCGGTGAATGCCCCCGCTGCGCCAACCTCAAGGTTGGCGCGTTCACGCTCGATCGCCACAATAGGTCCTTTCGTGCATGGCGGAGCCGGACATGGCTGAGTGGAAGGAAGCACGCGTCCCCGATATCGGGAATTACGATGGCGTGCCCGTGATCGAGTTGCTGGTGGCGGTCGGGGACACCGTCGCGGCCGACCAGGGTCTGGTCACGCTCGAGTCGGACAAGGCGACCATGGAAGTGCCGGCGCCGTTCGCGGGGGTCGTGCGCGAACTCAAGGTCAAGATCGGCGATGAGCTGGCCGAAGGCAGCGTCGTCGCGCTGATCGAGCCGGCCGAGGGCGGAGCCGCGCAGCAAGAGCCCGCGCGCGCTCAGCCCGCACCGGGCGCATCGCAGACGCTCGCCGCGCAGCCGGTGCCGGACGCCGTGCCGGGCCCGGTGCCCGCCAACGAGCCCGATGTGCGCACGGATGCGGTAGTCGTATCAGGGCAGCCGAATGCGCTGACCCAGCAGTCGATCCAGCGCAACGCTGTCGCCGATACCGTCCAGGCGGCGGCCTCAGGCGAGGGCGACGCACCGCGGACGCCGCCGGTCGCGTTCACCGCCGATGAGCTGATGCCCGACAAGGTCCCGTATGCGAGCCCTGCCGTGCGCCTGTTCGCGCGCGAACTCGGCGTCGACCTCGCACGCGTCAAGGGCAGCGAACGCGGCGGCCGCATCAGCCGCGAGGACGTGCAGAAGTTCGTCAAGGGCGTCATGGCGGGCGGCACGACCCAGGCAGGCGCGACGGCGCCGGCCGGTGGCGGTGGTGGCCTCAACCTGCTGCCGTGGCCGAAGGTCGACTTCGCGAAGTTCGGCGAGATCGAAACCCGCGAGCTCACGCGGATCCAGAAGATCTCCGGCGCGAACCTCGCCCGCAACTGGGCGATGATCCCGCACGTCACCCAGCACGACGATGCCGACATCACCGAGCTCGAAGCGCTGCGCGTCGCGCTCAACAAGGAAAACGAGCGCAACAAGGACGCGGTGAAGCTGACGATGCTCGCGTTCCTGATGAAGGCGTCGGTCGCGGCGCTGAAGCAGTTCCCGACGTTCAACGCCTCGCTCGACGCGACCGGCGAAACGCTCGTGCTCAAGAAGTACTTCCACATCGGCTTTGCGGCCGACACGCCGAACGGCCTGGTTGTGCCGGTGATCCGCGATGTCGACAAGAAGGGCGTGATGCAGATCGCGCAGGAGACGTCGGAGCTTGCAAAGAAGGCGCGCGACGGCAAGCTCGGCCCGGCCGACATGCAGGGCGGCTGCTTCTCGATCAGCTCGCTGGGCGGCATCGGCGGCACCAGCTTCACGCCGATCGTCAACGCGCCGGAAGTCGCGATCCTCGGCGTGTCGAAGTCCGCGATGAAGCCGGTCTGGGACGGCAAGCAGTTCGCGCCGCGCCTGATCCTGCCGCTGTCGCTGAGCTACGACCATCGCGTCATCGACGGCGCCGCGGCCGCGCGTTTTACCGCGTACCTCGCGCAGTTGCTCGCCGACCTGCGTCGCAGCCTGCTGTAACCGGATGGCGCGCTGCATTCTGATTCCGGTTTCCCCCGGCCGCTGCGGCGGTCGGGCCCTGTCGTGCGGCCCGTGCCCCTCCAAAGCGGAGGTGGGCGCATGAGCGTGGCGCAGACCGGCCGCGGCATGCGCGACGCCGCCGGCGCCGCGGCCGACCGCGGGCTCGATTCGGTCGGCGCGTTGCTCGATTTCCGGATCGTCAACGTCGCCGGTCTCAGCATCACGGTCGGCGGCATCATCGCGGCGCTGGTCGTCATCGCGATCGCCTGGTTCGCCTCGCGCGTGCTGCAGCGCATGCTCACGCGCTACGGCGACAGCCACCAGCACGTCAATCGCGCATCGCTGTACCTGCTCTCGCGCGTGCTGCACTACCTCGTCATCGCGATCGCGGTCGTCGTGGCGCTCGACGTCGCGGGCGTGCCGATCGGCAAGTTCAGCGTGTTCGCCGGTGCGCTCGGCGTCGGCTTGGGCTTCGGCCTGCAGGCGATCTTCAGCAATTTCATCTCCGGCCTGATCCTGCTGTTCGACCGCTCGCTGAAAGTGGGCGATTTCGTCGAACTCGAGTCGGGCGTGTACGGCGAAGTGCGCGACATCAATATCCGCGCGACCACGATCGTCACGAACGACAACATCGACATCCTCGTGCCGAACTCCGAGTTCGTGAGCGGCCGCGTCGTGAACTGGACGCACCGTGAAGTGTCGCGGCGACTGCGCGTCAAGTTCGGTGTCGCCTACGGCAGCGACAAGGAAGTGGTGAAGAAAGCAGCACTTGAAGCGGCCGCCGAGGTGCCCTTCACGCTCGCACTCGACGGCCCGCGGCGGCCGCAGGTCTGGCTGGTCGAGTTCGGTGACAGCAGCCTGAACTTCGAGCTCGTGGTCTGGCTCAATGCCGAGGCCACCAAGCGCCCGTCGGCCGTGAATGCCGCTTACCTCTGGGCGCTCGATACGGCGCTGAACAAGTACGGCATCGAAATCCCGTTCCCGCAGCAGGACCTGCACATCCGCAGCCTGTTCGGTCACGAGGGCGAGGCGGCGCTGGCCGCGTGGCGCGGCGAGAAGACCGAGCAGGTCAAACCGGTGCCGCACGTCGCCGAGCCGGCGGCCGATGCCCAGCTCGGGCATCGCGAGCGTGCGGAGCTCGCGTCCAACGATGCGCAGGACGACGTGCGCCTGCAGCTCGAGAACCCGCCGAGCGAAGACCTCAATCAAGACACGCATCAAGACACGCAACCGGGCGACGCGCGATGACGCGGCGCCGACCGAGGAGAGGCAGGCAATGACGCAGCGGATCGAACTGAAAGTCCCCGATATCGGCGGCTACGACAACGTGCCGGTGATCGAGCTGCTCGTCGCGCTTGGCGACACGGTGGCGGTCGACCAGGGGCTGGCGACGCTCGAATCGGACAAGGCGACGATGGAAGTGCCCGCCTCGGCCGCGGGCGTCGTCACCGAGTTGCGCGTCAAGGTCGGCGACGAGGTGTCCGAGGGCAGCGTGATCGCCGTGATCGAGGCCGAGGGCGCTGCATCCGGCGGCGCGTCCGCGCCCGATGCCGCGGCCGCTGCGCCAGCCGCGGCCAGGCCCGCGCCTGCTGCCTCGAATGCGCCCGCATCCGCGGCAGGCATCGGCCCGTCCTACGGCGCTGCGCCGGCAAGCGCGGCACCGGCCTCGGCTGCTCCGGCGACCGGCAAGGCCGTCGCGGGCGACGCGCCTGCCGCAGCCGCAGCCAGCGGGCGTACCCCGGACCTCGAATGCCGGATGCTCGTGCTCGGCGCAGGGCCCGGCGGCTACACCGCGGCATTCCGCTCGGCCGACCTCGGCCTCGACACCGTGCTCGTCGAACGCTACGCCTCGCTCGGTGGCGTCTGCCTCAACGTCGGCTGCATCCCGTCGAAGGCGCTGCTGCACGCGGCCGCGGTGATCGACGAGGCCGCGCATGCGAGCGATTACGGCATCGACTTCGGCGCGCCGAAGATCACGCTCGACGCGCTGCGCGCCTACAAGGACAAGGTCGTCGGCCAGCTCACCAAGGGCTTGGCTGGCATGGCGAAGCAGCGCAAGGTGCGCGTCGTCGAGGGCACCGGCCGCTTCATCTCGGCGAACGAGCTCGAGGTCAGCGGCAAGGACGGCGCCAAGCTGATCCGCTTCGAGCAGTGCATCATCGCCGCCGGCTCGCAGCCGGTGAAGCTGCCGGCGTTCCCATGGGACGACCCGCGCGTGATGGATTCGACCGACGCGCTCGAGCTCGCGGAAATCCCTAAGAAACTCCTCGTCGTCGGCGGCGGCATCATCGGTCTGGAAATGGCGACGGTCTTCCGCGCGCTCGGCAGCGAGGTCACCGTCGTCGAGTTCATGGACCAGTTGATGCCGGGCGCGGACACCGACCTCATCAAGCCGCTGGCCGAGCGCCTGAAGAAGCAGGGCGTCGCCGTGCACCTGCGCACGAAGGCCGCACAGGTCGAGGCGCAGACGCACGGGCTGAAGGTGTCGTTCGAAAGCGCCGAGGAAGGCAAGCCCGCCGCAATCGAGGCGCAGCTGTTCGACCGGGTGCTCGTCGCAGTCGGCCGTACGCCGAATGGCGGCAAGCTCGACGCCGACAAGGCCGGCGTGCAGATCAGCGATCGCGGCTTCATTCCGGTCGACCGGCAGATGCGGACCAACGTGCCGCACATCTTCGCGATCGGCGATCTGGTCGGCCAACCGATGCTCGCGCATAAGGCGACGCATGAGGGCAAGCTCGCCGCCGAAGTCGCCGCGGGCGAGAAGAAGGAATGGGTCGCCCGCGTGATCCCGTCGGTCGCGTACACCGATCCGGAAATCGCCTGGGTTGGCGTGACCGAGACCGAAGCGAAGGCCAAGGGGCTCAAGGTCGGCGTCGGCAAGTTCCCGTGGGCAGCAAGTGGCCGCGCGATCGGCCTCGGGCGCACCGAGGGCTTTACGAAGCTCGTGTTCGACGAGGCCACGCACCGCGTGATCGGCGGCGGCATCGTCGGCGTGCACGCGGGTGACCTGATCGCCGAGGTCGCGCTTGCGATCGAGATGGGCTGCGAAGTCACGGACATCGGGCACACGATCCACCCGCATCCGACGCTCAGCGAGTCGGTCGGCATGGCTGCCGAGGTTTACGACGGCACGATCACCGACCTCTACATTCCGAAGAAGAAGTAGCGCGAGCAAACGCAGGACGCGCGCACGGGCGGGGAGTCGCAGCAGCGGCAACCCGCCAGCGCGACGATGTTGCGCACCAGTGCCCAGCGACGGCCATGGCAGCTCGAGCGGTGCGGTGCCGCATTCCGTGCGATCAAGCGCGCTGGTCGCTCACGAAGAAGCCCCGGCGCTTCAGGCCGGGGCTTCTGAGCCCACCGGTGCCATGCCTTGACGAGGAAACCGCAATCGGTGGGCTACCTGAAAGACAACGCGGGTGCAGATTGGTTCCGGCCCTACTCAGGCCAGCAGTTATCCCGGCGCAGCGAGTAGCTCGGCCGACCGACGACGCTCGATGTGCTGCCACCCGCGCTCGTCGAGATAGAACGCCACGGTGTCGAATGCAGGCTCGACAAGAGCGAGCGCGCTGCCGACCAGCACGCTGCCGGTCATCGCGTAGCCGACGAGGAACGCGACACAGAAGTGCACGGCGGCGAAGCTCAGGGTCCTGTGTATGGCAGCGCCTTGGATGAGAGCAATTCACATTCTTCCCGGCGTGGGCGCGTCGTCCAATCGAATCCTCAACCTGGCGCCATAGCCGCCGCCTATCCCGGTGCCGGGCAGCCCGCCCAAGAGCCCGGGCAGGCTTGGTTGCCCGAAAAACGCCGGCGCTCTATACTTTTGCGGCTTCACCGGGCGGTTCGCCCACTTCCCCAGACCGACGAGACCTGCGTGCACGATCCGATGACCGCAGGCCGCCGGCTGGCGTCGCGCGCGATCGTCTGGCAAGCCGGCGCAACGACGCTGGTCGCGCTGGCCTTTCTCGTCCTTGATGCAGCCTACGCGCTTGCAGCGGCGGCGGGTGGGGCGGCCGTGGTGGTGGCGCATGCCGCGGCAGCTTGGCTCAGCTACCGCGGCGGGGTCCAGCCTGCGGGTGTGGTGCTGGTGCGCTGGTTCACCGGCGTGCTGGTTCGGTGGGGAGTGGTGTTGGTGGCGCTGGTGCTGTGTTTCGGAGTCTGGCGCCTGGCGCCGCTCCCGGTGCTCGCAGGCGCGGTTGCCGCGCTGCTCGGCCAGGGCGCCGTGGCACTGCGTCGCTGACTTGAATTCATCTAATTGTGGATCTCTGACTTATGGCGGCCGAAGCAGAACTGACCCCGACCGGCTATATCCAGCACCATCTGAAGAACCTCACGTTCCAGGTGCAGGAAGGAAGCTTCTGGACGCTGCACGTGGACACGCTGGTGACGGCGCTGCTCATGGGCCTGCTGATGGTGTTCGCGTTCTGGATGGCCACGCGCCGACCGACCGCGGGCGTCCCGGGCAAGTGGCAGGCGTTCGTCGAGATCTGCCTCGAGTTCGTCGACCAGCAGGCGAAGGACACGTACCACGGTTCCAGCAAGCTCGTGACGCCGATCGCGATCACGCTGTTCTTCTGGATCCTGATGATGAACCTGCTGAAGATGATCCCGGCGGACTTCATCGCGCTGCCGCTCGAGGCACTCGGCGTGCACTACTGGAAGCCGGTGCCGACCGCCGACGTCAACGCCACCCTCGGCATGTCGATCAGCGTGTTCTTCCTGATGCTGTTCTTCGCACTGCGCGCGAAGGGGTTGGGCGGGTTCACGAAGGAGTTCCTGACCGCGCCGTTCGGCAAGTGGATGCTGCCGTTCAACCTGATCCTCAACATCGTCGAGTGGCTCAGCAAGCCGATTTCGCTCGCGATGCGACTGTTCGGCAACATGTTCGGCGGCGAAATCGTCTTCCTGCTGATCTGGGTGCTCGGCGGCGCCAGCATCATCGGCGCGCTGGCTGGCGGCCTGTTCGGCCTCGGCTGGATGCTGTTCCACCTGCTGGTGATCCCGCTGCAGGCCTTCATCTTCATGATGCTCTCGATCGTCTACCTGAGCCTCTCGGAAGACGCGCACTGACCATTTACAGGGCCCGGCGCCGCCGGCGCCTGGCCACTTGTTCCCAGTTCCACCCTCCTCGTTAAACCACTAAAGCACGTTTCGGAGAAAACCATGGAAACCATCCTCGCCAACCTTGCGCAAGTCCAGGCTTACACCGTTCTGGCCGTCGGCATCATGATCGGTCTGGCCGCGCTGGGCGCCGGTATCGGTCTGGCGATCATGGCTGGCAAGTTCCTCGAGTCCGCCGCCCGTCAGCCGGAGCTGATCCCGGTGCTCCAGGTCCGCATGTTCATCACCGCGGGCCTGATCGACGCGGCGTTCATCATCACGGTCGCTGTCGCGCTGCTGCTGGCGTTCGCGAACCCGCTGATCGGCGAGTTCACGAGCCGCCTGGTCGGCTGATCGCGCGTGGTCGACGCGGGCCGGCATCCGCCGGTCCGCGACTTCCGCAAGGGCGTGCGCCACGGCCGCGCCCCAGACCACTCCAAACGGCAGAGCGTTACCAATGAACATCGGCCTTACTCTCATTGCCCAGGCGTTGGCCTTCGCCGGCCTCATCTGGATCATCGCGACCAAGATCTGGCCGCCGCTTCTGAGCGCGATCGAAGAGCGTCAGAAGAAGATCGCCGAGGGTCTTGCCGCGGCGGACAACAGCCAGAAGGCACTTGCCCAGGCCCAGCAGAGCGCCGACGCCGCGATGCGTGAAGCACGTGGCAAGGCGAACGAAATCATCGACCAGGCCCACCAGCGCGCCAGCCAGATCATCGAGCAGGCCCGCACCGAGGCGCTGGCCGAAGCGGTCCGTGCCAAGGAACTCGCCCAAGCCGAGATCGCCACCGCCGCTACCCGTGCGCGCGAAGACCTGCGCCGTCAGGTCGCGGTGCTCG
Source organism: Lysobacter korlensis (assembly GCF_042434515.1). NCBI lineage: Bacteria > Pseudomonadati > Pseudomonadota > Gammaproteobacteria > Lysobacterales > Lysobacteraceae > Lysobacter > Lysobacter korlensis. The sequence goes on from NZ_JBHLTG010000004.1 coordinate 316,053, forward strand.
CGGTTGCAGGTGCCGAGCGGCTCCTGCGCCGTGAAGTCGACGCCAGCGCCCACAAGGCCCTGCTCGACGAACTCGCAGCCGAGATCTGATCGACATGAGCGAAGCCCTCACTTTGGCCCGTCCGTACGCGCGTGCAGCGTTCTCGCTCGCGCACGAGGCGGGGCGCCAGGACCACTGGACGCAAGCGCTGCGCTTCGCGGCTTCCGTCGCGGCCGACCCGCGCGTGGCTCCGCTGATCAGCCATCCGCAGTTCTCGGCGAAAGACGCAGCCGGCCTGCTCGCGGTGGACGACGCTGAGCCGACGTTCGGCCGCTTCCTCGAACTGCTGGCGAACAATCACCGGCTGGGACTCCTGCCCGAGATCGCCGGTCTGTTCGAGCAGCTGCGCGCCGAAGCCGAACACATCGTCAAGGCGCGCGTCGTCTCCGCGGCGCCGATGCAGCCGGCCGAACTGGAGGCGATCCGCGCCGCGCTGAAGCGTCGCTTCGGTCGAGAGGTCGATGTCGAAACCTCGGTCGACGAGTCGCTGATCGGCGGCGCCCTGATCGACGCCGGCGACGTCGTCATCGACGGCTCGCTGCGCGGAAAGCTTGAACGGCTCCAGTCGGCGCTCGCGCGCTGAACCCACGGCCGCGGCGCCTGCGACCCCCCGGCGCGGAACCGCGACCCAACGATTGAATTCTCCGGCGGCGACGCCGGCATAAGGGAAACCCCATGGCTACGACGCAGCTCAACCCGTCCGAAATCAGCGAACTGATCAAGACCCGCATCGAGAAGGTCCAGCTGGCCGCCGAGGCTCGCAACGAAGGCACCGTGACCTCGGTCTCCGACGGCATCGTGCGCATCCACGGCCTCGCGGACGTGATGCAGGGCGAAATGATCGAGCTGCCGGGCAACACCTATGCGCTCGCGCTGAACCTCGAGCGCGACTCGGTCGGCGCCGTGGTGCTCGGTGACTACGAACACCTGCGCGAAGGCGCGGTGGCCAAGACGACCGGTCGCATCCTCGAAGTGCCGATCGGCCCGCAGCTGCTCGGCCGCGTCGTCAACGCACTCGGCGAGCCGATCGACGGCAAGGGCCCCTTGGGCACCACGCTGACCGCTCCGGTCGAGCGCGTTGCACCGGGCGTGATCTGGCGTAAGTCGGTCGACCAGCCGGTGCAGACCGGCTACAAGTCGGTCGACGCGATGATCCCGATCGGCCGTGGCCAGCGCGAGCTGATCATCGGCGACCGCCAGACCGGCAAGACCGCGATGGCGATCGACGCCGTGATCAACCAGAAGGGCACCGGCATCAAGTGCGTCTACGTCGCGATCGGTCAGAAGAACTCGACCGTTGCGAACATCGTGCGCAAGCTCGAGCAGAACGGTGCGATGGACCACACGATCGTCGTGGCCGCGACCGCGTCCGAGTCGGCCGCGATGCAGTACATCTCGGCGTACTCGGGCTGCACCATGGGCGAGTACTTCATGGACCGTGGCCAGGACGCGCTGATCGTGTACGACGATCTGTCCAAGCAGGCCGTTGCGTACCGCCAGATCTCGCTGCTGCTTAAGCGTCCGCCGGGCCGCGAGGCGTACCCGGGTGACGTGTTCTACCTGCACAGCCGCCTGCTCGAGCGCGCCGCGCGCGTGTCCGAGGACTACGTCGAGAAGTTCACGAACGGCGAAGTGAAGGGCCAGACCGGTTCGCTGACCGCGCTGCCGATCATCGAAACGCAGGCCGGCGACGTGTCCGCATTCGTGCCGACGAACGTGATTTCGATCACCGACGGCCAGATCTTCCTCGAAACCGATCTGTTCAACGCCGGTATCCGTCCGGCCGTCAACGCCGGTATTTCGGTCTCGCGCGTCGGTGGCGCCGCGCAGACGAAGATCATCAAGAAGCTGTCGGGCGGTATCCGTATCGCACTCGCGCAGTATCGTGAGCTCGCGGCGTTCGCGCAGTTCGCGTCGGACCTCGACGAAGCGACCCGCAAGCAGCTCGAGCGCGGCCAGCGCGTCACCGAGCTGATGAAGCAGAAGCAGTACCAGCCGATGTCGATCGCTGACGAGGCACTGTCGATCTATGCAGTCAACGAGGGTTACCTCGACGACGTGCCGGTCAACAAGATCCTCGCGTTCGAAGAAGGCCTGCACGCGCACTTCGCCAATACGCAGGGCGATCTGATGCGCTCGGTCAATACCACCGGTAACTGGGACGGCGAGATCGAGGGCAAGTTCAAGGCCGGTATCGAAGAGTTCAAGAAGACCGGTACCTGGTAAGCCGGGAATCGATGTCGGGAATCGGGGCTGTCTCGCCCCGAGGCTCTCGCCTCTGACGATTCCCGACTTTCCATCCCCGATACCCGAGCGAGCAGAGCGAGCGACACATGGCAGGCGGCAGAGAAATCAAAACCAAGATCAAGAGCGTGCAGAACACCCGCAAGGTGACGCGCGCGCTCGAAATGGTCTCGGCCTCCAAGATCCGCAAGGCGCAGGACCGCATGAAGGTCTCGCGCCCGTACGCGCGGGTCATGAAGCAGGTGATCGGACATCTGGCGCAGGCCAGCACCGACTACCAGCATCCGTACATGGTCGAGCGCAAGGGTGTGAAGCGCGTCGGCTACGTGATCGTGTCGTCGGACCGCGGTCTCGCGGGCGGTCTGAACAACAACCTGTTCCGCAAGCTGCTCGGCGAATTCCGCAAGTGGCAGGAGCAGGGCGTCGAGATCGACGTCGTCACGATCGGCCAGAAGGCGTCGGTGTTCTTCCGCCGCATCAAGGTCAACATGCTGGCCTCGGTCACCCACCTCGGCGACGCGCCGAAGCTGGAGCAGTTGATCGGCGTGATCAAGGTCATGCTCGACAGCTACAGCGCAGGCAACATCGACCGCGTGTTCCTGGCCTATAACGGCTTCGTCAACACGATGGTGCAGCGCGCCGAGTTCGACCAGTTGCTGCCGCTGCCCCCGGCCGATTCGCAGGTCGCGCGCCATGACTGGGATTACCTGTACGAACCCGATCCGGCGACCGTGCTGGAACACATGCTGACGCGCTATATCGAATCGCTGGTTTACCAGGCGGTGCTCGAGAACATCGCTTCGGAGCATGCCGCGCGCATGGTCGCGATGAAGGCCGCGAGCGACAACGCGACCAAGCTGATCGGCACGCTGAACCTGGTCTACAACAAGGCCCGTCAGGCTGCGATCACCCAGGAAATTTCGGAAATCGTCGGCGGCGCCGCCGCGGTTTAAGTACTCGGGAGCCGGGAAGGACACCGGACCGGAACAGGCGCCCGCGCCGCTCCGACCGATCACCCAGGCCCGCACCCCAACCCCCTTTGAAGAGTCAGGAATCGTCATGAACGCCCAGGTCAACACTCCGGTCGCCACCAACGGCAAGATCGTCCAGATCATCGGCGCGGTCGTCGACGTCGAGTTCCCACGTGATTTCGTGCCGCGCGTATACGACGCGCTCAAGGTCCAGGGCACTGATATCACGCTCGAAGTGCAGCAGCAGCTCGGCGACGGCATCGTCCGCGCGATCGCGCTGGGCTCGACCGACGGTTTGAAGCGCAACCTCGTCGCGGTCAACACCGGTCGCGCGATCTCGGTGCCGGTCGGCGCCGGCACGCTGGGCCGCATCATGGACGTGCTCGGTAACCCGATCGACGAAGCAGGCCCGGTGCAGGCTTCCGATGCATGGGAGATCCACCGCGCTGCACCGTCCTACGAGGACCAGTCGTCCGCGACCGACCTGCTCGAAACCGGCATCAAGGTCATCGACCTGATGTGCCCGTTCGCGAAGGGCGGCAAGGTCGGCCTGTTCGGCGGCGCTGGCGTCGGCAAGACCGTCAACATGATGGAACTCATCAACAACATCGCGAAGGCGCACGCGGGTCTGTCCGTGTTCGCCGGCGTGGGCGAGCGTACCCGCGAGGGCAACGACTTCTACCACGAGATGAAGGACTCCAACGTCCTCGACAAGGTCGCGATGGTGTACGGCCAGATGAATGAGCCGCCGGGCAACCGTCTGCGCGTCGCGCTGACCGGCCTGACGATGGCCGAGTACTTCCGCGACGACATCGATCCGGCGACCGGCAAGGGCCGCGACATCCTGTTCTTCGTCGACAACATCTACCGCTACACGCTGGCCGGTACCGAAGTCTCGGCGCTGCTCGGCCGCATGCCGTCGGCGGTGGGTTACCAGCCGACGCTCGCCGAGGAAATGGGCGTGCTGCAGGAGCGCATCACCTCGACGAAGACCGGCTCGATCACCTCGATCCAGGCCGTGTACGTTCCCGCGGACGACCTGACCGACCCGTCGCCGGCGACGACCTTCGCCCACCTCGACGCGACCGTCGTGCTTTCGCGCCAGATCGCATCGCTGGGTATCTACCCGGCAGTGGATCCGCTCGACTCGACCTCGCGCCAGCTCGATCCGAACGTGGTCGGCAACGAGCACTACGACGTCGCGCGCAAGGTCCAGTCGACGCTGCAGAAGTACAAGGAACTGAAGGACATCATCGCGATCCTCGGCATGGACGAGCTCTCTGAGGAGGACAAGCAGGCCGTGTCGCGCGCCCGCAAGATCGAGCGCTTCTTCAGCCAGCCGTTCCACGTCGCCGAAGTGTTCACGGGTTCCCCGGGCAAGTACGTCTCGCTCAAGGACACGATCCGCGGCTTCAAGGGCATCGTCGAGGGCGAGTACGACCACCTGCCGGAGCAGGCGTTCTACATGGTCGGCGGCATCGAGGAAGCGGTCGAGAAGGCGAAGAAGATCACCGGCTGATCCGGCGATCGTTGAACGTCCGCGGTTCGCCTCACGCGAGCCGCAGGGCGTGAGATCCGACGGTTCCGCGCACTGCAGCGGGACCGATCGGGCCCACGCCGATCCTCATCGAGCAAAGCGAGAGATTCATGGCCACGTTCCGTTGCGACATCGTCAGCGCCGAGGAAGAGATCTTCCACGGTGAAGCGACCCTGCTGGTCGCGACCGGCGAGATGGGCGAGCTCGGCATCGCGCCGAAGCACGCACCGCTGATCACCCGCCTCAAGCCCGGCAAGGTCGTCGTGACGCTGCCGAACGGCGAGCAGCACGACTTCGCCGTGTCCGGCGGAATTCTCGAGGTGCAGCCGACGGTCGTGACCGTGCTGGCCGATACCGCCATCCGCGCGCAGGACATCGACGAGGCCGCGGTGCGTGCCGCGAAGGAAGAAGCCGAGCGCATCCTCGCGAATCGCAGCGAGAAGATGGAGATCGCCGAGGCGCAGATGAAGCTCGCCGAGGCGATGGCGCAGCTGCAAGCGCTCGAGCGCCTGCGTCGCAGCATGAAGCACTGATCCTGTGCAGCGCATTCGCGCCGACTCGCGGGTCCTTGAACGCCGGCTAGAAGCCGGCGTTTTTTGTTGGTCGCAGGACGAGCCCTGCATAGCATCAGACGGTCTGGGCGCCGGCTCTGCAGGCTCTGCGCACCCAGCGCTGGATCTGTCGATAAGGTCCCGTTGTCCGACGAGCACCCCTCGTCCGCGACGGCGGCGGCGCCTCTGAAGCGGCGCACCCGGTGCTAATCCCAGTGCGCACTAAGGCGCTACCGTGCGCGACCGCCGCGCTTGGCTAAGGCACACGGTGACAGAGCACAGTTGAGCAAGCGTGGCTGCTACCAAAGGGCAGCGGGCGAGGCCCGTTAATCGCCATAAGCCGATGCCGAGCGTGAAGACCTGCCGGGACCAGTGCACGTGCACTGCCGCATCGCTCAGCGGCGATAAACCCAGTGGCGTGAGAGCAGGAAGCCGAGCGCTCCCAGGACGAGCTCGACGCCGGGCTTCGCCAGCCAGGTCCATTTGAGCCCGACAGCCCGGTTGATCGCACCGATTGCCCAGGTGCTCAGCAGCGTCGTGAACGTCCACATCAACGCGAACCGCAGGAACTGTCGACGCCCGACCATCGTGTCGTCACCGGCGAACGTAATACGACCGTTGAGCCAGAAGCCCAGCGCCGCACCACTGACGCGCCCGGCGATATTCGCGATCTCAACTGCGAGACCAAGGTGGCTGAGGCCGACCATCACGCCCCAGTCGAGCAGCCACTGGACGATGCCGATCGTGAGGTAATGGCGGCCTTGTCGGGTCAGGCTCATCGGCTGGGTGCGTCCGGTACATGGCGCGCCTGTGCCATGTCCAGGGTCATGCGTAGGTGTGCACGTCCGGCCCATGGCGATGTCGTGTACGGCATGAAGCTGCTCGCACACCCGGCTGCGCCGCTCCAGATCAGGACGCGCGCAACGGCATCACGCGCATGAGGGTAATAAAGGGCGGTCGGCACCGCGGCATGCTAGCAGCGCGGGGGCCGTTAGAATCACCGCCCGCCCCGAACCTGCCCCCTGGAGCCCGCATGAGCACACCGCTGCACGTCGTCATTCTTGCCGCCGGAGAAGGCAAGCGGATGAAGTCGACGCGGCCGAAGGTGCTGCAGCCGATCGCAGGGCGCCCGATGCTCGCGCATGTCGTGGAAACCGCACGCGCGCTGCAGCCGGCAGGCATCCACATCGTCTACGGCCACGGCGGCGACCAGGTGCTCGCCGCGTTCGGCGACCAGCCGGACCTGCAGTGGACCGAACAGACGCAGCGGCTCGGCACTGGCCACGCGGTGCAGCAGGCGATGCCGGACGTGCCGGAGGATGCACGCGTGCTGGTCCTGTATGGCGACGTGCCGCTGATCCGCGCTGACACGTTGCAGCGCCTGCTTACCGCGCCCGGGCGCATTGCGGTGCTGGTTGCGGACTTGGATGACCCGACGGGTTACGGACGCGTCGTGCGCGACGCCGAAGGCCGCGTGGCGCGCATCGTCGAGCACAAGGATGCCGACAAGGTCCAGCGCGGCATCCGCACCGTCAACACCGGCATCCTCGTCTGCGACGGCCTGCCGCTGCGCCGCTGGCTGCAGCACCTGGGCAACGACAACGCGCAGGGCGAGTACTACCTCACCGACGTGTTCGCCGCCGCGGCGGGCGAGTTCAGCGCCGCCGAGATCGCGCACGTCGACGAGCCGATCGAGGTCGAAGGCGCGAACGACCCTTGGCAGCTGGCGCAGCTCGAACGCGCCTACCAGCAGCGCGCCGCGCGCGCGCTCTGCGAAGCCGGTGCACGGCTGCTCGATCCGTTGCGTTATGACCAACGTGGGTCGATCACGGTCGGGCGCGACGTCGAGATCGACGTCAATGTCGTCATCGAAGGGCGTGTCGAGCTCGGAGACGGCGTGCGCATCGGGCCGTTCTGCCGGCTCAAGGACGTCAAGCTCGGGGCCGGTACCGAGGTGCGCGCGCACTGCGATCTCGACGGCGTGGTGGTCGATGGCGCCGCGACGATCGGTCCGTTCGCCCGGCTGCGGCCGGGCACCGTACTTGCTGACGGCGTGCACGTGGGCAACTTCGTCGAAACCAAGAACGCGCGCCTCGGCGTGGGCAGCAAGGCGAACCATCTGACCTATCTCGGCGACTCGGAGATCGGCAGCAAGGTCAACGTCGGCGCGGGCACGATCACCTGCAACTACGACGGCGCGAACAAGTTCCGCACCACGATCGAGGATGGCGCGTTCATCGGGTCGAACACCTCACTGGTCGCGCCGGTCACGGTGGGCGAGGGCGCAACGATCGCGGCGGGCTCGGTGATCACGCGTGACGCGCCGGCCGAGAAACTCAGCCTCGCGCGGTCACGGCAGACGACGATCGAAGGCTGGCAGCGGCCGAAAAAGGGCTGACCCGACGGTTGATACGGTCTCGGGCGCAGCATGCGCCGGAGCCCTTGCTCCGGACGGCGCGGCGGACGGGAACGACTCGCGTGAGCTGAGCGGCGCGATCGGTTGCCGAAGCGTGCACGGGCCGCACAGCGCACCGCGGTGCGCGTCGGCCGCAGCCTTGCGGCCCGACCCAACCGCCACCGCCAAGCTGCGCGCACTGCCTAGTCGGGCACGATCATCGTCACGCACAGGCCGCCGTCTTCGCGATTGAGCAATGCGATGCGACCGCCATGCGCCTCGGCGATCTCGCGAGCCAGCGCGAGGCCGAGGCCGGTGCCGTTGCGCTTGGTCGAGTAGAACGGCAGCAGCGCATTCGCGAGCACCGCCTCGTTCATGCCCTGACCGCGGTCGAGGATGTCGACTCGCCACGCGTCGGGCATCCGCCGCACCACGAGTTGCACGTTCTCGGCTGACGAGCCGGACTCGTGTGCGTTCTTGAGCAGGTTCAGCAGCGCCTGCTCCATCTGCGCCGCATCGATCCGCACGAAACCTTCCACGTTCGTCTCGCCGGCAAACGCCACCTGCGCCTTGAGCTGGGCCAGAAAACGCGACCACGGCACCGCTTCGAGACGCGGCGCCGGCAGCTTTGCGAAGCGTGCGTAATCGCGGATGAAGCCTTCGAGGTGGCGCGCGCGCTCCTCGATCGTCGCGAGTGCGATCGGCAGGCGCTCAAGCTGCCCGCGTCGCAGCAGCTCGGCGCCGGAATGGGCGAGTGACGCGATCGGCGCAAGCGAGTTGTTGAGCTCGTGGCTGATCACGCGGATGACCTTCTTCCAGGTCTGCACCTCCTGCCGGCGAAGCTCCGCGGTGAGCTGGCGCAGCAGTACTAGCTCGTGGCGCCGGCCGTTGAGGCGGAAGTGCCGCCGCGAGAGGTGGTAGATGTCCTCGTCCTCGCTGTCACCGACGGTGAACATCGCATCGCCGCCGCGCTCGAACGCGTCGCGGAATGCATCCGGCGTGCGTGCCAGCAGCGCGGAGAACGCCTGGCCCTCGAGCCGCCTGCCCTCGCCGAGCATGCGCCGTGCGGCCAGGTTTGCGTGCACGACGCGGTCGGACGGATCGACGAGCACCATCGCGACCGGCGTGTTCTGCACCATCGTGTCGAGCAGCAGTTCGCGCTGCACCAGCGCGAGCCGCTGGTCGCGTAGCACGTCGCCGAGCGCGTTGTGACTGTCGACGAGTTCACCAAGTGCCCCACCGCCGGGCCATGACAGGCCGAAGCTGAAATCACCGTCGCGATAGCTTGCGACCGTGCCGGCGAGCGCGCGGAACAGCGAGTTCATCGGCGCGAACGCACGTTGGACATGCAGCAGCAGGACCGGAGCAAGCAGCAGCGTTGCGACGACCGCGGCCAGCCACCGACTGGCGAGCCAAGCTTCGAGCACGATCGTGATCAGCGCGCCGGCGAGCACGTATGCAATCGCGAGCGTACTGAACACGACGCTCAGCGGAAGTCTGCGCAGCAGGCGGCCGGGCGTCGTCATCCGGCACGCCCCGCAGGCGTTGCCTCGACAAACGAGTGCGTGAGCCGACTGTTCACGGACGACCGATCCCGAGCCGCTCCATGCGCCGGTACAGCGCCTGTCGGCTCAGGCCGAGGTCGGCGGCGGCTTGCGCGACCGTGCCGCCGTGGCGCGCGAGCGCGGTCTCGATCGCGGCGCGGTCGGGCTCGTCACCGGAGGCAGGTGCGGACACGGAGGGTGGCGGCAGCCCGAGGTCGGCCGCGGCGATCATTTCGCCACGTGAAAGCAGCCCCGCGCGCTGGATCGCATTGCGCAGCTCGCGCACGTTGCCGGGCCAGGCATGCGCAAGCAGCGCGCGCTCGGCATCGCTGCCCAGGCACTTGCCGGGCGGCAGGAAATGCCGCGCGAGCGGCAGGATATCGGCGGGGCGTTGCGCCAGCGCCGGCACCTTCACTTCGATCGCGTTGAGCCGGTAATAGAGGTCTTCGCGGAAGTGGCCGGACGCGATGCAGGCCGGCAGGTCGGCGTTCGTCGCACTGACGATGCGCACCTTGACCGTGCGCTCGCGATTGCCGCCAAGGCGCTCGAAACGCCCGGTCTCCAGCACGCGCAGCAGCTTGACCTGTCCCGCCGGCGACAGCGTGCCGACCTCGTCGAGGAACAGCGTGCCGCCATCGGCCGCCTCGAACTTGCCTTCGCGCGCCCTCGTCGCCCCGGTATACGCGCCGGCCTCGGCACCGAACAGTTCGGCTTCGATCAGCTCGCCCGGCAGCGCGCCGCAGTTGAGTGCAACGAACGGCCCGCTGCGAACCGGCGAGTTTGCATGCACGATCTCGGCGAATTTCTCCTTGCCCGCGCCGTTCGGCCCGGTGATGAGCACAGGCAGGTCCGATCGCGCGACTTGGCAGGCGAGCGTCAACGCCGCTTCGCTGGCCGCATCGGCATAGATGAACCCGCGCAGGTCGTACTCGCGTTCCAGCGCGCTGCGACGGCGCCGCTGCCCGCTGCGCTCGCGCGCGAGTTCGGTGCGCGCCTGCGACAGTTCGAGCAGGTTGTTGACCGTGGCAAGCAGCTTGCGGTCGTCCCAGGGTTTGGCGAGGTAATCGGCCGCACCGGCCTTGACGAGGTCGACCGCGCTTTCCAGGTGGGTCCAAGCGGTCAGCAGGATCACCGGCAGGTCCGGGTGACGGGCGCGGATCGCCTTGAACAATGCGATTCCTTCCTCACCCGAGGTCGTGTCGGCCTGGAAGTTCATGTCCTGCACGACAAGGTCGACCGATTCGCGTTCGAGCAACGCAAGGCCGGCCTGCGGCGAATCCGCGCTCAACGTGCTGATGTCGTGCAGCGAGAACAGCACGTCGAGCGCGGTGGCGACTGCGGGGTTGTCGTCGATGACGAGGATGCGGGCCATCAGGGCGTTGCCTGTCGGTAGGCCACATCCACGCGTGGCGGCTGGCAAGTGCGATAAACCATCGAACGAAACCCCAGATCGATCGCGGTGGAGGACTCCGGCGTCAGGCGCTGCGCGTCGCGATTGCCGGCGAAACCGTCGATGCGCGCCACGCCGGCCCGTACACGGCCAGTATGCCCAACACCCACAGCGCGAGCATGCCGCCGCCGAGGTATTCCAGCGGCAGTCGTGGCAGCTCGAGCTTGCTCACCAGGAACTGGTTCAAGGCGAGCGCAAGCGCGGTACCAATGACGATGCCAACTGTGGAGATCATGGCGTTTTCGATCAGGAAGTAGCGCAGGATGTCGACCCTACGTGCGCCCAGTGCGCGCCGTACGCCGATCTGCTTGCGCCGCTGGGTAACCCACAGGCTGGCCAGGCCGACGATGCCGCTGCCGGTGACCAGCAGCAGGCCGATCGTCACCGCCAGCAGCATGCCGGCAATCGACCGCTCCTCCTGGTAGCGCTCGGCACGCCGTTCTTCAACCGTGTCGTTGAAGATCAGCATCCGTTCGTTGGAGAGCTTGCCCAGAGCCTCCTCCGCTTCGCGCATTACTCGGTCGCGCTGGCCTGGCTCAGTGCGCACAACGTAGCTGCCGGTGTTGTCCAGATAGCGCACGGGCAGTACGAAGCTGATGTAGGCGTTGTCGCTGTTCTGGGCGAACGGCGTGATAAGTCGCTCGATCACGCCAATCACGCGCAGTGGCACAGCTTCGGTCCCGCTGCCGAGGCTCACGGTCTTGCCGACCACGCTCGGTGCGTCCGGAAACAGGCGGTTCGCCATCTGCCGTGTCAGGAGCACGCTATCGGCCTGCGGCCGGCCCTTCGCCGGATCGACCGTGCGCACGTCGTCGTCGGTGAAATCACGGCCCTCGACGATCTTCACGCCGAAGCCCTCGCTCACCGGATGCGGCGTGAAGTACGCCGCGCCGGTGATGCCGGACGACGGATCCTGCGGCCGGTTCGTCAGGCTCAGGCCCCAGCCGCTCTGCCCCATCGGGAACTGGTTGACCCAGGCGGCGCCCTTGACGCCGGGAATCGCGCGCAATGTTTCCACGTCCCGACGCTGCATCGCCTCGACATCGGTCGCCGGGCCAGCGCCCACGTACAGCATGTAGAACGTATTCGCCTCGTCGAGCCCGCTCGGTCTCGCGGCGCGGTCGGTGCGGTCTTTCACGATGTACAGCGCGTTCGCGATGATCGCGAGCGTCAGGGCGATCTGCGCGGCGATCAGCACCGCGCCGGTCTTGCTGCGCAGCAGCGAGGACAGAATGGGACGGATTTCCATGGTGTTCTCCGCTTACTGCGACTTGAGTTGGACGGCCGGGCGGACCTGGCATGCACGCCAGGTGGGCAGCAGACCGGCGAGCAGGCTGGCAACGAGTGAGAGCACAAGCGCGGTGGTCAACATCACCCAGTCGACGCGGGCCATCGTTCCGATCGCTTCGGACTGCTTCGCCATCAGCGCGAGCACGCCGAACGTGAGCGCGATGCCGAATGCCCCGCCGACAACGCCGACGACGCCAGCCTCGGTCAGGTACTGCTTGAATACCTCGCGACGCGGCGCGCCCAGTGCGCGGCGGACGCCGATCTCGCCACTGCGCGCGGTGAACTTCGCAAGCAGCAGGCCGACCACGTTCACCAGGCAAACGAGCAGGAAGCCGAACGCAAGCCAGGTCTGCAGGCGCCGGTCGTCACCAACGATTTCCTGGAAGTCGAGCCAGTCCATCACGTCGTACAGGCGGTTGTTCAGCGGGCGCTGAAAGCGGCCGAGCTTTTTCTGCTCGCTGACATAGTCGTCGAGGTAGGCTGCATACGCGGCGCGGTCGCCCGCGTTGGCAAGTTCGACCCAGAACTGCACCCAGGTGCATTCCGACGCCATCAGGCCCTGGTAGCCGGGTTCGACCTCTCCGTCGACGTTGCAGCTGATGCTGCCCTGTGACGTCATTTCGTTTGCGACCGCGTTGTTGAACGGGATAAACACATCCTCGAACGCGAACACATTGCCGCCAATGAGGCGATAGAACTTCGGCAGCGGCTCCCACTTCTCGATTACGCCTGTCACGGTGTAGTCGCGACCTTCGAACCGGAGGTTCTTGCCCACTGGGTCGGCTTGTCCGAACATACGGTCGGCCAGCTTGGTCGAAATGACCATGACGTTGCCGCCGCGCTCGTCGTCGCTCTCGCTCCACGGCCCGCCACTGCGGAACGGCACGTCGAACATCGCGAAGAAATCCGAGTTTACGGCTACGCCTTCAGTCGGCGAGGGCTGCTGGTCCGGGCGCCCGCTGTCGAGTGCGCCATTGATGCCCATCACCGCGGTCTCGCGCTCGCTGGGTCCGTCGGCCTTGAGCGCCAGTGCGTCACGGTAGGTCAACTGGCCCGGCGGGTCGTCGCTAGGGTTCGGCTGCTGCAGCGGCGCGTTGTCGAGCAGCGGCACGAACAGACGGTCGGATTTCTGCGGGATCGGGTCGCCACTCATGACGTAGAGCAGCGTCAGGGACGACATGCTGGCGGCAACGCCGACCGCGAGCGTGATGACCATCAGCGCGGTCAGGATCGGATTGCGGCGCAGGTTGCGAAAGCCCAGCTTCAGGTAATAGGCGAACATCGGCGTGGCCTCAGGCGAGCGTGGTCTGCGGCGCGCTGGCGACTGCATGCAGCGTCGGGCCATGGCTGATATCGGTGACCTGACCGTCGATGATGTGCACGTTCCGCTGCGAGCGCGCGGCTAGCTCCGGATCGTGCGTGACCATGATGATGGTCGTCCCCTGAGCGTTGATTTCCTCGAGCAGCTCCATCACGCCGCGCGCCATCTGCGAGTCGAGGTTGCCGGTCGGTTCGTCGGCGAGCAGCAGGCGGGGGCTGCCTGCAAGTGCGCGCGCAATCGCAACGCGCTGCTGTTGTCCGCCGGAGAGCTCGGCCGGGTAGTGCTTCATGCGCGAACTCAGGCCAACACGCGCGAGCGCGTCCTCGATACGCTTCTTCCGATCCGCACTGCCGAGACCGCGGTAACGCAGGGGCACGTCGACGTTGTCGAACAGGTTCAGGTCCGGGATCAGGTTGAAGCCCTGGAAAATGAAGCCGATCTTCTCGTTCCGAAGACGCGAGCGCTGGTTGTCGTTGAGCCCGCGCGTGTCCACGCCGTCCAGCCAGTACTCGCCGCCGCTGAAATCCTCGAGCAGGCCGGCGATGTTGAGGAACGTCGTCTTGCCCGAACCCGATGGGCCGGTGACGGCAACGAACTCGCCGTCGCGGACGTGGATGTCGAAGCCACGCAACGCATGGGTCTCGATCATGTGGGTGCGGTAGACCTTGCTGAGCTGGTTCATGCGGAGCATGGCGGGTCCTTTTCGGGGCAAAGGGGAAGGGAGGGGGCGATCACTGGCTGATCGAGATCTTTTCGGCATCACCGAAGCCGTCGCTGCCGGCGATGACGATGCGGTCGCCGGGTTTGGCGCCATCGAGCAGTTCGACCGCCTGGATGCTGGTCGCACCGATGCGGACCGGCCGGCGCTCGGCGCTGCCGTCCTGGACGAAGTACGCGTAGCGGCCGCCGTGTGCATCGACGAACGGTCCGCGCGGCACCATCAGCACGTTCGGGCGCTCCTCGATCAGCACGCGCGCCGAGACCCGCTGGTTCTGGCGTAAGCCTTCGGGCTGCTTGCCGTCGGCGAAGCGCACGCGGGCGAGCACCTGGCGGTTCACGACTTCGGGCGAAATCGAGGCAATGGTCGCAACCGCATTCGCGTTGCCGATGCGCACCTCGGCGGTCATGCCCAGCCCGAGGTCCTCGGCGTATGTCTCCGGCACCTCGAGCTCCACCTCGAGCTTCGACAGGTCAACCACCGTGAGCAGCGGTGCGTTTGCCGGTACGACCGCGCGGTCGGCGACCAGCGTCGTGCCGATCACGCCGTCGATCGGGGCACGCACGTTGAGTTCGTCGACTCGACGCTCCATCTCAGACACCACCAGCCGCTGACGCTGCGCCTGCTGCGCGCTCGTCTGCACACTGAAGCCGGCGCTGTTGCCGGTCAGCTGCGCGGCGCGAACCGCATTGCGATGCCTGATCTGAGCGGTTTTCAGTGCGTCCTGGGCGCGCAGGTAGTCGATCTCGGCCAGTGCGCCACCCTTGAAGCCGCGCTCGGTGCGATCGAGGTCGCGCTGGGCGGCCTGCAACGCGATCATCGCCTCGTCGGCTTCCTGCTGTGCGTCGAGCCGGCTGCGCGACGCCGCGATGCGTGCGCTGCCGGATTCGGCCTCGAGCTGCTCCAGCGTCGAGCGCTCCCGCGCAAGTTCGCTTTCCAGTTCGGGCGAGACCAGGCGCGCGAGGACCTCGCCCTTCCGGACGGTATCGCCGGCCTTGCGTTCGAACACCACGGTTGCCGGCACCGGGGCGTACAGCGTCGGGCTGACGGCGGCCACGACGCGGCCGTTGACCGAGGCGTCGCGCACCAGTGTGCCGCGTGTGACCTCGGCGATGCGCAGGCGGTCGGCATCGACCGAGCGCGAGCCGGCGAAGCGCGCCGACACCCCGAACGCGAGCAGCAGGGCGACCACGACGACGGCGCCGACCGCGAGCAGGCGCCGCTGCCTCCCCTCGGGCGGGGCAGTGGAGAGGCGCACGTCCTGGGCGGAGGTATCGCGAATGCTCATGACTCGGACGGGTGGCACAGGCAACCGCCTGCCCCCTGTCCTACGCACGGGTCGTGCCAACGCTTAAGTCTCTGATTCCATGGCCGTTGGCTGGCGGAAAAACCGTCCATTCGGACATGAGGCTGTCCGCGCGGACAAGGCGGACAGCTAGACTGTCAGTTCATCAGCAGGAACCGAATCCATGTGCGGCATTGTGGGCGCGATCGCCGATCGCGACGTGGTACCCGTCCTTATCGACGGCCTCAAGCGGCTTGAATACCGTGGTTACGACTCGGCCGGCATCGCCGTGCTCGACAAGGACGACATCCGCCGCGTGCGCCGCACCGGGCGCGTGTCGGAGATGGAAGCCGCCGCGCAGAACGAAGGATTCAACGCCCAGGTCGGCATCGGCCACACGCGCTGGGCCACGCACGGCGGCGTCACCGAGGCCAATGCGCACCCGCATTGCAGCCACGGCGTCGCGCTGGTGCACAACGGCATCATCGAAAACCACGAGCAGCAGCGCGAGAAGCTGCGCGCGATGGGCTACGAGTTCGAGTCGCAGACCGATACCGAAGTCATCGCCCACCTGATCCACTCCTACCTCAAGAGCGGCGCCGACCTGCTCGGCGCGGTGCAGCAGACCGTGCGCGAGTTGCATGGCGCATACGCGCTGGCCGTCGTCAGCCGCAAGGAGCCGGGCCGCCTGATCGCCGCGCGCATGGGCTGTCCGCTGCTGATCGGCCTGGGCGAGGGCGAGAACTTCGTTGCCAGCGACGTGTCGGCGATCATCCAGTCCACGCGCAAGGTGATCTTCCTCGAAGAGGGCGATACCGCCGAAATCACCCGTGAATCGGTGCGCGTGTTCGACGAGCGCGGCGAATCCATCGAGCGCGACGTGCACATGTCGGACGTCTCGCTGGCCTCGCTCGAGCTCGGCCCGTACCGGCACTTCATGCAGAAGGAAATCCACGAGCAGCCGCGCGCTATCGGCGACACGATCGAAGCGGTCATGGACAACGGTGCGTTCTCCGCCGAGCTGTTCGGCAAGGACGCCGAGGAACTGCTGCGCGACATCGACGGCGTGCAGATCCTCGCCTGCGGCACCAGCTACTACGCCGGCATGACCGCGCGTTACTGGATCGAGCAGATCGCCGGCATTCCGTGCAGCGTCGAGATCGCAAGCGAATACCGCTACCGCGCCGCGGTCGCGAAACCGCGCCAGCTGATCGTGACGATCTCCCAGTCGGGCGAAACGCTCGACACGATGGAAGCGCTCAAGTACGCGAAATCGCTCGGCCACGACCGCACGCTGTCGATCTGTAACGTGCCCGAGAGCGCGATCCCGCGTGCCAGCCGCCTCGTGTACTACACGCGTGCCGGTGCCGAGATCGGCGTCGCGTCGACGAAGGCGTTCACCACGCAGCTGGTCGCACTGTTCACGCTGACCTGCACGATCGCGAAGGTGCAGGGCCGGCTGAACGAGCAGGAAGAGTCGGGCTACCTCGACTGTCTGCGCCAGCTGCCCGGCAGCGTGCAGCATGCGCTGAACCTCGAGCCGCAGATCAAGGCGTGGGCCGACAAGTTCGCGCCGAAGAACCACGCGCTGTTCCTCGGTCGCGGCGTGCACTACCCGATCGCACTCGAAGGCGCGCTCAAGCTCAAGGAAATCTCATACATCCATGCCGAGGCGTACCCGGCGGGTGAGCTCAAACACGGCCCGCTCGCGCTCGTCGACGAGGCGATGCCGGTCGTCGTCATCGCGCCGAACGACAGCCTGCTCGAAAAGGTGAAGTCGAACATGCAGGAAGTCCGCGCACGCGGCGGCCAGCTGTTCGTGTTCACCGACGAGGACAGCCAGTTCGGTGAATCCGAGGGCGTGCACGTGATCCGCGCGCCACGCCACGTCGGCGCGCTGTCGCCGATCATGCATACGATCCCGGTGCAGCTGCTCGCGTACCACGTCGCGCTCGCGCGTGGCACCGACGTCGACAAGCCGCGCAACCTGGCCAAGTCGGTGACGGTGGAATAACCCCGGCGTCCGGGCCGGCCCGGTGCGATCGCGCATCGGGCCGGTGGCCGCGGCCTGCCGGCCGCACGCATTACCCCATAGGTTGCCCGGATCGCCTGCTCGGGATGGGCACGGCGCGTGTGCGTGCGTCATTCGGCACTGCGCCCGGGAGGCGGTCGGTCGGGGTTGCCGGCGCAATCAGTCGTGTCGCGGGTTGGCGGATGCCGGCCCTCGGGAGCTGCGCAAATGGCAGCGTGGCCCCATCCGCGCCCCGTAGCCAGGTCCCGGCCGACGGGACTGTTAACGGCCGACTCATTCCGGAGGTTGCGGTCGCGCTAAGCTGCACTGCGACGATGCCGGCGGTGCCGCTGCAGGACCGGCCCGGCCAGAACCGGAGCGGCGTGCTGACGGGCCACACGGTCGCCAATTGCGATGGCCGGCCAGGGGCCAGCGTCGATGATCCTGCGGAGCAAGCGCGTGTCCGATCCGAACCCGCTGTACAGCCTGTTGCCGAAGCAGTCCGAAACCGTCGGCCTGTTGATGCGGCTCGGCGGCGAAAAAACCGGTCTCGGGCCCATCGAAACCTGGCCGGAGCCGCTGCGCAACGCGCTGGGCATCATGCTCAACTGCCGGTTCCCGATGTTCATCTGGTGGGGCGACCGGATGATCAACTTCTACAACGACGCCTACATCCCGATTCTCGGCAAGCGGCATCCCGAGGCATTCGGTGGCGAAGCCGCGGTGATCTGGCATGAGATCTGGGGCACGCTGCAGGACGATATCCGGGCTGTCATGGAGCGCGGGCAAAGCTCGTGGCACGAGCGCGTCATGCTGCCGGTCGAGCGCCACGGCTTTCCCGAAGAGGCGTGGTTCACCTGGTCCTACAGCGCGATCCCGGATGGCAGCGGCGGAATCGGAGGCCTGCTGTGCGTGGTCGCCGAGGAAACCCGGCACGTGGCCGCCGAACGCGAGCGCGATCGGCTGCTGGCGCAGATCGACTACGAGCGCAGGCAGCTCGCAGAGGCATTCGAGCGCTCGCCGGCCTGCATGGCAGTGCTGCGCGGCCCGGACTATGTGTTCGAGTTCGCGAACCCGCGTTACCTCGAGCTCGTTGGTGACCGCGAGATCATCGGCCGGCCGGTGCGCGAGGCGATGCCCGAGCTGGTCGAGCAGGGCTTCCTGACCCTCATCGATGAGGTCTACCAGACCGGCAAGCCCTACGTCGGTCGTGATGTCGCGGTCCGCCTGCAGCGCGATCGGTCCGGACCAATGGAAACGCGGTACCTGGACTTCATGTACCAGCCGTTGCTGACGCCCGACGGGCGCGTCGACGGCCTGATCGGCCACGGCGTGGACATCACCGAGCGCCGGCGCGCCGAGGCGCGCGACCGCTTCCTGGTGGAACTCGACGAGGCCGTGCGCCCGCTGGTGCGCGCCGAAGACATCACCCAGACCTGTGCCCGCCTGCTCGGTGAGTACCTCGATGCCGACCGCTGTGCGTACGCGGACGTCGAGGCCGACGAGGACACGTTCAACCTCACCGGTGACTACACCCGGGGTGTGCAGAGCATCGTCGGGCGCTACACGTTCACCGCGTTCGGTGAGGACGTGCTGCGGCTGATGCGCAGTGGCGAGGTCTACCGCGTCACCGATGTCGAGTCGTACACGCCGCCGATTGGCGACCTGACCGCCTACCGGCTCACCCAGATCCGGGCGGTGGTCTGCGTACCGGTGCTCAAATCCGGGCGCTTCGTGGCCGCGATGGCGGTGCACCAGGCAACGCCGCGCAACTGGGCCGACGACGAGGTCGACCTTGTCCTGCATGTGGCGAACCGGTGCTGGGAATCGATCGAGCGCGCGCGCGTCGAGCGCGAACTGCGGCGCAGCGAGCAGCGCTTCCGGGCGGCCGTGGACGCGACCAGCAGCATCTTCTGGAACTGCACCGCAACCGGGGAGTTCCACAACGAGCAGCCCAGCTGGGCCGCGTTCACCGGGCAGACCTTCGACGAATACAGGGGCTACGGCTGGACCGCCTCGGTGCATCCCGACGACGTGCCCGGCACGCTTGAGCGGTGGAACGCGGCGGTCACTGCGCAAAGCATGTTTGCGACGCAGCACCGCCTGCGCCGCCACGATGGCACCTACCGCTTCTGCGACGTACGCGCGGTGCCGGTGCCGGACGAATCGGGCCAGGCGCTCGAATGGGTCGGCACCCATACCGACATCAGCGAGCGCGTTGAGTTCGAGCAGTCATTGCAGGAGAGTGAGGCCCGGTTCCGGATGCTCTCCGACAGCGCGCCGGTAATGATCTGGATGACGCGACCCGATGGCCGCGTCGAGTACGTCAGCCGGCAGTGGATCGAGTTCACCGGGCAGGAGCAGGCCCATGCGCTCGGCAGCGGCTGGGTCGATGCAGTGCATCCCGACGATCTTGAGCGCGCCACCCGGTACTACACCGAAAAGAACGCACGCCAGGAAGCGTTCTCGATCGAATACGCGCTGCGTCGTCGCGACGGTGCCTACCGCTGGTGCGTCGATACCGGAACGCCGCGTCACAGCGCCAACGGCGAGTTCCTCGGCTATATCGGCACGGTCTCCGACATCACCGAGCGAAAGCGTGCGGAAGAAACGCTCGCGTCCGAAAAACGCGTACTCGAGCTGATCGCGACCGGCTCGCCACTGCACGAGGTGCTCGACACGCTGGTGCGCCGGATCGAATCGCAGTCGGGCGACGGCATGCTCGCGTCGGTACTGCTCGTTTCCGAGGACGGCAGCTGCCTGCGACCGGGCGCCGGACCCAGCCTGCCCCCGGCGGTCTATGCGGCATTCGATGGGTTGCCGATTGCGGCGGGCATCGCCCCGTGCAGCACGGCGGCGCATGAAGGCACGACGGTCATCGCTGCCGACCTGCTGGCGGACCCGCAGTGGGCGGCCGTGCATGCGCTCGCATCGGCCGCGGGGATTGCGGCGTGTACGTCCAATCCGATCGTCGGCAGCGATGGCCGCGTGCTCGGCTCGCTGGGGCTGTACTACCGCCAGCCGCGCGAGCCGGGCGAGCGCGACAGGGAGCTGGCGCGCCTCGGTACGCACCTGGCGGGCATCGTCATCGAGAAGCACGAGCTCGACCAGCGGCTGCAGCGCTCGCTCGAGTCCGAGCAGCAGGCGCGCAGCCTTGCCGAACGTGCGAACGGCATGAAGGACGAGTTCCTCGCGACGCTGAGCCACGAACTGCGCACGCCACTCAATGCGATCCTCGGCTGGGTGGCGATCCTGCGGCTGCAGCGGTCGCTGCCGGATGAGCTGCTGCAGGCGGTCGATGTGATCGAGCGCAATGCACGCGCGCAGTCGCAGATCATCGCCGACCTGCTCGACATGAGCTCGATCGTGTCGGGCAAGATCGCGCTCGAGCTCGAACGGCAGCCCGTGCATGAACTGGTTGCAAGCGCGATCCAGACCGTGATGCCGACCGTGCAGGCGAAGGACTTGCAGATCGACGTGACCATCGATGCCGATGCAAAGGTGCCGGTCGACATCGACCCCAGCCGCATGCAGCAGGTGATGTGGAACCTGCTCAACAACGCGGCGAAGTTCACCCCGCGCGGCGGTCGCATCGATGTGCGCCTGCATCGGCGCGCCACCGCGTTGGAGATCGTCGTCAGCGACAGCGGCGAAGGCATCGCGCCGGAATTCCTGCCCTACGTGTTCGACCGCTTCCGCCAGGCCGATTCGTCGATCAGTCGTCGCCACGGCGGGCTGGGGCTGGGCCTGTCGATCGTGCGCCGGCTCGTCGACCTGCACGGTGGCCAGGTGCAGGTGCACAGCGACGGGCCGGGGCAGGGCGCCACGTTCTCGGTGCTGCTGCCGCTGCCGTCGCCTTCGCGCGATCGGCGCGCCCCGGATGCGGGTGAACCCGTTCGCGCGAGGCAGGCCGGGCAGTTGTCGGGCCTGCGCATTCTGGTGGTCGACGATGACGCCGACGCGCGGCTGATGACCGCGCGCCTGCTGGAAAGCGCGGGCGCACAGGTCTCATTGTCGGAGTCGGCCGGCGACGCGCTTGGGATGCTCGCCGGTCAGGCATTTGACCTGCTCGTGAGTGACATCGGCATGCCGGGCCAGGACGGCTACGAGCTGGTCCGCCACCTGCGTGCCGACGCGGCCAGCCCGAACCACACAATCCCGGCCATCGCGCTGACTGCATACGCCCGCACGCAGGAGCGCTTGCGTGCGCTACAGGCGGGGTTCCAGCAGCACCTCGCCAAGCCCGTCGAACCGGTGGTCCTCGTCGAAACGGTGGCCGCGCTGGCGCAGACGCTCAGGCAGCCGGTCACCGCGGGCTGAAGCGTGAACCCGTCCGCGCGCCGCGGCTGCGAGGCCGGCGGGCGCAGGCGAGGCGGCCAAACGGCTGCTTCATGCCGTGCGATCAGTAGGTCGGCGTGCGCGCTGCCCACACTGCAATCGCGGTTGCGGCGCCGGCCGGCTGCTACGCGCTAAGGAGCGGCAGGCCCTAACCGGGATCTGCTTCGACGTGGATCCAGATCGGTTGCAGGTGTGCGATGCAGGCCGATGCCGCCTGCGCCAGCGGCATGCCGCAGAGATGCAGCGCCGCGCGAATCACGCCTGCGTGGGTGACGACGATGTGCGGCGTCTGCAGTTCGGCAAGGGCCTGCCGGACGCGCGCAATCAACGCGGTGAACGATTCGCCGCCCGGTGCGGCAAACCCGGCGACATCTTGGCTCCACGCATCGAGCGCTGCGCGCGGTAACGCGTCCCAGCGCTGGCCCTCCCAGGTGCCGAAATCCAGTTCCCGGAGACGTGCGTCGATCAGGACGTCGCCATGCCGCGTGGGTGGGACGCTATTACCCGGGTCATCCGCCAACGCCGCAGCGCGCAGCGCGCGCGCAAGATCGAGGCATCGCGTCGTCGGGCTGCTGACGATCGGCCAGTCCGGCAGCTCGGCGGCGAGCGCGTCCGCGGCGCGTTCGAACGTGCCGGGGGCGAGCGGCGCATCGAGCCGGCCATAGCAGACGCCCTGCAGCGACGGCATCGGCGGATGCCGGATGAAGACGTGCATCGGCATCAACCGGCGTACCGCAGCGCAGCCAGCAGTGCGAGCCCGAACACGATCTCGCCGAACTGCTCGGCGCAGCCGAGCGCATCGCCGGTGTAGCCACCCAGACGCCTGTGGAACCATGCGCGCGACAACCCATGCACGGCCGCCGCGGCAGCGGTGCCGCAGGCCAGTGCAAAGATCCACGACGGATATACGCCCGCCACGACGAGCGCCGGCGCCAGGCCGATTACCAGCGTTACCGCCGCCAGACCCACCGTCATCGGCTGGGCCACCGGCTTGGCTTTTGCATCGTCGTCCAGCCGCACGTAGGGCAGTGACGCCATCAACGCCGCTGCCATTGCCCGTGCAAGCGGATGCGCGCAGACGAGATAGACGACGGCCTCGTCGGGCTGCAGCGCGACCAGCACCTGCCACCGCAACGCAAGCGAAAGCACCAGCGCGACGGCGCCGTAGCTGCCGATGCGCGAGTCGCGCATGATCGCGAGTGCCCGTTCCCGCGGGACGTGTCCGCCGAGCGCATCGAACGTGTCGGCCAGGCCGTCCTCGTGGAACGCCCCGGTCATCCACAACGAGGTCGCCAGCGCCAGCAGCGCAGCGACAGGCCATGGCAGCAGCGCCGACGCGGCGAGCAGGACCAGCGCACTTGCGAGGCCGACGACCAGGCCAGCGAGCGGAAAGTAACGCACCGATTGCGAGAGCCAGCGCGCATCGAAATGCTGCAGCGCTGGCACCGGCAGCCGCGTGAAGTACTGAAGGGCCACCAGAACGAGCCGCCACTCGTGCGCAAGCGCGCGGATCATGCCGCGCTCCGTTCGCTGATGCTGGCAGTTTCAAGCGTGGCCATCGTCGAGAGGATCGCACAGGCCGCGGGCAGCAGCGGGAGCGCAAGAGTCCCGCCGTTGCCCTTGGCGGCGCGCACGTGCGTATCGAGCGCCGCACTGGTCCGGACTGTGCTCGGCGAGCCCGCGTGCTGCGCTTTGGTGCCGGCTAACGTCGAGTCGGCGTGAGCCCTCGGCGCGGGAGCG
The DNA here is from genome assembly GCF_042434515.1 of Lysobacter korlensis. Taxonomy (NCBI): domain Bacteria; kingdom Pseudomonadati; phylum Pseudomonadota; class Gammaproteobacteria; order Lysobacterales; family Lysobacteraceae; genus Lysobacter; species Lysobacter korlensis. Next base: position 339,487 of record NZ_JBHLTG010000004.1, read on the forward strand.
CGAACGGACGCGATCGTGATCGCGTATCCGGCCGTCGAACTGCATCCATCCACCATCAACGCCGCACCGGACGCGGCCTGCTTGCCGCGGGCGAACACGCGCTCAAACGCGATCGCCTCGATCGGCAGCGCAACGGGCCCGATACAACGCACGTCCGCTTCAGCGGGCCGGCGCGTAGCGGAACGTCAAGAACCAGGTGCGGCCGGGCTGGTTGTAGAACGCCACGGTCTCGTAGTCGCGGTCGAACACGTTCGCCACGCGTGCCTGGACACGCCAGTCGGCACTAAGCGCGTACTCCGCACGAAGATCCAGCAGGCCATAGCCGGCGACGCGTCGCGTGTTGAGCAGGTCGTCATAGCGCCCACCTTCAGCCACTGCGGTCACGCCGAGGTGCACGTCGCCGAAGTCGCGATCGAGTTCGACACGGGCGCTCTGGCTTGCGCGACGCGGCAGTTCGAGGCCGTAGAGGTCCGCGCTGCGGTTTTCCGCATCTACGATGCTGAGGCTCGCATTCGCGTTCCACCCCACGATTTCCACGTTGCCTGTCAGCTCGGCGCCGCGCAAACGCGCAGTCTGCACGTTCTGGGGCAGGAACGTGTCGAAATCGAATGCGACCAGGTCGTCGACGCTGGTGCGGTACAGATCAAGCCGGATGCCGGTAGTGCCGCGGCGCCAGGCCACGCCCGCTTCAACCGTACGCGAGCGCTCGGGCTCGAGGTCGGGGTTGCCGAAGCCGAACGGGTAGTACAGGTCGTTGAAGCTCGGTGCGCGGAATGCGTTGCCGACGCTTGCGGTCAGGCGCCACGTAGTGGTTACGTCGAAACCGACCGCGAGATTGCCGGAGGTGTGTTCACCGAACTGGTCGTTGTCGTCGCTGCGCGCACTCGCCTGCAGATCGATGCGGCCGAAATCGCCGAGGTACTGGGCAAACACCGCGCGATTTACGCGTTCGGTCCGCGCGAACTCGAGATCGCTGTCGACGCGGTCGCGCAGCCAGTCGAAGCCGGCGCTGAGCAGCTGGCCTTGACCGACGACAAGATTGCCCTGCAGCGTCGCAATGTCGCGGTCGGTGTCGAAGTAACCCACGTCGAGCGCGCCGAGGAGGTTGTCGGATGCGTCGCGGTTGCGGCCGGCCGACAGCGTGATCGATGCGGTCTCGCTCGGCGTCCAGCCCACGCTGCCGCCGACGACCTGCTGCACGATCTCCGAGCGATTGACGAAGCTGCCGTCGTACTCGTTGTCGGCCTCGGCGCGCAGCGCGTGAGCCTGCACGGTCCAGGCCTCGTTGAGTTCGACACCGCCGCGCAGCGACAGCGATTCGCGCTCGTAGCCATCGCGGTCGGGTTCGGTCGTGAAGCAGCCGGCAAAGATCGGAAAACCCGCGCCGCGGCACGCATCGATGCCCTCGCTCCGCGTCCAGCCGTAGTCCGCACCGAACCATCCTCGTCCTACGCGGCCACCAACGCCGGCGCTCGCTTCATAGCTGTCGTGGCTACCGGCGCCGAATGCCAGGCGCGGCGCCACGCCGCCGGTGTCGCGACGGGTGAAGATCTGGATGACGCCGCCGATCGCTTCGCTGCCGTACAGGCTCGAGCGCGGGCCGCGCACGATCTCCACACGTTCGATGAGCTCCAGCGGCAGGTCCTGGAACCCGGCCTGGCCCGAGGTCACCGAACCGATGCGCACGCCGTCGACGAGCACGAGCACGTGGTCGGACTCGGCCCCGCGCAGGAACACCGAGGTCAGCTTTCCTGGGCCGCCCTGGTTCGCCACCGTGATGCCTGCACGGCCGCGCAGCAGTTCGGGCAGCGAGCGCGCCTGGCTGTGCACGATCGCGTCGCGATCGATCACCTCGACCGGCGCAATCAGGTCGCGCACGGGCACCGGTGCCCGGTTCGCAGTGACAACGACCTCGTCGAGGTCGGTCGCGCTGTCGGACGCGCTCTGGGCGTAGACGGGCAGGGCCACGGCGCAGGCCACGGCAAGGGTCAGCAGGCGGAACGACATCGGAACTTCTCCAGCGCAAACAGCGAGCGGTGCAGGAGGTCGCGCAGGAGGAAAAGAGGCTGGCATGCCGGCGCACGCATGCACCGACTCGCCGCCGCAACGCCCTCCGCGTCGCAACCCGTCATGCATCGAGGCCGGTCTCCGGGCTCGCGAGTGGAGCCGGTGCAGTGCACCGTCGGTCGCAGGACGACCGCTCCGGCCGCGACGCCTTCCCATGGGCTGCAGGCGCAGTCACCACAGTGGCGGTGTGTCGCGGTTTGGCTCGCTTACCGTTGCGGGGGCAGCGCCGGACTGGTCGCACGTATCGTGCGGCGTCACCGGCTTCCCGTTTCAGACCCGGCGTCGACACGACGGGTCACCTCAAGGCGCGGGCAGTCTACGTGAGCGGATCGGCGCCGCAAAATCAGCCGCGCGCATGAGGTGATGACGGCGCCGGGCACTGCTTGGGTGGAAGCGTGGTGCGCTGACGCGGCAACGGGCGTGAGGTGGTCACGGCGCGGCGCGACCGGGCGCGATCGGCACCGGCGGTTTCCCGAGACAGCGCCGGGCGCATCACGCGCTCCGGCCTGTCCATCGATCAGGCGCAATGTGCGCCCGCGGGCCGCACGATCAGTCGAACAGGCGGTCCAGGTCCGAAGCGGGCTCGGCCTCTTCTTCCTGCATGTGCATCGTTGTCGTGACCGGGCCTGCTGCCGGCTTGTGGCGCGGCGGCGGAAGCCCGGCGATCGCCGCTTCCGCAGCCGATACCAGCTCGGCACGGCGTGCGTCGGGCACGTCCTGCCAGTGGCAGTCCAGCAGTGCACCTTCGATCGAGTACAGCAGGTTCAGCGTCGGCTTGAAGCCGGCGCGCTTGATGCGCATGAACGCTTCAAGCGTGCCGACCGCGGCGAGGTCCTCCTGCGTATGCAGGCCGACCTGGCGCAGCCATGCGGCCGATTTCGGACCGATATTGCGCAGCTTCTGGGTGCTCATCGCAGCGATTCCACGAATACCTGAGCGATCGCCTCGAGCCCGCGCTGGTCGTCCTCGTCGAAGCGCTCCAGCTCAGGGCTGTCGATATCGAACACACCGAGCAATGCGCCGTCGGAATCGATCAACGGCACGACCACTTCCGAATTCGACGCCGAATCGCAGGCGATATGCCCCGGAAACGCGTGCACGTCGGCAATGCGCTGCGTCTGCCGGGTCGAGGCCGCTGCGCCGCACACGCCCTTGTCGAGCGGGATGCGCACACACGCGGGCAGGCCCTGGAACGGGCCGACGACGAGCTCGGTGCCGTCGAAGAAGTAGAAGCCGACCCAGTTCAGCGCAGGCAGCGCGTGGTAGACGAGGGCGGAGAGATTGGCGGCGTTCGCGACGCGGTCGCGTTCGCCGGTCAGCAGTGCACGCGCCTGGTCGAGGAGCTGCGCGTACTGTTCCGGCTTGGTGCCGGCAAGGGTGTTGGTGGTGAACATCGCGCGAGTGTAACAGTGGGCCGCCGCGGCCTTACCATGCGCGCCGCGACGCGCCGACGCATGGCGGGGACGCACCCGCGCACTGCCGGTCGCGGCCGCTGACCGGCGGCCGACAGCACAGCGTTCGCCAACCGCCGCGCTGCTCGCACGGCCTGCTTGATTTCATCGGAAACCGCCCATGCATCGATTCTTCGTCACCGGCACCGACACCGGCGCGGGCAAGTCGCTCGCAAGTGCCGCACTGCTGCATGCCCTGCGTGCGAACGGCCGCAGCGCGATCGGCATGAAGCCCGTCGCCAGCGGTTGCGAGGCGACGCCCGACGGACTGCGCAACGAAGACGCGCTGCTGCTGCAGGCCGCGAGTGATCCGACGCCCGCGTACGCCGACGTCAATCCATTTGCACTGCTGCAGCCGCTTGCACCGGAGCTGGCGGCCGCCGATGACGGGGTCGACATCTCGCTCGCGCCGATCAAGGACGCCTACGCGCGTCTTTGCGCCCGGGCCGAAGCAGTGGTGGTCGAGGGAGTCGGTGGCTGGGCCGCGCCGCTGTCGGCCACGCTGGACCAGATCGACCTCGTGCGCGCGCTGGACCTGCCGGTGGTGCTCGTCGTCGGGTTGCGGCTGGGCTGCATCAACCATGCGCGGCTGACCGCGCGCGCGATCGAAGCCGATGGCGCCCGGCTGATCGGCTGGATCGCGAGCGAGGTCGACCCCGGCATGGCACGCATCGACGACAACTTCCGCATGTTGCACGAGCGCCTGCCGGCGCCGTGCTGGGGGCGGCTGCCGCACCGGCCGCGACCCGACCCCGCCGAGCTCGCGGCCGGTTTGCGCATTCCGGCGTAAAGGCTGGCGGGACTGCCTGCACCAGTGGGATGCAGGCGGCAACCCCGGGCTGGCCGGTGCAGAAACCGCGTGTGCTACGCAGCGCTTCGTACGAATTCCGGGCATCTGACCAAGCCCATCGGTGACGATGATGGGCGGGTCAGCCAAAAGCCAGCCACAAAAAAACCCGGCTGCCGTAGCAGCCGGGTTTCGAATTCCCGCTCGGTGACGAGCGTAGAACTTACTTCGACGCCTTCGAAGCGGCCTGGGCCTGCTCGGTGGCCTTGGCCACGTTGGCTTCGAACTCGGACTGGGCGCGCTGGGCCTGGTCGCCGACGCGGCGCGTGGTGGCTTCGAGCTGCGACTTGGTGATGTTCGCGATCTCTTCCTGCGTCTTGAGCTGGCGACCGATCACTTCCTGCGTCGTGCTGACGGCCGACTCGAGGTTCTCGCGCGCAACCTGCACGCCCTTCGGCCACAGCGTACGCAGGCTGTCCATGTCACGGGCGCCGGCGGCTTCGCCGAAGAATGCGAACGTCGCGTTGGCACGGTTGCCCATCGCGCTCATCTGCATGCCGAACACGGCCTCTGCGTTGTCGAGCGCAAGGCGGTTGATCTGGGCTGCCGTGTCCGCGAACTGGCGCGTGGCGGCGGCAAACTGTTCGTTGAACTGCTGGTACATGGCGGCTCCTCTCTGAATCTGACGGAAGGTCAGGTTGTGCAATGCAGCATAGGCCTGCTTTTGCTGCATTGCAACAACTTTTGCCGAACTTGTTTCTGTCGGCAAAAATCCATTCAGATCAAATGGTTGAGCTTCACGCAGCGCAGACCGCGCCCGTCGCTCCGGCGAATCCCGGCGACGAATCCATCGGCCCCGGGTACAACGCCGATGGCGCCGGCAAGCGGTCACCGTGGCGGAAAAACGCGGCGCTAGAGCCTTGCATCTGCGCTCTCGCCATCCTTTTCCCGGCCGGATTGCTTGACGGCATTACAGGTAAGCTCTACCGTTGCTTACATGAAAGGGGATCGTGTGACCAGGACGTCCGCGGATTACCAGCGCGATTTTCGCGAACGCATGCGAAAGCTCGGGCTGGTCAAGAAGGATGTGTGGATCCGTCCGGAATATGCCGCCGAGCTGTCGGCGATCGAAAAGCGCATGCGCGAGCCGCGCGGCGACGCGAGCGTACGCGCAGACGGCGAGCACGGCTTCAGCACCGGCTGGTCGATCCACTCACTGCATGCCGCACTGGCGGAGATCAGCCCGGTACGCAGCGGTGCGATCGAGCTGGAGTGGATGGACGGGCTGGAGCCGAGCCTGCATCTGGTCATGCACGAGTACGGCGAGCTGCCGATCTTCGTCGCGGTCGGCGGCGAACAGCTGATTGTCGAAGCGCTGATGTGGCCGGTCGACGAGGTCGCGGACACGGCCGCGTTCAACGACCACGTGCTGCGCACCCACAAGGTGCTGCCGCTGACAACGGTCGGTATCGAGGTCATCAGCGACGTGCCGTGCTACACGATGTTCGGTTCGCTCGACACGCATTCGAGCCTCGCGAACATCGTGTTCGAAATCGAGACGCTCGCCGCGAACGTCATCAGCGTGACCGATGCGTACGCCGAGTTTCTGCGGCCCGAGGCCCGGGTCGGACTGGGAGAGCCCGCATGAACGCGCTGACACGGCTGTTCCACCGGCTGCGCAACGGCGCTGACGACCGCGGCGACTCTCCCGCCGGCAGCCCGGTGCAGCGCATCCTGGACATCGAGATCCGCGGCGCCGACGAGCGCCTGCACACGCTGCGCGCGGAGCTTGCGTCGGTCGCGAGCCGACGTGCGGCGGCGTCGGAAGACCTGCAGGCCACGGTCTCGGCAATCGACGCGCGCGAAGCGCAGGCCATCCGCGCGCTGCAGGCGGAGAAGCATTCGATCGCCCGCGAAATTGCCGGCGTCATCGCCGCACTCGAACAGCAGCGGGCGAGGGAGCAGGACCTCGTTCGATTCCTCGGCGAGCGCACGGTGCAGCTCGAAGCCGACATCGAAACCTGGACCAGTACGCTGCGCCGGCTCAAGCATCAGCTCGACACCGTGCGCGCGTCCGAGGGCGTGCAGCTCGCGCAGGCGATCGTTGCGAACCGACAGTCGACCTCTGCCGCGCTGCCCCGCAACGCGCTCGAGGCGGCGCAGCGGATGAAGGCGCGCCAGCTGGAGCCGCAGGCCGGCACCGATGGGCAGCCGCCGAAGCCGCAGTCGACCGACCTGCTCGACGCCAGGCTGCGCGACGCCGGGATTCTGGAAACCAATCCCCAGATCGCGGCCGTCATCGAGCGCCTGCAGTGCCAGATCCCGACGCCCGCCACGAAGGCTCCGCGTCGCCGCTCCACCCGCACCGCAACGGATGGCATCCATGAATGACTTCTTCCAGACCGCGCTCGCGTTTCCGACACTGCTCTACAGCGTCGCCCTCGCGGTCTGCACCATCTACTGGGTGCTCACGGCGACCGGGCTGGTGGAGCTCGAGGGGCTCGACGGTTTGATGGCTGTCGACGGCGACGCATCGGCCGTGCATAGCGGCGCCGGAATGATGGCGAAGTTCGGCCTCGGCGGCGTGCCTTTGGTGCTGGTGCTGACTGTGGTGTCGTTCTTCGGCTGGCTGACCACGTATTACGTCCAGCTGCTCGTGCTGCAGCATCTGCCCGAGCTCATCAGGGTGGTTGCGGGATTGCTGGTCGCGGTACTCGCTCTGGTGCCTGCGGTGATTGCCAGCGCGATCGCGCTCAAGCCGGTTCGCATCTTGCTGGACAGGCTCCGCCCCGAACCGCTACCGCCCGTGCTCGGCCGCACCGGCGTGGTCAGCACCGCGAACGTGTCGAATGACTTCGGCATGGTGACCGTCGACGACGGTGGCGCGGGGCTCGTGCTGCAGGTCCGCGATGACGGCACCGAGCAATTCAGGCGGGGCGATCGCGTCGTCCTCGTCGAGTATCTGGAGGGTCAGAACGCGTATCGCGTGATGGCCGAATCGAAGTTCCTCAGTCCCTGATGACCGGGTCCGCATGCGGGGGGGCATGCGGCGCCGCAACGTTCAAGTTTCACGCCTCGAAGATTCCCGGCGGGCTGGCTGCCGCCCGGTAGACCCAGCCTGTTCCATCGCCGCACACCATTTCGGCTGCGCCACAAGGAGATGTTGCAATGACCGTTTCGCTTTTCGCCCCGTTCCTGATCGGGACCGGGATCGTGCTCGTGGTCGTGCTCGGCCTCGTCGTACTGTTCAAACTGTTCTACACCAAGGTCGATCAGGGCACCGCGCTGATCGTCAACGACATGAGCTCCCAGCCGAAGGTGCACTTCACCGGCGCGCTGATCATCCCGGTGCTCTATCGCGCTGAAACGATGCGCATCAGCCTGATCACGCTGCAGGTCGACCGCCGTGGCAAGGAAGGGCTGATCTGCAAGGACAACATGCGGGCCGACATCACCGTCGCGTTCTATCTGCGCGTCAACGAAACGCAGGCCGACGTGCTGCGCGTCGCGAAGGCGATCGGTGCGAACCGTGCGTCGGATAAGGACGCGGTCGACGAGCTGTTCAACGCGAAGTTCTCCGAAGCGCTGAAGACGGTCGGCAAGAAGTTCGAGTTCACCGACCTGTTCGAGAAGCGGCAGGAATTCCGCGACGAGATCGTCAAGGTCATCGGCAACGATCTCAACGGCTACGCGCTCGAGGACGTCGCGATCGACTATCTCGAACAGACGCCGAAGAACCTGCTCGACCACAACAACATTCTCGACGCCGAAGGCATCCGCAAGATCACCGAGCTGACCGCGCGTCAGAACGTCGTCACGAACGAGCTGGAGCAGAACGAAAAGCTCGCGGTGACGAAGAAGAACGTCGAGGCACGCGAAGCGTTGCTCGCACTCGAGCGTCAGCAGGCCGAGGCCGAAGCACGCCAGAAGCGCGAGATCGAGACGATCCGTGCGCGCGAGGAAGCCGAGACGCTGAAGGTGCAGGAAGAGCAGCGTATGGTTGCCGAGCAGGCGAGGCTCGAAGCGGACGAGAAAATCAAGATCCGCGAGCAGAACGTGCAGCGCGAGGTCGAGGTGGCCGAGCAGAACCGCCAGCGTGCGGTTGCGATCGAGGAAGAGCGCGTGGTCCGCGCCCGCGAGCTGGAGAAGGTCACCACCGACCGTGAAGTCCAGCTGCAGGCCGTCGAGCGCGACAAGGTCGTCGAGGTCGGCAAGAAGGACGTCGCCAACATCACCCGCGAGCGCGTCGCGATCGACAAGACCGTGGCGGTCGAAGAAGAGCGCATCAAGGAAGTGCGCGTGGTCTCCGAAGCCGAACGCGAGAAGCAGGCCCGCGTGCTCGCGGCCGAGGCCGCTGCGCAGGAAGCGTTGGTCCGCACGGTGAAGGAAGCCGAGGCAGCCGAAACGTCGGCCAAGCACCGCGCCGTGGAAGTCACGACGCTCGCGCAGGCCAAGCTCGAAGCGGCGAACCGCGACTCCGAAGCCAAGCGCGTGCTGGCCGAAGGCGTCAAGGCCGAGAAGGCCGCACCCGGCCTGGCCGACGTGCAGGTGCGCGAAGCCGAGGCACTGGCGATCGAAAAGCAGGGCGTCGCCGAGGCGCGCGTCATCGAGGCGAAGGCCGCAGCGATGCTGGTCGAAGGCACGAACGATGCACGCGTGCTCGCCGAGCGGATGGCCGCCGAGGCCGAAGGCACCGCGAAGCTCGGCCATGCCAAGGCCACGTCGGTCGAGGCGGTCGGCAATGCCGAGGCGAACGTAACGGTGAAGAAGCTCACCGCCGAGGCCGAGGGCCTGACCAAGAAGTTCGAAGCGATCGATTCGCTGACCGACAACGCGCGCAGCCACGAGGAGTTCCGCATGACGCTGGAACACCACCTCGAGCAGGCAATGGCATCGATCGAGGCCGGCAAGGAAGTCGCCAAGGAGAACGCCGAGGTCATCGCGTCGGCCCTGCGCAACGCGAACATCGACCTGGTCGGCGGCGACGGCGGCCTGTTCGAGGCGTTCTCGAAGTCGCTCTCGCTCGGCAAGGCAGTCGAGGGTTTCGCCGGCAAGAGCCCGATCGTGCAGGACCTGATGGAGCGTTTCCTCGGCGTCGCAAGGCCCGAGCCGCGTGAGCGCCTGATCGAGGCGGGCGAGATCAGCCCGGTCACGCCGATCACGGCCGCGATCGAGAAGGCCGCGACGAAGGTCGAACCGGCCGTCTAAGCACGCAGCACGAAAGGAATCACCGGGGGTGGGCTCCGCCCCCGGTGCCATCACGGAATAGAAGGTGAGACCGATGTCCGAGCAGTCCCCGGTGCCCACGCAGGACGCTGCGTCCGAGTCCGCCATCGACCAGGCGGTCGCCCAGGGCGGTGCCTACGAAGTTCTCCGCCGCCGCCTGTCCGATCAGGGCCAGCGCCTGCGCGCAGCGACCGAGCAGCTCAACGCGCGGCGCCTGGAGGAGTTCGGCAGCACCCAGATGGAGATCATCGGTCGCCTGCGCGTGCGCACCGAGAACAACTGCATCGGTCGCGACGTGGTGCAGGTCGGCGAGCTGCTGCTGTTCGGCTACAACGTATTCATCGGCCTGAAGACCACCACCCGCATCGAGGACGTGTTCGGGCTGTACAGGCTGGTGACGACGGGCGACGGCTTCGACGTCGAGCCGGTCGACCAGGCCTCCAGTTTCCTCAGTGACTCGCAGTTCGTTCGCGACTTCACCGAGCTCTACGCGTATTACAAGAACGCCCGCCTGCTGCAGCTCGCGGTGCGCGACGGCAAGCTGCTGGCCGCGTTCCAGATCGGCGAGCGCAGCACCGACGTGCGCGTGTTCCGCTGGGCACTGTCGCCGCAGGGCGAAGCGACGTACATGGATGCGCGTGGTGAGCGCGACCTCACGATGCCGCCGCCGTTCGACTTCGAGTGGACCCGCGCCACGCGCGAGCTCATGGTCAACGGGCGCCATCCGCATCTGAACGTGCTCGACACGCTGTTCGTGGAGACCACGGGCGGTGATCTGACCCTCAAGGTCGAGAACAACACCGAGTCCGGCAAGGGGATCCATTCCGAGCCGGTCGACGACAAGACCCAGTCGCTCGACGATGCGACATTCGATTTCGCACGCGTCGGCTCGCTGATCCTGCTCAAGATCCTGCCGTACCGGGAAACCGTCTGGCGCGGCTTCATCTACAACACGCTCACCGGCAAGGTCCAACGCAACGACGCGATCATCCAGGCTTGTGTGCAGCTGCCGGAAGACCACGGGATCATCTTCCCGGGCGGTTACTACCTGCAGAACGGCGAGCACAAGGCGTTCGATGCCGCGATGGACGGCATGCAGTTCAAGCGTGCCGTGCGCTCGCCGAACGGCGAGGACGTGCTGTACATCTTCTACGAACGCGAGGCCGGCCGGTCGGCGCTGTTCGTCTACAACATGATCCAGCGCAAGCTGCAGAACCCGGTGTTCGGGCACGGCTATGCGCGACTGCCCGACGGGCGCATGGTGATCTTCCATGCCGAAGGCGACGGCGCCACGCGCATCCACCCGATGCAGGTGTGGCAGACCCCGTTCGTCAGCGACGAGTTCGCTGCAAGCCGGCCGCCGAGCAATACCTATCTCGGGCGCCTCGGCAATGCCGAGCTGGTGCGCGGCATCTCGAACCTGCTTTCGCTCAGCCGGGAAATCGAGAGCGCTGAAGTCTCGATCCAGCGCTACCAGCTGCTGACGCAGGACACGCGCCGCGTGTTCGATGCGCACCACTGGCTCGATGATGCGAACTGCGGCGGCGTGGCGTCGCTGCTGCGCGAGATCGCGTCCACTGGCGAGTCGGTGCTCGACGAGTTCGAGAAGGTCCAGAGCATCCGTCGGCAATCCGAGCAGGCCATGGAGCAGGCTCGGGCCGACCATGCCGCCCTGGTCGGCCGCCTGCTGCCGGAGAATTTCACGCAGGTGCAGGAGTTCGTCGACGCGCTCAACGACATCACGCGCCAGCGCGGGCACCTGCTGACGATCCGCGAATACCGCTACATCGATGTCGAGGCGATCGATGCGATGGGCATGGAGCTGCAGGCCCAGCACGAGCGCATCGGCGCGGCCACGGGCGAGTTCCTCGCCGGCGACAGGGCGTTGGTTCCGCTCGCCGAGCGCCTGCAGGTGCTCGATGCCGAGGCGCAGGCCGCCGAGACCGCGAAAGCGCTGACAGAACGGCTGAGCGCGCTGCAGGCGATGTCGTCCGACCTCGACATGCTCAGCGAGCTGATGGCTACGCTGAAGGTCGACGACGCCGCGCAGCGCACACGCGTTGTCGAGGCGATTTCGAGCCTCTACGGCCGACTCAACCAGGCCCGTGCGCGCGCCGATCAGCGCCGCAAGACGCTCGGCTCGGCTGAGGCCGTGGCGCAGTTCGGCGCCCAGTTCACGCTGTTCGGGCAGGCGATCACGAGCGCGCTGGGGCTGGCGACCGATCCGGAGAAAGCCGACGAGCAGCTGTCGCGGCTCATGGTCCAGCTCGAGGAGCTGGAGAGCCAGTTCGGCGAGCACGAACAGTTCCTCGGCGACATCCTGAGCAAGCGCGAAGAGCTGCTGGAAACGTTTGAGGCGCACAAGCAGGCACTGCTCGACGACCGTCAGCGCAAGGCGCAGTCGGTGCTCGATGCGGCCAATCGCATCCTCTCGGGCCTCGGCAAGCGCACCGAGAAGTTCGGCAACGCCGACGATCTCAATGCGTTCTTCGCCGGCGACCCGCTGATCCTCAAAGTGCGCGAGCTGGCCGACCGGCTGCGTGCGCTGAAGGATTCGGTGAAGGCCGACGACGTCGAGGCACGCCTGAAGGGTGCGCGCGACCAGGCAGTGCGCGCGCTGCGCGACCGCTCCGATCTGTTCGAGGGCGGCGGCAACGTCATCAAGCTCGGGCGCCACCGTTTCAGCGTGAACACCCAGCCGCTGGACCTGACGATCCTGCCGCGCGGCGATCACCTGGCGCTGCACCTGACCGGCACGGATTTCATGGAGCCGATCGACAGCCCCGAGCTCGCGCAGCTGCGCGAGTACTGGCAGGTGTCGCTCGAGTCCGAGTCGCCGTCCCTGTACCGCGCGGAGTACCTGGCCGGCGAGATCGTGGCTGCGGCCGACGCGGGCGCGGAGGGCCTGAGTCCGGAGGTGCTGCAGCGCCTGTCGGCCGATCCCGAAGCGCTCAACAAGGCGGTGCGCGACTTCGCAGCGCCGCGTTATCGCGACGGTTACGAGCGTGGCATCCACGACCACGACGCTGCCCCGATCCTGCGCACGTTCCTTTCGCAGCGCTCCTCGGCCGGCACCCTGATCCACGCGCCACAGCCGCGTGCGCTGGCGGCGCTGTTCTCAGCAGCGCACGGCAGCGATGTCGATGTGGCCGAGTGGGCCGTCCGCGCTGCCGGAGCGAAAGCGATGCAATCGCTTTTTGGCTCGCGGTCCAGCCTGGACACGTTGCTGTCGGAGGTGGCCGCGCGGCTGGCCGCATTCACCGAAACCGCTGGCTTGCCGTTCGACGGCGCCGTGGCTGCGGCGGCGGCCGCGTATCTCGTCGATGAAAGCACCAGCGGTGCGACAGGTCTGGTCCTGTCGCGCTACGGCCGCGAGCTGGCCGACATGCTCGCCGCGCGTATGGCTGCGGCCCACCTGCACGAAGCGTTCGAGCGCTCCCTGGAGCAGCTCAAGGACCGACCGGGCGCACGATGGTTGCATGCGGTGCATTGGCTGGAGGCGCTGTGCAAGGATCCGGCGGCCGCGCCGCTGGCCGGTTACGTGCCCGAAGCCGCCGCGTGGATCCTGACCCGCGCGACGATCGCCTGGCGCGACAACGCCGCGCCGCTGATGGCGACGGTGGAAGGGCTGCTGGGCGAGCACCCGCGCGTCGATGGCGGCAAGCTCACGCTGTCGGCCGACGACTTCCTCGCCCGGTTGCGCGCGCACCGCGAGCAGTTCCTGCCCGGTTACCGCCGTTACCACGCGCTGCGGCACGAAATCGCCACGCGCGAGCGAGACGCGCTGCGACTGTCGGAGTTCCAAGCGCGGCCGCTGTCGTCGTTCGTGCGCAACAAGCTGATCAACGAGGTCTACCTGCCGATCATCGGCGACAACCTCGCCAAGCAGATGGGCACCGTGGGCGAGGGCAAGCGCAGCGACCTGATGGGCCTGCTGATGATGATCTCGCCGCCCGGCTACGGTAAGACGACGCTGATGGAGTACGCGGCCAATCGGCTAGGCCTGATCTTTATGAAGATCAATGGTCCGGCGCTCGGGCACGAAGTGCGATCGGTTGATCCGGCGCAGGCACCCGACGCGACGTCGCGGCAGGAACTCGAAAAGCTCAACCTCGCGCTCGAGATGGGCAACAACGTGATGCTGTATGTCGACGACATCCAGCACACGCACCCGGAGTTCCTGCAGAAGTTCATCTCGCTCTGCGATGGCACGCGCCGCATCGAGGGCGTGTGGAAGGGCAGGACCAAGACCTACGACATGCGCGGCAAGAAATTCTGCGTGGTCATGGCCGGCAACCCGTACACCGAGTCCGGCGAAATGTTCAAGATCCCGGACATGCTCGCCAACCGCGCCGACATCTACAACCTCGGCGACGTGCTCGGCGGCATGGAGGAGACCTTCACCCTCAGCTATATCGAGAACAGCCTGACCTCGAGCCCCGTGCTCGCGCCGCTGGCGACGCGCGATCTGAAGGATCTATACGTATTCGTCGACAAGGCGCTGGGCCGCGAGGTGTCAACGAACGACCTTTCGCACGCGTACAGCGCGGCCGAGACGAACGAGATCGTGGCTACGCTGGAGCGGATCATCAAGGTCCGCGACGTCGTCTACCGCGTGAACCAGCAGTACATCGCGAGTGCCGCGCAGGCCGACAAGTACCGGGTCGAGCCCGCGTTCAAGCTACAGGGCAGCTACCGCAACATGAACAAGCTGGTCGAGAAGATCTCGCCGGTGATGAACGAGGCTGAGCTGCAGCAGCTGATCTCCGACCACTACCAGGGCGAGGCGCAGCTGCTCACGATTGGTGCCGAGGAGAACCTGCTCAAGCTCAAGGAGCTGCGGGGCGTGCTCACCGCGGAAGAATCCGCGCGCTGGGAGCAGATCAAGCGCGACTTCCTGCGCAACAAGGCAATGGGTGCGGACGACGCCGATGTAGGCGGGCGCATCGTCGCGCAGTTGGCCGACATCGCAAGTGGCCTGCAGTCGACCAGGGTGGATGCGTCCTCACTGGCACCGGCAGCGCCGCAGGAAGCCGCCCCGTGGCCGGAACTACTCGCGCTCGTGCGGCAGTTGCTGGAGCAAAGGGCGCCGGCCCCTGAGACCACGAACCCCGACGCGCTGCCCGCGTCGATGCGTGCCGCGGTGGATCCGCTGGTCGAGGCGCTCCGATCGAGCCAGGATCAGCAGACGCGGATCAATGCCGCGATGATCCATCTCGCCAACGTGATCCGGGCCGGTATCCCGAGCGCGAAGGTCAGCCGGGCTGCCCCGAGACCGCACGTGCCGACGCCGGAAGAGCAGCTGCTCGACGAAGCACTCGAGCGCCTTCGCGTCGCCGGGGCGGAGCCGGTCTAGCGGCACGTCCGCGCCTCGACAGCGGACGAAACGCTTTACGCGCAATGCGGCCGGGCTTCCCTGCGGGCCCGGCCGGGTGCGATGTAATACTCGCGGCCGGCTTCGATGCCAGCATTGCGACGGTCAGGCCGCGCCGGGCCCGCGGTAGCGACACCCGGCAGTGCACGTCTCGTGCACCACCACCTGGCTGAGCAGTGGCAGCGTCGGCTTGAGCTGGTCCCAGATCCAGACGGCGAGCCGCTCGCTGGTCGGGTTCTCGAGCCCTTCGATGTCGTTGAGGTAGTTGTGGTCGAGCCGGTCGTACAGCGGCTGGAACGCGCGTTTGACGTCGGCGAAATCCATCACCCAGCCGGTGTGCTCGCCGAGCTCGCCGCTCAGGTGCAGCTCGATGCGGAACGAATGCCCGTGCAGCCGCGCGCACTTGTGGCCCTCGGGCACGTTCGGCAGCCGATGCGCGGCTTCGAGGGTGAAGATCTTGAAGATGTCCATCACGGCATTGTCTCACGCCGCTCGGCGGGCGATCCGGTACGCCCGCCGCGGTCTGCTCAGAACGAATCGCGCGGCACGCGCACGTGGCCATCCATCAGCACGCGCGCGCTGCGGCTCATCACCGCCTTCGCGACCGTCCACTGACCGTCGACCTGGCGCGCTTCGGCGCCGACGCGCAACGTGCCCGACGGGTGGCCGAAGACCACTTCAGTACGTTCGCCGCCACCCGCCGCCTCGCTGACCAGCGTGCCGGGAATCGCGGCGGCCGTTGCGATCGCGACCGAAGCCGTGCCCATCATCGCGTGGTGCAGCTTGCCCATCGACAGCGCACGCACGAGCAGGTCCACGTCGTCCGCACCGAGTGCTTTGCCGCTGGATGTGGTGTGCGCCTGCGGCGGTGCCACGAACGCGACCTTCGGTGTGTGCTGCCGCTTCGCCGCTTCGCTGACGTCCTTGATCAGGCCCATGCGCACTGCGCCATGCGCGCGGATCGCTTCGAACTTCGCGAGCGCGGCCTTGTCCTCGTTGATCGCGCCCTGCAGCTCCGTGCCCGTGTAGCCGATGTCGCTCGCATTGACAAACACGGTCGGGATGCCGACGTTGATCATCGTTGCCTTGAACGTACCAACCCCTGGCACGTCGAGATCATCGACCAGGTTGCCGGTCGGGAACATAGCGCCGCCGCCTTCACCGTCATCGGACGGGTCGACGAATTCGAGCTGGATTTCGGCCGCCGGAAACGTCACGCCATCGAGCTCGAAATCACCGGTCTCCTGCACCTCGCCATTCGACACCGGCACGTGCGCGATGATCGTCTTGCCGATGTTCGCCTGCCAGATGCGGACCGTACACAGGCCATCGTTCGGCACGCGCGCCTGATCGATCAGGCCGTTCGCAATCGCGAACGGGCCGACTGCTGACGACAGGTTGCCACAGTTGCCGCTCCAGTCCACGAACGGCGCATCGATCGACACCTGGCCGTAGAGGTAATCGACATCGTGGCCGGGCTGCTCCGACTTCGAGATGATCACGCACTTGCTCGTGCTCGACGTCGCGCCGCCCATGCCGTCGGTGTGCTTGCCGTACGGGTCGGGTGAACCGATCACGCGCATCAGCAACGTGTCGCGCGCCGGGCCCGGCACCCGCGCGGCTTCCGGCAGGTCCTCGAGCCGGAAGAACACGCCTTTGCTGGTGCCGCCGCGCATGTACACGGCGGGGATTCGAAGCTGCGGTGCGTGGCTCATGCGGCCGCCTGCTTGTTCGCTTCCAGGAAGTCCTGCGCGAAGCGCTGCAGCACGCCCCCTGCTTCGTAGATCGCGACTTCCTCGCCGGTGTCGAGGCGGCAGGTGACCGGCACTTCGACGCGCTCGCCGTTGCGCCGATGGATGACCAGCGTGAGTGTTGCGCGCGGCGTGCGCTCGCCGACGACGTCATAGGTCTCGGTGCCGTCGATGCCGAGCGTGTGGCGGTTCGTGCCAGGCTGGAATTCCAGCGGCAGCACGCCCATGCCGATCAGGTTGGTGCGGTGGATGCGCTCGAAGCCCTCGGCTGCGATCGCCTCGACGCCGGCCAGGCGTACGCCCTTGGCGGCCCAGTCGCGCGAGGAGCCCTGACCGTAGTCGGCACCGGCAATGATGATCAGTGGCTGCTTGCGCTCCATGTAGGTTTCGATTGCTTCCCACATGCGCGTCACCTTGCCCTCCGGCTCCAGGCGTGCGAGCGAACCCTGCTTCACCTTGCCGCTGTCGTCGCGCACCATTTCGTTGAAGAGCTTCGGGTTCGCAAACGTCGCGCGCTGGGCGGTGAGGTGATCGCCACGGTGCGTGGCATACGAATTGAAGTCTTCTTCCGGCACGCCCATCTTCGCCAGGTATTCGCCGGCAGCCGAGTTCAGCATGATCGCGTTGCTCGGCGAGAGATGGTCGGTGGTGATGTTGTCACCCAGCACCGCGAGCGGACGCATGCCGATCAACGCGCGTGCGCCAGCGAGCGCGCCTTCCCAGTACGGCGGGCGACGGATGTAGGTGCTCATCGCGCGCCAGTCGTACAGCGGGCTCGCCTGTTCGCCGTGCTCGACGCGCACGTTGAACATCGGCGTGTACACCTTGCGGAACTGCTCGGGCTTGACCGATGCCTTGAGCACCGCGTCGATTTCCTCATCGGACGGCCACAGGTCCTTGAGCCGGATCTCCTTGCCGTCGACCACCGCGAGCACATCCTTTTCGATGTCGAAACGGATCGTGCCGGCGATCGCGTACGCGACCACCAGTGGCGGCGAGGCGAGGAACGCCTGCTTTGCATACGGGTGGATGCGGCCGTCGAAATTGCGGTTGCCGCTGAGCACCGCGGTCGCGTAGAGGTCGCGGTCGATGATTTCCTGCTGGATCGCGGGATCGAGCGCGCCGCTCATGCCGTTGCAGGTCGTGCATGCGAACGCGACGATGCCGAAACCGAGCTGCTCGAGATCCTGCGTCAGACCGGCTTCGTCGAGGTAGAGCTGCACGGCCTTCGAGCCCGGTGCGAGCGAGGTCTTCACCCACGGCTTGCGCGCAAGGCCCAGGCGGCTCGCGTTGCGTGCAAGCAGGCCGGCGGCGATCACGTTGCGCGGGTTGGAGGTGTTCGTGCAGCTGGTGATTGCCGCGATGATGACCGCACCGTCCGGCATCAGCCCCTGGGCCTCCTGCGCACGTGCCTGGTCCAGATTGCCTGCGATGCCACGTTCGGCGAGTTCGCTGGTGGCCACGCGTGCGTGTGGGTTGGACGGGCCCGCCATGGTGCGCACCACGCTCGACAGGTCGAACGTGAGCGTCCGCTCGTACTGCGCCGTCGCGAGCGCATCGGCCCACAGGCCGGCCGTTTTTGCGTAATTCTCGACCAGCGCGACCTGCTCGTCCGTGCGGCCGGTCAGGCGCAGGTAGTCGAGCGTGTTCTGGTCGATGAAGAACATCGCCGCGGTCGCGCCGTACTCGGGCGCCATGTTCGAAATGGTTGCGCGGTCCCCAAGCGTCAGCGCCGAAGCGCCTTCGCCGCGGAACTCGAGGTAGGCGCCGACGACCTTCTGCTTGCGCAGGAATTCGGTCAGCGACAGCACGACGTCGGTCGCGGTGATGCCGGGCGCAGGCTTGCCGGTGAGTTCGACGCCGATGATTTCCGGCAGGCGCATCCACGACGCACGGCCGAGCATCACGCTCTCGGCCTCAAGGCCGCCGACGCCGATCGCGATCACGCCCAGTGCGTCGACGTGCGGGGTGTGACTGTCGGTGCCCACGCAGGTATCGGGGAACGCGACGCCGTCCTGCACGTAGACGACCGGGCTCATTTTCTCGAGGTTGATCTGGTGCATGATCCCGTTGCCCGGCGGGATCACGTCGACGTTCTTGAACGCCTTCTTCGTCCACTCGATGAAGTGGAAGCGGTCCTCGTTGCGGCGGTCCTCGATCGCGCGGTTCTTCGCGAATGCGTCGGGGTCGTAGCCGCCGCACTCGACCGCAAGCGAGTGGTCGACGATCAGCTGCACCGGCACCACCGGGTTCACCTGCGCCGGGTCGCCACCCTGGTCGGCAATCGCATCGCGCAGACCGGCCAGGTCGACCAGCGCGGTCTGGCCGAGGATGTCGTGGCAGACCACGCGCGCCGGGAACCACGGGAAGTCGAGGTCGCGGCGGCGCTCGATCAGCTGGATCAGGTAATCGCGCACTTTTGCCGGCTCGGCGCGGCGCACGAGGTTTTCCGCGTGCACGCGCGAGGTGTACGGCAGCGTGTCCCACGCGCCCGGACGGATCGCGTCGACGGCGGCGCGCGCATCGAAATAGTCGAGCTGGGTGCCCGGAAGTGGCTTGCGGTGGTTGGAATTCATAACGGACCGTTGGCGAAGGGCGGGCGGGACGAGGGCCGCTCCGGCGGGGCGGCGGCAGGGCTTGAAGGTCGGCTTTGGGGCGCGACGGCCGGCGGGACGCGTGGCGGCCGGAAAGGCCGGTCCACCGCAGCCGGGGAAGCCCACCATTTTACCGCCATGGAGGGGCGGGCATCGCCTGTGCCGGCAGTCCGTCGCCGCCGGGTCAGCTGGCGGCATGGGGACTGGTCGGATCCGCGGCGAATTTTTTCGATCACTGGGGACAGCACGGGGCGCAGCCGCGTGCGACCGGCCAGCCGTCTCGCCCGTTCAGCCGCAACCTGACGCCGGCCCGGTCGCGCCAGCGCCGGTCCGTTTCGGGCAGACGGGTCGTCGATCTGCACGTAAACTTGCCCTTCGGCGAACTAGAATCCCCGCGTTCCGAAGTGCACCCATTAAGGAGTTCCAGATGCCCGTCACGCCCGGTCTGAGCCGCGTTCAGATCAATAGCAAATCGCGTACGGTCGTTCTGGCCGAGCGGATCGTATCGGCCGCGCTGGCGCTGGGCCTGGGCCTGGTCGTGCTGTACGGAGCCGCGTTCTCCGAGATGCCGGAAGTCCACAACGCCGCTCACGACGGACGCCATTCCGCCGGGTTCCCGTGCCACTGAGTGCTTCGCCGACCGCGTCGGACAGTTTCAGCCTAGGCACCTTCAAGCGCATCGTTCTGGCGGCCGTGCTGGCCGGATCGGTCGCGGGCGTGGCCCTGACCGCGGTGCAGGGCATGCAGGTCGTGCCGTTGATCCTGCAGGCCGAAGTCTACGAAGCCGCGGCACCGGACGCGGCCCAGGCACCGGAAGCCGCCCGTCCGCATGAGCACGCCGAGGCCCAGCCCGCCGCGCACGAGCACGAGGACGACCACCATCACGACGCGAACGCCTGGCAGCCCGAAGACGGCGTCGAGCGCACCGCTTACACGGCGCTGGCCAATATCAGCCTCGGGGTAGGTTTCGCGCTGCTGCTGATCGCGTGCATCAGCCTGCGCGACCGGCCGACGACCTGGCGATCCGGTCTGCTGTGGGGGTTGGGCGGCTATCTGACGTTCTTCGTCGCGCCGTCGCTCGGCCTGCCGCCCGAAGTGCCGGGCACCGCCGGCGCCGCGCTCGGCGACCGCCAGCTCTGGTGGGCCGGAACCGCCGCATGCACCGCGGGCGGCCTGGCGCTGCTGTCGTTCGCACGTGGCGGTATCCGCTGGGCGGGGCTGGCACTGCTGGCATTGCCGCACCTGATCGGAGCGCCGCAGCCGGTGGTCCACAGCAGCACGGCGCCGCAGGAACTGGCGCGCGCGTTCGTCTTCGCGACGGCGATTGCCAACGCAGCGTTCTGGCTGTGCCTGGGCGCGTGCGCCGGGCATTTCTACAAGAAGGCCGCCTGACACTCGCGGCCCCGGGCGCTGCCATCGCGGTAGCGCCTTCTGGACCAGGCTCATGAGAACCCATCACAGACACGTCCTGATGTGCGTCGGCCCCCGCTGCACGCCCGACGGTGAACGTGCCCAGGCGATGTTCGAGCTGATGGGCGAGAAGATCGACGCGCGTCCCGAGCTGAGCATCAAACGCACCCGCACGCACTGCATGGTCGCCTGCAAGGCGCAGGCCCCGGTGCTCGTGGTTTACCCGGAAGGCGTCTGGTACCGGGTCGAAGACGAGCAGGCGCTCGACCGGATCGTGACCGAACATCTGGTGGGCGGTCGGGAAGTCACGCCGTTGATCTTCCATCGGCTCGGCAGCGGCGATACCGGTTTGCTGGATGCCAAGGAAGCGGCCTGTACGTGACACCGTGACCTCAGCCGTGCGCTGGGGCCGATCGCTGTACGCGTCAGCACGTCGTGAGCACCGCAGGTCGGCAAAGGCCGATAGCCCGGTCGCGGCACGGCTCGCCAGCATGTCTGCACGTCGACGCTGTCCTGGCGCATCGACGCGCGAACATCCGCAGAAGCCCGAGCGCAAACATTCACGACCCCGCGTTGCTTGCGCCCTTCGCAGCATCCCGGGCATGCCGGCCGCCATGGGGTGGGGCTGTACACTTCGACCGCGGTTTATCGGCCCAAGCGCGACGGCAGATTCGAGCTCATCGCATCGCCCCGGCCGTCCACATTCAAGTTAGGAGCACGCAGGTGCCTGCAACCATTCGCAAGATCCCCGTAACGATCGTCACCGGCTTTCTCGGCAGCGGTAAGACCACGATGCTGCGCCATCTGCTGGAGCAGGCGCAGGGCCGACGCATTGCCGTGATCGTGAACGAGTTCGGCGAGCTCGGCATCGACGGCGAAATCCTCAAGGGCTGCGGCATCGGCTGCGACGAGGGCGACGAGAGCGCCGGTCAGCTGTACGAGCTGGCCAACGGCTGCCTGTGCTGCACGGTGCAGGAGGAGTTCTATCCGGTGATGGAGCGTCTGGTCGAGCGGCGCGAGCAGATCGACCACGTGCTGATCGAAACCAGCGGTCTCGCGCTGCCCAAGCCGCTGGTGCAGGCGTTCGGCTGGCCGTCGATCAAGAACAGCTTCACCGTCGATGCGGTGATCACCATGGTCGACGGTCCGGCGGTTGCAGCGGGCCAGTTCGCCGCCAATCCGCAGTCGGTCGATGAGCTGCGCAAGGCCGATCCGAACCTGGACCACGAGTCGCCGCTGCACGAGCTGTTCGAAGACCAGCTGATCGCCGCGGATCTGGTGATCCTCAACAAGACCGACCAGCTCGCCGACACCGATCGCGAGGCCGTCGAAGCGCTGATCCGCGCGGAGATTCCGGAGCACGTGAAAATCGTGCCGGCGCAGTACGGCCGGCTCGACCTCGGCACGCTGCTGGGCCTGGAGGCGGCGTCGGAAGAAGGCATCCACCTGCGCGTGGGCCACCACGGCGAGGGCGAGGACCACGACCATGACCACGACGACTTCGACTCGGTGATGGTCGAAGCGCAGCCGGCCTCGCGCGAGGAGCTGGTCCGGGCGTTGAAGCAACTCGTCCAGCAACACACGATCTACCGGGTGAAGGGGTTCGCGAATCCGCCGGGTTCGCCGATGCGACTGGTGATCCAGGGCGTCGGCACGCGGTTCGACAGCTACTTCGACCGGCGCTGGCAGCCCGATGAAGTGCCCGGCTGCCGCTTCGTGCTGATCGGTGCGGAGCTCGATCAGGCCACGCTGCAGGCAGCGCTGGACGAAGCACTGGCGCCGCGGGAACAGATGGCCTGACCACGTGCACCTGCTGAGAACCACGCCCGGCGGCTTCGTCGACGACAGCGAGGGTGTCGTTCGGATCGACCAGCAGCCCGCTTCGATCGTCATTCTGAGTTCGGCCGACACCACGCTTTCGCTGCTGGCGGGCGTGGTGGCCGAGTTCGGCGACGAGTTCCCGAGCGTGCGCCTGGCCAATGTGAGCTTTCTTCGCCAGCCGGCCTCGGTTGATTTCTACATCGACGATGTGCTGCAGCATGCGCGTGTTGTGGTGGTCGACCACCTGGGCGGGCAGTCGTACTGGCCGTACGGGATTGAGCGGCTGGTCGAGTTGGCGAAGGAGCGCGGTCAGGTGCTCGCGATGTTCTCCGGCGACCTGCAGGAAGATCCCAACCTGCTGGCGCTGAGCACGGCCGAGCCGGATCTGTGCCGTGAGCTGTGGCGCTACCTGCGCGAGGGCGGGCGGCACAACGCGGTCAACTTCATGCGCAGCATCGCGTTCAACGCGTTGGGGCATGGCAGCGCCCCGGCGCCGCTGCGCGTGCTGCCGGCCGCGGCGCTGTACTGCCCCGGCAAGGAGCCCGCGACGATCGCCGACTGGCAGGCGCGCTGGACGCCCGGCGCAGCCACGGTCGCGATTTTGTTCTACAAGGCGCATCTGCAGGCGGCGAATCTTTCCGCGTTCGACGCGTTGATCGATGCGCTCGAAGCGCGCGGACTCAATCCGCTGCCGATCGCGATCACCTCGCTCAAGGACGAGATCAGCCTGGACGTGGTGCGGATGCTGTGCGACGAACACAACGTCTCGCTGGTACTCAACACCACGTCGTTTGCGGCGTCATCGCCAATGGCGGACGAGCCGTTCGTGCTCGCCGGCGACGCGCCCGTGTTGCAGGTGATCATGAGCGGCGGCAACCGCGAAGCCTGGGTGGCCGCGAACCACGGCTTGAATGCGCGCGATATCGCGATGCACATCGCGCTGCCCGAGATCGATGGCCGCATCGTCACCCGCGCGGTCAGTTTCAAGGACCGCGGCTATTACTGCGAGCGCACCCAGGTCGACGTGGTCTGCTACCGGCCCGATCACGAGCGCGTTGCGTTCGTTGCCGAACTCGCGGCGCGCTGGTGCCGGCTGCGTCAGCTGGACAACTCCGAAAAGCGGCTTGCGCTGGTGTTGGCGAACTATCCGATGAGCGAGGGCCGCATCGGCAACGGTGTCGGCCTGGACGTGCCGGCCTCGGTGCTGGCCATTGCCGGCATGCTGCGCGACGAGGGCTACGGGCTCGACACGCTGCCTGCCGACGGCGATGAGCTGATCTCGCGGCTCACCTCCGGTGTCACCAATGACCCGACGGTGCGCAGACTGCGGCCAGCCTGGCAGAGCCTGTCGGTCGACGATTACCTGGCCGAACTACGAAGCTGGCCCGAGGACGTCCAGGCGGCCATCGAAGCGCGCTGGGGCAGCCCCCAGGCCGATCCGACCGTGCGGCAGGGGCGCTTCGTGATTTCCGGCTGGCGCTGCGGCAATGTGTTCATCGGCCTGCAGCCGGCGCGCAGCCACGATGTCAGCGATTACGCCAGCTACCACGATGCCGAGCTGGTGCCGCCGCATGCGTACCTGGCGTTCTACGTGTGGCTGCGCCGGACGTTCGGCATTGATGCGGTGGTGCATGTAGGCAAGCACGGCAACCTGGAATGGTTGCCCGGCAAGAGTGTCGCGCTGGGTGCCAGCTGCTGGCCGGATGTCGCGTTGGGGCCGATGCCGCATCTGTACCCGTTCATCGTCAATGATCCGGGCGAGGGCAGCCAGGCCAAGCGCCGCGCGAACGCGGTGATCATCGATCACCTGATGCCGCCACTGACGCGCGCCGAGAACTACGGTCCGCTGCAGGATCTGGAGCGCCAGGTCGACGAGTACTACGACGCACTGATGATCGATCCGCGCCGCTCCAAGCTGCTGCGCAAGACGATCCTCGCGACCATCGTCGAGCACCGGTTGGACAAGGAGCTCAGCATGGACGCGCCGGTGGACGAGGACAGCGAGGACTCGCTGCTCAACTCGGTCGACGCCTATCTGTGCGAGCTGAAGGAAACGCAGATCCGCGATGGCCTGCATATCTTCGGCAGCTCGCCCAGCGGTGTGCAGCGACGCGACACGCTGGTGGCGCTGGTGCGCTATCCGGTCGGTGACGGGCGCGGCCGCAATGCCGGCCTGATCGACGCGCTGGCGCGCGATCTGGAACTGCATGCCTGGCTGGATCCGTTTACGACCGACTCGGCCACCGCCTGGGCCGGTCCGCGCCCGGCGGTGCTCGAATCGCTCATCGAAAGCTCATGGCGCCATTGCGGCGATACCCGCGAGCGCCTGGAGCTGCTCGCATCCAGGCTGATCGGCGCCGCGCTCGGCGACGAGCCGCTGCCACCGGATCTGCCGCCGCTGCCACAGGCGCACGCGGTGCTGCAGCGGCTTTGCGACGACATCCTGCCGCGGCTCGACGCCTGTGGCGGCGAGGAGCTCAGGCAACTGCGGCGCGGTCTGGAAGGGCGCTTCGTCCCGCCGGGCCCGAGCGGCTCGCCATCGCGCGGCCGGCCGGACGTGCTGCCGACGGGCCGCAACTTCTATTCGCTCGACACGCGGTCGGTGCCGACCCAGACCGCCTGGATGCTCGGGCTGAAATCGGCCCAGCAATTGATCGAGCGCCACCTGCAGGACCACGGCGATTACCCGCGTGCGGTAGGCCTGTCGGTGTGGGGCACGGCCACGATGCGCACCGGTGGCGACGACATCGCGCAGGCGATGGCGTTGCTCGGCGTACGGCCAAAGTGGGTTGCGGGCAGTCATCGCGTTACCGACTTCGAGATCATGCCGGTCGAGGCGCTGGACCGGCCGCGGATCGACGTGACGCTGCGGGTTTCGGGCTTCTTCCGCGACGCATTTCCGAACGTCATGCACCTGTTCGACGCTGCGGTCCAGGCCGTCGCCGAACTCGATGAGCCGCCCGAAATGAACCCGCTGCGCGAGCGCGTGCAGCGCGAACGCGACGCGATGATCGCCCAGGGCCTGCCCGCCGATGAGGCGCGTCGCCGCGCGGGCTGGCGCGTGTTCAGTGCGCGCCCGGGCCATTACGGCGCGGGCCTGCAGGAGCTGATCGACCAGCGCCAGTGGCAGGACGATGCCGACTTGGCCGGGGCGTATCAGCGCTGGGGCGGCTTTGCGTATTCGCAGAAGAGCGAAGGCGAAGCGGCGGAAGACGCGTTCGGCCTGCGCCTGTCGACGATCGACGTCGTACTGCAGAACCAGGACAACCGCGAGCACGATCTGCTCGATTCCAACGACTACTACCAGTTCCAGGGCGGCATGACCGCCGCGGTGCGCCACCTGAGCGGCAGCCAGCCGCAGATCTACTACGCCGACCACAGCAACCCCGACGTCCCGCGCATCCGCACGCTGCGCGAGGAGATCTCGCGGGTGGTTCGTGCCCGGGTGACGAATCCGAAGTGGATCAACGGCGTGAAGCGCCACGGGTACAAGGGCGCCGCCGAGATCGCCGCGACCGTCGATTACCTCTACGGCTACGACGCGACGGCGCGCGTGGTGGAAGACCACCAGTACGAGATGGTGACTGACGCGTTCGTCAACGACGACCACACCCACGATTTCATGCGCCGGCACAACCCGGTCGCGTTGCGTGACATGTGCGAGCGGCTGCTGGAGGCGATCCAGCGCGGGCTCTGGCAGCAGCCGGGCGCGTATGCCGGGCAGATCAGCCAGCGACTGCTGGAGAGCGAGCAGCTGTTCGAAGGAGGCCATCGATGAGCGCAGCCGTTGACCAACGGGCCACCGTGCCGCGGCCTATCTTCCCGTTTGCCGCGCTGGTCGGGCAGGACGCACTGCGCGAAGCGCTGCTGCTGGCTGCGGTTGATCCGGCGCTGGGCGGCGTGCTGATCACCGGTCCCCGCGGCACCGCGAAATCCACCAGTGCGCGCGCGCTGGTCGAACTGCTGCCGGAGGGGCGCATGGTCACGCTGCCGCTCGGCGCAACGGAAGAGCGCCTGATCGGCACGCTCGATGTGCAGGCGGCGCTCAGCGAAGGCCGCGTGGTGTTCGCCCCGGGCCTGCTCGCCCAGGCGCACCGCGGCGTGCTGTACGTCGACGAGGTCAACCTGCTGCCCGACGTTCTCGTCGATGCCCTGCTCGACGTCGCCGCCAGCGGCGTAAACACCGTCGAGCGCGAAGGCATCTCCCACAGCCATGAAGCCAGCTTCGTGCTGATCGGCACGATGAACCCGGAAGAGGGCGAACTGCGGCCGCAGCTGATCGATCGCTTCGGGCTGATGGTGGAACTGGAAAACTGCTTCGACCCTGCCGTGCGGCAGCAGATCGTGCAGGCGCGGCTGGCTTTCGAAGCCGACCCGGCCGCGTACCGCGCACGGTTTGCGAACGCGCAGGTCGAACTCGCGCAGCGGGTGAAGCATGCGCGCCTGGCCCTGCCGTCATTGGCGTTCAGCGACGAGGTCCACGCCCGGGTCAGCGCGATCTGCATCGAGGCCGGCGTCGACGGCCTGCGCGCTGACCTGGTGATGCTGCGTGCCGCACGTGCGCTGGCCGCATTGGAGGGCGCGCAGGCGATTGCACTGGCCCATGTCGACCGCGTGGCCGAGGCCGCCCTGCGTCATCGCCGCAAGGACCGCGGGCCGCAGCCGCCCACGCGTGAGCCGGCTCCATCGCAGGCTCAGGACGATCGCCACGATCGCGGCGGCACCGGCGCTGCAGAACCTGCGCCGGCGACCAGGGAGGGCGATTGGGGCTATCTGCCGCCCGAGCCGGTGGGCATGGCGGAGGCAAAGAAGCTCCGGCCCGTTCTCCCAAAACCGTAGCCCACCGGCCGGGCCCCGCCGCGGGAGTGATCCGCGGCGGCCGGTGGAGCACAGGGCCTGCCCGGCAACGCGGCGACGCGCCGAGCGCGCGCATCCATTGGTTGCGCACGCTGCAGGCCAAGCGTGATGCGCCGCTGGATGCTTCGCATCTGCGCTATCGCCCTGCCGGCCCGGGCGTCGAGGTGCTGCACTGCTTCGTGCTGGACTGCTCGGGCTCGATGCTCGCGGCGGACAAGCTGGCGCGCGCCAAGCGCGTGCTGCTGGACCTGTTCGACAGCGCCGCGCGCAAACGCCACCGCGTCGCGCTGGTCTGTTTCGGCGGCGCCGGTGCGCAGCGGCGGTTCGGCCCGGCGATTCCGCGCTGGTGGAACGAACGCTGGGTGCAGCCGATCGGTGGTGGCGGCGGCACGCCGTTGCATCAGGGTCTGGACGAGGCCCGGCGCGTGCTGCACGACGCTGCGCGCTCGGCGGCCGGTGCCGAGCGCTGGCTGTGGCTGCTCAGCGATGGCCGCACGACCGAGCGGCCGCCCGTGCCGCAAGCCGACCGCCGGGTCGTGATCGACTTCGAGACCGCGGCAGTCCGCTGGGGCGTGTGCCAGGAACTCGCCGGTCAATGGCAGGCGGATTACCTGCGCGCCGAGAATTTCGACTGAGCTGAGCCCAGCGGCCGACTCAGTTCGGCGCCGGATACCAGCGCGGCGTATAGACCCAGTCGCTCGCGTCGTCGCGCGGAAACCGCCGGGTTGTCGACGAGCCCACGATGACCGTCGTGCGCATGTCGACCTGGTCTGCGGTCAGCTCGCCCAGGCTCAGCGAGACCAGACGAGCGCCCGGGCGTTGGATGTCACGCCCGAGCACCACCGGAGTATTGCTGTCGTGGTACATGCGGATCAGTTCAAGCGCGCGCTCGAGCTGCCACGGCCGCGCCTTCGAAATCGGGTTGTAGAAGCCCATCACCAGATCCGCTTCCGCAGCCAGGCGCAGCCGCTTTTCGATCACGTCCCAGGGCTTGAGGTTGTCCGACAGCGAGATCAGGCAGAAATCGTGGCCCAGCGGCGCGCCGGCCATCGCAGCCGTCGCGATGGCGGCCGACACGCCGGGCAGGATGGTGAGTTCGACGTCGTGCCAGGCGGGATCGGCGGCGCTTTCCAGCGCTTCCAGCACGGCGGCCGCCATCGCGAAGATGCCCGGATCGCCCGAGGACACGATCGCCACGTGTCGGCCCTCCGACGCCAGCGCGAACGCATGGCGGGCGCGCTGCATTTCCTCGCGGTTGTCGGTGCCGTGCGCACGCTGGTGCGGGCCGAGCGGGCCGGCCATCTCGACGTAGGTGCTGTAACCGAGAATGTCGGTGGCCCGTTCCAGGGCCGCGCGTGCGGCGGGAATCATGAAGTCGCGGCTGCCTGGCCCCAGGCCGACCACCGCCACGCTGCCACGCGCCTGTCCGATCTGTGCGGGGTCGAGTGGGCTGGGTGCGACTGCGATCGCCAGGGTCGGGGATTCTTCGGCGAGCCGGTACGGCGCCGGCAGACCGCACGCGAGCCACTGCGAAGGCGCGGCGTCGTGCTCGATTTCGACATAGCGCACCGCCGCGCCCAAGCGCGTCGCCGCCTCGCGCAGTGCGGCCCGCCGCATGTGTCGCCTGGGCGCGATGAGCGTCGCAAGCGAGCGCCGGGCCAGCCCGCAGCGATCGAGCGCAGCACCGACGTCGCGTTCCAGCGCGTCCGCGTCCTCGCGGTCGCAATCAATCGCGACGGCCACGCTGCGTGGATGGATGCGCAATTCGCCCGCCTCGCCGTCGCCGGCCTGCGGGGTAATGCGGATGACGCGAGCGGCATCGTCAGTGCGCGTAAACCGCAGCGGCTCCAACCACGGCGCCTCGCCCGAGATGCGCACCGGCGCTCCGGCCAGCAGATCGGAGACGAAGCGCTTGCCCTCATCGAGGCTTGCCAGCGCATAGCCTTCCGGCGGATCGAGCAGGCAGGCGCCGAAGCGCAGTTCGCCGCTGGTGGTGATCGCCGGTGCCACGCCGAGCGCCGCGCCGATCTCACGCGCCAGGTCGTTTACGCCGCTCAGTCCGCCGAGCAGCGGCACCACCGCGCTGCCGTCTTCGGCGACCGCGAGCACCGCAGGATCGGCGTCCTTCTGCGCACCCGCCACCCGTGCGGCGAGCGCGCGAATGACGATGCCCGCCGCGCAGATCGCGACGATCGGAGTGCCGGCCGCGTGCAGTTCGCAGAGGTGTCGACCGAACTGCTCGTATGGCACGTCGACGTCATCGCCGACGCGATCGCGCAGGCCATGGATCGCGCTGCCGGGCAGGCGCTCCCGCAACTGGCGCGCAACGGCCAGCGCGCCCGGTCCCAGCACGATGATCGCCGCGCCCATCAGCCCTGCCACTTCGGGCCCGGCATCAGCACCAGCGAGAAGTACGGCGACGAGCCGGGCTCGACATCCTCCAGCGGCACGATGCGCTGGCCGGGCATCGTGGCCCGTTCGA
The DNA here is from genome assembly GCF_042434515.1 of Lysobacter korlensis. Classification (NCBI taxonomy): domain Bacteria; kingdom Pseudomonadati; phylum Pseudomonadota; class Gammaproteobacteria; order Lysobacterales; family Lysobacteraceae; genus Lysobacter; species Lysobacter korlensis. Next base: position 369,307 of record NZ_JBHLTG010000004.1, read on the forward strand.
TGTAGAGCGCCCGCTCCAGCAGTCCCAGCTCGGCAATCACCTCGCGCACCTTGGGCAGGTTGCGGCCCAGTTTCATGACCACCACCGCATCGGCGCCCTGGATGCGCTGGCTGAGTTCGTCTTTCGAAAGCGTTCCGGACAGCACCAGCAGGGACTGGTCGCGATACACCAGCGGTGCACCCAGCATGGCCGCGCCGCCCAGCATCGCGCAGACACCGGGCACGACTTCGGTCGTGTACCGCGCGGCAAGCCGGTCGTGCAGGTACATGTACGAGCCGTAGAGCATCGGGTCGCCTTCGCAGATCACTGCGACGTCGTGGCCCGCATCCAGATGCGCGGCGACCTGCGCGGCGGCGCCGTCGTAGAACTCGCGCATGATGTCGTCGTAGCGCTGCGGACCGCTCGGCGCCTCGGTCGTGATCGGATACACGAGTGGCAACCGCGTGTGGCTCGCGTCCAGATGCCCCTCGATCGTGGTGAACGCATTGCCGGCCTTGCCACGCGCGGCGAAGTACGCCACCACCTGCGATTCGCGCAGGCGGCGCACCGTCTTGAGCGTGACCAGCTCGGGATCACCCGGGCCCACGCCCAGCCCGTACAGCCGCCCCGGCGCGGGGCTCATTCGACCTCCGTGGCAAGCGCGTTGACTGCCGCGGCCGCCATCGCACTGCCGCCGCGCCTGCCGTGCACGACCACGAACGGCACGCCGCGCGAATGCTCGGCCAGCATCGCCTTGGATTCGACCGCACCGACAAAACCCACCGGGAACCCCAGGATCAGCGCCGGCCGCGGCGCGCCCGCGTCGAGCAGTTCGAGCAGACGAAAAAGCGCAGTCGGCGCATTGCCGATCACGACGACGCTGCCCGCCAGCCGCTCGCCCCACAGGTCCAGTGCCGCAGCCGAGCGCGTGTTGCCGATGCTGCGCGCCAGCGCGGGCACCTGCGGATCGTGCAACGTGCAGATCACCTCGTTGTTCATCGGCAGCCGCGACAGGGTGATGCCTTCAGCCACCATGCGCGCATCGCAAAGGATCGGCGCGCCACTGGCGAGCGCCTTCCGACCGATCGTGCCGGCCCCGGGTGAGAACGCCAGGTCGTTGACGATGTCGGTCATGCCGCAGGCATGGATCACGCGCACCGCGAGCTTCTCGAGGTCGGCGGGGATGCGGGAGAGGTCTGACTCGGCGCGGATCGTGGCGAACGACTTGTCGTAGATGGCCTGGCCGTCGCGAATGTAGTTAAGCATCAACAGTCTCCTGGCCGACCGCACGCAGGACGACAGCCGCTTCTTGGATTGATAGGCGATGCGCGATGCACTGGCCGAGGCCGGGGCGGTCATCGCGGCGGTAGAGATCGTAGAGGTGCGGCGCGACCGCCAGCAACGTATATGCGGCCGCAGTCGGGGCCGCGCACGAACGCGGGCAGCCCGACACATGCACCATTCCGGGCGGCAGCACGCCGGCCGCGAGCACCATTGCATCGGCCTTGGTGTCGACCGGACTGCGCGCGCAGCCCGTCGAACCGGCGCAGGCGATCAACCGTGCCAACGGCTGCTGTGCATCGCAGATCAGATCGAGGTCGCGCAGGCGCGACAGCGTCATCGCGACGCGGCCTGGCTCGACATCCGGCAGCAGCGCGCCCTGCCAAGGCGTCAAGCGCAGGCGGCTGCATCCTGCTTCGCGCGACAGCTCGGCCAGGCGGTCGAGCCGATCGGCATCGATCCGGCCCAGCGGCGGTTGGAATCCGACGTAGCAGTACGCCCCGTCGCGCTGTGGATGTGCGCCCAGACGCGATGCACTGTCGACACCGCGGCGTCGCCAGTTGCCGAGGTCCGCCTGCGACGCGGACGCAATTCGTGCGCGCGCCTGCGCATGCTCGACGATGGCGTCGGCACCGGTGTGGGCGACCAGCTCACGCATGCGTCCGATCTCGGCCTGGCGCAGCTCGAGAAACGCGTGGGTCAGCGCGATGACCGTGGCGGCCGCGTGCGCTTCCTCGACCACGCCTACGAGGCTTCCATCGTCGCGATGCGAAGGCGGCGTGCCCGCCAGGCCAACCGCAAAACGCGCGCCGCTCGCTGCAGGCAATGCCGCCAGCCAGATGTCGTGCGGGTGGTCGAGTTCGGCCAGGCCCTCGCCACCGTCGATCAGGATCGCGAACTTCGGCGACAGCGCATCGAAGCCCGGCTCCAGCTGCATCGCCCGCAGCAGTTCATCGGCCAGCGGACGGGTATCGAGCAGCGCCTGCGGATCGATGCCGGCGGTCGGGCTGATCATGACGTTGCGGCGATCGTCGCGTGCAGACGTGGCAGTGGGATCAACCGTGCCCGCATCGGTGCCCTGCGTGCGCAGCGGCCCGAGCCCGGCGGCTGTAAGCGCGTCGATCAGCGCATCCTCGTCGGTCCGCCGGATGCCGCGCAGCTGCAGATTCGCCCGGTTCGTGAATTCGATTACTCCCGAGCCATGGCGGCGCGCGCAGTCGGCAATCGCTGCGGCTTGCGCAGCCAGCAATTCGCCACCCGGGAGTTTTATGCGGCACAGGCCGCCGTCGACTGCGTCGACGATGCGATGCAGGCTGGGGCAGCCGCTGCGCGAACGGGCGCTCATGTCGCCGCCCCGGCGTATCGCATCCATCTGGTTCCGTTGCCCCGCGGGCCGATAGTCTAGCGGCTCGCTCCAACGGGCGGTTCGCCGCTGCTGGCGCGTGCTCAATTGCGATTGCGTGCCACGAATGGCAGCCTTAGACAGATGAATATGACGTCGAAATGGTCGGGCTAGGGGCATGCAAGCCTGGCTGACCGTAGTCGGTATCGGGGACGACGGCTTCGACGGATTGACGCGCCCGGCGCGCCGCGCGCTGTTCGCCGCGACCCAGGTGCACGGCGGCGAGCGCCACCTTGCGATGCTGCCCGCGCGGGTGAGGGCCGAGCGCCGCCCATGGCCGAAGCCGTTCGATGTGCAGGCAGTGCTCGCTCGCCGCCACCAGCCCACCTGCGTGCTGGCCAGTGGCGATCCGATGTTCTACGGCGTGGGTGTGGTGCTCGCGCGCTGCGTGCAGCCCGACGAGCTGCGCATCCTGCCGGCGCCCTCGTCGGCCTCGCTTGCGGCTGCGCGTCTCGGGTGGCCGCTGCAGGAGGTCGAGGTGGTCTCGCTCGTGGCGCGGCCGCTGACCGCGCTTGCAGCGCAGCTGCAGCCCGGCACGCGCCTGTTCGTGCTGAGCGAGGATGGCCACACGCCCGAGGCCGTTGCGCGGCTGCTGCAAGACCGCGGCTACGGCGACAGCCGCATGACCGTATTCGAGCACCTGGGCGGCAATGCCGAGCGTCGTATTGCGAACACGGCCCGCGGATGGCCGCGCGACTGCGTCGTGGCGGCACTGAACCTGGTCGCACTCGAATGCATCGCGGACCCGGGCGCAGCCGCGTGGCCGCTGTGCAGCGGACTGCCCGACGAGGCCTACCGGCACGACGGGCAGATCACCAAGCGCGACGTACGCGCGATCACGCTGGCGCGGCTGGGGCCCAGACCGGGTGAGCTCTTGTGGGATGTGGGCGCAGGCTCGGGATCGATCGGCATCGAATGGGTGCGGGCGCATCCGCACTGCCGGGCGATCGCCATCGAAGCCAATGAGGCGCGCCAGGCGATGATCTCGCACAACCGCGACGCACTCGGCGCAGCCGCGCTGCGTCTGGTGGAAGGCGCTGCGCCCGAGGCACTGGAGGGCTTGCCAGCGCCCGACGCGGTGTTCATCGGCGGCGGCATCACCGCGCCTGGCGTGCTCGAGGCCTGCTGGAGTGCCTTGCGTCCGGGTGGGCGGCTGGTCGCCAATGCGGTGACGCTTGAGGCCGAACTCCGGGTCGCGCAATGGCGCGGTCTCCATGGTGGCCGACTGACGCGTATTTCACTGATGGATGCGCAGCCGCTGGGCGGGTTCGAAACCTGGCGCGCGGCGTTGCCGATCACGCTGTACGACGTGGTCAAGCCCTGATGCGCGAGGAAACGCCGGAGCAACCGCGGCCACTTCGCAGTGGCTACACCACCGGCGCCTGCGCGACCGCAACGGCGCTCGCGGCCGCGCGGTTGTTGCTCACCGGCGAAGCTGGCGACGTCGTCACGATCGTGTTGCCGAAGGGAAAGCAGGTCGATTTCAGACTGACCTACTGCCGCCGCGTGGCGGAGCGCGCGGAAGCCGGCACGATCAAGGACGCGGGCGATGATCCCGACGTCACGCATGGCGCCGTGGTGTTCTCCCGGGTTGCGCTGTGCGAACGGCCGGGCGTGGTGTTCCATGCGGGGCCGGGCGTAGGCACGGTGACGCGGCCCGGGCTGTCGCTCGCGGTCGGCGAGCCGGCGATCAATCCGGTGCCGCGGCAGATGATCGGCGACCATCTGCGTGCCCTGCAGCAGGCGCACGGTTACACCGGTGGATTCGATGTCTGGGTCGGCGTTGAAAACGGCGAGCAACTCGCGCTCAAGACGATGAACGCACGGCTCGGCATCCTCGGCGGGCTGTCGATTCTTGGAACCACCGGCATCGTGCGGCCGTTCTCGTGCTCGGCGTACATCGCCTCCATCCACCAGGGCATCGATGTGGCGAACGCGAACGGCTGCACGCACATCGCCGCCTGCACCGGCAACCGCAGTGAGACCGCGGTGCGCGAGCGCTACGGGTTACCGGACATGGCGTTGATCGAGATGGGCGATTTCGCTGGTGCCGTGCTCAAGCACCTTCGGCAGGTGCCGGTGCCGCGACTCACGCTCTGCGGCGGCTTCGGCAAGTTGAGCAAGCTCGCCGCCGGTCATCTGAACCTGCACAGCAGCCATTCGGCCATCGATCTGCAGCAGCTCGCGCAGTGGGCGGCCGCGCAGGGCGCGAGCGATGCGCTGCTGGACGCGATCCAATCGTCCAACACCAGCCAGCAGGCGCTCGCGCTGTCGCTCGCCGCCGGCGTGCCGTTGGGCGACATCGTCTGCGCCGAGGCCCGACGAATCGCACGGGGCATCGTGCCGGCGAGCGTCGAGGTCGACGTGCTCGCGATCGACAACACCGGCCGCATCGTCGGACAGGCGGCGTGAGCCGCATCCTCGTACTCGGCGGCACCGGCGAAGGACTGGCGCTGGCGCGACGTCTCGGCCCCGACGATATCTACAGCGTCGCCGGTCTGGGCAAGCGGCCTGAAGGCTTGGCCTGTTCGGTACGCGAGGGCGGCTTTGGTGGGGCGGACGGGCTTGCGCGTTTCATCGCCGCCGCCGGTGTGGATCGGGTAATCGACGCCACCCATCCGTACGCGGCGCAGATCAGCGCCAACGCACGTCATGCGACGTTCGCGACAGGTACCGCGCTGTGGGCGCTGCGCCGTGCTGCGTGGTCTGCCCAGCCCGGCGACGACTGGCGCATGGTGGACGACTGGGACGGCATCATGGCCGCGATCGCGCCGTTCCGCCGGCCGCTGTTTACGCTCGGGCGCGAGCCCTTGCAGCACCTCGATGACATTCCCGCGTCCCAGTACTGGACCGTTCGTTGTCTCGACGCGCGGGCCGGGACCGAGCGCGCGCGAGTGCTGGCCGATCGCGGGCCGTTCGCACTCGCGGCCGAGCGTGAGCTGTTCGAGCGTGAGCGCTTCGACGTGATCGTCAGCAAGAACAGCGGTGGCGCGTCGACCGAGGCGAAGCTCGAAGTCGCGCGCGAGCGCGGTCTGCCCGTGGTGATGCTTCGGCGTCCCGTGCTGCCGGAGGCCGACCGGTCGTTCCGTACCCTCGAAGAGTTACTGAGCAACCTGCCATGACCGTTTTCTTCATCGGCGCCGGCCCCGGCGATCCGGAACTGATCACCGTCAAAGGCCAGCGGCTGGTGCGCAGCTGTCCGGTGATTCTCTACGCGGGCTCGCTGGTGCCGCGCGCCGTGCTTGAAGGGCATCGTGCCGAGCAGGTCGTCGATACCGCCGAACTGGACCTGGACCGGATCGTGGAGCTGCTCGCCGCGGCGCACGCGCGGGGCCAGGACGTCGCGCGCGTGCACTCGGGCGATCCGTCCTTGTACGGCGCGATCGGCGAACAGATTCGCGTGCTGCGCGAGCTCGATATTCCCTATGAAATCGTGCCGGGCGTGACGGCCACGGCCGCCAGCGCCGCCAGCTTGGGGTGCGAGCTCACGCTGCCCGGCGTATCGCAGACGTTGATCCTGACGCGACACGCGGACAAGACGCGCATGCCCGAAGGCGAGGCGCTTGCTGATCTGGCCCGGCACCGCGCGACGATGGCGATCCATCTCAGCGTGCGAAAACTGCCCGAAATCGTGGAGCTGCTCGCGCCGCACTACGGCGCGGACTGCCCGGTTGCGGTCGTCTATCGCGCCAGCTGGCCGGACGAGCGCCGCGTCTTGGGCACACTGGCCGACATCGTGGCGCGCGTGGACGAAGGCGCCACGATCGAGCGCACCGCACTGATCCTGGTCGGTCGCGTGCTGGCGATGGAAGGCTTCGCCCGTTCCACGCTCTACGCGTCGTGATGTCGGCCTGAGCGGACGATTAGGCCCGCGGCTGGTTCAGCGGGTTCAGCTGCCCCAGCCGTTTTCGTACAGGCAATCGGCCAGCGGGGCGCGCTGCGCCCAGCCTTCGGCCTGCAGCATCGGCTGCTGGTAGAACTCGTCGACATGGCCGAGGCAGAGGATCGCGACCGGCTTCGCACCCTCGGGCATCCGCAAAAGCTCGCGCACCGCATCGACATCGAACATCGACACCCAGCCCATGCCGAGTCCTTCTGCGCGTGCGGCCAGCCACATGTTCTGGATCGCGCAGGCGACCGATGCGAGGTCCATCTCCGGCATCGTACGTCGGCCGAAGACGTGCGCCTCGCGGCCGTCCATGAGCGCCATCACCAGCAACTCGCCGCATTCGCCCATGCCTTCGACTTTGAGCTTCATGAACGCATCGCGGCGCTCGCCCAACGCATCGGCCGTCGCCTGGCGCTCGCGTTCGACCACGTCGCGCAGTGCCGTGCGTAGCGCGGGGTCGGTGATCCGCACGACGCGCCAGGGCTGCATGAAGCCGACACTCGGCGCGTGGTGCGCGGCATCGAGCAGTCGTTCTAGCACGCGCGGATCGACCGCGCCGGCAACGAAATGCCGCATGTCCCGCCGCTCGTGAATCGCGCGGTAGACGGCGGCCCGTTCGGATTCGTCAAACGGCTTGGCCATTGAAGATCGCGGTGATGAAAGCGGGGTTGGAGGGCCAGTAGCCGTGCATGTAGGTCGCGGTAACGCTGCCTTGCTGATGCAGTGCTTCGCCGGGCGATCCGCGAAGCGGATGCAGCGCCCTCAGGCGCGGCGTCAGCGGCGTTTCGATCTTCGAGTAGTGGAAGCAATGCCCGGTCAATGCGCCGTGCGCGGTGTCCAGCTGCTGCATGCCCAGCGCGGCGAGTCTGCGCTGCATGGTCGCGTGTCCGGGCAGCACGCCCAGCATCGGAAACGTCTCGCCCTGCTGGTCGGTCAGGTGCTCCATCAGGTAGAGCATGCCCCCGCACTCGGCCAGGACGGGCTTGCCTGCGTCGATCAAGCCGCGGATCGCCTCGGCGCTGCGCCGGTTGCCGGTCAGCCGCGCTGCGTGCAGTTCCGGATAGCCGCCGGGCAGGTAGAGCGCATCGGCGTCGGGCACGGCTTCGTCGGCGAGCGGGGAGAAGCCACGCAGCTCGGCACCGAGCGACACCAGCAGGTCGAGATTGGCCGGATAGACGAACGAGAACGCGGCGTCGCGCGCGACCGCGATGCGCTTGCCCTCGAGCGTTCGGCGCAGCTTCGGCATCGGCTCGGCGCGGAACTCGACCGGCGCCGGCAGTTCAACGATCGGCTGGCCCGACAGCGCATCGGCGGCCAGGTCGAGTCGGCGATCGAGGTCGGCAATCTCGCTTGCCTGGAACAGGCCCAGGTGGCGGTCCGGAAGCTCGATGTCGCCCTCGGCGGCTACGTGCCCGGCCCAGCGCATGCCAAGCGGCAGTGATTCGCGCAGCATCGTCGCGTGGTGCGGCGAGCCGACGCGGTTCGCGAAGACGCCATGGAACGGCAGGCCGGGCCGGTAGTGGGCAAGGCCCGTCGCCACCGCGCCGAAGGTCTGCGCCATCGCCTTGGCCGAGATCACCGGCATTACCGGAATGTTGAAGCGTGCGGCGATGTCCGCGCTGCTGGGCGTGCCGTCGTACAGCCCCATCACGCCTTCGACCAGGATGAGGTCGGCGTCGGCGGCCGCGTCCGCGAGCATCGCGCTGCAGGCGTCCTCGCCCACCATCCAAAGATCGAGTGAGTACACCGGCGCGCCACTGGCACGCTCGAGGATCATCGGATCGAGAAAATCGGGGCCGACCTTGAACACCCTGACCCGCCGCCCGAGTCGACGGTGATGGCGCGCCAGCCCGGCCGTGATCGTCGTCTTGCCCTGCCCCGAAGCCGGGGCCGTGACTAGCAGGGCAGGGCAATGGGCCGTGCTCAGAACTCGACCCCGGGCTGCGCCTTGACGTGCTGTTCGCGGTACGGGTGTTTGACCACGCGCATCTCAGTGACCAGGTCGGCCGCTTCGATCAGCCGCTCGGGCGCATGGCGTCCGGTCACGACCACATGAAGCATCGGCGGTCGCGCGGAAATCACCTCGAGCACCTCGTCCAGCGGCAGGTATTCGTACTTCAGGACGGTGTTGAGCTCATCGAGAATCACCATCTGGTATTCGCCGCTGCGGATCATCCTGCACGCTTCGTCCCAGCCCTTGCGTGCGGTCGCGATGTCGGCATCGCGATCCTGCGTGTTCCAGGTGTAGCCGTCGCCCATGGTGACGAAATCGCAGTTGGGCACGGCACTGAAGAAGTCGCGCTCCGCGGTGTGCAGTGCACCCTTGATGAACTGCACGACGCCCAGTTTCATGCCGTGCCCCAGCACGCGTACCGCCATGCCGAACGCGGCCGTCGTCTTGCCCTTGCCGGTGCCCGTGTTGACTACCAGCAGGCCTTTTTCGACCGTGGCTTCGGCCTGTTTCTTTTCATGGCCTTCGCGGCGCCGTTCCGTCATGCGCTGGTGCGAGGCTGCGTCGGTCTTCACAAAGCGACTCCTTCTGAAGCGGAAACGATGGATGGGCCGGCGTCGAGCGTGTCCATCGCGATTGCCACGGTGACGCCGTCGTAGGCGGTCTTGGCGGTCACAAGGACGCCGTTGCGTGCGCCAAGCAGGGCGCACGGCTCGCTGACCGCGCGCACACCGACGTGCCTGGAAGCCGCATCGGATTCGGTAAAGGCTTCCGGCGCGAGCCCGGCGATGCGGTCGCGCGCGATACCGCGCAACGGCAGCGCGTGCCGGTGACAGAATTCCACCAGGCCCGGCTCGGCTGTCTTGTCTTCGATCGTCGCCACCTGGCGGACCTGCGCGAGCGAGCGGGCGCCCAATGCCGCCAGCACAGCGGATTCGACGTGCTGGACCGTGATGCCGCGCCGACAACCGATGCCCAGGGTGAGCAGGCGTTCGGTCATGCCATTGCGTCGATGCGACCGAGCGCCATCGACGGTGCAGCGGTTCCTACGACTGCGCCAATCACCACGATTGCCGGCGAGCCAAGGCCGTGGTGCGTGACCGCCTGAGCCAGCTCCGCTAGTGGACAGATCATGTGCCGCTGCTCGGGCCGCGTCGCTGATTCGATGACCGCGCAGGGCATGTTGGGATTCATGGCCGCGGCCAGCAGCGCCTCGGCGATCTCCTCGATGCGCGTGATGCCCATATAGATCACCAGCGTCATGCCGCTGGCCGCGAGCAGTGCCCAGTTCGGAGCCTGTTCGCCCGCGCTGTGACCGGTGACGAAGATCACCCCTTGCGCGTAGTCGCGTTGGGTCACCGGAATGCCGATCGTCGTCGGCGCAGCGATGCCGGCGGTGATGCCGCTGATCACTTCCGCCTGCACGCCCGCTGCGCGCAACGCCTGCAGCTCTTCGCCACCACGTCCGAAAACGAACGGGTCGCCCCCTTTGAGGCGCGCGACGTGCCGGCCCGCACGCAGGTGTTCGAGCATCATCCGGATGATCTCATCCTGCGACGCGGAGGCTCGTCCGCCGCGTTTGCCGACGTAGATGACCTGCGCGTCCGCACGCACGAACTGGAGCGTATCGGCGGTCACCAGATCGTCGACGAGCACGACGTCGGCCAGCGCCAGCGCGCGTGTCGCCTTCAGCGTGAGCAGCTCGACATCGCCGGGGCCTGCGCCGATGAGCCAGGCGCGCGTGCGGCCGGCATCAGGCTGTACTGCGTCGGACTCGGGCTGGATGGTTCCGTCTTGCACGTGGGCGCAGTCGAGTCGGGTCATGGCGTCCTTCGGTCGGGGCTCGGTGGCGTATCCGCCTGCCCAAGGCGCCCTGACCACGAGTGCGCGGGAAGCATATCGCAGATCCCCCGGCCCGGCGGAAAAGGCTGCTGCGCGTTCCGGCCGCGTAATCGCCGCTTCGCCCGCTACGCAGCGGGCGCGTCAGGCCGCCCTATGGCGGGCGGAGACGAAGTATCAGCGCCGCGAGCGGCGCCAGCGCGTATGTGACGCAACTGCTTTAGTAACCACTGCCGGCTCGGCACCGGGCTCGCCTTGCCACAGCGCACCAGGTACGGCTTGCCGCTCATGCTGCTCTTCGACGCGGCCAACTCGACGAACGACTCCGTCGTCGTGATGAGGTCCTTTTTGAGCAGGTAGGCGTACTTGCGCCCGAGATGCTCCTTGGCCTCGCCAGCCGCGTGCCAGGACCCATTCCGGCTGAACTGGCAGCCCGAGCTGGCCAGAGTAGAAAAGAGTGATTCGATCTCGTGCTTGGTGCCCGGGGCCAGGTCCCGACCTTGCGCAGAAAAAGCTGCCGTCAGGAGCAGCAGCGACAGCATGGTTCTCATGAATTTTTGCCCACAGCGCAAACGCCTGAGTTGAGACGGCCGCCTGATTGCGGTGCCAGGTGGCAGCAGTGCGGGGTCATACCGCACTTCCCGGAGTGCCTCCGCTTTTTACCCGCACCGAACTGCACAGCGAGCGAACGGTGCGCCGCGCCTACTGCTGGCGTTCATCCCTGTGTTGGGCGCAGGCCTCACCGGCAATGCGGCGGCCATCGACGTCGGTTGAGGTCTCCGAAAGCAGTGCCAACATGTTCAGCCACCGCGCATGCGGTGACCGCAACAACCCCGCACCGATCAGGTAGTGCTTCCCGTCGCTGGTCCGCACCTGGCTGGAGAGCTGGCGCGTCGCCGCGGGCCTTCTGAAGGTCCCGCTTCGGCCAGCGAAAGCAACCGCGGGCGCAGCGGCCCTCGCGGCGCAGCTTCACGAGTCGGGAACCCAGCAGTGGTTGTGCTGCGCTCAAGGGTCGTGCCTGGCCGCGTCCGCTGCTGGCCGGAAGCGGGCGCGGCCAATAGCAGCGAAGCGGCTATCTCGGCCCGGGAGTAGTGATCAGCCCTATTGGTGCGCGCAGTGAGTCGGTTTGGCTCTGCCCACGTCCACTTGCGTCGCCCCAGTTGGGTTTTAGTTGGGGGCGAAGCGCGAGATCTGTGGCGCGAAAGAAGCCATCTGCGCGTGGGCGCGCGGCGGATGTGCTTAATGCCCACATTGGCTGCACGGAGAGATACGTGACGCGTCGCTTCACTCGTTGGCTCGCCCGCTGCGCCATCAGCACGTGCGCTTTGGCCTTGGCGGGCTGTGGAGAAACTCAGCTGGCCTCGAACGAGGAGATTCGTCTTGGGAGTGGGCAGATGGTTGTGGCTGAGCGAACGCTCCGCGGCAAGAGCCTCTCGGAAATGGGAGGGCCTTCGACCCTGGTAGAAATGAACACGACCCTGCTCATCAAAAAGGGGCCGCATGGCACTCCGCCCGCGCCTCGGTGGCGCGGGCCCTACGTTCCACTGCTGCTGGATTACGACGCCGAGAACCGCACATGGTCGCTGATTACGACTGTCAACATGTGCGAGGAATGGATTGCGCTCGGGCGTCCGAACCCGCCTTACATTGAGTTTGCATCAAGGAACGGTGCCCCGTGGCAGCACGTGCCTCTCAAAGACCGGTTCATCGGGCGCGAGGCCAACCTCCTCACTGATCCGAGCACAGAGGGGGAACCAGATTTGGTAACTCCCGCCTATAAGCGCGAAGTGAATAGCAGGGTTGCGCCCATGCATCGGCAAATTATCCCTGACCGGGGTCCAAAGCAGGGCAACTTCTGCCCCCTCAAGTAACCGCCGGCCGGGGACTTACGTGGCGATGGGCATGATCAACGTCCGAACGGGATGGCCGCTAAGGCTCGGAAAGAGTCATTCATCGGAGGTCCGCCCCCCCCGGCCCAAAGCGGACACTGACGGTAGACCTGTTCCATCCGCTGTCGCAACAGTTCGCCTCAGTCGCCTACGGCGCCTCCGGCAGCGTTTCCAAAGCCGTCGCCTTATGTGCACTCGACGACGCCTTCCGGGCCCGGGTTTGCATTGACGATCATCCACATGCAGCCAGCAGACCGGACAGGGACAAAATGTAAAGTTGGAAGCGGAGGCGGCACGGCACCTCCAGGAGATGCCGTGCCGCCTGTTCCAACGGCTGGGCCCGCTAACGAGCCAGCGGCTTATGGCTGCTTGGAATACACGCTGATGATTGAGTTGGCCGAGTGGACAATTTCGGCGCTGCTTGAATCGCCGACGGTCAGGTTCGTCCCGTTGTAGCGAATGAATCCGTACGCGCGCGCAGCCGCTGACGCACCGTTGTATTGGGTGACGGTGTTCCAGCCGGGGTCATGGGTCGTCAGCACGCCATGGCCTCGCGTCGGCGCCTCGACGGCGTCCCACACCAGTGCCATTTCGATTTCGACCTCGGCGCAACCGCCTTCTTCCCGGTTTTTATCCCACGCGCAGCGGTATGCGGAGCCGGTGGCCGTGAGCTCGGCACTCGCAACAGTGCGCGAGGAGAGTTCGAATGTATTCCCTGCCGTGCTGATTGATTCGATGGCGCCGGTGCATACGTCCTCACGCAGGAAATCGACGTACATGACGCCTTCAATGTAGCCATTGACGCGTTCGCGCTTGAAGTCCGACGTGACCGCATACACCGTGGTCCGCACGGTTTCGCAAGCCGACTTCTGTTGCACCCACGATGCCGTGGTGACGACGTTATCGGCGCGGAACACATAGGGCATCGAGTACGGGGCGGCTGCAGCAGGCGTGGCAAGTAATGCGGCGATCAAGGCGCCCAAGGCGGTCGTGGCAAGTACGTTTTTCATAGTCCTTTGAATTCCCGTGTGGATTGATTTGCCAGCGGATACGCGAGGACGCGGGCCCCGGCAGGGAGCCGGGCCACAGAATGATGCAGGCAAGAAGAGCGCCATCGCGGCCGGCACTATACCTGCTACCGCTCGAGCCACATCCGAGCGGTTGCTGCGCCGGCTACGGGAGCCGGCTGCATCTACGGCCCTGTCCCCGTCCAGTATGCCGGGCGCCTGATCCGCACTCCGGAGGACAGGGGTCGCATCGTTGTGCTGGACCGGCGGGTAGTGCAGAAGCGCTACGGGCAGGACATTCTCGACGCGCTTCCGCAGTTGCGACGCGAGATTGGCCGCTGAAGCACATCAGCTTTACGCAGTGGGTAGTGCTGTCGGCCTTACCGACACGCGCATGTCCGCTTCTGGCCAGAAGCGGACGTTCAAAGGTTGCTGCTCGGAGAATGTAGGCATGGACGAGCCAAAGGGACCTCGGCACATCGTTACTTATCGGAGATAACGTTAGCCCGGCCCGCGTTTGAGCACTTCCTGCAGGGCTGCATCTAGAACAACATCAGTCTGGACAGGAACCACAGGTGTCTCGATGGCGACGTCAGGCACAACGCCCCGGGGCGCGGGGTCCCCGTTCGGCCGAAGGATGCGGGCTTTCGGGAACGTTACTTCGATACCGGACTGCGGTAGCGCGAACTTCTCCGCCGCGCCGTAGGTGCTTGCCAGATCGGCAGTTTCCTCGCCGAGCACGGTCGCGAAACCGTAGTCCTGCGCAATGGCCGCTACGAGCACGGCATTGGAGTAGGAGTGCCGATTGATGAGCAGGTAAACGGGTCCGGTAAAGCGGGCGTCGCTGCGCGGCTGCACGAGCGGAATCGGGAAGCTGACCCGGCTGCCGGCGCGCTTGCCAGCATAAGCGGCAGCCAGCTTCACTGAGATGGCCTCCGGATCCGTGCCTTGGGCTTCGGCGCGCTTCGCGTTAGCGGCGGTCGCGGCCTCGCTAACGCGAATATCGAACTCGGGGCTGAAGCGGAACGGCTTGTCGGCGAACCACGCGATCATCGGATCGGAGAACGAGTTGTCGCCGCCAGGGTTGTTGCGCAAGTCGATCAGCACGGCGCTGGCCCCGGCATCGATGAAACTCGTGAATGCCCGGTCGATGAAGGAGTGGAACGCCGACGGGTCCCACGGGTTGGTCGAGTTCGCCCGGTTGTCGTAGAACGGGCCGGGGCGCAGGTAGCCGATGCCGTCCTCGATCATCCGCGCCACGCGCTCGTTCCCGTCCAGGTCGAAGCTTGCGGGTGCCGCAGCGGCAGCGGTCCCGAACTCGGCGCGACTGCGCGCGGGCACGGTCACCCTGCGACGCAGGCCCTCAGGCGTGGTCGTCTCGACGAGGTACTGCGTGGCGCGGTCGCCGTGCCACCAGACCAGCATCGGAAGCCTCGTCTCCAGCTGCGTATAGGCCAGGTAATCGTTGTCGGCCGATACGAGCGTGCGCACACGGCCGAGCCACTCGAGCGCGGGTATGCCGTCGATCGAGCGTACCTCGTCCCCCGGGGAGATGGTTTCAATGCCGCTGTAGTCGTCCCGGACAACGACGCGCTCGCCGACCACGCGCAGGGCCAGCGGAAACGCGCTGCCGCCAGCAGCCCGGTATTCCTCCCACTCCGCCATCGGCGGCTCGATGGCGGCATGTGCGACATTGCCGTAGGCCACGAAGCGCTGGAACTCGCGCCGCAGGTCCTCCGGGGCGATGGCGGACGTTCCCAGCTGGCTGCGCAGCCGGCGATACATGGCGTCGTACTCCGCCTGTGGGCGTCGGGCGAACAGGTCGTAATGCGAGGCTTGCAGCCCTTCGTACAGGTGGTCCAGCTCGGCCTGGGCCGCCGTCGTTCGTGGGGTCGCGGCCGCTTGGATAGCAGGCGCGGCACACGCCGCGGGAAGCCCGGCCGTAGTGAGCAGGGCAAGTGCAAGGAAGAGTTTCGAGAGCAAAGGCATGCGGGTATCTCGGGCTGATGAGCCTCGCAGGAGGCGTCGAGTGGTTGCCGCGCCATACGAACCCAGCAATCCTCGCCACACCATGACGGTTTCCTCCTGCTTTCCTGAAGCACGCATCCGGATTTCTGACCACATTGAAATCAATCACTTGCCCTGATGAGATCCAGCTCGGCAACTGGCGCGTCATCCGCGCAACAGGCGAACTCATAGGCGCAGACGGTCCCCAGCGGCTCGAGCCGAAGGTCGCGGATCTGCTGTTCCTGCTGGCCGCGTCGCCCGGGGAGGCGGTGAGCCGCGAGCGAATCATGGAGGCACTCTGGCCCGGACAGGTCGTCGGAGACGACAGTCTGGCGCGAGCCGTGTTCAAACTGCGGCAGGCGTTGGGCGACGACGCGAAGGCGCCTCGCTACATCGAGACACTGTCCAAGCGTGGCTACCGGTTGATCGCGGACGTGACGTCCGTGCCGTCCCTGGACACGCCTGCCAACGTCGAACCGGCTGCCGCGTCGTCCACCCGTAGCGTTCCGCGACTAGGTGCGTGGCTCGCCTTGTGCGCGGCGGCACTGGTGCTTGTAGCAGGCGCATGGTGGCTCGCTAGCCGTCGAGCCGCGCCGGAGCGCGACCCGGGCCAACCCGGCGCCCTGACGGCCCAGGCGGACGATTTCTATTTCCAGTTCACGCGCGGGGACAACGAATCGGCGATCGAGCTCTACGAACGTGTGCTCGCCCTGCGGCCCGACGACCCCCACGCGCTTGCCGGGCTCGCGAATGCACTCGTGCAGCGCGCGATCCGCTGGCCGGTCCTCCCGGGCCAGCCACCGGTGCATTTCACCCGACTCGGCGACGCGCTCGCGCACGGCCACCTCGACCGCGAGCCCGCTTCGCGGCAATTGGAGCGCGCACGCTTGATGGCAGAGCGGGCCGTTGCTGTGGCCCCGGAGTCGTCTGCGGCGCACAAGGCCGTCGGTTTCGTCGCCAGCGCTCAAGGCCGTTTTCAAGATGCACTGACCGCGTATGAGCGGGCCGTCGAGCTGGATCCGGATGCGTGGGGAACGCTGATCAACATTGGCGATGTTCTTGAGATCACCGGCCGTGAGCGCGAAGCGCTGCCTTATTTTGAGCGCGCCTACGCCGCGATGGAGCGCGGCTATGCGAACAGCCCGGTGCAGATACGCCCATGGCATGCGCCACTAGGCGCCCTCATCGCGAAGCGTCACGCAAGCCGGGGCGATTCGGCGGCGGCGGAAGCGTGGTATCGCAGGGTCCTCGGACATTCGCCCCTGCACCCGGAATCCACAAGGGGGCTGGCGCAGCTGATGCGGGCTGGCGGCGACGAGGCCGAAGCCGAGCGCCTATGCGCCGAGTTGAGCCACCGTGTCGGCGCCGGCGCTGCATGCGATAGCACTGCTGAGGCGGCGACCGCTCCAGAGTGACGTCCTTGCGGACCGCGGGCGGAAAGCGAAGGGCCTATTCGTGCCATTGGGGCTCACGGCGCTCGTGGGTCCGCTCTTGGCCGAAAGCGGACCTAGTCAATAACAGCGGAGCGGTCAGCGCGGAGCGGTACTAGCGTTCAACCCGATCGGTACGCGCAGACTCCAACTCAGGAGAGCCAGGCTGGCTTTCCACAGCGCTTGTCGTGGCTGCAATGCTTCCCATAGTTGCTTTGGGGGCCATGTTCACGCGCGGCGCGAAGAAGCGACGCCCCGGGGAACTATTCCGACGTCTAGCAACTCGTATAAGCCGACGCCGCTTCGCGGCGCGACTTAACTCAAGTGTTAGGCTGCTATGGAAAGCACACGCGTGATGGGAAAGAGCGAGCCAACGGATCGGGCTGACAAGCTGTTTTCGTTTGTCTTGGCCATGTCTCTAACCGCGGGTGCGCTGTGGTCCTTGTCGATCCTCAAGAGAGTGCCCAGTCACCTGCAGACGCCGGAGCCGGCGACAATCGAGGTCATCTGGCTAGCACCCGCTCTGCCAAAGCGTCTGGTGCCGGATTCGGAGCAACGCGCACCGGAACAAGTTCGCAAGTCGCGGGAGAGTCGGCCTGGTCGGCAGGTGCGACGCGAAGAGGCCCGTGGCAGAGCTGCCTCTGAAATAACTGCTCAATCAGAGGGGTCTGGACCACCGACACACCCGGGCAATTCGCCTTTAAACCTTTCTGTACCGGGGGAAACCGTCTCCTTTGAGCGCGTACCGCTGGGAAGCCAACCGAACCCAATCACGTTGGAGCCGGATCGCATCAGGCTCTCGTTTACGGACCGGTCAATTGGAGGCACGCTGCAGCGAATGGCCAAAGCACAAATCTGCGTCGAGCTCGGCCAAGCACTACGCTCGGCTGGGTCAAACGTTGCTGTGATCATTCAGAACATGCAAGAGAATGGGTGCATGAAATGAAGTCGGTGCGGGCCCAGCCGAACACGTCGTCCAAGCCGACGCCGCTTCGCGTCGCGGCTTAACTCAGGTGTTAGGCCTCTAATGAGATACCTGAGCCTGCTGATTTAGGCGCACACAGCGCGGGTGGAGGTCTCGTGCCGCACTCGGGCAGCGCGAGGCACAAGACTTCATCCAAGAAATGGCTGGCGCTGCGCCGGGCGCGGCCGCACTGCTGCTGGGCGGTCGGGCCGGCCAGGTACGAATATGCCTTCGCGTTCGAGCACGTCGGCGCCACCTCCTTGTCTCCGGTGAAACTCGACCAGCTTTCCTGGCTAGGCGCGTAGGATCGCCAGCACCCGTACGGGCGTAGAGAAGCGCAGGGCCACCCGGTCGCGGCGAGGGTAAGCGCAGTTCTTGAAACATGG
The DNA here is from genome assembly GCF_042434515.1 of Lysobacter korlensis. Classification (NCBI taxonomy): domain Bacteria; kingdom Pseudomonadati; phylum Pseudomonadota; class Gammaproteobacteria; order Lysobacterales; family Lysobacteraceae; genus Lysobacter; species Lysobacter korlensis. The sequence goes on from NZ_JBHLTG010000004.1 coordinate 387,331, forward strand.
TCTGCCCGTTCTTGCGTGCGCCGATGCCGCTGCGTCACGGTTCCAGTTGTGGCTGACCAGCCTGACGGCGTCGACCAGGCGAGGTCCGCTTCCGACCCGAAGCGGACCTTGGTACGCGGTATTCGAGCGGCGCCCTCGCCGCATCGAGCGGACGTAGCGTCGGACAGTCCGCCCCCGTGTTTGGAGCCCGGCCTAGCTGGTGCGGGTGGGACTAGGTGGCCAACCCGGCGTCTGAGCGCCGGGACGGCTTCTGACCCGAGGCGGCCCAGTAGCCCCGTTCTGCCTACCAAATGCATTCAACGGTGACGGCGATCGACCCGAACGCGCCACTCATCCTCGGGGCGCGTCGCTTGTGCCTTCAGCCAACGCCTGCCGCACGCAGCAACGTGCGCGGACCATACGTCACGAGGCATCCCCATGGTCTTGCCGATACGCTTCGCCAGGTGCCGTCCATCGCCATCGGCGCGTAATGTGCGCGGCCCCTTCAGCTGCGTGCTCAACCACCACGGTGGTATCCGTGGATCAAGCGGTAGAACCAGAACGCTTCATCGGTTTCCATCGTCCTGCGGAGCCGGGCAGGCGAGTAGCCGCTGATGCGACGGACCTCGCGGCCCAGGTGCGACTGGTCGGAAAAGCCGGTCTCGTGGGCGATCGTGCTCCAGGCAACCGGACCCTCGGGGTGCAGCTGGGCGACGGCTCTGAACGCATGTTCAGCGCGCACGTACAGCTGGAGGTCGCGTCGGCTCTGCCCGGTCGTCGCGCGGACGCGACGCTGGAGTCGGCGCAACCCCGCCAGGTTTGGGCTGGTCGCAGCGCGCAGACCCAGTCCGGCGAGCCATGACGTGAATGATGGGCGGATCGCACCGCTCGCTTCGGCGGTGTCGGCCCACGACCGCAGGGCGGTTTCCAGTCGGGCGAACGGGGCGCCGGTTCCGGTGGGCACCTTGCGGCAGGTATCGAGCAGGGCGCTGCCAGAGGGCAGCACGTCAGCCAGCGGGACGACGCGGTTGCGGAACCGGCCGAGGTCCATGCCCGCATAGCGGGCCAGGAATTCAGGGTACACGCTCACCGTGAGGGCGTGCACCGCGCCGGGAGACCAGCTGGCCACTGGGATGTCATGCGGCCCGGCGAACGCAAGGTCGGGAATCGGAGGGCCCAAGTCCGGTGCGCGATCGTCGGCCGGACTGTCGAGCATGCGCAGCTCGCCGTGCAGGACCCAGCTGATCGTGGGAAACGGCGCTGCCGGGTAGTGGTTGAACCGCTGTCGCGCATCGAGCGTCACGCCGCGCGTGTCGCGCTCGACGGCCATGAAGATGCAATGGCGCAGCGCCGGCGAAGGCAGGTGCAGGGTCGCGTGTTCGTGCCGGTCCATCGTCTGTCGTTTCGGTTCTATACCCGCCGGTGTTGCGTCCCGAGACTGCGCGCATCGGCCCTGATCACCCTACGCACCATGTCGACACTCATCTTCCAGGGAAGCCCACGTCACGTCGCGTCCGGGCTGGCCATCTTAGCGAGCAGTACGTTCGACGTGCTCGTGCGCCGCCTGCGCGGCCGGCCGCTATGCAAGGCGTGGCCCGTCGAGTTCGAAATCGGCACCCTCTTCTACCGGCGCCAGTTTGAGCGGGCGCTGGCGTACGCCGACATTCGCGAAGGACGCGCGTATTTCGACGCCGTTACGCTCGCGATCCGCGGGCGCTGGCCCGTGCGGGTCGAAGCGGTCGCGCGCGACGCCGCTGCGCCGGGCGGGCACTGGTTCCGGCCGCACGCGAAATGTGCGCCGGGTGGGCCGGTCGTGCTCTACCTGCACGGCGGGGGCTATGCCTTCTACGCGGACGTGTCGCACCGGTTTGTCGCGATGCTGGCGTTCCGGCTGGGCCTGCCGGTCTTCGCCCTGGACTATCGACTCACGCCCGAGCACCCGCACCCGGCGCAACTCGAGGACGCGCTGGCTGCCTACCGCCGGCTCCTCGCGGAGGGCGTCGCCCCCGAGCGGATCGTCGTCGCCGGTGATTCGGCAGGCGGGCACCTCGCGCTGATGCTCATCGTCGCGCTGCGTGATGCCGAACTGCCGCAGCCGTCGCTGGTGGTGGCGCTGAGCCCGTGGACGGACACCGGTCGGCGTGGCGCAAGCCAGTTCGGCCACGACGTCTTCGACATGGTGCAGGGCCGGCAGACGGTCCTGTACTCCTCATGGCTGAAAGGCGACACGGATGCCACTGATCGCGAGCTTTCGCCCATCTATCGCGACTTCCGGGGTCTTGCACCGGTCTACCTGCAGGCAGGGGGCAAGGAGATCCTGGTGGACATGGTGCGCGACTTCGCGGCCGAGCTCCGGCGGCAGGGGGCGAGCGTGCACCTCGACGTCTGGCCGCACATGACCCACGAGTTCCATGCCTATGGCGACCGCCTGCCCGACAGCGACCAGGCGCTCGCTCGGATCAGCGCGGCGATCGCGTGGGCGCATTCCCGGGAGTCGATGCCGTTTTCGGCAATCATGCAGAGCGAGGTCGCAGCGTTCCACCCACGACCGGCAGCGGTCGGGTCCTGCAGCGCGATGGCCTTGACGCGGGACAATGGTCGCGCACCACCCCAGGCCTGTCTTCAGCAGAACGCATAAACATCACCCGGATTGACCCCGGCGCGAGGCATAAAGACTGCGCCGTCGGTTCTCGAGCACGTCGTTCTAACTCAGGTGGTAGCTCACCGGCTGATGCCCGCTGCTGGCCGGAAGCGGACGTCCGATGCGGGCGCGGCGGGTGCTGTGGCCTTGCGCAGCGGCTGTGGGCGTTCCGGGGCGGTACCACCGCCCCGGAGCCAGGTGGAACGTCAGTTCGCGTACTTCACCGAGCACCCGTACGGGCGCGTCACGCTGACGCTCACCGGCTTGCCCGCGGCCAGTTCGGCCAGTGCCTGCGGTACGTACTGCGTCGCCTTCGCGATGTCGGCGGTGTCGGGGCTCGGAATGCTGTCGATGCCGCCGGCGTAACGCAGCACGCCCTTCGGGTCGATCACGTACATGTGCGGCGTGGTCTTGGCGCCGTATGCGCGGCCGGTGTCGCCGGTCGGGTCGAGCAGGTAGGCGGTCTGCACGGCACGGGCGTCCTTGCGAACCTTCTCGGCGGCGGCGCCGTCGACGTTGCCCTGCTTGCCGGGCGCGGACGAGTTGATGCTCAACCAGACGACGCCGTCGGCGGTCGCGTCGCGCTGCTGCTTCTGCATGTTGCCGGAGCCGTAGTGCTTCTTGACGAACGGGCACTCGTGGTTGGTCCATTCCAGCACGACGGTCTTGCCGGCGTAGTCGGCCAGCGCGTGCTTCTTGCCGGTCGAATCGACGAGCTGGAACGCGGGGGCCGGCTGGCCGACCTTCGCGGCGGCTTCGGTGGCCGCGGCCGCGGAGGCATCGGGGGCGGCGCAGGCGGTCACGCCGGCGGCGGCGAAGGTCAGTGCAACGGCGAGCAGTGAGGCTTTCATCGGTCGGTCTCCTGGGGTCGGCAAGGTCACATCGAGCGGATCGCGTCGGCGACGGCGTCCGCGGTCAGCAGCTGCGGCAGCACACGGGGCGCGCCGCCGTCAGGGGGGTAGAGCACGTACAGCGGCACGCCACTGCGGCCGTAGCGCTGCAGGTAGCGCGTGATCGCCTCGTCCTGGCGCGTCCAGTCGCCCTTGAGGTAGACGACCTCGCGCGCGGCGAGCGCCTCGCGCACGCTGTCGCTGGTCAGCGCGACGCGTTCGTTCGCGAGGCAGGTGATGCACCAGGCCGCGGTCATGTTGACGAGCACCGGCTGGCCCGACGCACGCAGCTCGGCAAGGCGCTGCTCGCTCCACGGCTCGAAGCCGGCCGCGTCCGCGGCGGGTGCGGCGGCTGTGGCCGGCGCGGTCACCGACAGCGGCAGGCCGAGCGCGAGCACGAGCGCCGCCGCGGACGCGATCGCGGTCGTCGTGCGCAGCTTCGGCGAGCGCATCACGGGCCGGCGCCCGAGCAGCCACAGCGCGAACGCGAGTGCGGTCAGCGCGGCGAGCAGCCAGGCCATGCCGAGCGGCGAGGTCTGCTCGCCGTACACCCACAGCAGCCAGACCACGGTCAGGTACAGCGGGAACGCGAGCAACTGGCGGAAGCCTTCGAGCCACGGGCCGGGTCGCGGCAGTGCGCGCGCGAGCGCCGGCACGAAGCCGAGCAGCAGCATCGGCGCGGCAAGGCCGAGGCCGAGCGCGGTGAACACCGCAAGCGCGGCGGCTGCCGGCTGCGCGAGCGCCCAGCCCAGCGCGGTGCCCATGAACGGTGCGGTGCACGGGCTTGCGACCACGACCGCGAGCGCACCGGTGAAGAATGACGCGCGTGCACCGCCGCCTTCGGTCAGCTTCTGGCCCGCGCCCATGAAGCGGCCGCCGAACTCCCACACGCCCGAGAACGACAGCGCCATCGCGAACAGCAGCAGCGCGACCGCCGCGACGAAGCGCGGCTCCTGCAGCTGGAAGCCCCAGCCGAGTTGTTGCCCGCCCGCGCGCAGCGCAATCAGCACGCCGGCCAGCAGCCCGAACGTGGCCACGATTCCGAGCGTGTACCAGAGGCCGTGCCGGCGCAGCTCGGCGCGGTCATCGGCCGAGCCCAGCGCGCCCATCGCCTTGATCGACAGCACCGGGAACACGCAAGGCATCAGGTTGAGGATCACGCCGCCGAGGAGGGCGAGCAGCAGCGCGGGCAGCAGGCTGAGCGGTTCGACGGCGTTGTCCGCCACCGTGGTCGGGGAGGACGGTGGCGGGGCGCCCGCCTCCGCGCCCGTTGCAGCCGCCGCGTTGCCGGCCGCGAAACGCCGGGCTCTGCCATCGCCGTCGACCGCAACCAGCGCGACCTCCTCCGGCAGCGCGGTGAAGTACTCGCTCTTCGGCCAGCGCGCCCGCCAGCCATCGGCCGTGCGCTGCCACTGCGGCTGCGCGCCGTTCGCGACGACCTCCGCGGTCTCGGGAAACCACTGCCATTGCGCCGGCATTGCAGCCGCGTCGAGGCCGGCCAGCGTCAGCGCGATCGCGTCGGTGTCCTCTGCGACATCGAGCGTCCCCGTGCCCGGGCGCGGCTGATCGGCGCGCGCGGCCGCGAAGTCGTTCGCCCAGCGCGCATCGGCCCCCGCGCTCGGCGCGACCGGCAGCTCGAGCGCGTACTCGGCCTTGCCCGGAATGCACTCGACCTCGCAGATCAGCCAGTTCGCGGCCGCGCGCACGGGCAGCGTGCTGCCCGCGTAGTCGGCCGGGACCGTGATCGACACCGGCAGCAGCCGGCGATCGCCATAGCCGAAGTTGACGATGTCCGACAGCACGAAACGCTGTGGATGCGGCCACGCGATCGGCGCGGCGGTCACGCCGTCCGGCAGCGTGAGCGCGATCTCGGTCGGCAGGCCCGAATCGCCCGGGTTGCGCCAGTAGGTATGCCAGTGCGGGTCGTGCTCGAGCAGCAGGCCGAGCGTCAGCGTCCGGCCGGGCTCCGCCGCGGTCGATTCGGCGACCAGGCGCGACTGCAGGTGGTCGGTGCGCACCGCCGGCGATGCTGCGATTACGGTTGCCGGCGCCAGCAGCGCGGTGAGCAGAGGCAGCAGGGTGGGCAAGCGAATCATCTGGGCGTCGGTCCAGTGCGTGTTGCAGGCGAGCGGCGTCGTGCGCGAACGCGGCTGGAGACGGCCGTCGGGCGGTGCTGTCGCACCCACGCTAATCGCGCCGGGCCCGTTCGCCACCTGCCAGAGGTCAGGGGGCGGGCGTTCAACGGACCGGCGGTCAAGGCCGCGCGGCGGTGGCGCCGGCAACGCGGTCGAGTAGGGCCGACAGCGCGCATGCGCGGTCATCGCTCAGCCTTCCGGTTGCCATGCGTAGCTGAGTTTCAGGAGCTTGAGGTATCCGAGCGCGTCGACCTCGACATGGAAATTGTCCGCGAACGATGACGAGGTCGATGACCGTCGTGCTGCGGATCGTGCCCGTTGAAGAAGCGCCTACGGGTCGTGACGAGGAAAGGCGCGGGTTTGAGCGCGATGCGGCGGTGCAGTGACAACCTTTCGTCTTGGCCGAGGAAGCTGCGGGAGCGGCAGGCCGAGTTCCGCTCCAAGTGCGTCGGCGCCTATGCAGTGCTTCGAGCCCGCGCGAATCCGTAGGGTTGGCTCATGCGTCCGCGTCAACTGCTAGGTTGTCCGACCGCGACCCCATTTGACCTGGTTGGCTGTGGCCAAGTCGGCCGCTGCGTCGCCACACCCGCGTGTCGGGTGAGCTAGCTGAGGATCGTGGTGAGGCCGGAATTTTTCTCTGTCCGCTCGACGGCCTCATGGCCTTGCTGGCCGCGTGCACTGTTATGGCGCTCCATCGATGCGGTACCGCCATTCGCTGCGGGAGGCGGGAGCCGTCGAGGCCTTTCCATGCGCTTCCTGAATCCTGCTGCTAGCGTACTTGCGGCGCCCATCGTCGCTTTGAGCCTGTTTGCCGCGCCAGCGGTGCAGGCACACCCGGTTGAAGGCTCGATCCACACGGTGTCCCGCCACGGAGATCCGCTGCTGTGGGGCAGCGTCAATGCAATAAACGGCGAGGTCTACATGGCCGGCGGACCCACCCGGGCACCAGACTGCGACAACGGCGTCCTGAAGGACGGCAGCTACTACTATCAGGTCACCGACCGCCGCACCGGCCGGCTGATCACGGCCCAGCCAATCACCTCGCGGCGCTTCGAGGTCCAGGGCGGGCTGATCCGTAATCCCCGATGGTCCGACGGAGACGAAACTGACTGCGGTAGCCACACCATCGCGATGCCGACGAGATCGCCCTACACCCCCAAGAATCCGAACATGCTGATCGCGGTTACACGAGTCAGCGACTACGAACGGATCTGCGGCCGCGGCGTCGACTGCGGCGCCCGCGGGTTCGAGTCCAAGCGCACGTTCTGGCGCCGCTACCAGATGCGCACCGACAACGTCGGCATTGCCGAGATCACGGCGTTCCGCTTCTACGACGCAAACGCGAACGCTCGGTACGACAAAGACGAAGTCGACATGCCCGAGTGGATTGCGCTGCTGACCGCCGACCATATGGACAGGTACGAGCAATTCGACGAGTTCGGACTGATCCAGGTGAAGGTGCTCCCCGGCAGATACGCCATGGGCATCGTGGACGGCCGGCACGGTTACCCCTGGCACGAGACCGCCACGCTGACGAAGGGTCACGACGGCTCCCCGGGGTACGTTCGATTCGAGCTCAAGCCCAACGAGAAGCGCACGATCGCTTACGGCGCCTACTGCGTCGTGCCGACGGGGCAAGACCCGTGGTACTGGCGAGAGGGCGAGGGCGCAACATTGGTCGACGCCCAGGATCTGGCCGCACTGCGATCGCTCAATCTGCGCAATACCGACGGCAGCCACTTCGATCCCTGGTCCCTCAACGACTATTCCGTCTGGGTGAGCATTGACCGCGGGTCACTGAGCAAAGAGCTTTCAGTCGCCATCGGCTCAATGACACTGAGTATCCGGAACGGCTTCTCGAACCCCATGAGCCCCATCATGCCGATCCGAAGCTCGCTCGGAGACTTGCTTTCGGCCGCCAATACATCGCTGGCGGCGGACGGAGATGCACGCCCAGGCGACGCCGAGTACGCCACGCAGAGCCGCCTCCAGCCGGCGATTGCCAACCTTCCTGACAGCAACTTCGAAGGCACCACGGGGGTGCTGCCTGCAACGCCCTGCGCCCCCGACATTCCATTTTAGGTCGTCGTGAGAGAGGGAAGGCGACCCACATGGGTCGCCTCCGGCTCGCGCGGAACAGTACCTGAGCTCATCGCCGTCGAGCGATTCGTGGCCCCGGTGAAGCTGGGTAACCCTTGCGGCGTCCCCTCCTGGCAGACAGCCGACATGATCGCTTATAGAGGAGCGGTCAACGTAGGCCGCTACACCCAATTTATCTCATCGGTGCGCGTAATCCGGGCAGGGGTATGCATTGCCAATAGCTCATGCGTGCAAATTTGGAACTGTCCCGGATGCGTCCAATTCGACAGAGCTGCCTCAACAGAGAGTAGCGTTGTCCATACGCCCTTCCGCAGAGATGCAGCCGTGTCCAAGCTCGCCATTAGTCTGTCCACACTGCTGGTTTTGCCCGGTGCCTCAGTTGCTCATCCAAAGGATGGCGCTGACCCGAAGATGCACTTCAGTCTTTATGACCAAGGCACCGGCCGGTTCCACATGTTCGAAAATGAGACCGGTAAGTACCAGGTTGGAGGATCTGAAAATGGCATCGGGATGACTCTCAACGACCAGTGGTCCAACTGGTGGCGCGTAGGTATGCGGCCACCGCCGGGTCAGAAGCTCGCGCCGGGCTTCTATCCCGAAGCAGGATGCCGCTACGGGCGCATCGCGTATCTGACGCTGACCAATAACAACCCGCCGTGCATGTACCACAGCCCAGGGCAGTTTGGATCATTCACGATACGCCAGATCGAGTTTAATCCTGCGGGCTCCCTCACAGCCTTGGAGGCGGTGTTCAAGGTGTCCGGCGGATCGCACGAGGCGCCGGGCACCGTCGGCATGATCCGCTACAACGCGTACCCGTTGTACTTCAAGCAGAAAGCAGCCAAAGAATCTCGCTGGGGGAAGGTGGACGAGACGTTCCATGGCGACTCCACAATTTTCACGCTTACAGGCGACCGCCGGAGCATCCGGTTTGAAGCCGCGGTCCCACGGGATATCTGGGCCTTTTCGCTCACGGCACCCAAGGGCAAGGTGTTTAAGGTCGGCCGCTACAAAACAGCGGAGCAACCCACTGCGTCCAAGGCGGGCATGGACATCCTCTGGTTCGTTGACGCACAGCGCGACCAGCCTTGGACGCGCTGTGATCTGGAAGCGTCCGGCCACAAGGCGAAGGCAGGACCGGGAGTACTCAATATCAGGGCGGTCCGTTACGACTCCGCCGGGAAAGTCTCAGGGATGCTTGCCGACTACGAGTTCCACTGCGTGGATGTAAACGGGCGAACCGAGTTGCCAATAACGGGCAAGTTCCGCATCAACATCTAGCTTGTCTAGTCCGCCACGCGGACGCATCCCCACATAGAAGGACATCCGGCTGCGGATCCACAGTAGCCATCGCGCGCGCGGGACCTTTTGCGTAGCCGTTCCGGTGTGGGCTGAACACTCTGCTTTTGCTGACCAGGCAATGTCCGCTACCGAGCCGACGCGGACGTGGTCTCTAGGGCGTTCGTGAGGGAAACCGCGCAGCTAATCGGTCGCCCCGCCGGATCGTTCTACGTCTACAGGCTCTCGTAGATCGACGTCACCAGCTGGTCGGGCTTGATGAAGGCCTTGCCGAGCGCCTCGTCTGTCTCGGCGGTTGGCTTTGCGGCGATCACCTGTTGCAGCGTCTTGCCCTCGCGCTTCATCCCGGCGATCGCGTCGCGGTAGCGCCGAAGCATGTCGCCATAGGCAGCCAGCTCGGCGCGATTACTGACGGGCCCGTGGCCTGGGACGACCAGTGTCTTGTCGTCACTCATCGCAAGCCCCGCGCGTACGGCAGCGAGAAAACCATCGATGCTGCCACCGGACTCGAGGTCGATGAACGGGTACAAGCCGTTGAAGTAGATGTCGCCCATGTGCAGCACGTTGGCCTTCTCGAACTTCACCAGTGCGTCGCCGTCGGTATGCGCCTTGGCGACGTGACGCGCGTGCACGTGGTCACCGTTGAGGTGCAGGGTGACGCCGTCCGCGAACGTGACGACCGGCAGCGCGCCGGAAGGTGCGGCTTCGCGCGCTTCGCCGCGGAAGGTGCCGGCGGTGCCCATGCGCGTGCGCACGTTGTGGTGCGCCATGATCACGGCGCCCGCCTTGCCCATCGCCTCGTTGCCTCCGGTGTGGTCGCCGTGCCAGTGGGTATTGATGACGAAGCGCAGCGGCTTGTCGCCCAAGCCCTTAAGCGCGGCCTGGATTTTTTCCGACATCGGCGCGTACTGGTCATCAATGATGAAGGCCCCATCATCGCCCACGCTAGCAACGATGTTGCCGCCCGCCCCGGTCAGCATGTGGGTGGCGCCGCGCAACGGGGCGACCTTGATCTGCACCTTCGAGAAATCCTGTGCGGCGACAGGCGCGGTGATCAGGGCAACGGACAGGGCGATGCAGGACGTGAGACGCATGGGGCACTCCGTTGTCGGTTAGGCAGATGCACTGTACTGCAGCCTGTCCCGGCCTCGGCGGTCGTGCGCTGCAGCGTCGCCGTAAGAGCGCTCGGCCAAGTCCGCTCCTGGCCGATAGCGGGCCTGGTCAGCAACAGCAAAGCGGTCAGCTCGGACCGGTACCAGCGACCAACCCGATCGGTATGCGCATCTGACTCAACGAGACCACTTGGACGTATGCGCTTGGGAACACCAAAACCAACGCCGGTGGTGTGCGTCGCGAGACGCCCTTGCGAGGGGACGTTGTCGTGACGCTTCAAGCCTGGCTCGACGTGGCGAAACTCACCGAAGGCCTTCTCTTCCGCCGCCTGTACCGCGGCGGCGCCACCGGTGCGGACCTTTCGCAAGATCAGGTTGCGCGCATCGTGCAGCGACGGGCACAACCGGCTGGCTTGGCCGGTGATTAAGCTGCACCCAGCCTACGGTCCGGCTTGGTGACCTAGGCCGGTCGCCAAGGCGTGCCGCTCGGCGAGCTGATGGCGATGACGGAGCATCGCAACGTGGGCGCCGTGATGGGTACTCCAAGGCTGGAGCTCTGCTTAGCAGCGGAGCTACCGATCTTCTGTCCGTGGCTCGAAAGGCGGTTCCCGCAGACCCGGATTTGAACAGCCATGGCGAGGAACAGAGGAAACCTACGCAAGCTAGGGATTGAAAATCCCCGTGTCGGCGGTCCGATTCCGTCGCCGGCCACCATGTTGGAAAAGCGAGAAAACGTAGGCCCCCGCGACGCTCTCAGGCTTGCGGGTGTCTTGTTTCCGGAGTCGGCGCCTCGCGTCACTTGGACACGTTCCCCGGCCGTTCTTCGGTGATTTGCGGGAACATCCCGCAATGCGTTGTACCCATCCTTAGACGGGGACTTCTCCTTAACGTCGAACGGACTACATTGACGAGGTTCGCCGTTAAGTCCCGATTGGAACGGCGCCAGAATGGCTTGTCACCGGCCGCAGGGCCACCAGACGCCCGGCCGCACGGGCGAACCCCGCATCCAAGACGAGGCGGACGATGTCGCTGCAATATCTCAAAGAAGCCGCCGCCGAAGGTGATCGCGACAAGCTGATTCGTTACGTGCGGCTCCACCTCGGAGACGGCAACGAGGAGGCGGGGCGGAAGGAGATCGACAAGGCGTGGTCGGAAGCGCTGCTGCCGCTTCTTGACGTTCCACCGACCGACCGCGAGTTTATCCTCGGTACGGTGCGCACAAAGGATGCGGCGACTCTCGCGCACCTCTTCTTCCACCTGCACTTCTACTTCGTACAGCGTTCAGGAGAATGGATCCATGACGGAAACCTCTAGCGGTCCGAGCGGTGGAAATGCCGCGCCGCAGGGCGGGCGCACGGCGGCGGAGATGCGGCCGGGGCTCTGGGAGACGGTCAACGATCGGTATCCGGGCTCCATGGTCGACAAGCAGGACTTCGTTCCGCTCGCGCCGCTGCCGAAGCCGCTCTCCGAGTGCCGCGTCGCCTTCATCAGCACGTCCGGCACCCAGCCGAAGGGATCGATGCCGTTCGATACGGTCCACCCTGTGGGGGACTACAGTTTCCGGCGCGTGCCGTCGTCTACGAGAGCGGAGGATCTGGAGATCCACCAGCTCAAGTATCCGACGGTGGGCGCGAACCGGGACATCAACGTGATCTTCCCGATCGACCGACTGCGGGAGCTGGCGGAAGAGGGCATCGTCGGCGGGCTGACGGAGAACTTCTACACCTTCATCGGCTACAACATGGACCCCGAGCGTCTGGAGCGATCGCTCGCGGAGGACATCGCGGCTGCGGTGGTGGCGGAGGGTGCGGATATCGCGCTCGCGGCCCCTGCCTGACCCATCTGCCATCAGAGCATCGCGCTGGTCCAGCGCGCTTTAGAAAAACGGGGTGTACCGACCGTCTCCCCCACGGTCTCGTTGGATGTGACGCAGAAGGCGAAGCCGCCGCGGGCGGTCTTCGTGCCTTTCATGATGGGCCACCACTTCGGGGTCCCGTTCCACCGCGAGCTGCAGCGGCGGATGGTCCTGGAGTGCCTGGATCACCTGGTGCACGCGCAGGAGAGCGGTGAGATCCGCTACCCGGAGATCACCTGGGCCCAGGCCCGGAAGCAAGGGATCGAGATCGAGCGCAAGCTCGGGCTGCGGAAGTAGGTTCGGGCGGAGCCGCATTGCAGGGGGCCGGGTGATCTGCCCGGCCCCCTGCGCTGGTACCCATCCAGCGCATCCCTCGCCACGGCACTACCGAACCCTGTCCCCAGGAGAGAATCCATGCAGGCCCCGCCCACCGAAGCCGAGCAGCCGGCGCGCCCCATCCGTCTAACCGAGTACTCGCATGGAGCAGGGTGCGGGTGCAAGATCGCGCCCGCGGTGCTGAATCGGATCCTGGAAGGGATCCCGCAGACCACACCCGATCCGCGCCTACTGGTCGGCAACGGAGCGCGCGACGACGCCGCCGTCTACGCGCTGGACGAGGAGCGGGTGGTGATCAGCACCACCGATTTCTTCATGCCGATCGTGGACGATCCCGCCGATTTCGGAGCCATCGCATCGGTCAACGCGATCAGCGACATCTACGCGATGGGGGGCAGACCGATCATGGCCATCGCCATCCTGGGCTGGCCGATCGACAAGCTCGACGCGTCCGTGGCGGGGCAGGTGCTGCGAGGCGCGAGCGAGGCATGCGCGCGGGCCGGTATCGCCCTGGCGGGGGGCCACAGCATCGACGCTCCCGAGCCGATCTTCGGCCTCGCCGTCACCGGCACGGCCAGTCGAAACGAAATCCGCGCCAACACGCAGGCGAGAGCCGGGTGCGATCTTTACCTCACCAAGCCGCTCGGGATCGGCATCCTGACGACCGCGCAGAAGCGCGGGGTGGTCCGCGCAGAGGATTTCGCGGAGGCTCGCGGGCTGATGCTCACCTTGAACGATCTGGGCCCTGAGCTGGCCCGTCTGGACGCCGTAGCCACCATGACGGACGTGACCGGCTTCGGGCTGTTGGGCCACCTTATCGAGCTGTGTGAAGGCAGCGGCCTCTGTGCGGAGATTCGCTACGAGGCCGTCCCCCGGCTGAGCTCGCTTCCCCGATATCTGGATCTGGGGACCCTGCCCGGAGGCACCACCCGGAATTTCCGCAGCTATGGACACAAGGTCGGACCCCTCACGGATGAGCAGCAGGCCATCCTGTGCGACCCGCAGACGAGCGGAGGTCTGCTGGTGGCGGTGGAACCGGGAGGAAGGGAGGAATTCCAGCGGGTGGTCCGCGCCCGTGGGCTCGATCTGGAGCCGATAGGAGCACTGAGGCCAGGCGGAGAGCAGGAGCATCTCGTCCGCGTCGTGTGAACTGGGCGGAGCTCGCTGCGATGGACCTCAGCGGAGGTAGTGCCGGTCGCCTGAGCGCCGCAGTACGTCCTTCTCGTTCAGGTACTCCAGAAAAGGGATGCTGTATTTGCGGGATAGTCCGAGCGCCCGGCCGAATTCGGCGGCGCTCACACCATCGAGCCCTTGGAGTGCCGGAGCACTCCGCAGGTGCGCCTCGGCAATCGGGTGCAGCGCGAAATCCGGGCTGACCAGAACGATCTGTCCCGCGGCGCGGAGCTTGGCCAGAACTCGCTCGACGATTTCCGGCTCGGATGCGTGCTGCCGGTGCAGGTCCTGAATTCGCGCGGGTTGCAGCCCCTCGGCCTTGAGCCGCCCCACGATTCGGCGGGCGATGCGACGCTCCTCAGCGCTGAACGCGACCTCGCCTGGATACAGCACCATCCCCGTCCGCTCCAGCCGGGTGTCGGCGCGTAACAAAGCGGCGGCATCGTTCTCCTGCTCGTAGAGTCGCTGCAGCCACGCGTGCAGGTCCGGGAGCCGCAGGCCCAGCTCGCGCCCGAGCTTCGCGAATGGCAGAAATTTCTCGTTTCGCGGCTGGCGGGCGACGTAATCGCGCAGCCGCGTGAGCAGCGCCTGTCCCTCAGCGCGGCGCCAGACCAGCGAGCCGGCTTCTTCCCTCGCCCCCTCCGGGCCCACGGCCAGCTCCGGGCTCTCCAGCGCCTGCCTGATCAGCTCCGACTCGCGGACCATCCACCTGCGTGCAAGCGCCGTCGTGCGGTACACCCCCCGGTCGCCACCGGCGAGGTATGTCGCGAGCCACGGCTCGCCACGTTCGCGCAGCGCGTGCGCCGAGCGTTCGGCGGGTGTGACGCGGCGAGGACGATCGGGCGAGAGGTCCAGAACCTCGCCTCCCCCTACCGTCACCCGTGGGTTAGTGCCACGAAGGATGAAGCGCTGCCGGGGGAAGAAAGCCATTTCCCTGGGCAGTTCCACCTGCGCCCACAGCGCGTCCCCTTCGTCGACCAGTCCCCAGACGCGGCACTCTGTTTCCGTAGCGCCCGCGTGAAAAAGCATTCGCAAGCCGTGCTTCCATTCCAACGTCGTGCCGTGGACGAGCTCCACGCGGACATTGAAAAATCGACCCGTGTAAGGGTAGTTTCGCGAAACCAGCGTATCGCCCCTTCGCACCGCGTCGGCCTCGAGCCCGGCGAGGTTGACGCCCACCCGGTGGCCGGGCCCGATCTCCCGCACCGGAGCGTGGTGGTTGTTCAGCGAACGGATCCGCCAGGCACCCGGGACCGATGAGATGGATACGTGGTCGCCCTCGGCGAGCCGCCCGCGCATCAGCGTCCCGGTGACCACCGTCCCGATCCCCCTGAGGCTGAAAGCGCGGTCGATGGGCAGATAGGGGAGCGCATCATCGTCCGGGTCCTCGCGCTCGCGACAGAGCGCGAAGATGGAGCGCTGCAACTCCGCGATTCCCCGCCCGCTGAGCGAGTCCACCACATGGAGCGGCTCGACACGGGCCCGCACGCTGTGCAGCAAAGCACCGATCTCCTCGCACGCCGTCGCGATCTGCTCTTCGCTCGCCAGGTCCGCCTTGGTGAGCACCGGCACCAGGCAGCGGACCCCGAGCAGATCCAGGATGTGGAGATGCTCCCGCGACTGCGGCATCACGCTCTCCCGGGCGTCCACCACCCAGAGCGCGAGCTCGAATCCTGTCGCTCCGGCGACCATGTTCCGGACCAGTCGTTCGTGGCCGGGCACGTCCACGACGCCGAGCTTGTAGCCGTTCGGGTGCTCGAGGTACGCATACCCGAGATCGATCGTCATCTCGCGGGCATGCTCCTCCGGTAGGTGCGATGGGTGGATCCCCGTCAGCGCGTGCACCAGGGTGGACTTGCCGTGGTCGATGTGCCCGGCCGTACCGATCAGTCGCACGCCTTCACTCCAGCGCATCCCCGGTCCCGCCGAGCTCGTCCAGCGCCCGCTGGAGCTCTGGCAGGTCCTCGGGAAAGCACGTGCGCAGATCGAGGTAAAAGCAGCCCTGCTGGACGTAGCCGACGATCGGAACGGGGCGCGTCGCGAAGCGGCGCTTCAGCGCCTCGGCCGAAAGCTCGCGATGCCGCAGCTCGAGCCCGAGGCTCTCGAAGACGGCCTCCGGGTTGGAGCCGCCCCCCAATCTTCCCTGGAGGGGGGTGCTGCGCACGCTCAACCATCGGGTTCCGGATTTCGGCAGTCGCAGCTGGGCGATCCGCGCTTCCAACTCGTCCAAACTCGCGTGGAAGAGGCGCCAGAGCGGCAAACTGCCCGCATCGCCGGCCAGGTACAGCTTCAGTGTGCGGTCCAGCAGCGCCAGGCGGACCTTGTCGAGACGGAGCACCCGGTAGAGCGGGTTCCGGCGCATCGCCTCGATGTGCTCAGCCGTGCCGAGGAGAATGCCCGCCTGGATGCTGCCGAACAGCTTGTCGGCGCTGCAGCAGACGATGTCCACGCCCCTGTCCAGGCTGTCCAGCACCCTCGGCTCGTCCTGCAGGAGAGCCGCGTACTGGTTCGCAATCAGCCCCGACCCGTTGTCCTCGATGACCGGGACGCCCAGGCGCCTGCCCAGCGCGACCATCTCGTCGATGGACACCCGCTCCACGAACCCGCGCTGCACGAAGTTGGACTGGTGGACCTTGAGCAGCACCGAGCTACCGGGTACGACGTGCTCCTCGAAGTCGCGCAGGTTCGTCTTATTGGTCGTGCCCACCTCGCGCAGCCGGCACCCGCTGGCCTCCATGATCGCCGGGACCCGGAAGCTGCCGCCGATCTCGACCAGCTCCGACCGGCTAACCAGGACCTGCTTGTTCGATGCCAGCGTGTTCAGCGCCAGCATCAGCGCAGCGGCGCAGTTGTTCACCACCAGGGCCGCCTCGGCTCCCGTCAACAGCTGCAGCTGGCGCTGCAGCCGGAGATCCCGGTTTCCTCGCTCCTGTGACTCGGGGTCCCACTCCAGATCAGTGTAGCCACCGAGATCGGACTCATTTAGTGCCTCGACCAGCGCCCCGAGCGGGGCGCGCCCGAGATTCGTATGGATCAGAACGCCCGTGCCATTGACCACCCGGCGCGGGGATGGCGTCTGGAGAGCCTCCGCTTCCCGTATGCACTGGTCGAGAATCGAAGAAAAGAGTGGGCCGGGCTCGTGCCTCTCTTCGGGATCTTCGAGCAGCGCCTGCCGATGAGAATCGACGGCGCGGCGCACCAGGCGGGTTCGGAAGGGATCGGCGAGATCGCCGCACGCCGCCCGGAATGCGGGGTCGCGGAGGATCTCGTGAACCGACGGGAGTGCGGCCAGGGGATGCTCCATGCGCTAGCAGAGCTCTCCCTGTGGGCGGGGCCGTAAGGACATCGAACTACCACGTGGTACGGGTCAGGACGGCGGAGAGATGCCGGAATCGAACCGGCCCGCAAGACGCCGTCCCGCGCCACGGTTTTGAAGACCGCGAGCCACACCTGTGACTGGATCTCTCCTTGGAGGCAACCCCGCAAACGCCACCCGTTGAGCGACAGGCGACGGGTCTCCGCTAACTCAATTACGGTACCAGTATCTCCGGCTGGGTTGAGACGTCAAGTGTGTCCCAACGTGCCCCAGAGGGCGTACCGAGACGCAATGATCCCGACACCGCCTGCTGGCCGTCGCGCATGCACCCTAGGCGCTTAGCCAATGGATGAACAATGCTAATAGCGCCGCACACCTTGCGGGGCATGATGCAGCTGAAGCAGGCCGAGCCTTAGCCAGGCCCCCGCCAGGAGAAAGTCTGCCTCGGCCCTAGTCGTTCGGATCAGGGTCGTCCATTGAGGCCACCTGCCACGTCGTGTGGAGAAAAACGCACGATCTTCAACTCCTCGCGGCGCGAGCGACGGCGCAAGGCCACCCGCCGCAGCTCTACATCGGGCGGCGCCGGCCCAAACATGTAGCGCAGAAAGGGGCCGGATGTCCTTGCCGCCATCCTTGGCACGGAACGTCAGCTGCCCTCCGCGCGCAGCCCTGTGGCGTGCAGAAACCTCGAGGCGGCTTTTCACATGGCCCTGGATCAGGTCGCGGATACCACAGCTGAGGTGGC
The DNA here is from genome assembly GCF_042434515.1 of Lysobacter korlensis. Taxonomy (NCBI): domain Bacteria; kingdom Pseudomonadati; phylum Pseudomonadota; class Gammaproteobacteria; order Lysobacterales; family Lysobacteraceae; genus Lysobacter; species Lysobacter korlensis. The sequence goes on from NZ_JBHLTG010000004.1 coordinate 404,912, forward strand.
CTTCTCCAAGGCGGCGATTACAAAGTTGTGTGGGCACTCCGAAGGGCCAAGCGGGAGCGTATCGAGGGTCGGCAGACCGTGCCTCAAGAGTTCGTGACCAAACTGTGCGTGCGCCGATGCCGATGCATCACGGTTCCAGTCGGGGCTGACCAGCCTGACGGCGCCGACCAGCCTAGGTCCGCTTCCGACCCGATGCAGACGTGCCCCGGATGTTGGGGCCTCGGGCTAGCGGTACTCCAGCACTGCGTGTGCTGTGCTCGTCAGGCGCTTCAGGGCGGCCAAGGGCCGGACGCAAGCCGCGCCCACGCAGCCGGGCCTCACTCGGATAGCGCACGATCGCGGGTGCTGTGCATCGCCGATGCCAGATACGGTTGGCACGCTGGACGATCCATACCCGTACCCATGCGCCGCCTAGGTAAGGGTCCGTTATTCTCGGATAGGCTGCGCACATACAGGGGAGGGACACGCAGCAACGTCCCCTAGGGAAGGAATCGAGATGAATCAAGTTGCAGGCGAACCGGTCGAGGGTGACGTCTCACTGCCGCCGAACCCCGAGCAACTTATGCTCGCGCTTCGACAGATCGGCTACTCCTTTGAGCAGGCGATCTCTGATCTAGTCGACAACTGCATCAACGCCGAAGCCAGACGGGTGCTGATCCGCTTCGAGTACGACCGGAAGTCGATCCGCAAGGTGCTGGTAGTCGACGACGGTCGGGGTATGACGCCGCGTCGGCTTACCGAAGCCATGCGGTTCGGCGCACACGAGGACGGCCAAGAGCATTCGCTCGGGAAGTTCGGTATGGGACTGAAGCTCGCTTCGTTCAGCCATGCCAAGACCCTGTCCGTCTACACACGCGCCGGTGGCACCGCGTCAGGCCGCCGCTGGACGGCTGAAGGCGTGGGCCGCAACTGGATCTGTCACGGCATTCCGGAGGACGACGTCCAGGCGGTTATTGCGGCGCCGTATCTGGACCTCGACCTGCGCCGCTGCGGCACCGTGATTGAGTGGGACCGCATTGACCGGCTAGTTCCGGGACGCAATGGCACCCGGGCCACGATCGACAATCTGACCTCTCGCCTGCGCGTGCACCTCGGTCTGCACTTCCACCGGTTCATCGAACGCGGCACGCTTTCGGTGAGCGTGGATGCACATGAGGTCGGCCAGTCGGTGCCCGACCAAGCGACGCGGATCGCGGCCTTCAATCCCTTCGGCTACGACCGAGTGGGGGACCCGAACTTCCCGCAGACGTTCGACGTGCGGATAGCCGGTGTCGGCGCCGTGCACGCGAACGCCCACATCTGGCCGCCCAACAGCAAGTCGCCGGAGTACAAGCTTGGCAACCGTGCGGCTTCGCGGCAGGGCTTCTACTTCTACCGCAATGACCGTCTCATCCAAGCCGGCGGATGGAACGGGGTGGTCGAAAGCGAGACCGAGCCGCACACCTCGCTCGCCCGCGTCGCCATCGACCTGCCACAGACCCTCGATGACCACTTCGGACTGAATGTCCAGAAGTCCGGGGTGAACGTCCCGGCCGGCTTCGTCGATGCGGTGCAGGGCAGCGAATCGCTGACCGGCATGTCGTTTCCGAAGTTCCGGCAGCGCGCGGCCGCGGTGTACCGGCAGAAGGACGAGCGCGTCCAGAAGGAGTACCCGTTCGTTCCCGGGGGCAGCATCCCGGCCGAACTCGCGCGCAGGGCCCAGGAGCTGATCGGCGGCGGTGGGAAGACCCGCGAGGTCGAGATCGTCTGGGACGATCTTGATGACGGCCGCATCTTCGATATCGACACGAGCGACGGGCGCACGCTGCGCATCGACCGCCGTGTGCGCAGGAAGCTGCTGGGCGGACGCAAGGGCACCGCGACCGACCTGCCGGTGTTCAAGACGCTGATATTCCTGCTGGTCGAGGCCGAGTTCGACAAGGCACGCCTGTCGGCGCAGGGGCGTCGCCGCGTGGAGCTGCTGAACGAGCTCATCTCGCTCGCACTGCGCCACGAGGCCTGAGGATGGATGCCACCCTGCCGGAATGGCACCTGCTGCGCGGGAACTACATCGACACGGCGACCCCGATGGACCACATCGTCGTGGCGTCGCCGGAGTTGCGGATCTTCCATGACCCGGACCGCAGCGCACTCGGCGTCCGGCTCCGGCTGGATCGTCCCCGCACGTGGTCGCGGGCCGCCGCGATGCGCCATATCTCGACTCGGGTGCTCGTCGCCTCTGGCGTCCACTACGCCGAGCTGTACACCACGCTGCCCGAACTGCATCGTGCCGTATATGCGCTAGTGCAGGACGTGGTGGCCCGGCTGCACGAGGGCGAGCGCGACTGCCTGCGGGCGATGGAGCTGAGCCTTGCGGACTTCGAGGCGCTGGTCGCCCGCAGCGTGCAGCTCTCGCGCGAGCGCGTCGTGGGACTACACGGCGAGCTCATGGTGCTCGAACTGCTTCTCGATGCCGGACATGACGCGATCGCCGCGTGGGTCGGCCCGCGCCGGCAGCCCCACGACTTCCGCCTGAACGGGTTCGAGCTCGAGGTGAAGACGACGCTCGCGAACGAGCGGCGTCACACGATCCACGGACTCAACCAGCTCACGCCGTCCCCGGGCAATACCTTGGACCTCGTGAGCGTGCGCATCGCGCCCCCGGGCGCATCGGGCGGTGCGAGCCTCGACGATCGCGTCGCCGCGCTCCGCCGCCGCCTCGCGCACGATCCCGCCACGCTGTCGGCGTTCGAGGCATCCCTCCAAGCCTCCGGCCATGAAGCCGGACATCCCGAATGTGCGGTGCCCTATGCGGCCGCCGCCCCGGTGCAGGCCATCCGCATCGGCACCGACTTTCCGTGCATCAGCCACGCGTGGCTGGCCGAGGCCCTCGGGGTCCCCGCGACCGGACGCGTCGCCGGTGTGAACCTGACCCTCCAGCTGGAAGGTCTCGGGCGACCCTTCGAAGCGCTCGACTATGGAGCAGCAGATGATCAGTGAACACGAACAGCGCGGCGCCGCGAAGGCCCTGCAGGCCCTTCTCACCGCGCTCGGCGTGACCGGGCCGCGCCCGTTCGGCAGGCGACTGCGCGACGAGATCGAGGAAGCCGACTTCACGGGCGACGTCGAGGGTGCGATCGCGCATGTGATGGACGCGATCCGCGGCAGCGACCCGAACGCGCTCCCGCACGCGCTGTTCGCCCGCGCACTGCGCGAGTGGGATGCCGCCACGGACACCGACTGGGACAGCGGGACGGAGCGGCTCTCCCAGGAGCGTCGGGATCTCATCCTGCGCAAGCTCGCGCTCGATGAGGACACCATCGCCGCGGTCGAGCGGAGCATTCCGATCGCACGCAAGTTCGACCAAGCAATCGTGATCGCGGACTCCCACCAGGAGTGGTACACGGACAGCCGCAAGTGGAAGCACCGGTTCTACTGGCCGCGCTACCAGAAGTACCTCGAGACCCAGGCCGGCTGGGACGAGGAGGGCATACGTGCGCTCGACCATGCGACCGACCAGGTCATCCGCCGCCTCTCCGATCCCGAGCGCAAGGATGCCCACGCAGTCCGCGGACTGGTGGTGGGCTACGTGCAGAGCGGCAAGACCGCCAACTTCACCGCCGTGGTCGCCAAGGCGATCGATGCGGGCTACCGCGTCGTGATCGTGCTGGCGGGCGTGCTCGACAGCCTACGTCTGCAGACCCAGCGGCGCCTGGACAAGGAGCTCGTCGGCCAGGAGCAGATCAACCGGGACAAGGCCTCCTACCTGCCCGACGAGTACGTGGGTGACCAGGACTGGGACCGCTTCGTCCGCTATGGCGGCATGCCGAGCGAACACGGCGCATGCAACCTGCGCCGCATCACCACGTCGCGGTCGGACTACAAGGGTCTGGGGCAGGGCAAGGACGTGCTGCGCCTCGAGAAGCTGTTCGCGGACCGGGCGGCCAACCATCCCGACAACCTGCACCCCGCCGCCGCACGCATTATCATCATCAAGAAGAACTCGCACGTCATCCGCAAGCTGATCAGCGACTTCCGCGAGCTCGGGGTCGGGCTGGACGACATGCCGGTCCTGATCATCGACGACGAGTCCGACCAGGCATCGGTGAACACCATCAACCCCAGCCGCGGGCGTCGCCGGAAGATGAGCGAGCGCGAGGCGCGCGAGGCCGCTCAGGCCGAGGCCGAGCGCACCTCCACCAACCGCGCGATCGTCGACCTGCTCGGGATGTTCCCGCGGTCGCAGTACATCGGATACACCGCCACGCCGGCGGCGAATGCCCTGATCAACCCGGAAGACTCGCGCGACCTGTTCCCGCGCGACTTCATCGAGCTGCTGCCGCGTCCGCAGAACTACATGGGCATCGCGGACTTCCACGACTTCGACGAGGGCTTCAATCCCCTCCATGACGAGGAGGTGGAGCAGCTCGGTGTCCGCTCGAACCGCAAGGCCTTCGTGCGCAAGGTGGAGAACCACGATGACGACACGATGTTCCGCCAGGCGCTGGATGCCTACTTCCTCGCGGGTGCGATCAAGCTGTTCCGACACGCGCGTGATCCCGGGTCAGTGAACGTCCGCCACCACACGATGCTCGTACACCGTGGTGCCCAGCGGGTGGTCCACGAGGACGACCGCAGGCGCGTGTGCGAGCTGCTCGGGGCGAACGCGTACTCGCAGGAGTCCGCCAAGCGCAGGCTGTGGAAGCTGTGGGAGGAGGATTTCCGCGAGGTCAGCGAGGTGCGCGAGCCGGATCTCGCGCGGCCGGAGTCGTATGCGGACCTCCACGGCTTTATGGTCGAGGCGATCGACAGGTTCCAGCGCAACGCCAAGCAGGTGCTGATCGTCAACGGCGACAACGAGTACAAGGATGACATGCCGGATTTCGATCGCGAGGATGTGTGGAACATCCTCGTCGGCGGCGCCAAGCTCTCGCGCGGCTACACCGTCGAAGGCCTGACCACCACGTACTTCGTGCGCAAGGCAGCGGCAGGCGACACGCTCATGCAGATGGGTCGCTGGTTCGGTTTCCGCCGCGGCTACCGGGACCTCGTCCGCCTCTACGTCGGCACCCAGGTGCCCGCGGGCAAGGCGTCGGCCGGGAAGGATGGCATGGCCAAGCCGGCCAAGACGGCCGACCTCTACGAGATGTTCGAGTCGATCTGCATGGACGAGGAGCGCTTCCGGCGCCGGATCGCGATGTACTCGCGCGATGGCATCCGGCCCATCCAGGTGCCGCCGCTCGTTCCGATGGGCATGCTGGTGCCCACGCAGCGCAACAAGATGTACAACGCCGAGATCCAGATGGAGAACTTCGGCGGGCGCCACGCCGAGTCGGGCCGCGTAACCTTCAAGCCCACGGAACGCGCGGAGAATGTGGACAGGCTCGCCTCACTGGTGGAGGGCGCGCCGGCCCACACCGTGAACCTCACCGGTCGTGCGGCGGATGGAACACAGCGCTCGCTCAACGGGCGCCTGTACACGCTCGGCGCGGACCGCTTCCTCGGGTTTCTCGAGCGCTATGCGTGGGGCACACCCGAAAGCCAGTTCGCGAATGTCATCAGCTTCCTCAAGGGCACGGGCGCGGACTCGCCGGGGGTGGACCAGTGGCTGCTGCTCATGCTCACCAAGCCCAGCGCGAAGAGCCACTGGGCGTTCGACGGCTTCGACCACGGGGCCTTCGAGCGCAGTGTGCTCAACGGACGGTTCAAGGTGTTCTCGGAAAAGCGCCACCGTGACATCGCCGACCATCTCACCGGCATCTCGTGCCTGCCGGTGGCCGATGCCGCGCTGGACGCCCTGTGCGCGCCGCGCCAAGCCGTGGCGCTGCTCTACCCGACAGTGCGCAAGGGCGACGGCGTGAAGGCGAAGGTGGCGGACCGGGAGATCACGCTCGGCCTGGATCTGGCGTTCCCACCCAATTCGATCCGCCAGCGCATGAACTGGCGGGTCCGTGACACATCGCCAAGCGCCGGTGCGTTCGTCGATACCCCTGTCCCGACCTGACGGGCGGGTGTGCATGCATCACCCATGTGCGCGGCCCATGGACTGCTGCAGGTGCAGGACCTCTGACCCGGCGCAGCCCATGTGCCAACTGTAGGGAGTGGACACAGGGGTCAGAGTCTAGTTCTGCCTAATCTGCTCTTGATCGAAGCCGCGTGCAGCCCGAAGACGTCGGGTTCATCTCCTGCGAGAAGCGGGGGCGGGTTCATTTCTTCGGAAACTAGACCTGTCCTCTCAACGTCTTGCAGCTCACGTGGCAGGCTGCGTGGCCGCTTTAACGTCTAAGGGTGAGTCTGGCGTCGTCCGCCATCCTTATGGCGTTAGCCTAGAGCGGCAGAATCAGCGACGGCCGCTTGGACCTGACCTCAATTTCGAAGAACTCAGTGAAGGTGATGACGTTCGAGTTGCCGTCGTAGGCCGATTCATTTGCCTTCTTCAGCGACTCCGGAACCACAAGCGAGATGGCGTTCCTGCCCATTTCATCGATCGCCTCGCTGGATATGCGGTCATCGACGGTTGCCAGAAAGATGGCTCCGAACGGCTTTTCCAAAGCCAGCTGCTTCCACCGCTCGCGGAGGGTGGTTTTTAGGGAAACGATTACTGCATCCCCGTTCGCGTTGAGTTCACTCACATCCGGCAGGACAAAATCCGGACGCCTGCCGCCAAAGACAGCCTGAGCCTCGTGGTGCACCCGGCCATCTCGGAAAAGTCTCTCCACGTGGTGCTCGAAGGAAAGACCTGCCCGGCTTTTTCGAGTTTGTGCCGCGCTCAGGAAGATTGCGTCCAATTCGGCAAAGCCGCGGACGAGATTGACAATGGGGTCGCCCCCGCTGGAAACAAGAATTCGGGCTACTTGTGCGGCGCGGAAGCGCAGCTCTGCCTGCTTGTAAATGGCGTACTCGATATCCCGGCTAATGCGCATAACGGCGTCGCCCGGATTGCGAATCGAGAAAGGGTTCATGTCGCGTCCACCGTTCTCGCTCAGCCACTTCGCCTGCGCTTGGCTCGCGAGAGTTGCTGGAGGTGGCATCGCCTGAGTCTTTATGAACCGCTCTAGCGTTCCGTCCTTGATTGCCTGCACCAGATCGCCGATGAGTTGATCGGTGACAGATGTCTGAGCTGCCGGGAGGGCGGGATCGAACAGACCGTAATGGAAGTCTGCATCAAGCTGAAAGGCGGTCTCGACGATCTCTGCTTCTTGGCTTACTGAATCAACGACCACGAACCAGTAACCAGCACCGGATACGTCCTCTTCGAGCTTGCCTACCAAGAGCAAGGATGCCGGCGACAGCGCCTTGAACTGCTCCTTTGGTATCCCCGTGTGTTGCCACTCGTACCTCGGCTTAGCATTCGCTTTGCCGGGGTTGCGCAGCGAGAAGTATTTGATGGTCGAGTTTCTGACTTCACCTGACGCTGGCCAAAACGTCGGATATTCGACATCAAAGATGTGCGGCTTGTCCGGATTGGAGTTTTTCAGTTGCGGAAAGAAGTCCGACTCAGCGATGGGGCGGGGAATGAAGAATCCGTTCTGGTGGCCGTTGCTGGCACTGTCGGCCCAAGCCGCATCGTTGCGGGCCAGCTTCTTGATGAAGAGTCGTCGGCTGCGCGAGATCCAAGCCGAAATCTCGTTCCATTCAGGGTGGAAGCCCATCGTTGTTCCCCTTCTCTATTCCTAGGCGTGGCACTTAGAGGCGGCTCGTTCAACTCGCAAGCTTAGATTACCGGCACGCACCCGCGAACTCCTCCCAGCAGCTGCCTGACCTTTGCGTCACGCCTACCCTCTCTCGACTGTTTGGGGCGGGAGGGATGACAGCAGCCTGACTTGGCGAAGGCGTCACTTTGGCGCGTTCGAGACGATCCTGTTTGCAAGGGCGCCGATAGCATCCGCTTTCACGTCGGCGTTTTGTCCGCGGAGCTGGCACTCCCATATCGTCTCGATGTTCCATCCGAGCGCGCGCAATTCCGCTTCTTTGCGAGCGTCGCGCGCCTGATTGGCCGCAATCTTGGCCTCCCAAAAGTCCGTACGTGTCTTCGGTAGACGGAACAGATGGCAGCAGTGTCTGTGCCAGAAGCACCCGTGCACGAAGACCACCGTGCGGAACTTTGGCAGCACGACGTCGGGTCGCCCGGGTAGCTTGGACCCGTCAACCTGATAGGTATCGCCCAATCGGAAGCGGAAGCCTAGTGCGTGTAGTCCACGCCTGACCTCCAGCTCGATCTTCGTGTCTTTTCCTTTGACCCGCGACATCAGCGCGGAGCGCTGCTCCGGGCTGATGATGTCCATGGATCAGGCGACCTTGCGGTCCACTACCCCGGCTTCGCCGATGCGGTCCAGCAGAGGCACGATGAGCTCGGCCACAGCACCGATTACCGGTACGACGACCGAGTTGCCGAACTGCTTGTAGGCGCGCGTATCCGAGACGGGAATCCGGAACGTATCCGGATAGCCCATCAGGCGGGCGCACTCGCGCGGCGTCAGGCGACGCGGATTCTTCTTCTTTCCCTGGTCGACAAGGATCTCGGATCCGTCCTTGTAGTACCGGGCGGAAAGAGTGCGGCAGGTGTCCTTTTTCGTGACCAGCCCGAAGCCGAAGCCGTTGCCCTTCTCCCGGTGCTTGGTGGCGTAGTTCTGCAGGTATTCCCAGAGCTTGTCCGACAGGGTGTAGCAGTCGCGGACCTTGCCCTTGGGCCCCTCGAGATAGTTCGGATCCACCGTCTCGGACCCGTCCTGCGGATGCAGGATGGACGCGAGCTTCGGGCCGGCCTCGATCGGAGGCAAGTGCAGGTCGTCCCAGCTGAAAGGTACGGGCTCGCGGAAGCCCACGATGATGATGCGCTCGCGGTGCTGCGGCACGAAGTGCTTGCCGTTGATGACCTTCGTGTGGACGGTGTAGCCGAGCTCGTTCTGCAGCACGTCGATGATCGTGGAGAACGTGCGCCCCTTGTCATGGCTGACGAGGTTCTTCACGTTCTCCAGCAGGAACGCCTTCGGGCGCTTGGCCGCGATGATGCGCGCCACGTCGAAGAACAGCGTGCCCTGCGTCTTGTCGGCGAAGCCGTGCGGGCGGCCTAGCGCGTTCTTCTTGGAAACGCCGGCGATCGAGAAGGGCTGGCAGGGAAAGCCGGCGAGCAGGACGTCGTGGTCCGGCACGTCGTTCTCGTGCACCTGCGTGATGTCGCCGGCGAAGACGTGTCCCGGGCCATCGTGGAAGTTGGCCGCGTAGGTCTTCTGCGCGTAGGTGTCCCATTCACTCGTGAAGACGCAGCGGCCGCCGAGCTTTTCGAACGGAATACGCAATCCGCCGATGCCGGCGAACAGGTCGATGAAGCGGAAGGTGCCCGGATCGGTCGGCGCCTCGCCCAGTGGAAGCAGGCGCTGTCGGATGGCGTCGGCGACATACGCCGGCGGCTCGGTCTCGCGGATCTTCCAGCGGCGCACGGTCTTGGGATCGACCTCCAGCACCTTCGCGACCTCCTTGGGAGAGTAGCGCTTGAGGGCGAGATCGATCAGTTCGTACGCGTCCATGGGGGCTCCGGGAAGAATAGGGACAGTATGTCCAGAGTTGTCCCAGCGGAAAAGACTTTCCATCGGGAAATGTCGTATGCCGGCGCCGGAAAACTGCCTTCTGATGGGGCGGGCTGGACTGACCTGTTCAGTCTCGTTGGAGGCGTCTCAGAACCTGCGACTGCAGGGACGCGCTGTTTGTCTTCCCGGACGCTGGTGACACAGCCAGAATCGGCGCCCGGCAACGGTTAAAGAGAGATCGGATGCATCCGGAGCACAATTCATCGTCCCTGTCCCGACGCGACGAGCGTCAGGCTGAGGTCCATGCCTGGTGTGTGGCCGCGTTCGGTGACCACGACGCGTGGTCCATACCGCAGCGCGGCCTGCGGCTGGCGGAGGAGGTGATCGAAACGGCGCAGGTCTGTGGCTGCGATGCCGCGATGCTGCACCGGCTGATTGACCATGTATATGCGAAGCCCGTAGGCAAACTGGATCAGGAACTGGGCGGACTCAGTGTGACGCTACTGGCGCTCGCCGAAGCTGCAGGACTGAGTGCCGATAAGGCGGAGATGGCAGAGATCGAACGTGTCAAAGCGAAGCCGCTCGAGCACTTCGCCACGCGTAACGCCGCCAAGAAGAAGGCAGGCTTCGAGACGCCCTGACGGGGACATGGGCGCACTCACGTCACGAAGCCTACGCGCTAGGCCGGCAGCAGGCCGACTCAAGCATGACGCGTGCTGGCTTCATATGTCGGGTCCAATCAGCTTGCAGCAGACGCGCAGCCCCGTAGCGCAACCATCATGTGATGGCTTAGCTAGCGGCTTCGCCAAAGAGCAAGGGCCTCAGTAAGTAGCCGACGGCTCCTCTTCTCAATCTCAGTGGCTGTCCACTGCTGCTGGTTTGCAATCGTTTTGTAAGTTAGCCACTAAGGGCGCAGTCGGTGCAATGCGTTGCACGACAGGAACGCTGAGATCAGGCTGCATCTGGTCCTAGAGGCTGCCCCTATGTGCATGTAGCCGACCAATGCCCCTAATCCGTTCGGACCGCCGCTCACGGCAGCCGAATCCGCACGACACCTACTTATCGGGCGGCAGCATTGATGAGTACGCCGTTGACCGGCGCGGCCAGCACGACGGCTTACCGCAGGCCTCTCACACCGGCCTCCCCGAGGCTCGCTACTGAAGCGTTAGGTCGCTCTGATGCGCATTCGTCTCCGGGGCGCTAGCTGAGGGACTTCAAGCTCTACGCCGAAGCCGGGGCCTTAGGCTACTCGTCAGGACGCGCAGGAGCGCGATCCCGGCACGCGAGCGAGAATGTTTCTTAAACGTTCCGCCCCAAAACCCAGCCACAGTCACACTTCACGCGCTCTTCACGTTTCAGAATGGTGAGCCTTGAAGTGATGAAGACGCATGGCGACACGGTCTCTGAAGCATCCCCAGGCGGTCACGGCAGCGCCCGGGGCAGACGAAGCACGGCATGTCTATTCAGCAGCTGCAGGTGAGATCGAGCGCATCCTGGGGCACCTGGGCGAGGCCTCCGCTGACGAGGAGGTGGCGCAGGCAAAGCACAGCGCTATTGAGTCGCTGCGGCCTACGCAAGACCGGCTACAGCACGAGCTTTCTGCGCTCGAAGCTGACACGGATTGGAAGACGTTCACCATCGCGTTCTATGGCGAAACGAACGCCGGGAAGTCCACTCTGATCGAATCCCTGCGCATTGCGCTCGGCGAGCCGACAAAGATGGCATCGCAGACGCGCTTCCGCGAGTTGCAGGATCAAGAAGGCCTGACGCCAGAGAAGATCGACGCGGCCGCGCAGGCGGTCACGGAGGCTGGCGCGGTCCGGGCGCAACGTGAGGCCGAGCGTTCGGCGCTCCAACACGTCGACGCTGCGAGCGCAGATTCCGAGCGGGCAGCCGTCGCTGAGTTGGAGGCCGTGATCGCACGCAATCGTGCGCAGGCCTCCGTATGGACGAAGATCATCTTCCTGTTCCGGCCGATGCCGGAGCTGCGGCAGCTGGCCGACCTGCAAAAGCGCCACGCCGCAGAAGCGACCTCCCGCGCGGAAGCACGTGCGCGCGCTGGCCGGGCGGTCGACGAGGCTCAGCGGGACGAAGAACGCGCCAAGAACGCGCTGGCACGCCGTCAGGCAGCATTGGCGGAGCTGGCCGCGTATGCCGATGGCGGCATCATCGGCAACGGCCAGTCTGACTTCACCCTAGAGGCCACTTCGTATGCCTTCAGCGCCAGTGGCCAGCCGTTCGCCCTCATCGACGTGCCGGGCATTGAAGGCAAGGAAGCGCGCGTCATGGAGGCGATCCTCAGTTCCGTGCGAAAGGCGCACGCCGTTTTCTATGTAACGGATAAGCCGGCACCCCCACAAAAGGGCCAGCCGGGCAACCCCGGCACGCTCGAGAAGATCAAGGGGCATCTGGCGGCGCATACGGAGGTATGGACCGTTTACAACAAGCGCGCCACCAATCCGGCGGCCCTCGCGGACGCGTTGCTCAATGACGACGAGAAGCTGTCCCTCGACGGCCTCGACACCACGATGCGCAGCGAACTCGGTGATGCGTACCAGCGCACGGTCGGCGTGAGCGCGAAACCGGCGTTCTATGGTGTGGCCACCTGCCTTGTGCCCGGCTCGCCCGACGAGCGCGGCCAGGCGAAGTTTCTGGCGCGGATCGACCGGGCCGGGCTGCTGCAACGGTCGAACCTCGCGGGATTCCGCCACCTGCTCGAGGGTGACCTCGTCCGTGGTCACGAGCGAAAGATCCGGCGTTCGAACTTCAACAAGGCGCTCAAGGTCGTCGAAGAGGCGCAAGCGGCGCTCGAGGGCATCCAGAAGAAGTTAGTGCCGATGGAAAAGAAGCTGCACGAGCGCACCGAAGACGCGCGCCTGCAGATTCGAAGCGCCACAAATAAGCTGCGCACGCGACTCGACACGCAGGTGCAAGGCAGCGTCGACGAGTTCGCCACTCGCGTGCGGGAGGCGATCTACGCGCGCATCAAGAGCGATATCGACAACGACACCTTCAAGCAGGCGCTCGAGGCCGCCTTCGCCGCAGAACAGGCTTGGCTCGAGGAGCAATTGCCGGCTCGCTTTGAAGCGGAGCTGACGCGTTTGCAGAAGCAGATCGCTGATGTCGTGTCGCGTCTCGAGGAACAGACTCAGGAGCTGGCCGCCCTGTTCGCGGTGGTGGACGTGGGGGGCTCGGGCCGCGGATTCGAGCTCAAACTGGATCTTGATAGCGGCCTGAAGGTAGGCGCCCTGGTCAGCACACTGGTAGGCGCAGCATTGCTCTGGTGGAATCCGGCTGGCTGGGTAATTGTCGCCCTTGGCGCCTTCACCGCGGTCATCAGCCTCTACAAAGCGGTCCGCGGCTTCTTCAGTTCCGACTACCGTAAAGGTCAGCAGCGCAAGGCTGCTGACGAGAATATCGACCGCGTCGTTGAACAGATGCGCAGCTCGCTGGGGGATAACCTCAAGGACGGCCTCCCGGCGCTCGAGCAAAAAGTGGATGAGATCGACGAGGCGCTGGGACGCCCAGTGGCCGAACTCCGCTCACTCAATGCGTCGCTCCGCCGGTCGCTTAAGGCGCTCGAGGAACTGTCCGGTTCCATTAAGGCTCAAGGGGAAAAGTAATGAAGCAGACATTAGGGGCGTTCAACGAACGCCGCTCTGAGGTGCTGGGTGTGCTCGCTCAGCTCGACGCGTTCGTTTCCGGTGCAGACGCCGTAGGCATAAAGATCGACGAATCATTGCGGACGAAGCTGCGCAATGCGATCGGCCAGGTGGCGGCCGACAAACTCAAAGTGGTGCTGGTGGGCGGCTTCTCCGAGGGCAAGACCTCTATCGCTGCGGCTTGGATGGAGCGCCTCGAAAACGGCAGCATGAACATCAGCCACCAAGAGTCGTCCAACGCCGTCGCCGTGTACGACGGGGGGCAGGACTTCGAGCTCGTGGATACGCCAGGGCTGTTTGGATTCAAGGAAAAGTGCAGCGCCAGTTCCGGCGAGGTGGAGAAGTACAAGGACATCACGCGAAAGTACGTGAGCGAGGCGCACCTCGTGCTCTATGTCATGGGTCCGGCAAATCCAGTCAAAGAGAGCCACCGCGAAGAGCTTGAATGGCTGTTTCGCACGCTCAACCTCCTGCCGCGCACGGTATTCGTGCTCGGACGTTTCGACGAGGTCGCCGACGTCGAGGATCCGGAAGAGTACGCGCAGCAGCTGGCCATCAAGCGCGAGAATGTCACGCAGCGACTTAGGCAGCTGATCGGCCTCAGCGAGGCCGAGGAAGCCGAGCTGTCGATCGTGGCGGTGGCAGCAAACCCGTTCGACAAGGGCATGGGCCACTGGCTCAAGCACCTGGATGTGTTCCGAGAGCTCTCGCACATTGGAACGCTCCAGGCGGCCACGTCAGAGAAGGTCGCAGCTAACGGCGGCGCGCTGGCAATCGTCGAGGAGACCCGCACCTCCATCGCTCGCGATGTGCTCGCAAAACAGCTGCCCGTAGCGGTCGAGAACGACGAGCGCATCGGGCAGGAAGTCGCGCGACTAGAAACGATGACCGGCCGGCTGCAGAAGCAATTGGGCATGGTCTCCAGTGAGGTGAGTGAAGCGCGGTCCGCGCTGCAGGAATTTGTACTGCGGTACTTCGCCGATCTCATCCTGCAGGCGCAGGGGGCCACGCTAGAGTCGTTCAACCAGTTCTTCGAGCGGGAGGTCGGCCCGGGGGGCATCGTGGTCTCGACGCGCCTGCAGAACGAGTTCGAGCGCCAGTTGCGCGCTGTGAACCTCGAGATCCAGCGTATGTCGGTGGATATCAACGCGGAGGTCGACCACTTCAATACTGCCGTGGGGGCACTTGGCAAGCAGGGGCTCAGCTACCTTTTGAAAAACAACGTCATCAACAACACCAGTGTGCTGGCCGCGCGCGATGGCCTTGCGTCGGCCGCGAAATTCGTGGGGTTCGATATTGGCTCGATGCTCAAGTTCAAGCCTTGGGGGGCTACCAAACTCGCCAACGGGCTCAACGGCGTCCTGTCGGTCGTCGGCTTGGGGCTCGAGGTGTGGGACAGCTGGGAGCAGGCCAAGCGGGAAGAGGCATTTGCGAAGGCAATCGCCGAGATGGTGAAGAACTTCAATGGACAGCGGGAGGAGCTGGTCCAGCTGTTGCGCAGCGAAGGCTTCGTCGAACGGTTCTTCCCTGACTATGGGGAGCTCGAGGGGCGCATTGCGGAGGTAAATCAGGCGATGGAGGCAGGGCGCCGAAACCGGGAAGCCTTCAGGAAGTGGCGCCAGATGGGGGAGGCGATCGACGCCGAGTTCTCAGTAGTGGAAATGGCCGCCTGAACTCCAAGCCCGTGGGCAGGCACGCAGTGCGTGCCCACGCTCGGCTGGTACCTCGCTCATACGCATCCCGTCGTCGGTCACCGGGAGTCGCAGTCAGGCAGGCGAACGCACCCGGCCGGCATGATTTTCAGCGAGAGGCAGCGCGGACAGCAAGGGGCCGGGGCAGCATCTGCCGGAGCTTCCACATGAATACGTGTCTGCAGGCACTAGAAGGAGCCCGCGATCACTCCGGTCATCAGGTCCTCGTTCTGGAGTTTGGGTGGTCGAGTGGAACTCGGATAGACAATGTGGAAGGGAAGTTCAGGCCCTACGCCGGAGCCTGGGACCGACGACACCCGAGGAGCTGTACAGGTACTCAACAGTGAGGACTGCGACACATTCTTCCCGAGGTCGCTCTTGCGGACCGGCAACAGCCACCGGGAATCGGCTCAAGCTGGACGTGTCACCTTCTAGAAAAGATGCCACCCGGCCGCAGGAGCATCGTCACTTGGGGCATGGAGGCATCCGGCGGGGCTGAACACTCGCTCAGGATTAGGCCGCCATTGGAGTTCATGCAGCTATGAAAGGTCTAGGGTTTCCCCTGCTGGTTCTGTTCCTGTTCGCGCTCGCTGCGTTGCCGCTAGTTATTTTTGATGCGCGGCGCTTTGCAGGAAAATTTATCAGAGCCAATGCGCTACTCATTGCGCTCGGATCGGCCGCAATGCTGGCCACTTCAGAGGCGAAACGACCGGGCGCTTTAACGTTCATCGTTGCGATGGTGTTCGGCTTGGCGTTCTTGAAGCAGGTGGTTCAACGCCGTGGTATACCAATTCTTGAATCCATGGCTGGCCTTATGGTTTACAACGCCGTAGCGTCGGTAACGGACAGTGTCCTGCTTGCGGCTGCTGTTGCATCGAGCGCCGTCTTTACCTTAACGCTCGCCAGTGCTGCGAGATATCCGATTCGCAGCCATCATGCGGATTCTTAAGAGCCTGGCTGTAGTGGTAGCTGTCTTTCCAAAGTGACGCTGCTTCGGGGCACTGCAAGGGGGGCGGAGATCGATCTGTCAGGGAAGCGCATTGCTGGCCAGACCTCGCTGCAACGACTAATCAAGACTGTACAGGCCTGACGTCCGACTTGCGGCCTCCGGGACGACCCGGCAGTGGTCGGCGCCGAAAGTAGTCCAGGTGTTGTAAGTAGAGGTCCGAGACAATCCGTAAAGCCGCTCGAATCAAAGCTCAAAAAAAGGAGATGCAATGGCTCGCTTCACTGTCACGTTCGATGTCCGCAAGGGCAGCAACGTTTCGTCACCGTCCGCCACAGTCCAGGCAACTTCCGAGTCGATGGCAGTTCGATTAGCAGCTACTCAACTGAAGGCTGCTTATCCTTCGCTCCGAACATACACGTGGAGCCCGAAACGTATCTCGAAGGCGTAGAGTCAGCCCTTTGGAAGAGGTATTGTCGCAATTCAGACGTCAATTCGTTGGTATGTTTAGAAGAGCCGCGACTGGCGTTCCTGAGCAGTTTCGTCCGGCGTCATAAGGTGCCGCTGCGATTTACATTGCGGTACTCATCAGTTGATTTGGTCCTTGAGCCTCAAGCCGCCCGAGCGCAAAACGGCGCGGCCGGAAAAAGGGGAGGCAGGTTCCATTTGCCGGCGATCGCTGCGGCCCGCGGTTGGCTGAGCTTTTAATGAGGAGCGGGGGTAGTTAAGCCTCGCAAAGAACGCCGTCCGGTTGTCTTCAGGGTCGACTGCAGCCCTTTTCGCGCTAGCTGTGTAATTCCGCTTCCGCCATGCGAGTTCCCTTGCAGTGCGGATAGGCCGTGCATCCCCGGAATGCCGACCCCGTCTGGCGGTTCGTCCGCCGGACCATCGGTTCCGGGCACTTCGGACACGGGGGTGAAGCAATCTGCGCCGGTTCCGATACTAGCGATGGCGCAAGGGTCGGCTCGATCCGCAGGATGGGCGATCGCTTAGACGGAGCCGTCTGCCGCACCGCGTCCACCATTGCGACGAGGTCCCGCCCGGTGATCAGGTCGATCGCCTTCTCGGACGCGAAGCGGCGCGCGTCTGGCGTGTAGTCCCCCACGCAGACGATCTTGACGCCGTCGGCTGCGTGGTGGGCGAGCAGGCCCCACATCTCGCGCACCGTCGCCACCGGCACCTGCCGCTGGCGCCAGCGCTTGCACTGCACGAGCCAGGTGCGGCCTTCGCGTCGCAGCACGAGGTCGACGCCACCGTCCGCGCCGCCGAGCCCCGTCTCTTCGATCGAATAGCCCTGCCGACGGAACGCCTCGCCGACGAGTTGCTCGAACTCGCGCCAGTCGAGGGCCGTGATGCTATCGAGGCCGGTGCGGGTCTCGAGCAGTCGGGCCCTCTGGCGGCTGCGCAGGTAGGAGACACCGGCGGCGATCCAGCACAGGATCAGGACCGCCCACGCCAAAGGTGCTAGTGCGCCGGAGCGGAGTTGCTGGCTGAACGCCTCGGCGAGTTCGTCATCGCGAGAGCCGAAGTACCAGGCAGCGCCATACCGCACAGCCCAATACGCGAGCAGACCGGCACCGATGCCGACCGGCCAAGGCAGGGCAGCCAGAACGTCGAGTCCGCTTTCGCGTCTGCGTGCCATGTGTCCGCTCCCCTTGGTGGACTATCCAGCCAGTCGAGCCAGATAGGACACAGGCGCTAGCTGGCAGCGTACGGAGATGCTACCGGGCAAGTCGAACAGCCGGGGGCGATCGCGGAAGTCGAACAGGCGGTAGAGGTGGAAGTGGTCCGCGTCGGCCTCGGACCGGGCCAGCTCGTTGCGGCTCACATAGAACGGGGTGAGCTCGCCAAAAGCGGTCGTCTTGACTTCGATCAGCCGCTCGCGGCCGTCGTCGTCGAAGGAGAGGACGTCATACCCCAGCCCGTCTCCCTGCGTGGCTGCGACATGCTCGACCCGATCGGCGAGCTGGTTCTTTCCGCTGGCATGGAGTCGGCGTGTTTCTAGCTCTGCCACGAACAGTTCCCCCGCCCGGCCGAGTGAACGGTTCCGAGATTCCTGCGCGAGGTAGTCGCGACGAGCCGCCGAGAAGCGCGGCGCGTAGGCGGCAGGCTCCTCCGAGCCCTTTCGTGGGTGTGGCGGCGGCACCCAGATTGATCCGGTGTCGCCGGGGGTAGCAGTAACGGCCGGGCGGAGAACTGGCGCCTGTACCGCTTCCTGCAGGGCCGTATTCGCCTGCAGATGGCTCTCGACCACGTCCAGCAGTAGGGTCTGGAAGTTGCCCCGTGGCTTATAGCCGTCGATGTAGGGATACCCAAGGGCCACCGTCACTGCGCTGATATTGCAGTGCTTGAAATCGACCGACGGCCGGCTGCGACCGTCAAGACGCTCGAGGAGCGCGCGGGCGTGCTCAGTCTTGCTATAGCGCTGCCCGTTCAGTTCCATCGTGAGCATGCGCAGGTAATCGGCTACGCAGGCTTCAACCTCTTCCCGCGACCAGTTCTGACCTTCCGCCATGCCTCGCTCCCCCGGATCGTTGACACCAGGGTAGCGAACACCGGGAAGGGTTCGCAGCGCGCCTGACAATGGGGTCAAGCACACAGGGGTTAGGTTCTATTTCCTATCGACCCGTCGCCCGTGCCGGGGCAGACTCGGCGGGCACCTGGGGAGGGCGCATGGCCAAGCCGTACTATCTGATCGATTTCGAGAACGTGCAGCCCAAGGCGCTCGACCGCTTACGCCCGGGCGAAGCCCGCATCAAGGTCTTCCTGGGCCAGCAGCAGACCAAGCTGATGCTCGACCTGGTGCAGGCGCTGCAGCCGTTTGGCAGTGATGCCGAGTACATCTCGATCACCGGGAGCGGGCCGGATGCGGTGGACTTCCACATTGCCTACTACATCGGACGACTCGCGGTGGAGGAACCGGGCGCCACGTTCCGGATCATCTCCAAGGACAAGGGTTTCGATCCACTCGTCTGCCATCTCACCGCACGCGGCATCGGCTGCCAGCGGCTGGCTGAGCTTCCGCAGCCCGGCGCGTCGCCCGCGGTATCGAAGCCGCCGCCCGCGTCCGCCGATAGTACTGCCAAGAAGGCCGCCAAGAAGAAGGCGAGCAAGGCGGTCGTGATCACTGTCGAGCCCGCAGTGGCGCCGAAGCCTGCGACCGCACCGAAAGTGTCGACCGCGTCGCGGGTTAAGGTTGTGCTGGAGTGCCTCGCCAAGTCCACGCGCCCGACGAAAGTGAGCGGTCTGCGCGCGTCGATCAAGTCGTGGTTTAAGCCCGCACTGGACGACAAGCAGGTCGACGCAGTGCTGCAGAGCCTGCAGTCGAGCAAGAGGATCGCCGTCGAGGGAGCGAAGGTGACGTACGCGCTGGGCTGAGCATGGCGTGCCCAGGCGCGTCGAAAACAAGGTCAGGTACTTAGAGGCTAGGCAGCAGTTGTCACGCTGCTGGGGAGACGACCCCAGCATGGTACGTGCTGGAGTATCAGTTCGCGGACCATTGGGCAGCGGCTTTCTCGAAGTGCGCGCAGCAGTTCGTGGTCTTCAGGGCGGAGCTTTGTTGAGCCGGTCGATGAGTGCGCGCGCCTCCCAGACCCGATTGCGCTTGCGCTCTTTCTGCAGATATAGGATGCCTCCGTCCACAAGGGCATCAATGCCCGTGCGGGCGGAGCGGTCGGAGACATTCATCAGTTGGGCCACGCGCGCGGCGTCCACCACGGGATGACCCAAGAGCAAAGGCGCGAGGCGCCGGGCGACGGAGTCAATGCGGAACTTCTGAAGCCTAGTCCCCCACCCTTCCAGCATCGCGTCGAAGTCCCGCGCAATCGCGATCGCGTCTTGCGTGGATTCCACTACTGCACGACACGCGAGGGTGATCCAGGGCGACCAGTTACCGCGTACCTGCACTTGGTTGAGCGCGTTGTAATAGCCGGTCCGGTTGCGCAGCAGTGCACCCGAAAGATAGAGCGGCGGGTAGCCCTCGGCGGCGAGGATGAGCGGCATCAGCAGCCGGCCCACGCGGCCGTTTCCGTCAACGAAGGGGTGGATGGTCTCAAACTGGGCGTGCGCGATCGCCAGCTGTTGCAACGGCGGCAGGCGCAGGGCTTCATGCTCGCGAGGCGCGTATTGCAGCATGCTCGCTTCCAACTCTCGCATGCCGGGCGCGATCATCGATGGCGGTGCCGGTACGAAGGTTGCGTCCTCGATCCTGGCGGATCCGCCGATCCAGACCTGGCGATCGCGATAGTGCCCTTTGGGGAAGCTCTCCGGCTCGTCCTGCATGAGATGGGCGTGCATCGCACGGACCAGGTTGAGGTCGATCCCCGCGCGGCCGCGTTCACGCACTGCGTCCAGACCCAGCTGAAGCGCCTCCACGTAGCGCTCCGTTACGACGACATCAGGCGCGCTGCCGTCCGAGCTGCGCGTGACCTCATAGGCCAGCACATCGCGCAGTTCCGATTTCGTCCCCTCGATCTGGGAGCTTTGCACCGCCTCCCGGCGGGCGAGCGTCCGGGTCAGAAGGTCGGCGTTGGGTCGGTCTGCAAGACTGCCCTTGAGTTCTCCCAAGGCGCTCGCTGCCGCATTAAGGCTGGCGACCGCCGTGCCGTCCAGGTCCAAGCTCCGCGGGGTCGGCGGCGGTGCCATGGCCACAACGTGCGGCTGCCCCTCAACTGGGACCAGGAAGGGATGGAGGGGCGGTGCGATGTCGGTTCGGCGCACTAATAACCTTCAACAAGGAGTCCGGCTATTGAAGTTTACATGGATATACTTCCGTTAAGGTGCGGGCTGCGGAAGGATCGCTCTGCGCAGCCCGCACAGGCTTATTACGCTGGCAGCACGCCACCTTCTGCCGGGCGGCTGGGCGCTCTTTTCCACCGCGAGCCATGAGGTTCGAGAAGCGAGCTCGCGGCTGTCAGGGCGCCCGCAGTGCCATCGGCTATGTCGCTTCACACCGGTTGGCGGCGCCGCGTCTGTGAGTACGATAAGGGTCGGCCTGACTAGTCGCGGGAGACTCGGCAGGGTGATGTCGTTCCGCAGCAAAGACGTCATGTAGGCCACCCTCGTGCGTGGTGTCGCACGGACCCGTCCGCAGGGGAAGGTTTCGCGGGTCAAGCGCGTACTCGCCGACTGACCCTGCCGCCTACGCCAAGCAGCTGGCATCCATGACCTCCAACCCCGGGCTCTAGCTCAGACCGCTACTGAAAGGGGGCGTCGAAGCATAGGCACTTCAGGTCGCCAGATCGCTGCGGACGTGTCGACTTACTCGAGCAATGCCTTCGCCTCCCTCAAGCAGCAAGTCGAGTGGGGCTCGCCCATCGAATGCACCGTTGCGCCGGTGGACCCACGACCACCGAATGGCACTGTTCTCGGGGAAGAGCAACCGCAGGCCGGCATGGATCCCGAGCAGCACGCGCGCCCGATCGAGCTGTTCAGGGGTAAGGGCGGTGGGCGGGGTGGCGGCAATCGCTTCCCGGTCGGTGCCCAGCAGGCGCCGACGTGCCTGCTCATCCAACTGCCAACGATCGAACAGCTTGCCGACCAGTTGCGCTACCTCGTCCGGGCTTAAGCAGTCGGCTGAGCCGAGTGGATCGAGCATCTCAAGGTCTTTCCTGTTTCGTTGGGAAAGTTCGTCGTCTGGACACGACCTGCATGGAAGCGGGGTCTTCGCGCCTGGATGACGCGCATCGGAAGGACAGACAGCCTGCCCAAGTTCGCAGCTGTGGCCCGCCATGTCGCGAACTCGCTGAAATCGCAGACCCGACCGATTGCCACGGAGCGTACGTCACGGGTCTTCAGGCCACGACAGCCGCGTCGAATACGTCAAGGGACCGTGCTTACCGCTGTCGTCCCAGTCGACTTCGGACGGTGGGACGACCGCGTGTCGGCCAAGTGCGTCACGGGCGTGCGCCATCGACCCTACGTCCTCGATGGTCGGGAAGTGGCGCGCGATGACAACCGCCTGTCGTCGTAGCTGCAGCGGCAGGCTCCTGTCGCGCGCGACCTCGATCAGGAACGAACCAGCCCAGAGCATTGCCCTCGTCCTTTCCTTGGGCATCGTCATACGCATATCTCCTTGTAGTAAGCAGGGGAGGCAGTGGAACGCTTTATTGCCCGCTCATGCGGCGAGACTTCAGCCAACCCACCGGCGTCCGGCCCATGCCTTCGATGAAGCGCTGGGCATGGCGAGGGCTGTGGAACGCGCGCGGCCGTGGAAGGTAGGCGCTGAGCGGACGGATCAGTGTTGGTGCGAACAGGATGTCGTCCTGGATCAGGCGATCGAAGCCGCGCCCACGGACAAGCACGCCCCACGACGGGCGCTCGGTCCGCTCGAGCTTCACGACCTCGATTGCGCGAACGAGCCCAAGTAGCCGCGAAAGCTGGACATTGGCCAGGGATATCAGCTTGTAGGTCATCGGAATACTCCCGTGAGTCTGAAAAGGTCTGAGTGCCTACCGGCGGCGGACGCCTTCGAGATAGGCCAGGACATCGTCCGTCCGGCCCTGTTCAAGCAAATCGAGAGGGGAATTTCCCAAGTGCGTGTTCGCGCCGTAGAGCCAGGAAACTGCGGCCTCCCGGTCCGGGAGGATTGCGTCGAGCGCACGGAAGATCCGGATCAAGCCCAATGCGTTGTCGCGCTGCTCAGCCGTGACGCCCTCCGGATCAAGCGAGTCCACCGTGGCCGCCGCCACAAGCTGCGGCGCGAGGAACTGGGCTGTCGCACGCTCGGACAGCCGCAGGTATGAGGCGGCGCGAAGTGCCGCCTGCGCGAGGATGCGATCGGCGTGGGCAGTCGAACAGCCTGCGCCATGCGGCACGAGCCCGCGAGCGGCCAACTCCTCGTCGAGCGCGGCCTGAAACTCTGGTGAATGTGGTCGTAAGCGATCCGGGTCATCCACCCTGAGCCTTCCGTTCGGTCTGGAAGGCGTGGCAGCGGCCTGGCGGAGAGTGCGCCCGAGTTTCTCCTGGTTTTCCGGGGTGTGGCAGATCCGTTGCCAGGCCACGCGCCATGCTTCTGCAATCAGCGGCCCTATGTGCTTTGAAGTCATCACCATCCTCCTGAGGCGATCTACGGCATGAAGACATTGCGTTTCGTGGCTCGCATAGCGTGAGACGCTCGATGCACCGATGCGCGAGTCGGTTTCCAGCAGGGACCCCGGTTCGCAAGCGCGGGCCCGATCCTGCTTCTGGAGACCCGGAATCTGTCCCTCATACGACGTCCTAAAAAACCAGTTGCTGCAACGCATTGTCGGGTGGACCCGGAATCTGTCCCTGATACAAGCCCCCGAGAGCGAACCGTTGCAGGATGTCGCCGGGTTGCCCCGGCTTATGGAAAGCCGCTGGGCCGGGATGGCACGTGTCAGGCGGCTGTAAGCGCCCGGTCGCTGACGACCAACCCGCAAAGCCCCGCAACGAGCGCATGCCGCAGCCACGGCATCAGGCTCAGGTCCCATAGCTCGACGCCAAGTGTGTAGCTTCCGATTGGCCAAAGTGCGGTCAGGTTGAGCGACGCCGCAATCGCGAACAGCGAGGCGGTGGCTAGATAGGTCCACGTCCGCAACCGGCGGCAATGCAGGCCGAGCGCGTCGGCTTCGAGCGTCCTGGACATGAGCGTACGAAGCACGTGGGCCCGGTATGCATTGGCCAGGAGGGGCGCGGCGGCAGCCGTCGACGCGCTAGCGGCCAGCAGCCCGTCAAGCGCTGCTCGATAGATTGACACCCCGGTGCCGAACGACAGGGCGCACACGACAACGGGAACGATGAGCGCAAGAACAAAGAGTTTGCGGGCGACCGGGAGTGGGCGGGACCGCTCGAGGAAACGAAGAATCTCGGGATCCGCGCCGCGAACGACGTCGAGGGTGATCTTGGGCATGAGGCGACTCCGGGAGTGGAGGCGCCAGAGCACCACGCCGGCCTCTGATTCAAAGTCCGGAGGAAAACTGCACTCAGCGTGCTCGATGGCCGCGTCGTCCTGCCGCGAAAAAGCGGCGGCGGTAGGTGTAGCGCCGCGGCGGGTGTCTTCACGCGCGTCCGGAACCGGCGCATGACGAGCGAAGCCGGTCACCGAGGAGCCGTTCCATACCGCCGGCCACCGCTGGATCGCTCGACGCGCCGAAGGCAGGGCCGCCACCGCGTCGGCGAAGGGACTCACATCATTCGCATCAAGTAACGCTACCGCGCATGGCACACGCGGTAGCGTCCAGCTCTGCGCCGTTCGCCTTCTCCCCGGGCCGCAAGAAGCCCCGGCGCACGGTCGTTACGGTGCTGCCTTTACGCCACCCGCCAGGAGCGTGCCAACGTCCTCGACCGGGTGGCCCTTGAACGCCCAGTACGCCGTCACCTTCATGCTCCCGGACGGCAGCGTTTCGGTCGTGAAGTACTGGATACCCATCGCGCGGTCGAAGGCATTGAAGCGTGCGCCGTCGCCAAGACGGATCACATTGACCTCCCGGAGGCCGTTCTCGATGGCCGTCGCGAGCGGGCCATGCGCGGTGTTCTGCCATTCGAGCGACCAGAAGTAATGCGAGTAGTTCGGGCGGCCGTCCTGCTCGTAGATCTCGTTCGCTGTTTCCCAACTCCTGCACTTTCGGCCGAGTCCGTTCGGCGTGCAGCCATAGCCCTTGTTCACTTCGTTGCGGGCCATCGAAATGTTCAGCGGCACCGTCGCGCCCGTATCGACGTTGAACAGCGCGTAGTCGAACGCCTTGTCCTTCTGACCCGTCACGGTGCGGAAGATGGAGACGGCGTCGGTCAGGACCTTGTCGGGCTTGACCCGCCGATCGTCCACGCGCTCGAGCAGCACATGCCGCGTGCCACCAACGTCCCCGTTCTGGAACTCCGCCATGCGGAATCCTTCCGGCAACGCGATTGCCTTTGCGCCCTTTTCCCAGTCATAGCTCACCGCGCTCCCGTCCCGCAGCAACACAAGGCCCCGACTGGTCGGTCGCGCCTTCAGCCCGCCAGCCGTCTCGCCGGCGACGGACTGGAAGCTGACCGCATCGCCTCGTTCGGTCAGGTAGCCGAGCAGCATCGGCTGTGCGTCCGACCGGGCATTCATCAGCTTCACGAGGGCGCTGCCTTCGCCCGTGTCGACGATGTACGTCACCATCCCACTGACCCCGTCGCCACCGAAATCCACGATGCGACCGTCCGGATCGAGGAATGGACGTCCGTCCACGTTGAACCCGTCGGGACGCCGGGCGAAGACGACGAACGGCCCGGCGGCGATGCGTGCCTGCACGTCCGCCAGCAGCTGCTCGCGGCTCACCGACGCCAATTGTTCCGATGCCGGCGATGGAGCGGCGACCGGGACCGGCGCTGCGACCGAAGGCTGGGCCTGCATCTGCTCCGCGAGGGCGCCGGCCTGCTGCTTCATGCCGCCCAGCATGGACATCATCCGCACGCGCATCTCGCGCTGCTGGCGGAGCATCGTCTGTTCCTGCTCCGGGGTCATCTCGCCCAGGCCGTTCGCTTTCCATTGCTTGCGCATCTCGACGAGCATCTCGCGTTCTTCCGCGGTCGGCTCGATGTCCTGCGCCACGGCGGTGGAGGTCGCAAGGGCAAGGCAAATCGACAACACAAGGTGTCGGGACATCCGTATCTCCTTTGAAGTAAGCCGGTCGGACTCCCCAGTCCGAGCGTCGACGATGGAATTCTGGCACGCCGGGGCGGGCCGAAAAATCGGAAGACAAACTGTCCTCGCGTGCCCCTCAGGGTTAGCGGGATCTGCGATCGAGACCTCGGTCATCAGGCGCCCCACGACCGACCCACCAACGCGGAAATCGCAGTGCCATCCGCGCGCGTGAGATTCGGCACGTAACGCGAATACACGGTAAAGAGCATCTGCGTGTTCGCATGGCCCAGAACGCGGGCGACCCATTCGGAGTTTTCCCCCGCGGCAAGCATGAGCGTCGCCGCGGTATGGCGCGTCTGATAGGGGCGCCGTCGCGCGAGCCCGAGGCGGTCGAGCAGCGGATTCCAGATCCGGTTGGTGAAGTTGCGGGCGCAGATGGGCTTGCCCGAGCGCGTCGTGAACACGTGGTCGTTGAGCTTGTAGCTGGTCGCACGATGCTCCGACAGCACGTCGCGCACGACGGGCAGCATCGGGATGTCCCGGAAAGAGCCGGTCGTCTTGACGTTGGCCTCCGACTCCCCGGCGGTGAACACCTCTCGCACGCGGATCACACCCTGCTCGAAGTCGACGTTCTGCCACCGCAGCCCGTCCACCTCGCCGGTCCGCATCCCGGTAAAAGAAACGGGTCACCAGGTAGGCGCGATAGTCGGGGCGGACTGCCTCGCACAGGGCCTGCACCTCGCGCATCGAGAACGGGAACACTTCGGGCGGCGGCGCCTTCAGGCGCTTGATCCCGTCGGTCGGTGCGCTGAAGCCGTACCGATGGCCGGCCTCGGCCAGCATCTGGTGGAGCAGCACCATCACCTTGTTGATCCGCGAAGCGGACAGCGTGCCCGACCGACCCGGGGCGTCAGACAGGCGGGCGCGGAATGCGAGCACGTCTGCGCGCTGCAGGCTGTTGATCGGCCGATCACCGAAAGCGGGAAGCAGGTGGGCATCAAACACCTGGTCGACGCCATCGCGGTGTGTGCGGCGCCACTGGGGGCGCATCTCGTTCCGCCACTGTGCGTAGAACTCGGCAAACGACGGGACTGGGGCCGCCGGCTCGGGCGCCGGATGCGTCGTGGCCAGGCGCCACCGGTGTTCCGGGGCGGGCATCGTCGTCGAAGTGGTCGTGAAAGTCGTGGTGATTGGGGGTTGGGGCATGGCCGGTTCTCGGACTGGAGGGGTCTGCAGTTCACCGCTTGGACCCGACGCTCTAATCGGGCGGGTCTTTTGCATCGGCGTTCTGCAGCAACGGCTGCCCACGGCGTACGCGGTGCCGCACGCGGGCGTGAAGCACGGCCCCGATCACGGGCCAATGCCAAAACAAGCCGAACGAGACCCCGTCACCGTCCTTCCAATGCAGGGTCAGCCGGCCATCCGTGCCACGGCGGGGCGTGACGTGATCCATTCGGGTGCGGGAGCCCTCAAGCGCTTCGCGCAGTCCGCCGAATGCGTCCGGCGACCAGGTGCCGGCTCGGTCCAAGGTTCTGATCTCGGAGGTAAACCGTCTGAAGGCAGCCTGCTGGGCCGGTTGGATCTGCGCCAAATGGAGCTTGAGGTGGGCGAACGTCTTTTCGAATCGTTCGGGAAGTCCGGACGCCAGCTTTCCGAATCGGTCGGTCAGGCGTTCATTCGTGGGCGGGCACTCGAGCTTCGCGACCTCGATCGACAGTGCGTGCCCGACGGTGGGCGCCAGTTCGAGGTCTGCTGCCCAGGCACCGGGGTCGCCCGCATGCGTCACGCAGTCCACGCCGAGCAGGAGCTCACTGAGGGCAAGCCGCTCGAAGCGCTCCTCCGGCGTGCTGGGCCCGCAGTGCCTCCGCGTCCTGGGCGCGCGCGCCTTGGCAGGGCGGATTGGCGTTGGGTCCGGTTCGCGCTGACGGGACCTGAGTTTTTCCAACGCGATCCTCTCGGCGCGGGTCACCACAGGTCGGTCCCGTCGCGATACGTGCGCTTGCGCATCCGGTAATCGGACCGGTGGACGCTGGCGAGCTCGGTCCCGTTGAGTGCAGCGCGCACGGCGGTGGGCAGCTCGCATTCACGCCGGACGCGCGCGGCCTGAACGACATCGAAAAGGTGCACGTAGCAGCGCATCGAGGTCTCGGGATCGAGATGGCCCAGCAGCGCTGACACCGCGAAGAGGCGCGAGCCGTCGCGATCGGATCGCTCGGTCACGCGGCAGGCATAGCTCGTCCATCCCGCGTTGAAGTCCGGGCCGCAAACGAGCGACGCGCCGTCCAGCCAGCGCGCGGGATCGAGCACCGAGCCGTGGGGCTGGAACATTCGCAGCGTCATGAACGTGGCGGCCGAATGGCGCAACGTATGGAACTCCAGCGAGGCATCCCCGCTCACGTGGCGCATGCCCGCTTGGATGACGTCGTGCGTGCCCGAATCCGCGGGCGGCAGCCCGGGCGCGCCGCGGTCGGCAAACAGCATGTCCGTGCCGGGTCGGCCGAGGCCACCGAGGTGCGCGGCGCGTTCCACGAAAAGCGCGACTTGTTCTAGCTCTGCGGGCGTCACGAACAGCTCGAGGGGCAGGCGACGGGTAAAGGAGACGGTCTTGCCGCGCAGGTACGCGTTGGCCCGAATCGACAGGTAGCCATGCAGTCGACCGTCGACATCGACGTCGATCTGTAGGTCTGACAGTTGGCGCGTCTGCAATTCTTCCCAACGAACGCCGAGCCGATAGGCCAGGATGGCAAGGACCTTGTTCCGCAGGACGTTGTAGCTCTGCGCCGAGCCCTGCCGCGACAGCCACTTGGTGAGCCGATCGAATTCCACCGGGGTCAGCACGTTCGAACTCACCTCCCGCGCGGACACGACGCTCCGCCATGCGCTGTCCAGATGGATGCGCGGACCGCCCAAAGCCGCGACGAAGGCCAGGAACTGCGTCAGCCCGCGGCGGGCCTCCCCCGCAGAGCCCAACGGTTGCAACTGCAGGCGCAGCGCATCAAGCCGGACCGCCACCGCATCGAGGAGGTCCTGCGTGCCTTCCTGCTCGTGTTCCAGCAAAACGTCGGGCGGCAGGTCCAGGAAGTGTTCCAGGAAGCGCTTGGCAAACCCTTCCAGGTACCGCAGGACGCCGGGTGCACCCAGCCCCGACGCGACACGCATGCTCGACTGGTCCACAACGGCATGAACCCAGGCCCCCATGAGGGGCACCCAGCCGCCCACATGCTCAAAGCGCGTCTGCCAGGCCTGCAAATACTTGAGAAGTTCAAATCTGGTCGGGCGCTTCTGCTTCTTATTCTTGCCTTTGCGCAACACGCGGAGCATTTCATTCAATGCCGCCCGATGCGTGTGCTCAGGCGCGTCGCCCAGGGCGCGGATGCTGATCTTGAGCCTCTGTGTCCGCACGGCCGGCTCGGGCAAGGAGGTTGTGGCCGGTGCCGGCGAGCGCGGGCCGACCAGAAGCGCACGCCAGGCGTGGTCGGGCAGGGATGGGGCCAGCGGCATCGTGGTGGCGTACTGGATGCTGGTCGCATCCAGATGCAGGCTCCAGAACGCACGTGCGCTTCGGGCGAGCGTGGGCAAGGTGCACGACGGCAGCCTCAGGTGGTCGACTGCCGCCGCGAGGCACTGTGCTGGACCGGGCAGGCGCTTGGTCTTCGCGTCCGCGAGAACGCCAGCGAGGATCAGGCTCACCGGGTCCAGGATCCACCGCCGCACCGACTGCCAGGGTGACCGCGTGCGGCGTTGCTGCGCGCCATCTTCGTAGTCCGACGCGCCGAGCGCGAAGTCGATCCAGGCGAGGTCCACCCCGTCTTCGCTGCATACGCCCTGCCGGACGCGCTCGGGCACCTGTCCCAGCAGTTGCGGCAGCAGCACGGCCGAATAGTCCGCGGCGGCAATCATGAGGACGCCGGCCAGGACCTGCGCATCGACGCACTCGCGCAATCCGGGCAGGGCTCGCGCGAGCGCGTCCCGGCGCTGCATCGTGGCCAGGACGTCCTTGCGCGCGATCTTGGCCAGGCGCGAGCGGGGCGGGCGACGCGGGAGCGGTTCCTTGCCGTGCAGCGCAAGGTCCCAATCGCCGGCCACCGAACCGCGGCGCAGCATCTCGTCCAACAACAGGCGACCGGCTTCAATATCCGCGGCTGCTGGGGCGTCGCCAAGCGCCGCTTCGAGCACCCGGGCCTGCCGGTCGGCATCCCATGTGGCGTCCGGCGTCCTGCCGAGGATATCCGGGGCGTGCTCGGCGATCGCCCGCCGCAAGGCATCGGCGAGTACGGACCGTGGGACCTGCTTAGCCATGCCCCATCCCCCTGAGCGCCGCCAGACCCACGGACGTCATCGCTGCGTCCATCGCCTCGGCCTCCTCGGCTGTCAGGCGGATGGGAATGCTGGTGTACGGGGCCGTGGGGCGGCTTGCGCGGCCGGCATGGCCCATCAGGTGATGGCGCCGGTCCGTGCCCCAACCGAGGCGGCGCAGTGCATTGGGCAGCCAATGCCGGAAGACGTTGTCGGGCAGCGGCGCGATGGCGATCTTCCAGTGCGCGGGCGTATACGGTCGGGCCTTGCCATCCTCGCCAATGTGGAAGAACGCCGACGCGGGATCCTGCCCCAGGACGCCCACCACGGCGGTGCGGTGGATCGTGTAGTGGCGCCAGTGCGCGCGCGCCACGGGCATCGCCGGAATGACGCGTCCGTCCTGTCCGGTTTGTGGCTTCTCATTGGCGAGCCATCGGTCTCCGAGCGGCGCCAGCGCAGCAAACCCTGCGTTGAAGGGCCGGATGACCGAAGCCGCGAGCATGAGCGCGGCTGTGTAGTCGGTATAGGCGTTGTGGAACGGCCGGATGGACGGCAACGTCGGACGGCCACGCGGCAGCACTGCACATGCACTCGCCAGTGCGCGCATGTGCTCGGCGATCACCGACGCATCGACCGCGCGCTGGCTGCCCACGTAGCCCTGCAAGGGCAGGAGGTCGGGATCGAAGGTCATGCTGGGGCCGCCCAGGCGCCGGTCGATCTGCCGCAGCGCCCGAGCCCCGGCCCTGGCAATTTCCTCGACAGACAGTTTCTCGTACGTAGCGCCCGGCAGGTCGTGCGTGCCAGGCGCCCGGTTGCGCAGGTACTGCAGGTGCAGGTCCCCGCCCGTCACGTTGTTCAGTTCGCGGCCCAGCAGGCGTCCGACACGTCCGAGACGCACAGCGCTGTCGCGGCCGGCCGCAGCCCGCTCGATTTCCTGCGCGGCACTCTTGATTTCCGCCGGCTCGAAGAGCCGCCCGCCGGCGCGACGCTCGGCCCACTGCGCGAGGTGCGTCAGGCGATGCTCCGTGGGGTGTGCCAGGGGCAGCAGGCACCAGGGCGATGCAGGCGCGGCGCCGGGGACCGCGGCCAAGCGAGGGTTCACGTGGTTCGGAAAGAGCAATGCGAGCGGTGCCAGCAGCAGCCAGGTCGGGTCATCGCCCGGCGCGAGCGCCTCAGCCTGCTGCCAGACATCATCCATGCCGCGGGCGACGCGGATGCCGGGCAGGTCGTCGGTCGTCTGGCCGCCGTAGAGCGCGGCTTGCAGCGCGGCACGCGTTGCATCCGATAGTTCCACTTCCCAGGCGGCAAGGCGCTGCAAGTCCACCGGATGGATCAGCTCCATGCCGCCGATCGGCAACTGGTGGGCCGCCGCGCGTCGTGCGCGTTCGACCAAGCCGAGCTTGATCCGTGGATCAAGCCCCATGCTGAAAGCCTGTGTCCCTTGCCGTACTGCCTCCTGCATCCGCCTGGCCCGTTCGATCGGGCAGGTGGGTGTCCGCGGAGGTCTGGCCGGAGGCGCGAGGGGTGCCGCGTCGCTGTGCTGGGGCGGGCCCGACGCTTCCTCGGGATCCTGTACTTCCTCGGCTTGCCCTTCCGATTCCTCTGGCAGGGTCTGCGTTTCCTCATCCTCGCCGTCGGAGCAGTCAGCGCTACCGCGGGGCTTCGGGAGGCGCACGCCGAGCAGGAAAGCTAGGGCCCGCTTGTAGAGATTGATTTCGTACTGCTCTGGCGGCAGATCTAAGGCCAGCACCCGCTTCGAGAGCTCTCCGGCTTCAGCAACCGGGTCCCGACCGACGGCGAACACATCGGTCAGCTTTTGTGGGATGACGACTGCCCTGTTCCGTCCCTTGCCGGTCGCCCACTGGCGCAGGCTGCGGAAGCCGCCGGCCACCGAGGAGTCGAAGTCTTCCTCGTCGCGGCAACTGGACGAGGCCCAGACACGCAGCAGCAAGGCAGCCGCGGCATCGACGGTCCGGTCGGCGGTCGGGTCGGCGCGCGTCACGCCGAGCGTGGCGACCATGCCAAGGGCAGGGAACGTGCCGAAGTAGCGGTACGCCGGGTTGCTTGGTGCAGTCAGATGTGTGCCGAGGGTGGCGAAGTCGCCAGGCTGCAGTCCCAGTGCGGCAAGTATCTGGGGATAGGAGCGGGCGAGGCGCGCGAGGCCCGCGAGCACCGCAGGGCGCAGCGTGTCGGGAGCAGAAGCGGGCCAGCCGAGCACGTCGGGCAGGGTCGGGTGGGCATGCGCGCTCGGGGTAGCGAGCACGGGCGTCGGGTCGGGCTGTGGGGTAGGAGTGTCCATGCCGGGCAGCCTCGCCCGGCGTTTTTTTGGTTTCCAGTGGACACGTCGAACGATAAATGGCGACTTTGCGCGGGGCTTGGCCTCGATGCACGCCGGGATTCGTGCCGGTTGCCGGATCCGAAAAACCCCCGTCGCATGGACAAGGCATCCGCCGAGCGTGCGTTTTTCGCGGGTGTCGGGCCGGGCGTCGCCGTGTCCCCGAACTCGACCGAGCGGTACTTGCCCAAAAGCGGCATCGCATGGACACCGCGCACCCGATTGCGGGCGTCAGAAACGAAAAACCCCGCAGATTCGCGGGGTTAGGCGTGCGGCGTTAAAGCCGGTGCTGCTGGACAAAAATCTCTCGCGTGGTGGCTATGGGTGGACTCGAACCACCGACCCCAGCATTATGAGTGCTGTGCTCTAACCGGCTGAGCTACATAGCCGCGCGAGAACCGCTAATTCTTCATGCGGGGGCGCAGGCTGTCAATCACCTGTGGCGCGGCTTGTCGCGACCGGGGGTGCGTGGCAGAGTCGGGTCAGTGACGCAAGTCGGTCCATCCAGGAGTCCGCATCGTGATCGATCCGGACGGCTATAGACCCAATGTCGGCATCGTGCTGATGCACCCGGACGGCCGCCTGTTCTGGGCGCGGCGCGTCAATCGTGACGGCTGGCAGTTCCCGCAGGGCGGGATGAACAGCGACGAAACCCCGCTGGAGGCGATGTACCGCGAGCTGCGCGAGGAAACCGGGCTGCTGCCCGACCATGTCGAGGTGCTTGGTGCGACGCCCGGCTGGTTGCGTTACCGGCTGCCGCCGCGCGCGATCCGGCGCAACGACCGGCTGGTCTGCATCGGCCAGAAACAGGTCTGGTTCCTGCTGCGGCTGACCGGCAGCGAGTCCGACCTGCGGCTGGATCTCACTGACAAGCCTGAATTCGATCACTGGCGCTGGGTGGATTTCTGGTACCCGGTCGAGCATGTGGTGACGTTCAAGCGCGAGGTCTACTGGAGCGCACTGCGCCATCTGGCGCCTCTGGCGCGCGGTGCTGCCGGCCAGCAGGCGGTGCCGCTGCCGAGGCCGGAGCTTGATCCTGCGCGTGCGCGGCAGTGGCGCGAGGCGCCCGGGCGCCGGTATGTAGCCGGCTCGCGCGGCGGTACCGATGTGAATAATTGACAATCATTCGCATTCGTGGCGGAATGGACCTGCAGCCGTCGTGGCTGCTTCGTGTCCAGCTCCGGTACCACCGTATGTACGTCTGTATCTGCAACGGCGTGACTGATCGAGACATCCGCGAGGCCGCCGAAGGCGGTTGCCGCACGATGCCTGAACTGACAATGCGCACGGGCGCAGGCTCGACCTGTGGCAGTTGCATCGAGATGGCAACCGACATCCTCGAGCAGGCCCGCGCCGTACGCGAGCTTCCGCTTCCGCTGCTTCAAAACGCTGCCTGACGTTCTTCTGATCGCCTTGCGGTCGAGCCAGCGGATGCACTCGATTCGCGTTCCGTCATTGCCTGATCGCAGAAGCTAAACTGCGCGCATCGAAAGGCGGAGCACGGGCATGAAAGGCGATCCCAAAGTCATCGAATTCCTCAATCGCGCGCTCTACAACGAGCTGACCGCGATCAACCAGTACTTCCTGCACGCCAAGATGCTGAAGAACTGGGGGTTCAAGGAACTCGCCGATCACGAGTACCACGAGTCGATCGACGAGATGAAGCACGCCGACAAGCTGTCGGACCGCATCCTCTTCCTCGACGGGCTGCCGAACTTCCAGGCGCTGGGCAAGCTGCGCATTGGCGAGAACGTGCGCGAACTGCTGGGCTGCGACCTTGCACTCGAACACGACGCACTGCCGGTGCTGCGCGAGGCGATTACGTATTGCGAATCGGTCGGCGATTTCGTCAGCCGCAAGCTGTTCGCCGACATCCTCGAGTCCGAGGAAGAGCACATCGACTGGATCGAAACGCAGCTGGCGCTGATGGATCGTCTGGGCGATCAGGTCTATCTCGGCACGAAGATCGAAGGCTGATCCAGCTTTCCCGCCCGGCAAAGGGCGGTGGTTTCACGCGCTGCGCAGACGGCGCCGGAACAGCCGGCGCCAGGCCCACCAGATCAATGCGGCGAATACTGTGCTGGCGAGCACGACCAGCCCGAGAGCAAGCCACGGCTGTGCGAACACGAGGGCAAGGCCACCGAGCACGGCGGCGTCCTCGGTGGTGGATGCGGTCCAGTTGCTCAAGGGCTCGGGTGAGGTGTTGATCAGCGCACGTGTGCTGGACTTGAGCACATGACTGGCCAGCGCGGCAGCCGCGCCGGTTGCGAGTGCGCCCGCGCCGAGGTCGCCGTCCGGTGACAGCGTCGCCGCCGCGAGAAACGCGCCCGCCGGAATGCGCAGCATCGTGTGCAGCAGGTCCCAGCCCGAATCGACACCGGGGATCTTATCGGCGAAGAACTCGGCTGCTGCGAGCACGCCGGATACGCCGATGACCCAGGGCGATCGGGTAACTTCGAGCGCGGCCGGCAGGTCGAGCCAGCCCAATGCGCCTGCGACGCCCACTCCAAATACCGTCAGATACACGCGGATGCCGGCAAGCCACGCCAGCACGACGCCAACCGCGAACAGGTGCGCTTCCGACATCGACGTGACTCCGCGGGGCCAAACTGCAGAATGCAGGATAGGGCGCGTGACGGCCGTGTCATCGGGGAAACTACCCAGCCCACGGCAGAGCTCGTTTAGGCTGTGACCGGTTTAACGATCGGTACGCCGCATGACTCAATCCGCTGGCCCGGCTTCGACGCCGCGCAGTTCCCGTCTGGTGATCGCACTGGTGCTGGTGTCGCTCGCGCTGGGCGCGTGGGGGCTGTGGCAGACATTCGGCGCCGATGCAGCGCAGGCCCGCAGCGAGCTTTCGACCGCGCGGCGCGCGATGCGTGCGCAAGCGCAGGAGCTCGAGCAGCTGCGCCAGCGCGTCACCACGCTCACCCGCTCGGACCAGATCAGTCGTGATGCGAACCGCGACCTGCAGAGCACGCTGGCCGAGCGCGACGAGGAGATCGCCGGGCTGCGCGCGGACGTTGCGTTCTACGAGCGACTGGTCGGTGCGACCTCGCAGCGCCGCGGCCTCAGCGTGCATGCGCTGCGCATGCAGCCGCAGGACGGCAACGCTTGGCATTTCACGTCGACGCTGACCCAGAACCTCAACCGTGGCGCGATCAGCAACGGCCGGCTGCAGCTGTCGATCGAAGGCACGCGCGGTGGCCGGCTGCAGCGGCTCGGCTGGGCAGACCTTCGCCAACAGCCGGCGGCGCCGGGCGTGGATTACTCGTTCCGCTATTTCCAGCAGGTCGAGGGCGATGTGGTGCTGCCTGCCGACTTCATGCCGGTGCGGGTGACGGTCCGGCTTGTGCCGCGGTCCGGCGCTGCGCTGGAAGAGTCGTTCGCCTGGGGCGACGTCAGCGGCGCGACCGGCGCACGCAGCGCGCCCTGAGCGGCCAGTTACGCGAGCGCGCTCCCGTGCTCGCGGCTGTACGGGATCGCTGCGGCTCACGCGTGCGCTTGAATGCGCCGCGCGCGCGCGCCATGCTGGCGGCATGCAAGAAGAACTCACCATCGCCCCCGATTATCAGTCGCTCGAGCGGCCGCTGCAGTTCACGTCCGCAGCCGCGAACAAGGTGCGCGAGCTGATCGCGGAGGAAGGCAACGACGCGCTGAAGCTGCGCGTGTACATCCATGGCGGCGGCTGCTCGGGATTCCAGTACGGATTCGAGTTCGACGAGCAGCAGGCCGAGGATGACCTCGCGGTGCAGACCGACGGCGTAACGCTGGTCGTCGACCCGCTGAGCCTGCAGTACCTGATGGGCGCCGAGGTCGATTACACCGAAAGCCTGCACGGCGCGCAGTTCGTGATCCGCAATCCGAACGCGAAGACCACCTGCGGCTGCGGTTCGTCGTTCTCGGCCTGATGCCGGCCCCCGGCGCGCCCGCCTCCACGGTCGCGAGCGCGCCCCGCAGTGTTGCTGATGTGCCTCCGTTCGCGCTGGTTGGCGCCGGCGGCTGCCTTTCTGTGCTCGACCGAGCCGAACACCTGCGCGATGACCGGAATGCGCTTGATGCGCTGTGGCCGCAGTCGCGCGTATTGCTGTTGGACGCCGACGGACGCGCGCTGACCGATGCCGAGCAGGCGCCGCTGGCGCCTCGCGGCGCGCAGCTCGACGCTGGTGCCGGTGCGGCCAGTGATGCCGTGTTCCTCGGGCTCGACGATACGGGCCAGGCGTGGTTCTCGCTGGGCGCGGAGCTGACGGCGTTCGAGGCGCCCGGCCGCATCGACCTGCGCAGCGCCGCGGCGAGCTGGCCTGCGCATGAGGCGGCCGTCTTCGCCCAGGCCCGGGCGATGCAGCACTGGCGCCGGCGCCACCGGTATTGCGGTGGCTGCGCCAGTGAGCTCGAGATCAAGCGCGCCGGTTGGCTCGGACATTGCGCGGGCTGCGGCATCGAGCATTACCCGCGCTCCGATCCTGCGGTCATTGCCGCGGTGACCGATGGCGAGCGGCTGCTGCTGGGCAGGCAGGCGGGCTGGGCACCGGGTCGCTGGTCGGTGCTCGCCGGTTTTGTCGAGCCGGGCGAGTCGCTCGAGCAGACCGTCGCGCGCGAGGTGCTCGAGGAAACCGGGGTGCGGGTTCGCGAGTGTTGCTACCTTGCGTCGCAGCCCTGGCCGTTTCCTGGCGCGCTGATGCTCGGATTCGTGGCGCAGGCCGAGCCCGACGAGCCGCACGTCACCGGCGAACTCGAACTGGCGCGCTGGTTCACCGCCGACGAGATCCGCGAGGCGCAGGCGCGGGAACTGCGCATCGACGAGGGCCGTGCCGAACTGTCCGATCGCGATGGCCCGCTGCTGTCGGCGCGCATCTCGATTGCCCGCTGGCTGATCGAACAATGGCTGGTCGACCACGATCCCGCGCAAGCGGCTCGCGACGGGGCCGATGGTTCTGCGGGCTAGAATCGGGCGGTCGCCTGCGACACCGGAGCCTGGTCGATGTCCGCCACCCTGATCGCAGTAGTCGTTTCACTCGCACTGGCCCGGCTGGCGCCCGCGTTGGCGGTGTCGTTGCGCCGCTATGGCTGGTATGGCGCGTGGCTGGGGTGGCTCGCGTCGCGGCTGGGCCCAAGCGGCCTCTGGCGCGGCGCGCCCGGCTTTGCGATCGGCTGGCTGACGCCGGTGCTCGCGATCGCGCTGGTGCAGCTCGCGGTCGATGACGCGGCATTCGGGCTGCCTGGACTGCTGCTCGGCATCGCGGCGCTTTTCTACACCTGGGGCCCGCGCGACCTCGATGACGACGTTGAAGCGGTCGCCGGCGCGCGTGACTCCCGCACCCGTCGCGAAGCGGCGGCGCGGCTCTGGCCGCGCGGGGTGGCGCCGGTGCTCGGCGGCGGACCGCTCATCGAGGCCGTATTCCGCAACGGACTTCGCCGGTGGTTCGGCGTGCTGTTCTGGTTTTTGCTGCTCGGCCCGGCCGGTGCGCTCGGTTATCGGCTTGCGGCGCTGTCGGCCGAAGGCGAGGCGTCCGAACGCTTCGCGTCCGACGCACGCGGCATGGCGCGCAGGTGTCTGGCATGGCTCGACTGGCCGGCGGCGCAGTTGATGACGCTGTCGCTGGGGCTGGTTGGAAACTTCGACGCCGTGCTCGGCGCGTGGCGCGCCGCGGGCGGCGCATCGCTGCGCCCGGAACGCGATTTTCTCGGTGCCGCTGCACGTGCGAGCGTGCGCTGCGAACTGGCCGAGGAAGCGGCCGATGCCGCGGAGGATTACATCCGCGAGAACGGCGGCACGATGCCACCGCCGATCACGCTTGCGACGCCGGACGTGCCGGAGCTTCGGGATGCGATGAGCCTGCTCTGGCGCTGCCTGCTGGTCTGGCTTGCGGTGATGGCGCTGTTCGTGATCGCCGGCTGGGTGAGCTAGGCGTTCGCAACCGCGAATGCCCTGTGTCGACCGCGATTCTGGGGGGCGCGATGACTGCTGCGCATGGTGGTTTGAACGACGTCTTGGGCGGCTTCGCGACTTCTACACCTCAGCGAACGCGACGCATTGCGCAGCGGCAGTGGGAGTGGCCAAGCTGCAGACGCCCATGTCTTACGCCGCATCCCCGCGCATCGCCTTGACCCGGGCCTCGAGCATCTGCGCGTCGACGCGCTCGCCGTGGAGCGGCGCCTCCGCCACCACCTCGACCTGCGCGCGAAGGCGGCGCGGCAGCCGCGTGCGGCCACGCCTCGTGTCGCGGCGGCTCCACATGCTGGCCCACATACCGCGCAGTGCCATCGGGATCACCGGCACCGGTCGACGTTCGAGGATGCGCTCGACGCCGCCCTTGAACGGCGCGATCGCGCCATCCTTCGTCAGCGCACCTTCGGGGAAGATGCCGACGATCTGCCCGTCGGCAAGCGCGGCATCGATCTCGTCGAACGCGCGCTGCATCAGCGCCGGGTCTTCGCGCGCGCCGGCGATCGGGATCGCCTTCGCGGTCTTGAAGATCCAGCGCATCACCGGGATGTTGAATATTTTGTAGTACATGACGAAGCGCACCGGCCGCGGAATGCTCGCGGCGAGGATCAGCGCGTCCATGTAACTCACGTGGTTGCAGACCACGAGCGCGGCGCCCTCATCCGGAATGTGGTCGATGCCGCGTGCGCGCAGCCGGTACAGCGCGCGCACGAGCACCCAGCTCAAAAACCGCATCAGGAACTCGGGCACGATCGTGAAGATCCACACCGCGACCAGTGCGTTTGCGATCGCGAGCGCCAGCAGCAACTGCGGAATCGATATGCCGAACGCCCGCTGCGCCAGCAGGCCGAGCACGGCGGCCAGCACGATGAATGCCGCGTTCTGGATGTTCATGCCGGCGATCACGCGCGACATCTCCGAACCTGGCGTGCGGCTCTGGATCAGCGCGAACAGCGGCACTACGAACACGCCGCTGGAAAAGCCGATGCCGACGAGATCGAACGCGATGCGCCAGCCGCCTGGCGCTTCGAGGAACGCGATGAACGAATCGACGCGCAGCGGGGCAAGGCCCTGACGCTGGAAGTACAGGTCGAGCAGGAATGCGCTGATGCCGAATGCGCCGAGCGGCACCAGACCAATCTCGACCGTGCGCGCCGAGAGCTTCTCGCACAGTAGCGAACCGATGCCGGTGCCGATCGAGAACAACGCGAGCGCTGCGATGTACAGGCCCGCGTCGCCGCCGAGGTGCAGCTCCGCATACGCCGGCAGCTGCGCGGTCAGCACCGTGCCGACGAACCAGAACCACGACACGCCGAGGATCGCGTTGCGCACCGCGAGCTGGCGCTTGGCCAGGCGCAGGATGGCGATCGATTCGGGCAGCGGATTCCACTGCACGTGCAGCTCCGGCGCGCCGGGCGCGACGTGCGGAATCGCGCGGCTGACCAGGTGTCCCGTAACTGCGAGCGCGATGATCGCAGTGGCCGCGATCCACGGCCCCTGTGCGCCTCCGACGTCGAAGATCAGGCCGCCGACGATCATGCCGATCAGGATCGAGATCGACGTGCCCATCTCCACGAGACCATTACCGCCGGTCAGCTCGCGCGAATGCAGCACCGCGGGCAGGATCGAATATTTCACCGGGCCGAACAGCGTGGACTGCACGCCTGTGAAGAACAGCGCGATCAGCAACACGACGAGGTTCTGGGTCAGAAAGCCGACCGCCGCGAGCGACATGATCGCGATTTCCATCGCGGTCGTAGTGCGGATCAGCCGGGATTTTTCGAGCTTCTCGGCGATCTGCCCGGCGATCGCCGAGAACAGGAAATACGGCAGGATGAATAACGCCGGCGCGAGGTTCGCGTACAGCGCCTTGTCGTCCGAACTCACGTTCAGATAGAACAGCAGGCCGATGATCGCCTGCCGGTAGACGTTGTCGTTGAAGGCGCCCAGCGACTGGGTCAGGAAGAACGGCAGGAAGCGCCGCTGCCGGAGCAGTGCGTACTGGCTGTGCGGCGTGCGGTGCGGCGTATCAGTCGCCATGTCGGCCCTCCCCGGGACGCGGCGAGACTAGCAGAGCGCGGTGGCGTCCCTGCGCTGGCGCCGCGCCGGGAAACCGGGGCGCGATGCCGGCGTGCCGTGGCGCCGGCAACGGCCGCGGGCCGCCGGGGCAGGCCGTCCGCGGTCACGGCACGAAAACGGGCTCGGCCGCCGCCTGCTGCACCACGGGGCCGGCTAAGATGCGCGGCAGTTCGGGGGCGCATCGATGAAGCAGACCGGGTATTCCTTCCACCATCCCGTGGCGTTCTGGCTGGGGTGCGCACTCATCACGGCCGGCGTGCTGTCGCACGGTCCGATGTTCATGATGGGTCAACACACGCATTGGCAGATGGTCGGGATGCCGATGACCCTCGAGATGTGGGTCGGCATGGCGATCATCCCGGTCGGCCTGATGCTCTCGGCCTACGGGCTGCTGCCGCAGCGGGTGCTGCCGGGGCCGGGCGGGGTGGCGCAGCCGGCGCTGCAGTTCCACGTCGCCGATGGCGTCGCGCTCAACAACGAGCACTGGAAACTCGTGATCGTGCTGGTGGTGACGCTGGCGATCGACGTGATGAAACCGGCGACGCTCGGCTTCGTGATGCCGGGCATGAGCGCCGAGTATGAAATGGAAAAGTCGCGCGCGAGCCTGCTGGCGCTGTGCGCGCTGACCGGCACGACGGTGGGCTCGGTGGTCTGGGGCCGCATCGCCGACCGCTTCGGCCGCCGTGCGGCGATTCTGCTGTCGGCGCTGATGTTCATCGGCACTGCGATCTGCGGCGCGATGCCGTCGTTCGAGTGGAACCTTGCGATGTGCTTCCTGATGGGCGCATCCGCCGGCGGCCTGCTGCCGATCACATTCACGCTGATGGCCGAAACCGTGCCGGCGATGCACCGCGGCTGGTTGCTGGTCGCGCTCGGGGGCATCGGCACGTCCGGCGGCTATCTGCTCGCGGCCGGCGCGGCCGCGGTGCTGGAGCCGATGTTCAGCTGGCGGGTGCTGTGGCTGCTCGGTCTGCCGACCGGCGCGGTCATCATTTTCCTCAACCGGTTCATCCCCGAATCGCCGCGCTTTCTGTCCAGCCTCGGGATGCACGCGCAGGCACGCGCGGTGCTGACGCGGTTCGCGGGCCGCCGCGATGGCATCGAGCTCGACGACGCCGCGCACCCGGGCCCGCCGGTGATCGACGAGAGCCACCCGGTCGCCGGCATGCGCCAGCTCGTCAGTGGCCGGCACGCCCGTATCACCTGGGGGTTGCTGGTCGCGGGCACGGCCTGGGGGCTGGTGAACTTCGGCTTCCTGCTGTGGCTGCCGGTCAACCTGTCCGAGCTGGGCGTCGACCCGGCCGCGGCAAGCGCGCTGCTGGCGAAGTCGGCGATCTACGCGCTGCCGGGCATCGCGCTGGTGGTCTGGCTGTACTACCGCTGGAGCAGCTTCAAATCGCTGGTGCTGTTTCTGGCACTGACCGCGGCGACGCTGCTGGTGTTCGGCGCGCTGGAGGCGTTCGACGTGCGCTCGCAGCTGGTGACCTCGCTCACGACCGCTGCGCTGCTGGTCAGCGTCAGTGGCGTGATCGCGATGCTGATTCCGTACGCGGCCGAGATCTATCCGCTGCGCATGCGCGGCACCGGCTCGGGCGTGGTCGCAGCGAGCTCGAAGTTCGGCGGCATTCTCGGCGCCGGGCTCGGCGTGTTCGGCTTCTTCGACCATTTCGCCGCATCGGCCGTGCTGATCGCGGTGCCGATGGCGGTGGCGGCCGTCATGCTCTGGCGCAGCGGCGTGGAAACGCGCGGTTTCGGGCTGGAGGAAATCCAGGCCACGATCGGCCACTCGCGGGCCTGACACCGCCGCGCAGGCGGCGCCGGCGACCTGCCGGTGCGGCCGCAGTCATATCCGTGACGGCTATGAGCCCGCGGTGAGACGGCGAGGCCGGACAATGCCGGCCCGAATCGCAACCGGGCGGTCCCGCGGGGCCGCCGCGCCGTCATCCGATGAGCAGTCCACCCCTGAAGCCGCGCGTCCTCGACGAGGAGGCGAAGACCGCTGTCCGCCAAGCCTACGAGCAGGTCACCAGCCGCCTGCCTGGCTTCAAGGCCCGGCGCTCGCAGCGCAACCTGATCGCGACGTCTTCGCGCGCACTCGGCGCCAGCGGCGGGTTCGCGGTTGCCGAGGCGCCGACCGGTACGGGCAAATCGCTCGGCTACCTGATCGCGGGCATCCCGACCGCGCAGATCGGCAAGCGCAAGCTCGTGCTGTCCACCGCGACCGTCGCGCTGCAGAGCCAGTTGATGAGCAAGGACCTGCCGGCGTTCCTTGCCGCGACCGGCAGCGAGGCGAAAGTCGCGCTCGCGAAGGGGCGCGGCCGCTACCTGTGCGTGCGCGATGCGATGGAGCTCGCCGGCGGGCAGACCGTGCAGGCCGACCTCGGCCTCGAGCTGCCGAGCGCCGGCTGGCCGCGGCCGCCGCAGCTCGACGAGATTCGCGCGGTCGAGGCGCTGGTCAGCGCGTTCGACCGCGGCAGCTGGAACGGTGATCTCGACGAGGCCCCGCGGGCGATTCCCGACTCGGTGCGCCCGTTGCTGAGCACCACGTCGGGCGCCTGTGCGAACAGCCGCTGCGCGCATGCGCAGCGCTGCCCGGTGCTCAACGCGCGCCGCAGCGTGCGCGATGCCGACATCGTGGTTGCGAACCACGCGATGGTGATCGCCGCGCTGGAACTCGACGGAAACGCCGATGCCGACGCCTCCTCGGAGAACTTCCTGATCGGCGATCCGTCCGCGTGCACGTTCGTGTTCGACGAAGGCCACCATCTCGCATCGGTCGCGATCGAATCCGGCGCGTCGCAGCTGCACATGGGCGCGTTCGCGCGCCGGCTCGCGAAGATGGGCCCGGTGTTCGCCGCGCCGTTCCGGCTGCTCGACAAGACGCGCATCGGCAATCGCGAGCTGGCCGATGCGCATGCCGACCTCAAGCGATTGACCGACGCGGTCAAGGCATTCGACATCCAGTTGCAGAGCCAGTGGACGCCGGACTTCAACGAGCGCGACCCGATGTGGCGCGCGCCGCTCGGGCGCATCCCCGATGACTGGCGCATCCAGGCGCAGGCGCTGGGCGTCGATACGCGCAGCCTGCGTGACTGGCTCGAAGCCGCGCGCCGGCGCGTGATGCAGAAAGAAGGGTCAAAGTCCGATGAGCGTGCGATCCGCGCGATGGGCACGGCGCTGGAGCAGCTCGGCGAGGCGGCCGACCTGTTTACCGCCTGGGGCCAGGTGGACCCCGACGGCGAGCCGCCACACGCGCGCTGGATGACGGTGGGGCTCGACAAGGGGCTGGTCTGCCACGCCTCGCCGGTGTCGGCCGCCAAGCTGCTGCGCCAGCGGCTGTGGTCGCAGGCCGACTCGGTGCTACTGACGTCTGCGACGCTGAGCGCCGGCGGCAATTTCCGCGCGTTCGCTGCCTCGGTGGGGCTGCCGGCCGAGGCCGAATGCGTATCGCTGCCATCACCGTTCGACCTGCAGACGCAGGCGGTGCTGCAGGTGCCCGCGTTCCCGGTGCTGCCCGACCACGCCGACCATCCAAAGGCGATCGCCGAGTGGCTCGCAACGGGTCTCGACTGGTCCGCGGGCTCGCTGGTGCTGTTCACGTCGCGGCGCAAGATGGAAGCCGTCGCGGCGCTGATGCCCGCATCGCGGCAGTCGCAGATCCGCGTGCAGGGCTCGATGGGCAAGCAGGCACTCGTCGATGCGCACTGCGCAGCCGTCGATGCGGGGCAGGGCAGCGTGCTGTTCGGGCTGGCCTCGCTCGGCGAGGGCCTGGACCTTGCGCGTGATTACTGCTCGACGGTCGTGATCACCCAGCTGCCGTTCGCGGTGCCGACCGAGCCGGTGCTGGCCACCAAGTCCGAATGGCTCGAATCGCGCGGGCATAACCCGTTCATGCTGGTCACCGTGCCCGATGCGATCCGTGTGCTGACGCAGTACGCGGGCCGGCTGATCCGCACCTCGGAAGACACCGGGCGCATCGTGCTGCTGGACCGCCGCGTGGTGCAGAAGCGCTACGGGCGCGACATCCTCGATGCGCTGCCGCCGTTCCGGCGCGAGATCACGTACTAGGCAGGCCGCGCCGGGCGGGA
The DNA here is from genome assembly GCF_042434515.1 of Lysobacter korlensis. Classification (NCBI taxonomy): domain Bacteria; kingdom Pseudomonadati; phylum Pseudomonadota; class Gammaproteobacteria; order Lysobacterales; family Lysobacteraceae; genus Lysobacter; species Lysobacter korlensis. The sequence goes on from NZ_JBHLTG010000004.1 coordinate 449,033, forward strand.
GGTGTTGCGTCGTGGCTTGCGGGCGGGTCGATCTCGACGGGCTCGTCGCCGGGCTGTTCGAGGATGATCCGCGCGTGGCGCTGGTAGCTCCAGTACGACGAGGCCCAGTTGATCAGCACGCTGAGCCGGTTGCGGAAGCCGATCAGGAAGAACACGTGCGCGATGAGCCAGAACCACCAGGCCAGCGCGCCCGACAGGCGCAGGGCGCGCAGGTCGACGACGGCCGCCATGCGCCCGATCGTCGCGAGGTTGCCGAAGTCGCGGTAGCGGAACGCGGGCGCGGGCTGGCCGCGCAGTCGCGCCCGGATCACCCGTGCGGCGTGGCGGCCCATCTGCTTCGCGGCCGGCGCGATACCCGGCACCGGAGTGCCGTCGGGTTGCTGGACGCTTGCGAGGTCGCCCGCGACGAGGATCTCCGGGTGGCCCGGCACGCTGAGGTCGGCCGCGACCTGCACGCGACCGGCCCGGTCGGTCGGCGCCTGCAGCAGGCGGCCCAGCGGTGAGGCGGCCACGCCGGCGGCCCACAGCACCGTGCGTGCGCGAACGAAGGTTTCGCCAAGCCGGTAACCGTCGGCGTTGATCTCGCTGACCGGCGTGCCGGTCACCACGTCGACGCCGAGCCGTTCCAGCTGCTGCCGCGCCTTGATCGAAAGGGATTCCGGAAACGATGCGAGTACGCGCGGGCCGGCTTCGATCAGGCGCACGCGCGCGGTCGATGGATCGACATGGCGGAACTCGTCCCGCAGCGTGTGGCGGGCGATTTCGGCAAGCGTGCCGGCCAGTTCGACCCCGGTCGGGCCGCCGCCGATGACCGCGAAATCAAGCCATGCGGCGCGCTCGGCCGGATCAGCCGCCTGTTCGGCTTTCTCGAACGCGAGCAGCACCTGCTGGCGGATCTTCAGCGCGTCGGCCAGCGTCTTCAGCCCCGGCGCCACCTGCTCCCATTCCTCATGGCCGAAATACGCATGCGTCGAGCCGCTTGCGAGCAACAGCACGTCGTAGGCGAGCGTGCGGCCGCCGGCGAGTCCGAGTTCGCGCCGGTCGGCATGGATCGCCTCGACTTCGGCCAGCATGACTTCCACGTTGCGCTGGCGGCGCAGGATGTGACGCAGTGGCGCGGCGATGTCGGGCGCGGACAGGCCCGCCGTCGCGACCTGGTAGAGCAGCGGCTGGAACAGGTGGTGGTTGCGTCGGTCGACCAGCGTGATCCGCACCGCGTCGCGTGCCAGTGCGCGCGTGGCCCAGAGACCGGCAAAGCCACCGCCGACGATCACGACATGGGGCGTGCCCGCTGCGCGGCGTTCGGTGTCGGCCATCGGTGCGTGTTCCATCGCGTTCGGCGCGGGGAAGTATAGGCCTGCGCACGACGCGCGGCTTTCGCGGCGCCGCGTCTTCGCTGACCGGTGGTGTCGGATCGCCGCACCACCACGCGACCGAGACAGTGGTCGGGCCATGCTGGCGCACGTCGCAGCCACGAGGCGCCGTGCCCGACCCATCATGCAGACGCTCGCCCTTGTCCTTGCCGCCGCGCTCGCGATGGTCCATGTGTTCGCAGGCAGACTGCGCTTTCTCGATCATCTGCCACGCACGCGTTGGCTGTCGTTCGCGAGCGGTATTTCAGTCGCATACGTCTTCGTGCACCTGCTGCCGGAAATCTCGCGCGGCCAGGCAGCGGTCGCGGAGATGCGCGCCGAAGGCGCAGTGGCGGCCGAGTCGTTGCTGTGGATGGTCGCGCTGCTCGGGCTTGCGGTGTTCTACGGACTCGAGCGGCTGGCGCTGACCTCACGTGCGAAGAACGCGAGCGAAGGCGATGGCGACCGCACCGAAGCCGGCGTGTTCTGGCTGCACATCGGCTCGTTTGCGCTCTACAACGTGCTGATCGGCTACCTGCTGCTGCACCAGCCCGAAACCGACACCGGCGGACTGCTGTTTTTCTGGGCCGCGATGGCCGTGCACTTCATCGTCAACGACCATGGCCTGCGCGAGCACCACCAGCACCGTTACCAGCACGCCGGACGCTGGTTACTGGCCGCTGCGACCGTCATCGGCGCGCTTCTGGGTCTGGCGACGGACCTTGGCGAGGCGACCGTTGCAACGCTTACCGCATTCCTCGGCGGTGGCGTGGTGTTGAACGTGCTCAAGGAAGAACTGCCGGAAGAACGCAAGAGCCGGTACGTGCCGTTCGTACTCGGCGCAGCGATCTATACCGCTTTGCTGATGGCGCTCTAGGCGTTTCGATGCGCGGCTTATACAGCCGCGATCGTTTCACTCTCCCGCAATCGGCGCCTGGGGCCCCGCGGGTGCACGGCAGGCGTAGCGGGCAGCCGCGCTGTGCCGCTCGATGGTTTCGCGCGCCGTCGTGGTCTTCGCCGATTCCAGCCCGAGTTCCTCGATCACATCCACGCGGCGTTCCAGCAGCGCGCGACGCTCGGGCGAGCGCGTGACCGCGGCGACCTGCTCGATCACGCGCAGCATCCGCGCAAGCACGCTGGTGTTTCCGGCGGCGTTTTCCAGGATCTGACCGAATGCGAGCTCGATCGTGTGCTGGAACGTCGGGCCGCAGGCGATCACGCGCAGCACGCTGTCCTCGCTGCGGAACGGCGATTCGATCATCCGGTTCGCAAGCCGTTGCAGGATCACCGACAGGTGATCGAGGCAGATGATCGCGGTCGTGGTGTCGTTGATGCCGGGCGATAGCGCCTTGAGCGAGACGTCGACCAGCTGGCGGATGCCGTACAGCGGGTCGCGATCGGTCGTGCGGTAGGTGTCGATTGCGTACAGCAGGTTCAGCTCGCACGTCATCTTTTCATCGGGCGGCCGGCCTCCGCTGACGCTCGCCAGCGGCCGCTGCTCCATCGCGAAATCGCCGACGCCGACTTCCATGCGCACCACCACCTGGTGCTGCTGCGCGAACTTCAGCAGCGCGTCCGGATCGATGCTCTGCACGTAGCCCGTCGTCGTCGCCGGGACCGGGTGCCAGGTCAGGTTCGCGGGCGGTTGGCTGGGCGGGGTTGCCGGTTCACGGGCTTCGTGGCCCAGTTCGGCGGGGAACATGCCGTCGATCGAGCGCAGCGTGTCGCGCATCACCGAGCGGGCGATTTCCCCGGCCTGGATCGTCGAGGCGATGTGGTGGATGAAGAAGATCAGAAATCCGATCGCGACGATCGAAAGCACCAGTCCACCAACCACCGCGAGTGACGGGACGAACTGGCCATTGCTGCCGCCGCTGATCGTACGAAGCACGAGCAGACAGTAGGTGTAGACCCCGACGAACACGCCCAGCACGACCTGGTTTGCGCGGTCGCGCATGAAGTTGCGCAGCACGCGCGAGGTGTACTGCGTCGACGCCTGCGCGAGCGCCACGATCGTGATCGAAAACACCACGCCAGCGACCGTGATCATCGAGCTTGCGATCGCCGACAGCATCGCGCGCGAGCCCTCGGCCTCGGCCGCGAACATCCGGGGCCAGCGCTTGCGCAGCGTGTCGTCGACCTGCTGGTCCACCTCGACCAGCCCGAGCGCGAGCGCGATGAAGGCCAGCATCATCACGCCGGGCACGAACCAGAAGCTCGAACGGATGCTGGTCGACAGCTGCTTGAGTTTGCCCGCGGGCAGGATGCCGGTCATCGGTCCTCATTGATCTCGTGGAGTGGTTCGCTGGCTGACACGAACGCGGCAGCAGGCCGCCCGCTGCGCCTGCCACAGGGTGTTTCGAAGAGTAGGGCGCCGCCGTGATCGCAGGGGCAAGGCGACGGGCAGGTCGCGAGGCGCCGCGCTCGAGCCCAATTGCAAATGCGAATGATTCGCAGTTAAATGCGCGGCACTTTTCCCCCACTGCCGCCGTGGCGCGTCGCTTTCGCGCCCCGCAAGCCCCGGCGATCGCCCACAGAGGTCACCTTGAGTCTCCGCATTTGCGCCTGCCCCCGCGCCGTCCTTCCGTTTCGCCGACACGTGCTTGCCGCCTCGCTCGCCGTCGCACTCGTGCCCGCGCTGGCCACCGGAGTGAGCGCGGCCGACGACGCGACCGAGCTCGACCGCGTGGTCGTCTCCGGCGCGCACCCGGATGGCTACTCGGCCGGTGAAACCTCGGCGGCGACCGGCCTGGTGCTGACGCCGCGCGAGACGCCGCAGTCGGTGAGCCTGGTCACGCGGGAGCAGATCGAGGATTTCGAACTCGACAACATCAACGAGGTGCTCGCCCTCACCACGGGTGTCAACGTTGAGCGTGTGGAGACCGGGCGCACGTACTACACCGCGCGTGGCTTCGACATCACCAACTTCCAGCGCGACGGCCTCGGCATCCCGCTGCCGTACGGCATCCAGAACGGTGATGTGGACACGGCGATGTTCGAACGCATCGAGGTGCTGCGCGGTGCGAATGGCCTGATGTCGTCGACCGGTAATCCGTCCGCCACCGTGAACTTCGTCCGCAAGCGCCCGACCGCCGACGCGCAGGGCCGCGCTTCGCTCACGCTCGGTAGTTTCGACCGCGTACGGGCCGAGGTTGACGTGTCGGGACCGCTGGCTGCATCCGGGTCGGCTCGCGGTCGGGCCGTGCTTGCCGCCGAGTCGAGCGACAGCTACCTCGACCGCTTCGAACACGCGAAGGCGATCGGATACGGCGTCATCGAGGCCGACCTCGGCGAGCGCACGCTGCTGACCGCCGGCGTCTCGCACCAGCGCAACGATGCCGATAGCCCGCTATGGGGCGCGCTGCCGCTGTACTACACCGACGGCACGCCAACGAACTACGACCGCAGCACGAGCACCGCCGCGGACTGGTCGTACTGGGATACCGAGGACACGCGCGCATTCGTCGAGCTCGCGCACGGCATCGGCGCGGGCTGGGAGCTGCGCGCGGCCTACAACTTCGAGCGCGCGACCGAAGATACGCAGATCTTCTACGTGTACGGCACGCCGGACCGGGTGACCGGTGAAGGCCTGTTCGCGTACCCGTCCGATTACGAGGGCGAATGGGATGCGCACCAGCTCGACGTGCGGGCGGCGGGCGGTTTCATGCTGGGCGGGCGCGAGCATGACCTCGTGCTGGGTGCGGGCTGGAGCCGGGGCGACATTGTGGAGACGTCGCTCTACGGCGGCGTCGGCGATCCACTGCCAGCGCCGCTCGAGCAGTGGAGCGGCGCATTTCCGAAGCCGTTTTTCGACCCCGCATTCCCGGACGGCTCGAACTTCGATTTCCGACGCGAGAGCGTCTACGCGACTGCACGGTGGAACCTGTCCGACGCCTTCAAGCTGATCACCGGCGCGAACCATGCGCGCGTGCGCAGCACGGGTGTCGGCTACGGCGAGGCCAAGGACGCCGAGGAAAGCGCCGTGACGCCGTTCGTTGGCGCGGTGTGGGATGTGTCGAGCAACGTGTCGCTTTACGCGAGCTACGGCGAGATCTTCGCGCAGCAGACCGAGATCGACATCAATGGCCGCACGCTGCCATCGGTCGAAGGCGACAACGCCGAGATCGGCGTCAAGGGCGAATGGTTTGCAGGCCGCCTCAATGCATCGGCCGCAGTGTTCCGCGTGCACCAGGACAACCTTGCCGAGTACGCGGGCTACGACCTCGTGAACTTCCGCTCGTACTACGCGGGCCAAGATGCGGTGTCGGAAGGCATCGAGCTGGATATCGGCGGCAGCATCGGCGAGCACCTGTCGTTGTCGGCCGGCTTTGCGCATGTGCAGATCGAGGACGCGGACGGTAACCGCGCACGCACCTACGTGCCGCGAAACACATTGCATGCGGCTGCCGTGTGGAACCTGCCGCAGCTCGATGGTCTGCGCCTCGGCGCGACCGTGCGCTGGCAGGACGACATTTACCGCGAGCAGAGCCTCGTGCTCGATGACGGCACGACGGTCGTCACACGACAGGACGCGTATACGACGCTCGGGCTGATGGCCGGCTACCGCTTCGACACCGGCTGGGATGCGACGCTCAACATCGACAACGTGACCGATGAGAAGTACCTGGCCAGCCTGTACTGGGAGCAGGGCTTCTACGCGCCGCCGCGCAGCGCGTCGCTGACCGTCGCGTACCGGTTCTGACGGAGCACCCGTGATGGCCGCCACTGCCTCCCGTCCCACGCGCCTGCGCCACGCACTCGACGTGGCCATGCGCACGCTCGCCGCACTCGTGGCCGGCTACGCCTGCGCGCATACGTTCGCTGCGTTCATGACGGTGGTGCTGCCGTTTGCACGGCCGGACCGTGTCGTGGCCGGCACGCTGCTGTCGTTCGTCGTGTGGACGCTGGTGGCGCTGCATGCCTTCGCTGCAGCATCGCCATGGCGCGCGTGGTGGCTGCCGGCTGTGGCGTTCGCACTGATGATGGCGGTCGTGTTCGCGTTCCCGGACGCCGGCCTGCGGCCCTGAGGAGATCGCAGCGATGAAGAACTCCCTTCGCCAGTCGATGGCGTGGCTGCACACCTGGGCCGGCCTGCTTGCAGGCTGGTTGCTGTTCGTGATTTTCGTAGGTGGCACGCTGTCGTGTTTCGACCGCGAGCTCGACGACTGGATGCGGCCATCGCTGCACGACATCAATGCCACGCCCGCACCGAGGTTCGATGCGCCGATGTTCGACAACGCGTTCGCGCAGATCGCCGCACGCGCGCCCGGGGCGCACTCGTGGTGGGCGCACGCGCCGCACGAGCGTGAGCGCGCGATGGAGACGTTCTGGATGCTCGACGACGGCACCACGCGCAAGCTCACGCTCGATCCGCGGACCGCGACGCCGGTGCCGGAGACGGCCGGCGGCGATTTCTTCTTCGAGCTGCACTGGAACCTGCACGCCGGCACGACCGGCATGTTCATCGTCGCGTTTGCGGGCATGTTGATGCTCGTCGCGTTGGTGGCGGGCGTGATCACGCACAAGCGCATCTTCAAGGACTTCTTCACGTTCCGGCCGTCGGCGGGCGGGCAGCGCGCGTGGCTGGACGGGCACAACCTGACCGGCGTGCTCGGGCTGCCGTTCCACCTGCTGATCGCGTACACGGGCGTGATCATCTTCGCGACGAGCTACATCACCGGCGGGCTCGACACCGCGTACAAGGGCGATCTGAACCGCTTCTTCCAGGAGGCCGGTGGCTTCCACGAGCGCGAGGACGCGGGGCGTCCGCTCGCGCGCCTGCATTCGATCGATGCGCTCGTGGCCGATGCGCAGCGGCGCATGGGCCAGCCGGTGGACTGGGCGTCGGTCGAGCACCCGGACGATGTCAGCGCGCTGATCATCTTCGGCACCGACCATGCACGGCACGTGGCGTGGGACATGCAGCAGGTGCAGTACGACGCGGCGACCGGCGCGTTCGTGCACCACAGCGCGCCGCCGACGGTCGGGTATCTGACGTATTCGTTTCTCGGCGGGCTGCACATGGTGCAGTTCGGCGGCGGTGGGCTGCGCGCGCTGTATTTCCTGCTCGGCCTGACCGGCTGCGTGATGCTGGCAAGCGGCATGCAGGTGTGGGTGCGCAAGCGCGCGCAACGCATCGCGGCAGCCGGGCCGGTGTCGGGTTACGGAATCGTGCAGGGGCTCAACATCGGCGTCGTGGCCGGCATGCCGTTCGCATGCGCGACGCTGCTGCTCGCCAACCGCTTGCTGCCTGCGCAAACGCCGGAACGCGCACGGGCGGAGATCGCCGTGTTCTGCACGGCCTGGGCCGTCGCCGCCTGCTGGGGCATGGGGCGCACGCGCAGCGGACGTGGCTGGCGCGACCTCTTCGCCGGCACGGCGCTGGCATGCGTCGCGATTCCGCTCGTCAACTTCGCCACCACCGACGCGAGCCACCTGCTTGCGACGCTGCCGCAGGGGCAGTGGTCGCTGGCGTCGGTCGACCTCGTGGCGCTGGCGTTTGCGGCCGGGTTCGGCTGGCTTGCGCACCGGGCCGCTCTACGCAGCCCACTGCGGCCGCCGATGGCGCTGCGCACCGCCGCACAGGGGGCATGACATGGCGCTGGCCGGTGCGTTGCTGATCCTCATTGCCTGGTCGTTGCTGGCGCTGTCGATGGACAAGCATTACGAGGCGCTGCTCGGGCGCCGGCTGCCGCCTGCGCGCTCACGCAGGTGGCGCTTGGGCGCGGTCGCGGCGCTCATCGCCAGCCTTGCGTGCTTCATCGTTGCCCGCGGGTGGGAGCAGGGCCCGGTGTTCTGGACGGTCGCGCTGATGCTCGGGGCGCTGGTCTCGGCGCTTTTACTGACGGCGCTGCAGTCGGGGCGCACGCAGCGCTCGCGCGCCCGGCGGTAGGACGGGCGGGGCACCGCTCACCGCCGACGAATCGGCACCGTGCGCGAACCATCTGCACGAGGCGCGTCGCGACCGCTGGCGTTGCTGCGATGCCTCCACTTCGGACGCACGCGATGGCATTCGCCGTCACGGCCGGTGTCACGGCGCGTAGGCGCGGCGCCGTGAAAATCGGTGCCTGCGCGAATTGAGCCGACCCTGCGCCCGTGGCCGGGCATGCATGTCCCGCTAACGACGCAGTGCGGGAGCAGGCAGGCGCACGTGAACCGCACTGCGGCGCCAAGGTCAGCGCGCGCGCACATCGCTGCACACCGAGGTGAACCGACGATGCCGAACACGAACGCGCATACCGAAGGCCGTCTGCAGGCGCGCCCGAAGCAGGTCGAGCAGGCGGACGACACCGGACTGCAGTCGCTCGGTTACGACCCTGCGCGGGACAGTTACTTCTATGTGCCCGACGGATACCGCCCCGATCGGCCCGCGCCGGCCGTGCTTTTGCTGCACGGCGCGGGTGGGCACGCGCACCATGGGCTTTCGTTGCTGCGTGACCTGGCCGATGCGCACGGCCTGGTCCTGATCGCGCCCGCATCGCGCAAGGGCACGTGGGACGTGATCGCCGGCGGCTACGGGCCGGACGTCGCACTGATCGACCAGGCGCTGACAACCGTGTTCGACCGCTACTCGGTGGACCCGCAGCGGCTGGCGATCGGCGGGTTCTCCGACGGCGCGTCGTATGCACTATCGCTGGGCATCACGAATGGCGACATGTTCACCCACGTCCTCGCGTTCTCGCCTGGCTTTGCGGCTCCGGCCGACCAGCGGGGCGCACCGGCGATCTATATCTCGCATGGCACCGACGACGCGGTGCTCCCGATCGAGGCCTGCAGCCGCGTGCTCGCACCGCGGCTGGAGCGCGCGGGCTATCGCGTGCGCTACCGCGAGTTCAGCGGTGGCCACGTGATTCCTCCGGACATCGCGCGCGAGGCGGTCGACTGGTTTTTCGACGGGACCGCCGAGGCTTCCGGGGCGAGCTGATCGCACCGCCGCGCCGCGTGCTCACATCTCGCCGCGGACTGTCGGAACGCACGGCCGCAAAACGGGCGCGGGCCCGATCGGGCCCGCAGTAGATGGTCTTGTGTGTAGCGGCGCCCGGTCGGACGCCTTCCGGGTCAGTGCACGTTGCGGCTGAAACCCGCTCCCTGGCCGTGCATGGCCGTGGGCTGGCCTTCGGACTTCGCACCTTCGGACTGGTCGGAGAAGTTGTCGTCATGGACGAGCAGCCCACCCTTCTTCGTCTGCGTGTTGATACGGCCCTGGTTCACGGCCTTGTTCAGCACCGGGCTCTTGGTGTCGTTGTTCTTCGGCTTCTTCATGGTGACTCCTCATGCGTACGACCGCCGGGTCGTGGCGGCACGGCACCAGACTGGCGCCGCGGCCGTTAGAGGAAGGCGATCATCGCGTTGTCGAAGCGTGTCGGGACGGCATGGCCACGCTCGCGGTTCAGGCGCAGGCGACGTTCGAATGGCCGTCGAACGGCCGAGCCCGCGTTGAAGCCGGCGGAGCCCTACAGGCTGGATGATCCGATCGGCCCTGCTCCTGAGGCGCTGCGTTCACCTGCCCCGGCGTATCCCTGACGCCTGGCCTTGTGCCGGTAGCTCAACCGACAACGAATCAAGCAATGAACACACCCGAGCAGGTCCGGCAGGGCCTGGCACAGCTGGCAAGCCATCTGCGTGAGCAGCGCGACGAGATCCTCGACGCCTGGCGCGCGATGGTCGAACAGGACCCGTCGCTGCAGGACACGTCCGAGTGGACCGCCGCGCAGTTCGTCGATCACTTTCCCGAGGTGCTCGATGGGTTCGAGCGCCTGCTGCTCGCGTGGCCCGACCCGGCCCCCGGCATGTGGCGTCGGCATCTGAAAAAGGCCGAGTCGCATGCGCGGTTCAGATGGCTGCAGGGCTACAGCCTGCGCACGATCAGCCAGGAGTGGGGCTACTTCAATCGCTGCGTCGTGGCGCGTCTGACGACGTTCCGCCCCGACGCGGGCGATGCCTGTGACGAGGTGCTGCACCACGCGCACCAGATCTGGGCCGGCGTGCTTGATCAGCACCTGACGGAAAGCGTCAACGAATACCACCACCTGCTGCAGGCCGAGGCGGGTACGCGCGCGCAGGAGCTGTCCGAAGCGCTCGCGCGCGTGCGCGAGCTCGAGAAGCGGCGCAGCGAGGTGATGCACGGCGCGGCGCGCGAGATCCGCAGCGAGTTGTCGCTGGTGCTGACGACCGCCAGCGTGCTGGATGACACCGGTCTGGATGAGGCCGAGCGCGACGAGCTGCGGCGGTTGTTCCAGTCGGGGTTCGCGTCGCTCGACCAGGCGCTGGACAACCTGGTCAGGCTGGCGCAACTCGAGGCCGGTTCGGAACAGCTGGCACCGGCGCCGCTGGATGCAGGCGAGGCGATGACATTGGCATGCGCAGCGCTGGTGCCAATCGCCGAGCAGCAGAATGTCGAGCTGCGGTTCGATGGTCCCGGTTCGTTGCCGGTCGAAGGCGATGCCACCCGCATCCCGTTGCTGGTCAGGCACCTGCTGCTGGCCGCCGTGCCCGGATCACGCAGGAGCACGATCGATCTGCGCTGGGGCGAGGACCGCCGGTCGAACGGGCGCTGGTTCATCAACCTGCGGTTCAACCTCTCGCCAAGCGGCGATCGCATCTCGTCGCCGACCGCATCGGTGCTGTCCGAGGCCACGCGCGATGCGCATCAAACCCAGCGTGGCTCGCGGCTGCCGCTGGAAGGAGAAGGGCGTGCCCCGGCCGCCACCAGCCCGCTCGGCACCGACGGCGTGCATCTGGCGATCGCCAAGCGTCTGTGCGAACTGCTGGAGGCAAGCCTCGAGCTGGAAGCGATCGAAGGCGGCCTGCAGTACCGCGTGACGCTGCCGCGCACGTATTCGTCCGATCTGGTTCCGCGCTAGCCGCACTGGACGCCGCGGGCACCACCGGCTGCAACCGACGGCCGACGGCAGACACAGCCGACCGCGGTGTCGTCGCCGCGGCGGTTATTTCGGGCCGACGGTCGCTACCGCGTCGAGCAGCTGGCCGGCGTCGACCGGCTTGACGAGGTGCAGGTCGAACCCGGCTTCCTCCGACAGCGTGCGGTCCTCCGCACGCCCGTAGCCGGTCACCGCGATGAGCTTGGCATCCGCAGCGCCCGGTTGCTGGCGCAGGCGCTGTGCGAGCTCATGGCCGGACATGTCGGGCAGGCCGATGTCGAGGATGTAGAGCTGGGCCGGCTGCGCCCTGGAATCGGCCAGCGCGGTGGTCGCGTCGTGATGCACGCGCACTTCGTGGCCCTGTAGTTCCAGCAGCAGCGCGATCGTACGGGCCGCATCGGCGTTGTCGTCCACCACCATCGTGCTGAGGCGGGCATCGACGGCGCGGCGCGACGGCATGCGGCCGGTGCCGGGCTCGGCGCGCTCGAGCTCCGCCAGTGGCAGCAGGACCTTGAACTCGCTGCCGCGGCCGCGGCCGGCACTGTTAGCGACGATCGAGCCGCCGTGCAGCTCGACGATGCTCTTGGCGAGCGCCAGCCCGATGCCGAGCCCGCCGAGCGAGCGGTCGGGGCCGCGCGCGCCCTGGGTGAACAGCTCGAACACCTGGGGCAGCAGCTCCGGCTCGATACCGCTGCCGTTGTCGCTCACCTCGATCACCGCGCAGCCGTCGTCGACTGCGAGTTCGAGTTCGATCCGGCCACCGCTGCGGGTGTACTTGGCCGCGTTGTTGAGCAGGTTCGACACCACCTGCACCAGTCGGATCCGGTCGCCCATCACCAGCAGTTCGCCGTCGGGCAGATGCGTGATCAGCTGATGCTTGCGCTCGTCGATCAGCGGTCCGATCTGCTCGATCGCGCTGCGCGCGACGGTAGCGAGATCGACCACGTCACAGTCCAGTCTCGCCAGACCGCGCGTCACGCGCGAGACATCCAGCAACTCGTCGACCATGCGCGTCATGTGGCCGACCTGGCGGCGGATCACGTCGCCGAGCTGGCGCACCCGCTTCGGGTCATCCGGGGTGGCGGCCAGCACGCTGGCGGCGGTGCTGATCGGCGCCAGCGGGTTGCGCAGTTCGTGCGCGAGCATCGCCAGGAACTCGTCCTTGCGGCGCGACGCGTCCTCGAGCAGCTTCTGCGCGAGCACCTGTTCGTGGATGTCGGTGCAGGTGCCCATCCAGCGCACGATCTGGCCATCGTGGTTGCGCACCGGCAACGCGCGGCCGAGCACCCAGCGGTATTCGCCGGAGCGGTGCCGCAGCCGGTACTTGATTTCGTAGGGATCGCCGGTCGCGACGCTCGTGCGCCACGTGTCGAGCGCCTCGTCGCGATCGTCGGGATGGACGAGCTCGTGCCACGGCTCGTCGCCGATCGTGCCTTCGGGCATGCCGGTGTAGTCGTACCAGCGCCGGTTGTAATAGTCGTGCTGGCCGTCGGGCCGCGTCGACCATGCGATCTGCGGCATGACATCGGTGATCGTGCGGAAGCGGATCTCGCTTTCGCGCAGCCGCGCCTGCATCCGAACCTGGTCGGTGATGTCCATCTCGGCCACGACCGCACCGACCAGGGCGCCGTCATGGGTGCGCACCGGACGGGCGTGCACCTGCGCCGTGCGGCGTTCGCCGGGGCGGCCGAACGGCTCGATCTCGATGATCGCGCTGACTTCTTCCTCGCCGCGCAGCACGCGCGTGATTGGCCATTCATCGGGGCCGACCGGTTGGCCGTCGCGCTCGGAACCATCGGCCCACCACGCCTTCCAGCGGTGGTATTCGCTGACGTCGGTGGCGTCGGGGTGGTTGCCCCACATCTTGCGGATCGCGGCGTTGACCACTTCCAGTCGACCGTTCGCATCGGCATAGATGATGCCGACCGGCGCGGCCTCGAGCAGCGCGTCGAGCCGGCGCGCATGCATCTCCGACTCCAGTGCCAGGTCCAGCGCCTGCACCTCGCTGTGCCGCAGCTGATCCTCGAGATGGTGGTGTTCGGTGACGTCGGTGCCCTGGACGAATACACCGGTGACCGAGCCGGTGCTGTCGGTGATCGGCTGGAACACGAAATCGACGTAGCGCAGCATCGGGCTGCGCTCGCCGGGCGGCTGCAAGTGCACCGGCATGCGCCGGCCGACGAAGGCCTCGCCGGTTGCGTACACCTGGTCGAACAACTGCAGGTACACCTGGTCGGCCAGCTCGGGGATCGCTTCGGACACGCGCTTGCCGGCGAGGTCGGTCCGCCCGACCAGGCGCATGCAGGACTCGTTGGCCAGCTCGAGCATGTGGCCGGGGCCCGACGTGACCGCCATGAAGCCCGGCGCCTGCCGGAACAGCTGCTGCAGCCGCGCGAAGGAGTCGGCGCGGTCGCGCTCGGCGCGTACTTCGTTCGTGGTTTCGGTCAGCGCGCAGTAGATGCCCGCCACGGCTCCGGTTTCATCGTGGACCGGGGTGTACGAGAAGTTGAACCACGCCTCCTGCTCGACGCCATCGCGGCGGATCAGGAAGCGTTCGTTCTCGAAATACAGTGCCTCGCCCGCCAGGCTGCGGTAGACCAGCGGCTGGATCGCGTCCCAGATCTCCGACCAGACATCGGGCAGCGGGCGGCCCAGCGCTGCCGGGTGGCGGTCTCCAAGGATCCGGCTATAAGCATGGTTGTAGACCATGCACAGCTCGGGCCCCCAGACGATGAGGGTCGGCGTCTTCGAGCCCAGCGCCAGGTCGGTCAGCGTAATCAGCGGTTGCGGCCAACTCTCGCGCGGCCCCAGCGGCGAGTCCGCCCACGGCCCATGGCGAAACCAGCCGGCAGTCTCGGCCTTGGTGACAGGTGTGACGGGGCGGCTGGGATGCGTGCTCATGCGTGAAGCTCGACCACTGTTTGCAGCGCGCTCCGAATCTAGAAACAAACCCGCCGCGGGTTGGAAGCTGCGTCTCGCGTCTGGCTCACTAGCGCCGGGATGCGACGGTGCAGTGACCATACGCGTCAGGGGTGCAGCGATCCGTGAAGCGCCGCGAGCCTCGCGGTTGGCGTGGGAGCGGCTGACGCGGCCGTCGGTCGCGTGGTACGGCGAAGGCGGCGGTATTCGTAGGGTTGTTGGCCATGCCGGTTGCGATGCGCGGCCTGGCTCGGCCGTCGGGTCGGTGCGTCGCGTAGTACGGCCGCCGGGCTGCAACCGCGTCGGGCCGCATGCGCGCGCGCGCCAGCGCTCGCCCGGCGCCAACTCAGGCGGGGCGAGCGGGGGTTCCTGGCCGCCCCTGATCGGCTAACGGCTCACGTGGTCGCGGCGACCGTGCCCGGACGACGGCAGTACTGCTCGACATACGCCTGGTGCGACGGCAGCTGCCGCACGGTTTTCTCGATGCCCGAGCGGATGCCGCCGAGGAAGCTCGACAGTTCCGCGTCGCCCATCAGTTCCGCGACCGGGTGGTGCTGGCGCGGCACGATGCCCTGGCCGAGCATCACCTGGATCCACGAGTTCTCAGCGAACAGCTCGTTCGGAATGCGGAACACGCGCGCCGATTCGCGGAACAGGTCGATGCGGTGGCGCAGCGACGCAGGCACGTCCATCTCGCGACAGCCGCGCCAGAACGCCGTGTCCTGCCGGTCGGTGACGTGGTAGTGCAGGATGATGAAATCGCGGATGTGCTCGATCTCGGCGCGCGTCTGCTGGTTGTATTCGTCGACGTCGACCTGGTTGATGCCTGCCGCCGGGAACATCTGCATCAGCCGCACGATGCCGCGCTGGATCAGGTGGATGCTGGTCGATTCGATCGGCTCGAGGAAGCCGCTCGCCAGGCCGATCGCGACGCAGTTGCCGCGCCAGGTCTGCCGGCGCTGGCCCGGCTGGAAGCGGATCACGCGCGGCGGCGTCAGCACCTCGCCCTCGAGATTGCCGAGCAGCGTGCGTGTTGCGGTCTCGTCGTTCAGATGGCGGCTGCTGTAGACCAGGCCGTTGCCGACGCGGTGCTGCAGCGGGATGCGCCACTGCCACCCGGCATCGCGCGCGATCGAGCGCGTGTACGGCACTGCAGGCCCGACCGATGCGGTCTGCACCGCAACCGCGCGATCGCAATGCAGCCACTGCGACCAGTCCTCGTATTCCACCCCGAGCGTCTGGCCGATCAGCAAGGCGCGAAATCCCGTGCAATCGATGAACAGGTCGCCTTCGAGTTCGACGCCTGATTCCAGCCGCAGCGAACGGATCTGCGTACCGGAGTCATCCGTCTGCACCGAGACGATCTTGCCTTCGACGCGCTGCACGCCGAAGCCTTCGCTGAAGCGGCGCAGGAAGCGCGCATACAGACCCGCATCCATGTGGAACGCATAGTTCATGCCGCCACGCGGCAGGTGCGCGAAGCGGTCTGCGCGCGCCGCCCGCAGCTCGAGGCAGTAGTCGCCGTAATCGCTGGCCAGGCCGCGCTCGTGTCCTTCGAGCCAGAAGTGCTGGAACCCGGCGGTCCAGTGGTCCTTGCCGGTGACGCCGAACGAGTGGATGTAGTCCCGATCGACGTCGCGCCAGTTCTCGAACGAGATGCCGAGCTTGAACGTGGCCTGCGTGGCGGCCATGAACTCCTGCTCGTTGATGTCGAGCAGGCGATGGAATGTCACCAGCGTCGGAATCGTCGCTTCGCCGACGCCGACCGTGGAGATCTCGTCGGACTCGACCAGCTTGATGTCGAGCAACTTGCCCAGCGTTTTCGACAGCGCGGCCGCCACCATCCAGCCGGCGGTCCCGCCGCCTGCAATCACCACGCGCCGGATCGGTTTTGCAGCGGTGGCGGTCGGATCATCAGCGCGCATGTCGCGTACTCCTAACGGTTGATTCGCTTCAGCAGGCGCGCACGCAGTTCGCGCGCGCGTGTCTCGTCCATCGGCCCCAGCACGCGCCGGGCCGGTTCGGGAATATGGGCAGCGGTGTTTTCGTCGGCCTCGAACACGTAGTGCTGGAACAGCGCCTGCCAGGCCGAGCGCTGCGCCGGTGGCAGGTCGCGCACGGTCATCAGCGCCAGCATCAGCGCGTTCATCGGCGTGTCCATGTACGCCGGCGACTGCCGCCACCAGTAATTCACCAGCACGTTGAACGCGTCGAGCGCCTCGACGTGGTGCCACCACATGCTCGGAATGAAGATCGCGTCCCCAGGCCCGAGTTCGGCCACCTGCGCGTGCTCGGCCGCCTGCGCGAAGCGCGGGAACCGCTGCAGATCGGGCTGCGCGAAATCCACGAGACTGATCGCCTGTCCGGCCGGCGTCAGGTCGAGCGGCCCGATGTAGAGGTTGGCGACCTGTTCGGGCGGGAACAGCGTGAAGCGGCGGCGGCCCGCCACGACGCAGGCGAGGTTGTCGGGCAGGTCGTGGTGCGCGGCGATGCGCGTGCGGTTGCCGAGCCAGATACTGACCAGTGGATTGCGTCCGCCCATGCCGAAATCGTTCGCGGCGCGGAAGCCCGGCAGGCAGGCATCGACGGTCGTCGATCCGACGTACAGCGCCGGCGGGGCGTCATCGTCGAGGTGGCTTGCGAGCGTGTCGAGCATCGCCAGTAGGGCGGGCCGCTCCATATGGAAATTGAAGCCGCTCAGATCCTCGTTGTAGAAAAACCGCCCGCCGATCTCCGGCGCCCCGACCATCGCCGCCACGGTCGATCCCGCATCGAACCTGCGCAGGTAGTCGATGCCGGCACCCCGCGAAGCGCGTGATGCCTGCACCGCAGGCCAGCCCGCCGCCAGCCCGCGCAGCACGACCGGCCGGGTCGAGGTCAGCACCTCATCCGGCAGCGCGTCCGCATCGACGCCGGTGAGTTCGCACACCCGGTCAGCGGTCTGCAGCATCGACCCGGTTCACCCGCTCGATCAGCGCGCGGAAGTTCGACAGCGAAGCGACGGCCATGTAGATCGCCTCCAGATGGCCGGCGCGATGCAGTCGCTCGAGCGCCGTTCCATCCAACTGCGCAAGGCGGTCCTCGTTGATTGTGTAGAAGCCGGCCAGGCGGTTCTGCGAGCCGTCAGGCAGCTCGATGTCCAGCACGAACGACTCCAGCAGGTCGAGTTCGACCAGCATCGCGACGAATGCCGGCACCGCACGGACGCCGTCGTGCAGCGTCAGCAGCACCGAGCTGATGCGTTCGAGCGCGGCCGTCGTGCCGCCATGCTCGAGAAACAACGGCTCGCCCGCGTCGACGCCGGTGCGCGGGCTGTCGAGGTCGATGTGGATCACCGGTTCGCCTTCCGCCGTGCCGATCAGAAACGGCTGGCGCTCGATCGCGAGCGGCAGGTAGGTCACGTCCCAGCTGCCGGATTCCAGGAACAGGTTCTGCCCCTCGCGGAAGCCGAACAGCGCGACCGGCTGGAACGAGGTCCCGTTCGGCGTCTTCGCGAACACGATCGGGTAGTGCGCCTGCAGGTTGCGGAACTCGGTCGGGAAGGTGGGCGCGAACATCACCTCGTCGCCCAGCCCGCGGACGCGGCGCATGTCGACGCGCAGGTCTTTGTGGTCGATGTTGTTGAGCAGTACCGCGTTGGCCATGCGTCAGATCCTTGGCAGCCCGTGTCGCGTGATGTGGGTGATGAGCTCGCGGTGGCCGGGCAGTCCGGCGAGCATGCGGCAGGTCAGGTCCGCGGCTTCGCGGAAATAACCCTCGGCCGAGTCGAGCTCGTCCAGCCGCGCACGCCGCGCCGACGGATCCGGGCGGAACCCCATCCCGTAGAGGATGTACTGGTAGCTCGCCGACGGAAACACCTCGTCCACGCGCACCAGGTCGTAGCGCGACGGCGGCCGGTAGCGCCACAGCGCGAGCAGCTCCTGCAGGCGCTCGGGGATGGATTCGGCGCGCAGGTGGTCGCGCCAGAACGGCGTGTCGGTGCGCCGCGTCAGCACGTAGTGCAGCTTGAGGAAATCGATCACGCGCTCCCAGCGGTAGCGGAAGCTGTCGTTGAACCGGCGGGCGACGCCGTCCATGTCCGCGCGCGTGACCGGCATCTGGTCGCTGAGCATCGCCGCCGACAGTTCAACCAGGGCGATTGCCGATGCCTCGAGTGGCTCGATGAAACCAGCCGACAGGCCGATCGCGACGCAGTTGCGATGCCAGAAGCGCTCGCGATAGCCGGGCCGGAACGAAAGCTTGCGCGGCGAGGGCAGGTCGGTCGGGCCGTCGGAGCGCCTGACATACGTCAGCAGCTCGGCTTCGGCGGCTTCATCATCGGTGTGCGCGCTCGAATACACGTGCCCGATGCCGCGCCGCGAGGGCAGGCCGATGTCCCAGATCCAGCCGCTGCGCTGCGCCGTCGATATCGTGTGCGAGGCGATCTCGGACTGCTGATCGGCGTACGGCACCTGCATCGCGAGCGCACGATCGTTGAACAGCACGTGCTTCTGGTCGATGGACCCGACACCGAAGTGCCCGCCCAGCAGCAGCGACTTCATGCCGGTGCAATCGACGAACAGATCGCCCGCGAGCGTGCCGCGCGTGGCGAGCTCCACGGCGGCGATGTCGCCGTTCTCCGCTGATGTCACCGACGCGACGTGATCGACGACGTGCTGCACACCGAGGCGCTCGACGCAGTGCGTGCGCAGGAATTCGCCGAACCGTCCCGCGTCGAGGTGGTAGGCGTAGTTCGCGACTGCCGCGAACTCGGGCGTGGTCGCCTGCTTCGGTGCACGACTGCGCGCGCACAGGTGCGGCTGGAAGCTCACCAGCGGCGCGAACGGCCGCTCCGGGTGGCGTTCCAGCCAGCCGGCCACGAGGTTCGCCTGCGTGTAGCCATGCGGCAGCACGAACGGATGGAAGTAGCGGTCATCGTCGGCGCCGGTTACCCATCCGCGGAACTCCGACCCCTGCTTGAACGAAGCCTCGCAGGCGCGGAAGAACTCGCTTTCCGACACGCCGATACCGCGCAGCGTGTCGCGCATCGTCGGCCAGGTGCCTTCGCCGACGCCGATCGTCGGCACGTCCGGCGACTCGACGACGGTGATCCGCAGGCCGCCGCGCGCATCGGGCCGGTGCGCGGCCGCCAGAACGGCCGCGGTCAGCCAGCCGGCCGAACCGCCTCCGACAATCACGATCTCGCGTATCACGTCATTCCCCGGCACGGTTCCATGCTAGCCCAGCGCTACCGCCAGCGGACACGAAAACGAAGAGCCGCTGCGGGCAGCGGCTCTCCGAATCGAACAGTGACGACAGGTGCAATGCCGGTACCGCCCTTGATCAGAACCGGTAGCGCAGTCCGAGCATGTAGCGCGGCCCGGTCTGCGTCGCGAACAGCAATTGGTTTTCGTGGCGGCCGTGGATGCGCTGCGTCTCGTTGGTCAGGTTGATCGCCTCGGCCGACAGCGACAGCTGCTCGTTGACCTGGTAGCTGAGGTTGACGTCGAGTTGGCCGTAAGCCTCGACATAGTTCGGGTTTGGCCCGGAGCCGTCGAAGCGACCGGCCAGGAACTTGTCGCGCCAGTTGTAGGCCGCACGGACCTGCCACGGCCCCTTGTCGTAGAACGCGACCAGATTGGCCGAATCGCTCAGGCCTTCGAGCGCGAACTGCTCGCCGATCACGGTGTTGTCGTACGTCAGGCCCGAGTCGACGATCGTGTAGTTGGCCGCCAGGCCGAAGCCGCTCTGGCCGAACAGGTGCTGGATGTTGAATTCCCAGCCGTCGAGCGAAGCCGAGCGCTGGTTGGCCGGCGCGCTGATGCGGAACTCCGCGATCGGGTCGCCCGGCTGACCCACGATCGTGCCGGTGGCATTGCCATTGGCGTCGAAGCCGGTGCGGGTCACGCCCGGGGCACCGTTGCGGTTGGTCAGGATGTAGTTGCGGATGCAGACCACATCGGCGGTCGCACAGCCCGCCGCCAGGGCCTCGTTCCAATAGGCGCCGCCGATCGGGGTGCGCAGATCGAACGGCGTGCCAACGATCTGTGTGGTGCCGATGTAGTTGTCGATGTTCTTGCGGAAGTAGCCCGCGGAGAAATAGCTGCCCTCGGCGTAGTACCACTCGAACGACAGGTCGAAGTTCTGCGAATGCAGTGGTTCAAGATCCGGGTTGCCCTGCGATCCCGTGCCGCCGCTGACACGCACCAGCGCGTCCAGCGTCTGTCCGCCCTGGATGTCACCCCAGCCGGGCCGGCCGATCGTCTCGCCGTAGCTGCCGCGCAGCTTCATCGACTCGCTGAGGTCGATGCTGAGGTCGAGGTTGGGCAGCCAGTACTCGTACTCGCCTTGGAGGCTCGTGAATTCCGCGCCGTCCTGGATGATGTTGAGCTCGTTCGCCGAACCCCAGGAGATTGCAGTTGCCGAAGGCACGAGCGCTGACGACGACACCTGGGTTTCTTCGTAGCGCACGCCTACGGCCAAGCTGACCGGCATCGCCAGGTCCCATGTGTTGCTCCACTGGATGTACGCGCTCTTGGATTTCTCGGTGACGCGGCGATCGGTTGTGAACTCGTCGGAGGCGCGATAGTCGGCAGCGTCGCCACCGCTGCGCACCCATGCATTCTCGGCCAGCTGGCGCACCGTCTCGAAATCCCACACGAAGAACGCGTCAGTGAAATTCGGGCTGTTGTGGCCGGCAAACTGGTCGAAGTACCGGCCGATGTAGTCCAGCCGCCATACCTCGTCCGGGTAATCGGCCGGGCTCGTCGCGCCGCCCCAGGTGTCGAGCTGCACGTTCGAGAAGGCCGAGCGGTTGTTGACCTCGGTCGCGGCCACGCCGAAATCCAGGCGCGAGTAGTTCTCGAATGTGAACTCGCCCTCCAGCTGCAGCTGCTCGACCTGCGACTTCATGTAGCTGTTGCGGAAGGTCGAGCCGGTGACAAGCATTTGGGACGGGTCGATCTGACTCATCCCGGGCGGCAGCTGTACGTTGAGGATCGGGAAATCGCCGGAGAAATCGACGGAGGTGGTGCCGCGGAAGAAGCCGGCAGCGCCGAGTACGCCGCTCGAGCCCCACGGGCTGTCCGCGCCCGAAGTCGCGGTCGAATCGTGGTAGTCGAGTGCCAGGGTGAGCTGGTCGGTGACTTCCCAGGCGATGTTGAAGCCCAGCGACTCGTTCTCGTTCCTGGTCGCGCTCATCGCGCCGCCCATCGACAGGTCGCTGGTGGCCGGGTTGATGATCTCGCTGTAGAAGTTCGGCGCTGCAACCGGGCCATCGGTCCAGCTGCTCTCCGACGGGCCGAAGTTGAACCACACCGACAGCTCGTTGCGCTCGGTCTGGATCTTGTTTTCCGAGTACGTGTAATCGAGCGTCGCGACAACGCGATCGGTCGGCGCGTACTGCAGCACCAGTTGGCCGTTCGTGCGTTGGCGCTGGACGCCGTTGACGCTGTAGCCGAGGTTCTGCGGGACCGAATAGATATCGTCGGGGCCTGGGCGGTTGGTGATCCGTTCCGAGCCGGGCGTACCGGGCTGGGGAATCGTGCCCCAGTTGTTCTCGTCGCCCTCGAACGTACGCCAGCCATTGCCGACCGCCACCTGGCTGAAGCCGTAGTCGCGCTCCTGGTAGCTGCCGCTCAGCGCAATGCCGAAGCGCCCGTCGGCGAGCGTCGTGCTGAAGATGCCCGAGATCTCGGGGGTGACCGTGTCGCCCTGCAACGAGTCGGGCAGGTTGTTGACCGAGGTGTCCCAGACGCCCTTGATGCCCAGGCTCGCAAGCGTGCCGTCCCTATCGAGCGGCCGCGCCGTCTTGATGTTGATCGTCGCGCCGATGCCGCCGGTGGGCGTGCTCGCGCGGGCGGTCTTGTAGACCTCGATTGCGGAGATCGCCTCGGAGGCGATGTTCGCGAAGTCGAACGCGCGAGAATTCGAAGCGCCCGTATCGGCGATGCTCGAGGCCGGCATCTGCCGCCCGTTGAGCAGCACGAGGTTGAAGTCCGGGCCGACGCCGCGCACGGTGACCCGCGAGCCCTCGCCGTTGCTGCGGTCGATCGACACGCCGCTGATGCGCTGCAGCGACTCGGCGAGGTTGGTGTCGGGGAATTTGCCGATGTCCTCGGCCACGATGCCGTCGACCACGCCCTGCGCATCGCGCTTGATGTTCGCCGATGCGGTGAGGCTGTTTCGGATGCCGGTGACGACGACCGTGTCGAGCGTTGCCGTCTCGTCACCGGCGTTCTCCGCGGTCTGCGTGGTGTTGTCCGCAGGGCGCTCGGTCTCGTCGGTCACCACCTGGGCAAACGCGGGATGGGTCAGTGCGACCAGCACCGCGGCGGTCAACAGTTTCTGCCTGGGGGTTTTGTGCAATTGCTTCATGGGCTTTCCCTGCAATGGGCGAGACACGAACGTGGATGCGTCGGCGGCAACTTCGGCTTTTCGGCACGGGAGATTCCACGTGCATATGACAGCGTTGTCAACTAAAGACGACAGTGGGCACGCAGACGCAGCGGATTAAAGGGCTTGTGCGGAAAATATGCTGCGGTGCAGCGGCCTCAGGGGCCGCTGCAGGTCACGGTGTGGTCCGCTTCGGTGCCGAGCGCGATGCGCGACACCGAAAGATCGAGCGGTGTTTTCGGGCTGACGCGGAACATCTCGGTGACCCGGCTCAGGTCGGCGCCGGAGCGGCCGAAGCACGCAAGCGGGATCGCCACGCTGACCCACTTGGAAGCAGGGATCTTCGCGAGCGTCGGCGCAAGATCCACGCGTCCCGCGCAGCCCTTGCCGCAGCCGACTTCGACCGGCACCGGACCGTTTGCCGGGGCGTTGAGCCTGAGCGTGGCGACCAGCGAGGCGCCTGCATTGCTTTCGCGGGTGAGGTCGACCGGTTCGTCGGCCTGGAGCCAGAGCGTGCCCGGTCCCTTGCCACTCCACTGGACGCGCCGCGCATCCTCCTGCGCCTCGTGATCGGTCGCGCGCACCGATACGTGGCGAGCGAGCTCGCCGGTCGGAAGCGACGTGACGGCACGGCCCGCGGCGTCGCCGTCGGCAACCGTGAGCGTCCAGCCCGGCGCCACTGCGCCGCGGGCGAAGTAAAGGCCCGGCTCACCGCCACCGTGGCGAAGTCCGGACTCCTCGGGCAACGGTGCCAGCTCGCCCGGCTTGCCGTAGCTCAGGCCGTAGCCGACCGGGAACTGCGGGTCGTAGCCGGTGTCGCCGACGTTGAGCGGCGTCTGCACCGCAGTCTTCGGCCAGGAGAAAGGCAGCCTGCCGGTGAAGTCGTGCGCGACCTTGCCGTCCTTGGCGGCGAACAGCACATCGGCGACGCCGGCGCCTTCCGAGCCCGGCAGCCACGCCGCGACGAACGCATCGGCCGCGTTGATCTCGCGGTTGACCCACATCGGGCGGCCCGACAGGAACACGGCCACGACCGGCACGCCTTCGCTCTTGAGTCGGCGAATCAGCGCGAGGTCGCGCTCCTTGCCCGGCTGGTACGCCAGGTTCGGAACGTCGCCGATGAACTCGGCGTAGGGCTCTTCGCCGAACACGACGATCGCCGCGTCCGGGCGCTGCTTGTATTCGCCCGTCACCGACAGTTCGGCCTCGCCGCCTGCCGCGTTGACGGTCGACTCGATGCCTTCCCAGATCGAGGTCGCGTTTGGAAAATCCTCGCGTTTGGTGCCGGTGCCCTGCCAGCTCAGCGTCCAGCCACCGGCCTGCTTGCCGACGTTCTCGGCGCCATCGCCGGCGACGAGGATGCGCGCGTCCGGCTTGAGCGGCAGCACCGATCCGTTGTTCTTGAGCAGCACCAGCGACCGTCGCACGGCCTCGCGCGCGAGCGCGCGGTGCTCCTTGCTGCCCAGATGCTCGAAGTCGCCACCGAGCGGGCGCTCGGAAGGCACTCCCGCATCGAACAGGCCCAGACGCAGCTTGACACGCAGGATGCGCGCGACCGCGTCGTCGAGGCGCTGCATCGGGATCTCGCCCGACCGCACCTGGGCCACGGTGTTCTCATAGACGCCCTTCCAGCTGTCCGGCGCCATGTACATGTCCAGCCCGGCGAGCAGGGCGGCGGGGCAGCTTTCGTTCGTGCAGCCGGGCACTTCTCCGTGGCCATTCCAGTCGCCGACCACGAAGCCGTCGAAGCCCATGCGCTCCTTGAGTACGTCGGTCAGAAGGCTGCGGTTGCCGTGCATCTTCTGGCCGTTCCAGCTCGAGAACGAGGCCATGACCGTCTGCGTACCGGCCTTGAGCGCGGCGATGTGGCCGGCGCCGTGGACGTCACGCAGCTCGGTCTCGCTGACGCGCGTGTCGCCCTTGTCCTTGCCTTCGAACGTACCGCCGTCACCGATGTAGTGCTTGGCCGAGGCGACGACCTGGCCGGGGCCGAGGAATTCCTTCGAGCCGACCTTGCCCTGCAGCCCTTCGACGATCGCGGTGGCGTAGCGAGCGACCAGTTGCGGGTCTTCGGAATAACCTTCGTAGGTGCGGCCCCAGCGGTCATCGCGGGGCACGGTCACGGTCGGGGCGAATGTCCATTCGAACCCGGTGGTGCGAAGCTCGGTCGCCGTGGCCTGGGCGATACGCCGCACCAGCTCCGGATCATTGGCGGCGCCCAGGCCGATGTTGTGCGGGAACAGCGTTGCGCCGACGACGTTGTTGTGGCCGTGCACGGCGTCGATGCCGAGCAGCACCGGGATCGGCTTGCGACCGCCGCCGGTGTCCATCGATGCGCGATACAGCGCGTCGGCGAGCGCGAGCCACTCGGGGCCCGTCGCGTTGTAGCGGCCACCGGGGTCGGAATTGCCACCGGCCAGCACGGAGCCGAGCCGGTACTTGCGCACGTCCTCCGGCGTGAGGCTGCCCAGGTCGCCCTGCACGATCTGTCCGACCTTGTCCTCCACGCTCATCTGCGCGAGCAGTTCCTGGATGCGCGCTTCGAGGCGGGCGTCGCGTTTGATCGGCGACTGCATTTGCGGCCACAGGGCCGGGTTGGCGACCGAGCTCGCCGGCGTGCCGGACGCTGGCGCGCCGGTGGTCTGCGCCGAAACCGCCGGCAGGCAGGCCGCGAGGCACAGCGCCAACAGGCGCCGGCGCACCTGTGGGGAACGACGGGGTGTCACCGGGAACATCGAGGGCATGGGCAATTCTCCTGGCCGGCCGGAACGGCGTTTGCCGCCCGGTCGGGGCGCTGTAGTGCGGGTGGTACTGGAACCGCATTTGACAGCGTTGTCAATTCTGGCGGGACCACAGTAGCCAAACGCTGCAACGACGCCGTGAAATGGTGCGTCGCGGCAAATGCAGTGCGACGCGCTGATCGAAAAGACGGCGGCGGAAAGCCCTCAACGCGGATGACACCAGCCGCCGGTCATGGCGATTGAGGCGCTGGGCTCACCTGGAACGGGACATTCGCATAGCCGGCATTGCCATGGCCGTCGTGGACTTCGACGAACAGGCGGTACGCGCCAGGCTGGCTCGGCGAATCGAAGTGGACCTCGCCATTGCCGGTTTCGGACAGCCGCGCCGGGATCGTCGGGGGCACGGCTTCGGGATCGCCGCCGATCGACTTGGCGGTGCTCTCGGCCAGCACTTTCCAGCGATATGCCAACCGGTCGCCGTCCGGGTCCTTCGCGGTGACCCGCGCCGTGTAAGCGCGATCCGGGGTCAGCCTGATGTTGTCGGTGGCGCGCTGACCGTCGATTTCGATCGGCGTGATCGACGGGCTGCGGTTGTCCGGCCAGCGACCGGTCCAGACGCGCTGCATTGCGTCGACGCTCGGCGTCGATTCGCCCGACGGCAGAAACAGCCCGTACCAGGTCGGCGTGCGTTCCTGCTTGCTGCCCCACAGGAAGACAAACGATCCCAGGCCCTGGCGATGGTCGGTATCGATGTACTGCCTGTAACGCTGCTCGAGCAACCCGGCCTTGGTGCTGCTGTCGTCTTCGATCGGCGCGCCCCACGCGGTGCTAGGGCTTTCCCAGTGGCCGGTCGGGCCCCATTCGGTCACCAGGTACGGGCCGGTCCATCCGCTCTCGCGCAGTTTTTCCGGCAACTGGGCGATGTCGCCGTAGATCTGGATGCCGATCAGGTCCAGCGAATCGGCGCGGGCTTTCACCTGCTCGATCAACGGCCGGTCGATGCCGGCCAGCGTGGTCATGACCGGATGGTTCGGGTCGACCTCGTGGATCATTTCGGCGATCTGGTCGACCGCATCCCACACCGCCGGATTGGTCGCCTCGAGGTTCAGTTCGTTGCCGACCACCCACATCAGCAGGGCGGGGTGGTCCTTGTATTGGGCGACCTCGCCGCGGATGCGCGCGACTTCCGCGGCAACCGCCGCCTTGTCGTTGAAGTCGAAGCCGTGGCGCTCGCCGCGTAACTGCAGGCCCAGTGCGACGAACAGGCCGTTACGCTGGGCCCGGTCGAGCAGCGCGCGGCCGGACTCGCGCGGCGTGCCCGGGCGCCAGGTGCGGAACGCGTTGCCGCCCCGGGCTGCAAGCTCCTCCTGGCTGCCGCTTTCCAGGCCTGCGCCCTTGACCCGGAATGGCGCGCCGTTGACGAGCAACCGGTAGCGACCGTCCTCCTCGACGATCTCGACTTTCGAAGGGCCGTGCGCCTGCGGCCGCGGAACGGGGCCCTGCGCGCAGCCGGCCAATGGAAGTCCGAGCGCGAGAATCGCTGCGATGCGGCAAAGCGCGCCGCCGAGGATGCGTGGCTCAGTCATACAGACGCGCGTACTTCGCGCCGAAGAAGAGGATGAACGCGTAGCAGGCCATGGGCACGTAGAACGACGGCTGGATGCCGACCTGGTCGGCCACGAAGCCCTGCACGAACGGAATGATCGCGCCGCCGACGATCGCCATGCACAGGATGCCGGAGCCCCGACCGGTCAGGTCGCCGAGTCGGTGCAGCGCCATGCTGAAGATCGTCGGGAACATGATCGAGTTGAAGAGGCCAACCGCGAGGATCGACCACATCGCGAAGCGGCCTTCACCGAGGATCGCCGCCAGCACCAGTGCCATCGACATCGTGGCGCAGAACGCGAGAGTCACGCCGGGGCTCACGTAGCGCATGACCGCGAAGCCGATGAAGCGGCCCACCATCGCGAGCCCCCAGTAATAGCTGACGTAGGTGGCCGCCGTCGCATGGGGCAGGCCGGCGATGTTGCGCTCACCCATGAAGTTGATGAGGAAGCTGCCGATGCTGACCTCGGCACCCACGTACAGGAAGATCGCGATCGTGCCGTAGAACAGGTTGCGGTGGCGGAAGATCGACTGGCTCGGCGCCGTGGCAGCCATGCCGACCGCGTCTTCCGCATGGCTGATCTGCGGCAGGCGCACCATCGCGAAGACAACCGCGAGCAGCAGCAGCGCGAGCGCGAGTACCGCATAGGGGCCCTGCACGGTGGCCGCTTCGGTCGCCCGGTAGGCCGCCTGCTGCACCTCGGTCATTGCGGCCAGTTGTTCCGTGCTTGCCGGCGCCACGCTGGACAGGATCAGGATGCCGCCGAACAGCGGGCCGACCGTGGTGCCCAGCGAATTGAACGCCTGGGTCAGGGTGAGCCGGCTCGATGCCGTCTTCGGGCTGCCGAGCGCAGTGACGTAAGGGTTCGCGGCCACCTGCAGGATCGTGATGCCCGAAGCCAGCACGAAGAACGCCAGCAGGAACAACGCGTAGCCGCTTTCGGCGGCCGGGTAGAACATCGCGCAGCCGGCCGCGGCGATCGCCAGCCCGGTCACTGCACCTTTCTGGTAACCGATGCGGCGGATCAGCATGCCGGCGGGCAGCGAGACGATGAAGTACGCACCGAAGAAGCAGAACTGCACCAGCATCGCCTGCACGTAGGTCAGCGTGTAGATCGACTTCAGGTGCGGAATCAGCACGTCGTTGAGCGACGTCAGCAGCCCCCACATGAAGAACAGCAGAGTCACCACGATCAGCGGGCGGGTGTAGTCGCCGGCTTCGACTGCGTGGACGGGAGTACTGCTCGAATACGTCGCCATATCAGCTGTCCGGGCTTGGTTTGGCCCGAGTCTGCCGCAAAATCGAAGCGGATGATAGCGCTGTCATTTTCGCCTACCATTGCCACGTACCCGCATGACAGGGCCGGCCGGGGTCGCCGCGTCCTGCCGTCAACGACGCCTTGCGCAGTGGCCGGTTAAGGTGGGCCGACCGCGCGCAGGGCGCCGCACCGAGTTGCGGAATCAATCGCGCCTATCCGGAGTGAGCATGGCATCGAGAGTGCGTATCGAGGACGTGGCCGAGGCGGCGGGCGTGTCGATGAAGACCGTATCGCGCGTGCTCAACCGCGAACCGAACGTGCGCGAGCAGACGCGCGAACGCGTGCTCGAAGCGGTGGAGAAGCTGCGCTATATCCCGCATATCTCGGCACGCAGCCTCGCCGGCAACCGGTCGTTCCTGATCGCGCTGCTGTACAACAACCCGTCGGACAACTACCTGATGGGCATCATGTCCGGCGTGCTCGCGGCCTGCGAGCAGCAGCAGTACAACATGATGCTCGGGCCGCTGGAGTGGGACAGCCGGCGCATGGTCACGCAGTTCGACGAGCTCATCGGCCGCTCGCGCCCGGACGGCGTGGTGCTGACGCCGCCGGTCACCGATGCGCCCGCATTGCTTGCGCGCCTGGCCGAACTCGAAATCCCGTTCGCGAGCATCTCGCCGAAGATCCGCAAGGACGTGGTCGGTGTCGGCATGGATGAAAAACAGGCCGCGTTCGACATGGTCTCGCACCTGGTGTCGCTGGGGCACCGGCGTATCGCGCATATTTCGGGCCACCCGGCGCATGGCGCGACCAAGTGGCGCATCGCCGGCTACCAGCAGGGCCTGAAGCAGGCGCGCCTGGAATACGACCCGACGCTGGTGGTGCCCGGCCAGTTCTCGTTCGACTCCGGTGTCGAAGCTGCGCGCGCACTGCTCGGCCTCAAGCAGCGCCCGACGGCGGTGTTTGCCGCGAATGACGATATGGCGGCCGGCGTCGTCGCGGTCGCATTGGAGCGTGGCCTGCGCGTGCCCGAGGACCTGTCGGTCGGCGGCTTCGACGATATACCGCTGTCCAGCCAGACGTTCCCGCCGCTGACCACGGTGCACCAGCCGGTCCGCGACATGGGGCGGCTCGCGACGCTCGAACTGCTGGCCGATATCCAGCGCCCCGGCACGGGTCGGATGCTGCATGTGCCGCACACGCTGCAGCTCAGGCGCTCGACGGGGCCGGCGCCGGCCTAGGCGGTAATGCGGGCGGGTCAGCGTAGCGGGGCAGTGGTCGGTCCGGTGGCGACGGCGAACGTTCCGTGGGGGCGTGATGTCTTGTCGCGAAATCCGGGCGCGTCATTCGGCCGCGCAATCGCCTGCGGCATGCGCGGTTGATGGGCCCGCCGCTGGGACGTATCAACCGCGCGCTATCGCAGAGGCAAAAGACCCGCGGTGCCCCGCGCCGGTACTGGCGCACACCGGCTCTGCCTCAGGCGGGCGCCCGCAGCAGATCGAGCAACTCGGCCGAGTCGACCGGTTTGACGAGGTGGTGGTCGAACCCGGCAGCACGCGATAACTCCCGGTCCTGCGACTGGCCGTAGCCGGTCGCGGCGATGAACACCGCGTCGCCCGCGCCCTGTGCCCGCAGCGAGCCCGCAAGCTCGTAGCCGGTCATGTCCGGCAGGCCGACGTCGAGGATGTACGCGTCGAACGCATGCGCCCGCCCCAGTTCCAGTGCCTGGCGGCCGGTATGCGCGACCAGCGCATCGTGGCCCTGCAGTCGCAGCAGGTCGGCCATCGTCGTGGCCGCATCCTCGTTGTCGTCGACGATGAGTACCTGCAATCCGTGCACCGGCACCGCACCGGTCGGCGCGTGCGTGGCGGGCGCTGGTTCGATCTCCGCCGTGTGCAACGGAAGCGACACCAAGAACGTGCTGCCACAGCCCGGCCCCGAGCTGGCCGCCGTGACGCTGCCGCCATGCAGCTGCACGATGCTTCTGACCAGCGACAGGCCGATGCCCAGGCCACCCTGCGAGCGGTCGGGTGTGCGCTCGGCCTGGGTGAACAGATCGAAGATCACCGGCAGCAGCGAAGGCGCAATGCCACTGCCGTTATCCGAAACCTGGACCTGCACCGCATCACCACGCAGCCCGACGTCAAGCCCGATACGACCACCCTTGGGCGTGTATTTCGCCGCATTGTTGAGCAGGTTCGCGATCACCTGGATCAGCCGCGTGCGGTCGCCGAGCACCGGCAGCGTGTCGGCGCCCGTCTGCACCTCAAGTGCGTGCCCGCGCGATTCGATCAGCGGACGCGTCTGCTCGACCGCGGCGGCCACCACCGTCCGCAGATCCAGCGGCACGCGATCGAGTTTTACGAGGCCGCGGGTCACGCGCGACACGTCCAGCAGGTCGTCGACCAGATCGGTGATGTGACTGACCTGCCGCATGATGATCTGGCTCGACGTTCGCACGCGATCGTGGTCGTCGGGCGCCATCTGCAGCAGTTGTGCGGCCGTGCCGATCGGCGCGAGCGGGTTGCGCAGCTCGTGCGCGAGCATCGCCAGGAATTCGTCCTTGCGTCGGCTCGCGTTGCGCAGCTCCTGCTCGGCCAGCTTGCGCGCGGTGATGTCCATGACGATGCCGGCCATGCGGCTTGGCCGGCCATCGATGTCGTAGACCGTGCCGTGTGCGCCGATCCAGTGCAGCGATCCGTCCGGCCAGATCACCCGGCATTCGAAATCCCACTCGTCGACGCGGTCCAGCGCGTTGTGGAACGCCTGCGCGACGAACTCGCGGTCCTCGGGATGCACATGCTGGATGAACTTCTCGAAGCCCCAGTCCGGGATCGGCTTGTCGTATCCGAAACACTGATCGTGGCGCAGCGAGCGGTGGGACTCGTCGGTGGTTAGGTCCAGGTCCCACTCGCCGAGCTGCGCCGCGTCCAGGCTCAGCTGCAGACGCTCGGCCACGTGCAGTGCATCGCGCCGCGCGCGTTCGAGCTCGGCCGTGCGCTCAGCCACGCGCACCTCGAGTGTTTCGGTCAGGCGCCTGAGTTCGACGACCCCGAGGAGCTGGCGGATCGCGGCGGTCGCGCGCCGCGCGACTTCGCGCACGAAATCGATGTCGTCCGCGGCACGCGCCTGCGGGCAGATGAAGGCCAGTGCCGAGGTCGATCCACCCGGCGGCGTCACGGACACCGCGAGCAGCACGTCATCAGGTCCCACGTCATCCGGCCCTGCGACGAGGCCCGACGCGGGCGACTGCACGACATCGTGGCTGATCGACAGTGTGCGCAGTGCTTCTGGAAGCGCCGCGCTGTCCAGCGACTGCGGCAGCCGACCTGTGCCGACCACTTCGTTCACCGACCAGTCCTGGCCGTGCTCGCAGCCGGGCTGGAGGATGAAGGCATCGCCGGCTTCCAGATAGGTCGCCAGCAACCGGGTGGCCGCGCACAGCACGTCGTCGGGCTGCTCCAGCTGCTCGAGCTGGTCTGAAAAATCCAGCAACAGCGACTGCCGCCGCTCGATCAGCACCCGGCTCGTGGTTTCCAGCACGCTGCTGTACATGCCGCACAGGGACCGGTCCTCGTTGCGCGCGGGGGCGAAGAAGAACGTGAACCACGCGCGCGTCAGCCGGCCGCCGCGCTGGATCGCCAGGGGCACGTCCTGCAGGTGCAGCGCCTCGCCGGCGCGTGCACGGTCGACCAGCGGGCCGATGTCGTCCCAGATTTCCGCCCACACCTGATCAAGCTTCTGTCCGAACGCCGCAGGATGCTTCTCGCCAAGAAACTGCACATAGGCTTCGTTGTAGAGCAGGCGGCGCTCGTCTCCCCACACCAGCGACATCGGCTGCTGCGTGTCGAGCATCATCCCGAACATCATCCGCAGCGCCGTCGGCCACTGCGCCGGGCGGCCAAGGCCGGGCACCTCGAAGCCGGTCGCGTCGACGACGGCCTGGACGGTGACGGGCGCGGAAGGGGGCGTGGGCATTCAAACCTCCGGATCGGCCCGCGAATGATTGCAGACTGCCGGGCCAGAACCTGTCGTCGTCGTGGCACTGCGGTGTTAAGCAGGCTTGCGGCTGGCCGCGACGCTTGCCGCGGCGCTGGTTGGCGATCGACCGTGGCCATCGCTCGGGTGCGACGAGCCGCATAGCGGCGCTCGCGCTGACGCGCTCTCTTTTACCGCGACGCTGAAGCGCCTGCGGGTGAGGCGGACTATCAGCCCGACGCGCGGTTCGCCTGCTCCGGCCATGCATTGCGGCGACCGCGCGCCGGCATGAAGGCTGCAGGCGTGGTCGGGGCGGCCACGATGCGCAACTGCCCCGCAAGCGCTGTAAGTCGCGCTCTTGCATACGCAGCCAGCAGCGGGTCGGTGCGCGATGCGATCTCCGCGCCGAGCTCATCGAACCAGTCTGAAATCGCCGGGTGTGCCTGCGTACCGTCGCCGCCGAATGTTCCCGCCGCTGCGGACGAGCGCGCGCGCCTTACGCGCATGGCCAGGCGTGCAAGTTCAAGCTCCAACTGACCGCGAGAGCGGATCAGGTCAGTGGACAACGGAATGCAGGTATTCACGGGCAACCTCGGGCGAGCCTGCACATACGCTAGAGCCAGCGTTGTCGCCGCCTTGTGAGGTTGTGCGAGCCGCCAAGCCAGGTGCGTGCGCTGCCGCAGCCCTGGTCGGGCTCGGCGTCCTCTGTCGCGCGGCGTCGCGCGCGATCGGGCAGGTGCGTGCCGCTCGCGCCCGCGCGCAGGCAGCAGCTCCGCAGCCGGCCCATCGCGCCCGGTCGCGCTTCGTGAGCAGAAAGTGAAGGTCCGTGAAGACGGCAAGCGCTACCGTTCGCGCCTGCACTCCCGCCCGCGCTGCCGGCCGGGCCGTGACCGCACTCTCACCAGGTAGTCGCTTCACCGATGAACACGCCGCCGACCTCCAGCGCTCCGCCGTCCGTGGCCACGTCAGCCGCTGATGCACGACCGGGACGCCCCTCATGCGGCGCACAGCGCGTCCATGCGCTGCGGCTCACAGAGGCGGAGATCGAACTGCTGCGTCGCGAATTCGCGGCCTCGCCGATGTGGCGGGATATTTTCCGCGTCGAGCCCGCAGCTGCCGCCTGATCGGCGAACGCAGCAACCGGCCGTAGGAACAACCGGCGCATCGGCACCGGCCGTGCAGGCACGGTCCGGGCCGAACCCGCGTCGGCCGCTTACGCCGCCTTGCGCAGCGCCTCGCGCCCCATCAGGTGACCGAACAGATCCTTCGGGTCTTCCATGCGCGGCACGAGGTCGATCGTGCGGCCCAGGCCGAGTTCCGCCGCGCAATCGCGAAGCAGGCGCAGCGCGGAATAGTCCTCCAGCGCAAAACCCACCGAGTCGAACACGGTGATCTCGTCGTTGCCCGTGCGGCCTTCGGCTTCTCCACCCAGCACGCGCCACAGCTCGGTCACGTGGAAGTCGGCCGGCATCTGCTGCAGCTCGCCTTCGATGCGGCTCTGCGGTTCGAATTCGACGAACACCTTCGCACGCTCCAGCACCTGCGCATCGAGCTCGGTCTTGCCGGGGCAGTCGCCACCGACCGCGTTGAGGTGCATGCCGGGTTCGAGCATGTCCGCGCTGACGATGATCGCGTTCGCCTTGTCGGCGGTAACCGTGGTCACGATGTCCGCGCCGCGTACCGCCTCGCGCGTGCTCGCGCAGCGCACGACGCGCAGCGTCGGCACCGCAGCGGCGAGGTTCGCGGCGAGCTTGTCGGTCGCGGCCTCATCGACGTCGTAAAGACGCACTTCCTCGATGCCGAGCAGCTCGTGGAACGCAAGCGCCTGGAACTCGCTCTGCGCGCCATTACCAATCAGCGCCATCGTCTTCGAATCCGCGCGCGCCAGCACCTTCGCCGCCATGACCGAGGTCGCCGCAGTCCGGATCGCGGTGGTGATCGTCAGTTCGCTGAGCACCGTCGGCAGGCCGGTGTCGACATCGGCCAGTGCGCCGAACGCCATCACCGTCGACAGGCCATGCTTCGTGTTGCCCGGGTGGCCGTTGACGAACTTGAAGCTGTATTCGCTCGCATCGGCGACCGGCATCAGCTCGATCACGCCGACGGGCGAATGCGCGGCGGTGCGTGCGGTCTTGTCGAACTCGTTCCAGCGGCGGAAATCGGCCTCGAGGTACGCGACGAGGCGACGGTGCAGTTCAGGCAGACCGTGGGCGGCGACGATCTTCGAGATGTCGTGGGTGGTGAGCAGCGTAGTCATGGGAGTCCTTGGCGGCCTGGTTCCTGGGGTCTCCATTGTCCAGTTGGCCATGTCAGCGCGAAACGGCAGACATGCGCAGCATTTGCCAGAATGCTGGCGATACGTCAGACGTGAATGGCAGATTGCTGCAGATGGACGAACTCGACCACCGCCTCGTCGCCGCGCTCCGCCACAACGCGCGTGCCGTGATCGCCGACCTGGCGCAGAGCCTCGGCGTATCGCGCGGCACCGTCACCAACCGCATGGCGAAGCTCGAACGCGACGGCGTGATTACCGGCTACACGGTGCGGTTGCGGCCGGACGCCGCGCCGGACGAGATCCGCGCCTGGACCGGCATCGCGGTCGAAGGCAACCAGCACGCGGTCGTGCGTGCACTGCTCGGCGAGCCGGGCGTCGCCGCGCTGCACGACACGAACGGCCGCTGGGACCTGCTCGCGGAATTGCGCGTCGCCGACCTCGACGCGCTATCGCGCACGCTCGAGCGGATCCGAGCCATCCCATGCGTGAGCGCGACGGAAACCAGCGTGCATCTGCGGACGTTTAGGGGGTAAGGCGCGGCGCCACCTTGTCGAGGCGCTGTTTCCGCATCAGGCAGGTCTTGCGCGTTAGTGCCGCGCCCGCTATGCCTCGCCAGGCTGCCTGGCTGTTGCGCAACGTTCTGCGTCATGCCACATGCGTTCCGCATGGGCGCGAGCTCGCTGCCGAAGGTTTTGTGGATCGCCGAATGAAATTGAGCCGGCGCGCAGCCATGGAATTCAGGAGCGTGGCGACGGGGGCCGAGCGCGGTTCCGCCCAGTCCGTGACGGGACGCTTCAGGCCTGCAAGGCACGTCCGATCGCTGCTTGTATGATCAGACGCAGCCGGACGCTTCGTTCGGCGCACGCACTCTCCATCGAGGTACTCCATTCACCGGAGCCACTTTGCGGCACGGATAACCCTGGGGTGAAGTAGCTATGAAAGGATTCGTACTATGGTCGGCCGTCCTGCTCTCCACTGTGGCTCCTGCGATGTCGGCGCCTGGATCCGATTCGGATCCGGGGGCGCGTATCGTGGCGCCGGCCGGGGTGGTCGTCGCGATGGAGCCGGCCAGTGGTGACCCCGTCCGGGCCGGGGCCACGGACGGGATCGACGTAGAAGTCGTACCAGGGCATTACTCGATCGCCTACCGCTGCCCGGCGACTAGCAATCAGCGCGTGTCGCGCCATTCGGTGACATTCGCACCAGGGCGGGTGTATCGCCTCTCCTGTCCGAGCAGCGGCGCCACGGTGCTGCGTATTTCCGAGCTGCCGGGTCGGTACATCAGCGTCCGCGCGCCTAAAGTCGCAGTGGCGAAGCCGAGCGCCCATGCTGCGCGCAGCGGTGACTCGGACGGCCCCGAGTCTTCTAGTCGCGCTGACCTGCCTCACTATCTCCGCAGTCTGAGTGATCCCCTGCCGCTGGCCGCGGCGCCGGATGTGATCGCGCGTGCCCTCAAACGTGCGAGTTGCGGGGAGACCGGTGGCGATGTGTCTGCGATCTCGATGTTCACCGGCCTTTCCTCACGTCCGAGCACCAGCGATGAGCTTCATGTCTCCAATGGCGTGCTCGGGGACGGCGCTCACTGGTTCGCACTGCAAAAGAAAGACGACGCGAGCTTCGCGTACTGCGGCATCGTGATGTCGCCGAGCGGCACCGGGTCGATGGTGTCCATGGCAGGCATCGCCGCGGAACACCAGGCCCGGGCGCTGGAGGCGGTGGCGTCCGGACGGTTTTTCTGCAAGTGCAGGTCGCTCGCCAAACGGTAGCCAGCGCGTTGCTCAGCCGCCCGCTGCCCGCTCGCGCTCGATCGCCCGCCAGCCGATGTCGTGCCGGTGGAACTCGCCGTGCCACGAGATCCCGGCAACCGCCGCGTACGCGCACTCCTGCGCCTGCGCGACGGTTTCGCCGAGTGCGCATACGCACAGCACGCGGCCGCCGCTGGTGACTGCGTGGCCTTCTTCGTCGAGCTTCGTGCCGGCGTGGAACACCTTGGTACCGGCGACCGGCGGGACGTCCCAGCTGCCCACGACATCGCCGGTGCGCGGCGTGCCCGGGTAGCCTTCGGCGGCCATCACGACGCCGAGCGAGCAGCGGCTGTCCCACTGCGCCTGCGTGCCCTCGAGTCGCCCATCGACGGCGGCTTCGATCAGATCGAGCAGGTCCGACTGCAGGCGCAGCATCACCGGCTGGGTTTCGGGATCGCCGAAGCGCACGTTGAATTCGATGACCTTCGGCGCGCCGCTGGCGTCGATCATCAGCCCCGCATACAGAAAGCCGGTGAACGGCACGCCGTCCTCTGCCATGCCGCGCACGGTCGGCTCGACGACCTCGCGCATGACGCGCGCGTGCACTTCAGGTGTGACCACGGGCGCCGGTGAGTACGCGCCCATGCCGCCGGTATTCGGGCCGGTGTCGCCGTCGCCGACGCGCTTGTGGTCCTGGCTGGTCGCCATCGGCAGTGCAGTCTTGCCGTCCACAATCGAGATGAAGCTGGCTTCCTCGCCGTCGAGGAACTCCTCGATGACCACGCGCGCGCCGGCTGCGCCGAACGCGTGACCGGCCAGCATGTCGGTGATTGCCGCTTCGGCCTCCTCGAGCGTCATCGCCACGATCACGCCCTTGCCTGCGGCGAGGCCATCGGCCTTGATCACGATCGGCGCGCCTTTTTCGCGCACGTAGTCGAGCGCGGCGTCGACGTCAGTGTGCACCGCGTAATGCGCGGTCGGGATGTTGTGGCGGGCGAGGAAATCCTTCGCGAACGCCTTGCTGCCCTCGAGCTGCGCGGCGGCCGCGGTCGGTCCGAAAATGCGCAGGCCTTCGGCGCGAAAACGATCGACGACGCCTGCGACCAGCGGCGCCTCGGGCCCGACCACGGTCAGCGCGACGTCCTCGCGGCGGACCAGCTCGAGCAGCGCCTCGATATCGGTCGCTCCCACCTCGACATTGCGGCAGCGCGACTCGCGCGCGGTGCCGGCGTTGCCGGGCGCGACGAGCACTTCGGTGATGCGCGGCGAGTGCGCGAGCTTCCAGGCGAGTGCGTGCTCACGGCCACCGGAACCGATAACGAGGATCTTCATTCGCGCTCCAGCGCAACGGACAGACCGTGCATTTTAGTAGAGCCGGGGGCGCGGCACCCGGCTGCTACCATCGCGGACCGTTCCACGCTCCAGGTACCGCCCGCATGCAATCCCCGCTGTCCGTGTTCGAAATGGTGCTCGCGCCGGTCATCGGCCTCATCAACCGGGTGCTCTGGGATTACGTGCTGGTCTACGGCCTGCTTGCGGTCGGCCTGTATTTTACGGTGCGCCTGGGCTTCATCCAGGTGCGGCGCTTTCCGCACATGCTGCGGATCATCAGGCCCGGTCAGGGTGGTGACGCGAGCGGCATTTCGCCGTTCCAGGCACTCGCGACCAGCCTGGCCTCCCGCGTGGGCACCGGCAATCTTGCCGGCGTGGCGATCGCGCTCAGTGTCGGTGGGCCGGGCGCGTTGTTCTGGATGTGGTGCACGGCCGCGGTCGGCATGGCGACCGCATATGCCGAAAGCGCGCTTGCGCAGCTCTACAAGGAGCGCGACGCCGAGGGCCAGTACCGCGGCGGGCCGGCGTACTACATGGCGCGCGGGCTCAAGAAGCGCTGGATGGGCACCGCATTCGCGCTGTCGCTGCTGCTGACCTACGGCGCGGTCTTCAGCAGCGTGCACGCGAACGCGATGGGGCAGGCGCTCGGCGAGGCATTCGGCCTGACGCCCGCGTTGGTGGCGATCGGCCTCGTCGTGCTGACCGCGGTCATCATTTTCGGCGGCCTGCGTCGCATCGCGCGCTTTGCCGAGTGGGTCGTGCCGTTCATGTCGGTCGGCTATTTGCTGCTCGCGCTGTGGGTGGTGGTTACCAACATCGCCGAGGTGCCGGACGTGCTGATGCTCGTGCTTCGCAGCGCGTTCGGCCTCGAAGCCGCGGCCGGCGGCGTGCTCGGCGGCATCACGGTTGCGATGCTGCAGGGCGTCAAGCGCGGGCTGTACTCGAACGAGGCCGGCATGGGCAGCGCACCGAACATCGCCGCCGCCGCGACGCCGGTGCCCCATCACCCGTCCAGCCAAGGCCTGGTGCAGTCGCTGGGCGTATTCATCGACACGCTGCTGATCTGCAGCGCGACGGGCTTCGTGATCCTGCTCTCGGGCGTGCTCGGCGGCGATGGCGACGGCGTGCTGCTGACCCAGCGCGCAATGGCGGTGTTCTTCGGCGATGCGGGCACGTACTTCGTCGCGATCGCGCTGTTCTTCTTCGCGTTCACGACGATCATCGGCAACTACTCCTACGCCGAGAACAACCTGCTCTACCTCGGCGGCGGCCGCATCGGCCTCATGGTGCTGCGCGTGGTCACGTTGTTCGTGATCGTATGGGGCGTGTATTCGAAGGTGCAGATGGTCTGGGATGCGGCCGATGCCGCGATGGCGATCATGTCGACGATCAACCTCGCCGCGCTGGTGATGCTGTCGGGCGTGGTGGTGAAGCTCACGCGCGACTACGACGCCCAGCTGCGCAGTGGCGGCTCGCCGGAGTTCCGTGCCGAGGCGTTTCCCGAGTTCGGTGACGGCGTGGACCGCGGGATCTGGAAGTAGCGCGCGCTGGTAGTGACGCAGTCGGGCCGGATCGGCCGGGCCGACCGCCGATCGAGGGACCAGTAAACCTAGCTGCGCGATCGACGGTTGCGCAGCGATCGCGCGGCCAGCACCGCGAGCGTGATCACCGTCAGCGGCACGACGAAGTTCAGCATCACGCGGCTGTAGGCGGGCAGTGCATCGTGGCCGGTCGCGTCGAGCAGCAGGTAGCCGGTGTACGCCGCGTAGTAGCCGAGAAACACCGCGCCCTCCCATCGCTGGATGCGCTGGCCGGTGAAGAAGATCGGCAGGCAGGCGACGGCGATCGCGATCATCACAGGCATGTCGAAGTTCACCGCGGCCGGCCCGACCGGAACGCCTGCGGGTGAGAACGCGGCGGTGAGGCCCAGCACCGCAAGCAGGTTCAGCACATTGCTGCCCACCACGTTGCCGACCGCGAGGTCCCGTTCGCCGCGAAGCGTGGCGATTACCGAGGTGGCAATCTCGGGCATCGACGTGCCGACCGCGACCACGGTCAGCCCGATCACCAGCTCGCTCATGCCCAGCGTCAGGGCGATCGCAACCGCGCCTTCGACCAGCCAGTGCGCGCCGGCGACCAGCAATGCAAGGCCGCCGACCACGAGCCCGATGTTGATCGTCCAAACCTTCGCGCCACGCGGTGCATCGGTCGAGGGCCCGTCCGCCGGCTCCATTCGGCCCAGCCGCAGTTGCGCGAACAGGTAGCCGGCGCCGAGCAGTGCAAGCACCGCGCCCTCGATGCGGCTGACCGCACCATCGAGCGCGAGCGCCAGCACGCCGATCGAGCAGGCGATCATTACCGGCACGTCGATGCGGACCAGCTGACGCCGCACGGCCAGCGGCGCGATCAACGCGCTGAGGCCGAGGATCAGCAGTACGTTCGTGATGTTGCTGCCGACGACGTTGCCGACCGCGATCCCGGGCGAGCCCCGGTGCACCGCCCCGAGGCCGACCGCGAGTTCCGGCGCGCTGGTGCCCACGCCGACCACGGTCAGCCCGATCACCAGCGGCGACAGCCCGGTTGCGAGCGCGAGCCTCGACGCACCGCGGACCAGCGCCTCGGCGCCGGCCAGCAGCGCGAGAAGGCCGCCGGCCAGCAGCAGCGCGGTCATCTCAATGGCGGAAGTGGCGGATGCCGGTGAACACCATCGCCAGGCCATGCTCGTCGGCCGCGGCGATCACTTCGGCATCGCGCATCGAGCCACCCGGCTGGATCACCGCCCTGATCCCGGCAGCCGCGGCGGCGTCGATGCCGTCGCGGAACGGGAAGAACGCATCGGACGCCATCGCCGAGCCCGGCACGACCAGGCCCGCTTCCTCGGCCTTGAGCGCGGCAATCTTCGCGCTGACCACGCGGCTCATCTGGCCCGCACCGACGCCGACCGTCCGGCCGCCCGCTGCGTAAACGATCGCGTTGGACTTGACGTACTTCGCCACACGCCAGGCGAACAGCAGATCGGCGAGCTGCGCTTCGGTCGGCGCGACTTTCGTGACGACCTTGAGTTCTTCGCGCGTCACTTCGCGGATGTCAGCGGTCTGCATCAGCAGGCCCGAGCCGACGCGCTTGACGTCGACGATGTTGCGGCCGTCGCCGTGCGGGATGCGCAGCACGCGTACGTTCGCCTTCTTCTTCGCATACGCGAGAGCGTCTTCGTCGTAGTCGGGTGCGATCAGCACTTCGACGAACTGACGGTCGAGGATCGTCTTCGTGGTCGCCGCATCGAGCTTGCGGTTGAACGCGATGATGCCGCCGAACGCGCTGGTCGGGTCGGTCGCATACGCAAGCTCGTACGCGGTCGCGTTGTCGGCGGCTTCGGCGACGCCGCACGGGTTGGCATGCTTGACGATCACGCATGCGGTGCGATCGAACTGGCGCACGCATTCCCAGGCCGCATCCGCGTCGGCGAGGTTGTTGTACGAAAGCTCCTTGCCCTGCAGCTGGTTGAACGTGGCAAGCGTGCCCGGCACCGGAAACAGGTCGCGGTAGAACGCGCCCTGCTGGTGCGGGTTTTCGCCGTAGCGCAGGTCCATGACCTTGATGAAGCTGCCATTGGCCTGATGCGGAAACATCGAGCGGCAGGCCACGCCGTTGTCGCCGACTTCGACGACCGAGGACAGGTAATCGCTGATGCATGCGTCGTACTGCGCGACGCGGTTGAACGCAGCGACCGACAGCTTGAAGCGCGTGGCGCCGCTGAGCGCACCATCGTTCGCGTCCAGTTCCTCGACCAGTGCCGCGTACTGCGAGGCATCGGTCGCGACCGCGACGCGCGCGAAGTTCTTCGCGGCCGAACGCAGCATCGCCGGGCCGCCGATGTCGATGTTCTCGATGATCTCGTCCATCGGCGTATGCGGATTGGCCGAGACCTGCTCGAACGGATAGAGATTCAGCACCAGCAGGTCGATCCTGCCGATGCCGTGCTGGGCCATCACCTCGTCGTCGATGCCGGCACGCCCGAGCAGGCCGCCATGCACGATCGGGTGCAGCGTCTTGACGCGTCCGTCCATCATTTCCGGAAAGCCGGTGACCTCGCTGACATCGCGAACCGGCAGCCCCGCGTCGCGGATCGCTTTCGCGGTGCCGCCGGTCGACAGCAGCTCGACGTCATGGCGGTGCAGCACGCGGGCGAGGTCGATCAGGCCGGTCTTGTCGGACACGGACAGCAGCGCGCGGCGGAGCTTCACCGGCGCGACGGACGAGGCGTCGAGGGTCATGGGTATCGAAGGCAGGCGGGGAGGGCGCGGATTATACGGCGCGGGTCCGGCGCGGCCTGCTTCGAGGGGGGCTCGCTTGGGGAGACGAGAAGCGAAGCGGCGCAGTGCCGCCTGCGAAGGCTCAGGCCAGCCCGTACTCGCGCAGCTTCTTGCGCAGCGTTGCGCGATGGATGCCGAGCATCGTTGCGGCCCGGCTCTGGTTGCCGTCGCAATGCTGCAGCACTTCGGCAAACAGCGGAATCTCGAGTTCGCGCAGCGCGACCTCGTAGAGGTTCGCGGTGTCGCAGCCGTTGAGGTCGCGCAGGTAGCGCCGGACCGACGTCGCGACATGGTCGCGCAGCGGCACGCGCGACGCGGAGCGGGATTCGGATCGTTCGACGGCGGTGCTCAAGCGGAGTCCCCGGATAACGCGGCTCGAAGACCGCCGCGGCTGGCACGACGGGGAGGGGAGTCTAGCCCGCGCCTGTCGCCACGGACAACGCGACAGGGGACGCCGGTCCCAGAACCGCGACGACGCTCAGCGGAAATCGAACGCGAACGCGACGACGCCCGGTCCCGGCTCGAGCACGTCGAGCTGGACGCTGGCCGCTTGCCCGGGTTCAAGTACGCCGGTCGTTCCCCCGGCGTACTCGTGCGGTGCGAATGCGCGCGTGCCCAGCGGTGCACCGTCCACGTCGGACAGGGTCAGCATCAGCGTCGGCCATGGCTGTGGCCAGCGCGCATCGTTGCGGAAGCTCGCCCGCGCGGTCAGCACCCCCGGCGCGCCCGGTTTGGGCTGCACGTTGCGGTCGAGCATGGTGAACGCGGACGGCTCGCGCCACGCCGGCACGTTGCAGCCGAGCGCGCCGCACAGCGCCTCGACGGTCGGCCGCCATTGCGGTTGCGCCGCGAGTACGTCGCGCTGGGCGAGCACGAGCTGCAGCGCGAGTACCAGCGCGAGCGCAGCGCTTGCGAGGTACAGCGGCCACTCGCGCGGGCGTGAGGTCGCGGCCGGTTCGCGACGCCGCACGAAGCTTGGAGCGTGGCCCGAGCCTGTACGCGCCGGTGCCCCGGGAGCTGACTCAGGAGCTGACTCGGGCGATGACGCCCGGCGCGGTGGCGGCCGGCCGGCATCGTTGGGCGACGCCTCGCGCTGCTGTGCAGCGGGCTGCGTAACGTCGCGGTTGGGCACGACGCTCGGGGCCGCAGCCTGCGGAGCATCTTCGTGCGGGCGCGCCATGATCGGTGGCGCCGCGATCCGCGCAGTGGGCTCACGCAAAGACTCCGCGAACGCCGCCCTGTCGCGCGTGCCTC
Source organism: Lysobacter korlensis (assembly GCF_042434515.1). Lineage (NCBI taxonomy): Bacteria > Pseudomonadati > Pseudomonadota > Gammaproteobacteria > Lysobacterales > Lysobacteraceae > Lysobacter > Lysobacter korlensis. Next base: position 492,060 of record NZ_JBHLTG010000004.1, read on the forward strand.
CGGCGCCGGGCGGGTTGCGGTCATCTGACCCGGGTCGGGCAGCGCCCGTCGATTCGACGACGATTCCATAGCCGCAGCGCGGGCAGTGCTGCTCGGTCGCGCCGCTTTTCGGCACGACGAGGGCAACGAGGAAACCGCAGTTGGGGCAGGACTGGAGCATGCGCCAAGTGTAAGCGGGGCATGCGAACCCGCGGTCGTGACGTCAGTCGCGACGGCGACCGCTGACGCGCATCCAGTCCTCGAGCTGATCGGCCTGCAGATCGTCGAACCACTGCGCGTAGCGCGCGATCACTTCGTCTTCCTGACCGGCGAGGATGCCCGACAGCGCGATATGTCCGCCCGGCGCGACGCGCGAGGCGAGCGTGTCGGCCAGTGCGACCAGCGCCGAGGCGAGGATATTGGCGACCACGACCGGATATGTGTGCACCGGCTCGTCGGACGGCGCGAAGACGGCAAGCCGGTCGGCCACACCGTTGCGCTCGGCGTTGTCGTGCGTCGCTGTCAGCGCCTGCGGGTCGTTGTCGACACCAACCGCGCGTTTCGCTCCGAGCTTGAGCGCCGCCAGCGCGAGGATGCCGGACCCGCAGCCGAAATCGAGCACGTCGGCCTGGTCGAGCACGCCTTCGCGCGCGAGGCCATCAAGCCACTGCAGGCACAGCGCCGTGGTCGGATGCGTGCCCGAGCCGAACGCGAGGCCCGGGTCCAGACGCACGACTGCCGCATCGGCCGCATCCGCGCCTTCGGGCAGGTCGTGGTTCCACGGCACGATCCAGGTGCGCTCACCGAAGCGCAGTGGCTCGTACTGATCCATCCAGGCCCGCTCCCAGTCCTGGTCGGCGACGTCGCGGAACTGCGCGCGCGACCAGTCCAGCCCGTCATCGACCGCGGCGAGCGCATGCAGCAGCAGCGCCTGCGGCGTTTCTGCGGGAAACAGCGCCGTCAGCAGCAGCTCGCCCCACAGCGGCGTCTCGCCGACGCCGGGCTCGAAGATCGCCTGCTCGTCGGGCGCGTCGGCGTGCGCATCGGCCAGCACGACCGCAAGCGCCCCCACATCCTCGAGCGCACGCTCGTAGCGCGGCTGCTCGCGCTCGGTGCAGGGAACGGTGATTTCGAGGAACGGCATGGGCGCGGCCTGGACGACGGGGCGGCCATTATCGGTGAGACCGGCTGGGGCGTGATCGATGCCGGGGCGTCGCCCCGGAAAACTGTCCGACTACAACCGGTCGTCACCGCGCCGAGGCGAAAGCGACAGTCGTCGAGGTCGAGGTCGAGGTCGACGTTGCTGTTGCCGTTGCTTGAACGCCCGACCAACGGTAGACCCGGAGGGCGCTCGGCAGGACGCCGAGCGTTTTTCGACTGGGCAGGAAGCCCTGTCGAAAAATCCCGGTGCAAGCTTCCGACGACGTCGAGGGTTTTGACGTCACGAGAAAATGCCCTTTCTCTTGGTTACTTCTCTTTGGGCAAGCAAAGAGAAGTAACTCGCCGTCAGGCGAAAGCAGTTGCTCTTGCCTTCAACAACAGCATAGGCAACGCCCGAATCCCGGAGCCCGGGGCAACGAAGAAACAGAGCGAAGACGCTGGGCGAACAGTCACCCACCCATCAGATGCACAGGCGCGAGAGCGCGTACGAAACCGAAGAACCCCGCCGCGCAGACAGCCCGCGCCAGCCGCCTGCCGCCTCAATCAATCCCGAGCTTCTTGAGCTTGTACCGCAGCGCCCGGAACGTAATGCCCAGCGCCGCCGCAGTACGGGTCTTGTTGTAGCGGTTTTCCTGCAGCGCATGCTGGATCGCCGCGCGCTCGATCTCCTCGATGTACGACGGCAACGCGCTGGTCGCCGTGTCGCGTGGATCGAGCGTGCGCGGGTCGATGCCCGCGGCCGGCGAGATCGACGCGGTCGGGCCGGGCGCAGCACTCGCCTGTGCGCTGGGTACGCGCGGCAGGCTCAGGTCGTCGACGCCGATCACTTCGCCGTCGGCCAGCGCCAGCGAGCGTTCGAGAATGTTCTCGAGCTCACGCACGTTGCCCGGGAACGGATAGGCACGCAGCGCCTCGACCGCGTCCGCGCTCAGCGACGGCGGCGTGCGGCCCTGCGCCTCGGACAACCGCGCAAGCACATTCGCCGACAGCCCCGGCAAGTCGTCGAGCCGCTCGCGCAGCGGCGGCACGCGCAGCTCGATGACGTTGATTCGATAGTAGAGGTCGTGACGGAATCGGCCGTCGGCGATCAGCGCGCCAAGGTCCTTGTGCGTGGCCGACAGGATGCGCACGTCGACATTGATTTCGCTGTTCGCACCGACCGGGCGGATCGATTTTTCCTGGATCGCGCGCAGCAGCTTGACCTGCATCGGCAGCGGCAGCTCGGCGACCTCATCCAGGAACAGCGTGCCGCCGTCGGCGGCCTGGAACAGGCCAGGCTTGTCGGTATGCGCGCCGGTGAAGCTGCCCTTCTTGTGGCCGAAGAACTCGCTTTCCATCAGCTCGGCCGGGATCGCGCCACAGTTGACCGGCACGAACGGCCCGGCCGCGCGACCGCTTTCGGCGTGGATCGTGCGCGCGACGAGTTCCTTGCCGACGCCGGATTCGCCCGCGATGTAGACCGGCGCCTGGCTGCGCGCGACCTTCGTGACGGTCTGGCGCAGCGATGCCATCGCCGGTGAGTGCCCGTACAGACGCGTGGCGACCGCGTCGGTCGCGACCGGCGCGTTGCGGCGCTTTTCATGCAGCTCGAGCGCGTGGCGCACGAGGTCACGCAGTACCGCCAGGTCGACGGGTTTGGCGACGAAATCGAATGCGCCGGCCTTCAATGCCTCGACCGCGGCCTCGACGTTGCCGAACGCGGTGATCATCGCGACCGGCGTGTTCGGGCACTTCGCGGTGATCTCGGCAATGACCTCAAGGCCGGTGCCATCGGGCAGGCGCATGTCGGTCAGGCACAGGTCGTAGCGGTTGCGCGCCAGCTGGTTGCGGGCGTCGGCGACGCTCGAGGCGGTATCGCACCGCAGCCCCATGCGGCCGAGCGTCATCACGAGCAGCTCGCGGATATCGCGCTCGTCGTCGACTACCAATGCACTGCGATTGTCTGCCATTGCGGCTCTCGTCCCCTGCCCATCGCGCACGATAGCCCAAGCGGTCGGTGCGGCCAACGTCGCAATGTGACCGCGCGCGGCGATCTGCGGCCGCTGGCACGGTTTGGGCGGCCGCGTGGGACTCAGCCCCCCTCGCGCTTGCCGTGCAGGCTGACCCGGAAACAACCGCCACCGGCCGGAAGCGGCACGTAGTCGAGCCGGGCCTGGTTCGCGCGGCAGAGCTCGCGGGCGATGTACAGCCCCAGCCCGGTGCCGTGTGGCGAGGTGGTGAAGAACGGTCGGAACAAGCGCACGGCCACCGCGTCCGGAATGCCCGGGCCCCGGTCGCGCACCTCGACCATCGGTGCGCCGTACGCGTCCAGCTGCACATGCACCGCAACTTGCGCCGGCTCGCCGGGCATGCGGCCGTAGTTGAGCGCATTGCTGACCAGCACGGTCAGCACCTGGTGCAGCTGGCGTGGGTCGACCAGCGCGGACAGCTCGCGCACGCTGCCGGTCGCGCGCAGCATGTCGTGCTCGATCGGGTGGCTGGCGAGGTAGTCGTCGACGAAGCGGCGCGCGAAGCCGACCAGTTCCACGTGCTCCGGCTTGGCCGGCTCGCGCCGCGCGAGGCCAAGCACGTTCTCGACAATGCCGTTCATGCGCTGGCACTGCTGGTGGACGATTTCCAGCAGGCGGCGATCGGCGGGGCGGATGTCGTCGGACTCCTCGAGCAGCTGCACGGCGTAGCTGATCGCCGCCAGCGGGTTGCGGATCTCGTGCGCGAGGCTGGCCGAGAAGCGGCCCAGCGTCGCCAGCGTCATCGATTCCGCGCGGCGGCTCGCAAGCGACGTGTCGTCGAGGAAGATCAGGGTCTGATCGCTGCCGGCCAGCAGGCGCGCGAAACGCGGCACCACGTCGGGCAGGTTCGCGCCCAGCGGCAGCGGCGTGTCGTCGGGCTTGCCGTCGGTGCGCCACTGCTCCAGCCGGCGCGCCAGCTCAGGCATCGCGATCGCGAGTTCGCGGTAGCCCTGCGCATCGTCGACTTCGCCGAGCAGCAGGCTGGCCGCTTCGTTCGCAAGCCGCAGCCGGCCGAGGCCGTCCACGAGCAGCACGCCGGTGCGCAGCCGGCGGATGATCAGTTCGTTGATCTCGGCCAGGTGCGAGGCCTCCGCGCCGCGTCGTTCGGCCAGCTCGTAGCTCTCGCGCATCTGGCGGCCGAGCAGGCTCATGAGCGTGGCGATCGCCGCGTAGCCGACCGCGAACATGATCGGTTCCGCACGTGGCCTGCCGACGTCTTCGCCAAGGCCCACGCCCCATGCGTATTCGCCGACGATCGCCGCGATCGCCACGGCCGCGGCACCCAGGCCGAATGCCGGCCGCAGCAGCAGCGCCGCCGCGCCGACGTTGAACATCAACATCAGCGCGATGCCGACACCGACCGCTGGCACCGCATGCATCGACAGCACGCCGAAGAACACGTCGCTCGCGATGCCGGCCATGGTCATCGCCCGCGGATCGCCGCGACGGCCGAACGCGAGCAGCAGCACTGAAATGAACGCGTATGCGATCGCGAGCGCACGCGCGAACAACTCGTGGCGCGGTTCGGCGATCAGTGTCGCCACCGGACCGAACAGCACGAGCACCAGCAGCGTGGCTTCGAACAGGCGGTACAGATTGAAAAGCCGCAGTTCGCGGCGCAGCACGCGGTCGGCCTCGGAGACCTCGACGGGGGCGATCTGGAGCGGCAAACGGGCATCCTGCACGGCGGGCTCGGCGCGAGTATAGGCACGGCCCGCCGCGATCCGCGGCGATCGCATCACGAGCATACGGCGCCTCGCCAACGTCGCTGCCGCCAATGGCCGGATGTTGCCCGACCGGTCCGCATCGGCGCGATTTTTGCCCGGACCAGCGCGATCGGCGACAATGCGGGCCCTCGCGCGCGGCCGGCACGGTGATTTCGTGTCTCCGGCCACTCGACTGCGCGGGCCTCTTTCATCTCCCCTCGGTGACGCATGAATTTTCACGAATACCAGGCAAAGCAGCTGTTTGCCGAATACGGCATCGCGGTGCCGACCGGGCGCGTCGCGCGCACTCCCGAAGAGGCCGTTGCGGCCGCGAAGGCGATCCCGGGCGACCTGTGGGTGGTCAAGGCGCAGATCCATGCCGGTGGCCGCGGCAAGGCCGGCGGCGTCAAGCTCGCCAGGTCGTATGACGAGGTCAAGCAGTACGCCCAGGCGATGCTCGGCACGAAGATGGCCACCTACCAGACCGCCGGCGTCGAGCTTCCGATCGACACCGTGCTGATCTCCGAAGGCACGGACATCGCGAAGGAGCTGTACCTGTCGGTGCTCGTCGATCGCTCGACGAAGTCGGTGACGTTCATCGCGTCGGCCGAAGGCGGCATGGACATCGAGCAGGTCGCGGCTGAAAAGCCCGAAGCGATCGAGACGCTCAACGTGAACTACGTGCAGGGCCTGCAGCCGTACGAGTGCCGCAACCTCGGCTTCGCGCTCGGCCTCGACGCTAAGCAGGTCGGCCAGCTCACCAAGATCATGACGGGCCTGTACAAGCTCTTCATGGAAAAGGACCTCGCGCTGGTCGAACTCAACCCGCTCGCGATCCTCACCAATGGCAGCCTCGCCGTGCTCGACGGCAAGGTCGATTCCGACGACAACGCGAGCTTCCGTCATCCGGAACTCGTCGCGATGCGCGACATCCGCCAGGAAGACGAGACCGAGGTGCTGGCCAGCCAGCACGACCTCAACTACGTCACGATGGACGGCAACATCGGTTGCATGGTCAACGGCGCGGGTCTGGCGATGGCGACGATGGACGTCATCAAGCTTGAAGGCGGCGAGCCGGCGAACTTCCTCGACGTCGGCGGCGGCGCGACCAAGGAGCGCGTGACCGAGGCGTTCAAGCTGATCCTCAGCTCGGACAAGGTCAAGGCGATCTTCGTCAACATCTTCGGCGGCATCGTCCGCTGCGACATGATCGCCGAGGGCATCATCGCGGCGGTCAAGGAAGTCGACGTCAAGGTGCCGGTGATCGTGCGCCTGGAAGGCACGAACGTCGAAGCCGGCAAGGAGCTTCTGAAGAACTCCGGCCTGGCGATCACGCCGGCCGACGACATCAACGATGGCGCGAAGAAGGCGGTTGCCGCCGTCTCCGGCCAGTAAGGAACGCTCACCATGTCCGTTTTGATCAACAAGAACACGAAGGTGCTGGTGCAGGGCTTCACCGGCTCGCAGGGCACCTTCCACGCCGAGCAGATGCTCGAATACGGCACCCAGGTCGTCGGTGGCGTTACGCCGGGCAAGGGCGGCACGAAGCACCTCGGCCTGCCGGTGTTCAACACGATGGCCGAAGCCGTTGCTGAAACCGGTGCCGATGCGTCCGTCATCTACGTGCCGCCGCCGTTCGCGGCCGACGCGATCCTCGAGGCGGCCGATGCCGGCATCAGGGTCATCGTCTGCATCACCGAAGGCATCCCGGTGCTCGACATGCTGCGCGTGAAGAACGTGCTGGCCACCTACGCGGACGTCGTGCTCGTCGGTCCGAACTGCCCGGGCGTGATCACGCCGGGCGAGTGCAAGATCGGCATCATGCCGGGCCACATCCACATGCCGGGCAAGGTCGGCATCGTGTCGCGCTCGGGCACGCTGACGTATGAAGCGGTCAAACAGACCACCGACGTGGGCCTGGGCCAGTCGACCTGCATCGGCATCGGCGGCGACCCGATCAACGGCACGAACTTCATCGACGCGCTGCGCTGGTTCCAGGACGATCCGCAGACCGAAGGCATCATCATGGTCGGCGAAATCGGCGGCAGCGCCGAGGAAGAGGCCGCCGATTTCATCCGTGAGTACGTGACCAAGCCGGTCGTCGGCTTCATTGCCGGTGCATCGGCGCCGAAGGGCAAGCGCATGGGCCACGCCGGCGCGATCGCGTCGGGCGGCTCGGGCACGGCCGAAGGCAAGTTCGCGGCGATGGAAGCGGCCGGCGTCACCACGGTGAAGTCGCCCGGCGACCTGGGCGCGGCGATCGCGAAGCGCCTGGCGAAGTAACGCCAGCGCTGGCGACCGCCGACTGTGCAAAAAGGCCACCTCCGGGTGGCCTTTTTGTTGGGCTGCGCAGGCCATAGCCTTCACTGATGCTCCCACTGACGAGCTGTGTTGCGCATGAGCATTTGACCTGCTCGCACACGCTTGCGTTTCCGCGGGCGGGAATGAAGGCAGGCAGGGCCCGCACAGGGAAACGGAAGTTCCGGTAGGCGAGGTCGCACCGCTACCGGCTACCGCGCCGCGAGATTCTGGAACAATGACGCGCTCGTACAGACCGATGCCGTGCTCGTCGTAGTCATCGACGGGCGGTAACGGACGGTCTGCTTAGATCGCGATTCCCGCAGGGACATACCGGAGGCCGCTGGCCATGACGAAACCGCTCCGCCTTGCGCTTGCGCAGTTCGACTTTCCTGTGGGTGCGGTCGAAGCGAATGCCGAGCGCATCACGGCCATGATCGAGCACGCGCGCGACGAATACGGCGCGGATCTGGTGGTGTTTCCGGAGCTTGCGATCAGCGGCTATCCGCCCGAGGACCTGCTGTTCCGGCCGTCATTCCTCGCCGATTGCGCCGCGGCGCTGCAGCGTATCGCCAGCCGCGTGCGCGGCATTGTCGCGGTCGTCGGCTGGCCGCAGAGCGTGGGCAGCATCGTCTACAACGCGGCAAGCGTGCTGCGCGATGGCCAGATCGAGCAGACCTACCGCAAGCGCGAGTTGCCGAACTACGCGGTGTTCGACGAGCGGCGCTATTTCGATGTCGACCCCGATCGCGAGAACTGCGTGTTCGAGGTGGCCGGGGTCCAGGTCGGCCTGCTGATCTGCGAAGACCTCTGGTTCGCCGAGCCGCTGGCCGAAACCGTCGAGGCGGGCGCGGCACTCGTGGTGGTGCCGAACGCGTCGCCGTTCGAGCACGACAAGCACGTCCAGCGCGACACGCTGCTCGCGCAGCGCACGCGCGAGACCGGTGCGGCGATCGTCTACCTCAACATGGTCGGCGGGCAGGACGCGGTGGTCTTCGATGGCGCGTCGGTGGTCGCCGATGGCGACGGGACCGTGCATCCGGCGGCGGCCGCATTCGCCGAGCAATGGCTCGTGCTCGAGTTCGACGCTGAAACCCGGCGTTTCGCGCCGCTGCAATGGGTCGAGGACGGCGACGAGAGCCGCGACGCGCTGGCCTGGCGCGCGGTGGTGCGCGGTACGCGCGATTACTGCCGCAAGAACGGCTTCGACAAGGTCTGGCTCGGGCTGTCCGGCGGTATCGATTCGGCGCTCGTGCTCGCGATCGCGGTCGATGCGCTCGGCGCCGAGAACGTCACCGCCGTGCGCATGCCGTCGCGCTACACCGCTGACCTGTCGAACGACCTCGCCGCCGAGCAGTGCGAAACCCAGGGCGTAAGGCTGCTGACGCTGCCGATCGAAAAACCGTTTCAGGGTTTTCTCGATGCGCTGTCGGAGACGTTCGCGGGCCGGCCCGTCGACATCGCCGAGGAAAACCTGCAGTCGCGCACGCGCGGCGCGCTGATGATGGCGCTGAGCAACAAGTTCGGCGGACTGCTGCTGACGACCGGCAACAAGAGCGAGTACGCGGTCGGTTACGCGACAATCTACGGCGACATGGCCGGCGGTTACGCGCCGCTGAAGGATCTGTACAAGACCGAGGTGTATTCGCTTGCGCGCTGGCGCAACACGGTGGGCGATGTGGTAATCCCGCGCGGCGTGATCGAGCGGCCGCCATCGGCGGAGCTGCGCGAGAACCAGAAGGACCAGGACTCGCTGCCGCCGTACGACGTGCTCGACGCGATCCTGCTGCGCCATGTCGACCTCGAGCAGTCGAGCGAGGAGATCATCGCGGCCGGCTTCGATCGCGAGACCGTCGAGCGCATCGTGCGGCTGGTGCGCATCAGCGAATGGAAACGCCACCAGGCCGCGCCGGGCCCGAAGATCTCGCGTCGTGCATTCGGCCGCGAGCGGCGCTATCCGATCACGAACAGCTACCGCGCCTGAGGTGACCCGGCATCGGGCTCAGGTGGCAATCGCGACGGCGTTGCCGCTGACCCGGATGCCGCCTTGGGCAGGAATCGTGACGGTCAATTCGCTGGGCCGGCCCATGTCGGCGCCTTGCAGCAGCTCGACGGTGGCAGGCGGGCGCACGAGCCCGAGTTCACGCAGGTAGGCACCGAACGCGGCAGCCGCAGCGCCGGTCGCCGGGTCTTCGACCACGCCGCCGACAGGGAACGGGTTACGCACGTGGTAGCAGGAATCGGATTCGCGCCATACGAGCGCGACCGTCGTCAGCTCGTGCGCGAGCATGAGTTCGCGCAGCGGTTCGAACGCGTAATCGAGCTGTGCAAGCCGCTCACGCGAGTGCGTGGCCAGAATCAGGTGGCGCGCGCCGGCGAAGCCGATACGCGCTGGCAGTGCCGGGTCGAGATCACCGGGCTGCCAATGCAGCGCGCCGAGGGCGGCCGCGACGAGTGCATCCAGCGCTTCGCTCACCTCCGGAGACACGCTGGTCAATGTGGCGCGCGCCCCGGATGCGTCGCGCGCGGTCTCGACGCGGACCTCGCCCGCGCGCGTCATGAAGCGCAGTTCGCCATCGTGGCCCCGGTCCGCGAGCGCGACCGCGCTTGCGATCGTCGCGTGGCCGCAGAACGGCACTTCGGCTTCGGGGCTGAAGTAACGCACCTCGAAGGCCTGCGGACCCTGCGGGCGCAGAAACGCCGTTTCCGAATAGCCAAGCTCACGCGCGATGCGCTGCATCGCGTCCGCATCCAGTGACGAGGCGTCCGGCACCACGCCGGCCGGGTTGCCGCCCATCGGGTCGCGACTGAACGCGGTGTAGCGAAGAATCTCCGGCATTGCCATCGCGCGATCCCTGCGTGGAAAACGCCAGTCTAACGGCGCCACCGACCGCGGCTGTTGCGGATGCAGGGCGCTTCGTGTGGCGCGCCCACGCAAAAACGCCGCCCGGAGGCGGCGTCGATGCTTTCGGTCGCTGCAGGAGTCAGTCGTTGTCGAGCGCCGACTTCTCGCCCGCGAACGGGTTGAGCTTGCGCAGGTTGCTCGGGTAGTCCGGCCAGTCGCCTGCGAGGTAGGGGTGGTTCGGTGCGAGCTGCTGCAGCTGGTTGCGGGCGCTGGTGGCGAGCGCTTCGTTGCCGAGCCCGGTGTACGCGGCGGCCAGCGTCGCGACCGCATCGGCCTGGTGCTCGCTTTGCGGATAGGTGTCGAGCAGGTAGCGCGCGCGCTCGGCGGCGGCGACGTAGGCATCGCGGCGCAGGTAGTACAGCGCGGTCTCCAGCTCGTGGCGCGCGAACATGTTGCGCAGCTTTGCCATGCGTTCGCGTGCGTCCGCCGCGTAGCGGCTGTTCGGGTAGCGCTCGGTGACGATCGTGAAGTCGTTGTACGCCTGCATCGGCGTGGCGAGGTCGCGGCGGCTCGCGTCGAGGCTCCAGACCTTCTGCAGGAACACCGCATCGCGCGTGGAATTGACCAGCCCGCGCAGGTAGTACAGGTACGCGATGTTGCGGTGGGTCGGGTAGGTGCGGATGAAGCGGTCGATGCTGCTGATCGCCTCCTCGTGCTTGCCGGCCTTGTACTGCGCGTAGGCCGTCTCGATCAGGGCCTGCTCGGTGTACGGGCCGTACGGGTACTGGGCCACGAGGCGCTTGAAGCTCTGCTCGGCGCCCGACCAGTTGCCGTTCTTCATCGAACGGCTGGCCTTTTCGTAGATCGCCTCGACCGGCTGGCCTTCGTCGGCGTCCTCGTCCTTGAACATCTTGCCGAAGCGGGCGCAGCCGCTACTGCCGACCGCAATGAGCACTGCCAGCAGGACGCTGGTGCGAAGGACGGCGCCGGAACGGGCCGGACGCTGGATGGAACGATCGGTCATGGCGGCTCGACAGGCACCAAAGGCACAGACCGCCGATAATAGCAGTCCCCGGGGCAGCGCCCTGAATCGTGCTTGTCCGATGTCCGACGCGCCGCTCCACGCCACCGTTCCCGACTCCAGTGCCGGCCGCCGCTTCGATGCGGTGCTGGCGGAGCTGTTCCCTGATTACTCGCGATCGCGCCTGTCGGCGTGGATCAAGTCGGGCGATGCGCGCCTGGACGGACGCGAGGTGCGCCCGCGCGATCCGGTGCGCGGCGGCGAGGCCGTCACGCTCAATGTCGTGCTCCAGGTGCAGACGCATTCGGAAGCCGAGGACATCGCACTCGACGTGCTGTTCGAGGACGAGCAGGTCATCGTCATCAACAAGCCGCCGGGCCTGGTCGTGCACCCGGGTGCCGGCAACCCGGCCGGCACGCTGGTCAATGCCCTGCTGCACCGCGACCCGTCGCTCAACGCATTGCCGCGTGCGGGCATCGTGCACCGCCTCGACAAGGACACCTCGGGCGTGATGGTCGTGGCGCGCACGCTGCCGGCGCACACCGCGCTGGTCGAGCAGCTATCGGCGCGCGGCGTGCACCGGCAGTACCTGGCCGTCGTCGTCGGCGCGCTGGTGTCGGGCGGCACGGCGAACGCGCCGATCGACCGCCATCCGCGCGACCGCATCCGCATGGCCGTGCGCGAGGACGGGCGCGAGGCGGTCACGCATTTCCGGCTGCGCGAGCGCTTCCGCGCACACACGCTGCTCGAATGCCGGCTCGAGACCGGACGCACGCACCAGATCCGCGTGCACATGCAGCACCTCAAGCACCCGATCGTCGGCGACCCGCTGTACGGCGGCCCGCTGAAGCTGCCGCGTGGCGCGACGCCGGAACTCATCGAGTCGCTGCGCGGATTCCGCCGCCAGGCCCTGCATGCCGAGACGCTGGAGTTCGCGCATCCGGTCAGTGGCGATCCGGTGCGCTGCACGGCGCCGGTGCCGGATGACATGCAGCAACTCGTCGCCGTGCTGCGCGCCGACAGCCGCGCGGCGGCCGAATCGGGACGCTGAGCCGTGGAGCAGGCGCCCTGGCTGACCGCGGACTGGCCGGCGCCATCGCGCGTCCGCGCGTTCACGACGCTGCGCTACGGCGCCGGTCGGTCGCAGTCGCCATTCGATGCGTTCAACCTCGGCAACCGCTATGCGGCCGACGGTGATCAGCCCGATACGGTCGAGCGCAACCGCGCAGGTTTGATGGCGCTTGCGCAGCTGCCGGGGCGGCCGCACTGGCTTCGCCAGGTGCACGGGACCGATGTGCAGCGGATCGAAGCCGGCAGCGCAGGGCATGGCGATGTCGAGCCCGAAGCCGATGCCGCAGTCACGGCCGTGCCGGGCGAAGTGCTGGCGATCCTGACCGCCGATTGCCTGCCGGTGCTGTTCTGCTCACGCGACGGCAGCGAGGTCGCGGCCGCGCATGCGGGTTGGCGTGGCCTCGCGACAGGCGTTCTCGAAGCGACGCTGGACGCGATGTCGACGCCGGCGTCGCAGGTGATCGCATGGCTCGGCCCGGCAGCCGGCCCGCAGCAGTACGAAGTCGGGCATGAGGTGTACGACGCATTCGTCGCGCCGGACTGGGGCGCGGGCGCGGCGTTCGTCAGCACGCGGCCGCTGCACTGGCGGGTGGACCTGTATGCGCTCGCGCGGCGGCGGCTGGCGGCCGCAGGGCTGGCGAACGATGCGATCCACGGCGGCGGGCTGTGCACGATCTCCGAGCCGCAGCGGTTCTTCTCGCACCGCCGCGACCGGCGCACCGGTCGCATGGCCTCGCTGATCTGGATCGGGCCGCAATAACGGGGCTGCGCGCGGTGTCGTTCAGGCCGGCGGTGGATGCGCCCCGTCTTCGATGCGTGCCCGGCGCGGCGGCAGCGCGCTGATATCCACCTCGGCGGACGTGCGCCGCCGCCGCTCGCCGCCGTCGGGCTTGGCCGCGGCCGGGTCGGACTCGCGCAGCGCGCGCAGGAAATTACGCCGCCACGCCGTGATGTCATGCGTGCGCAGCCGCTTCATCATCGTCTGCCAGCGCTCCTGCCGCTCGCCGAGCGGCATCTGCACCGCAGTGGCGATCGCATCGGCAACGCCCTGGTTGTCATAGGGATTCACGATCAGCGCGCCGTCGAGCTCGCGCGCCGCACCGGCGAATGCCGACAGCAGCAACACGCCGGGGTCGCCCGGGTCCTGCGCGGCGACGAACTCCTTCGCGACCAGGTTCATGCCGTCGCGCAGCGGCGTGACCAGGCCGATGCGCGCCAGCCGGTAGAAGCCCGTCAGCGTCGGATGCGGGTAGTTGCGGTTGACGTAGCGCATCGGCGTCCAGTCCGGCTCGGCATAGGTGCCGTTGATGTGGCCGGTCAGCCGTTCCAGCTCGTGCCGCAGCGTCTGGTATTCGGCCACGTCACCGCGCGAAACCGGTGCAATCTGCAGATAGGTCAGCCGCCCGCGCTGTTCGCGGTAGCGTTCGAGATAGTCGGCGTACGAGCGGAAGCGCTCGGGGATGCCTTTGGAGTAGTCCAGCCGGTCGACGCCGATCGCGAGGTGCCGCCCGGACAAGCTGTCGTTCAAACGCCGCACGCTGGCCTTACCGAACCCGTCGGCGGCGAGCTGGGCGATACGCGCGGTGTCGATGCTGATCGGGAACGCGCCCGCGCACAGCCGTTTGCCGTGCTCGGTCTCGAGCAGGCCGTACTTCATCACGCGGCCGCGGCCGTACAGGCGCACGTAGTCCTGGAAGCGCTCGAGATCGCGCTCGGTCTGGAAGCCGATCAGGTCATACGAGGACAGGCCCTCGAACAGGCGCAGATGCCCCGGCAGTGCTGCGAGCAGGTCCGACGAGGGCATCGGCACATGCAGGAAGAAACCGAGCTTGCACTTGATGCCGCGCTCGCGCAGCAGCTTGCCGAGCGGAATCAGGTGGTAGTCGTGGATCCAGACGACGTCGTCCGCACGGAGCAGTGGCGCGAGCTTTTCGGCAAACAGTTCGTTGACGCGCAGATAGCCGTCATAGGTTTCGCGGCTGTAGTCGACGAGATCGACACGGAAGTGCAGCAGCGGCCATAACGTGCGGTTCGCGAAGCCGTTGTAGTAGTTCGCGTGGTCCTGCTCGGACAGATCGATCGTGACGTACTGGATGCTGTGCGCTTCCTGCATGCGCACTTCGCCCGAAACCTCCGGATCGATGCGCCCGCTCCAGCCGAACCACATGCCCCCCGTTTCCTCGAGCGCGGCCTGCAGCGCCACCGCCAGCCCGCCGGCGCGGGGCTCGTCAGGCAGGGCAACGCGGTTGGATACGATGACGAGACGGCTCATGGGGCTGTGCTCCTGTAGCGGATCGAGCCGTCGTCCTGACGGCAGCGGCGATGACTCCGGGTGATACGGCGCCCGCCGGCAATGCGGCGGGGCGGGTCATGGATGGGGCGATGTACGGATGGAATGGATGCCGGTGCGGCCCTCCTCACGTCGCGTCCTGCCAGGGCCGGCTCAGGCGCATGGCGGCGGTGATCAGGCCCACATGGGAATACGTCTGGGGGAAGTTGCCCCAGGGTTCGTTGTCCTCGAACGCCAGATCCTCCGACAGCAGGCCCAGCGGATTGCGCTTGGCGAGCACCGATTCGAACAGCTCGCGCGCCTCATCGCAGCGGCCGATCGAGGCCAGCGCATCGATGTACCAGAACGTGCAGATCGTGAAGCTGGTCTCCGGTGCGCCGAAATCATCGGGCGCGACATAACGGAATAGTGCATCGCCGCGGCGCAGGTCCTGGCCGATCGCGTCGACGGTCGCGATGTAGCGCGGGTCCTCGGGCGTGACGAAGCCGGTGTCGGCCAGCAGCAGCAGCGACGCATCGAGCCGGTGGCCGCCGAATGCATCGACGAAATGGCCGCGCTCGGGATCGAAGCTCTCGGCAACGATGTGCTCGTGCATGCGGTCCGCGCGTTCGCGCCAGAACTGTGCGCGGTCATCGACGCCGATATGCGCGGCGATCTTCGCAAGCCGGTCGCAGGCGGCCCAGCACATCACCGCCGAGTACGTGTGCGTCTCGGCGCGGCCGCGGAATTCCCACAGGCCCGCGTCGGGGCGCGCATAGAGCTCGAATGCACGTTCACCGACCGGCTCGAGCCGCGTGAACATCGACAGCGGATCGGGATGGTCGAGGCGGCGGTCGAAGAACAGCTGCGTCGAGGCGAGCACGACGCTGCCGTACACGTCGTGCTGCTTCTGCAGCCAGGCGAGGTTGCCGCGGCGCACCGGGCCCATGCCGCGATAGCCGGACAGCGATTCCACCTCGTCCTCGGCGAGCTCGGTCTCGAACGCGATGCCGTACAGCGGCTGCAGCAATCCGTCCGGCGTGGCGAGGTTCGACACGTAGCGCAGGTATTCCTCCATCGTGCGCGTCGCGCCGAGGCGGTTGAGTGCGCGCACAACGAATGCCGCGTCACGCAGCCAGCAGTAGCGGTAGTCCCAGTTGCGCACCGTGTGCGGCGCTTCGGGGATCGAGGTCGTCATCGCCGCGATGATCGCGCCCGTCTCGTCGTACTGGCAGAGCTTGAGCGTGATCGCGCTGCGGATCACCGCGTCCTGCCATTCCAGCGGGATCGACAGCGTGCGCACCCAGTTGCGCCAGTAGCCGATCGTGAGCTCCTCGGCGCGGCGCACGAACGAGGTGACCGATTCGGTCATCGACTCGTCCGGGCCGAGCACGAGGTGGAGGTCCTGGCTGAGCACGAACGGCACACCCTCGCGGATCATGCGCACCGGCGCGTCGGTGGTCAGTCGCAGCGTGAAGCCGGAGACCAGGTAGCGGACGTGGTTGCTGCCCCAGGTCATCTCGGGCACGCATTCGCCGTAGTTGCTCAAAGGACGCAGCACGACGCGGATGCGCGGCTGCCCTGCAAGCGCGCGGACACGGCGCACGAACATCACAGGCCGGAAAAAGCGGTCGAACTGGTACCAGCGCGGCGCGAAATCGGTGATCTCGACCGCGCCACCATGCGCGTCGCGCAGCACCGTGCGCAGCACCGCGGTGTTCGGAAGGTACGCCTGCTCGGACGACACCATGTCCTGCAGCTCGATCGCCCAGTCGCCGCCGGCGTGGTGGCGCGGCGACAGCAGCGCGCAGAACGTCGGATCGCCATCGAACGCGGGCACGCAGCCCCAGACGAAGCGGCCGGTCTCGTCGATGAGGGCGGCGACGGTACCGTTGCCGATGACGCCGAGGTTGAGGCTTGAGGTCATGCAGTCGCTTCCTTCTTCGACAGACGGGTGGCTGCGTTGAGCAGCCAGGCGCGCAGGGCGGTCGGGGTTTCGATGCAGAAGCCGGCAGCGGTCGGCGTGCGCGTGCCGACCAGTACCGCGATGCCGCCGAGGTCGTTGACGGCTTCGAATCCGTGCTCATCGGTCAGGTCGTCGCCGATGAACACCGGGGTGCGGCCGCGGAAGCGGTCGGTTTCGAGCAGGTGGCGGATCGCGCCGCCCTTGTCGAAGCCGTCCGGTCGCAGCTCGAGCACGTGGTTGCCCGGTTGCATGCGGTAATGCGGCAGCGTGGCGAGCGCCGATTCGGCAAGCGCTTCGAATTCAGGCGCTGCGGCCGAGGCACCGGACGCGCGCCAGTGGAACGCGAGCGTCGCGCCCTTGTCTTCGACGAGCGCGCCAGGGTGGCGGGCGGCGATCGCCTCGCCCTGCTGACGGATCTCGTCCAGCCCGGGCGGTGGCGGTGCGGATTCAACGGTCGCGCCGGGCGTCTCGCGCAGCTGCAGCCCATGCAGGCCAGCGCCAGGCAGGCGCAACGGCGAGAACAGGTCGTCGAGCTGCTGCAGCGACCGCCCGCTCACGAGCGCGAGCGCACCGTCGAGCGCATCCCGCAGGCCCGAGAGCGCATCGACCAGGTCGTCCGGCACATGCACCGCATCAGGCGTGGCAGCGAAGTCGAGCAGGCTGCCGTCGACGTCCAGGAAAAGCGCCCAGTCGGTAGACAGGGCAGGTGGTGCAGGTAAATGGGTATGCATCATGAACACAATTGTGAACGGGCAGATGTAAGCACCGGGTGGACGGACCCTTCGGGTGCGGTTTTTCGCGGCATTTGCGAGGCCGCTCGGTGGCGGCGAAGGCACGGTGGCGCCGTCGCTGTCGACGCACGGTGGAGCCTTTAAAACACGCGCGAGAAACCGCATCTCACCGCCATCGCGGGGGCGGCCCGCCACTGATTCGAGGATCACGACATGCGGATGGACAAGCTCACATCGCGCTTCCAGCAGGCGCTCAGCGACGCGCAGTCGCTGGCCGTCGGGCGCGACCACAATCTGATCGAGCCCGTGCACCTGCTCGCGGCGCTGGTCGACCAGCAGGGCGGCAGCACGCGCCCGCTGCTCGCCCAGGCCGGCGTCAACGTGCCGTTGCTGCGCGAACGCCTCGGCGAGGCGCTCGACAGGCTGCCGAAGGTCTCCGGCCAGGCCGGCTCGGTCTCGGCCGGCAACGACCTGGCGCGGCTGCTCAACGTGACCGACAAGCTTGCGCAGCAGCGCGGTGATGCGTTCATCGCATCCGAGCTGTTTGTGCTGGCGGCGCTCGACGACGAGGGCGATGCGGGCCGTGCGCTGAAGGCCGCAGTCGCCACGAAACCGAAGATCGAAGCCGCGATCGACAAGGTGCGCGGCGGCGAGAAGGTGCAGGACGAGAACGCGGAAGACCAGCGCCAGGCGCTGGAGAAGTTCACGATCGATCTCACCGCGCGCGCCGAGAGCGGCAAGCTCGATCCGGTGATCGGTCGCGACGAGGAAATTCGCCGCACGATCCAGGTGCTGCAGCGCCGCACGAAGAACAATCCGGTGCTCATCGGCGAGCCCGGCGTGGGCAAGACCGCGATTGCCGAAGGCCTCGCGCAGCGCATCGTCAACGGCGAGGTGCCTGAAGGCATCCGCGGCAAGCGCGTGCTTTCGCTGGACATGGGCGCGTTGATCGCCGGTGCGAAGTTCCGCGGTGAATTCGAAGAGCGCCTCAAGGGCGTGCTCAACGATCTGGCGAAGAACGAAGGGCAGGTGATCCTGTTCATCGACGAGCTGCACACGATGGTCGGTGCCGGCAAGGCGGAAGGCGCGATGGATGCGGGCAACATGCTCAAGCCCGCGCTCGCGCGCGGCGAGCTGCACTGCATCGGCGCGACCACGCTCGACGAGTACCGCAAGTACGTCGAGAAGGACGCCGCGCTCGAGCGCCGGTTCCAGAAGGTGTTCGTTGGAGAGCCGAGCGTGGAAGACACGATCGCGATCCTGCGTGGCCTCAAGGAACGCTACGCGGTGCACCACGGCGTCGAGATCACCGATCCGGCAATCGTCGCCGCGGCCACGCTCAGCAACCGCTACATCGCCGACCGCCAGCTGCCCGACAAGGCGATCGACCTGATGGATGAAGCGGCCAGCCGCATCCGTATGGAGATCGACTCGAAACCGGAGGAACTCGACCGCAAGGAGCGCCGGCTGATCCAGCTCAAAATCCAGCGCGAGGCGCTGAAAAAGGAGAAGGACGCGGAGTCCAAGCAGCGCCTTGCGGACCTGCAGAGCGAGATCGACACGCTCGAGCGCGAGTTCAACGATCTCGAGGAAGTGTGGAAGGCCGAGAAGGCGAGCGTGCAGGGCACAACGAAGATCAAGGAGCAGATCGAGGCCGCACGCATCGAGCTGGAGGCTGCGCAGCGCCACCAGGACTACGCGAAGATGAGCGAGATCCAGTACGGGCGCATCCCCGAACTGGAAAAGCAGCTTGCCGCGGCGCAGGAGGCGGAAACAAAGGGCTTCACGCTGCTGCAGGATAAGGTCACCGCCGAGGAGATCGCCGAGGTCGTCTCGCGCTGGACCGGCATTCCGGTCAGCAAGATGCTCGAGGGCGAGCGCGAGAAGCTGCTGAACATGGAGGCGGCGCTGCATTCGCGCGTGGTCGGTCAGGACGAGGCGATCAAGGTCGTGTCCGATGCGGTGCGTCGCTCGCGCGCGGGTCTGTCCGATCCCGACCGGCCGTCGGGTTCATTCCTGTTCCTCGGCCCGACCGGCGTCGGCAAGACCGAGCTGTGCAAGGCACTCGCCGAGTTCCTGTTCGACTCGCAGGACGCGATGATCCGCATCGACATGAGCGAGTTCATGGAAAAGCACGCGGTGAGCCGCCTCGTCGGCGCGCCTCCGGGTTATGTCGGCTACGAGGAGGGCGGTTATCTCACCGAAGCCGTTCGGCGGCGGCCGTACAGCGTGATCCTGCTCGACGAGGTCGAGAAAGCGCACCCGGACGTGTTCAACATCCTGCTGCAGGTGCTCGATGACGGGCGCCTCACCGATGGGCAGGGCCGCACGGTCGATTTCCGCAATACGGTCATCGTGATGACGAGCAACCTCGGCAGCCAGATGATCCAGGAGATGGGCGGCGAAGACTCACCGGAGGCCTACATGCAGATGAAGGCGGCGGTGATGGGCGTGGTGCAGGCGCACTTCCGGCCGGAGTTCATCAACCGGCTCGACGACATCGTCGTGTTCCATCCGCTGGACAAGTCGCAGATCCGTGAGATCGCGAAGATTCAGCTGCGCGGGCTCGACAAGCGCCTGGCCGAGCGCGGTCTGAAGCTGGAGCTGTCGGACCAGGCGCTGGCGTTGATCGGCAACGTCGGCTTCGACCCGGTCTACGGTGCGCGGCCGCTCAAGCGGGCGATCCAGCAGCAGCTCGAAAACCCGCTCGCGCAGCGCATCCTGTCGGGTGAGTTCGCCAGTGGCGAGACCGTCCGCGTGGAGGCCGAGGGCGGTCACCTGGTGTTTACGAAGGGCTGACCGAAGCTGATTCTGCTGGTGTGCACGGGCGCGGCGATTACGCGCCCGTGTTGTTTTGGGCGATGGCCGGCGTTGTTTACCTAGCGGGTAGGCTGAGTGTCGAGCGCGCGATGGGACGCTGGCCGCTACGTCTGCAGCGCCCCGACGTTGCTGCTCCGACGCAGCGCCGAAAGCGCGGAATCAGGCGTTGTCGAGTTCGTCGAGCAGACGCGTCAGCCCCGTGCTTGCCGGCAACGCCCAGAACGCGTCCACCTCCGGCGTGATTGCGCTCGGTTGCGGGTTGATCTCAAGCACTGGTTTGCCGAGTGCGCGCGCGAGTGACGGCAGCGATGCGGCCGGCTGCACGAGCCCGGACGTGCCCACGACGATGACCCGATCGCAGCGCGCGAGCGCGTCCTGCGCGTACTCCCATTCGGCCTGCGGCAGCGCTTCGCCGAACCAGACCACGTCCGGTCGGAACTGCCCGCCGCAGACCTCGCACCGGGGCGGCGCCTCGCGCTCGCCTTCGCGGCTGCTGGGCGGGTCGAGTGTGATCGGGTCGGGATCGCGCCGGGCGCCGCAGTCGATGCACCTTGAGCGCAGCAGCTTGCCGTGCAGATGCACGACGTTCCGGTTACCCGCGCGTTCGTGCAGGTCGTCGACGTTCTGGGTGATCACGTCGACCTTGAAACCGCGGCGCTCGATCGTGGCGATCGCATCGTGGCCGGCATGCGGCTGCACGTCGAGCAGCTGCGCGGCGCGCCAGCGGTACCAGCCCCAGACCAGCTCGGGATCGCGACGGAATGCGGCAGGCGTTGCGAGCGCCTCGGCATCGAAGCGCGACCACAGGCCCGTCAGCGCGTCACGGAACGTCGGCACGCCGCTTTCGGCGGACATGCCGGCGCCGGTCAAAAACACGAGATGCGGTTTGTCCATGTGGCCAGTGAAGCAGGCCGGCCGCGGCGGTGACGCGAAAGCGAGCGTGCGCGCGGGGCGCCGGTTGACCTTGCGGAGAGCCGGCCGTGGCCGCCACAGCATGAGCGCGCGATCCCCGGCCACGCATGGGCTCGATCGGCACCTCGGGACGGCCCGCCACTACAATCAGCGCGGCCGGAGCGACATTCCAATCGCGCGCGACCGGCACGCGAATTGATCCGCCCGCGAGGTCCGAGTGAGCCAACCGCTGCCGAATGAACCCTGTCGCTCGCCGGGCGCCAGGATCGACATGCCCGCGCCAGCGTCGCCGCGGTTCCGGTCGGGCTCGGCCGGACAGGCGCTCTACCGGACTAGCTGCGAGGCGGGTCGGTGGGGCGCGGGTGTCGCGGGCCTGTGCTTCCGATCCAGCCCGGACGCCAGCTTCGTGTCGCGTCGGCCGTGACGACCGCTCTCGTGGCCCTCGTGGCCGTTCTGCTGGATGCATGGCTCGGCGAGCCGCGTCGCGCGCATCCACTGGTCGCGTTCGGACGCGCCGTGCGCGCGCTCGAAGCGCGCCTGCATGGCGATCGCCGCATCAGTGGCGTGATCGCGTGGTCGCTGGCGGTGCTGCCGCTGACACTGCTCACTGCGCTGGTGATGAACGCCGCACATGATCGTTCGCCGAGCTTCGCAGCGGCGCTGTCGGCGGCTGTGCTGTATCTCGCGATCGGCCACCGCAGCCTGCACGACCATGCGCGTCCGGTCGCCGATGCGCTTGCCGCAGGCCGGCTCGACGACGCGCGTGCTGCGGTCGGGCGCATGGTCAGCCGTGATACCGGCGCGCTCGACGCGTCGCAGGTCGCGGCCGCGGCGACCGAATCCGTGCTCGAGAACGGCAACGATGCGGTATTCGCAGCGCTGTTCTGGTTCGCGTTGCTGGGTGCGCCGGGCGCGGTGCTGTACCGGCTTGCGAACACGCTCGACGCGATGTGGGGCTATCGCACGCCGCGCTACGAGCGCTTCGGCTGGGCCGCGGCGCGCCTCGACGACGTACTCAACTGGGTGCCGGCTCGATTGACTGCGATGACTTACGCGCTGCTCGGGCAGACCGCGCGTGCGCTGCGTTGCTGGCGCCTGCAGGCACCGCTGTGGGACAGCCCGAACGCGGGACCGGTGATGGCCGCCGGGGCCGGCGCGATCGGTACCCGGCTCGGCGGCGCGGCGCCGTATCACGGCGTCTGGGAAGAGCGGCCCACGCTCGGCGAAGGGGCGCCTGCGGATGAGGACAGCGTGCGACGCGCACTGGCGCTGGTGCGCGGCGGCGTCACGCTGTGGGTGGTGCTCGGCCTGCTGGTGGCCGGCGCGAGGGCGGTCGCATGATGCTCGAGCACGGCGGACGCCTGCTGCGCGCGGCGCGGCGCTACGGCATTCCCGCGCAGCACTGGTTGGATCTCTCCACCGGCGTAAGCCCGTTTCCATGGCCGGTGCCGCCGGTGCCGGCGAGCGCCTGGCACCGCCTGCCCGAAGACGATGACGGCCTGGTCGAAGCCGCGCAGGCGTACTACGGCGCACCACACCTGCTGCCGGTCGCCGGATCGCAGGCCGCAATCCAGGCACTGCCAGAACTCCGTGGCCGCTGCCGCGCAGGCGTGCTGTCGCCGGGGTATGCCGAGCACGCGCACGCTTGGCGCCGCGCCGGACACGAGGTCACGCTTGCGAGCGCGGCGGAACTGCTCACCGATCACGCGCGCTTCGATGTCATCGCGCTGATCCATCCGAACAACCCGGCCGGCGACACATTCGAGCCCGCACAGCTTCTGCAGCTCGCCGACGCGCTTGCAAAGCGCGGGGGCTGGCTTATCGTCGACGAGGCGTTCATTGACGCGACGCCGGAACGCAGCCTCGCGCATGTCAGCGACCGTGGCGGGTTGGTGGTGCTGCGGTCGGTCGGCAAGTTCTTCGGCATGGCCGGCGCACGCGCGGGCTTTGTCTGTGCATCGCCCGGCGTGCTGGAGCCGCTGCGCCAGCGACTGGGGCCTTGGACGTTGCCAGGCCCGACGCGCCATGCGCTACGCCAGGCGTTCGCCGACCGTGCATGGCAGGAAGAGGCGCGCGTTCGATTGCACGAATCGAGCGCGCGGCTGGCAGCGGTGCTCACGCGCCATGGGCTGGCACCGAGTGCAGGCTCGGCGTTCTTCCAGTGGCGGCTCGAGCCGCGCGCGCAGGTCGTGCATGAAGCGCTCGCGCAGCGCGGCATCCTGACGCGGCTGTTCGAACAACCGGCCAGCCTGCGCTTCGGCCTGCCGGCGAACGAGGCCGAGCTTGCGCGGCTGGATGCGGCGTTGGCGGAATTGGACGCCGAGGGCGTTCTTGCCATGACGCGGAGCGCATCGCCGGTTGCCGACAGTGCCGGTCCTATCGCGACTTCCGCAACAGAAGGTGCGGACGAGAGCCTGCCTGCATCACTGCGACGCGACGCAGTCGGTGATTCTTCGACAGCAGCACAAGCGCGGGTCCACGAGGACGCCAGCCGTGATCGCTCGCGCGCGGATGAACGCCCGGGCGAAACGGCCAACCCATCGCCGACCGCCTGCGATGTAGCGAAAACCACCGCTGCAGTGCTCATGGTCCAGGGCTGCACCTCCGATGCCGGCAAAAGCACGCTCGTCGCCGGGCTGTGCCGCTGGGCGCGCAGGCGCGGCATCAGCGTCGCGCCGTTCAAGCCGCAGAACATGGCATTGAACTCGGCCGTGACCGTCGACGGCGGCGAGATCGGCCGCGCGCAGGCCGTGCAGGCGCAGGCCGCCGGATTGCCGCCGCATACCGATTTCAACCCGGTGCTGCTCAAGCCGAACACCGACACCGGCGCGCAGGTGATCATCCACGGCCGCGCGATTGGCAACATGGATGCGCGCCGTTACCACGAGTACAAACGCATCGCGTTCGACGCGGTGCTCGCCTCGCATGCACGGCTCGTTGCGCGGCATGACGCGGTTATCGTCGAAGGCGCAGGCAGCCCGGCCGAGATCAACCTGCGTGACCGCGACATCGCGAACATGGGCTATGCCGAAGCGGTGGACTGCCCGGTCATCCTGGTGGCCGATATCGATCGCGGCGGCGTGTTCGCGCACCTCGTCGGCACGCTCGCGGTGTTGTCGACGAGCGAGCGCGCGCGCATCGCCGGCTTTGTCATCAACCGCTTCCGTGGCGATATCGCGCTGCTGCAGCCGGGTCTGGACTGGCTCCAGCGCGAGACCGGCAAGCCGGTGCTCGGCGTGCTGCCCTACCTGCACGGCCTGCACCTGGAAGCCGAGGACGCGCTGCCGCGCGAGTCCGCCGCGAAAGCCGGGCAGCGCCTGCGCATTACCGTGCCGGTGCTGCCGCGCATCAGCAACCACACCGACTTCGACGCATTGCGCGCGCATCCGCAGGTGGAGCTGATCTTCGTGCCGCGCGGCGAAACTCCGCCGCCGTGCGAGCTCATCATCCTGCCGGGCTCGAAATCCACGCGCGGAGATCTGGCTGCGCTTCGCGAGCACGGCTGGGACGATGCGATCGCCCGGCATCTGCGCTATGGCGGACGCGTGCTCGGCATCTGCGGTGGGCTGCAGATGCTGGGGCAGGCGGTGCACGATCCGCTTGGCATCGAAGGCGCGCCGGGTTCGAGTGACGGACTGGGCCTGCTGGAGCTGCACACAACGCTCGAGCCGCTGAAGCAGCTGCGCGATGTCGACGGGCGACTGTCATTCGAAGGCGTCGAGGCGCCGGTGCGCGGCTACGAGATCCACTGCGGCGTCAGCGAAGGGCCCGCACTTGCGCGTCCGTTCGCATATCTGGCCCATGGCCGCGCTGATGGCGCGTGCTCGGCCGACGGGCGCGTGCTCGGCACGTACCTGCATGGCCTGTTCGATGACGCAGATGCGCTCGATGCGCTGCTGCGCTGGGCCGGGCTGCGTGACGCGCAGCGCCTGGACATGCGCGCACTGCGCGAGGCCAGTCTCGAGCGGCTTGCCGACATCGTCGATGCCCATCTCGACACCGACGCATTGCTGCGCCTGCTCGCACGGACGCCCGCATGCGCAGCCTGATTCTCGGAGGCGCACGCTCGGGCAAGAGCGCGCTGGCCGAACGCTGGGCCGACGCGAGCGGTCTCGACGTCGTGTACATCGCCACCGCCGAACGCCGCGATGCGGAAATGGATGCGCGGGTCGATCTGCATCGCGCACGAAGGCCTGCGCACTGGGGCTGCGTCGAAGAACCGCTCGCGCTCGCCGATGCGCTACGCCGGCTTGCCTCGCCGCAGCGCTGCGTACTGGTCGATTGCCTCACGCTGTGGCTGTCGAATCTGTTGTGTCTGGACGACGCCGCGCGCTACGCGCATGAGCGCGAAGCCCTGCTCGATGCGGTCGCGAACGCGGCCGGCCAGGTGCTGCTGGTCAGCAACGAAGTCGGGCTCGGCGTGGTGCCGATGGGGGAGTTGAGCCGACGCTTCGTCGACGAGGCCGGGCGATTGCACCAGGACCTGGCCCACCACTGTGAGCGCGTGGTGTTCACCGCGGCCGGCCTCCCATTGTTCTTGAAGGGATCTGCATGAATCACGTTGTTGCCGAATCGATCCACTGCGACGCGGCTCAGGCCGGGTGGTGGGCTGCTGCATGTCCGTCGCCGGACCCGGCCTTCGCCTGCGCTGCGCGCGAACACCAGGGCCAGCTGACCAAACCGCCGGGTTCGCTGGGCGAGCTCGAGAACGTCGCGGTGCAACTCGCCGCGATGCAGGCAAGCGCGACGCCCGCCGCCGATCGCGTGTGGATCAGCGTGTTCGCCGCCGACCACGGAGTTGCAGCCGAAGGCGTCAGCGCATTTCCACAGGCGGTCACCGGCGAGATGGTGCGCAACTTCGCCACCGGCGGGGCGGCGATCAGCGTGCTCGCGCGCGCACTCGGCGCAACGCTGGAGGTGGTCAACCTCGGCACGGTCAACGATCCGGGCGAGGTCGCCGGCGTGCGCCGCGCGGTCATCGCGCCGTCGACCGCGAACTTCTGCGTGCAGCCCGCAATGAATGACGTGCAGCTGCATGCCGCGCTCGAGGCCGGTGCGCACAGCGTACGCATGGCCGTCGAGGCCGGCGCGCAGGTGTTCGTCGGCGGAGAGATGGGCATCGGCAACACCACGGCGGCCGCGGCGCTGGCCTGTGCACTGCTCGGTCTGCCGGCCGCGGCGCTGGCCGGTGCCGGCACCGGGTTGGACAACGCCGGCATCTCGCGCAAGGCCGAGGTGATCGATCGCGCACTCGCGCGGCATGCGCACGAGACTTCGCCGCTGCGCATGCTGGCGTGTCTGGGCGGCTTCGAGATCGCTGCGCTCGCCGGGGCGTTCATCGCCGCGGCCCAGGCGCGGCTGCCGGTGCTCGTCGATGGCTTCATCGCCACGGCTGCGGCGCTAGCCGCGACGCGCCTCAATCCCGGTTGCCGTGAGTGGATGCTGTTCGCGCATCGCTCGCACGAACAGGGCCACGCGGCGCTGCTCGAAGCGCTGTCAGCCACGCCGCTGCTGGACCTCGGGCTGCGTCTCGGCGAAGGCAGCGGCGCTGCGCTCGCAATTTCGCTGCTGCGCAACGCATGCGCACTGCACAACGGCATGGCGACGTTCGCGCAGGCCGGCGTTTCGAACGCATGAGCGCGGCGATTGGTTCGACCGTGACGATCGATCTGCTGCGCCATGGTGATACCGGCCAGCGCAGCTACCGCGGTCAGCTCGACGATGCGCTCAGCGACTTGGGCTGGACGCAGCTGCGTGAAGCGGTCGCGGGCCGGCGCTGGGACGTGATCGTCGCTTCGTCGATGCAGCGCTGCGCGGCGTTCTCACGCGAATTGGCGCAGGCGCAGGGCGTGCCGCTGACGCTCGATGCGCGTCTGATGGAGTACCACTTTGGCGACTGGCAGGGCGTGCTGATCGAGGACCTCGCCGAGCAGCAGGGCGATGCGCTTGCCCGGTTCTGGGCCGACCCCGTCGCGAATCCGCCGCCGGGCGCGGAAACCTTCGCGGCGTTCGCCTCGCGGCTCAGCGCGGCACTGGACGACATTGCGCGCACGCACGGCGCGCAGCGCGTGCTCGTGGTGACGCATGGCGGCGTGATCCGGTTGCTGCGCTGTATTGCCGAAGCGCGTGACTTCGGCAACATGGCCGGCATCGACGTACCGCACGCATCGATTCATCCGCTGCGGTGGCCGGCGGAAGCGGCATCAACGCATGGCGCGAGGACCGACGCCGTCTTTGGTTGATTCGCGGGCGCCCGTCTGCGGCCGCGTGGTGCCGCGCTGGAGATTGGGCGGGCGCCGCGAGTCATGCGGCACCGCGGGCACTCAGCGCCGCTGAAAGCTGGTTGCAGGTGACGTCCGCCTACGTTGAAGCGCGGCCTTCGTGACGCTCGCGAACACGTGCGCCATCGAGATCGCGCGGCACGTGCCCTTCGTGCGCCGGGCCGGTCGCCACACCGCGACCGGCCCCACCACCACGACCGTTACTTCGCAGCGCCCCAGACCTGCTCCAGGCGCTGATCACGGCCGCAGTTCCAGCGGTAGAACTTGTAGCGCTTCGGATTTTTCACGTAGTAATCCTGGTGATAGTCCTCGGCCGGATAGAACGCCGTCGCGGCGATGATCTCAGTGGCGACGGGTTGGTCGAACCGCTTCGATGACTCGAGCTTGCGCTTGCTCGCCTCGGCCAGCTGCTTCTCTTCGGCATTGCCGTAGAAGATCGCGCTGCGGTACTGCGGGCCGGCATCGCAGAACTGCCGGTTGACCGCGACCGGGTCGATGTTGCGCCAGAAGACGTTGAGCAGGGTCTGGTAATCGACCTTGCGCGGGTCGTAACGGATCTGCACCGCTTCGATGTGGCCGCTGGTGCCGGACGAGACCTGTTCGTAGGTTGGGTTGGGCCTCTTGCCGCCGATGTAGCCCGACGTGGTCGAAAGGACGCCGGGCAACTTGTCGTACGGCGGCTCCATGCACCAGAAGCAGCCGCCCGCAAACACCGCGACAGCGGAGGCCGGCTTAGCGGATTTTTCGCTCGCGTTCGCAGCGCCACGGTCGGCCTGGGCACATGCGCCGAGTGCGGTCAGCATCAGCACCGCGCCGGCCAACGCCGAAATCCGCGGCGTCGCACGCGAGCGGCGGGCGGGGTTCGGGTGGTCGGTATTTCGCATCTCAGTAGTCATCATCAACCTCGCAGTGCCGGAAGCGACTGGCCCTTCGGGACGAACCGAAGCGCCAGACCGTTATTGCACCAGCGCTCGCCGCGCGGCGCCGGACCGTCATCGAACACGTGGCCCTGGTGGCCGCCGCAGCGCGCGCAGTGGTACTCGGTACGCGGCAGGACGATCTTGTAGTCGGTCTTGGTCGCCATATGGCCCTTGATCGGCTGCGTGAAGCTCGGCCAGCCCGTGCCGCTTTCGAACTTGTTCCGACTGCTGAAGAGCGGCAAGTGGCACGCCGCGCAGACATACGTGCCGTCGCGCTTTTCAGCGTTCAGCGGGCTGCTGCCGGCGCGCTCGGTGTCTTCTTCGAACAGCACCGCATACGCCGCCGGGCTGACCTTGTCGCGCCAGTAGGCTTCGGGCCGTTTCAGCGGCACCACGGCCGTGCCAGCCGCTGCGGCGGTCGCGGTCGCGGCGGCGGGGGCGGCGCGAGAGCAGCCACTGAACAGGGACAGGGCGGCCACCGAGGCCAGGCCCTGCAGAACGTTGCGGCGGTTCATTCGCGAGCTCTCCGGAAGATTCATGGATCTGACCCAGATACGCGGGTAATCGTTCCATCGGATGCACCAATTCGCCCTCAAAGGGGCGATTCGACATGCGACTGTTCACTTTCGATCACCGCTGAGCCGCGCGGCCGTACGGCGCAGGCTCAGCCGTTGGACGGGTCATTGCCTTCGAGCCGCGCCAGACGCGCCTCGAGTTCGGCAATGCGCTCCTCAAGCGCCGCAATGCGATCGCGGGAGGCGGGCGCCGATTCAACGCCCGGCCCGTCGGCCATTGCCGCCACATCCGGCTCGCCGCCGAGCAGGTGCACGTAGCGCGCCTCGCGCTGCCCGCTCTGGCGCGGCAGCAGCCGGACCAGCGCCGGCTCGCGCCGCGCAAGCCGGTCGAGCGCGTGCTGCACGTCCTCGGCCGAAGCAAACTCCGCCAGCCGCTCGCTGCGCCCCAGCAGCTCATGCAGCGTCTGCGGCCCGCGCAGCATCAGCAGCGCGAGCAACGCCGCCTGCGCACGCGTCAGCCCGAGGATCTTTTCGACCCGGTGCCCGTACCGCTCGGCGCGGCCGCTGTGCTGCGACCTGACCCAGCCACGCACCTCGAGCTGGCGCAGCGCGTGCGCCACTTCGTCCGCTTCGAGTTGCATCACCGGCTCGCGCGCGGTCTTCTGGTTGCACGCCAGCACGACCGCATTGACGGTGAGCGGATAGGCATCCGGCGTGGTGGCTTCCTTCTCGATCAGGCTGCCGAGGATGCGCATCTCGACGCGACCGAGTATCGGCGCCTCGGGTGCGCGCTCCGCGCTCGTTGCGGCTGCGCCGTCATTGGTGTCTTCGCTGCTCACGCACTGTCTCCATCATCGAACCGCACGGCCGGCACGGCCGCGCATCCCGTCGACCCTGCCACAGGCGCGGCGCACGCGTCGACGACGCCGCAAACGCTGCGCCTCAGAACACCGCCGATGTCGGCGGCAGCTTGCGCGCGCCGCGGTAGACCGGCATCGCCATCACCATCTCGGCCAGGCTGTGCGCAAGCTCGCGCTCGGCCATCACCGCGGCGTCGGCGCCATGCTCGAGTAGATGGCGGACCTCGGCATCCGAATGCCCCCGCGCCACGATGCTGAGCCCGGCGTTGAGCCCGCGCAGCGTCGCGATGATCTCACCGGCCTCAAGGGCATTCGGGATCGCGAGCATCACCGTAGTCGCACGCCCCGGCAGCGCTTCTTCGAGCACGCGCGGGTTGACCGCGTTGCCGCGGATCGCCGGAAAACCCGCGGCGCGCGCGCGTTCGACCAGATGGGCTTCGCTGTCGATCACGACCACCGGCACGCTGCGCGTGGATAGCAGGCGCGCGAGTTCGCTGCCGACCCGGCCGTAGCCGATCATGATCGCGTGGTTCTCGATGTCGGCCGGGATCGGCGGGGCAACCTGTTCGGTCGGCGCCGGTGCCTGCGCGAGCTCCTGAGCGCGGCGGCGGTCGATCCAGGCAAACAGGAACGGATTGACCGTGATCGACAGCAACGCCCCGGCCAGGATCAGGTTCTGGCCCTCCGGCGGCAGGATGCGCAGCTGCAGGCCGAGGCCGGCGAGGATGAACGAGAACTCGCCGATCTGCGCCAGGCTCGCGCCGATCGTCAGCGCGGTCGAGGTTGGCCGGCCGAACATGCGCGTG
This sequence comes from Lysobacter korlensis, assembly GCF_042434515.1. NCBI lineage: Bacteria > Pseudomonadati > Pseudomonadota > Gammaproteobacteria > Lysobacterales > Lysobacteraceae > Lysobacter > Lysobacter korlensis. The sequence goes on from NZ_JBHLTG010000004.1 coordinate 522,230, forward strand.
ATCGCGAACGCCGCGGTCGACTTCGCCAGCAGGATGACCGCGAACGTCGCCAGCACCTGCAGCGGCCGCTCGATCAGGATCATCGGGTCGAACAGCATGCCGACCGAGACGAAGAACAGCACCGCGAATGCATCGCGCAGCGGCAGCGTTTCGTTCGCGGCCTGATGGCTGAACTCCGACTCGTTGAGGATCATGCCGGCGAAGAACGCGCCGAGCGCGAACGACACCCCGAACAGCGTCGCCGAACCGAACGCGACGCCGAGCGCGATCGCGAGCACGCACAGCGTGAACAGCTCGCGCGAGCCGGTGCCGGCCACGCGCTCGAGCACCCACGGGATCACGCGGCGGCCGATCAGCAGCATGAACGCGACGAAGCCGCCGACCTTCAGCAACGTCATGAACAGCACCGGCCAGACCGGCGCATCGCCGGCATCGTTGCCGCGCAGGGCCCCGGCCAGCGCCGGCAACAGCACGAGCGCGAGCACCATCGCGAGGTCCTCGACGATCAGCCAGCCGATTGCGATGTGGCCGGTCGGTGACTCGAGCATGCGGCGCTCCTCCAGCGCGCGCATCAGCACCACCGTGCTCGCGACCGACAGCGACAGGCCGAACACGAAGCTGCCGCCGTCGGAAAAGCCCAGCAGGTATTTCGCGAGCAGCCAGCCGATCGTGGTCGTGGTGGTCATCTCGATCAGCGCGCCGGGCACCGCGATGCCTTTCACCGACAGCAGGTCGCGGATCGAGAAGTGCAGGCCGACCCCGAACATCAGCAGGATCACGCCGATCTCGGCCAGCTGTGGCGCAAGCGTCTGGTCGCCGACGAAGCCGGGCGTGAAGGGGCCGGCGATCACGCCCGCCAGCAGGTAGCCGACCAGCGGCGACAGCCGCAGCCGGTGCGCGAGCGCCCCGAAAATGAACGCAAGCACGAAGCCTGCGACGAGGATGGCGATCAGCGAAGTGTGGTGCATCGGCCCTGCGGGAATGGTGGAAAGGCGGGTCGGCCGCGTCGGAAAAACGGCTGCCGGCCACGAGCCTAACGTGACCGGCCTCTACGTGTAGCCGCGACGCCGCCACAAATCGCGCCCGATCGCGGGCGCAGTGCCGGAGTGCGCCGGCCGCGGCCTTACAATGCCGCCATGATTGCCTTCCGTGATTTCGCCCTGCGTCGTGGCGAGCGCCTCCTTTTGTCCAAAGTCGACCTGACGCTGCAGGCCGGCTGGCGCGTCGGCGTCATCGGCCGCAACGGCACCGGCAAGTCCTCGCTGTTCGCGGCGATCCAGGGCGAGCTCGAGTCCGACCTCGGCAACCTCGACATCCCCAATCGCGTGCGCATGGCGGCCGTCGCCCAGGAAACCCCGGCGCTGGACGATCCGGCACTGGACTTCGTGCTGTCCGGCGACGCGCAGGTGTACGCGGCGATCATGGCCGAGCGCGCTGCGGTCGAAGCCGAGGACTGGGAAGCCGTCGCCGAGTGTCACCACCGACTCGAGGAGCTCAACGGTTACGACGCCAGCGCGCGTGCCGGCAAGCTGCTGCACGGGTTGGGCTTCACCGCCGACACGCACGAGCGCGCGGTCAAGGAGTTCTCCGGCGGCTGGCGTGTGCGCCTGAACCTCGCGCGTGCGTTGATGACGCCGTCTGATCTGCTGCTGCTCGACGAGCCGACGAACCATCTCGACCTCGACGCGGTGCTCTGGCTCGAGCAATGGCTGCTCAAGTACCCGGGCACGCTGATGCTGATCTCGCACGACCGCGAGTTCCTCGACGAGGTCACCACGCACACGCTGCACCTGCACGACGGCAAGGCCAAGCTCTACGTCGGCGATTTCACCGCGTTCGAGCGCCAGCGCGCCGAGCACCTGCGCCTGCAGCAGATCACGCACGAGAAGGCGCAGGCCGAGCGCGCCCACCTGCAGAGCTTCATCGACCGCTTCAGCGCGAGCGCGGCGAAGGCGAAGCAGGCGCAGTCGCGCGTCAAGCGGCTTGCAAAGATGCAGGGCACCGAAGCGGTGCGCGCCGAGCGCGCGCTGCGCGTCGAATTCCCGGCCTCGGCGAAGATCCCGAACGCGCTGCTGCGGCTGATACACGCCGACCTCGGCTACGGTGACCACACCGTGCTCAACCAGGTCAGCTTCATCCTGGAGGCGGGAGACCGGGTCGCGCTGCTCGGGCCGAACGGCGCCGGCAAGTCGACGCTCGTCAAATCGCTGGTCGGCGAACTCGACCTGCTGACCGGCGAGCGCGGCGGCCACCCGGACCTGCGCATCGGCTACTTCGCGCAGCACACGGTTGAATCCTTACGCAAGGGCGCGACGCCGATCGATCACCTGATGGAAATCGCCCCGGGCGTGGCAACGCAGCAGCTGCGCGATTTCCTCGGCAAGTGGAATTTCCCCGGCGACCGCGCGTTCGAGTCGGTCGACAGCTTCTCCGGCGGCGAACGCGCGCGGCTGGCGCTGGCGATGATCGCCTGGCGCCGGCCGAACGTGCTGCTGCTCGACGAGCCGACGAACCATCTCGACCTCGACATGCGCGAGGCGCTGGCCGAAGCGCTGGGCGGCTTCGACGGCGCGATCGTGCTCGTCTCGCACGATCGCCACCTCATCGGCCTCGTCTGCGACACCTTCTGGCGCGTCGCCGACGGCGTGGCGCAGCCGTTCGACGGCGACCTCGACGCGTACGCGGTCTGGTTGCGCACGCGCGACAGCAGCAACGACGGCAAGGCGGGCAAGGCCGCGGCGGCGAAAGCGGTCGCGGCTGCGGCCGCCGCACCGGCGCCTGCACCTGCGCCGCCGGCCGCAAAAGGCCCGAAGACGAACCCGCACAAGCTTGCCAAGGCCGAGGCGCGCGTCGCCGAACTCGAATCGAAGCTGCATACGCTGGACATGGATCTGGCCGACCCGACGCGCTATGCGGGCGGCGGTACCAACGCCGCCGAACTTGCGCGCCAGCGTGAAGCGGTCGCGGTGCAACTCGCGGTCGCCGAGGCCGAGTTGCTGGCGCTCTACGAAGCGGCGTAAACGCGCCGGAATCAGCAGCTTTGGTCGGTATCGACGCCAGTCGGGACCCCGCCCGAAAGCCACATTCGGCGCGCGCTCCGCGCCGGCGTGCAATGCCCGCCATCACACGATGTAGCGTTCGGGCCGGGTACAGCCCACAGGTTTGCACGGCTCCGGCCGTGCGCCCCTATGGAGTGCCATGAACCGCGACCTGATCTATCTCGTGCTGATCTTCTGCCTGCTCGTCGTGCCGCGAGCGCTTCAGCGCTTCCGCATTCCGGCGCCGGTCACGAGCCTGGTCGCGGGTATCGTCGCGGTGTTCGTGTTCGGCGAAGAGACGCACGATCCGGTGCTGGCGCTGCTGTCGACGATCGGCATCTCGTCGCTGTTCCTGTTCGCGGGGCTCGAGGTCGACCCGGGTGCGCTCAAGCGGCGCTGGAAACCGCTGCTCACGCATCTCGCGGTGCGCGCGCTCAGTCTGTTTGCGCTGGGTTGGCTGGCCTGGCGCTTTCTCGACCTCGGCTGGCAGGCGTCCGGCCTGCTCGCGCTTGCGCTGCTCACTCCCTCGACGGGTTTCATCCTCGATACGCTCGAGCGGCTCGGCCTCGACGACGAAGAAGCGTTCTGGGTCACTAACAAGGCGATCGCCGGCGAGATCGTCGCGCTGGCCGCACTGTTCGTCATGCTGCAGGCCGGCGACATGCAGCAGCTCGCGCTGTCGTCAGCCGCGATGCTGGCGCTGGTGATCGGCGTGCCGTTGCTGTTCATCGCGCTCGGGCGCTGGGTCGTGCCGCACGCAAAGGGCTCGGAGTTCTCGCTGCTGGTCATGGTCGGGCTGGTCGCTGCGTACGTGACCTACAAGCTCGGCGTTTACTACCTCGTCGGCGCATTCATCGTCGGCGTGATCGCTCGCCTGCTGCACGAGCGCATGCCCAAGCTCGCGTCCGAGGAAAACCTGCACGCGCTGCGGCTGTTCGCGACATTCTTCGTGCCGATCTACTTCTTCAGCGCTGGCACGCATGTGCCGCCTTCCGCATTGGGCCCGAAGGCGCTGGCCATCGGGCTGGTGCTGACCGTAGTGCTGCTGCCGCTGCGCATCGGCATCGTCTGGCTGCAGCGGCGGGTGATGTTCGGCGAAAGCTCGGGCAGCAGCATGCGCGTCGCGCTCGCACTTACCCCGACGCTGGTGTTCACGCTCGTGCTGGCGGGCATCCTGTACTCGCGCTTCGGCCTGCCTGAAAGCTGGCTCGGCGCGCTGGTGATCTACACCGTACTCAACACGATGCTGCCGTCCCTGCTGCTGCGCACGCCGATCGACCTGAGCCCGAATGCGCCCGGGGCCGAGCATCCCGAAGACGAAGTGCCCGATTCGCCCGCGGTGGCGCCCGTCGAAGCAGGCCAACCGGCGACCGCGGACCGGCGGGGGGCTTGAATCGCGAGCGGACGGCCCCAGACTGGGCTCGGTTTTCCGCTGCCGTCCTGCCCATGCCGATCTATGCCTTCGAGTGCGCCGCCTGCGGCCACAGTTTCGACCGCCTGCAGAAGATGTCCGATGCCGACCCGACCGATTGCCCGCAATGCGCGCAGCCGCAGGTGCGCCGGCAGCTGACCGCGCCGCAGTTCCGCCTCGCTGGCGGGGGCTGGTACGAAACCGACTTCAAGAAGGACGGCGACAAGAAGCGCAACCTCGCTGACGGTGGTTCGGGCGGCGAGTCGAAGTCGTCGGAATCGAAATCGGCCGACAGCAAGCCTGCCGAGACAAAGGCAGAGGCCAAGCCGGCCGCACCGGCGAAGACCGAGCCCAAGCCTGCGGCCTGAGGCGACTCAACGCCGCGGATCAAACTTCGTCTGGCGTTCCGATTCCCAAGGCTTACGCCCGCGGTATAGCTTCGGGCTTGTCGACCCGAAGCTGGCGATCCCCGCGCTCGCGTGGTCGCCCCGTTGCCGGGGGTTGCGCAGAGCAGGCCAAGATGGCCTGCGCCGACGCGTAAAGGCAGGACGCCGCCCGCGGCGCGGAGCAACCCCCGGCAACGGGGCGACCTCCAGCCGGAGCCGCGCTTTTCGCTTCGATTCCGTCGCAATGCTCCGGTGCGCTCGCCCGTGCCTCAGGCCAGGCAACCAGCGCTTGCCGGACAAGCCCGGACGTGGATGCCGCCCATGCATAAGTGAACACGGCAGGCCCGCCGCCCTGCCGCTAAAATGACCGGCTTTCCGGCGCCACCTGCCGGCGCGATTCCGGAGCTTCCATGCGTACCCATTTCTGCGGCCTCGTCGACGAGAGCCTGATCGGCCAGACCGTCACCCTCTGCGGCTGGGCCGACGTCGCCCGCGACCTCGGCGGCGTGGTCTTCATCGACCTGCGCGATCACGAAGGCATCGTCCAGGTCGTCGCCGAGCCGACCGACGAAGGCAATGCGCAGGTCATGGCCGCCGCGGCCCAGGTCGGCTACGAGGATTGCCTGCGCATCACGGGCACCGTGCGTGCGCGCCATTCGGTCAACGACCGTATCCGCACCGGCCGCGTCGAAGTGGTCGCGACGAAGATCGAACTGCTCAACAAAGCCGAGCCGCTGCCGTTCCATGCGCACGAGAACGCGGGCGAGGACATCCGCCTCAAGTACCGCTACCTCGACCTGCGCCGCCCCGAGATGCAGAAGATGATGCGCACGCGCATCAAGCTCGTGCAGTCGCTGCGCCGTTACCTCGACGAGCGCGGTTTCCAGGACATCGAAACGCCGATCCTGACGAAGGCCACGCCCGAGGGCGCGCGCGATTTCCTCGTGCCGGCGCGCATGCACCCGGGCGAGTTCTACGCGCTGCCGCAGTCGCCGCAGCTGTTCAAGCAGATCCTGATGATGGCGGGCTTCGACCGCTACTACCAGATCGCACGCTGCTTCCGCGACGAGGCGCTGCGCGCCGATCGCCAGCTCGAATTCACCCAGCTCGACATGGAGTTCGCGTGGGTTACCGAGCGCGATGTGCAGGACATGGTCGAGGAGATGATCCGCGTCGTGTTCCGCGAAGTGATCGGCGTCGAACTCGATGCGCAGTTCCCGCGCATGACGTTCGAAGAGGCGATGCGCCGCTACGGTTCGGACAAGCCGGACCTGCGCATCCCGCTTGAATTCACCGATATCGCCGAACTCGTCAAGCACTGCGAGTTCAAGGTGTTCACCGACTGGGCGAATGCCGAGGATGGCCGCGTGATCGCGCTGCGCGTGCCGAATGCGGCCACGCTGTCGCGCAAGCAGATCGACGACTACGGCGCGTACGCCGCCAAGTTCGGCGCGAAGGGCCTGGCGTGGATGAAGGTCGAGGACGCCGCGAAGGGGCGCGAGGGCGTGAGTTCGCCGATCGCGAAGTTCCTCGACGATGCGACGCTCGCTGCGATCCTCGAGGCGACCGGTGCGCAGGGTGGCGACGCGATTTTCTTCGGCGCGGCGACGTACAAGTCCGCAAGCGATTTCATGGGCGCGTTGCGCATCAAGCTCGGGCGCGACCTGGGCCTGGTCGAGGGCGGCTGGAAGCCGCTCTGGGTCACCGATTTCCCGATGTTCGAATGGGATGAGGAAGAGGGCCGCTTCGTCGCGCTGCACCACCCGTTCACGGCGCCCGCCGTCGATACGATCGAAGGCCTGCGCACCAATGCAAAGTCCGCAGTCAGCCGCGCTTACGACATGGTGCTCAACGGCAACGAGATCGGCGGCGGTTCGATCCGCATCCACCGCCCGCAGATGCAGTCGGCCGTGTTCGAGCTGCTCGGCATCGGCGCGGAAGAAGCGGAAGGCAAGTTCGGCTTCCTGCTCGACGCGCTCAAGTACGGTGCGCCGCCGCACGGCGGCATCGCGTTCGGCATCGACCGCATTGCCGCGCTGATGGCCGGCACCGAGTCGATCCGCGACGTGATTCCGTTCCCGAAGACCACCACCGCGCAGTGCCTGATGACCGGCGCGCCCAGCCCGATTCCGGACGCGCAGCTGGCCGAGGTGCATGTGTCGGTACGCCCGAAGCCGGCGAAGGCCTGAGCGGCGATCGCCACGGGGCAGGGCGGTTGCCGCCGCGTGGCATGCCGCTCGCGCTGATCGCGACAGTTCGCGCAATGCCTGTTAGCCGCGGCGCAGTGATAATCCGCGCATGACCTGCACCCTGCGCCGCGCCACTGTCGAAGACGCCGAAACGCTGTCGAAGCTCGCTACCGCGACGTTCGTCGAAGCGTTCGGCCATCTGTATCTGGAAGAAGACCTGCAGGCGTTCCTCGCTGATGCCTATGCGGTCGACAAGCAGGCGGTGATCCTCGGCCACCCGGACTATGCGGTGTGGTTCCTCGAGCACGAGGGCCGGGCGGTCGGCCATTGCGCCGCGGGCCCGTGCGGTCTACCCCATGACGACGTGAAGCCCGGGGACGGGGAGGTCAAGCGCCTGTACATCCTGGGGGAGTTCCAGAACGGCGGCTGGGGCGCGCGGATGTTCGAAACCGCGGTCGCGTGGCTTGAACGCAACGGCCCGTGCACGCTGTGGGTCGGTGTCTGGAGCGAGAACCCGGGTGCGCAGCGGTTCTATGCGCGGTACGGGTTCGAAAAGGTCGGCACGTACGAATTTCCGGTCGGCCGCGTGCGCGACCTGGAGTTCATCCTGCGGCGCGAACCGGCTCCGGCGCGCTAGCAGCCGACGCCAGGCCGCCTCAGCGCTGCTCGCGCCCGCGGTAGTAGCGATGGCCTGCGAGCGCGAGCATCGCGCGGTCGCCGGGCGAGTCGCCATAGGCATGCACTTCATCGCAGGCCGCCAGGTCGAATGTCGCCCGGATGCGGCGTACCTTTTCCTCGCCATCGCACTGCCGACCCGCGTTTTGCCCCGCGCAATGCGTCGCGGCGGGACGGCACAATGCACGAAGTCCGTGAACGTGTCCCGGGTCGTGATCGTGCCGTCGAAATCGAACAGCGCCAGTTTCATCGCAGTACCGGGGCGGGCTGGGTGACCGGCGCGAAGCCTACTCCAGCCGCGGACGCCCGGCCGCGCGGCGCGTCCGGCAAGGCGTCCGGCGCCGGGTCCGATCGCGGCCGCGACGTCCGCCGAGTCGTGCTCGTGCATGGGCTGTGGATGCCGGCGGCGTCGATGGCCTGGCTCGGTCGCCAGTTGGCGCGGGCCGGGTACGCGCCCGAGCGCTTCGGGTATTCGAGCGTGATCAACGGGCCGGACGCGGCGCCGGCGCTCGCGCGACTGCTCGCACGCGGGCCCTGCCACGTGCTTGCGCACAGCCTCGGCGGGCTGCTTGCGGTGCGCACGCTACGCGAGCACCCGCAGTTGCCGGTCGCGCGGGTCGTCTGTCTCGGCTCGCCGCTGTGCGGCAGTGCCGCCGCTAGCGGCGTTTCCCAGCTGAAGGGTCTGGGCCGGCTGCTGGGCCGCAGCGCGCCGCTGCTGTGCAGCGGGTGCGATCCGTGGGATGGGGCCGCCGAGCTGGCGGTGGTCGCCGGGCGCCGGCCGATCGGCCTCGGGCAGCTGTTCGGGCGCTTCGACGGACCCAGCGACGGCACCGTCGCGGTCGCCGAAACCCGGCTGCCGGGCCTGGCCGACCACATCGTCATCCCGTCCAGCCACTGCGGGCTGCTGGCATCGGCCGAGGCGGCGACGCTCGCCGCGCAGTTCTTCGGCAGCGGGCGGTTCCGGCCGTCGGCGGGCGCGGAGCACGCGCCGGCCCGCGGCGATGCGATCAGGTAAAATCGCCGGCTCGCCACACGTTCGGAAACACCATGGGTCGCGGACCGTCGATCGAAGCCCGCAAGAACGCCGAGGACGCGCGCCGCGGCAAGATCTTCACGAAGATCATCCGCGAGATCAGCGTCGCCGCGCGCAGCGGTGGCGGGGACCCCACCGGCAATCCGCGCCTGCGCGCCGCGATCGACAAGGGCCTGTCGGCGAACATGTCCAAGGACGTGATCGAACGCGCGATCAAGAAAGCGACCGGTGAGCTCGAAGGCGTCGAGTACGAAGAGATCCGCTACGAGGGCTATGCGCCCGGCGGCGTCGCGGTGATCGTCGACTGCCTGACCGACAACCGCGTGCGCACCGTCGCCGACGTGCGGCATGCGTTTGGCAAGTTCGGCGGCAACCTCGGCACCGACGGCTCGGTCGCGTTCATGTTCCGCAAGCTTGGCGTGCTTTCGTTCGCCTCCGGAGCCGACGAGGAGCGCATCACCGAGCTCGCGATCGAGGGCGGCGCCGACGACATCGTCGTGTATCCCGAAGACGGCGCGATTGACGTGGTGACCGCGCCCGAGTCGTTCGCGCAGGTGAAATCCGCGATGGAAGCGGCGGGCTTCGCGCCGGACATCGCCGAAGTCACGATGCGCGCCGACAACGACATCGCCGTGTCCGGCGAAACCGCGCAGCAGGTTGCCAAGCTGCTGCGCTGGCTCGAGGACATGGACGACGTGCAGGCGGTCTATTCGAACGCCGATCTCGGCGAGGCCGCGTTCGCCTGACGGCGGACGGGATTCGGGACCGGAGACAGGGATCAGCCAGGGCCGCCATGCCTGCCGATCCCGCCAAGCCACGTGATGCATCCGAACCCCCACACGCGTACCCAGGCGACCGCCACCATCCGCATCCTCGGCATCGACCCCGGGTCACAGCGCACCGGCGTGGGCGTGATCGACGTTGCGCCGGACGGGCGCTGCACGTTCGTGCATGCCTCGGCGCTGAAGCTGCTCGACGCCCCAGACTTTCCTTCGCGCCTGGGCCTGCTCTGCGAGGGGCTCGAGGCCGTGCTCGACGAATGGCAGCCGATGCAGGTCGCGATCGAGACCGTGTTCATGGACAAATCCGCGACCAGCGCACTCAAGCTCGGCCATGCGCGCGGCGCGGCTCTGGCGACGGTCGTCCGCCGGCACCTGCCGATCGCCGAGTACGCGCCGCGCGTGATCAAGCAGTCGCTGGTCGGCAAGGGCGCGGCCGACAAGGTGCAGGTACAGCACATGGTGCGGCTGCTGCTGAACCTGCCCGACGCGAAGCTGCAGGCCGACGCCGCGGACGCGCTTGCGGTCGCACTGACGCACGCACACATGAGCGCGACCGCACAGCGCACCGGCGCGAGCGTCGCGCTGCTGAGGCGGCGCTGATGGTGCGGATCTGCAAATACCCGACCGCGAAGGGCCTGGGCGCCGCGGCCGAGCACGAGGCGCGCAGCTCTGGCGCAATCACATCTACTGGTCGAGGTGGCGCGTCCGCCATCCCGGCAACGACGTATCCATGACCACGACAGCCTGCAGCACGCGCGGAGCACTGCGATGATCGGTCGACTCAAGGGCATCCTGGTCCACAAGCAGCCACCGTGGCTGGTGGTGGACGTGGGCGGCGTCGGCTACGAGCTCGAAGCCCCGATGAGCACGTTCTACGACCTGCCCGAGCTCGGCCGAGAGGTCGCGCTGTTCACCCATTACGCGCAGAAGGAGGACAGCGTCTCGCTGTACGGCTTCCTGCGCGAGGGCGAGCGCCGGCTGTTCCGCGACGTGCAGCGGGTCAGCGGCGTGGGCGCGAAGATCGCGCTCGCGGTGCTGTCGGGCACCAGCGTCGACGAGTTCGCCCGGCTCGTGCAGGCGGGTGACATCACCGCGCTGTGCCGCATTCCGGGCATCGGCAAGAAGACCGCCGAGCGCATGGTGGTCGAGCTGCGCGACCGCGCCGCGGATTTCGCAGGCGCCGGCGCGACGCTCACGCCTGGCGGTGTGCCGGCCGATCCGCAGAGCGAGGCGGTGATCGCGTTGCAGCAGCTCGGCTACAAGCCGGCCGAGGCCGTGCGCATGGCGCGCGACGCGACCGCGGCCGGCGACGATGCCGCGATGATCATCCGCAAGGCCCTAAAGTCCGCGCTCCGTTGAGCGGCCTCTTTCCCGTGCAGTCCCAGGCGACGCCTTGATGGCCAGACGTTCCGGCAAGAGCGCGACCGAGCACCACCGTGACGGCCATGGCCAGATCGGCCTGTTCGGCCTGACCGTGGGCGCGATCGGCGTGGTGTTCGGCGACATCGGCACCAGCCCGCTCTACACGCTCAAGGAAGCGTTCTCGCCGCATTACGGGCTGATCCCGAACCACGACACAGTGCTCGGCATCCTGTCGCTCGTGTTCTGGGCGCTGATGATCGTCATCACGGTCAAGTACGTCACCGTGATCATGCGCGCCGACAACGAAGGCGAGGGTGGGATCATGGCGCTGATGGCGCTCGCCCAGCGCACGTTGCCGAAGAACTCGCGCTCGGGCTATCTGGTGGGCATCTTCGGCATCTTCGGCGCATCGCTGTTCTTTGGCGATGGCGTGATTACGCCGGCGATTTCAGTGCTGGCCGCGGTCGAGGGGCTCGAGGTCACTGCGCCCGAACTGCATGACTGGATCGTGCCGATCGCGCTGGTGATCCTGGTCTCACTGTTCGCAACGCAGCGCTACGGCACGGCCAAGATGGGCCGCGTGTTCGGTCCGGTCACGGCGGTGTGGTTCATCTCGCTGGCCGCGCTCGGCATCCTCAACATCACCCACAACCCGGAAGTGCTGCTGGCGCTGAACCCGTGGTGGGCGCTGCAGTTCTTCATGGACTACGGCTGGCACGCGATCTTCATCCTGGGTGCGGTGGTACTCGCGGTGACCGGCGGCGAGGCGATCTACGCCGACATGGGCCACTTCGGCGCCAAGCCGATCCGCTACGGCTGGTACTTCTTCGTGTTGCCGTCGCTGATGCTCAATTACCTCGGCCAGGGCGCACTCGTGCTCGAGGACCCGACTGCGGTCCGCAACCCGTTCTACATCGGCGTGCCGGAGTGGGCCCGCTATCCGATGATCGCGCTCGCGACTGCCGCGACGGTGATCGCCTCGCAGGCGGTGATTACCGGCGCGTTTTCGGTGGCCCGGCAGGCGATGCAGCTGGGCTACATCCCGCGCATGCAGATCAAGCACACGTCGAAGGAAACCATCGGACAGATCTACATCCCGGCGATCAACTGGACGCTGATGGTCGCGGTGATCGCGCTGGTGCTCGCCTTCCAGAGCTCGACCCGCCTCGCGACCGCGTACGGCGTGTCGGTATCCGGCACGATGCTGATCGACACCGTGCTGCTCGCGCTCGTCGCACAGGCGCGCTGGCCGAAGGCGCGCGTCTGGGTGCTGCCGCTGTGCGTGGTGTTCCTGATCATCGACGCCGCGTTCCTGATCGCGAACGGCGTGAAGTTCTTCGACGGGGCCTGGTTCCCGGTGCTGCTGGGCATCGTCGTTTTCACGATGCTGCGCACCTGGCGCCGCGGTCGGCAGCTGCTGCACGAGGAAGTGCAGAAGGAAGGCATCCAGCTCGATGCGTTCCTGCCTGCACTGATGCTCGCGCCGCCGGTGCGGGTGCCGGGCACGGCGGTGTTCATGACCACCGACCAGGGCGTCGCGCCGCACGCGATGCTGCACAACCTCAAGCACAACAAGGTGCTGCACGAGCGCAATGTGTTTCTGACCGTGCATACGCTCAGCGTGCCGTACGCGCACAAGCGGCTGAAGATCGATGAGATTTCCGAGGGCTTCTATCGCGTCATCGTGCGCTTCGGCTTCATGGAGACGCCCGACGTGCCGCTCGCGCTGATGCGCAGCGGCGACGAGGACTGCTCGATCTGCTTCGATCCGATGGACACGACGTATTTCGCGAGCCGCGAAACGATCGTCGCGGGCGGTCAACGCGGCATGCCGCAGTGGCGCGACCGCCTGTTCGCGGTCATGCATCGCAATGCGGCGCCGGCGACCGGGTTCTTCCGCATTCCCGGCAATCGGCTCGTCGAGTTGGGCACGCAGGTCGAGATCTGAGCCCGCGCCGGTTAGCGCCGTGCGCGGGCGGCGCGCGTGTAAGGAACTACCGTCGGATCCTCGCCGGCCGGGTCAGGTCAGCGCGGCGAACTTCTCGACCCGGTCGGTCGCGCCGGAAACGATCAGGATGTCGCCGGATTCGACGATCGTGTCCGGCTTCGCGTACGTGAAGTCGGAATGCTTACGCTTCACGCCGACCACGGTCACGCCGTAACGGCTGCGCAGCGCCGATTCGCTGAGCGTCTTGTCCCAGGCCTCGCGCGGGGCATTGGTCTTGACGATCGCAAAGCCGTCGTCGAACTCGATGAAATCGATCATCTTGCCGGTCACCAGGTGCGCGACGCGCTCGCCCATCGCCGCTTCCGGATAGACGACGTGATGCGCGCCGGTGCGCTCGAGGATGCGGCCGTGCTTGGTCGAGATCGCCTTGGCCCAGATGTCGGCGACACCGACCTCCTCGAGTGCCAGCACGGTCAGCACGCTGGCTTCGATGTCCGAGCCGATGCCGACCACGGCGCGGCCGAACTCCGAAACACCCAGGCGCCGCAGCACGTCCGCCTTGGTCGCGTCGGCCTGCACCACGTGGGTCAGCGTGTCGGCCCAGGCCTGCACGAGGTCCGGGTTTTCGTCGATGCCGAGCACGTCGTGCCCGAGCCGGGCGAGCGAGTCGGCCACCGCGCCGCCGAAGCGGCCGAGGCCGATCACCACGACGCTGTCGGCGCGTTGCGAACTGGACTTAGCCAACGATGGGGCGCTCCTCTGGGTACCGGAAAGGAATGTTACGGCCGCGCAGTGCGAGCGCCGTCACGACGGTCACGGTGCCGACGCGGCCGGTGTACATCAGCACGGTCAGGATCAGCTGCCCCGATGGCGGCAGCTCCGGGATGATCCCGGTCGACAGGCCGACCGTCGCCGACGCCGAAATCACCTCGAACACGACGAGCACGAGCGGGTGATCGGTCACGCTGAGCAGTGCCAGCGTCCCGATCGCCACGGTGCCGACGCCGAACAGCGCGATCGTCAATGCCTGGCGCTGCACTTCGACCGGGATGCGACGCCGGAACGCGATCGTGTCGCGCTGGGCGCGAACCTCGGCCCAGACCACGAAGCCCAGCAGGAAGAACGTCGTCAGCCGGATTCCGCCGGCCGTACTCGCGCTGCCGCCGCCGATGAACATCAGCCCGTAATTCAGCGCGAGCGTCTCGGGCTCGAGCATGCGCATGTCGAGCGTGTTGAAGCCCGACGAGCGCGTATTGACCGACAGGAACAGCGCATTGAGCACGCGCTCGCCCGTGTCCATCGGCCCCAGCGTTGCCGGGTTCGTCCACTCATAGGCCGCGATCGCAAGCGCGCCACCCACGAGCAGGAAGGCACTGCCGAGCAGCGTGATCTTGGTGTGCACCGACCAGCGCGACCACTGCCAGGGCTCGCGGCGCAGTTCGAGCAGCACCGGAAAGCCCAGGCCGCCGAGCAACACCGCCAGCATGACCGGACCGAGCACGAGCGCATCGCCGGCGAAGCGCGTCATGCTGTCGGAATACGTCGAAAAGCCCGCGTTGTTGAACGCCGACACGCCATGGAAGAAGCCGTTCCACAGCGCCAGCCCGAACGGCTGGTCGTAGGCGAAGTGGAACCGCAGCGTCAGCACGATGGTCAGCAGCACTTCGACCAGTAGCGTCGTGATGATGATCAGCCGAAGCACGGCCATGACGTCACCGAGGTCCAGGCTGCGGGTTTCGGCCTGGGCCAGGAGACGGGCGCCGAGGCGCATGCGGTTCGAGACCAGCAGGCCGAGCAGCGTGGCGCCGGCCATGATCCCGAAGCCGCCGAACTGGAACAGCGCCAGGATCACGACCTGGCCGAATGTCGACCAGTAGCTCGGCGTATCGACCACGGTCAGGCCGGTCACGCAGGTCGCGGACACGGCGGTGAAAAGCGCGGTGATCCATGGCGCCGAGCCCGGCCCCGCATGCGAGATGGGCAGCGCCAGCAACGCGGTTCCCAGCGAAATCACTGCCAGGAACGCGAGGGGCACCAGGCGTGCCGGGTGGCGAAGGCCTTGTTGCAAGATGCGCCCGTGCAGTCCGGAAGGTCGGCAATTGTGTCATGCGGGCCGCGCAGGCCTGTCTCGGCGTTTGCGGCGACCTCGTGCGACCATACCGGCATGACCACCGACCGCATCATCGCCGCCGGCGCCACGCGCGAGGACGAGGCGCTCGAGGCCTCGATCCGGCCCAAACGGCTCGACGAGTACCTCGGCCAGGTGCCGGTCCGCGAGCAGATGAAGATCTACATCGAAGCCGCGAAGGCGCGCGGTGAGGCGCTCGACCACGTGCTGATCTTCGGCCCGCCCGGCCTGGGCAAGACCACGTTGAGCCACGTGATCGCGAACGAGCTCGGCGTGGGCCTGCGCCAGACTTCCGGCCCTGTGATCGAGAAGGCCGGTGACCTCGCCGCGCTGCTCACGAACCTGCAGCCGCACGATGTGCTGTTCGTCGACGAGATCCACCGGCTTTCGCCGGTCGTCGAGGAGGTGCTCTATCCGGCGATGGAGGACTACCAGATCGACATCATGATCGGCGAGGGCCCGGCGGCCCGGTCGATCAAGCTCGACCTGCCTCCGTTCACCCTGATCGGCGCGACCACGCGCGCGGGCCTGTTGACCGCGCCGCTGCGCGACCGCTTCGGCATCGTGCAGCGGCTGGAGTTCTACAGCGCCGAGGAGCTGACCCGCATCGTGCGGCGCTCGTCGCAGATCCTCGGCATCGCATGCGACGCGGAAGGCGCGGCCGAGATCGCGCGGCGCTCGCGCGGCACGCCGCGTATCGCCAACCGGCTGTTGCGCCGCGTGCGCGATTACGCGCAGGTGCGTGCGGGCGGGCAGATCACGCGCGAGGTCGCCGACGCGGCGATGGCGATGCTCAAAGTCGACCCGCAGGGCTTCGACGAGCTCGACCGGCGGATGCTGTCGACGGTGATCGAATCGTTCGACGGCGGGCCGGTCGGCGTGGAGTCACTGGCCGCAGCGCTCAGCGAAGAGCGCGGCACGCTCGAGGACGTGGTCGAGCCGTTCCTGATCCAGCAGGGCTACCTGATTCGCACCGCGCGAGGCCGGATGGCGACGCCGAAGGCGTATCGGCACCTGGGGCTGCAGCCGCGGGGCCGCGATCCGGACCTGTTCTCAGGCGATACCGGGCCGGCCGTCGGCTGACCGGCACGACGCTGCATCCCTGCAGTTGCAAGGCGTGCGTCGTCGCGCCGCGCGCCGGCTGCGCCTTCCCTCACCAGACGAAACCCTTTCTTAACAGATGTTCAGCCTACCGGTCCGGGTTTACTGGGAAGATACCGACGCTGGTGGCGTCGTCTACCACGCGCAGTACGTGGCGTTCCTCGAACGCGCGCGCAGCGAGTGGATGCGCAGCTGCGGACATGCGCAGGACCGCATGCGGCAGGACCAGGACCTCGTCTTCGCAGTACGGGCGATGAGCGTCGATTTCCTTAAACCCGCGCGGCTCGATGATGCGTTGGATGTGGGAGTCGAACTGCAGGAGTGCCGGCGCGCAAGCCTGGTGTTCCGGCAGTCGGTCGGTCGCGGCGACGAAGTGCTGCTGACCGCGACGGTGCGTATTGCGGCGCTCGACGCCACAGGTTTCCGGCCGCGGGCAATCCCGCAGCCGTTGTTTGATCAACTCAAGGCCCTCGAACACGACCCGCGCGGCTGAGTCCGCCGGGCATGGAGAACGAAAGCATGATGTCACTGCTGACCGCGCTGCAGGCCACTCAGGTCGAGGCGCTGCCGGAAGATGCCGCAGCGGCCGAACCGGTCGCGACGGCCGCAAACGCCGCCGCACCTGCGAGCCTCGACCTGCTCGATCTCGTGCTCAAGGCGAGCATCCCGGTGCAGTTCATCATGCTGCTGCTCGTGGTGGCCTCGATCGCCTCGTGGGTGATCATCTTCCGCAAGCGCGCGGTGCTGCGCCGCGCGGCGCGCGAGGCCGAGCAGTTCGAAGAGCGCTTCTGGTCCGGCGCGGAGCTTTCGAAGCTGTATTCGGGCGCGACCGAGCGCGGGCGCACGCTCGGCGGCAGCGAGGCGATCTTCGAAGCGGGCTTCCGCGAGTTCAACCGCGTGCGCACGCGCCGTGGCGTCGACGGTCGCGCCCAGCTCGAGGCGGCGCAGCGCGCGATGCGCGTGACGACCTCGCGTGAGCTCGATGGTCTGGAGCACAACCTCGAGCTGCTCGCGAACATTGGCTCCACCGCGCCTTACATCGGCCTGGTCGGCACCGTGTTCGGCATCATGGTGACGATGAATTCGCTGCTGGCCAGCAACCAGCAGGTCGGCATCAAGGACGTCGCGCCGGGCATCTCCGAAGCACTGCTCGCGACCGCGATCGGCCTGTTCGTCGCGATCCCGGCGGTCTGGGCCTACAACCGTTTCGCAAGCGGCGTCGAACGCCTGGCCGTGCGCTATGACGCGTTCGCCGAGGAGTTCTCCTCGATCCTGCAGCGCCAGGCGCACGTCGACGACTGAGCGGCCGCAGCGGCTGGCTGCGCCAGCCCCCCGCGAGCCGTCCGCCTGCACTGCCGGCCCGTCCGGCGCCGCCCACGGGGCCGCGCCAACGTGACCGGAACCGGAGATCCGTCCATGACCACGCTGTCCCCCCGACGCCACCGCAAGCGCAAGCTCAAGTCCGAGATCAACGTCGTGCCGTACATCGACGTGATGCTCGTGCTGCTGGTGATCTTCATGATCACCGCGCCGCTGCTGAACCTCGGCGTCGACGTCGACCTGCCGGGTTCGAACGCGAAGTCGATCAGTGCCGACGCCGAGCCGGTCGTCGTGACCGTCTATGCCGACGGCAGCTATGCGCTGACCGTCAGTGGTGACGAGGCGCCGCAGCGCATGGCCGCCGAGGACGTGCTGGCTCGCGTGCGGGCGCTGCGCCGGCAGAATCCGAAGATTCCGGTGCTGGTCGCGGGGCAGGGTGAGGCGCCCTACCAGCGCGTGATCGACACGCTCGACCTGCTGCGTGGCGCGCAGGTCGACAAGGTCAGCCTGCTGACCGACGCGAAGGGCGCCAAGTAATGCGCGAGACGCGTGCCGACACCACGCGCGCGTTTGCGTTTGCGCTGGCGCTGCACGTGTTGCTGTTCGGCTTCCTGCTGTTCGGCATGTGGTGGACGAAGTCCTCGGCGCCCGCCGGCGCGGCCGGCGCGGTTGCGGCGGATGTGATGGATGCAAGTGCGCTGTCGGCGTCGATGCAGCGCGCACTGCGCAGCACGCCGGAAACCGCCGAACCGCTGCCCGCGCCGTTGCCGGAGCCCGAGCCGGAGGCCGAGGAGACACCGGTGCCCGAGCCCGAGCCGGTGCCTGAAGTCGCGCCACCGCAGCCGCAGCCGAAGCCGCAGGACTTGATCCCCGAGCCCGACACCGAGAATCGTGAAGCGGTCGTCGAGCAGCCCACGCCGAAGCCGGCGGTCGAGAAGAAGCCGCAGGAAGCCAAGCGCAAGCAGGAGCAGGTGGACCTGACCGAGGAGCGCGAGCGCCAACTCGAGGCGCAGCGCCAACAGCGTGAGAAGGACGACACCGAAAAACGCATCGCCGAGGTCCGCCGCAAGCGCGCCGCCGCCGCACGCGAGGCGCAGCTCGCCGAACAGCGCCTGCAGCAGCTCGCCGACGCCCGCACGCAGACCGGCCAGCCCGCCGAGGACGCCGCACGTGCCGATGCCGCTGCGAGTGCACCGCCCGGTGCGGGCGGCAGCGATGACGGCTTGAAGGCGCGCTACGCCGCGGCAATGCAGGCCGCGATCACCGAGAAATGGACGCGCCCGGACTCGATCCCGCCCGGCGCGCTGTGCCGGCTGGTGATCCGCCAGTTGCCCGGTGGCGAGGTCGTGAGTGCGGAGGTTTCCTCGCCGTGTTCATACGACGAACAGGGGCGGCGATCGATCGAGGCCGCCGTCCTCAAGGCGCAGCCGTTGCCGTATGCAGGCTTCGAGCGCGTATTCCAGAGGACGGTCACGCTGAACTTCCGCGCACCGGAGTGACGCGAATATTAATTTTTCGTTCCCTGCTCCGGTTCTGTTCAGCTTTGAGAATGTATTCACACAGGGGCTGTTAAGAATGTTCAGCTCAGCAATGGATAACCCGATGAAACGATCGTTCGCGTTCCTGCACGTCCTGCTCGCGCTGCTGCTGCTGCCATTCTCGGCGCTTGCGCAGCAGGGTCTGGAGATCGATATCGTCGGCGGCAATGCTGCGGCCCTACCGATTGCGGTCGTGCCGATGCCGTATCAGGGCAGCGGCGCCGCGCCGCAGACCGATATTGCCGAAGTGATTCGCAACGACCTCAACCGTTCGGGCCAGTTCCGCGGCCTGCCGGTAACCGATCTGCCTGAGCGCCCAACCCGTGGCAGCGAAGTCAGCTACCCGGCCTGGCGCGCGCTGAACCAGGATTACCTCGTCGTCGGCCGCGTCGCGGACGCTGGCGGCGGCCAGTACCGGGTGGAGTACGAGCTGTTCGACGTCGCCAAGCAGCAGCGCCTGCTCGGCTTCGCGATGACCGCACCAGCCGGTTCGCTGCGCGACGTCGCCCACCAGATCTCCGATGCGATCTACGAGAAGATCCTCGGCGTGCGCGGTGCGTTCTTCACCCGCATCGCATACATCACCGCGACCGGCACCGGCCGCAACTCGCGCTATGCGCTGATGGTTGCCGACAGCGACGGCTACAGCCCGCAGACCGTCGTGCGTTCGAGTGAGCCGCTGCTATCCCCGTCGTGGAGCCCGGATGGCAACCGCATCGCGTACGTGAGCTTCGAGGGCGGCAATTCGTCGATCTACATCCAGAACATCGCCTCCGGCGCACGCGAGCTGGTTGCGAAGTTCCGTGGCATCAACGGTGCGCCCGCGTTCTCGCCGGACGGCCGCCGCCTGGCGCTGACCCTCTCGCGCAGCGGCAACCCCGAGGTCTACGTGATGGACCTCGGCAGCCGTGCGCTGACCCAGCTGACGAACCATTTCGGCATCGACACCGAGCCGACCTGGAGCGCCGACGGCAGCCGCATCTACTTCACCTCCGACCGTGGCGGCCAGCCGCAGGTCTACCAGGTGCCCGCCAGCGGCGGCAGCGCCAGCCGCGTCACATTCCAGGGCAGCTATAACGCCAGCCCGAGCGTGTCGTTCGACGGCAAGAAGATCGCGACCGCGCAGGGCAGCGGCAACAACTACCGCATCGCCGTGATGGACTCGAGCCTCGGCGCGCCGCGCTGGAACACGCTCTCGCCCGGATCGCTCGATGAGTCGCCGAGCTTCGCGCCGAACGGTGCGATGCTGCTGTACGCCGCCCGCGAGGGCCGCCGCGGCGTGCTGTATGCCGTGTCCACCGATGGACGCGTGCGCCAGCGCCTGGTGCTTGCCGATGGCGACGTTCGCGAGCCGGCCTGGGGCCCGTTCCGCACGCCGCGCTGACCTTCCTGTTGCATCCCATTTCCGTCGCAGTAGAGGAACGACCATGAACACCGCCCGCGCCACCCACGTCAGCAAGCTCGTCATCGCCGCCGCCATGTGCACCCTCGCCATGGCCTGCTCGAAGAAGGTCAAGGAGGCTCCGCCGGCCGAGACCACCCCGAGCACGCCGCCGGCCGCGACCACCCAGGGTCCGACCACGCCGGGCGCATACACGCCGGAAGATCTTGACCGCGACGCCTGCCTGCGTCAGCGCGTGGTGTACTTCGACCTCGACCAGGACGCGCTGCGTCCGGAGTTCCAGGCCATCGTCGCCTGCCATGCGAAGTACCTGCGCGACCGTCAGTCCGCGCGCATGACGCTGGAAGGCAACGCCGACGAGCGCGGAAGCCGCGAGTACAACCTCGGCCTCGGCGAGCGCCGCGGCAATGCCGTTTCGTCGGCCGTGCAGGCCAGCGGCGGCTCGGCCGGTCAGCTGAACGTGACGAGCTACGGCGAGGAGCGTCCGGTCTGCACCGACTCGAACGAGGAGTGCTGGGCCCGTAACCGTCGCGTCGAGATCGTCTACAGCGCGCGCTGAGACGCGAGCCTGAGATGCGAAAGACGTTTGTTGTCAGCCTGATCGCGGCGGCCCTCGTGGCCGCCGCGCCCGCG
Source organism: Lysobacter korlensis (assembly GCF_042434515.1). NCBI lineage: Bacteria > Pseudomonadati > Pseudomonadota > Gammaproteobacteria > Lysobacterales > Lysobacteraceae > Lysobacter > Lysobacter korlensis. The sequence goes on from NZ_JBHLTG010000004.1 coordinate 543,176, forward strand.
TCGGCGCAGCGCGTCAGCCTTGCCGATCGCGTGGCCGTGCTTGAGGCGCGTGCCGCCACGCCTGCCGTCAGCGTCGACCTGCTCAACCAGATCGCGCAGATGCGCAACGAATTGCAGGCGCTGCGCTCGCAGGTCGAGGAGCTGCAGCAGCAGAACGAGCAGCTGCGCAACACCGCGCGCGTGCAGTACCTCGACCTCGACGGTCGCGTTTCGCGGCTCGAGGGTGGCGGGGCTGCGCCGGTGCCGGCCTCGTCCGGCTCGCCCGCGGCGCCCGACCTCTCCGGTCTGCCGCCTGTACCGCCCAGAGCCGCGTCGCCAGCCCCGTCGTCGTCCAGTGTGGCGCCAGCATCGGGCTCTGGTTCCGCCGCGGTCGCGCCGGCACCCGCGGCCGGTGAGCGCGCCGCCTACGAGGCCGCGTTCGACCGCCTCAAGGCCGGCGACTATGCCGAGGCCGCACGGGCATTTGGATCATTCCTGCAGAGCTATCCGGATGGGCAGTACGCGCCGAACGCGCTGTACTGGCTCGGCGAGAGCTACTACGTGACGCAGAACTACGCGCTTGCGCTGGCGCAGTTCCAGTCATTGCTCGAGCGTTACCCGAATCACGACAAGGCCGCCGGCGCACTGCTGAAAGTGGGCCTGTCGCAGTCCGGACTCAAGCAATTCGACGTCGCCGAGCGCACGCTGCGCCAGGTGACGCAGCGCTATCCCGGCAGTGATGCCGCGCGCACCGCTGCCGACCGCCTGCGGGTGATCGAACTGAACCGCCTGCGCTGAGCGGTCGCCACCGCAGGCCGCGGTGGCGGCCGTCGGCTAAAATCGCGTGATGAACCTCGCTGCGACGGCCGAGGCGTCCGCCCTTTCGGCCGACCGCCTCAAGCTCACCGAAATCTTCCTCTCGCTTCAAGGCGAGGCGCGCAGCATCGGCTGGCCGACCGTATTCGTGCGCCTGACCGGCTGCCCGCTGCGCTGTCAGTACTGCGATACCGCGTATGCGTTCCACGGCGGGCAGTGGTGGGACGTTGATTCGATCCTGGCCGAGGTCGCCTCGCACGGCGCGCGCCACGTCTGCGTGACCGGTGGCGAGCCGCTTGCGCAGAAGCGCTGCGTCGGCCTGCTAACGCGGCTGTGCGATGCCGGCTACGAGGTGTCGCTCGAAACCTCGGGTGCGCTCGACATCTCTGATGTCGACACGCGCGTCTCGCGCATCGTCGACATCAAGACCCCGGGCTCGAACGAGGTGCACCGCAACCTGTGGTCGAACCTCGAGCTGCTGACGCCGCATGATCAGGTGAAGTTCGTGATCTGCTCGCATGACGACTACGAGTGGGCGAAGGGCGTTGTCGCCGAGCATCGTCTGCACGAGCGCTGCGATGTGCTGTTCTCGCCGAGCTTCACCCAGATCGCGCCGCGCGAACTGGCCGACCTGATCGTTGCCGACCGCCTGCCGGTGCGTTTCCAGCTGCAGCTGCACAAGGTGCTCTGGAACGACGAGCCCGGGCGCTGAGACCGTCGCGGCGCTGAAGGTTTCCGGCGGCCTCGCGCATCCATCGAGTCAGCGATACATCGCTTCGTTCGATCGGCCGCATCGCCGGCTTCACGATCACTCCTCGCGTGTGATTAGCAACCTTGGTCATACACAAGGCTGCACCGGACAGTCCGGCCGGTTGTGCGGGAAAATGCGCGGCTGTGCGTGGCGGATGCTCTTCTGGGATGCTGCCCCGAGCAGGCTCGTCGGCTGTCCGCCCCATGCATCGAACCCGTGCGTCGCCAGCGCATGCGCCCGACCAACCCCCTCCGCTTGCGAGCCTCTGCAATGAACCAGCCCGTGTCGCCCAAACCCGCCGTGGTCCTCGTGTCAGGCGGCATGGATTCCGCAGTCGTCGTCGCGATGGCGCGCGAGCAGGGCTTCGACGTGCACGCGCTGAGCGTCCGCTACGGCCAGCGCCACACCTCCGAGCTCGACGCGGCCGATCGTGTCGCGCATGCGCTCGGTGCGGTCGCGCACAAGACCGTCAACGTCGACCTGCGCAGCATCGGCGGCTCGGCGTTGACCGACGCCGCGATCGAGGTGCCGGTCGATGACGACGGCCACGCGATCGGCCGCGACGCGGTGAAGGACGACATTCCGGTCACCTACGTGCCGGCGCGCAATACGATCATGCTGTCGGTCGCGCTGGGCTGGGCCGAAGTGCTCGGCGCCGCCGATATCTTCTGCGGCGTCAATGCGGTCGACTACTCCGGTTATCCCGACTGCCGTCCCGAGTTCGTCGAAGCATTCGAACGGCTTGCGAATCTCGCCACCAAGGCCGGCGTTGAAGGCGCTGGCCTGCGCATCCATGCGCCGCTGCAGCACATGAGCAAGGCCGACATCGTGCGCGAAGGGCTTCGTCTCGGCGTGGATTTCGCGCAGACGGTCTCGTGCTACCAGGCTGACGCTCAAGGCCTGGCGTGCGGGCACTGCGATGCTTGCCGCCTGCGCGCCGAGGGTTTCAACGCGGCCGGTATCGCCGATCCAACGCGCTATGCCTGAGCGTCGGTCCGATGGCGTCAGGCCTGCGCTGGCGCGTGAAGTCAGGGAAGTCACGGTCGGCCCGGATGTGCAGCCACGTGCCTCCTGTTGAGGTTTGAGGTAGACCGGAGCATTCCAGCTCCACTGCGCCGCCGCGGACATCGCCCCGGCCTGCAAGGCGTCGCAATGAAGCAATCGCCTGTACCCGAGGTCGTCTGCATCCGCACTGCAGCCCATGCCGAATACATCAGGGCAGGCGCGGCGGACCAATACGGATGAGCGCAGGCCGGCCGTCGCCGCCGTCACGCGGCATGCTGTCATCGTAGCCGTTGCCATCCCGGCCCAGGAGAGAGCGTTGGACGCATCATGAGCAAAGCCGCTGCCCGATGGGCCATCGTCGCCGTCATCGTGCTGGCCGTGCTCGCCGCGTGGCACGGCGGTCTGCTGGCCGAGCTCGACCTCGGCGCGTTGAAGGCGCGCCAGCAGGCGCTGCAGGAAGCCGTCGCCGCCCGGCCGCTTGCGAGCGCGGCCGCATTCTTCGCGTTGTACGTCGCGGTCACCGCCATCTCGCTGCCGGGCGCGGCGATCATGACGCTCGCTGCCGGCGCGCTGTTCGGTCTGCTGGAAGGCACCCTGCTGGTGTCGTTCGCCAGCTCGATCGGCGCAACGCTCGCGTTTCTCGCGTCGCGATTCGTGCTGCGCGATTCGATCCGAGCTCGCTACCGCGAGCGGCTGCAGGGCTTCGATCGCGGCATCGAACGCGACGGCGCGTACTACCTGTTCACGCTGCGGCTGGTGCCGGTAGTGCCGTTCTTCCTCGTCAACCTGCTGGCCGGGCTGACCGCGCTGCGTGCGGGTACGTTCTACCTCGTCAGCCAGGTCGGCATGCTGCCGGGCACGATCGCGTACGTGTACGCCGGCACGCAGCTGGCGCGCATCGAATCACCGGCCGACGTGCTTTCGCCCGGGCTGCTCGCGGCATTCGCGGTGCTCGGCCTGCTGCCGCTGGTGATGCGCTGGCTGGTGCGGCTGTGGAACGCGCGACGCATCTATCGCGGCCACCGACGGCCGCAGGGATTTGACTACAACCTGATCGTGATCGGCGCGGGTTCGGCCGGGCTGGTCTCCGCGTACATCGCGGCGAGCGCGCGAGCGAAAGTCGCGCTGATCGAGCGCGATCGCATGGGCGGCGACTGCCTCAACACCGGCTGCGTTCCGTCGAAGACGCTGTTGCATGCGGCGCGGCAGGTTGCCAATGCGCGCCGGGCCGAGCGCGACGGCTTGGCGCGGGTCGAGGTCGATGTGGACTTCGCGCGCACGATGGAGCGCGTGCAGGCGGCGATCGCGCGCATCGAGCCGCACGATTCACCCGAGCGCTATCGCGGCCTCGGCGTCGACGTGATCGCCGGCGATGCGCGCGTGGTGTCGCCTTGGGAAGTCGAGGTCGGCGGACGCCGGCTCAGCGCGCGCAGCCTCGTGATCGCGACCGGCGCAAGGCCGCGCGTGCCGGACCTGCCCGGCATCGACGGCATCGAGGTGCTGACGTCCGAAAACCTCTGGAGCCTGCGCACGCGGCCGGGGCGGTTGGTCGTGCTCGGCGGCGGGCCGATCGGCTGCGAACTCGGGCAGGCATTCGTGCGGCTCGGCAGCGCCGTCACGCTCGTCGAGCGCGGCGAGCGGCTACTCGCGCGCGAGGACGCCGATGCCGCCGCGGTGGTGGAGGCAAGCCTGCGCGATGACGGCATCGAGCTGCTCACCGGGTGGAACGCGGTGCGCATCGAACGCGGTGGTGATGGGCAGGGCGGGACGCTGGTGTGCGAACGCGGCGCCGAGCAGCGCGCCGTGCCGTTCGATCGGTTGCTCGTTGCGCTCGGCCGGCAGGCGAACGTGAGCGGCTTCGGGCTTGAGGAGCTCGGGGTCGAAGTCAACGAGAACGGCACGCTCGCTGCCGACGCGATGCTGCGCACGAACTATCCGAACATCCTCGTCGCTGGTGACGTCACCGGGCCGTACCAGTTCACCCACGTCGCCTCGCACCAGGCCTGGTACGCGGCGCTCAACGGGCTCATCGCGCCGTTCTGGCGGTTCAAGGTCGATTACCGGGTGATCCCGTGGGCAACGTTCACCGATCCCGAGCTTGCGCGCGTGGGGTTGTCCGAAGACGAGGCGCGCGAACGCGGCATCGATGTGGAGGTCACGCGCTACGCGCTGGCCGGGCTGGACCGCGCGATCGCCGAAGACGCGACCGCGGGCTTCGTCAAAGTGCTCACCGAGCCGGGCCGCGACCGCATCCTCGGCGCGACGATCGTCGGGGCGCAGGCCGGCGAGCTGATCGCCAGCTTCGTGATCGCGATGAAGCACAAGCTCGGTCTGCGCAAGCTGCTCGGCACGATCCACATCTACCCGACGATGAGCGAGGCGAACAAGAACGCGGCGGGCGCGTGGCAGCGCGCGCATGCGCCGGACAGGCTGCTGCGACTGGCGGCGCGCTTCTTCGACTGGCGCCGCTGATACGGGTTGTGGCCGTGCTTGCGCGGCGGTCAGGCGCGGCGCAGCGCATCAGCGGACAATCGTCTGCATCCGCGGCCCGGCTCCGGCAGTATTTGCGGCGCGCCCGCTTCTTTTTCTGGAACCCGACCGATGAACCTCGACACCGCCCACGACGACGTCCGCCATTACTACGGTGAAGTGCTCGCCTCGAGCGCCGACCTCAAGACCGGTGCGTGCTGCCCGCTGGAGGCGATGCCGGCCGAGCTGCGCGCGATGCTCGGCGACCTGCACCCGGAGGTGCTCGAGCGCTTCTACGGCTGCGGCTCGCCGCTGCCGCCGGCGCTCGACGGCATGACCGTGCTCGACCTGGGCTGCGGCAGCGGGCGCGACGTCTACCTGCTTTCGCGGCTGGTCGGTGAGCACGGCCGCGTGGTCGGCATCGACATGACGCCGGCGCAGCTCGAGGTGGCGCGCCGTCACCAGGCCTGGCATGCCGAGCGCTACGGGCATGCGCGGTCGAATGTTGAATTCGTCGACGGGCAGATCGAGGACCTCGCCGCGTGCGGTATCGAAGACGCGAGCGTCGACGTCGTCGTCTCGAACTGCGTGCTCAACCTCGCGCCCGACAAGCAGCGCGTGTTCGCGGAGATCTTCCGCGTGCTGAAGCCCGGCGGCGAGCTGTACTTCTCCGACGTGTTCGCCGACCGCCGCATCCCGGCCGCACTGCAGGCCGATCCGGTGCTGCGTGGCGAGTGCCTGTCGGGCGCGCTGTATACCGAGGATTTCCGCCGGCTGATGGCGCAGGTGGGCTGCCTAGACGTGCGCAGCGTGAGCCAGGCACCGGTGCCGCTGCTGGACCCGGCGATCGAGACGGTGATCGGCATGGTGAACTTCCGATCGATCACGATGCGCGCGTTCAAGCTGCCGCTCGAGGACCGCTGCGAGGACTACGGCCAGGTCGCGACGTACCGCGGCACGGTGCCGGGTGCGCCGCATGCCTTCGTGCTGGACGACCACCACCGCTTCGAGACCGGCCGGCCGCTGCGCGTGTGCGGCAATACCTTCGACATGCTGGGCCGTTCGCGTTACGCGGCGCATTTCAGCTTGCACGGCGATACGTCGGTGCATTACGGCCTGTTCGATTGCGCGCCGGGACCGGCGGCGGTGGCGGCCACACCGGCAGCGGCCTGCTGCTGACGACGATGACGGCGCGGCTGTCGATCGTGGTGCCGGCGGGTCCGGGCGACGAGGCCTGGCGACCGTTGTTGCCGGCGCTGGTGCGCGGCTGCATCGAGATCGGGCTGCCGGCGCAGATCGTGCTCGTGCTGCCTGATGCGGCGACTACGCCGTTCGATCTGCCGGCGGGCGTGACCCTGATCCACGCGCCAACCGGGCGCGCTTCGCAGCTCAACGCCGGCGCGCGCGCCACCGACGGCGAGTGGCTGTGGTTCGTGCATGCCGACAGCGTGCTCGGCCGCGACACGCTTCGCGCGCTGCAGGCATTCGTTGCCAGCGGCCGCGATGCGATCGGCTACTTCGACCTGCGTTTTCTAGATGACGGGCCGGCGTTGATCGCGCTCAACACCGCCGGCGCATGGGTGCGCAGCCGCGTGCTGGGGCTGCCGTTCGGCGACCAGGCATTAGTGATGCCGCGTCGCGTGTTCGACCGGCTGGGCGGGTTTCCCGCAGTCAGTGGCGAAGACCATGCGCTGGTCTGGGCCGCACGCCGTGCCCGCGTTCCGGTGCGGCCCGTGCGCGCGCGGGTCTACACCAGCGCGCGTCGCTACGCGGCGCGTGGCTGGGTCGCGACGACCGCCCGCCACCTGTGGCTGACCGCGCTGCAGGCCTGGCGTTTCGCGCGCATGCGGAGCGCGGCATGAGCGGCTGCGGGCTGGCGATCTTCGTCAAGACGCCTGTGCTGTCGCCGGCGAAGACTCGGTTATGGCCGGCGCTCGGACGGGCTCGGGCCGAAGCCCTTTACCTGGAGTGCGCCGCTGCGGTCGCTTCAGTTGCAGAGCAGGCGCAACGCGCAAGCATGGTGCAGCCGTACTGGGCGGTGGCCGAAGCCGAGGGGCTGGATGCGCCGATCTGGCAACGTCTGCCGCGCCTGTCGCAGGGCGAGGGCGGGCTCGGCGCGCGGATGGCAGGCGTTTATTCGCAACTGCTGCATCGCCACCGCGCCGCGGTGCTGATCGGCGCCGATGCCCCGCAGTTGCAAGCATCGATGATTGCGCAGGCGGCTGCGTGGTTGGATGCGCCGGTGCCGCGCCTCGTGCTCGGTCGCGCCGAGGACGGCGGCTTCTGGCTGTTCGGCGGCAACGTCGCGCTCGATGAGGCTGCATGGGAAGGCGTGGCATACAGCCGCGCGGATACGGCCGAATGCTTCGAGGCGGTGTTCAGCGGCAGCGGCGAATGGCTGCAACTGCCGGTAGTGCGCGATCTGGACACCATCGACGACCTTGCGCCCGTGCATGCCGCGCTGGCCGCGCTGCACGCGGCGACACCCGAGCAGCGTCGGGTATCGAACTGGCTTGACGACGCGCTGGCACCAGCTGGAGTACCGCAGTGGACGGCCTGATGCAGCACGAAGCGCTGATCCGGCTGCTCTGCGTCGGCTCGGTGCTGGTGGGCCTGCTGGCATGGCAGCGCCTGCGGCCGCGCCGGGCCGATGCGGCATTGCCGGGCCGCCGCTGGCGAAACGTGGCGCTGGTGCTGGTGTCCGCGGGCATCGTGCGCGTGCTGCTGCCGCTGACCCCGGTCGCATTCGCCGCATTGGCTGCCGAGCGCGGCTGGGGCCTGCTCCATCAGGTCGGTGCGCCCGCATGGGTCGAGCTTTTCTTCGCACTGCTGGTGCTCGATCTGGCGATCTACTGGCAGCATCGCGCGTCGCACCACATTCCGCTGCTGTGGCGCATGCACCGCGTGCACCACAGCGACACCGCGTTCGATGCGACGCTCGGGCTGCGCTTTCATCCGGCCGAGATCGTGCTGTCGACGCTGTACAAGCTCGCGCTCGTCGCGGTGTTCGGGTTTTCGGCAGCGAGCGTGCTCGTCTACGAGATCCTGCTGGCGTCGTTCGCGCTGTTCACCCATGCCGATATCGCGGTGCCCACACGCTGGGATGCGCGGCTGCGGCAGGTGTTCGTCACGCCGGACTGGCATCGGGTGCATCATTCGGTGCACCGCCGCGAGACCGACAGCAACTACGGCAATATCCTCAGCGCGTGGGACCGCCTGTTTGCCACGCACGTGGCGCAGCCACGCGATGGCCACCTCGGCATGGCGATCGGCCTGCACGAATTCCGCGACCCCCGCTCGCAGTCGCTCGGTGCACTGCTGCGCCAGCCGGTGCTGCCCGCCCACCGAATCACGTAGGACCGCCTTCATGCACGACACCTGGCCCATGCTGCGCGACATCGCGTTCCCGCCGATCGAGCGCGCGCGCACGACCACGCTGCAGCTCAACCTCGGCTATCGCTGCAACCTCAGCTGCATCCACTGCCACGTCGCTGCCGGTCCGCGCCGCACCGAAATGATGCACGAAGCGACGCTGACACTCGCACTCGATGTCGCCCGGCACCTGCGCGTGCAGACGCTGGACCTCACCGGCGGTTCGCCCGAGATGAACCCCGGTTTCCGCGGCCTCGTCGAACGTGCACGCGAGCAGGGGCTGCATGTGATGGACCGGCTCAACCCGACGATCATGGAAGAGCCCGGCTACGAATGGGTCGGCGAGTTCCTCGCCACGCATGGCGTTGAAGCCGTCGCCTCGCTGCCGTGCTACAGCCAGTCGAACGTCGACGAACAGCGCGGCAGCGGCGTGTTCGAAAGTTCGATCCGCGCCCTGCAGCGGCTCAACGCGCTCGGCTACGCGCAGCCCGGCAGCGGGCTGGTGCTGAACCTGGTCTACAACCCGAACGGCGCATTCCTGCCGCCAGGGCAGCAGGCGCTGGAGGACGACTACCGGCGCCTGCTGCGCGAGAACTTCGGCATCGAGTTCAACCACCTCTACACGCTGGCGAACATGCCGATCCAGCGCTACGGGTCCTGGCTGCTGTCCAAGGGCAAGTTCGCCGGTTATCTGGACACGTTGCGCGCCGCCCATCGGGACGAGAACCTCGAAGCCGTGATGTGCCGCACCACGATCAGCGTCGGCCACGACGGCCGCCTGTACGACTGCGACTTCAACCAGATGCTCGGCCTGCCGCTGGGCGGACGCACGCGGCACCTGCGCGACCTGCTTGACGACGCCCCGCCCAGACGCGTCGCGGTCGCCGGCCACTGCTACGGCTGCACGGCGGGGCAGGGATCGAGCTGCGGCGGCGCGCTCACCTGAGCATGCCCGCAGCGCGGCGACTGGCAGGCGCTGGCAGATGGGTTAGAATCGCACCCCCGCGCAAACACGCGGCCGCGTTCCGCGCAGTTTCGGGTCGTTAGCTCAGTCGGTAGAGCATCGGACTTTTAATCCGCTGGTCGATGGTTCGAATCCATCACGACCCACCAATCAGGTTGACCGGCCCGAGCAGCGGGTCGACCCAATTTTCCTCCTCTCCGCTTGCAGGGTGATGCTTTCGATGCCGGATGGCGTCGCCAGCTACGGCCCGCGACGGCGCACGTCAGACCTCGTGCAGCGGCCGCATCGGCTGGGCTGCGCCTGCCGTCGGGCAATGCGTGCCGGACAGGCGGATCACGCCCGCGCGGGCGAGCGCCACGGGGTCTGCCTTCAGGCGCTGGATGAACTTTGCGGGGTCTTCGATCGGACGGTCGGCCGGGCCGTGGATCGCGACCCAGCCGTCGCGGCCGCCGGCCTTGGCCAGGTAGACCGCGGCGTCGCAGATGTCGATGATCTGCGGCCATTCCAGCGCTGAAGGCGCGCCTTCGACGAACGGAAAGTGCGATACGCCGACCGAGCAGGTCGAGCGGATCGTGGTGCCGGCATCGTCGATCGGAAACTCGGTGGAACGCACGCGCTCAACAAGACGCTCGGCCAACGCAGCGCACTGCGTGGCCTCGGCCTGGCGGGCGACCAGCACGAACTCTTCGCCACCCCAGCGCACGGCGTAGTCGGAGTCGCGGATCACGGTGTTGATCACGTGTGCGTATTCGCGCAGCACGCGGTCGCCGACCGTGTGCCCGTAGGTGTCGTTGATCTGCTTGAAGTGATCGATGTCGATCATCATGAAGATCATGTCGCAGTTCGGCGGCCGGACCGGCTCGGCGTACGAGCGGCAGACCTGGGCGACATCGAGAGCAACCTGGCTTGCCAGATAGCGGCGGTTGCGCAGTTCGGTCAGCGGGTCGGTGAACGAGGCGTGCTTGAGCTGATCGTTCGCATGCTCGAGTGCTTCCGTGCGCTCGCGTACCAGTCGCTCGAGTGCGCGGCGCCCGAGTTCGACCTGGCGCAGACGCAGGCGCGCCGCCAGCCAGACCGCAGCGAGGATGCTGAGCAGCGCGAGGATGCGGAACCATGCCTGCTGCCACAGCGGCGGTTCGATTTCGAACGCGAACGCGGCGACGTCGTCCGGCCAGGGCTGCCCGGTCCGCCGGGCCTGGGCTTCGAACACGTACTTGCCCGCACCCAGGTTCGCGTAACTGATCGGATGGTAGGCGCGCAGGTCGGTCCACTCGTCGCCCGCGCCGCGCAGTCGATAGCGATAGAGCAGGTCGGAGTTGCGACGGAACAGCGGCGCCGCGAACCCGAACTCGAAACTGCGTTTGCCCGGCGCCAACCGGCCGCCGGGAACCATCGGTGCGCCCGCGGCGAGCGCGGCATGAATGATCACTTTCGGTGCGACGACCGCGACCTTGCGGTCGGTCTCGATGTAACGCATCAGGCCGTCGCCGGACGCGAACCAGCGCTCGCCATCGGCCGTTTCCACCGAGGCCGTCGCCGCGCCTTCCTGGTTCAGCAGGCCATCGTCGATGCCGAAGTTCGAGAAGTCGCGGCCATTGAAACGCGACAGCCCGCGGTTCGTGTAACTCCAGACATCGCCGTTGCGGTCGACCAGCACCTGCCAGATGAAGTTGTCGACCAGTCCTTCGCGCGTGGTGTAACGACGGATAGCGCCTTTGGCATCGACGTGAAAAAGCCCGTCGCCGTTGCTGCCGATCCATACCCCGCCTTGCGCGTCGACGGCCGTGTCCCAGACCACCTGGTCGGTGAGGCCCGCGGCAGCGGTAAGGTGCTCGACGCTGCCGTCGGGTGCGAGCACCAGAACGCCCTTCTGCAGCGAGCCGAACCACAGGCGGCCGCCGCGGTCCTCGCTGATGCTGAGCGCCTGCGCCTGTGCGAGTTCGGGGTCGCGGCTCGGGGCAATCACGCCGTCGCGCATCACCGCCACGCCGCCGGAGGTGGCGATGATCAGGCTGCCGTCGGGGCGTAGGCGCACGGCGCGCACGCCGTTGTCAGGCAGGCCGTCCGCCGTGGTGTACAGGCGCACGACGCCTTCGCCCTCGCGCCAGTGCGCCAGGCCGTGGCCCGTCGAAATCAGTGCTTCGCCGGGAGCCGGAAATTCGATGTTGTAGATGCGGTCGTCGACTAGGCCGTCGCGCTGGGACAGGCGGAACTGCTCCTGCATGCGGCCGGCGGCATCGAGCCGTATCACCTGTACGCCCTGGCGCGTGCCGAGCCACAGGCGGCCGCTTGCGTCCTCGTTAATGGCACGCACGAAGTTCTGCATCAGGCCGTCGCGTTCGCCGTACCCGATGAACGCGGTCGCGGCATAGCTGCTCAGCCCGCCATCGCCCGCGATCCAGAGGTTGCCCTCGCGGTCGCGGATCACGCCGTCGAGGTTTTCCTCCGACAGCCCGTCCGCACGCGTCAGCAGCGTGAAGCCGTCCCCTTGCTGGCGCAGCAGGCCACGCCGGGTGGTGGCCCAGAGCCGGCCATGTGGACCCAGCGCCAAGCCGGTGATACCCAGCTGCAGCAGGTCGGGCGCGAGCCCGGGCGCTGTAGACACCTGCTGCCCGTCACGCACCAGCAGCCCGGATTTCGTGCCGATCCACAGCCGTGCCCCGTCGACCAGCAGCGCCTGCACTTCGGTGTCGCCACGCGGGAGCGGGATGGCCTCCGCCGGCCCGGTGCCCGCGGTGTCGATGCGCTGCAGGCCTTGGGGCCCGCCGACCCACAGTTTGCTGCCTCCGGCGCGGGCGATCGCGGTAACGCCCCCTGCCATGCGCATGGAGGCTTCGTAGCGGCCGTCCTTCCCGCGCCACAACCGGTACAGGCCCTCGCGCGTGCCCACCCACAGCCCATCCGGCCCCCACAGCAGCGCCTGGATGTTGCGATCGGCAATGCCCGCAATCGCTGGGCATTCGAACCGCGCCTGCTGCGGGCGCAGCGCGCACAACCCGCGGGACTGACCGGCCCACAACGTGCCGTCGGCCTCGCTCGCGAGCGTCTGCACGGCATTGCTGCTCAGACCGTCGGCCGTGCTGAACTGCGCGAACGTCCGCCCGTCGAACCGGCCGAGTCCACCGAACGTTCCTGCCCACAGAAAGCCCAGCGAGTCCTGATGGACCGCGAGTACCTGTGCCTGCGGCAGGCCGTCGAGGCCGGTGTAGTGGCGGAAATGCTGTGCCTGCGCCCGGACGGGCGCCGATGGCCAGGCCGCGACGATCAGCGCGCATACGCACGCAAGGGCCGCTTTGCGCAACGGCCTTACGGCCCGGCGCTGCTCGCGGGTCAACGCTGGTGTATGCCGGCCGTTCATGCGGCGAGAATATCGGAAGCCCGTCAGCGCGGGCCGGCCGCTTTGCGCGCGGAATGTGCGCTCCGGCCCATATCGACGCAGATGGGCGTCGTTGTGCCCTGGTCGGGTCGATCCGGCCGTCGAGAACCCAAGGTCTCTGACCCCGCTTGGATGAGCTTTGGTGCTTGTGCTGACCATCGGCGGCATTCCACGAGTAAAAAACCCCGGTGATCGCCGCCTTTCGACGCGTGATGTTGGCACTGGCTCACGCGAACGGGGCCTGGTTCCCTTTTCGCTCTCGAGGTACAGGATGTTCGAGCAGTTCCGTGGCGCAGCGAACTTCAGGGGGCCTTATCAGTAGCGCCCGACCGGTACTCCGCCAGCGTCTTCTGGAGGATGCTCATCATCTCCGCCGAAACGTCGCTTCTGCCGCGGGCGATGTGAATTGCCTCCTCGTGTACCTTGACCGCCCGCTGCGAGTCGCCCAGCCGGTGGTGCAACCGTGCCAGCGTCATTAGGCTGAGCATCGTGTTGAAGTCGCTGCCTTTGGGGGCAAGAGTCGGCTCCAGATAGGACAAGGCGACTTTGTAGGCGTGGCGCGACAGGTCCGGTCGGTTAGCGATGACACTGGCGATGGTATCGGCCATTACGGAAGCGACCTCGGCGTTTTCGGCAGAGGAGTGGGATTTGCGTGCGAACGCCAGCGCGGCGGCCTCGTCGAGGTGCAGCATGGCGATCAATCGATCTGCAAAGACGCGGCCCTGCCGGTCTGGATCCCGCGCGACAATCCTGTCCGCCTCAAGAAGGACGGCGCGATAGTCTTTGCGCTCCATGGCTCCATCCAGCGGCGTCATGAGCTCGCGGTCCAACAGGTAGTGCGTCATCTGCTCGGCAAGCTCGGCCTGTAGTTGGCGTGCAGCAGTCAGATCGCTGGTGCCCGCTACCGCCTGTTCGATCGCTGTGTCGAAGCCAAACGATGCATCGGGATCGATCGGAATGCCGATATAGGCAAGCCGGCCGTCAAGGCCGACGATGAAGGCCGTAGGGATGGCGTACATGCCGGCCGCGCGCATCCACGTGGTGAAGATTATTTTCTTTACGGGGTCGTCCATCGCGACGGTGTATTCCATGTCGCGCCCGCGCTCCTGGACGAACCGGGTCACCGCATCCACGGTCGCTTCGCCGTGCTCGGATTGCCGCACGTTGACCCCGATGACGGTCAACTTGCCTTTGTGGCGTCTGGCGACCTCGCTCAACACCGGCATCGACTGGCGTGACGCGCCGCACCACGTCGCGAAGAACGCGACGACGTAGACATGGTCCCGCTCGAACGTCTCGACCGGCGATCCCTTGATCCAGGTCAGCGGTGCGAGTGGCGGCGGAGCGTCCCCGATTACGAGCGACGGCGCAGCGGCGGCGGGCCCCGCCTCGACAATGTTTGCGTTAGCTTCGTATGCGAGCCCGGCCAGAGAGACGGTCAGGCAAAGCAACGCGACGCGAATCACGGTGCCCATCGGACTCACCACCGTTTGGCAATCTGGATTGCCACTGTGCGGCCCAGCGGGCTCGCGTTAGCCGCATCGTAGTGCGAGCCTCGACCGCCAAAGCCGACGTACGGAGGCGGCTCGTCGAACAGATTGGTTGCAATCAGGGACAGCGACAGCCCGTCAGCGAAGCCACTGCCGCTCGCGAACTCATAGCCGACGATGCCGTCGACCGTGGTGAACGAATCGACCGGCCGATCGATGGCGCCGGAGGTATCGGTATAGGAATGCGTGTAATTGACGTTGAGGTTGGCCGACCATTCGCGGCGCGCCCACGCCAGTGTTCCACGCGCCCGCAATCGCGGCGGGTTGGCGAAGGTGCCCACGAGGTCGTACGCCGGGGCACCCGGAGACACGCGATTGATCATTTCGTGGATGTAGTTCGCGTTGAGCCCGAGTTCGAAGTGATCTTCCCCCCGGTCAAACCTGTAGTCGGCGCTCAGGTCAAAACCGCTGACGTCGACGCGTTCGGCGTTAGTGAACAGGTATTTGTAGACGGCGAAGACCTGACCGAGCGGATCGGGCCCGAACATCCCGTCCGTGAAATCATCAAAGAATGCGCCATCGGCAAGGTAGGCATCGACCAGCGCGCGTACTTCGTCGGGCGAGTCGTAGTAGTCGATGAATTGCTGCAGCTCCGGGTTGCCCAGCGCGCCCATGTCCAGTGGCGGCAGCACGATACGGTCGGCGTAGGCGATGTCGTAGTAGGTCGCTCCGATGTTCAGCCCGGGTGCGAACTCGGGCTTCCAGTCCAGACCGACCGTCCAGTTCCGCGACGTCTCCGGTGTCAGTTCGTCCGAACCGAACAGCGTGACAACCGGTACGAAGTCGTTGCCGTCGGCCCTGAAGTACGGCGCGACGTCGAGGGCGAAAACGCCCAGTTCGCTGAAACGCACCTCCTCGCCGATGGATGGTGCACGGAACGAGGTGCTATAGCTTGATCGCAGGGTCAGTGAGGGCAGTGGCGACCAGGACAGGCCGATACGTGGGTTGGTTGAGCTGCCGAAGTCCGAGTAGTCGTCATGGCGCAGGGCGAAGCTCATTGCCAACCGGTGGATACCGGCAACGGCATTGGACTCCCCAACGACCGGCACATAGAGCTCGGCGAAAAGCGAATTGCTGTTCCGGTCCATTTCCTGACGCAGGTTGAAGAGGTCGATCGTGCGCAGGTAGTCCTCCTCTTTGTATGACGCGCCGACCGCCAGCTTCGCCTGCCCAGCAGGGAGTTCAAAAAGGGGCCCACTGGCGCGGATCTCGCCGCCGCGCTGCTCCTGCGTCCGGTGCTGGTTGAAGATGCTCACCGGCTCGCCCTCAAGCGAGTAGGTTTCTTGTCGGTTCTTCGAGTCCTCATCGCTGATGAACCCATCCACTGTGAACAGCCAGTCTCTGGGCGCGCGATATTCCAGGCTGACCAGGGCATTGCGCCGGATGGGCTTCGCGAAATTGTCGGTGCGGTTGAAGCCGGTATCGACCAGTTCGCGATCCGCATGCGAGTACTGCAGATCCGTGCTGAGCGTCAGTGCGCTGCCCAGATCCTGGCTGGCAGACAGCACGACGCTCTTGAGCGTGTTCTGCGGAAAGACCGTAGTCGGGCCGGTCACTTCCTCCGTGGCCTTTCGCTGGTCCGCCATCAGCTCACCCTGGTGGAGGTAATCCGCGCTGAGCGCCACGCGGCCAGTGTCCCAGCGTTGGCCGAAGCTGTGCGACAGACGGAACTCCTCGCGTCCGCCCGCGGTGGTTCCTCCCAAGGTCAGGCGGGTCTGGGCGGTGTCGTAGTCCTGTTTGAGAATGATGTTGACAACGCCTGCGACCGCGTCGGCGCCATAGATCGCTGACGCGCCGTCCGCCAGGATCTCGATACGTTCGATCGCGTCGATCGGGATCAGCGAGATGTCGGTGAACGTGCCTGCCGACGTCGCTGCGATGCGACGACCGTTGACCAGCACCAGCGTCGCTGTCGTGCCCAGCCCTCGCAGGTTCACGCCGGAGCCCGCCGTCGCGTTGAATCCGCGCTGGCCGCCGATACTCATGTTGACGTCGGCGATTGCGCCTGCCTGGCCACCGCGGAAGTTCTGTGGCAGTGCCTGGATCACCTGTTCCGTGCCGGAGTAGCCGCTGCGGCGGATTTCCTCCGAGCCGATGATGATCAGTGGCGTCCCCGGCGGGACCACGTCGCGGATGTTTGTGCCGGTCACGACCATCGTTTCCAGATCCGTCGCGTCAGCCTGTGCCGCCGAGGCACCTGTAGGTGCGTTGGCCCGGGCGGGCGCCGGTGGCCGCTTACGTTCCTCCCTGACCAGCGTGATCGTGCTGGGGCTGAGATACCGATAGGTAAGACCGGTCCCTTCCAGCAGCCGGCGCAACCGGTCTTCATTTGCAAGGCTGGCGGGCGCGCCTGGGCTCCGCACGCCCTGCACCAGCTGCGACGCGTAGACGAACCTGAGGCCCGTCTGCGCCGTAAATCGTGCAAGCGCGTCTTTCAACGGCATCGGCGCGATGGCAGCGGCGGGGGGCGACGTCCTGTCAGCGTTGGGCGACTGGGCGTTCGCTGGAGCTGCCATGGGCCCGCTCAGCGCGGCAATGGCGAGGGCGCGGTGGAAACTGAGTATTCGAATACGCATGCAGTGGGTCCGTCCGATACTGATCTTGCGGGCGTCGCGGCTGTCGCTCTCCGGCCAGCCGTGCCCGTCTCGAAGTAATAGAGTCCTGCGTGTGCCCGTCGGGTACCGCGCCGCCGGAAATCCCACGCAACGCTCAGCCGGGGCGCCCGCGCCGCGTCAACAAGCGCCCAGCGCGATCGACGACGTTGGTTGCCGGGTGCCGCGGTGCGCGCAGGCGATGCCGCCCGGGCGATTTCCGCGCTACGGCGGATCTGGGACTGGTACTGAGCAGGGCCGACGAAGTTTGCGTTTTCCACAGGAGCACGACGTGCTCGGTCTGCTCATGCCGGAACGTTTGGCTGTTCTTCGAGTGCCTGCACAGGTGGGTGACTGAGCGCCCTGATCTAACGCTCGGCCGTTAGGCCTGGCTCGGCATCGCCCAGCACGGTCACGCCATCGGCGGTGGTTGCAGTGCGCGCGCCGGGCAAGCTGTCGAGAAATGCATGGAACGTGTCTTCGTCGCGAATGCCGAACGTGCCGGAAACCCTGAGTTCGCCTAGACTCTCATCGCCGACGCGGACCTGCACCCGGCTGTAGCGGTTGAACTCCGTAACGACCTCGGCCAGTGGTTCGTCCTCGAAGGCGATCTCCTCGCGCGTCCAGGCCAGCGCCCTGTCCGGGTCGATCGTGCTTTGTGCTCGCACTACGCCCGATGCCGACATGTGGGCGCGCTGGCCCGAGCGCAGGTCGGCCAGCGGCTGCTGCAGTGTGCCGCTTCGCAGCTCGGCGTCCGGAAGGTTCCAGATGTGCACTTGCCCTTCGACGACGGTCACCGTCGTTTCGCCCGCTTGGCGGTAGACATCGAAGATGGTTCCGATGTCTTCGATCAGATAGGCCCCGGCGCGCACTTCGAACGGGCGTGATGGCTGCTGCGCGATATCGAACAGCGCTTGACCGTGCACGACGTTGACCTGCCGCTTCTTCCGATCGAAGCGGATCGTCACCGCCGATTCGGAGTTCAGCCGAAGCTCCGTACCGTCAGGCAGCGTCCACGTCGCCTGTTCGCCGTGGGCAGTGGCATAGCTGCGAACGTCCGCTTGTCCCGTCGACCACGTCAGCATGCCGACTGCGAGCACCAGCATGGCGGCCAGCCCCGCGCACCACACGGCAATACTGCGGCGGCGGCCTCCACGGGAGCCCCGCTGGGCGTCTCCGGATCTGGTCGGCTCGAACACCGGCGCAGCGCTGGCCGATGGGAGCGGAACCACATTGTCCTCGGCCTGCATCGCTGCGAGCACGTCTTTCAGTGTCGCCGGATCCTGCGCAGCCGCGGCAGGAGCGTACTTCGCAATCGCGGCGACCGCCATGTACTCGGCAACGTGTTCTGGAGAGGCCTGCAGCCACTGCATGAAGGCCTGTGCCTGTGCAGCAGGCAAGGAGCCATCGCGATTGGCCACGAACCACTGTGCGGCTTCTTCGGCAACCTGGGCATTCAGGCGCCGAGCCGGTGCGTCGGACTCGTTCATCGGTGTCCTTCCAGCTCAAGTCGGCACAACGCCAGCGCCTTTACTACGTACTTCTTCACCATGTGCGTGGACACGCCCAAGCGCTGTGCGATGTCGGCATAGCTCATGCGTTCGCGGTACTGCATCAGCATGACCGCCCGATGGCGCGGCGGCAGGCGCTGTAGCGCCTCTGCCAGAAGGCGTTCGCGCTGTTCCCGCTCGAGGCGCTCGTCAATCCCGTCTTCGGAGGTTTCCAGCTCGGGAAAGACCTCGGTGACGTCCACAAGCAGCGTGCGCTTACGGTTGAGGACCGCCTCTTCCTTGACCAGATTGGCGGCGACGGTAAAAAGGTAAGCCTCGGGGTCGGCAATCGCACCAGCCTGCCTGCGGTCCGTGCTCAGCAGCCGGAGATAGACCTCCTGCGCCAGGTCCCGGGCGTCTGCCGGCTGGGCCACGCGCTTGCGGAAATAACCCAGCAGCCAGTTTTCACGGCGGGCGAAAACCTGGGCCCACAGTTGCTGACGGGGCAGGCATTCGAGCGCTCGCGGGTCCGTGTCCGGCGAGGCTGGCTGAGACGATGTCGAAGGGCTAGGAGGGGCCATAACAAACTATAGAGCCGCCTCGGCGGCGGTCGGGTACCGCAGCAGGGACTGGCGCGTTCCGGGACCTTCGAGATGAGCGCTGAAAGGGAGAAAGCAGGCACTCGCGTCTCACCATCAGCAGCCACTCCGATAGCGCACCGACGACGTGCGCTGCGGTCAACCCGAGAACCGATGCGTACGCCGTCTCATCTGTCCGCCGGTTAATGCATGCAGGTGCAGGCGCGGTCTGACGAGGAGGAGGGATGGCGAGCGCCTGCGCTGCCCGCTCAAAGAAAAGGCCGGCAATTGCCGGCCTTTTCGACCTGTTGTGGCAGGTGATTCACACCAGCGAAATCGACTTTTCCTTCCGCTCCTTGAGCCGCTTCTCGAGGTAGTGGATGTTCTGGCCGCCCTGCTGGAAACCGATGTCTGACAGGATGCGTTGTTGCAGCGGGATGTTCGTCTTGATGCCGTCGACGACCATTTCGCTCAGCGCCACGCGCATGCGTGCGATCGCGGTGGCACGGTCCGGGCCGTGCACGATCAGCTTGCCGATCATCGAGTCATAGTTCGGCGGCACGCGGTAGCCTTCGTAGATGTGGCTATCGACGCGCACGCCGGGGCCGCCCGGTGCGTGGAAGTGCTGGATCAGGCCGGGTGAGGGCATGAACGTGTCCGGGTCCTCGGCGTTGATGCGGCATTCGATCGCATGGCCTTCCAGCACCACATCTTCCTGCCGGATCGAAAGCTTGTTGCCGGCGGCGATCATCAGCTGCTCGCGCACCAGGTCGATGCCGGTGACCATCTCGGTAACCGGGTGCTCGACCTGGATACGGGTGTTCATTTCGATGAAGTAGAAGCGGCCGTTCTCGTAGAGGAACTCGAACGTGCCCGCGCCGCGGTAGCCGATGCGGATGCAGGCGTCGGTGCAGACGCGGCCGATCTCGGCGCGCTGCTCGGGCGTAATACCGGGCGCCGGCGCTTCCTCGACGACCTTCTGGTGGCGGCGCTGCATCGAGCAGTCGCGCTCACCGAGGTGGATCGCGTTGCCCTGGCCGTCGGCGAGCACCTGGATTTCCACGTGGCGCGGGTTCTCGAGGAACTTCTCCATGTAGACCATGTCGTTGCCGAACGCCGCCTTCGCTTCGGTCTTCGTAGTCTGGATCGCGCTGCTCAGGTGCGCCTCGGTGTGCACCACGCGCATGCCGCGGCCACCGCCGCCGCCGGCGGCCTTGACGATGACCGGGTAGCCGATCTCGCGCGCGATCTTGATGTTCGCCGTGGTGTCGTCGCCGAGCGGGCCACCGCTGCCGGGCACGCACGGCACTCCGGCCTCCTTCATTGCGCGGATCGCCTCGACCTTGTCGCCCATCAGGCGGATCGTGTCGGCTTTCGGCCCGATGAAGATGAAGCCCGATTGCTCCACGCGCTCGGCGAAGTCCGCGTTCTCGGACAGGAAGCCGTAGCCCGGATGGATTGCCTGGGCGTCGGTGACTTCCGCCGCCGCGATCAGGGAAGCCATGTTGAGGTAGCTGTCGGTGGACGGCGCCGGCCCGATGCAGACCGACTCGTCGGCCATCGCGACGTGCTTGAGGTTTCGGTCGACGGTGGAATGCACCGCGACCGTGCGGATGCCGAGCGCGTGGCACGCGCGCAGGATGCGCAGCGCGATCTCGCCGCGGTTGGCGATGACGACTTTATCGAGCATGGATTAGTTCCATAGAGGGTGTGGTCAGCCGAACGTCCGGCCCACGGGCCGCGCGGCCCGCGGGCGTTCGCAGGCCGGCGGCAGTGCCGCCGGAAAGCCCCTGCTCACCCAATCACAAACAGCGGCTGGTCGAACTCGATCGGCTGGCCGCTCTCGGCGAGCACCTTGAGCACCGTGCCCGAGACGTCGGCCTCGATCGGATTGAACATTTTCATTGCTTCGATGATCGCGAGCGTGTCGCCGGCCTTGACCGCCTGGCCGACCGTTACGAACGCCGGCTTGTCCGGGGCGGGAGCGGCGTAGAAGGTGCCGACCATCGGGGCGCGCATGACGTGGCCGTCCGGCAGGTCCGACTGCGGCTTGGCCTGGCCGCCGGTGGCGGACTCGGTTGGCGACTGCATCGGCATCGGTTGCGCGGCCGCCGCCGGCGCGGCCTGCATCGCTGGAGCGGCGTAGCTGACGCTGCCCTTCGGCGTGCGTGCGAGGCGTACCGATTCCTCGCCTTCCTTGATCTCGATCTCGGCGAGGTTGGATTCCTCGAGCAGGTCGATCAGCTTCTTGATTTTGCGCAGGTCCATTCACGGGCCTCCAGGTCGGTGCCGCCGTCGCCGGCGGGCAGGATTACAGGTCGGAAATACGGTTCGGGTCAGGAGCGGTGTGACGTCGCCGCCGCGTGCTTGTCGAGCCAGCCCAGCGCGGCGTCCATTGCGAAGCGGTAGCTGTCCGCGCCGAAGCCGGCGATCACGCCCAGCGCGAGGTCGCTGAAATAGCTGTGCTTGCGGAACGGCTCGCGCGTGTGCGGATTGGACAGGTGGATTTCGATGAACGGCAGCGCGACCGCGGCCAGCGCATCGCGCAGGGCGACGCTGGTGTGGGTGAATGCGGCCGGATTGATCAGAATGATCGCGGTGCCGTCCTGGCGCGCGGCCTGGACGCGGTCGACGAGCACGTGCTCGGCGTTCGACTGCAGCGACTCGATCGTGTGGCCGGCGCGGTGCGCATCGGCTTCCATGGCGCGTTCGATCGCCGCAAGCGTGGTGTGTCCGTAGATGCCGGGCTCGCGTTCGCCGAGCAGGTTCAGATTGGGACCGTGCAGCACCAGCAGCTTGGCCATCGCAATCCCCCCGGACGAAAGGCCGGCAGTGTGCGCGAGTCGCGCGATACTGTCCAGACGTTCGCTGCCATATCGGCGAAGTTGGCGCGATTTAATCGTCCGTTTGAATCAGTGCCGCGCCCAGTCGTCGATTTCGCCGGGCTGGAACGGGCCGATCTTCTGCTTGACTAACCGCCCTTGGGCATCGATGAGCGCGGTGTAGGGCAGCACGCCCCGCACGTTGCCGAGCTGCACCCCGGCGTCGCGCGGGCCCGGAGCATCAATCGCGATCGGATACCCGACCGGGACGCGCTTCAAGAATGCCTGCACGGCGTCCGCTTCGTCGAGCGCGATGCCGACCACTTGCACGCCTTTGGCGCCCTGCGAGCGGGCGAATCGGTCGAGTTCCGGCATTTCCTCGATGCAGGGGCCGCACCAGCTGGCCCACACGTTGACCAGCAGCGGGCGGCCTGCGAAATCGTCGGGCAGGGTGAGTGTCGAGCCGTCCAGCTGCTGCAGGGCGACCCGAGGCGCTGGCTTGCCGCGTGCGGCCACCCGCACACCTGCCGGTGGCGCCGGGGCGGTCGCGGTCGCCGCATCCTGCAGCAGGCGCTGGCCGAGCTCCGTTTTCAGCAACGGGCCCGGACCTCCGAACCAGAGCCCAGCCGCGGCCCCGACCACCGCGGCCCCGAACGCGACGGCGACGATGCGCAGGTTCGAGCCCATCAGCGCTGCCCGGCGCGCACCGCGCGTTCGGCGAACGCGGCCGGCGCTTCGAACCCGAACAGCCGCAGTTCGCGGCGCTCCGCGCCGTCGACATAGAACAGCGTCGCTGGCGGGCCGACGATGCCGAGCCGGCGCATCAGCGCCTGGTCGAGTGCGTCGTTCGCGGTCACGTCGGCCTTGAGCAGCACGAAATCGGCGAGCGCGGCATGCACGCGCGGATCGGGGAACGTGTCGCGTTCCATTTCCTTGCACGACACGCACCAGTCGGCATAGAAATCGAACATCAGCGGTCGGCCCGCAGCCTGCGCCGCGGCGACTTCGCGATCGAGGTCGGCTTCGGACTTGATGATCCGGAACGGCAGCTTGGTTTCGGCCTTCGAGCCCTGCAGGCCGGCGAGCGGTTGCAGCGGGTCATGGCTGCCGGCAAGGGCGCCGACGAGCTGGGCACTGCCGGTCAGGCCGAGCACGAGGGCGGCGGTCCATGCGATCGCAGCGCGGCCGGTCGGCGGGGCGGGGCGGGCGTGCCGCAGGCCGACCGCCACCATCGCCGCGGCGCCGATCAGCAGGACGCCCCAGGCGGCGAGCGTGACCGGGCCGGGCAGGATGCGCGAGAGCATCCACACCGCCAGTCCCAGGAAAACAAAGCCGAACGCGCGTTGGACGGCGAGCATCCAGGGGCCGGTGGTCGGCAGGCCACGCCCGGCCGCGACACCGAATGCGAGCAGCGGCAGGCCCATGCCGAGTGCGAGCAGGAACAGCGCTGCGCCGCCGAAGACCGGATCCTGGGTCTGGCCGATGTAGAGCACCGCCGCGGCGAGCGGCGGCGCGACGCAGGGGCCGACGATCAATGCCGACAGCGCGCCCATCACCATGACGCCGGCCCACGAACCGCCGTGCTGGCGGTTGGCCACCGCGCCGAGGCGGTTGCGAACGGCTGCCGGAATTTGCAGCTCGTACAGTCCGAAGCTCGACAGCGCCAGCGCGACGAACAGGGCGGAGAACAGCGCGATCGCCAAGGGCGCCTGGAACAGGATCTGCAGGTTCGCGCCGGCAAGCCCGGCAACCACGCCGGCCACCGTGAACACCGCCGCGTTCGCCAGCACGTACACCAGCGACAGTGCGAATGCGCGCCGCGCGCCGATGCCCGGGCCATGACCGGCGATCAGGCCCGACAGGATCGGCACCATCGGCAGCACGCACGGCGTGAATGCGAGCAGCAGTCCGAAGCCGAGGAAGCTGGCGAGCGCCCAGAAACGGTCCGGGCCGCCGAGTGCCGCGGCCAGGCGGCTGTCTTCGGCGACGGCGTCGGGTGGGGATCCGACGGCGGCCGCGAAGCCGGCGCCCGGATCGGCGGGTTGCGCCGGGGGCAGCGCGGGGCTCGCACCGGTGTCGGGCAGCGCGGCACCGTCCAGCGCTGACGCCGCGGCGGCTGTAGCTGCGCCCGTGGCAGCGGCTGGCGAGATCGACTGCGCGCCATCGGTGGAGGTCGCGGCGACGGCATCCGCACCTGCACCTGCAGCCGCATGGCCATCCGGGCCCGCATCCGCAGCAGTTGCCACCGGCAGTGCGACCTCGAGCGTGCGCGTCATCGGCGGATAGCAGATGCCGTCGGTCTGGCAGCCTTGGAAGCCGACGACCAGCCGGGCCGTCGTCGCGTCGGGCTGGGTGCGTTGCACCGGCACGGCGACATCGACCGGCTCGAAATACACGCTGACCGCGCCGAAGTGCTCATCGCGATGCGCGGTGGCGCGCGGCCACTGCGGTCGGCCGAGCGTCGCGCCGGGCGCGCCTTCGAGTTTCAGCGTGGTCTTGTCGCGATACAGGTAATAGCCGCGTGCCGGGCTGAACCTCACAAGCAGCGTATTGCCGTCGCGCGCGATCGCGTCGACGCCGAATGCCTGCTCCGCAGGCAGCGGCAGGTTGCGCGTATTGCCGCCGAGCAGAGGATTCGCGCCGCCGCCCGCGCCGCCGAACGACACCAGCGGTGCCTCGTCGGACGCGGCCTGCGTCGGCATCGCAACGGTCAGCGTGCGGGTCTGCGGCGGATAGCAGATGCCGGCATCCGCGCAGCCCTGGTATTTGACTTTGAGCGTGACCTGCGCCGGGCCGGCGCGGCCGGGCAGCGTGGCGACCAGCTGGCCCCGATAGGTTTCGACGTCGCCGAAGAACTCGTCGCGGTACGCCTTGCCCTTCGGCAGCTGCAGGGGCTGCGCCGCGAATGCCGGCTCCGCCTGCACCGAGGTGCGGTGCTTGTAGAGGTAGTAGCCGTCGGCGATGCGCCAACGCAGCGTGATCGCATCCGGCGCGGTGGCCCGCGCGCTCAGCACGAACGCCTGCTCCACCGGCAGCAGGTCTTTCTCGTCAATCGCCGCCGACGCCGGCGACATCGCCATGCCGGTGACCATGAGCGCTGCCGTCAGCCACGCGCACCGCATCAGGGAACTACTCATCGGAACCGCTCTGTTCGACCACCCACTGCAGGTACGGGGCGAGGCCACCGGCGGCTTCGACCGCGATCACCTCGGGCAGTTCATACGGATGCAGCGCGCGGATGCGCGCACTGAGCGCGTCCAGCCGGGGCGCGGAGGTCTTGATCAGGAGCAACACTTCCTGAGCCTGTTCGACCTGCCCCTGCCAACGATAGGTCGAGCGCATTCCCGGCAAGGCGCTCACGCACGCGGCGAGGCGCTCTTCGACCAGCGCGGTTGCGATCGCATCCGCGGTGGCCGCATCCGGGCAGCTGCAATAAACAATGAGTGCGGTCATCCCGCGATTGTAGCGGGGCCGTCGGACCCGCCGGCACCGGCCGGCGGGTCGGGTCATGCACGGTTGGCCCGTGCGGTCAGTTCAGCTGGCAGGTCGCCGGCTTGGTCGAGGTGAACAGCGCCGAGGTCGCCCACTCGGGGTGGTCGATGAACGGGTTGCGATTGCCCTGGAAGCTCTGGATGACTTCGTTGCGGACGCGCTCGGCCGCGTCCGGCGGATCGGCCCGGTGCCAGGCCAGCAGCGTCGACAGCAGGCCCATGTAGGCCGGCGAGGCCGAGGTGATCACGATCTTGCTGCGATCGTCGGTGAGTTCGAGGTCGGGCTCGGACTGGTTGGTGCGGACGTCGCGACCGCCCTCGTAGCGGATCGCCATGTACAGCACGGCGCGCGCGATGTCGCCGCGGCGCTTGCCCCAGACCTGGAACGAGCCGCTGTTGCCGTCCGGCCCCTTCACCCAGTTCGAGTTGCCCGGGTACACACCGGTGCCGCCACCCGCGCCGTCGTTGAACTCCGTCGCGCGCTCGCCGCAGCCGCCGCTCACGGTGCAGTCCGCGTACGGCTTGTTGCCGCGGTCGGCGTTGTAGCCGGTGTCGGTCAGGTACAGCATGTGGGTGTCGGTGTACGGCGCGTACGGCAGGCCGAGGTCACCCGTCGCACTGCCGAAGCCCAGCGAATTCGGCCAGGTGTGCTCGCGGTTGTAGGTGATGCCGGTGCCGGTGCCTGCGCGCTCGCTGCCCTTGATGAAGCTGCGATTGCGGTAGGCGTCGAGGATGCGACCGGCGTTGGCCGGATCCTCGTCGGCGATCTCGAGGATGTCCCAGCTGTCGGTCGTGCTCGCGCTGTAGGGGTAAGCGGTGTGGCCGCGGATCGTATGGTGCAGCGAGCAGCGCAGCTGGCTCGCGCTCGAGGTGTTCACGCGTGAGTAGTAGCCGCTGCCGGTGCCCGACGCGACCGAGAAGTCGACAACCGTGTCCTGCGCCGGCTTCGCACCGCCGGCATCGGTCACCCTGCTCGCAACCACGGTGAACGCGCAGGTCTCGCCCGCGCGCAGCGTGGTGCCGGTCGTGATGGTGAAGCTGCTGCCGCTGGTCGGGTGCGACAGCGGCACAGCGCCTGACAGGCTGCACTGCAGCGTGAACGCGCCGGTTGCCAGGCTCACGCTTTCGCTGAACGTCGCGGCGAGGCTGCTTGACGCGGCCACGCCGGTCGCGCCATCGGTGGGCGTGGTCGACGTCACCGTCGGTGCCGGGTTCGGCGCCGAGAACGTCTGGCTGCGGTTGCAGCCGCCGAACGTATGCGTGGCCGAGGCGCGCCAGCTGAAGTCGGCATAGCGCGTGCCGCTGCCGGCGAGCTGCAGCGAGGTGCCTGCGGCGGTCGACGCGGTTTCCGACACCGGCAGGTTGGTGCTGGTGCGGCCGGCGGCCGGGCCAGTGCTGCCGGTCACCGTGCCCTCGTAGCTGAGGAACTGCACCAGCGCGCCGCTGCCGTTGACCAGCGCGATTGCATCCGGCGCTCCGTTCTGGATGCCGTTGCTCGGGTACGTCACCGTGGCGATGCGGGCGGTGCCGCCGCAACTCACGAGGCTGCCGGTCGGAACCGGGTCGTTGTCGTAGTACACGGCCTTCGACGGCGTGCTGCCGTTGTACAGATAGATGCGATAGCCGCTGAGGCTTTCGCCGGCGGTCGCGACCACCTCGATGCGCTCGCCGACGTCACCGCCGGACGTCGCGTCGTCGTAGTGGATCTCGTTGATGAACACCGCGGCCGAGGCCGGCGCGGTCGTCAGGGCGGAGACAAGCAGTACAGCAGGCAGGCCGCGGCGGGGCAGGCGCATCGATCGCATCCAAGGGCAGGGCCTCGAACGCTAGCGTAGAAATGTGACAGCCGACACGCTGCAGCGCAGCGGATCAGCGCGCGGTCGTCTGGCGAGCCTTGCCGGTGCGCATCGATGCGAGTTGCTCGGCGATCTCGACCAGCGGCGCGCGCGAGCGCAGCGGCGCTTCGCGGAACGCCAGCAGCAGGCGCAGCTCTAGCGGGTCGTCGACCAGTAGTGCGTCGGCGGCCGCAACCGAGTCGAACTCGGTGTCCGCGGCCATGTGCATCTTCCCGCGCCCGGTCGCCAGCCATTCGAACTGCACGCCGGTCACCATCGCCAGTTGCTGGAAGTGGCACATGCTCGGCAGCTTGCCGTCGTTCGCTTCCCAGTGGCTGACCGCGCTGCGGTGTACGCCGATCGCTGCCGCTAGGGCGGCCTGGGACAGGCCTGCATGCCGGCGGGCAAGGCGGATTCGCTGCTGGGGAGACATGTGCAACTCCTTGAATCGACGACGGCGCTAGCGAGGCTGGACGAGGCAACGCTACCTAAAGTCTTCATGCTAGTGAAAGACAAGTGAAATTGTCTGCCAGAAGTAGCAGGATATGCAAATACGCATTCGCTTCAGTGGCTTGAGTCTGAATTTTGCGCGTTGTGCTACCGAAAGGCAGCGTTTTGGCGCCCAAAGGTCGCTAGGAAATGTGACGCGAAGCGCGCAAGATTCCCCCACGCCGACACGGACGGTCGGTCGAGACAAGGGGTCAAGGTCAGGTCAGGAGAGGGGTGCTGGAAGCACCGAGCTCGGAAAGCCATCTCCAGCCGGAAAGGGTGCGTACCTTCGGGGACGCACCCTTTCTTTTTGTCTTATCGGCTGGCGCCGGCATCTTTATATGGGTCGAGGCGCGGTCTCGGGCCCGGATGTCGCAGCCTCAGGTCGCCGCGGCTCACGCCGGCGCATCTTTTTTTCTGAACCGCCCTTGAAAGGCTTGTCCATCACCCCATCTTCTCGCGGTCCCGGCGGGCCGCTGCGCGTGCGCGCAACTCTGGCACTCGATGCGGGCGACTGCTAAAATTTTTCAGTTTTCCCACTCCAATCAACCACTTGTAGAGGTTGTCATGAATATCAAGCCGCTCTACGACCGCGTGGTCATCAAGCGCATGGAAGAAGAAAAGATGTCCGCTGGCGGGATCGTGATCCCGGACTCGGCCACCGAAAAGCCGATCAAGGGTGAAGTCGTCGCCGTGGGCGAAGGCAAGGCGTTCGACAACGGCAACGTCCGCGCACCGAAGGTGCAGGTCGGCGACAAGGTGCTGTTCGGCAAGTACAGCGGCACCGAAGTGAAGCTCGACGGCACCGAATACCTGGTGGTGAAGGAAGACGACATCTTCGCAGTGCTCGGCTGAGCACCGCCGGGAACGCGGCATCCGCGATCGGGCGAGCGCGCTGCGCTGACGATCGGGCCGATGCCGCAGTCCCGTGTCCGACCCTTACACCCTGATCCCCACTATTAATTCCGGAGTCCACACATGGCCGCCAAGGAAATCCGTTTCAGCGAAGACGCCCGCGCCCGCATGCTGCGCGGCGTCAACGTGCTCGCCAATGCCGTCAAGGCAACGCTCGGCCCGAAGGGCCGCAACGTCGTGCTCGAGAAGAGCTTCGGCGCCCCGACGATCACCAAGGACGGCGTGTCCGTCGCCAAGGAGATCGAACTGGCCGACAAGTTCGAGAACATGGGCGCGCAGATGGTGAAGGAAGTCGCCTCGCGCACGTCCGACAACGCCGGTGACGGCACCACGACCGCGACCGTGCTCGCGCAGGCGCTGATCCGCGAGGGCATGAAGGCGGTCGCCGCCGGCATGAACCCGATGGACCTCAAGCGCGGCATCGACAAGGCCGTGCAGTCCGCCGTCGGCGAGCTGAAGAACATCTCGCGTCCGTCCTCGACCAGCAAGGAAATCGCCCAGGTCGGCGCGATCTCCGCGAACTCCGATTCCAACATCGGTGACCTCATCGCCCAGGCGATGGACAAGGTCGGCAAGGAAGGCGTGATCACCGTTGAAGACGGTTCGGGCCTGGAGAACGAGCTCGACGTCGTCGAGGGCATGCAGTTCGACCGCGGCTACCTGTCGCCGTACTTCATCAACAACCAGCAGTCGATGCAGGCCGAGCTGGACGACCCGTTCATCCTCCTGCACGACAAGAAGATCTCGAACGTGCGCGACCTGCTGCCCGTCCTCGAGGGCGTGGCGAAGGCCGGCAAGCCGCTGCTGATCATCGCCGAGGAAGTCGAAGGCGAAGCGCTGGCGACCCTCGTCGTCAACACGATCCGCGGCATCGTCAAGGTCTGCGCCGTCAAGGCGCCGGGCTTCGGTGACCGTCGCAAGGCGATGCTCGAAGACATGGCCGTCCTGACCGGCGGCACCGTGATCAGCGAGGAAGTCGGCCTGCAGCTCGAGAAGGCGACGATCAACGACCTCGGCCGCGCGAAGAAGGTGCAGGTCTCGAAGGAGAACACCACCGTGATCGACGGCGCCGGCGACGGCGAGGCGATCCAGGCGCGCATCAAGCAGATCAAGGCGCAGATCGAGGAGACCTCCTCGGACTACGACCGCGAGAAGCTGCAGGAGCGCGTTGCGAAGCTCGCCGGCGGCGTGGCCGTGATCAAGGTCGGCGCTGCGACCGAGATCGAGATGAAGGAAAAGAAGGCACGCGTCGAAGACGCCCTGCACGCCACGCGCGCAGCCGTCGAAGAGGGCATCGTCCCGGGCGGCGGCGTCGCCCTGATCCGTGCGCTGGGCGCGATCCGCGACCTGACCGGTGCGAACGAAGACCAGAACCACGGCATCCGCATCGCGCTGCGTGCGATGGAAGCGCCGCTGCGCGAGATCGTCACGAACGCCGGTGAAGAGCCGTCGGTGATCCTCAACCGCGTCAAGGAAGGTTCGGGCAGCTTCGGCTACAACGCCGCGACTGGCGAGTTCGGCGACATGCTGGAACTCGGTATCCTCGACCCGACCAAGGTCACCCGCACCGCGCTGCAGAACGCGGCTTCGATCGCCGGTCTGATGATCACGACCGAAGCGATGGTTGCCGAGGCGCCGAAGAAGGAAGAGCCGGCGATGCCGGGCGCCGGTGGCATGGGCGGCATGGGCGGCATGGATTTCTGATCCGCCACCCCTGCGACACTGTTGTACGAAAGGCCCCGCTTCGGCGGGGCTTTTCTTTTTGGCGCGTCCCGCCGGCGAAACTTTGCCGGACGAGCGTTCTTGAACGCGTTCCGGGAAAACCTACGCAGCCGTATCGCGTCCAACGCGACGCGGGTCACATGCGGGCCCGTAAAGCTGGACCGTCAACCGGCGTTAAAGACTCCACAGCCGGCGCCACTCCTGGTGTCTGCGGATGGATCGGCAGCAATGACGCAAAGCGGTACAGCAACAGAACCCGATCGACTGGCGCTGCGGCTCGAAGGTGACCTGACGATTGCTCGAGCTGCAGAGGTAAAGCCGGAACTGCTGGCCGCACTGACCGGGCCGCTCGACGTCGACCTGTCTGGCGTGACCGTCATCGACGGGGCCGGGCTGCAGCTGCTGATCATGCTCGGCCGCGAAGCGCAGCGCCGCAACGTGCCGGTGCGGTGGCACTCGCCGAGCCGTGCCGTGCGCAGCGCATTGACGCTGGTACGGCTCGGTGGCGACTTCGACATGGCCGACACGGCCGTGCCCGCCACCGGAGCGGAGGTCACGCTGTGAAGGCACTGCGCGACCAGATGCTGCAGACCTTCATCGCCGAGGCACGCGACCTCGTCGTCGAGATGGAGGCCGGCCTGCGCCAGCTGCGCGCGGGCGACCGCGACGCCGAGCTGATCGCGCGGATCTTCCGTGCCGCCCACTCGATCAAGGGCTCGGGCGGCATGTTCGGCCTGGCCCCGCTGGTCGGGTTCACGCATACGGTCGAGAGCCTGCTCGAACGCGTCCGCGCCGGCTCGCTCGAGCCGACCGAGGCGCTCGCCGACGACCTGATCTCCACCTGCGATCACATCTCCGACCTGCTCGAGCTGCTGGCGGTGCAGGGTGGCGTGTTCGAGGGCGAGATCCAGGTGCGCGATGCCGAACTGCGCGCCGCGCTCGCCCGTTACAGCCCGGGCGCCGAGCCGGCGCCGGCCGCAGCCGCGCCCGCCGTGGCCCCGGCGGCCATCGGGCAGGGCGCTGCAGCCGACGGCGCGGCGCTGAGCACGCCGCACGCTGGCGACTGCTGGCACGTTTCGATCCGCTTCGGGTTCGACGTGCACCGCCAGGGCGTCAATCCGCTTTCGTTCGTGCGCTACCTCGAAGACCTAGGCGAGATCGTGCACTTCGCAACCGTGGTCGATTCGATGCCGCCGGCCGATGAGATGGACCCGGAAGGGTGCTACCTCGGGTTCGAGATCGACCTGCGCACCGACGCCACAAAGGCGCAGATCGCCGAGGTGTTCGAGTTCGTCGAAGACAGCAGCGTGATCCGCATCCTGCCGCCGGAGAGCAGCGTCGAGGCGTACCTGGACCTGATCGCAACGATGCCCGAGCCCGATGGGCGGCTTGGCGAGATTCTCGTTAATGCCGGCATGCTGACGCGCGACGAGCTGGACCGTGGCCTGGCCGAGCAGTCGGCACGCAGCCGGGGCGGTGCCGTCGTGCCGCTCGGGCAGGTGCTGGTGGAGCAGCAGGTCGTCGCCGCGCCTGTGGTCGACGCCGCGCTCGACAAGCAGGCGAAAATCCGCAATGCCGCCACGCCCCCGGCGCAGGGCGACACCGGCTGGGTGCGCGTGCGCGCCGACAAGCTCGACGAGCTGATCAACCTCGTCGGCGAGATGGTGATCGCCGGTGCAGGCGCGTCGCTGCTCGCCGAATGCGCGGGTAATGCGCCGCTGGTCGAAGCACAGTCGGTGGTTTCACGGCTGATGGAAGACATCCGCGACCGCGCGCTGCGGCTGCGCATGGTACCGATCGGTGAAACGTTCTCGCGCTTCCACCGCGTGCTGCGCGAAGTCTCGCGCGACGTCGGCAAGGATCTCGAACTCGTCATCGAAGGTGGCGACACCGAGCTCGACAAGTCGGTCGTCGAGAAGCTGGCCGACCCGCTGATGCACCTGGTGCGCAACGCGGCCGACCACGGCGTCGAAGCCGCGGACGTGCGCGTCGCGAACGGCAAGTCCGCCCGCGGCCGCATCACGCTGAGCGCCTGCCACGAAGCCGGCGGTATCGTGATCGAAATCCGCGACGACGGCGCCGGTCTGGACCGCGACCGCATCCTCGCCAAGGGCCGCGAACGTGGGCTCGTGCCGGCCGGCCATACGCCCAGCGATTACGAGATCCTGCAGCTGATCTTCGAGCCGGGTTTCTCGACCGCATCGGCCGTCACGAACCTCTCCGGCCGCGGCGTCGGCATGGACGTGGTGCGCCGGAACATCCACGCGCTGCGCGGAACGGTCGATATCGACAGCGAACGCGGCGTCGGCACGACGATCCGCATCCGCCTGCCGCTGACGCTGGCGATCATCGAAGGGTTCCTGGTCAGCGTTGCCGGTTCGAGCTTCGTGTTGCCGCTGGACATGATCGTCGAGTGCATCGAGATGCCGGCGACGCTGCCGGCCGGTGCCGGGTATCTCGACCTGCGTGGCCAGCCACTGCCGCTGTTGCGGCTGCGTGACCAGCTGACGCTCACCGGGCCCCGCGCGCGGCGCGAGAACGTGGTCGTCGTCGACTGCGCGGGCCAGCGAGCCGGCATCGTCGTCGACGCACTGCTCGGCGAGTTCCAGACCGTGATCAAGCCGCTGGGCCGATTGTTCTCGGGCCTGCGCGGCATCAGCGGCTCGACCATCCTCGGCACCGGCGAGGTCGCGCTGATTCTCGACGTAACGGCGCTCGTGCATATCGCTGCCGGCACCGAATCCACGCAACTTCCCTCTTTCGTTTCCGAACGGCTCCGCAGGACAGCGGCCGTCACGGTTGACTCCACGCTGTCCTGAGGATTGAAAGATGAACTGGTTCCGCCACCTGAAAATCGCGAACAAGCTGTTTGTCAGCTTCGGCGTGCTGCTCGCGCTGCTCGTCGGTATCAGCCTGTTTGCCGTGCAGCGCTTGCACGCCGTCAACGAAGTCGCGGTGGAAATCCGCGACAACTGGCTACCGAGTGTGCGTGCAACGGCCGAGATCAACGGCATCACCGGCGACTACCGCGTGCAGGAGTTCCGCCACGGTCTGTCGGTGACGAACGAGGATATGGACACCGCCGAAGCGCGTATGAAGGAGTTCGAGGCAAAGATCAAGGAAAGCCGCGCGGTTTACGAGAAACTGATTTCCAGCCCGGAAGAGCAGCGGCTCTATGACTCGTTTGCCAAGACCTATGCCGAGTACCTGCAGGTTCACGCCGGTGCGATCGCACTGAGCCGCCAGAACCGCGCGGACGAAGTGCGCGCGGTTCTGATGGGTAAGTCGAGCGAGCTGTACTGGTCGTTCAGCGATGACCTCAGCAAGCTGGTGGATCTCAACGAGCAGGGCGCGAAGGACGCGAGCGACCGCGGCCAGGCGCTTTACGCACAGGCGCGGCAGGCGATCTTCGTTGCGCTGGCACTTGGCCTGCTGATGGGCGTGGGACTTGCCGTGGTGATCTCCCGCATGATCTCGCGCCCGGTGATGGCCGCGGCCGACGTCGCCAAGAAGCTTGCCGACGGCGACCTGACCGCGAAGGTGGCGTCGGATGCACGTGACGAGACCGGTGAGATGCTGCGCGCGATGCAGACGATGACCGATCGCCTGTCGCAGATCATCGGTGAGGTACGCAGCTCGGCCGATAACCTGTCCAGCGCCGCCGAGCAGGTCTCGGGTACCGCGCAGTCGATCAGCCAGGCGACCAGCGAGCAGGCGTCGAGCGTCGAGCAGACCAGCTCGTCGATCGAGCAGATGAGCGCGTCGATCTCGCAGAACACCGACAACGCGAAGGTGACCGACGGCATGGCCGGCAAGGCCGCGAAGGAAGCCGTCGAAGGCGGCCAGTCGGTGCGCCAGACTGTCGAGGCAATGAAGCAGATCGCGAAGAAGATCGCGATCATCGACGACATCGCCTACCAGACCAATCTGCTGGCACTGAACGCGGCAATTGAAGCGGCGCGTGCCGGCGAGCACGGCAAGGGCTTTGCAGTCGTCGCCGCCGAGGTGCGCAAGCTGGCCGAGCGTTCGCAGGTGGCTTCGCAGGAAATCGGTGAACTGTCGGCCAACAGCGTCGAGCTGGCCGAGCGTGCGGGCGAGCTGCTGGAGCTGATGGTGCCGTCGATCACGAAGACCTCCGACCTGGTGCAGGAAATCACTGCAGCCTCGCAGGAGCAGTCGGCCGGCGTGGGTCAGATCAACGGCGCGATGAACCAGCTGAGCCAGGTGACGCAGCAGAACGCGGCGGCCAGCGAAGAGCTGGCGGCCACGGCCGAGGAGATGAGCAGCCAGGCCGAGCAGCTGCAGCAGGCGATGGCGTTCTTCACGCTCGAGCAGCACGCGGTGGGCCGTTCGATTGCGCACAAGGCGGTGCGTGCTGCGCCGCCGCGTCCAGTGAGCCGCAAGCCGGCACGTGCCACGGCAGGTTCGATCGACGAATCCGACTTCATCGAGTTCTGAGGAGGCGCGTCATGAATGACAAGAACCAGGCCGCGCGCAGCGCGGCCGGCGACTCCGAAGCGCTGCAGTACCTGACCTTCGCGCTCGGCGCAGAGATGTTCGCGACCGACATTCGCGGCATCAAGGAAATCATCGAGTACGCGGGCCTGACGACCGTACCGATGATGCCGGAGTTCATCCGCGGGGTGATCAACCTGCGCGG
This sequence comes from Lysobacter korlensis, assembly GCF_042434515.1. NCBI lineage: Bacteria > Pseudomonadati > Pseudomonadota > Gammaproteobacteria > Lysobacterales > Lysobacteraceae > Lysobacter > Lysobacter korlensis. The sequence goes on from NZ_JBHLTG010000004.1 coordinate 578,051, forward strand.
CGCGGTGGTGCCGGTGATCGACCTGTCGGTGCGCTTCGGCCGTGCGCCGACGACCCTGACGCGGCGCACCTGCATCGTGATCATGGAAGCCGGCGTCGATGACGAGCACCACGACATCGGCGTGGTCGTCGATGCGGTGTCGGAGGTGCTGGAAATCCCGGCCTCCTCGATCGAACCGCCGCCGAGTTTCGGTGCACGGATCCGCCCGGAGTTCATCAGCGGCATGGCGCTGCTCGATGGCGGATTCGCGATCGTGCTCGACGTGCAGCGCGTGCTCTCCGTGGACGAGATGGCCGGGTTGGCCGATCTGGTTCAGGCCGGCCCGCAACGCGCCGCTGCGTAACCGCAGTAAACGGCGGCAGCGTGCGCTGACCGCCGCTGACCCCGATGGCCGGCCTCTTCAAGGGGCCGGCCACGGAAATCCCATCCCCCATGTTCCAAGGCTTCCGGCTGCGCCCAAACGCGGCCGGGCCAACTGTCCCAGGACGTCGCATGCAGTGGTTCCGCAGTCTCCGTATCGCCCACAAGCTCTATGTCGCATTCGGTCTCGTGCTGATAATCGCCGTTTCGCTCGGTGCGTTCGCGCTGCTGCGGATGAACGAAAGCAGCGCGACGGTGAAAGAGCTGACCGATGAAAGCGTGCCGGTGGTGCGGGACCTCGGCCGCCTGGCGACGCAGCTCGCCGAGTACCGCGTGAGCGAGCGCGGCCTCGTGGCCGACCGCGAGAATGCCGAGAAGGCGGCTGAATACGCAGCCGAGCTCGTGAGCGGGCGAAAGGCGTTCGACGAGCTTGCGCAGTCGCTGGCGAAGAGCTTCACCGATTCGCGCGAGCAGGCGCTGTATGCCGACGTGATCGAGAAGGCCGCGCTGTACTTCGACAACAGCGAGCAGCTCGTCGAGGCGGTGAAGGTCGGCGACATGGCGCCGAGCAAGCGGGCCGGCGACCTGCGCCAGGCCACTGCGGATGCACTGCAGGAGCTGCTGACGCAGAACATCGCCCAGCTCAACGAGCACGTGGCCGCCTATGAGGCGCGGCAGCAGCAGAACCGGAATGCGATGTCCGTGTGGCTCGCCGTCATGCTCGTCCTCGGTGGCGTGCTGGCCACGGTGATCGCGCGGATGGTGTCGCGCCCGGTGATGTATGCCGCGCAGGTCGCGCAGCAGCTCTCGAATGGCAACCTCGCGGTTCGCATCGAAGTGGACACCCGCGATGAGACCGGCACGATGCTCGGCGCGATGAAGTCGATGGTCGAGCGCCTGTCGCAGATCATCGGTGAGGTACGCGGCTCGGCCGATAACCTGTCGAGCGCGGCCGAGCAGATCTCGAGCACCGCGCAGTCGATCAGTCACGCGACCAGCGAGCAGGCGGCCAGCGTGGATCAGACCAGCTCATCGATGGAGCAGATGAGCGCATCGATCTCGCAGAACACCGACAACGCGAAGGTGACCGACGGCATGGCCGGCAAGGCGGCGAAGGAAGCCGTGGAAGGTGGCCAGTCGGTGCGGCAGACCGTTGAGGCGATGAAGCAGATCGCCAAGAAGATCGCGATCATCGACGACATCGCCTACCAGACCAATCTGCTGGCGCTGAATGCGGCAATCGAAGCCGCACGGGCCGGCGAACACGGCAAGGGCTTTGCAGTCGTCGCCGCCGAGGTGCGCAAGCTCGCCGAGCGTTCGCAGGTGGCGTCGCAGGAAATCGGTGAGCTGTCGGCCAACAGTGTCGAGCTGGCCGAGCGTGCGGGTGAACTGCTGGAGCTGATGGTGCCGTCGATCACGAAGACCTCCGACCTGGTGCAGGAAATCACTGCAGCCTCGCAGGAGCAGTCGGCTGGCGTGGGTCAGATCAACGGCGCGATGAACCAGCTGAGCCAGGTGACGCAGCAGAACGCGGCAGCGAGCGAAGAGCTGGCGGCCACGGCCGAGGAGATGAGCAGCCAGGCCGAGCAGCTTCAGCAGTCGATGGCGTTTTTCACGCTTGAACAGCACGCCGTGGGCCGTTCGATTGCGCATAAGGCGTTGCGTGCTGCGCCGCCGCGTGCGGCAGGCCGCAAGCCGGTGCGCGCTGCCGTGGGTTCGGTCGGCGAATCCGATTTCATCGAGTTCTGAGGAGAGCGGCGATGCAGCTTCGACCGGATTCAATCGCAGGTAGAGACGCGGCATGACCGCCGTGGCGAGCCGCGTTACACACGCCGCGAACGGAGGGCCGCCGATCACGGCGCCCGAGTTCGACGCACTGTCCCGGTGGTTGTACGACAACGCCGGCATCCACATGACGCCGGCCAAGCAGCCGCTGGTGACGAGCCGGCTGTCGCGTCGGTTGCGCGACCTCGAGCTGGGCACCTTTACCGAATACCTGCGCCGGCTCGGCAGTGACAGCGAGGAACGGCAGGTCGCGCTCGATCTGCTGACGACGAACGAAACCTACTTCTTCCGCGAGCCGCGCCATTTCCAGTTCCTCAAGGCGCTGCTGCCGCAGCTGCCGGCGCAACCGCCGGTGCGCATCTGGAGCGCTGCGTGTTCGAGCGGCGAGGAGCCGTACAGCATCGCGATGACGCTGTCGGAAGTGCTGCCGCACCGGCCGTGGGAAGTGCTGGGCACCGACATCAGCCGGCGCGTGCTGGAAGCCGCGCGTACGGGTCACTACAAGCTCGAGCGTGCGCGCGACATTCCGCCGGCGCTGCTGTCGCGCTACTGCCTCAAGGGCACGGGGCCGCAGACAGGTACGCTGCTGGTCAGTCGCACGTTGCGCTCGCGGGTTAAGTTCGAGCCTGTCAATCTCAACGCACCGCTGCCGGACTTCGGCACGTTCGATGTGATCTTCCTGCGCAACGTCATGATCTATTTCGACGAGCCAACCAAGCGCGAGGTGATCGCCCGCATGCTGCCGCTGCTGCGGCCGGACGGGCACTTCATCATCGGCCATTCGGAAAGCCTCAACGGCATCACGACCGCATTGCGTCCGCTCGCGCCGTCGATCTACCGGCGGGTCTGAAGTGGCCATGACGGGTCGACCGGTCAAGGTGTTTCTGGTCGACGACTCGGCCGTCGTGCGGCAGGTGCTGCAGGCCCTGCTCGGCAGCGAGCCGGACCTGCAGGTGATCGGCTCGGCGAGCGACCCGATCTTCGCGCTGCAGAAAATGGCCCACGACTGGCCGGACGTCATCGTGCTGGACATCGAGATGCCGCGCATGGACGGGCTGACGTTCCTGCGCAAGCTGATGGCCGAGCGGCCGACGCCGGTGGTGATCTGCTCGTCGCTGGCCGGCAACGGCACGCAGACCGCGATGCAGGCACTCGCCGCGGGCGCGGTGGAGATCATCACCAAGCCGACGATGGGGCTGAAGGACTTTCTCGAAGACTCGGCTGACCAGCTGCGCGCGGCAGTGCGTGCGGCGGCGCGTTCGCGGCCGCGTGCACTGCAGGTCGCGCGGCTGCAGGCCGGCACGGCGGCACCAGTGCCCGGCTCCGGTGCGATGGCGCAGACCACCGAGCGCATCGTCGCGATCGGTGCATCGACCGGCGGCACGCAGGCGATCGAGCGGGTGCTGACCGCCCTGCCGCGCGTCGCGCCCGGCATCGTGATCGTCCAGCACATGCCCGAGCGGTTCACCGCATCGCTGGCCGAGCGCCTCAACCAGCTGTGCGCGATCGAGGTCCGCGAGGCGCGCAACGACGACCGCGTGCTGCCGGGCCTGGCCTTGATCGCGCCCGGTGGCCGCCACATGCAACTGCGGCGCAGCGGTGCGCACTACCAGGTGCAGGTGCTCGACGGCCCGCCGGTCAACCGCCATCGGCCGTCGGTGGACGTGCTGTTCCGCTCGGTTGCGCGCAATGCCGGCCGCAACGCACTGGGCGTGATCCTGACCGGCATGGGCGACGACGGCGCGCGCGGGCTGCGCGAAATGATGGATGCCGGCGCGAACACCATCGCGCAGGACGAGGCCTCGTGCGTGGTGTTCGGCATGCCCAAGGAGGCGATCCGCCTCGGCGCCGCACGCAGCGTGCTTGCGCTCGACGAGATCCCGCGCGCCCTGCTGCAGGGCGGCGGCTGACCTGTCGCTCCGCTGCCGGCGTGCACGGCGGGTGAATCACATGGCCGCCCGGCGGCCCGAATCGCGTAGCCCTGTGATGGCCGCGTCATAAGCGCGGCTGTTCCGGGTCGTCGCTGTCCCGTCACTACGGGTCCCGATCCGGCTGGTGCGTCCCCTCGCGATCGCCGAGACGGGCGCGGTTTCCTTCGTCAGACCATCAAGGGGTTCCGAAGTGAAGAAGTCGTCCGTAGTCGTTACGTCCATCCTGGCCACCGCCTGCGCCGCTGCGCTTGCCACGGGCCAGGGGTCCGATGGGGTCCAGTGGCTCGAATCGCTCGAGCCCGCCCCGGCCGCCACGTCCACCGAACCGGTCGACGAGTCGCCACAGCGCTGGTTCGTCGAGCTCAGCGGCACGCCGATCGCCGATGGTGGCAGCGCCACGCAGCTGCAGTCGGAGAAGAAGGCGTTCCGCGATGCGGCCCGCAGCGCCCGTCTCAAGTACATCGAGCACTACGCGTTCGATGGCCTGTTCAACGGCTTTTCGGTCAGCGTCAGCCGCGCCCAGCTGAGCACGCTGATGCGCATGCCGGGCGTGCGCGCGATCTATCCGGTCGAGACGATCCAGCGCCCGGAAACCGGCACGATCGGCCCGGCGATGGCGACCGCGCTGGCGATGACCGGCGCCGACGTCGCGCAGAGCGAGCTCGGCCTGGACGGCAGCGGCATCAAGGTGGCGGTGATGGACACCGGCATCGACATCGACCATCCGGATTTCGGCGGCGCCGGGACGAACGGCGCGACCACGTTCCCGACCTCGCGCATCGTCGCCGGCTGGGACTTCGTCGGTGATGCGTTCAATGCCGATTCGTCCTCGGCGCTGTACAACCCCGTGCCGTCGCCGGATGCGAACCCCGACGACTGCGGCGGCCACGGCACCCACGTGGCCGGCATCATCGGCGCGAACGGCCAGGTCAAGGGCGTCGCGCCGAACGTGAAGTTCGGTGCCTACCGCGTGTTCGGCTGCAACGGCTCGACCACCGCCGACATCATGATCGCCGCAATGGAACGCGCGCTTGCCGATGGCATGGACGTGCTGAACATGAGCATCGGCTCGACCTACCAGTGGCCGGAATACCCGACCGCGAAGGCCGCGAGCCGCTTGGTCAACCGCCGCATGGTCGTCATCGCCTCGGCCGGCAACAGCGGCGGCACCGGCATGTACTCCACCGGCGCGCCGAGCGTCGGCGACAAGGTCATCAGCGTGGCCTCGTTCGACAACACGCACACGCGGCAGTCGGTGTTCACCGTGTCGCCGGACAACACGCGCATCGGCTACAGCCCGGCCTCCAGCGCACCGCCGCCGCCGACGGCAGGTAGCGCGTCGCTGGCGCGCACCGGCACGACGTCGTCCACCGCCGATGGCTGCAGCGCGCTGCCGGCCGGCAGCCTCGCAGGCCAGGTCGCACTGATCCGCCGCGGCGGCTGCACGTTCCACCTCAAGGCGCTCAATGCGCAGAACGCCGGTGCGATCGGCGTAGTGATCTACAACAACCTCGCCGGCCCGCTGAATCCGAGCGTTGCCGGTACGCCGGCGATCACGGTGCCGGCCGTCGGCATCAGCGACACGTCCGGCGCATTGCTGGATGCGCGCATCACCGGCGGCGGCGCCAGCCTGACCTGGACCGCGGAAACCGGCTCGTTCCCGAGCCCGACCGGTGGCCTGCTGTCGTCGTTCACCGCCTACGGCATGTCGCCCGACCTGCAGCTCAAGCCGGACATCGGCGCACCGGGCGGCGCGATCCATTCGACCTATCCGCTCGAGAGCGGCGGCTACGCCACGCTCAGCGGCACGTCGATGTCGGCCCCGCACGTGGCCGGCGCCGCGGCGCTGCTGCTGCAGGCCGCGCCGCGTACGTCGTCGCAGCAGGTCCGCAACATCCTGCAGAACAGCGCGGTGCCGCAGCTGTGGTCGGGTAACCCGGCCTTCGGCCTGCTCGACCTGGTGCACCGCCAGGGTGCCGGCATGATGAAGATCGACCAGTCCATCCTGGCGACCTCGCGAGTCGAGCCCGGCAAGCTTTCGCTCGGTGAAAGCGAGGGCGGTGCGGTTACGCGTTCGCTGGAGATCGAAAACAACGGCACGGCGCCGGTCACCTACACGCTGTCGAGCGTCGATGCGATCGCGAGCGGAGCTTCGACGTTCGTGCCGCAGTTCTTCCTGCCGAAGACCGGCGTGTCGTTCGGCACCTCGAGCGTGACGCTCGAGCCCGGTGCGAAGGCCGTGGTCGGCGTGACGTTCACTCCGCCGGCAGCGCCGGTGGGCGGCCAGTACGGTGGCTACCTGGTGCTGACGCCGGACGACGGCAGCGGCGTGCTGCGCGTCCCGTTCGCGGGCTACATCGGCGACTACCAGGCGCGTGCGGTGCTCACGCCAACCGCGAACGGCTTCCCGTGGCTGGCGAAGTCCACTGGCGACACGTACCTCAAGCAGGATGAGGGCGCGACCTACACGATGGCGGGCAGCGACATCCCGTACTTCCTCGTGCACCTCGATCACCAGGCGCGGCTGTTCCGCATGGACGTCGTCGATGCCGCGACGGGTCGCGTATGGCGCCGTGCGATGCAGACCGAGCACCTGGGCCGCAACTCCAGCGCGAACGGCTACTTCACGTTCACCTGGGACGGCATGGTCATGGCCGGCAAGCGCAGCGAAGTCGCACCGGACGGCCGCTACGTGATGCGCATCAGCGTGCTCAAGGCGCTCGGCGATGAGACGAACCCGGCGCATTGGGAGTCGTGGGATTCGCCGGTGATCACAGTCAAGCGCTGACCCACCACGCCCGGCGGTATTTCCGTACCGCCGGGTGTCGTTTTGCAGTGCAGCGTGCATTGCTGCTGACATTGCCTTCACGATCGGGGTGCGTCCCGACGTGGGGGAGGGAGCAGGCCCGCAACCGGTTCGACCGGGGCGGGCTTTTTGTTGTCTGCGACTTTTGTCCGCAACGCGGCTGCGGCATTCGGCATCGCGTAACGCGTCCAACCGAGGCCCGACCTATCGCATTCCGCAGTCGACACGACGGCAGCAGCGACGCGGGGACGTGCCTGCCACGTATCAAAAAGTACAGCGGTAGCGCCGGATTGCACTGCTAGCCTCCGGTCGGGACGGGGGCTCATGTACGCGGTCGAAAACGACGCCGACGTGATCAACATGAGCCTCGGTGTGCGCGGCGGCCTGCCGGTCGGGCGCGATACGCGCGAACTCGTCGGCGCCGTGCAGCGCGCGGTGCTGCATGCACGCCGCAACAACTCGATCGTGATCGCCGCCGCCGGCAACGACGGCATCAACTACGACACCGCCACCGGCGATGACGGCAGCAGGCTGATGGCGTTCCCGGCCGGCGTGCACGGCGTGGTCGCGATCTCCGCCACCGCGCCGGTAGGCTGGGCGACGAACCCCGCCGCAGCCGACCTCGACCGCCCGGCGGGCTAGACGAACTACGGCAAGAAGCTCGTGCACCTGTCCGTGCCCGGCGGCGACGCCGCATACACGGGCGACGAGGTCTGCACGGTCGCTGGGCTGGCGCCCCCGTGCTGGGTGTTCGACCTGGTCATGAGCACGTCAACCGGTGGCTGGTCGTGGTCGGCCGGCACCAGCATGGCGTCGCCGCATGCGGCCGGCGTCGCGGCGCTGATCGTCGGCGCGGCCGGTGGCGAGCTGCACGTGGGCCGCATCGAGAACGCGTTGATCCGCGGTGCGGACGACGTCGGCGCCCCGGGCTTCGACGAAAAGCACGGACATGGCCGGGTCGACGCACGCGATTCGTTGCGTTGAAGTAGTCCCGTGGGATTTGGGGGCGCCCGCCGCATGTCGGGCGCTCCTTTTTTATTGCGTCGAATTCGGCATTCCACGCCCGAGCGGGTGAGCGGTAACCGGCGACTGCCGCGAAGCCTGCACCTCGCGTTCGCATCGCGCGCTGCGGGCATCCGCTCGCATGCCATCGCGCCCCGGCGCCGCGTTGCCGCATGGCGCTGCACGGGCCGCGTGCCATCATCCGGGCATGCAGCCTGTCGAATCGAGCGCCGTCGAGGCGCGACTTTCCCGAACGCTTGCGCGCCTGCGCGAGGCCGCGCCGCAGGCGTTTGACGATGCCGTGTTCGCGGCCCGGTGCGAGCAGCTTGCCCGCGCAAGCGATTTCGCAGCCGAAACCCTGATCCGCCAGCCGGCCCTTCTGCAGGCGCTGGCCGCTGACGCGCACGCACCGATGGACGCGCCCCCCGGGCTTGATCCGGACCGGCGCGACGATTGGCCGATGCTGCTGCGTCGGTACCGCACTGCCGAGTCCACGCGTCTGATCTGGCGCGACGTGCTGGGCATCGACGATGTCGCTGCAACGCTGGCCGGCAGCACCCGGCTTGCGGAAGCCTGCCTGCAGACCGCGCTCGATGCGCTCGAGCACGAGTTCACCCGCCGCCATGGCGTGATCCGTTGCCGCACCGACGACGGCAGCCTCGGCGCCGTGCAGCGGCTGGTCGTGTTCGGCCTCGGAAAACTCGGTGGCGGCGAGTTGAATTTCAGCTCCGACATCGACCTCGTCTACGCCTACGAAGACGACGGCGAGTCCGACACGAGCGACCACCCCGGCGCGCGCCCGCTCGATGCGACGACGTACTTCACCCGCCTCGGCCAGCAGCTCGCAAAGCTGCTCGACGAGATCACCGCCGACGGCTTCTGCCATCGCGTCGACCTGCGCCTGCGCCCGTATGGCAACGCCGGTCGAATTGCCTGGTCGTTCCCAGCGATGGAGCAGTACTTCCAGCGCGAAGGGCGCGACTGGGAGCGCTATGCGTGGCAGAAGGCGCGGCCGGTTGCGGGCGACCTCGAGGCCGGCGAGCGCTTCCTCGAAGCATTGCGGCCGTTCGTCTACCGGCGCTACCTGGATTTCGGCGCACTCGACGGCCTGCGCTCGATGAAGGCCGCAATCGCGGCCGAAGTCGCGCGCCGCGAGCTGGCCGACGACATCAAGCGTGGGCCCGGTGGAATCCGCGAGATCGAGTTCCTCGTGCAGGCGCTGCAGATGATCCACGGCGGCCGCGAGCCGTCGTTGCGCAGCCGCGCGCTGCTGCCGTCGCTGTCCGCGCTGGTCGATGCAAATCACGTCAGCGAGGACACCGGCGCGATGCTCGTCGATGCCTACCGCTTCCTGCGCCGGCTCGAGAACCGCGTGCAGATGCTGCGCGATGCGCAGACCCATGCGCTGCCCGAAGCGCCGGAGGACCGCCTGCGCATCGCGCAGGGGCTCGGCTATCGCGACTGGGGCGAGCTGCTTGAAGCGCTGGACGGCCACCGAGGCCGGGTCGCAGCCGAATTCGACGCGCTGCTCGCACCGCAGCGCGGCGCCGCCGTGCCTGACGCGCTGGCCGTGTACTGGCATGCATTGCCCGACGCCGGTGACGCCGCGGCGCTGGCCGCGGCCGGCTTCGTCGAGGCCGGCAACGCCGATTCGCTTTTGCGCGATCTTGCGCGCAGCCCCGGGGTACGCGGGCTGTCCGACAGCGCGCGCGGCCGGCTCGATCGCGTCCTGCCCGCGCTGCTGCAGGCCGCCGCCGCCTCGTCCGCGCCGATGCTGGCGCTGCGCCGGTTGCTGGCACTGCTGCACAACATCCTGCGCCGCAGCGCGTACCTGGCGTTGCTCGACGAGCAGCCGGTCGCGCTGTCGCGGCTGGTCGAAGTGGTCAGCCGCAGCGCGCTGCTGGCCGAGCGCCTCGCCGCGTATCCGCTGCTGCTGGACGAGCTGCTCGATTCGCGCGTTGCCGGCCCGCTGCCGGACCGCGCGCAGCTGCTCGCGGCCTGCGACGCGGTCGGCGCGGCCGGCGACACCGAGGCCACGCTGCAGGCGCTCAACGAAGTGCGCCAGGCGCTCAGCTTCCGCATCGCGATGGCCGTGCGCGACGGGCGCCAGCCCGCCACCGAAAGTGCGCAGCAGCTCGCCTGGTTGGCCGACGGCGTGGTGCGGCGCGTGCTCGAACTGGCACGCGACGAAATCGCACCCGCGCACGGGGAAGTGCAGGACGCGCGCTTCGCCGTGCTCGGGTACGGCAGCCTCGGGGGCGAGGAGCTCGGGTTCGGTTCCGACCTCGACCTGGTGTTCCTGTACGACGCGCCCGCCGACGCACAGTCGGACGGCGCACGCCCGCTCGACGCGCCCCGCTGGTTCGCGCGGCTCGCGCAGAAGGTCGTCGCGCTGCTCGGTGCGGTGACCGCCGCGGGCCGGCTCTACGACGTCGATGTGCGCCTGCGCCCCGACGGCGCGAAGGGGCTACTCGTGTCCAGCCTGACGAGTTATGCCGACTACCAGCGCGACCGCGCATGGACCTGGGAGCACCAGGCGTTGGTGCGCGCGCGCTGCGTCACCGGTGACGACTCGCTGGCCCTGGACTTCAAGGGCGTGCGCGCCGGGACGCTGGCCCGCGTTCGCGAGCCCGCACGCGTGCTCGACGAAGTGGCGGCGATGCGGCGGCGCATGCGCGCCGAGCTGGACCGCAGCGATGCAGCGCTGTTCGACCTCAAGCAGGGGGCGGGCGGGCTGGTCGATCTCGAGTTCCTGCTGCAGGCGCTGGTGCTGATACATGCGCACGCGACACCGGCGCTGCTTGAAGCGCGTGCGACGCCCGCGCTGATCAGCGCGATGCAGCAGCAGGGCCTGCTCGACGCCGCTACTGCGAGCTCACTGCACGAGGCGCATGCCGCGCTGCTGTCGGCCGGGCTGGAATGCACCCTCGACCGTCGCCCGCGCCGCGCCGCGCTGAGCCCTGCGATCGAAGCGGCGCGCGCCGCGATCACGGGTGCGTGCGTGCAGCACGGGCTCGTGTTCGATCCGCACTGACCGCGTCGCCCGCGGCTTACCGGCTCAACGGCCGCGTGCCTGCAGTCGCTGCCGCACCTCGGCCGCGACCCGCGCGGTTTCGCGCAGCGGCGCGCATTCGAACATCTCCAGGCCGTCTTCCAGCCGGCGCACACGGCCGCGCTGCAGCAGCTGGTCGACGAAGCGGCGCGGACGGCCCTGCAGTGCATCGGCGCCGGCGACGAACACGGGCGCGGTCGTCGCGCATGCCTCCGACAACATGTTCACCGAATCGGCCGTACACACGATCCCGTCGGCCCAGCCGAGCAACCCGGCATACGGATTCGCCCCATCGGCCTCGCCGGTCCAGACCTGGTGCGGCGCCTGGCCGAACCAGGCATGCAGACGATCCCGCACATCTTCCGGCGTGCGACGCGATGCGGTCGCGAGGATGCGGCCACCGCGTTCGGCCGCCCAGTGGCGCAGTGCTGATGCGATAGGCTCGAATGTGGCGGCATCGATGCGCGCATGAGCGCTGGTGCCACCGGCCAGAAGCGCAAGCTGCGGGCCGTGCGAATACCGCAGCGAATCGAAACGCGCACGCGCCTGTGCAAGCCACGCCTCGTCCACCGGATGCAGGCTGCCCATCAGCGTGATCACGTTGCCACCCGCGAGGCCGTCGTGCTCCGGCGCGACCACGATGTCCCAGTGCATCGGCGAAATCCTCGGATCGAGGATCTGCACGGCGAAGCTGCCACGCCCGCGCAGCACGCGCGTTGCGAGCGCGGCCTGCCGGCCACAGCCGATCGCGAGCGCTGGCGGCTGTGCGAATGCGGCTTCGAACTCCGCACCGAACGCCGCTGCCGACGACGGCAGCATCCGGGGCGCGAGCCATCGCCATGGCGCACGCGACTGCAGCGTCCAGTCCCTGGCCTGCACGTCGAGGGCGGCCGCAAGCGCCTGCGCCTGCCGCACGTTGCCTGCGTGGCCGTCGGTCAGTGTCCAGCAATCGGGGGCATCGGCGAATCGTTGCACGCGTGCGCAGGTCCGTTCCGGCCGCGCCGGCGTCGCATTAACGCGCAGACTCTACACTTGCCCGGTTGCCGCGCCCACGCGGCGTTTCCAGGAGATCCTGATGTCGCGCAGCCTGCCTTCCGAATCGCTAGACCAGCTGTTCCGCACCGCCCGCACGCACAACCGGCTCGGTGGCGAGGTCAGTGACGAGACGCTGCGCGAGCTCTACGACCTGCTGAAGTGGGCGCCGACCACGGCCAACACCAACCCGGCGCGGTTCGTCTTCGTCAAATCGCCCGAGGCGAAGAAGCGGCTCGAGCCCGCGCTCGATGAAGGCAACCGCGAGAAGACGATGACGGCGCCGGTCACCGTGATCATCGGCCACGACATGGGGTTCTACGAAAAGCTGCCGTACCTGTTTCCGCATGCGGATGCGAAGTCGTGGTTCGACACCTCGCCCGAAGAGGCGCTGCAGACCGTCGCGCTGCGCAACGGCAGCCTGCAGGGCGCATATCTGATTCTCGCGGCACGTTCGCTCGGCCTGGACTGCGGCCCGATGTCGGGCTTCAACAACGCCAAGGTCGATGCCGAATTTTTCGCCGGCACGCGCATTCGCTCGAACTTCCTCGTCAATCTCGGTGTCGGCGATCACTCGGCGATCTTCCCGCGCTCGCCGCGCCTGCCGTTCGACGAAGCTGCCCAGATCCTCTGAACCCACCGGAGTTGCGACCATGCTCAAGCGCCTTGTTCTCGCCGTCTCCCTTGCCGCCGCCAGCACCATCGCGATCGCGGCGCCGGTCACCTACAAGATCGATCCGAACCACACCGACGTAATCGCGAGCTGGAGCCACATGGGCTTCTCCAATCCGGTCGCGCACTTCGGTCAGGTGGACGGCACGATCACCTACGATCCGAAGAACGTCGGCCAGTCGTCGGTCAACGTGACGATCCCGCTGTCGGGCATGAATTCGCATGTCGAAGCGTTCGATGCGCACCTGCGCAAGGCCGAGCTGTTCGACGCCGAGAAGTTCCCGAACATCACGTTCCGCAGCACGAAGGTCGAGGCCGCCGGTGAAGGCCGCCTGCGCGTCATCGGCGACCTGACGGTCAAGGGCGTGACCAAGCCCGCCGTGCTCGAGGTGAAGCTCAACAAGATGGGCGAGCACCCGATGGCCAAGCGTCCGGCGATCGGCTTCGATGCCACCACCACGCTCAAGCGCAGTGACTTCGGCATCGCCTACGCCGTGCCGGCGGTCAGCGACGGGGTGCAGATCCGCATCACCACCGAGGCGCTGGCGCCGAAGGCGGATCAGGGCACGGACAAGAAGGCGAAGTAAGGACGCGGCCGTGATCATCGAACGCCCATCCGCCGCGCGCGGCCACGTCAGCACCGGCTGGCTCGACAGCCGGCACACGTTCTCGTTCGGCCAGTACTACGACGCGGCCTGGATGGGCTTCGGTCCACTTCGCGTGATCAACGAAGACCGCGTCGATCCCGGCGCGGGCTTCGCGCCGCATCGGCACGCGAACATGGAGATCCTCAGCTACGTCGTCAGCGGTGCGCTGTCGCACCGCGACAGCAGTGGAGGCGGCGGCGTGATCGGCCCGGGCGAGCTGCAGTGGATGAGCGCCGGCCACGGTGTGGAGCACAGCGAGTACAACGCCTCGAACAGCGAGCCGGTGCATTTTGTGCAGATCTGGATCCAGCCGGCCCGGCTCAACCATGCGCCGGCCTATGCGCAACGGCCGGCCGATCCGGACGAGGTGCATGGGCGCTGGATGCTGCTGGCATCGCCGGATGGCGACTCGGGGAGCGTGCCGATCCGCCAGCAGGCGCGGCTGCGGTGTGCACGGCTCGACGCCGGGGACACGGTCCAGCACGCGCTGGATCCGGCGCGCATGTACTGGCTGCAGGTCGTGCGTGGCACGGTCGAAGTGGGCGGCGACACGCTGCAGGCCGGCGACGCGCGCGGCTATTTGGACGAGTCGATTGCGCTGCAGGTCGCGCATGCGGGCGAGGGGCGGGCCGAAGTGCTGCTGTTCGAGCTGCCGCGCGACTGAGCGGCGCGGCGCGGCTGGTAGACTGCGCGCCTCGCGTCACGCCAGCCAGAACGCCATGACCGCAGCTTCCGATCGTTCCAACCAGCCCAACGCCCACAAGCGCGTCGTCGTGTCCCGCGCCGATCTGCCGATGAGCTGCCCGCTGCCGGCGGTCGAACTGTGGAATTCGCACCCGCGCGTGTACCTGCCGCTCGAGGCCGAGCGCGAATGCGAATGCCCGTACTGCGGCACGCTGTTCGTCCTGGAAGACTGACGCGCGCCCTCGGTGGCGGCTGCCTGCGCTGAGACCCGCTTCGCCGTGCCGGCCCCGTGCGCCGGCTGACCGTCGTCCAGCTGCTGCCCGCGCTCGAGTCGGGCGGCGTTGAGCGTTCGACGCTGGAGATCGCCGACGCGCTGGTGCGCGCCGGGCACCGCGCGATCGTCGTATCCGCCGGTGGCCGTCTGGTGCCGACGTTGGAATCGGCTGGCGCCGAGCACGTCACGCTCGACATCGGACGCAAGTCGCCGTGGACGCTGCGGCATACCAGCACGCTGAGGCGGCTGCTGATGGCCGAACAGGCCGACATTGTCCACACGCGTTCGCGCCTGCCGGCGTGGGTCGGCCGGCTCGCACTGCGCGGCATCGTGGCCGCACGCAGGCCGCGCTGGGTGACGACCGTGCACGGGCTCAATTCGCCATCGGGATACAGCCGCGTCATGGCGAGCGGCGAGCGCGTGATCTGCGTATCGACGACCGTGCGCGACTACGTGCTGCGCCATTACTCGGACACCGAGATCGGCCGCCTGCGGGTAATTCCGCGCGGGATCGATCCGGCGATGTTTCCGTCGTCCCCACGGCCGAATGCCGATGCCCGCGCCTGGGCGGCCGCGCAGCATCCGGCGCTCGCGGGCGAGGGGCCGCTGCTGCTGCTGCCCGGTCGAGGCACGCGGCTCAAGGGCCATGCCGATGCGCTGGCGCTGCTGGCGCGGCTGCGCGCGGGCGGCTGCGATGCACGGCTGTGGCTGCCCGGTGCGCGCGAGGGCGGTCGCGAGGATTACATCCGTGAACTCGAGGCCGATGCCGGCCGGCTCGGGGTCGGCGCGCAGGTCGCGTTCACACCGCCGACTTCCGCGATCGCACGGGCATATGCCGCATGCGACCTGGTGCTGCAGCTCTCGCGCAAACCCGAGGCGTTCGGGCGCACGGTGATCGAAGCGCTCGCGGCCGGGCGGCCGGTGCTCGGTTGGGCGCACGGCGGTGTCGGCGAATTGCTCGCCGAGCTGCAGCCCGCGGGTGCCGTCACGCCGTTCGATCCGGATGCGCTGGCATCGGCGGCCGGCGCGCTGCTCGCCCACATGCCGCCGCTGCCCGCCACGATCCCGCACACCCTGCGCGCGATGCAGGACGCTACGCTTGCCGTCTATGCCGAACTCATCGATGTCGAACGCGGCCACTGACGCCGCGCCCACTTCCGGCTGGCGCTGGGCTCCGGCCTGGGTGCTCGCCTATGTCGCGCTCTGGCCGGCGCCCGGCTACGCCGAGGGCGTGCTCGTGCTCGGCGCACTGGTCGCGATCGTCATGCTGCTGGTGTCGCGCTTCCGCGGCGGCACGCGCCTGCTCAGCGGGCCAGCCTGGGCGCTGACCAGCGTGCTGTTCTTCGCCTACTGGCTGCCGGAGCTGGTGTCGTCGTTCGACGCGGTCGACCGCGGCCGCGCGCTCGGCGAAGCCGCGAAAGACCTGCGCTACCTGCCATTCCTCTGGCTTGCGGCCTCGGCGGTCGCAAGTGAAACGGGGCGCCGGCGCACATTTGCCGGCTTGGCGATCATCGTCGGCATCTGGACGCTGGATGCGCTGGCCCAGGCGGTCACGGGCACGAGTCCGCTGTTCTTCGGCATCGACTCGATCAAGCAGTCGATCAGCGGCCGCGGCATGTGCAGCGCCGAGGAGGTTGCCGCGGTCGATCGGCTCAGCGGCGTGCTCGGGCCCTGCAACCTCAAACTCGGGCAGGTGATCGCCAGCCTGTCACCGTTCGTGCTCTACGCGGCCGCGCGCCGTGTCGGCATCGCGGGCTGGCTGGTGGCTGCGGCGGCGGTCGGCGTGGTGATCGTGCTGGCCGGCTCGCGTGCATCGTGGATCACCTACGCACTCGTGCTGGTTCTGTCGGGCTGGCGGCTGCTGGGGTGGAAGAAGCTGCTCGGCGTGTTCGCATTCGGCGCGATCGCGCTCGCCCTGCTGACCTGGTCATCGCCGCAGGTGCGCCAGCGCATCGAGCGCACCGGCCATGCGCTGGCCGCGAACGAGCAGGGGGTCGACAGCGCGCTGGCAGGACGCACCCGCATCTGGGGCGCCGCGGCCTGCATGGCGCGTTCGCATCCGTTCAACGGCGTCGGCGCGCGTGGCTTCCGCGAGGCATTCCCGGCCTGCGATCCCGCGCCCGGTGAAGTCGCCGCCTGGGGCGAGGGCCCGGCGCTGCATGCGCACCAGATCGTGCTCGAGGTGCTCAGTGAGACCGGCGCGTTCGGACTGCTGCTGTGGCTGGCCGGCGCCGCACTCGCGTGGCGAGCCTGGCGGTTCTCCGACGCACAGGCCCATGAGCGCGCGCGACCGGCGCTGCTCGCGCTGGCGGTGACGGTGTTCCCATTCAACACGCACCTCGCGTTCTATTCGACGTTCTGGGGCGGCCTGACGCTGTTGCTCGCTGCGCTGTACGCGGGAAGCCTGCTGGCCCACGAGAACCGCCCCGACGGGGCGGCGGCACCGCGAACCTGACGGGCCGGCAGAGGCGTCGGCCGCCAGCGGGAGACATCACAAGCCTGGGTGGCAGCTGCTTGGCTGCCACGCCACCTAGTACGGCCCGGCTTCTCCCTGCGGCCGCCGCTTGAAACGCCGGTGGATCCACAGGTACTGGCTCGGCGCCTCGCGCACCATCGCTTCGATCGCGGCGTTCACGCGTGCGCTGTCGGCGGTCGGGTCCTTGGACGGGAAATCCTCGAGCGGCGGCGCGATGCGCAGCACGTACCGGCCTCCTTCGCGCCGATGGAAGAACGGCACCACCGCGCAGCCGGTCAGCCGCGCGAACTGGTGGGTCGCGGTGATCGTCGCGGCCGGCACGCCGAAGAACGGTGCGAACACGGTGTCCTTGCCGCGCATGTCCTGGTCCGGGGCATACCAGAGGAAACCGCCCTGTTTGAGGTGGCGCATTGCAGGGCGGATGTCCTCGTTCGTGAACATCGCGCTCGCGTAGTTCAGCCGGCCCTGCTTGACCGCCCATTCCATCACCGGGTCGCGATAGCGGCGATACATGCCTGCCAGCGGCACGTGGTCGCACAGCAGCCGTCCGCAGATCTCGAGCGTCATGAAGTGGCCCGAAACCATCAGCACGCCGCGCCCCTGCGCCTGCAGCGCGCGCAGGTGTTCTAGCCCTTCGATATGCGCCGACGCGCGGATCACATCGACCGAGCCCCACCAGGCGCGTGCGAACTCGAACAGGCCGATGCCGAAGTCGCGGAACGTCTCGCGCAGCAGCGCCTCGCGCTCGGCCTCGGCCATCTGCGGAAAGCACAGCGCAAGGTTCACCGCTGCAGCGCGACGGCGGCTGCCGGCAAGCCAGTAGGCCAGCGTGCCCAGCCACGCGCCGAGCACACGCTGCACACGCCACGGGATGCGTGCGGCAAGCCCGAGCACACCGATGTCGAGCCACATCGGAAGGTGTGCGAACAACGGCGGCCGCGGGCCGGCGCTTGCAGGCCCGGCGTCGGGAGAGGAGGAAGCAGAATCAGCCATCCGCCGATTCTATCGGCCGCAGGGTGCGGGCCATGCATCGCGCAGGTCGCATCCCGCGAACGCCGCTGGCCCGGCTGCGGGCGCGAGCGCTTATCCTTGCCCGATGCGGACTGATCCGATCGAACGCCTGCTGCGCGCCGTGTATTCGGCCGCGCTGTACGTGCTCGCGCCGATCACGATCTACCACCTGATCTGGCGCGGCTTCCGCCAGCCCGCGTATTTCCAGCGCTGGAACGAGCGCTACGGCGTCTACCACGACGCCCCGCACGCGAGCACGCTGTGGATCCACGCGGTCTCGGTCGGCGAAGTGAACGCCGCCGTGCCGCTGGTCAATGCGCTGCGACGCGGCCGGCCGGACCTGCGCCTACTCGTCACCACGATCACCCCGACCGGTTCCGAGCGCGTGCGTGCGCTATGGGACAACGAGGTCGAACACGTCTATCTGCCATACGACCTGCCCGGCGCCGTGCATCGGTTCCTCGCTCATTTCCGCCCGCATGCGGCGCTGATCATGGAGACCGAGCTGTGGCCGAACCTGCTGTTCGGTTGTCGCGATGCCGGCGTGCCGTCGTTCATCCTCAACGCGCGCCTGTCGGAGCGCTCGCTGCGCGGCTATCGCGTGCTCGCGCCGCTGGTGTCGCGCGCGTTGCGCACGGTGCAAACGGTGGCCGCGCAATCGTTGTCGGATGGCGTGCGCTTCGTACGCCTCGGCGCGCGCAGTGAGCAGGTGGTCGAAACCGGCAACCTGAAGTTCGACGTCGCAGTGCCCGATACGCTCGACGTGTTCTCGGCCGAATGCCGCCGCCACGCCGGCGAGCGCCCGGTCTGGATCGCGGCGAGCACGCATGCGGACGAGGAAGCGGCCGTCGTCGCGATCCACCGCCGCCTGCGCGAACGGTTTCCGGATCTATTGCTGCTGTGGGCGCCGCGCCATCCCGAGCGGTTCCGCATTGTTGCCGACCACGCGCGCGCCGCAGGCTGGGGCCTGTCGACACGCTCGCGCGGTCGCTGGCCACAGCCGGACGATGCGGTGTTCGTGATCGACACCCTGGGCGAGCTGATGCAGTTCTATGCCTGCGCGAGCGTCGCGTTCGTCGGCGGCAGCCTGCAGCCGATCGGCGGTCACAACCTGCTCGAACCGGCAGCGGCGGGCACCCCGGTAGTGACCGGTCCCCACCTTCACAATTTCGCCGAGATCGCGCGTCGTCTAGACGAGGCCCAGGCGCTGCGGATGGGTGCAGATGCCGACGCGGTCGAGCATGCGATTGCCGGTCTGCTGGCCGACGAGAACGCCCGCCAGGCGATGGCGCGGGCCGGCCATCAGCTCGTCGAAGCAGGGCGCGGCGCACTCGCGCACACGCTCGCACTATTGCAGCCGGCGCTGCCGCCGGCGTGGCCGGCGGATCGCGAGCGCCGCGGAAAGACCGCCGATGTCACCAGTGTCCGACGGGATGGAACGGCGCGGTAATCGGTCGGTGGCGCTGGCGAGGAAAACAAAAAAGCGCGCCTCACGGGCGCGCTTTTTGTTTGGCTGAAGCCCACGGTGCGCCGATCGGTCAGCGCACCACAGGAACCAGTTCGACATCCGGTTCGGCCGTCAGCAGGCGGTTGACCTCACGAACGTCCTCGACATCGAGCGTGCCCGCGGCCTGTTCCAGCAGCAGCCGGTTCTGCAGGAAGCGGTAACGCGCCTGCGCGAACGCCTGCTGCGCATTGAACAGCGCCTGCTGGTTGTTCAGCACGTCGAGCACCGTGCGCGTGCCGACCTCCAGGCCGACCTGCGAAGCGTCATACGCGCTGCGGGCCGACACCAACGCAAGGCGCCGCGCCTCCACTTCGCTGATGCCTGCCACGAGCGTCTGGTACGCGTTGCGCGTGTTGCGCACGAGCGCCCGCTTCTGCTGCTCGAGCTGCTCCTCGATGATGTCGCGGCGCGCGATTGCTTCGCGCACCTGTGACTGGATCGCGCCGCCGGCGTAGATCGGAACCGACAGTGTCAGGCCGACCTGGGCACCACGGCCGGTGTTCTCGAAATCGTCGACGACCGACGACAGATTGTTGGTCGAGTTACCGGAGGTATTCGAGTCCGAATATCCGCCGCTCGCGTACAAGGTCGGCCAGTGTCCAGCGCGTGCTGCAGAGACGCTCTCTTCTGCTGCTCGCACCTGTAACTGCAGCGCGCGCAGTCCCGGGTTGGTACCGACCGCAGTCGCCACCCATCGGTCGACGTCCTGAGTAACCGGGAGTTCGGGCTGAAAATCCTCGGGGAGCGCCTTGAGGTTGGCCACCGGCTGACCGGTGATCTCGACCAGCGCCTGATACGCGTCCTCGACCGCGTTGCGCGCGAGGATCGTGTTCGCGCGCGCAGTGTCGAACTGAGCCCGCGCCTCGTGCACATCGGTGATCGGTGCGAGCCCGACCTCGAGGCGCTTGGATGCGAAATCGAACTGCTTCTGCAGCGCGCGTTCGGCGGCTTCCGCGGCAGCGAGCGTCTCAAGCTGCACAAGCACGTTGAAGTACGCGGCCGAGGTGCGAGTAATGAGCCCATCGCCCGCCGATTCGAAAAGGAAATCGCTCGCTTCGGCAAGCGCACGCTGGCTGCGCAACTGACCCAGGCGGGTGCCATCAAAGATGGCCTGCTGCACGTTCAGGCCCAAGCGACGGGCCGTCTGCTCGCTGGTGCTCTCGCCGCCCGAAGGGAACCGTTGGCCGCCGACGATCTGAGGGCCCTCGCTGTCCGACCGGCTCCGCGTGTAGCTGGCCTCACCCCCAATCTGCGGCAACAACTGCGCGCGCGCCTGCACCGCGCCTTCGCGCGTAGCCAGCCGCTGGTATTCGGCCTCCGACAGCTGCGCATCGCCGTTGCGGGCCAGCTCGTAGGTCTGCAGCAGGTCGGTCGCGGCGGCCGTGGTCGGCAGCAGGGCGACGGCGAGGGCCAGGACGAGGTGGCGGCGCATCATGCGGGATCCTTCGGTCTCTTATCGGGCAGCCGTTGCGCCGGGCGCGACGGGCTGCACCGGGTCGGCATCACAACTGGAACGTCGGCACCGGTGCGGCGCCGCCGAGGTAGGGAATATCGGTTTCGAACAACGATTGCGGGGATGCGGCGTTGGCACCGCCGGTGACCAGCACGGCGCTCATCGCGGGCGCGTAGCCGTGCACGACGAACATGCGGCCGCCGGGCTTCAGCCATTCCGCGAAGTGCTGCGGAATCTGCGCGACCGCGCCACCGACGCAGATCGCGTCGAAGCGGCGATCTGTCTCCCAGGTCATCGCGTCGGCGTTCTCGACGTGCGCGTTGCGGATGCCCTGCGACGCGAGTGCGCGGCGTGCGGCGTCGGCCGTGGCGGAGTTCCATTCCAGGCTCACAACTTCTCGCGCCAGCTGCGCGAGGCACGCGGTCAGGTAACCGCTGCCGGTGCCGATCTCGAGTACGGTTTCGGTCTCCGCGAGGTCGAGTGCCTGCAGCATCCGGCCCTCGATGACCGGCTTCAGCATGTAGCCGCCGTTCGGCAGCGGCAGTGCGAGGTCGGCATATGCAAGGTTACGGTGCGCGGCGGGCGCGAACTGCTCGCGCGGCATCGCCTGCAGTACGTCCAGCACGCGCGCGGACCCGACGTCCCACGGGCGGATCTGCTGTTCGACCATCAGTTCGCGGGCTTTGGCGTAATCGAGCGTCGTCATGGGCTTGGGATCTGGCGCGGGAAACCGCGCATTCTACCGGCTGCGTCGGACCGGGCAGGTCCGTATGGCGCACAGGATCGCCGCGTCGCAGTGCGCGGCTGAGTGCCGGAAGTCACCGGGACTGTCGGCGCGCCGGTGGCGTTGCCTCATGGCGGGTGCCATACGCCCGCAGGAACAGGTCGACGCTGGCGGCGACGTGCGCATCCGCGTCGGCGTCGTCTACGCCGGCCCCGCAGCAGCCGAACACCATGCGAGCATGCGGCTCGCCCTTGAGCAGGGTGAAGAACTGAGACGCCGCGCGGGGCACGTCGCCGATATCGAGTTCGCCCGCTTCGATGCGACGGCGCAGCAGCGCGGCCATTCCCTCCTGCACGCGCCGCGGTCCGGCGTCCCAGAACAGCTGGCTCAGCGGCGTGTTCGCGAGCTGCGGCGTGCACAGCATTCGGTGGCCGGCGATCGCCTCGGGCGCGGTCACCATTGCGTAGAACGCACGCGCGATCGTCAGCAGCCGCTCGCGCAGCGGGACGTTCGGCGCGGGGTCAAAAAGTGCCGGCGGCAGGCTCTGCTCGCAGTGCGATTTCACCGCGGCCGCGAACAGCGTGTCCTTGTCGTCGAAGTGGCTGTAGACGGTCAGTTTGGACACGCCGGCGTCGGCCGCGATCTCGTCCATGCTCACGCGTTCGAAGCCGTGCTGAAGGAACATCCGCGTGGCCGATTCCAGGATTGCGGCGCGCTTGGTGAGGTCCTTCGGCCGGCCGGGGCCGGTCGCGCGTTCGGTCGTTGGCTTGCGAGGCGGCATCATCACGCAATACTAGACTGGCCGGTTCGATATTTATACAGTACTGCCTGGTTCATTAATTTACGCGGTACGCCCATGCGCAGCTCTGCTCCCGGCCTTGCGGCCCTTGTCGTGGCCGTACTCGCTTCTGCCTGTGGCGGCGCTGCCGCGCCCGCGCCCGATCCCCGGCCGGTGCTCGTTGCGCGACCGTTCGAAGGCGCGGCTGCAAGCGCAGGCTCGTACGCCGGCGAAGTGAAGGCGCGCGAGGAAGCCGCGCTGTCATTCCGGGTCGGCGGCAACCTCGTCGAACGCCGCGTCGACGTGGGCGACCGGGTGCGCGCCGGCCAAGTGCTCGCAGTGCTCGACGCCGGTGACCTGCAGGCGCAGGTACGCGCGGCCCAGGCTCAGGTCGCGGCGGCGCAGGCCGAGTACCGCCGTGCAAGCGCCGACCAGGAGCGATTTGCCGCGCTCGGCAACGATCGCCTGGTCAGTCGCTCGGCAGTGGATGCACAGAACGCCGCTGCCACTGCGGCCCGCGGCCAGCTCGATGCCGCCCGCGCGAATCTTGAAGTCGCCCGTAACCAGAGCGGCTATACGCAACTGCGCGCGCCGGACGACGGCGTGATCGCCGCGCGGCACGTCGAAGCGGGGCAGGTGGTCGCGGCGGGGCAGCCGGTATTCACGCTGGCAGCCGACGGCGCGCGCGAGGTCGCGTTCGCGGTCGGCGAATCGGCCATCAGCGGGATCCGCCCCGGCGAGCCGGTCGAGGTTGAGCTCTGGTCGCAGCCCGGCAAGCGCTGGCCCGGACGCGTTCGCGAGATCGCGCCTGCAGCCGATCCGGTGTCGCGCACGTTTGCGGTACGCGCGAGCCTGGCCGCGCCCGACGGCTCGGTCGAACTCGGCCAGAGCGCCCGCGTGCATGTCCAGGGCGAGCGCGGGGGCGACGCCCGGGTGTCGGTGCCGCTATCGGCAGTGCAGCGCAGCGGCGCGACAACGGCGGTGTTCGTCGTGGACCCGAAGACCTCGACGCTGCGGCTGCAGCCGGTACAACTCGGCGCGTTCGGCGAGGAGCGGGTGCCGGTGCTGCGCGGCCTCGACGCCGACGCGTGGGTCGTCACCGCCGGCGGCCATCTGCTGCAGCCCGGCCAGAAGGTGCAACCGGTGGGCCGCGACAACCGGCCGCTGCTGACGGCGACTGCGCGCAGCGACTGACGCCGCGGGAAGCCCGGCTTTCCGACCCCGCACGACCCTGCAGGCCCGCTTCCACGCGCCAGACCCGGCGCATTCCGCACGAGCAACCGACCGATGCGCTTCAACCTGTCCGAGTGGGCGCTGCGCAACCGCAGTCTGATCGTCTACGCGATGCTGGTGCTCGCGATCATGGGCACGTTCTCCTACCTGCGGCTCGGACGCAGCGAGGACCCGGCGTTCACGTTCAAGGTCATGGTGGTGCGCACGCTCTGGCCCGGCGCGACCGCCGACGAGGTGGCTAAGCAGGTCACCGAGCGCATCGAAAACAAGTTGATGGAGACCGGCCAGTACGAGTACATCCGCTCGTACTCGCGGCCGGGCGAATCGCAGGTGATCTTCGTCGCCAAGGATTCGCTGCGAAGCAAGGACATTCCGCCACTGTGGTACCAGGTGCGCAAGAAGGTCGGCGACATCCGGCCGCTGCTGCCGCGCGAAGTCATCGGCCCGTTCTTCAACGACGAGTTCGGCGACACGTTCGGCAACATCTATGCGTTGACCGGCAAGGGCTTCGATTACGCGCTGCTCAAGGATTACGCCGAGCGCGTGCAGCTCGCGCTGCAGGACGTACCCGATGTGGGCAAGATCGAACTGCTCGGCGTACAGGACGAAAAAATATTCATCGAGCTGAGCAACACCAAGCTCGCCACGCTCGGCGTGCCCGCCGCGGCCGTGCAGCAGGCACTGGCCGAGCAGAACGCGGTAGTGCCGGCCGGGTTCTTCGACACACCCAGCAGCCGCGTGGCCCTGCGTGTCGAGGGCCGCTTCGATTCGGTCGAGGAAATCCGCGCGTTTCCGCTGCGTGTCGCTGATCGCACGTTCCGGCTCGGCGACGTGGCCGAGGTCCGTCGCGGCTTCGCTGATCCGCCGGCGCCGCGCATGCGTTTCATGGGCGAGGACGCGATCGGCATCGCGGTGGCGATGAAGGAAGGTGGCGACATCCTGCGGCTCGGCAAACGCCTCGAGCAGGAGTTCGCCACGTTGCAGCAAACGCTGCCGGCCGGCATGGAGCTGCGCAAGGTCTCCGACCAGCCCGCGGCGGTCGAGGAATCGGTCGGCGAGTTCGTGCGCGTGCTCGCCGAGGCCGTCGCGATCGTGCTGCTGGTGAGCTTTTTCTCGCTCGGCGTGCGCACCGGGCTGGTCGTCGCGTTGTCGATCCCGCTGGTGCTCGCGATGACGTTCGCGGTGATGGACGTGCTCGGCGTGGGCCTGCACAAGATCTCGCTCGGCGCGCTGGTGCTCGCGCTCGGCCTGCTGGTCGACGACGCGATCATCGCGGTCGAGATGATGGCGATCAAAATGGAACAGGGCTTCAGCCGGCTCAAGGCCGCGGCGTTTGCCTGGGATTCCACGGCGTTTCCGATGCTGACCGGCACGCTGATCACCGCCGCAGGCTTTTTGCCGATCGCGACCGCGAAATCGAGCACTGGCGAGTACACGCGCTCGCTGTTCGAGGTGGTGACGATCGCGTTGCTGGTGTCATGGGTTGCGGCAGTCGCGTTCATTCCGTATCTCGGCGACAAGCTGCTGCCCGACCACGGTCATGCAGCGAAGCTCAAGCCGGGCTCGCTCGCTGCGCGCTGGAGCGCGAAGCGCAGCGAGTGGGCGATGCGCCATCCGCGGTTCAGCGATTTCATCGCGCCGCCGCCGCATGACGGCCGCGACCACGATCCGTACGCGACCGGCTTCTACCGGCGCTTCCGCGGCTGGGTGACCTGGTGCGTACGCCGGCGAAAGACCGTCATCGCGATCACCGCAGGCGCGTTCGTCGCATCCGTGCTGCTGTTCCGCTTCGTGCCGCAGCAGTTCTTCCCCGATTCGGTGCGCCCGGAGCTGATGGTTGACATGGAGCTCGCAGAAGGCAGTTCACTGCGCGCGACCGAGGCGCAGGTGCGCCGGTTCGAGGCGATGCTGCGCGAGCGCAAGGACCTGGCGAACTACGTCGCCTACGTCGGCACCGGATCGCCGCGCTTCTACCTGCCGCTGGACCAGCAGCTGCCGGCGGCGAACTTCGCCCAGTTCGTGCTGCTGCCCGACAGCGTGGAGGCGCGCGAGGACATCCGCCGCTGGATCATCGAGGACGCGTCGCGACGTTTCCCCGAGCTGCAGATGCGCGTTACGCGGCTGGAGAACGGGCCGCCGGTCGGTTACCCGGTGCAGTTCCGCGTGTCCGGCGAGCACATTGATCAGGTGCGCGCGATCGCCCGCCAGGTACGCGCGAAGGTCGCCGAAGATCCGCATGTCGCGAACGTGAACCTCGACTGGGACGAGCCGAGCAAGGTCGTGCGGCTGCGTATCGATCAGGAACGCGCACGCGCGCTGGGCGTGAGTTCGGCGCAGCTTGCGCAGTTCCTTACCGGGTCGCTGACGGGTTCGGCGGTCAGCACCTACCGCGAGGGCGACGAGCTGATCGAAGTGCTGCTGCGCGGCACCGAATCCGAGCGCAACAGCCTGCAGACGCTCGGCAACCTGTCGGTGCCGACGGCCAACGGCGAGGCCGTGCCGCTGAGCCAGATCGCGCGGCTCGAGTACGGCTTCGAGGACGGCATCATCTGGCACCGCGACCGTCGCCCGACGGTCATCGTGCGCGCGGACATCTACGACGGCACGCAGCCGGCGACCGTGAGCCAGCAGATCTCGCCGACGCTCGATGCAATTCGCGCGGCCCTTCCGCACGGCTATTCGGTCGAGGTCGGCGGCAGCGTCGAGGACGCGGCGCGGGGGCAGGATTCGATCGCGGCCGGCATGCCGCTGTTCCTGCTGGTCGTGTTCACGCTGCTGATGCTGCAGCTGCGCAGTTTCTCTCGCAGCGTGATGGTGCTGCTGACCGCGCCGCTGGGGTTGATCGGCGTGACGCTGTTCCTGCTCGTGTTCCGCGTGCCGTTCGGCTTCGTGGCGATGCTCGGCACGATCGCGCTCGCGGGCATGATCATGCGCAACAGCGTGATCCTGGTCGATCAGATCGAGCATGACCGCGGCGAGGGTGCCCCGCCGTGGCAGGCGATCGTCGAGGCGACGGTGCGCCGTTTCCGGCCGATCGTGCTGACCGCACTCGCGGCGATCCTCGCGATGATTCCGCTGTCGCGCAGCGCCTTCTTCGGGCCGATGGCGGTGTCGATCATGGGCGGCCTGCTGGTCGCCACCGTGCTGACGCTGTTCTTCCTGCCGGCGCTGTATGCGGCGTGGTTCCGGATCCGGGTGCCGGCGGATGGGGCACGTTGATCCGGGGCGTGTTGTGCCCGGCGCGAAGGTCGGCAGCGGGATGTAAACGAGACCGCGCCGGGCGTGGAGGTCGCACGGCGGTGCTTTAACCGGGGCTGCGGCCGCAGCAGCGGCGAGAGTCGCGTCCGCTACGGGCTCGATCCAAGACTAGGGCGCTGCACCCCAAGGCGCGGGCGGCGGTGCCACCGGTCGCGTGAGATCGAACTCGACCCGGAACAGCCGCTGCGGTCGCGCGAGTTCGTATACGAATACGCGTCCGGGCTCGATCTCCAGCGCCCAGACATTCGTGTTCGACACCGTGCGGCCTTCGCGGGTGAACGTGGCCTGCGATTCGGCGTCGACCGGAAATTCCTGCCGGCGCGCGGTGCCGGTCGCGGCGGTGTCGCCACCGTACTGCGTCAGCGCGTCCTCGCTGCCGTCCTCGTGGCGGTGATCGTGCTTGAGGCGCAGGCCGTCCTCCGTGCGTGTCACCACCCAGGTCCGTGAGCGGTCATTGCCGACATGGAACGGGATGCGGATCTCGCGATCGCTGCATTCGCGCACGTGCATGACCAGCGGGCCCTGCGCAAATGGGTCGGTGCCGGTCGGCGCCGGTGTGTCGGCGGCTACACGGCCTTCGAAGGCCTGGCCGCACAGCGCCGAGAGCTGTTCGAAGAACCGCGCCTGCGGGTCAGGCGATGACGGGGTCGAGGCACAGCCCGCGACAAGCACGGCGAGCGCGGCGGCTAGGGCGCCAACTGGAAGTGTCTGCATGGACGCACGCTAACCGAGCCCGTTGCCACTGCAAACCCGTCAGGCGATTGGCCGGTTCGCGTGGCGGCCACTTCAGACCAGTTCGGCCTTGGGCCCGGCCACGGGCGACACCCAGACGCGCGAGTCATAGCCCGCCTGTGCGAACCCGGCCTGCATGTCGGGTGCGGCGGCTTCGGCGGCTTCGCGCGAGGCGAACCACGCGAACATACTCGGCCCAGCGCCGGACAGGCTTGCGCCGATCGTGTCATGCGCGAGCGCGGCGGCTTTGACCTGGTCGAAGCCGGGCACCAGGGACGCGCGCCGCGGTTCGACGAGTACGTCCTGCAGGCCTTCGCGGATCAGGTCGACGTCGCCGCGCTCCAGGCCGGTGACGAACAGCGCCAGGTGCGCGCCGTGGCGTACCACCGTCGAGAGCGGATACGGATCGGTCAGCACCGCACGTGCGCGCTTGGTTTCCAGTACCTGGTCCGGGTGCACGACCACGCAATGCAGCCAGTCCGGCGCCGGCAGCGGCAGCAGGCGCGTCAACGTGGCCAGCGTGATGCCGCCGAGCAGCATCGGCCCGACGTTGTCGCCCTGCCGGCTCTGGCTCGACGCTGATTCGCCCTCGATCGCATACGGATACAGCGCGACACGCGAGAGCGGCCGGTCGAGCAGCGCATTCGCGGCGACCAGCGCGGCCACGCACGAGGCGGCCGAACCGCCGAGGCCGGCGCCGATCGGAATGCCCTTGTCGAGTTCGATCTCGAATCCATGCTCGAGCGCCAGACCGGCATGCAGCGCACGCACCGCCAGGCCGGCGGTGTTGCGGTCCAGGTCGAGCGGGATGCGCTCGACGTGCTCGCCGCTGCCGCGCACCGCGATCACGCGCACTTCGCATTCGTCGATGCGCCGCACCGTGGCGTGGTCGCGCGGCCCTTCGATGGTGTGGCCGAGCAGGTCGAAGCCGACGCCGATGTTGCCCACGCCGGCGGGCGCGAACGCGGTGGCGGAGCGGGCAGGGTCGTTCGCGGTCACGGGCAGTCTTCGAAGCGCAAGCGGCCGGGCGCCGCGCGCGGATTATCGGTGCAATCGGTCCGGCTGCGACCGCCGGCTGGCCCCGGCCGGCCGGGCATGGTCAAATGCCCGACGAAGCGGGGGTACCGGTGCTGGCACCGGTTGAGACAGTCCCTTCGAACCTGATGCGGTTCAAACCGCCGTAGGGAAGCTTCGCCGGTGCGCCTCCAGGCCGCCGCGCGCCGCCCGCTTGAAGTGCGAGGCCCATGGCAGCCCGGCCAGTTCCGGTTGCCACGTTCCTCGCAAGAGCCCGCCCCGACCGGGGCGGCGGTTCCCCAAGCAGCGGGTGTCCCCATGAACGCAGTGCCTTCCGAACTTTTGCAGCAGGCCGAGCAGCTCTCGGCCGATGTCGTGCGCCCGATTCCGGGCTCGCGCAAGATCCACGTCGAAGGCTCGCGCCCGGACATCCGCGTGCCGATGCGCGAAATCGCGCTGCAGCGCACCGGCACGCTGTTCGGGGGCGAGGAGAACGCACCGTTCACCGTCTACGACTGCACCGGCCCGTACACGGACGAAACCGCATCGATCGATCTCGCGCAGGGCCTCGCGCCGCTGCGCGCGCAGTGGATCGCCGAGCGCGGCGACACCGAGGCGCTGTCGGGCCTGAGCTCGGAGTTCGGCCGCAAGCGCGAGCACGACCCGAAGCTCGCACACGTGCGCTTCCCGCAACGCCCGCTGCCGCGTCGCGCGGTTGCCGGCGCGAACGTCACGCAGATGCACTACGCGCGCAAGGGCATCGTCACGCCCGAGATGGAGTTCATCGCGATCCGTGAGAACCAGCGCATCGAGGCGATCCGCGAGGCGCACCTGCTGCGCCAGCACGCGGGCGAGACGTTCGGCGCGAACATCCAGAAGCTCATCACGCCCGAGTTCGTGCGCGACGAGGTCGCCCGCGGCCGCGCGATCATCCCGAACAACATCAACCACCCCGAGAGCGAGCCGATGATCATCGGCCGCAACTTCCTGACCAAGGTCAACGCGAACATCGGTAATTCGGCCGTGTCGTCGGGCATTGCCGAGGAAGTGGAAAAGCTCGTGTGGTCGATGCGCTGGGGCGCGGACACGGTCATGGACCTGTCGACCGGCAAGCACATCCACGAAACGCGCGAGTGGATCATCCGCAACTCGCCGGTTCCGATCGGTACCGTGCCGATCTACCAGGCGCTGGAAAAGGTCGACGGCCGCGCCGAGGAGCTCAACTGGGAGATCTTCCGCGACACGCTGATCGAGCAGGCCGAGCAGGGCGTGGACTACTTCACGATCCACGCAGGGGTGCTGCTGCGTTACGTGCCGCTGACCGCCAAGCGCGTCACCGGCATCGTCAGCCGCGGCGGCTCGATCATGGCCAAGTGGTGCCTGGCGCATCACAAGGAGAACTTCCTCTACACGCATTTCGAAGACATCTGCCAAATCATGAAGGCCTACGACGTGGCCTTCTCGCTCGGCGATGGCCTGCGCCCGGGCTCGATCGCCGATGCGAACGACGCCGCGCAGTTCGGTGAGCTCGAGACGCTGGGTGAGCTGACGAAGATCGCGTGGAAGCACGACGTCCAGACCATGATCGAAGGCCCCGGCCACGTGCCGATGCAGATGATCAAGGAGAACATGGACAAGCAGCTGCGCGAGTGCGGCGAGGCGCCGTTCTACACGCTCGGACCGCTGACCACCGACATCGCGCCCGGCTATGACCACATTACGTCCGCGATCGGGGCGGCGATGATCGGCTGGTTCGGCACCGCGATGCTCTGCTACGTCACGCCGAAGGAGCACCTGGGCCTGCCGAACAAGCACGACGTGCGCGAAGGCCTGATGGCCTACAAGATTGCCGCGCACGCGGCCGACCTTGCGAAGGGCCATCCGGGCGCGCAGGCGCGCGACAATGCGATGAGCAAGGCGCGTTTCGAGTTCCGCTGGGAGGACCAGTTCAACCTCGGCCTCGACCCCGAGCGCGCCCGCGAGTACCACGACGAGACGCTGCCGAAGGATGCGCACAAGACCGCGCACTTCTGCTCGATGTGCGGGCCGCACTTCTGCTCGATGAAGATCACCCAGGACGTGCGTGAGTTCGCAGCCGGCCAGGAAGCCGAGGCGGCCGCAGCGCCGGCCGACGCGGCGGCGATCGAACAGGGCATGGCCGAGAAGGCTGCCGAGTTCCGGGCCACGGGCGCGCAGGTCTACCACAAGGCCTGAGCGGGGCGTCGGCTTCGAACGCGCGGACGGGAGCTCCTCGTTCGCGCGGTGCAGGGCTGGCCAGTCGAGGTGCTGGCCGGCAAGAGGCGGTAAGCACCGGGCGCAGCGCGAGATCGCCACGCCCGGGCTTCGTTCGCCGCGGCGGACGGTCACGCGGCGGTGTTTTCCCGCGCTAGCGTTGGATGCGCCGGAATCGGAAACGGAAGGCGGGCGCGCACTGGTGTGCTTCGCCGACGCGGGATCTGCTCGCTCCAGCGCTACGCGCGGGGTGTCAGCGCCGTGGGATCATCTGTCGGTTTCGCGTGCCGATCGGCGTCGCGTGCTGGCCGGGGGGCGACCAAGCGTGAGTCGGTGGGCGGCCCGGTCCGGTCTGGCACCGGTCGGCGAGCGCGACCGGTATCGGCGGCGCCCTCCGCCAAAGCGCCCGGCAGTGACAGCCCAACGGCGCTGTCGTGGGTCCGTCCACGCGGCCTTTCGAGGGGGCGGCGCCGGAGATTCTGCGCAGTCGGGGGGCCTGAACGCGCTGCGGTTCATCGACTGGCCTTAAAATGCCAACTGCGGCGGTCCAGCGGGCCGCCTGGGGAACGTGCGCGGGGGCGCGTCGTTCGGCACATGCCGGGCCCGGCGCCGTCCTTCACATTCGGGATTCATGCCCAGATCATCCGAGCCATCGCCGCGGTTGCCGTCCGAGCGCTTGCGCGTGGGCGAATGCCAGGTCGACATCCCGCTACGCGAGGTGCATGCACCCGGTGCACGGCGGCCGTCACGCATCACGCCAAAGGCGATGGGGGTGTTGCTGGCGCTCGCCGACCAGCCGGGCCGGGTGGTGAGCCGCGACGCGCTGCTTGCCGAAGTCTGGCCCGATACGCTGCCGACGAACGACGTCGTCACCCAGGCCATCACCTCGTTGCGCAAGGCGTTCGGCGAGGAGCGCGGTGATCCTCGCTACATCGAAACGATCGCCAAGACCGGCTATCGCCTGCTCGCGCCGGTCGAATGGCTCGGGCCGGCGGGGGCTGTGGCGGCTTCCATGGAGGTGGAGACGCCGCCAGCGGTCGCACCGGTGCCCGCCGTCGAACCGGCGCCGCCGGCGGAGCCAGTCGCGGCCGCGCCAGCGCGCTCCCGACGATGGCTGTGGCTGGGAGCGATCGCGGCTCTACTCCTTCTAACCGTCGGGCTGCTGCTGTGGCGGCAGTCGCAGCAGCCAACTGCGCCGAAAGCCCCTGTGACCGATCGCATCGCGCATGCGCTGCCCCCGTCGCGTCCGCCCTCGTACCGGCTGATCACGTCCTCGCCCGGCTTCGAAGGCGCGCCCAGCCTCTCGCCGGACGCCGCGATGGTGGCCTACGTCGCACTGCCGAGCGGCCAGCGCGGCACCGCGATCATGGTGCAGACCACCGACCCCAGCCCGCCACGCCAGCTGACGCAACCGCCGGACGGGGCCGACGATGTCGCGCCGGCCTGGTCGCCTGACGGGCGTGAGGTTGCCTACCTGCGCGTACGGGTCGGCGAGGACTGCGCGGTGATGGTGGTGCCCGCGAACGGCGGCCCCGGTCGTCGCGTCGGCCGCTGTGATCCCGACAACCGCCCCAGCTTGGACTGGACGCACGACGGGCGCGGCCTGATCTTCAGCAGCCGCGGCACGCTCGGCGACGGTCGCGGTCTTCGGGTGCTCGACCTGGCAAGCGGCGAGTGGCGCAGCATTGATTACGCGGCGAACGCCCGCGACATCGACGCGCTGCCGCGGTACTCGCCCGACGGCCGCTGGATCGTATTCGTGCGCAATTCGCCGCTCGGCGATTTCTGGCGGCTGCCGGCGGCCGGCGGCACCGCGCAGCGCCTGACGGACCTGCATACCGACCTGGGCGAGTGGGACTTCACTCCTGACGGCCGGGCGATCGTGTTCGCGCGCTGGCGCGAGAGCGAGAGCCGGCTGTATCGCCTGGACCTCGACACCGGCCTGGTCCAGGAACTCGGCATCGCCGATGGCGACCAGCCGGCGATCGCGGCCAACGCGCCGGCGCTCGCGTTCTCCCAGCAGCGCAACTATTTCGGCCTGTACCGCTTCGACCTCAGTGGACAGAAGCCGCCCGAGCGGCTGTTCCCGTCGTCCGGCCGCGACCGCCTGCCGGCGCTCGCGCCGGACGGCCGGCAGCTTGCGTTCGCGTCCGACCGCTCGGGGCAGTTCGGCCTGTGGTGGGCGGATCTGCAGCGCCCGGATTCGCTGCGGCTGATCGACGGCGTGCTGCCCGAGACCCGGCACCTGCCGGAGTGGTCGCCGGACAGCGAGAGGCTGCTGGTGGTGGGCACCGATCCGGGTCAGACCACGCCGGGTCTGTACGAGGTGGTGCCCGCCAGCGGCCGCGCCTCGCGGCTGGCGCTGCCGTCCGGGGAGCCGGTGCAGGCGGCCTACGTGCCTGGTGCTGAGCGGCAGGCACTGGTCGTGGCCGGCACAGGTGACGGGCGCCTGCGTCTGACGCTATATGACCGCGGGTCGAAACCTTGGCGCAGCCTCGGCTCGATCGACGACGTCGCCCGCATACGCGTCGATGCGGCGCGGGGACGCGTGCTGTTCACGCGGCCCGGCCGGGCCGGGCTGTGGGAGTCGGACCTCGCGCTGTCGCCGGCCAGCATCCGGCAACTGCAGGGTGAGCAGCCGGCCGTGATCCGCTACCGCCAATGGGATATCGCACCGGATGGATCGCTGCATCTGATCCAGCGGGCCCCCGGCTGCGGCGCGCAACTGACCGTGCTGCCCACCGCGGCCGCCGGTCCGGCCGGGGACGCCAGCCGGCGCTGCCTCGACCCGGTTCGCATCGCCGCGAGCAACGGATTGAGCCTGTCGCCCGACGGCCGCAGCGCATTCGTGTCGATTTCAGAGTCGCTCGGCGGCGATATCGGCTTCATGACGTTGCCGAGCACGCCCGAGGCGCTCTGGCCCGGCGTCAATAAGTAATTGACGAAAAAGGGTTTTGTTCTTTCGTGTTTTCTTCGCGACAAATTCGGACAAGTCTCTGGCAAATTTCCTGAAGGTCGCGCTCGGATTCGGCAAAAACAACGGCCTGATCCAGTCATAGGGGCTCACGATGGACCTTCACATTCTTGGTGCTGCTGCACTTGGCCAGCATTGGGCCGACCGTGGCCAGCAGCTCCAGCTCGAACCCGCCCAGGCCGCTCCGATGCGCTGCATCGGGCTGTCCCGGCTTGGCAGCGTGCAGACCGGTGCGGTGTTCACGCTCTGGCTGCAGCTTCGCGGCACGTCGTGGGTTGAAGCGAAGGAGGGGCGGTTCCGCCTGCGCAGCGGTGACTGGATCGCGTTCGAACGCGACTCGCGCCCCTCGCTGCAGACCGACCGGCATGGCGTCTGCATCGGTTTGAGCCTCAGCCCGGAAGCGCTGCGCACGATCGGGCGCCTGGCGGACTGCACGTTCTACGCCGGCCGCGGTCGGGTCGGCCGCAGTGATGCCCGCACCACGCTGCGCCTGTGGCGCGAGGCCGCGCGCCGGCTTGCGAGTCAGGAGCCCGCTGCCGGGCCGGCGTCGGAAACCAGCGCGCTATGGCCGCTGCTGCTGCACCTGACCGGGCTGCAGCGCGAGCTCGCGGCACGCGTCGAGCGTTGCCCGGGCCGTTCGCGCAACCGCAAGCGCCAGGTCTTCGGCCGCCTGCAGCGCGCGCTGATGTATCTGGAAGGCCATTGCGACCGGATGGTGCGCATCACCGAGCTTGCCGAGCTGACCAGCTTCTCCAGCTGGTACTTCTCCAAGACCTTCCACGCGCTGTTCGACGAAAGCCCGCAGGCTGCCGCCGCGCGACTGCGGCTCGAGCATGCGGCCGAGCTGCTGCGCACGACGTCGATGATGATCGGCGAGGTGGCTTCCGCGAGCGGCTTCGACAACCCGTGCAGCTTCTCGCGCGCGTTCCGCGCCCGATTCGGCGTGTCGGCTTCGCGTTACCGCAGCGCCGCGGCACGTCGCGCCATACCGGCCGAGGCCCGTCGCGCGGCCTGATCCCGCGGTTCACGGGCCCCGTAAAGCAGAAGGCCGCCCTCGGGCGGCCTTCGTGCGTCTGGATCCTGCGGATTCAGAACTTCGGCTTGTCAGCGCTGGCTTCGAAGCGGGTCATCGCTTCGCGCAGGATCGCCTTGGCTTCTTCGGCGCCGCCCCAGCCCTCGATCTTCACCCACTTGCCCTTCTCGAGATCCTTGTAGTGCTCGAAGAAGTGGCCGATGCGCTCGCACCAGTGCGGGGTGACCTTGCTGATGTCGTCGACGTGGCTGTAGCCGTTGAAGACCTTGTCGACCGGCACGGCAAGCAGCTTCTCATCGCTGCCGGCCTCGTCGCTCATTTTCAGCACGCCGACCGGACGGCAGCGGATCACCGAGCCCGGCACCAGCGGCAGCGGCAGGATCACCATGACGTCGGCCGGGTCGCCGTCGCCGCAGAGCGTGTGCGGCACGTAGCCGTAGTTGCACGGGTAGCGCATCGGCGTGGACAGGATGCGGTCGACGAAGATCGCGCCGGTTTCCTTGTCCACTTCGTACTTGACCGGCTCGGCGTCCTTCGGGATTTCGATGATGACGTTGATTTCGTCCGGCGGATTCTTGCCGGTGGCGACGAGTTCCAGGCCCATGCGTACTCCAGTAGTGATGCCCGCCGCAGATGGCGCGGCAGGGCAGGAAAGCGGGCGCGCATTCTAACCGCGGCCCGTGTTGCGGTGCAGGAAGGGGATGAGCGAACGGCCGGTAGCCGGTTCGGCGGCGCCGCCGTTGAAGCCGGCCGAACGCAGCTACGAAGAGGCGGGCCATGTGGCCCGCCGTCGGGATGCAGTCCGGTCGCCAGCGCCCTGGCGAGAGTTCTCGTCTCGCCGGGCGCCAACCGAGCGAAGCCCGGACGAATGCCGGGGTGCGTCAGGCAAGCCGAAGCGGCCGCCGGATCACCCGACGGCCGCACCCCTGATCAGCGTGGCGGCTGGTCGCGATCGATGTACTGGTCGGCCCAGCGCTGGGCAATCCGGCCCGCCGCATCGCGGCCACCCAAGCCGAACGCGAGCGCGACTGCAACCGCGACCGCACCCAGCACCAGTCCGAACGCAAGGTTGACGATCTCGTCGGCAATGCCCATCGCACGCAGGCCCATCGCGATCACCAGCCCAAGGATCGCCACGCGGGCGATGCGCGCCAGCCCGACCGAGTTGTCGCGGTTCGCGCGCTGGATCGCATTCGCCGCGAGGTCGGCCAGCCAGTAACCCACGACAAAGATGATCAGGCCCAGCAGCACGTTCGCGCCGAACTCGATGAACGTCTCGAGCAGGTCGTGCACGCCTTCGAAGCCGAGCAGGGATGCGGCCTCGACCGTCGCGAACAGCATGATGAAGAACAGCGCGACCCGGCCTCCGAGCTCGGACAGCGAGATGTGCGACGCGCGCACGGCGGACGGTGCAGGTGCACCAACTGCCGGCTGGGCCCCACTCGGGTCGGTCGGGGTGATGTGGATCTCGGTCGCTTCGCCCATCGTGCCGGCCGTGGTGCGGACGCTGGCGACCGAGGCGGAGGTGTCCATCGTGCTGCTCGAGGACGCGAACGCATGCCCAAGCCCGATCCGCTCAGGCAGGCGATCGAAGCCGAGGTTCGACAGCAGCCGGGTCACCAGCTCGGCCACGAACCGGCCAAGGAACCACGCGATCAGCAGGATTACCGCTGCCGCGAGGACGTTCGGCACGGCGTAGAGGAAGATCTCGAGCATGCCGGTCAGCGGCGCCGAGATCGCCTCGATCTGCAGCGCATCGAGCGCCGCGATCAGCGTCGGAACGATGACCAGGATGAACGCGAGCGTGCCGCCGAGCTGCGAAAGCTTCATGCCGCGCGTGGCCTCGTGGCCCTGGCTGAAGCGGTCGATGCCGGTCGCGGCGAGCAGGTTGGTGACCAGGCCGCGCACCGCCTTCGCGATGATCCAACCGACCACGGCGATCACCACCGCCGCGAACAGGTTCGGCAGGATGCCGAGCAGGCTCGACGTCATGCCGGTCAGCGGCTCCATCAGCCCTTCGATCTGCAGCGTGCCGACGATCGCCGGCAGGAACAGCAGCAGCACCAGCCAGTACGCGACGTTGCCCATCGTCTGCGAGATGGGCTGCATCTCCGCGCTCTGCGACAGCCGCTCGTCGAGCTTGGTGGCGCCGAGTGCGCGGTTGACGATCGAACGCACGACCGTCGCGACGAGCCAGGCCAGCGCGGCCAGGCCAATCGCGAGCAGCAGCCGCGGCAGATACATCATCACCGTGGTCGCAAGCGTCGATAGCGGCCCGGACACGCCTTCGACGCGTAGCACGCTGAACGCGCCGATCAGTGCCAGCAGCAGCACGGCCCAGAACACGACCCGGCTTGCGATGTGCTCGACGTTGACCGACGAGCCTGCATGTGTGGCAAGCCGCTGGTTGGTGCCGAAGCGGGCCAGCATGTTTCGGGTCGCTGCGCTCAGCGCCAGCGCGACGAGCCAGCCGATCAGGACGATCGCGAGCGCGCCGAGGATGCTGGGCAGGTAAACCCCGAGCGAAGTGCGGAGGGAGTCTTGCCAGGTGGCCGGTTGCATGAGGGTCTCCGTGAAGGGCTGCAGCCGGAGTCCGCGCAGGGACCGCCGGCCATCGGTGCGTGAACTGTGCATAACCGGGGGTGAACACGGTGTTCTTGCTGGGTCCGGCAAAGACGGCCATCGCGGCGCGAAAAAAAGAACTGCCCGAAGGCCGCTTCCGCTTCCGCTACCTCGGCCACGGGTGCCTACAGCAGCGGCACCAGCAGCAGCGCGACGATGTTGATGATCTTGATCAGCGGGTTGATCGCGGGGCCGGCGGTGTCCTTGTAGGGATCGCCGACGGTGTCGCCCGTAACCGCGGCCTTGTGCGCCTCGCTGCCCTTGCCGCCGAAGTTGCCGTCCTCGATGTACTTCTTCGCGTTGTCCCAGGCGCCACCGCCGGTGGTCATCGAGATCGCGACGAACAGGCCGGTCACGATCGTGCCGATCAGCAGACCGCCCAGCGCCTTCGGCCCGAGCACCAGCCCGACCACGACCGGTACCGCGACCGGCAGCAGCGACGGCACGATCATTTCCTTGATCGCCGACTTGGTGAGCATGTCGACCGCGCGGTCGTACTGCGGCTTCGCCGTGCCCTGCATGATTCCGGGGATGTCGCGGAACTGCCGGCGCACCTCCTCGACCACCGCACCGGCGGCCCGGCCGACCGCTTCCATCGCCATCGCGCCGAACAGGTACGGAATGAGCCCGCCGATCAGCAGGCCGATGATCACCATGTGGTCGGACAGGTCAAAGCGCAGCACTTCCGCGGCGACGCCGGTCTCGAGCGCGCGCGCTGCCGCGGCGGTCTCGAGGTTGTGGGTGTAGTCGGCGAACAGCACCAGCGCCGCAAGCGCGGCCGAGCCGATCGCGTAGCCCTTCGTCACCGCCTTGGTGGTGTTGCCGACCGCATCGAGCGGGTCGGTTACGGCGCGGACCTCCGGCGGCAGCTCGGCCATTTCCGCGATGCCGCCTGCGTTGTCGGTAATCGGGCCGTACGCGTCGAGGGCGACGATCATGCCGGCCATCGACAGCATCGACGTGGCCGCGATCGCGATGCCGTACAGGCCGGCCAGCTCGAACGCGCCCCAGATCGCAAGGCATACCGCGATGACCGGAAGCGCGGTCGACTTCATCGAAATGCCGAGCCCGGCAATGATGTTGGTGCCATGGCCGGTCGTAGACGCCTGCGCGACATGCTGTACGGGCTTGAACTGCGTGCCGGTGTAGTACTCGGTGATCCAGACGATGGCGCCGGTGAGCACGAGCCCGATCAGTGCGCAGAAATACAGGGCCAGCGCGCCGTAGCGGTTGTCGCCCATCATGTCGACCGTGACGAAATAGAACGCGACCGCCGCGAGCAGCGCCGAGACGATCACGCCCTTGTAGAGCGCGCCCATGATCGAGCCCCCGTCCTTCACTTTCACGAACATCGCGCCGATGATCGAGGCGATGATCGATACGCCGCCCAGCACGAGCGGGTAGAGCACCGCGTTGCGTCCGACCTCGGTCGCCATCAGCCCGCCCAGCAGCATCGTCGCGATCACAGTGACCGCGTAGGTTTCGAACAGGTCGGCGGCCATGCCGGCGCAATCGCCGACGTTGTCGCCCACGTTGTCGGCAATTACTGCGGGGTTGCGCGGATCGTCCTCGGGGATGCCGGCCTCGACCTTGCCGACGAGATCCGCACCCACGTCTGCGCCCTTGGTGAAGATGCCGCCGCCGAGACGGGCGAATATCGAGATCAGTGACGAGCCGAACGCAAGGCCGACCAGGGCATGCAGTGCCTCGCCGGGCTCCGCGCCCATCAGCCCGAGCGCCCACCAGTAACCGGCCACGCCGAGCAGGCCCAGGCCCACCACGAGCATGCCGGTGATCGCGCCGCCGCGGAACGCGACATCCATCGCCGGCGCGATGCCGCGCCGCGCGGCTTCGGCCGTGCGTACGTTCGCGCGCACCGAGACGTTCATGCCGATGTAGCCGGCCGCGCCCGACAGCACCGCCCCGATCACGAAACCGCCCGCGCTGAGCCAGTCGAGGAAAAAGCCGATCAGCAGGAACAAAACCACGCCGGCGATCGCGATCGTCATGTATTGCCGGTTGAGGTAGGCACGCGCGCCTTCCTGGATCGCGCCCGCGATCTCCTGCATGCGTTCGTTGCCAGCAGGCTGCGCGAGGACCCATCGCGCGGAGACGACCCCGTAGAGGATCGCGACGACGGCGCAGACCAGCGCCAGGGACAAACCGTACTGCTCCAGCATGGACCCCTCCCTCAGAGTGGATACCTCACGGGACAACGGATTTCGTACCTTTCGTTTTGATGCGCTCGCCGGCCCCTGTCTCCTCACCGGATGCGCCCGGACGCATTGCGCCCGGACTACCGCATAGCCCCATGGCAGGGTGGATCGCGTGAAGTCGGGTTCAGCGCACGCGTGCGAGCCTGCGCGCCGTCGCTTTCAAGGAGTCCCGGATGCGCATTTCAAACTGGATGACCTTGCCGGCCGGCGTGACCGCCGCGCTGCTGTTCTCGTCGCTCGCGGTCGCGGCTACCGCCGCACTGCCGAAGCCCGAAATCGTCCGCGATGCCGTGCCGGCGCAGGCGCCGGGCCAGGCGCATACGCTGCGCACGATCCCCGAGGCGTGTGCCCGTTTGGAAGGCATGTTCACTGGCGCCTCGGCGCAGCCGTATCGCTTTGCTGCGGTGCGCACCAGCCCGAACTGCCAGCCGCGCGCGCGCTTTGTCGATGCGGCAGAGGCTGCGCCGTCCGTGCAGGACGGCTGGAAGCTCAACGACCTGCTGCGCGTGCCGAACGCGGCTTGTCCCGGGCAACAGGCGGTGGTGCAGGTCTGGCGCAAGCCGGTGAACGTTGCGCCGCCGAAGCTCGACGCGCAGGGGCGCGCGCGCTTGTATCTGGATGAAGCGAAGCAGGCCGCAGCTGCGAATCGGACGCCCAACGTGCCGATGTACGCCGCAGTGATGGCGGTCGAAGGCGCGGGTTGCGGCTGATCTCAATGTGACCAGGGCCGCGAGGTGCGGCCCTGGTCGTCGCGCTTATCGCCAGCAGATCACTTGGCCAGCTTCAGCTTCTTCGACATGCCCATGAACGTCCCCTCGTCGGAGGGGGACAGGTTCGGGCGGCCCGCGACCAGGCCCATGCCGAGCGAGCCCAACACGTAGTAGGTTTCGCCCGGCTCGATTTCCATCGTGAGCTTGTCCTTGGTTTCGCCATGCACCACGTATTCGTGCGTACCCGGCTCGACCGTCGCGACGAAGTACTTGCCGCTGCGGAGCTTGCCAAGTTCGGTTTCGCCTTCGCGCACCTTGAAGCCGATCGCGGCGCCCATCATTTTCGACTCACGGAAAAACACGATCTGGCCCTTGTCGGCCGGTGCAGGCGCGATCAGGGTGTTCTGCACCGCGGGCGCGGCGGCTGGCGCCGGAGCGGCCGCGGTTTCGGTTGGTGTGTTTGCGGGCTCGGCGTCCTGCGCGAAGGCAAGGGTCGGTACGAGAAGCACGGCAGCAAGAGTGGCTTTGGACAGCAGCGAACGCATCGGTGTTACTCCGGTTGGGATGGGGCGTTTCTATCGCCGATGCCGGGGGCGCATCCGGTTCAAATAACGTGGACATCTTGGCGTGCACCTCGGTGCCTGCCGGTACTTCGATTTCGCGCCCGCGTATGAACATCGCGAACGGGCCCGCAGCAAAGGACACCGCGAGTGCGAGCTCCGCGTTGTCCTTGCCGCTTACGCCCAGCTTCAGCCCACGCAGCGGAATCTGGCGGCCCGCATACTCGAGGTATCGCGCCGCAAGCAGCAGCTCGCCGGGCTTGCCACCGCCGCGCGCAGCTGCTGCATGGACCACTTCGCCTACGCCGGGCGTGTCGGCCGGGATCAGTGTCTCGCCCGCCACCACAACGGGTTTGCTGAGCCGCAGCGCGAATTTGTCCCCCCGTTTGTGCGCGGAGGAGTTGAGGGTTTCTTCAATGCGCAGGTCGACCACTGCCCCTGCGGGTATGCAACGGCACGACGAGGTGTCGGTCGCTGTGTTGTCCGCAGTGGAGGCCGCCGCCGGAGTCGAGGAAACGGCGGCGGGCTCGGACTCCGCGGCATCGGCAGGCGATGGCGGCGCAGCATGCGCGCGCGCGGATGCCGCCGCGAGCAACGCGACGAACAGAATGGTCAACCGGTGCAAGATGGCTTCCCCAAGCCAGGATGCGCAGAACCTAGCCTAGATTTCGCATCTTGCCAATCCGGTTACGTCCAGGGAGGTAACCGCGCCGGAACCAGCACGTTCGCGAGTTCGACGTACTTCGGCAACCCGTTGCGCCCGTACGACGGCGGCGCTTCACCGCGGATCAAAGGTTCGAGGTAGCGGCGCGCTGCATCGGTGATGCCATAGCCATCGTCGCGGATGAACTCGGCGGGCATCTTCTTTTCGTGGTTCGCGATGTCGGACAACGGCGCCGGCGCGATCTTCCAGCGGTACGGCGCATCGGACGTGCGCACGATCACGGGCATCGTGCCGTTGAGACCTTTCAGCGCGTACTCGACTGCTGCCTTGCCGACGGCCTTCGCCTGCTTGAGGTCGGTTTCGGACGCGAGGTGACGTGCGGAGCGCTGCAGGTAGTCGGGCAACGTCCAGTGCACTTTGTAGCCGAGGGCGTCCTTGACGCGCGCGGCGAGGTGAGAGGCAACGCCGCCGAGCTGGGTGTGCCCGAACGAGTCCTTGCCGCCGCCGGCATCGGCGACGAAGCGCCCGTCCGCGGTCTGGATGCCCTCGCTCGCAACAACCACGCAATAACCGACGCGTTCGACCACGGCCTTGACCTGCTGGAAGAATGCCGCCTCATCGAACGTGCGTTCGGGAAATAGGATCAGGTGCGGCGCCTGGTCCGGCCCGCGCCCGGCGAGTCCCGCCGCTGCGGCCAGCCAGCCGGCGTGCCGGCCCATCGCTTCGTAGACGAACACTTTGGTGGAGGTGGACGCCATCGCGGCCACGTCGAGCGCCGCCTCCCGAATTGAAACGGCCGTGTATTTCGCCGCCGAACCGAACCCCGGGCAGGTGTCGGTGACTGCAAGATCGTTGTCGACGGTCTTCGGCACGCCGATGCAGGTCAGCGGGTAGTCGAACTCGGTCGCAAGCTGCGACACCTTGAGTGCGGTGTCGGCCGAATCATTGCCGCCGTTGTAGAGGAAGTAGCGCACGTCATGCGCGCGGAACACCTCGAGCATGCGCTCGTACTTCGGCCGGTCCGCCTCGAGCGACTTGAGCTTCACGCGGCACGACCCGAACGCCCCGCCGGGGGTATGCGCAAGCGCCGCGATCGTCGCGGCCGATTCGCGCGAGGTGTCGATCAGCTCCTCGTTCAGCGCGCCGAGGATGCCGTTGCGGCCGGCCAGCACGCGCACGCGATGCGAGCGCGCGGTCTGGATTACCGCCGAGGCGGTGGCGTTAATGACCGCGGTAACGCCGCCGGACTGCGCGTAGAACAGAGTGCCGCGGGACGAGCCTTTCGTGCTTGCGCTGGGCATGCCGGTTCCTGGGTTCGAGCCGGGATGCGGTAAGCTGGACGCCCTTTGCCCGGCAGTGGACGAGGCGCGAGTGTAGCGCTGGCCCTGTCGAGGCGGCGGCCAAGGCCGCCGACCGTTTTGCGATCTCAGGAGCGACATCGATGCGATTGGTACTGCTGGGCGCGCCCGGTTCCGGCAAGGGCACGCAGGCCGCGCGACTCAAGGAGCATCTGCAGGTGCCCCATATCTCCACCGGCGACCTGTTGCGCGCCGAAGTCGCGGCCGGCAGCAAGCTCGGCCTCGAGGCGAAGGAGGTGATGGCGCGCGGCAACCTCGTTTCCGACGAAATCCTGCTCGGCATGCTCGAGGATCGCTTCTCGCGCCCGGACACGGCGAGGGGGTTCATCCTCGACGGCTACCCGCGCAACCTCGCGCAGGCCGCTGCGCTGGACAGTCTGCTGGCGCGCATCGCGCAGCCGGTGGACTGCGCGGTCCAGCTTGAGGTGCCGACCGAGCTGCTGGTCGATCGCATCGCCGGTCGCGCAAAGGCCGAAGGCCGCGCCGACGACACGCCGGAATCGGTGCGCACGCGCCTGCGCGTCTATGACGAGCAGACCGCGCCGGTCGTCGACTTCTACCGCCAGCACGGCCAGCTTTCGG
The DNA here is from genome assembly GCF_042434515.1 of Lysobacter korlensis. Classification (NCBI taxonomy): domain Bacteria; kingdom Pseudomonadati; phylum Pseudomonadota; class Gammaproteobacteria; order Lysobacterales; family Lysobacteraceae; genus Lysobacter; species Lysobacter korlensis. The sequence goes on from NZ_JBHLTG010000004.1 coordinate 621,433, forward strand.
TCGTCGACGGCGTCGGCTCGCTCGACGACGTGTTCAACCGCATCATCGAAGCGCTCCAGCCCGCACCGGCGGTGGGGTGAGCCCGAGCGTCCGCGAGCCATCGGCTCGCAGTCGGCAAAGCGCCCGGGCATCGGATGCACCGGGCCTGGGCGGCATGGAGCGCGCAGGATGCGCGGACCCGGTCGCCACCGTATCGATCAAGCGCAGAGCCCGCCCCCGCGGGTCCAGGAGCGCCGCATGAAATTCCACATCCTCGGCATTGCCGGCACCTTCATGGGCGGCGTCGCCGCGCTCGCGCGCGAACTCGGCCATGAAGTCGAAGGCAGCGACCAGGCGGTCTACCCGCCGATGTCGTCCCAGCTCGAGAACCTCGGCATCGCGCTGAACCAGGGGTACCGCCCCGAACACATCAGCGCCGACTGCGACGAGGTCGTGATCGGCAATGCGCTCTCCCGGGGCAATGCCGCGGTCGAGCAGGTACTCGACGACGGGCGCACCTATACCTCCGGCGCGCGCTGGCTCAGCGAACACCTGTTGCCGGGGCGCGACACGCTCGCGGTCGCGGGCACGCACGGCAAGACCACGACCACCACGATCCTCACCTGGCTGCTGGAGTCGGCCGGCCGCCAGCCGGGCTTCCTGATCGGCGGCGTCGCCGAGGATTTCGGCGTGTCCGCACGCGTCGGGCAGGGCCGGGAGTTCGTGGTCGAGGCCGACGAGTACGACACCGCGTTTTTCGACAAGCGCAGCAAGTTCGTCCACTACCGGCCGCTGGTCGCGATCCTCAACAACCTCGAGTACGACCACGCCGACATCTTCCCGGACGTGGCCGCGATCCAGCGCCAGTTCCACCACCTCGTGCGTACCGTGCCGCGGCGCGGGCGACTCATCGTCAATGGTGAGGACCGCCACCTGGCCGAGGTGCTCGCGATGGGGTGCTGGACGCCGGTCGAGACGTTCGGCCTGGATGCGAGCCAGGTTCCCGTTGCGGCCCCGCGCGAAATGCACGGCGATCGTGCGGACGAGCGCGCCGCAGCGCAGGCCGCGTTCACCTGGACCGCGCGACTCATCGCCGAGGACGGCAGTGCATTCGCGGTGGTGCATGACGGCGTCGAGATCGGCGACGTGCGCTGGCCGCTGCTTGGGCGGCACAACGTCATGAACGCGCTGGCCGCACTGGCGGCGGTGAATGCGGTCGGCGTCGACGCGGCCTCGGTGCTGCCGGCGCTGGCGAACTTCCGCAGCGTCAAGCGGCGCATGGAAGTGATCGGCGAGCACGGCGGCATCACCGTCTACGACGATTTCGCCCACCACCCGACCGCGATCGCGACCACGCTTGCAGGGCTGCGCGCGAAGGTCGGTGCCGCGCGGATCGTCGTGGCGATGGAGCCGCGCAGCAATTCGATGCGGTTGGGCGCGCATGCGGACGCGCTCGCGCCGTCGCTCGACCTCGCCGATGAAGTCGTATTCCTGCACCGGCCGGAGCTCGCGTGGGACGCGGGCAAGGTCGTTGCCGGGCTGCGCGGGCAGGGCGCGACCGTACCCGACGTCGATCGCATGATCGCGCTGCTGCGCGAGCGTGTCCGAGCCGGTGACCATGTCGTGTTCATGTCGAACGGCGGCTTCGACGGCGCACCGCGCCGCTTCCACGCCGCGCTCGGTCAGGGCTGACCTCGGCTGCGGCGTGGCCGCAGCGAATGCGGTGACGCTGCAGCTTCACGCCAATGTGCGCGCAGCCGCGCTACTCCCCAACCAGCGCCTGCCACGTTCTTGCCAATGCCGATCGAAACGCTGCCGCTGTTTCCACTCCACACCGTGCTGCTGCCGGGCGCATCGCTCGGGCTGCGCGTGTTCGAAGCGCGTTACCTCGACCTGGTGCGCGAGTGCGGCCGCAGCGGTCGGACGTTCGGCATCTGCCTGATCCTCGAGGGTGCAGAAGCGTCCGGGCCCGCGTTGCCCGCCGCGGTCGGCACCGAAGCGGTCATCGAGGATTTCGATACGGGTGGTGACGGGCTGCTGACGCTGAGCCTGCGCGGCGCGCGGCGGTTCCGCGCGCGTCGGATGCGGGTGCGCGACAACGGCCTGCAGGTTGCGGAAATCGAATGGATCGACGAACCCCCTGCCGGCTCGGTTCGCCCTGAGCACGCGGCGTTGGTGACCGTACTGCGCCATATGCTCGAACGCCGCGGCGGCGATCACGCGCGCGCGGCAGGCTCGTGCTTCAACGACGCGGCCTGGGTGGGCTGGCGCCTGGCGGAGCTGTTGCCGCTTCCGGACGAGCAGCGCCAAGCGTTGCTGCAGATCGACGATCCGCACGAACGGCTGGAACTGCTGCTGTCACTCGTCGGTTGATTGCCGCGGTGTCGCGGTCCGGATCCGCAGCACTGGCGCGCTTCCCTGCGGATGCAGGGATTCGCGCGTGTCGAGGTCGGTGACCGCACGGCGCACCAGTGCATGCGCGACGCCGTCGTCAGGCTCCGGCCGCCATAGCGACAGCAGGCCCATCGGCTGGGTCAGCACCAGCGTCTGAGTCGTGCCGAGCCACAGCGGCTCGTGTTCAAGCCGCACTGGCGCCGGCCAGAGTCGCAGCGCGTGCAGCCTGCGGCCGTCGGCATCGGGGCGAAGCATCAGCAGCGTTTCGGCACGCGCGTCGAGCGTGGCCGGCAGCACGGCGGGGCGTTCGCGCCCGGCGTCATCATCAAGAAGCGCGACCGCGTCGACCCAGGTCGCCTGCGGCTGAATCCGCCAGCCCTGGGCTTGCAGTCGCTGGCGCACCGGGTCGAGCGGGCCAGCGATCTGCACGTCCAGCGCCCAGCGGCGGCGCGGGTCGCTCTCATTACGCTGCGCCGGCAGTTCCGCCCAGCCCGACTGCCACCAGTCCGCTGCTGCGATCACGCGGTCCGGACCGCCCGGGGTGAAGCGATCGAGCACGGTGTCGGCAGCACGCGGCGCATGCCAGAGCGCGGCCAGCGCGAACGTGCCGTAGAACAACCAGCTCAGCGGGTGGATCCAGAACGAACGCGCGACGTGGCGCCGGTACGCGATGCCGAGCGCAGGCAGCCAGACGATGCCGAACAGCATGCCGCCGACCAGATCGCTCGGCCAATGCGCGCCCAGGTAGAGCCGCGCGAACGCCACCACGGTCACGACCGCGCCGGCCACGAGGTAAGGCCAGACCCGTGTCCGACCCGGCAGCTCACGCGCGATCAGCACCGCGAAGAAACCGAACACCACCGTCGTCATCGTCACCGCGACCGACGGAAAGCCGAACCCGGCGGGCGCTGTATCGGGACGCGGCATGTCGATCAGCGCAGCCAGCAGAGAAGTCAGCGTCAACCCGAACACCACCGCTGCGATCCAGTGTGCCGCCGCCATCCAGCGGCGGCGCCACAGCAGGTAGCCCAGCGCAACCAACGCCGCCGGGCCGAGCACGTACTGATCGCCCAGGCTTGCAAGGCCGGCCATCAGGCGATCGGCAAGCGGGTTGCGCAGGTTGTGCATGAAGGCATGCACCTGCAGATCCAGCGCCAGCGGTCCGCCGCTGGCCAGCAGCGAGGCGAGCAGGGTGAACCAGGCCCAGCTGATCGCCAGCAGGCACACCGCGAGCAGCAGCAATGAAGGCGATTCGGGACGGTTCGGGTTGATCAGTGCGCCCGCGTAGCGGCCCAGGCGCGGATGCTCGAGCGTCCACTGCAGCGCACGCGCAAGCAGGCTGTCGGCGTGCTCGGCAAACCAGCGCCAGGTGTAGAGCACGCAGGCCCACACCAGCGCGACCGCGGCCAGCAGCCCGCCGAGCACCAGCGCGAGCCGATCCGCGACGGCGGCTACCGCGTCGTACGAGGCGCCCAGCACCCAGCCCGGGGCGAGGAACAGCACCGCCCAGCCGATCGATGCCGCGGCACTGGGCAGCGCATAACGGCGGAACGGCACATGCAGCATACCCGCGATCGCCGGCACGAACGGCCGCACCGCCCCGACGAAGCGCGCGGTGAAAATGCTCTTCGTGCCGTGGCGGCGGAACATCGTCTCGCCGCGATCCAGCCACTGCGGATAGCGCGAGAATGGCCAGCGCTGGCGCAGCTGTGCCCCCCAGCGTCGCCCGACCCAATAGCTCAGCGCGTCGCCCGTGAATGCGCCCGCCGCTGCGCACGCCGCCGCGTACGGACCGTTGATGTGCCCCAATCCCACCAGCGTGCCCACCGCGATCAGCAGCGGCAGCGCCGGAACGACGATACCGATCACGACAATCGCATCGCAGAACGCGATCAGCGCGATCAATGCGCCGGCCGCGACGGGATGGGTGCCGATCCACTCGATCGCGGCATTCAACCAGGCTGAGTCCATCCCTCCATTATGGCAGCGCCTGCTGTACCGACGGCTGGCCCCCGGCGCGCGAGGCCGTACACTTTCGCGATGCCTACACCCGCTTCGGAAGTCGCCGCGCTCAAGGCCGACAGCTTCGGCCGCATCGCCCTGATGCGCGATGCCTCCGGTCTGTTCGTCCGCCGCGACCTCGGCTTCGTTCCTTTGTGGCTGCGCCTGCCCGCGTGGTGGCTGGCGCGGCGCGAGGCACGTGCGCTGATCGCGGTCGCCGGTCTGGCGGCAATGCCCCAGCTGCTGCGCTGGGACGGGCGTCGGCTCGATCGCAGCTACCTTGATGGCGCCGCGATGTACCAGCGCCCGCCGCATGGTGACCTCGCGTACTTCCGCAGCGCGCGCCGGTTGCTGCAGCAATTGCACCGGCGCGGAATCGCCCACAACGACCTCGCGAAGGAGGCGAACTGGCTGGTGCTCGCCGACGGCGCGCCGGCGATCATCGATTTCCAGCTGGCCGTGCGCGGCGCGCCGCGATCGCGCTGGATGCGCCTGCTCGCCCGCGAGGACCTGCGCCACCTGCTCAAGCACAAACGCACTTACTGCCCGCAGGCGTTGACGCCGGTCGAGCGGCGCGTGCTGAAGCGCCGCTCCTGGGTGCGCGAAGCCTGGTTTGTAACCGGCAAGCCCGTCTACCGGTTCGTGACCCGCCGGCTGCTGAAGTGGGAAGACAACGAAGGGAAGGGGCCCAAGCCCTAGTCCACCTGACTCCGCGCCTGTCGACGGACGTAGCGCAGCCCGCGCCCGTCACCGCCACGCGATTGCATCGCGATTCCTTCCACCGGGAGATCCCATGTCCCTGACCGGCAAGACCCTCTTCATTACCGGCGCCTCGCGCGGCATCGGCCGGGCCATTGCACTGCGCGCCGCGCGCGACGGCGCCAATGTCGCGATCGCATCCAAGTCTTCGGTCCCGAACCCGAAGCTGGCCGGCACGATCCACTCCGTCGCCGCGGAGGTCGAGGAAGCCGGTGGTCAGGCGCTAGCGCTGCGCTGTGATATCCGCGACGAGGACGAGGTGCGCGCCGCGGTCGCGGCCACCGCCGACGCGTTCGGTGGCATCGACATCCTGGTCAACAACGCCAGTGCGATCTGGCTGCGCGGCACACTCGACACGCCGATGAAGCGCTTCGACCTCATGCAGCAGGTCAACGCACGCGGCAGTTTCCTCTGCGCACAGGCCTGCCTGCCGTGGCTGCTGCAGGCGCCGAACCCGCACATCCTCACGCTCGCGCCGCCACTCTCGCTCGATCCCAAATGGTGGGCGCCGCACACCGGCTACACGCTCGCGAAGATGGGCATGAGCCTGGTGACGCTCGGACTGGCGGGCGAGTTCGCCGGGCAGAACATCGCGATCAATGCGCTGTGGCCGCGCACGATCATCGCGACCGATGCGATCAACATGATTCCCGGTGTCGACCCCGCGCGGTGCCGTCGGCCCGAGATCGTCGCCGACGCCGTGCATGCGGTGCTGACGCGTCCCGCACGCGAACGCACCGGGGCATTCCTGATCGATGAGGACGTGCTGCGCGAGGCGGGCGTCGACGACTTTTCGCAGTACGCGATCGATCCGACGCAACCGCTGTTGCCGGACCTGTTTCTGGACGGGCCATCCAACGAGGAGTGATCCGATGAGGTATCTGCACGCGATGGTGCGCGTCCGCGACCTCGACCAGTCGCTGCGTTTCTTCCGCGACGCGCTCGGCCTGGTCGAGACGCGCCGCCGCGATTACCCGGAAGGCCGCTTCACCCTGGTCTACCTCGGTGCGCCGGAGAACCCCGACACGGGGATCGAGCTGACCTACAACTACGATGTCGAGGATTACGGCAGCGCGCGCAACTTCGGCCACCTTGCATTCGCGGTGGACGACATCTACGCGACCTGCGAGCACCTGCTTTCGCAGGGCGTCATCATCAACCGCCCGCCGCGGGACGGCCGCATGGCATTCGTGCGTTCGCCGGATCTGATTTCGATCGAACTGCTACAGAAGGGCGAGGCGCTGCCGCCCGCCGAACCGTGGGTCTCGATGCCGAACACCGGCCAGTGGTAATCAGGGCCGGCGCACGTACATCTCACCCCATCCGCGCGGGCAGCTTATTGCCGCACTGCCGGCAATGCCGGGCGTCGGGGTCGTGGCCCTCCAGCCCGCACTCGGGGCAGCCACGCGAGTCGCGCTTGCTGGTATGCGAGGCCTCGCGCAGGCTGGTCGCCAGCTCCGCGGTGTAGATGCCGGTCGGCACCGCGATGATGCTGTAACCGATCAGGATCAGCACCGATGCGATGAAGCGGCCGAGCGGCGTCACCGGTGCGATGTCGCCGAAGCCGACCGTCGCCATCGTCACGATCGCCCAGTACATGCTGGTCGGAATGCTGTTGAAGCCGTGCTCGGGTCCCTCGACGACGTACATGATCGCGCCGAAGATCACCGCCACGGTCAGCACGGCACTGAGAAACACGAAGATCTTGCGTCGGCTGCGCCAGAGCGAGCCGATGAGCATGCCGCCCTCGTCGACGTACTGGGTCAGCTTGAGGATGCGGAACAGCCGCAGGATGCGCAGGATGCGCACTGCAAGCAGGCTCTGGGCACCGGGCACCAGCACGGACACGTAGGTCGGCAGAATCGACAGCAGATCGATGATCCCCCAGCTGCTCAGCCCGTAACGCACCGGTCGCCTGACCACGACCATGCGCGCGATGTATTCCAGCGTGAACAACCCGGTGAATACCCACTCCAGCACGTAGAGCTCGCGGCCGTACTTGCTGTGATATTCCGGCACGCTGTCGAGCATGATCACGGCCACGCTGGCGACGATCGCCGCGATCAGCGCGAGGTCGAAGTTGCGCGCCGGTGGCGAGTCATGGCGATAGATGATGTCGAACCAGCGCCGGCGCCACCCGGTTTCGGTGGCGGGGTTGAGCTGGGGATCTAACAGCAGGCGCATCCACTATCTCCGGACCGGCTTACCGCGGGCAGGGCGATCGGTGACAATAGCGGCCCGGTGCACTTGCCGCGCTGCGTCCGACGACCAATGGCTGAAGCCGATACCGATTCGTTGTACGGGTTGTTCGAACACTACTACGTGCCGGTGTACCGGCCGCGTCGCATCGTACTCGACCGTGGTGTGGGCTCCCGTGTATGGGATCGTGACGGTCGGGAGTACATCGACTTCGGCAGCGGCATCGCAGTCAATGCACTCGGGCACGCGAACCCGGTCTTGGTGGCGGCGCTTACCGAGCAGGCCGGGCGGCTCTGGCACACGAGCAACGTCTTCCTCAGCGAGCCACCGATCCGCCTTGCACAGGCGCTGGTCGAAGCGTCCGGCTTCGCACGCCGTGCATTTCTGTGCAACTCCGGCACCGAGGCGAACGAGGCAGCGATCAAACTCGCCCGGCGTTGGGCGGCCTCGCAGGGTCGCGCCCCCGAGCAGCGCGTCATCCTGAGTTTCGAGGGCAGCTTTCACGGACGCACGCTCGCGGCCGTCACCGCCACCGCTCAGCCGAAATACCAGGAAGGGTTCGAACCGCTCCCTCCGGGGTTCCGCTACAGCGCGTTCAACGACCTGGCGGCTGCCGAAGCCGCGATGGCCGCAGGCGACGTCTGCGCAGTGCTGGTCGAGCCCGTACAAGGCGAGGGCGGCGTCACGCCGGCGTCCGAGTCCTTCCTGCGAGGGCTTCGCGCGTTGTGCGACCGGCACGACGCATTGCTGATGCTCGACGAAATCCAGTGCGGGATGGGGCGCACGGGGCCGCTGTTCGCGTTCGAGGGCTATGGCGTCGTGCCCGATGCGGTCACGCTTGCGAAAGCGCTCGGTGGCGGATTTCCGGTCGGCGCGCTGCTCGTCGGTGAAAATGCCGCAGAAACCTTGCAGTTCGGCGCGCACGGCACCACGTTCGGCGGCAACCCGCTGGCCGCGGCAGTCGCACTCGCCGCGCTACGGGTGCTTGATTCAGACGAGCTTCGCGCCAACGTCGAACATCAGTCCCAGGCGCTTCGCAAAGCGCTGGCGGCGATCAATGGCGAACTGAACGTCTTCTGCGAAATCCGTGGCCGCGGTCTGATGCTGGGCGCGCAGCTCGCGCCGCGCTATGCGGGTCGGGCAGGCGAAATTCTTGAGCGCTGCGCCGACGAGGGGTTGTTGCTGCTGCAGGCGGGGCCCGACGTGCTGCGTTTCGTGCCCGCGCTCAATATCGAACAGGGTGACATTGCCGCGGGGCTGACGCGGCTTGATGCCGCGCTGCGCGCATTCGTGCGCGCATGACGGCCCCGGTTGCTGCGCCAATAGGTGCGGCCGCTCGTTACTCGCGCACCATCGCGAACGCCTCGCGTGCAGCGTTGACCGTGTAGTCGATCTCGGCCGCCCCGTGCGCGCTCGAGACGAACCCGGCTTCGAACGCGGACGGCGCAAGATAGACACCGCGCTCGAGCATCGCGTGGAAGAAGCGATTGAAGCGGCCGGTGTCAGATGCCAGCGCGTCGGCAAACATTTCGACCGGGCCTTCCCGGAAGTACAGGCCGAACATGCCCGGTGCGCGCGTTGTGTGGAACGCAACCCCGGCCTCGCGCGCCGCCGCCTCCAGACCGTCGCACAGCGCATGCGTCGATTGCTCGAGCGCGTCGTGGAAGCCGGGCTCCTGGATCAGCTCCAGCGTCGCGAGCCCGGCGGCCATCGCAACCGGATTGCCGCTGAGCGTGCCTGCCTGGTAGATCGGGCCGCTTGGGGCGACCTGCGCCATCAGGTCGCGGCGGCCGCCATAGGCGCCGACCGGCATGCCACCACCGATGATCTTGCCGAACGTGCTGAGGTCCGGCGTGATCCCATAGCGCTGTTGGGCGCCACCGAGCGCAACCCGGAACCCCGTCATCACCTCATCGAAGATCAGCAGCGCGCCGTGCTGCGTGCACAGCTCGCGCAGGTGCTGCAGGTAGCCCTCGCGCGGCAGGATGCAGTTCGCGTTACCTACGACCGGCTCGATGATGAGCCCGGCAACCTCGGCACCGAACTCGGCAAACAGCGCGGTAGCGGCGTCGAAGTCGTTGTAGGGCAACGTCAGCGTGAGGTCGGCGAGCGCCGCCGGCACTCCGGGGGAGTTCGGCAGTCCGAGTGTCATGACGCCACTACCGGCTTTGACGAGGAAGCTGTCGCCATGCCCGTGGTAGCAGCCCTCGAACTTTACGATCCGGTTGCGCCCGGTCGCGCCGCGCGCCACGCGGATCGCCGACAGCGTCGCCTCGGTTCCGGAGTTCACCATCCGCACCATCTCGCAGCTCGGCACGATGCGTGTGATCGCTTCGGCCATCGTGACCTCGAGCGCGTTCGGCACGCCGAAGCTCAGGCCGTCCCGCATGGTGCGCGCAACCGCATCCAGCACCTGCGGATGGGCGTGGCCGGCAATCATGGGCCCCCACGAACCCACGTAATCGACGTACCGATTGCCGTCGACGTCATAGAGGTACGCCCCCTCCGCGCGCCGCGCGAAAAATGGCTCGCCCCCGACCGACTTGAACGCACGGACCGGCGAGTTCACGCCGCCGGGAAGCAGCCGGGACGCGCGGGTGAAGAGGTCGTGCGAGTGTTCGTTGTTCATGGGGTTCCTGTCATTCGGAGGCGTTATTCGGCGCCGTTGAAGCGCCGGGTCGCGTGAAATGCCGCGCATAAGCGCGGACCGCGGCGGCCGGGTCGTCGGCGTCGACGATCCCGCTGATCACCGCCAGCATGTCCGCACCGGCCTCGACGAGCGGGCCCGCATTGTCGGGGGTGATACCGCCGATCGCTACCCGCGGCACTCCTAAATCGGCGGCGGCCTGCAGCACGTCCAGTCCGCATGTCCGTGCCAGGGGCTTCGTCCGAGAGGCGAAGAAGGCCCCGAACGCGACATAGCTCGCGCCAGAGGTGACTGCAGCCCGGGCACGACTCAGCTCGTCGTAGCACGATGCGCCGATGATCGCCTGTGCGCCGAGCGCCTGCCTCGCAAGCGCGACATCCCCGTCTTCGCCCCCCAGGTGGACGCCGTCGGCCCCGAGTTCTGCTGCCAGGCGCCAGTCGTCGTTGATGATCAGCGGCACGCTGCTCGCGCGGCAAAGCGCAAGCAGTTCTTTTGCTTGCTGCGCGCGCAGCTCCGCCGTGGCCTGCTTGTTCCGGTACTGCAGAAGACATACGCCGGCGTCCAGCACCTGGCCGGCTCGATCCAGCAGCAGTGCGGTGTCCGTCAGGTCGGCCGTAATCGCATAGACGCCGCCTTGCCGCCAGCGAGAGGTCATATGGGTGTCCTTCCGTCGTTCGCGGGCCGATGGGACAATGCCGGCCCCTCACGAGCATTATCCGTCCATGTCTGAAGCCCCCGCGACCACCGAATTCCGCACCTGGATGTGCGTCGTCTGCGGCTTTGTCTACGACGAAGCACAAGGAATCCCGGAGGAGGGCATCCCCGCGGGGACCCGCTGGGCGGACGTGCCGGACACATGGACATGTCCGGACTGCGGCGTGACGAAGGACGACTTCGAAATGATGCAGCTCTGATCGCTACCGGACAGTAATGCCCGGGCCGAACAGGATTTCGGTCCCATCCTCGAGCTTCATCTTGGCGGCTTCGCCGGCGTTGAGCTCGAGCACATAGCGGGCCGGTGCGTTGCTCGGATACGGCGGGCACCGGTCTCCCGCAGTGCATGGCGGTACGTCCCTCTGCTGGGACACCAGCTTGCGGCTGCTATCGAAGTACAGGATGTCCAGCGGGATCCGCGTGTTTTTCATCCAGTACGCCTGGGGCTCCTCCTCCTCGTGCAAGAAGAGCATCCCCTGGCCGGCCGGAAGCACATCACGGAACATCAGGCCTCGCGCTCGCTCGGCGTCGTCGTCCGCGACCTCGACGGTGTATCGCTCACCTGCAAGCTCGACCCAGTTCCCGCTTCCCGATGCGCATCCGGCCAGCACCAGGCCAGCGAGCCCAACAATAATCTGCGCTTGTCGCATACCGCCGCCTCGCTCTTGTGTTTGTCGCCAGAACGGTGGAACCGCGTCTCTCCCGAGTCAAGGCACTCACCTCGTGCCGCGCTGACCAGCCAATTACGGCTGGCGAGGTTCGTGAACGTTTCACATCGGAATCGCGCGACATCTGATTACCCCCTTCCCACGGCCCCCGGGATTTGTGCAGAATGCGCGCCCCGGCACCGAGTGGCTCGCGGTAGGAGCTGAACGGAGTCGGGGGCTGGTGACGGCGAAGTGGATTTAGCGCTTGTCATG
>NZ_JBHLTG010000005.1:0-577183 GCF_042434515.1 Lysobacter korlensis
CCAAATCGATCGGCCCGTACCCGTCCAGGATCGCCAGCTCCTCGGAGTGGCCGAGCAGACTCAACGCCGGGACCACCACCTGCACGGTCGGGGTGATCCTCCAGGCGCCCGCTTCGCCGCCGAGGACGAACTCGGCGAACACGTCGGCGCGGACCTGCAGCACCGTGCGGGTCTCGTGCGGGTCACCGGTGATCCCGCGGGCGTACTCCTCGATCCGGTCGGCCGCAGCGACCGCGGTCGCCGCCGGCAGCAGCGCGCTCAGAATCGCCATCCCATCCGCGGCGGGATCCACCCACACATCCCGGGTGTCCACCGCCTGCCGGTGCCGTTCGATCGCGGCCTCCGGGTGCAGCCGCTGCTGAATGCCGCGCAGCCTGCCCTTCAACCGGGCGGTGCTCAACCTCCGCGCCGCGACCAACGCCTGCTCCTCGAACACACGCCGGTCGTCGGCGGGCACCAGGCAGGCGTGCTCCCAGATCAGCCGCGCGTGGTACTCGGAGATGTCCCCCACGGTCAGCGCATCCATCGTCGCGGTCAGCTCGGTGCACAGCGCTTTCGCGAACTCCAGCTGGGTCCCCGCCACCCGCTCGGAGATCCGCAGCGCCGCGGCGGCCTCAGCCCGCACCGAACGGCGTTCCAGGTCCGACGATTCCCCGAACCCCACCCGCGCCCGCACACCCACCGCATTCTCTAGCGCGGCGGCTGAGCCGGCGTGCACCGCCTCAGCCTCGACCCGCAGGTCATTCAGGCCACGCAACCTGGCAGCGTCTGCCCGGGCCGACGCCCGGTCCAGCTCCCGCAGACGCTCCACCACTCCAGCGCGACGCTCCAACGCCACCGCCCCAGGCGACAGCACGTCCATCCCCGGGCCCGGGCCAACGGTCGCGGTTTCTTCCATACCGTCATTCGAACAGCCGCCCCCGACACCAAGACCCCGAAACCGCCGGTCAGAGACGGTTATCCACATCCCACCACCGGAACTCCCAGCGAACCCACAATGTCAGGGAGAGGTACCTTCACGTCCGCGCCACGCACCGCCATCAGTGGGGCGGTCCGGACGGGCCCGCATTGCCGACGCAATGCGAAAAGGCCCCGGCAAGCGGGACCTTTCCTCTGTAGCGGGAGCGGGACTTGAACCCGCGACACCACGATTATGAGCCGTGTGCTCTGACCACCTGAGCTATCCCGCCGCGATCTTACGAAGACCGAGCCCCGAGTCAGGATTGAACTGACGACCCCTTCCTTACCATGGAAGTGCTCTACCACTGAGCTATCGGGGCATGCGCCCGCGCCGGGGCACCGTAAGAGATTAGCACCTGCCAACGGTGCTGTTCGCGCAGTCACTGCACGCAGAACTCGTTGCCTTCCGGGTCGGCCAGCACCCAGTGGTATTCCGGATACGGACCCCAGGACGAGTCGAACGCGTTCACCACGGTGGCGCCGAGCGCCACGATGCGCTCCTTCTCGGCGTCCACCTCCTCCGGCGTCGCCCGGCGGCCGGGAGTCGCGAACAGGTCGATGTGGACGCGGTTCTTCACGACTTTCGACTCCGGCACCTGCTGGAAGAACAGCCGCAAGCCCTCACCGGATGGATCCTGCGCAACACTGCGCTTGGCGAGGTCCTCCTCCGTCAGTCCGTGGGCGAGGAGATCCCGCTTCATGTCCGGCGGGTACTCGGCGCGGGGATAGCCGAGCACGTCGCTCCAGAAGTCGCTGAGCAGACGGGGGTCGTGGCAGTCGAAAACGAGGTTGGCGATCTTGCCGGGCATGGTCATTTCCTTCCGACGAGTTCAGGCTAGGTTCCCGCATCGGTGCGCACCAGGGCCGATATGGTGAACGCCGACTGCAAACGCTTGCAGTTCGGACCGAATACACGAACTCCGTCCTTAGGGTGTCAGGCATGACGATCGAGAGCCCCCATACGACGCCCCAGAACGCGGGCACCGAGCCCGGCAAGGAATGGTGGCGCAGCGCGGTCATCTACCAGATCTACCCGCGATCGTTCGCGGATGCGACCGGCGACGGAATCGGGGACCTGGCCGGCATCACCCAGCACCTCCCGCAGATCGCGGAGCTCGACGTCGACGCCATCTGGCTGTCGCCGTTCTACCGCTCACCGCAGAAGGACGCCGGCTACGACGTCGCAGACTATTGCGAGGTCGACCCGCTGTTCGGCACGCTCGGCGACTTCGACCGGCTGCTGACCACCGCGCATGATCTCGGCATGCGGGTGATCGTCGACATCGTCCCGAACCACTCGTCCGACGCGAACGTGTGGTTCCAGGAGGCGCTGGCGGCGGGACCCGGATCCGAGGAGCGTGCCCGCTACATGTTCCGCGACGGCGAGGGACCGGACGGCTCGAAGCCGCCGAACAACTGGCAGTCGGTCTTCGGGGGACCCGCATGGACGCGGATCACCGAGGCGGACGGCTCGCCCGGTCAGTGGTACCTGCACCTGTTCGACGCATCGCAGCCGGACTTCGATTGGAACAAGGAGTGGGTGCGCGCCCAGTTCCGCGACATCCTGCGATTCTGGCTCGACCGGGGCGTCGACGGCTTCCGGGTGGACGTCGCGCACGGGCTCGTCAAGGAAGACGGCCTGCCGCACTACACCCCGCCTGAGAACGCGGGCAGCATGGGTGGCGGAATCGCACCCACCACGGAGGACGCCCCGGGCGGCGAAGAGGGCGTCACGCTCGAGCCCGGCATCAGCGACCTGGCCGGCGAGGCGACCCCGCCGTACTGGGCACAGGAGGGCGTGCACGACATCTGGCGTGAGTGGCGTGCAGTGGTCGACGAGTATCCGGGCGAACGCATTCTCACCGCGGAGGCGTGGGTGGAGCCGCTGAGCAAATTGGCGCTGTGGGTGCGCCCGGATGAGATGCACCAGTCGTTCAACTTCCCCTACCTCGAGGCGCCGTGGTCGGCCAGGGCGGTGCGGCGGATCATCGACGACTCACTGAACGCGTTCTCGAACGTGGGCGCGCCGGCGACGTGGGTGCTGAGCAACCACGACGTGGTGCGGCACGCCAGCCGGCTCGGGGTGACCGCGGAGAACCCGCAGGGCAGCGGGCTCGGCCCCGACTCGATGGGCCTGCCGGACACCGCAACGGGACTCCGACGCGCCCGGGCTGCCACGGCGCTCATGCTCGCCCTCCCCGGCGGCGCCTACCTCTATCAGGGTGAGGAGCTGGGACTGCCTGAGGTGATCCATCTTCCTGACCATGCGCGTCAGGACCCCACCTGGTTCCGCACGAACGGTGAGAAGTACGGCCGCGACGGCTGTCGGGTGCCGCTGCCGTGGGAGTCGGACAAGCCGGCGTTCGGCTTCAGCGAGACCGGGGAGAGCTGGCTGCCGCAGCCGGCGGAATGGCGTGAGTACGCGCGGGACGTGCAGGCCGGAGACCCGGAGAGCACGCTCGAGTTCTATCGGCGCGCGCTCGGGGTGCGCCGCCGGCTCGACCTCGGCCATGGCACGCTGGACTGGCTGAGCGGGTACCCGGAGAACACCGTCGCCTTCCGCAACGGTGCCCTGACCGCGATCTGCAACTTCGGAACCGTGCCCGTGGAGCTGCCCCCGGCCGCTGAACGCCTCCTCGCGAGCCAGCCGTTCGAAGGCGCCGCCCTGCCCCCGGAGACCACCGTGTGGCTGCGCGGCTGAGTTCTTCCGAGCGGGTCAAGCTTCCCCGGGCGCCCCGACTCGGCTGAGTGCATCCCGCACGGTCGCAACCTCGCGCGGATCGAGTCGGTCGATGAACAGTTCACGCACGAGGGCGATGTGACCGGGCATGACCTTCCGGATCAGATCCGCGCCCTGCGGCGTGGCTCGCACGACGACGGCACGATCGTCGACCTCGCTCGACTCCCGGGCGATCAGGCCCCGGCGCTCGAGTTGACCCGCCTGGTACGTCAGGCCGCTCTTGGTGACGACCAGCACCCGCGCCAGATCACTCATCCGCAGGCCGCTCGTCGAATCGACGAGCCGAGCGAGAATCGAGAACTGGACTTCGGTGAGGTCGTGACTCTTCAGCTGTCTCGCCACCGCCTGCTGCAGCCGATCGCCCGCCGACCTCAGCGCGAAGTAGGCGGCGAGTTCGCCCTCGTTCAGCCGCTCGACCACGAATCCGCTCCTCGGCTTGTTCAAATTTGAACTACGTGTTACCGTCGTCTCAGTTCAGATTTGAACTATTCAGATGATCGTCTCACATTGGAGCACGCATGCATATCGCCATTCTCGGAACCGGCCACGTGGCCACCACCTTGGGCACCGCCCTCCTCCATGCCGGGCACCACGTCACCTTCGGCTCCCGCACGCCCGACTCGGTCAGCGGGATGCCGGCGCCGGTGCTCGACCACGCCGGCGCGATCGACGGCAGCGAGGTCGTGATCAGCGCCCTCGCGGCTGCCCACTCCGTGGCGACGCTAACGCCCCTCCAAGGCTCCCTGAGCGGCCGCATTCTCATCGACGTGGGCAACGCGGTCGACGAGGAGCTCAACCTGATCTACTCGGACTCGAGCCTTGGCGAGCGCTTGCAGGCGGCATTGCCAGGCACCAAGGTGGTGAAGACGCTCAACACCGTGGGAGCGGTGATCGGCGTCGAGCCGGACAAGCTCTCCGCGCCGACGAATGTGTTCCTCTCGGGAGACGATCCTGACGCCAAGGCGGTCGTATCGGAGATGCTCGACAGCCTCGGCTGGCCGCCGCCCAGTCAGATCGATCTCGGCGGGATCGGCACCGCCCGAGCGGCCGAGCACTACTTCCTGCTCTTCGCCGCAGTCCTCGGCGCCCTCCGGACTCCAGCCTTCAACCTCGCCATCGTCCGCTGAGCCGCTCCCAGCGCCCCGGTCCCCGCACCAGCCAGGCGTCAGCTGGCGTTCTGCTGCAGCCAGGGCAGCGGGTTCACGTGCACCCCGTCGATGAGCAGCTCGAAGTGCAGGTGCGGGCCGGTTGACTGGCCGGTCGATCCGACGTGACCGACGAGGTCACCGGCCTTGACCTCCTGCCCGGGCACCAGCGGGCTCGATCCGTACTGCATGTGTCCGTAGACACTCTCGACGAGCTTGCCGTCGATGATGTGCGTCAGGATGACGTGGTTGCCGAGACCGCCGTACTCCGAGTGGATGGAGACGACGCCGTTCGCGATCGCATAGATCGGCTGCCCCATGCCGGGCGTGAAGTCGACACCGTCGTGATCGCTCGAGCAGCCCGCGCACGGCGGCACCCGGTAGCCGTAGCCGTCGCTGATCGGCGCCGTATACGGGAACGGCCAGCGGATCTCGCCCGACCAGTTGGTGGCGTAGGTGAAGGTGCCGACGCCGTAGCGCTCCTGCAGCATCGCCTTGTAGCTGGTGACCGAGTATCCGTCGCGCGCGGCGGCCGAGATGGCCTCCGTGTCGGCGAGCACCTCCATGCTCTGCAGGCTGCCCACTTTGGCCGGGGCGATGGCGGTGGGCTCCGTTGCGGTGTCCATTGGACGGACGAAGGCGTTGGCCGGCACGGTGAGCCCGACCGCGAGCGCACCCGCGAAGACGAAGGCCCCGACCGACAGCAGGTTCTGCGCGATCCGGCGGCGAAGCGACGGCTTGCTCTTGGTGACCTCGGCGATCGGCCGGTGGGCCACCCGCTTCGGAGTCGGCTTCGCACGACGAGCCGGCTGCAGCTCCGATCCCGGGTGTGCGGCGTGCCCGCGGAGGCGGACGTCGGCCGAGCGGTGGCGCTCGCGCAGCTCGCGGCGGGTGAGCGGCTGCTCGACGTGGCTGGATCGCACGAGTGCACCGGACGAACCGGCTTCGGCTGGATCATGCAACTGCAGAAGAACACCCCCGAAGATGAGGCCGGGAACAGATCCCGCGCCATCGCTCTACAACCCCACCCCGTACCCCGAAAGCGTTGCCCCCGGAAGGTAACGGATTGGTAAATGTTAGCCCGGAGATTCCCAGCGCTTTGCCACGAACGGCCGTTAACCGCGATATTCCGCGAGAATTTTCTCCAACTGCTCGGCGAGTCGCGGCTCCGCGGCGAGCAGGAACTCCCTGCTCGGCTCACCGCCGTCCCAGCCGGTCACCCTGGCTCCCGCTTCGCGGGCGATGAGCACCCCAGCCGCCTGATCCCATGGGTGCAAACCGGATTCCGCGTAGGCGTTCAGCCGGCCGGCGGCCACATAGCAGAGGTCCAGCGCCGCGACCCCGATGCGGCGGATGTCGCGCACCGACGCGATGTAGCGAGCGAGTGCTGACGCCTGCGCCGTGCGGCGCTCCGGGGTGTACGAGAACCCGGTGGCCAGCAGCGCCTGATCGGGCGCCACGGATGGCGCCACCGAGATCCGCTCTCCACCCAGGTGGGCGCCGTCACCCTCGGCCGCCGTGAACACCTCGCCGCCCACAGGGTTGACGACGCAGCCGGCGAGCGCCCGCCAGGTCAGCGGGTCGGGCTCGCCCTCCACCACGGCGATGCTCACGGCGTAGAAGGGCAGCCCGTAGGCGTAGTTGACGGTGCCGTCGATCGGATCGACCACCCACGTCAGCCCGCTCGTCCCCCGCTCGGCGCCGCTCTCCTCCCCCAGGAAACCGTCGTTCGGGCGCGCATCGGCGAGCCGGCCCCGGATCAGCTCCTCCGTCTGCCGGTCGGCGAAGGTCACGATGTCGGTGACGGTCGACTTCGTGTCGGCGACCTCGACGCCCTCGCCGCGGAGCCGCCGGGCGAGCTCACCCGCCTCCACGGCGACGTTGCGGGCAAGGTCGAGGAGTTCGCCGTTCACGTGGTCAACTCAATCACGCCGCTCGCCGCCACGGCTCCGCACGCCGCAGTCATTCAGCGCACGCTCACGTGCTGTCGGCACCCTCGGGGCAGGACGCAGGCACTGGGAGGCGCTCATGGATTTCCACTCGGCCATCGAAACCGTCGGCGAGGCGGTCGACGTCGCCGGAGTCGCGGTGATGGTCGTCGGCGCGCTCATCGCCTCCGTTCTGGCCCTTGGTCGGCTCGCGAAGCGGGAAGAGCTCGTCTACCGCCGGTATCGGCAGTCGCTCGGCCGGGCGATCCTCCTCGGGCTGGAGCTGCTCGTCGCCGCCGACATCATCCGCACCGTCGCCGTCGCGCCCACCCTGGAAAGCGTCGCGGTTCTGGCTGCGATCGTGCTCATCCGGACCTTTCTGAGCTTCTCGCTGGAACTGGAGATCACCGGGCGCTGGCCGTGGCAGAAGAACGATGATCGCCCGCGCGAAGCCGAGTGAGCGCCGCGCGACGGTCATTCAGACTCGGCCGCCGTCTCCGCGTGCGGGCTGCCGACCGGTTTCGACTGGGGCGACCCCCGCTGGCGAAGCTAGATGGTGAACGCCGCCATGCTTCCCACAGCGAGGAACTCGGACTGCCAGTTCTGCAGCGTGCGGTTCCAGAAGTCGGAGGACGCGATGTACCCCGCCCAGTCGACAACCGGCTGCTGATGCTGCAGCTGCTCCTCGTTGTAGACCACCATTCCCGAGAGCGACTGCGCCAACCACGAGAAGACGAAGATGGCGCCCATCACGATCAGCAGAGAGTTGGAGTAGAGCACCTGACGCCAGCCGCCGGCCTTCGCCCATGACGGCGAGTCCGCTGTGGCGTATTCGCCGACCAGCTGCTCCTTGGCGGTGCCGATGCCGTCGTCACCCGGCTGTTTCGACTCGGTCGAGCCTTTCTGCACCAGCCAGATGGTGACCAAGATGAACAGAAAGAACTGCAAATACTCGGACTGCCAGTTCTCGGCGACGTCGACGATGAACTGCGACGAGGTGATGAACTCGGGATACGTGACGGGCGAGGAGCCATGCTCCGCTTGCTCCTCGTTGTACATCGCCAGGCCGGTGAGCGATTGGCCGAACAGGCTCACGAGGAAGATCACGCCGAAGAACAGGCTCGGCGCGTGATCGCCGACATTGCGGAACATCGCCTACCTCCCCACCAACGGCAGGACGATCATGTAGGCCAGGCCCACGATCACGAAGCCCAGCCAAACGGTGAACACGGTTTTCATGGAGCGCATGATAGGGCTGCTCCCGGGTGTGGTACGGGTTGCCTTCAGACACTATTCAGCTTCGAACGCGAGCCGGTCGACCGACGTGTCCCCCGAAACACGCCGACTAGGCCCGCCTCAGATTTTCGTGCAAGCTTGACCCTGATGTATGGAAACGATTCCACAGACAAGTCCGGCATGACCCCGTTCGGCGCCGTGTGGGTCGTCGTGGCGCTGATGATCATGCTCGTCGCGGGGACCGCGCTCGTGGCGAGCACGAAGGCGATGTCCCGCATCGAGCCCGCGCCGTCAAGCTCGGCGGAGTCGAACGCGCCGTGAGCCGTGTGGAGAATCCCCACACGCCCGCCCGACGTGCGCCATGATCGCTGCATGACCGAAGCCCGTTGGGACGATGACGCCGAATTCGCGGGGATCGCCGACGCGTCGATGTTCGTCGCTCCGCTTGAGCAGTTGCGCCAGCTCGCCTCATCACCGAACTGGATCGCCGAAGAACCGGGCACCCACCTCGGCCCCGGGCTGCGCAGCGCGGCCGAGGCTGCGGGACTCTCCTGGCTCTCAGACGGCGTCACCGAGGAGGGCGTCTACGAGGTTGCCCTCGCCATCGATCGTGCGGCGAACCGCAAACAGACCCGTGAAGCGGCGTGGCGGGTGATCGGCGCCGCGGCCGAGGTCAACTCCCACATCGCCGAACACGGCTCCGAGGACACGACGGTGTTCGATGTCGTGACCGGGATGACGCCGGGCAGCACCCACTTCGCCACCCACGGCCACACACTCCGGGTCGTCGTCAGCAAGCGGTAGGCGGGACTGGCCCACGAGGCTCTCGGACCTCGCCACCGGTGAGGTCTTCTTTCCAATCCTCACGTGGAACAAGACGACGAGCGCCGCCCCGGAGGGCGACGCTCGTCGCATGGTGGCGAGTGAGGGATTCGAACCCCCGAAGGCTACGCCGGCTGATTTACAGTCAGATCCCTTTGGCCGCTTGGGTAACTCGCCTGGTGCGCACCCGACCCGTGTAGTCACCGACCGGAGGCGCGGATCAAGAATACGCGATCCGCGAGGTGCGTTTGACCGCGCCGGAACGTCCCTCCGCAACGCAGGAATAACAACCCTGTAACAGGCATCAGCCCCCTGGCTAGGATCAGTTGAGCCAAGGGAGGTGGAGCACGTGCCGGGGATCGACGAGGTCGCGCGCGTCGCCGGGGTCTCCACGGCGACCGTCTCGCGAGCCCTGAGCGGAGCCGGACATGTCTCGCCCACGACCCGCGAGCGCGTCCGCCGCGCCGCGCGGGACCTCGGCTACGTCGTCTCCTCGAGCGCATCCGGGCTTGCCACCGGACGGACTCGCAACGTCGGCGTCGTCATCCCGTTCCTGAATCGCTGGTTCTTCAGTTCCGTGCTGGAGGGAGCCG
Organism: Lysobacter korlensis; assembly: GCF_042434515.1. NCBI lineage: Bacteria > Pseudomonadati > Pseudomonadota > Gammaproteobacteria > Lysobacterales > Lysobacteraceae > Lysobacter > Lysobacter korlensis. The sequence goes on from NZ_JBHLTG010000005.1 coordinate 9,425, forward strand.
AGAGCACCCTGCTCACGCACGGCTACGACTTGACGCTGTACAACCTGCAGGGCGGCGGGGCCGAGCGCCAGACGGTGTTCGAGCACTTCCTGCTTCGCAAACGGGTGGATGCCGTCATCGCCGTGAGCCTGGAGCTCACCTCGAGCGAGGTTTCGCGGCTCCTTGCCATGAAGAAGCCGATCGTCGGTGTCGGCGGGCCGCTCCCCGGGGTCCGCACCCTGAGCGTCGACGACGTCGCCGTCTCACGGTTGGCGACCGAGCATCTCATCTCGCTCGGCCATCGACGGATCGCCCATATCGGCGGCGACGACGACCACAACCACGACTTCCACGTGCCGACCAACCGCCGGGTCGGGTACGAGGCCGCGCTGAGCTCCGCCGGCCTCACCCCTGACCCGAAGCTCCATGTGGCCGGCGACTTCACGATGCCCGGCGGATACGCCTCAGCGAAGCAACTGCTCGCCGACGCGGACAACCGACCGACCGCCATCTTCGCCACCTCAGACGAAATGGCGTTCGGCGCCATCCTCGCCGCCCGGGACCTCGGCCTGCGCGTGCCGCGGGACCTCTCCGTGATCGGGGTCGACGATCACGAGCTGAGCGAGTTCTTCGGCCTGACCACCGTCGCGCAGTACCCCGATCTGCAGGGCAGGCTGGCGGCGGAGATCCTCATCGAGGAGCTGAACCCGACTCCCGCGCCCCTGCCGGACATCAACACCCCGCTGCAGTTCGACCTCGTCGTGCGCTCGAGCACTGCGCCGCCCGCATGAACCCCCGGATCGGGACGCGCGACTGAGGGTCGGAAATGGACCTCTTCCTCGTCATCTTCGCGGCAACCCTCGTGGTGGGTGTGCTGATCTCGGCGCTGGCGCATAAAACGGTGCTCTCCACCGCAGTGCTCTTCCTGCTCGTCGGCTTCACGCTCGGCCCGAACGTCACCGGGGTTCTCCAGTTCGATGCGACGTCACCGGCCATCAGCACGATCTCGGAGCTCGCGCTGTTCGTCGTCCTGTTCACCGACGGGATGCGCACCGGATGGCAGGACCTGCGGAAGGCGTGGCGGCTTCCCGGCCGCGCGCTCGGCTGGGGTCTGCCGCTGACGCTCGTCTTCACGGCGGTGCTCGCTCACTTCATCGTCGGCCTGGACTGGACCTCAGCGCTGCTCGTCGGCGCCATCCTCGCGCCGACCGACCCCGTGTTCGCCGCAGCGATCGTCGGCAACAAGCGGGTGCCGAACCGGCTGCGCTACCTGCTCAACGTGGAGTCCGGTGTGAACGACGGCCTGGCGCTGCCCTTCGTGATCATCTTCCTGGAGCTGAGCACCGGCACCGAGGACCTCCACTTCGCCGAACTGGGCATCGAGATCCTGTTCGGCGCGGCGATCGGCGTCGCAGTGCCGCTTCTGGTCGTGTGGGCGCTCCGCAGCAGACTGTTCGCAGCCACCGGCGTCTACGAACCGATCGGCGCGATCGCGATCGGGCTGCTGGTCTTCGCGCTCGCCAGCGCAACGCACGCCAACCTCTTCCTCGCCGCCTTCGCAGCCGGAATCACCCTCGCCACCGTCGGCGAGCAGGAGCGGGACCGGTTCCACGAGTTCGGCGAGATCCTCGCCGAACTGCTGAAGCTGCTCGCACTCACCGTATTCGGGGCGCTGCTGTCGCCCCAGTTCCTCGCCGAGATCCCCTGGACCGGCTACGTCTTCGCCGTCCTCGCGCTCCTGCTCCCACGACCGGCCGCGCTGTACCTGTCGTTCCTCGGCAGCAAGCTGTCCATGCGTGAGCAGGTCGCCGCCATGTGGTTCGGCCCGAAGGGCTTCGCGTCCGTCGTGTATGTGCTGCTCGTCGTGACGAGCGAGGCACCGCAGGCGGACTTCATCTTCCACCTCGTCGCCCTCACCGTCGCACTGTCGATCCTCGCGCACTCCTCAACCGACGTCGTCGTGGCGAAGTGGTTCGACGAGCCGAAGGAGGTGCCGGCCTGGGAAGGACCGGAGCCGGTGCCGCCCGGACACGACCTCGGTGGCTCGGATGCGGGCCGGTCGCTGCCGCCCGACCCTGAGCGCGGCGAAGCCGGCGGGTGACCCGCACGCCGCCGGTCGTAGCATGGGAGTCATGGCAGATTCCTCGTTCGACATCGTCAGCAAGGTCGACAAGATGGAGGCCGACAACGCCGTGAATCAGGCGCAGAAGGAGATCGCCCAGCGATACGACTTCAAGAACGTCGGTGCAGCCGTCGAGTGGAGCGGCGAGAAGCTGCTCATGAAGGCATCCAGTGAGGAGCGAGTGAAGGCGGTGCTCGACGTGCTGGAGCAGAAGCTCATCAAGCGCGGCATCAGCCTGCGGTCGCTCGACGCCGGGAAGCCCTACCCGTCCGGCAAGGAATTCCGCATCGAGGCATCGATGAAGAACGGCATCTCGTCGGAGGACGCGAAGAAGATCTCGAAGATCATCCGCGACGAGGGGCCGAAGAGCGTGAAGAGCCAGATCCAGGGCGACGAGCTGCGCGTGCAGTCGAAGAGCCGCGACGACCTGCAGTCCGTCATCGCGCTGCTGAAGGGCAAGGACCTCGACGTCGCACTGCAGTTCGTGAACTTCCGCTGATCCGGCGAGAACCGACGCGCCCCATACTGGGGAAAGGCCCGCTTCGGCGCGCTCAGTAGACTGCGCCAATGGACTGGGCCCTCGTGACGACGATCGTCGTCGGCCTTCTCCTGGTGGTGGACGTCGCGATCCGCGTCATCGCGATCATCACCGTGCCGATCAACCGTCGCCCGCAGACCGCGACGGCCTGGCTGCTGGCGATCTTCTTCATCCCCTATCTCGGCTTCCTGCTCTTCCTGCTGTTCGGCAGCACCAAGCTGCCGAGGAAGCGACGCGAGCGGCAGTCGGCGATCAACACCTACATCCTCGAGACGACGGCCGGCACGGAGCGGGTCCGGCGGGATGACGCGGGGCCGGACTGGTTGCCGCCGATCGTGGAGCTGAACCGCACCCTGGGCGCAATGCCACTCGTCGGCGGCAACACCGCGACGCTCTCCACCAGCTACGACGAGACGATCCTGGAACTCGCTCGCGCCGTGGACGCCGCAGAGCGCTATGTGCACGCCGAGTTCTACATCCTGAGCCTCGACCGCACGAGCGCCCCGTTCTTCGACTCGCTCGAGCGCGCCCATCGTCGCGGGGTCACCGTGCGGGTGCTGCTCGACCACATCGCCTCGCGGCAGTACCCGGGCTACCGGCGCACGATCAAGCGGCTCAAGCGGATGGGGGTGCAGTGGCGCCTGATGCTGCCGGTGCAGCCGTTGCGCGGCAAGTGGCAGCGGCCGGATCTGCGGAACCACCGCAAGCTCCTCGTCCTCGACGGGCAGGTGGCGTACACCGGCTCGCAGAACATGATCGACTCCAGCTACGACCGGCTCCGGAACCGCCGCCGGTCGCTGCGCTGGCAGGACCTCATGGTCCGCTTCGAGGGCCCCATCGTGGCCGGCATCAACGCGCTCTTCGTCACCGACTGGTACAGCGAGACGGATGAACTGCTGCTGCGGGAGACGGACCCCGGCTGGGTGCACGAGGGACCGGACACCCTCGACTGCCAGGTGGTGCCGAGCGGGCCGGGGTTCGAGGGCGAGAACAACCTCCGCATGTTCAACGCGCTGCTCTACAGCGCGCAGCAGCGGATCGTCATCTCGAGTCCGTACTTCGTGCCGGACGAGTCGATGCTCTACGCGATCACGACCGCCGCCCAGCGCGGCATCGACGTGCAGCTGTTCGTCAGCGAGATCGGTGATCAGCTGATCGTGTACCACGCTCAGCGCAGCTACTACGAGGCGCTGCTGCGCGCGGGCGTGCGCATCTGGCTGTATGCGGCACCGGTGGTGCTGCACGCGAAGCACGTGACCATCGACGACGAGGTCGCGGTGATCGGATCGAGCAACATGGACATGCGCTCGTTCAGCCTGAACCTCGAGATCTCGGTGATGGTGCGCGGGACCTCGTTCGTGCAGGAGCTCCGCAGGGTAGAGGACGGCTACCGCAACGCCAGCCGGGAGCTGACCCTGGACGAGTGGCTGGGTCGGCCCTTCCGAGTTGCGGTGCTGGACAATGTGGCCCGGCTGACGGCGGCGCTGCAGTAGGGATCGGTCCCTGAGTCTGTCGATGGGACCGTGTGCAGTACCGCGCATGGTCGCTTCGACAAGCTCAGCGACCGAGGTTCTCGCTACTGAACCGCGGTGGCTCCGGTGGCCGAGACGCGGTTCGAGATGGCGACCATGTCATCGCGCGGCACGACCTTGATGCGGGTGCGCCCGACGGCCGCGCCCAATCCCAGCTCGTGCTCGTCGAGCGCCCGCCAGCCGTCGAGGTTCGTGTATTCGACACCGCGACTGCGGAGCAGTTCGGGGATGGTCGCCTCGTCCGGTTCGGACGGGGTCCACCAGTTGCCCTGGTCCTGCACCAGGTGGCGGATGGTCTCCATCGCGTCCGACTTGGTGTGGCCGATCAGCCCCACCGGGCCGCGCTTGATCCACCCGGTCGCGTAGACGCCCGGGAGCACCTTGTGGCCGGGCTGCGTCGGGTCGAGCACCTGACCTTCGTGATTCGGGATGACACCGTGCACCTCGTCGAACGGGATTCCGTCGAGGGCCGAGCCGAAGTAGCCGACCGCGCGGTACACGGCCTGCACCGGCACCTCACGGAACTCACCGGTCCCGCGCACGCCGCCCGCTCCATCCGGCTCCGTGCGCTCGTACCGGAAGCCCGCCACCCGCGCCGCCTGCCCTGAGCCCGTGGAAGGGAGCACCTCAACAGGGTTGGCGTAGAAGTGGAGATGCAGCCGCCGCGACGCGGTGCCGACCGGGCGATCGCGCCACTTGGCGAAGATCTTGTCGATCACCATGATCTGCTTGTTCGACGCGATCGCGTTCCGCGCCCCCTCGTCGTACTGGAAGTCCTCGTCGTAGACGATCATGTCCACGTCGTTCAGCTCGCCGAGCTCCCGCAGCTCCAGCGGCGTGAACTTCACCTGCATCGGGCCCCGCCGGCCGAAGACGTGCACGTCCGTCACCGGCGACGCCTTCAGGCCCGCGTACACGTTGTCCGGGATCTCGGTGGGGAGCAGGTCGTCGGCGTGCTTCGAGAGGATGCGGGCGACGTCGAGGGCGACATTGCCGTTCCCGATGACGGCGACCTCCTTCGCCTCCAGCGGCCACTCCCGCGGGTAGTCCGGGTGACCGTCGTACCAGCTCACGAAGTCGGCCGCGCCGTAGCTGCCGGGCAGGTCGATGCCCGGGATGTCCAGACTCGCATCCCTCACCGCTCCGGTCGCGAAGATGACCGCGTGATAGTGACGCTTGAGGTCCTCGAGGGTGATGTCACGGCCGTACAGCACGTTGCCGAAGATGCGGATGTCGCCCGTGTCGAGCACCTCACGGAGCGCGTTCACGATGCCCTTGATGCGCGGATGGTCCGGGGCGACGCCGTAGCGCACCAGCCCGTACGGCGCCGGCAGCTGCTCGAAGAGGTCGATGGAGACGTCGAAGCCATGCTCCTGCTTCAGCAGGATGTCCGCGGCATAGATGCCCGCCGGACCCGCTCCGACGATGGCCAGCCTCAGCTTCGGCATTCTGCGTTGTTCCTCCGTGTTGATGTGGCGCGCTCGGACCCCCGGCCGCCTGCTCGGCGCGGGACCGGCACCGTCAGTTGCTGCGTTCGACAACGGTCTCCGCGAACTTGGCGAGCGCCTTCTTGACCGGCCCGTCGGGGAGCGGCTCAAGCGCCGCGACCGCATCGGCGGCCCAGCGGCGGGCCTCCGCCAGGGTAGCGTCCGTGACTGGATGTTCCCGAAGCTCCGCGACGGCGCCGTCGAAGTCGGCGTCGACCTCGATCCCGTCGGCGGTCGCCTGAATGGCGCGGTCGATCCGGTCGAGCAGTGCCGCCGCCGCCGGGTCGCCCGGTGCCCTGTCGCGCAGATACAGCAGCGGCAGCGTCGCCACCCCGGCGCGAAGGTCGGTGCCGGCCGCCTTCCCGGTCTGCTCCACCTCGCCGGACAGGTCGATGATGTCGTCGATCAGCTGGAACGCGACGCCGATCTTCTCGCCGAACACGGAGAGCGGCTCGCGGTACTCCACTGGGGCGTCCGAGAAGATGACGCCCACCTCCGCCGCGGACGCGATGAGGGAGCCGGTCTTGTCGGCGAGCACCTGGAGATAGTGGTCGATCGGGTCTTCCCCTGGGGCGGGTCCGATGGTCTCGTGCAGCTGCCCGAGGACAAGGCGCTCGAACGTGCGCGCCTGCACGCGCAGAGCCCGCTCTCCGAGGGAGGAGACCAGCACACTCGCGCGAGCGAAGAGCAGGTCGCCGGTGAGGATTGCGACGGAGTTGCCCCAGACGCTCTGCGCCGACGGCACGCCCCTCCGCAGCGTCGCCTCGTCCATGACGTCGTCGTGGTAGAGCGACGCCAGGTGGGTGATCTCGACGACCTGCGCCGCGGTGAGGACGGCGTCGTTGTTGCCCTCTCCGAGCTGCGCGGTGAGCAGGGTCAGCACCGGACGGATGCGCTTGCCGCCGGCTTCCAGCAGGTAGCGGCTGGTCACGTCGGCGAGGTCGTCGTTGAATCGGGTGGCCTCAAGCAGTCCCGCCTCAACCCGTTCCAGTCCGCGCTCGATCTCGTCGGCGAAGCGCCGCTCCTCGCTGGAGGCGAAGAGCTTCTCGCCGAGCCCGAGCGACCTGGCGAGCGCGTTGCGCCGCGCACGCGAAGGGGTGGGGGTCACGAAAGGGTCCGTATCTGTCGGCTGGGTCAGCTCGCGGCGCGGGTCGGGCGTCGGCGAGATGCGCGGCGGCGGGCGACGGAGGCGCGGATGACCGGGTCTTCCGGCTTGTGGCCACGGTGGAGTGCGACCACTCCCCCGGTGAGATTCCGCCAGGCGACGCGGGTGAAGCCGGCGGCGCGGATCCATTGGCTGAGGGTGGCCTGGTCCGGCCACGCCTCGATGGACTCGTTGAGGTACTTGTACGCCTCGGGGTTCGAGCTCACCCGGCCGACCACGACGGGCATGACGTAGCGCAGGTAGGTGCGGTAGGCGCCCCGGAAGATCCCGTTCGGAGGCGTGGAGAACTCGCAGACGACCAGCCGCCCGCCCGGCTTCATCACCCGGTACATCTCGCTCAGCGCCGCGCGTGGGTCGCTGATGTTCCGCAGGCCGAAACTGATCGTCACGGCGTCGAACTCGTCGTCGCCGAACGGCAGCCGTTCCGCGTCCGCCACGTGGAACTCGATCTTCTTGTGACGCTTCCGGCCGACCGCGACCATGCCCTCGGAGAAGTCGACGGCGACCACCGTCGCGCCGCTCTTGCCGAGTGAGGCGGAGCTGGTGCCGGTGCCTGCGGCGACGTCGAGGATCCGCTCCCCGGCCTTCGGCGCAACCGCGCGAGTGGTGGCGGCGCGCCAGAGCGGGGCGTTGCCGACAGAGAGCAGGGTGTTCGTCCGGTCGTACGCCGGCGCGACGTCGTCGAACATGCCTGCGACCTCGTCGGGTCGCTTGCTCAGGTCCGCGCGCTTCACAACGAGCCAGTCTAGTGATCCGGACGGCGCGGCTAGTCTGGAGGGGTGACGAGGCCAGCGGCGTGAGCGACGCCGTGCTGCCGGCGCTGACCGTGTCGAGCGAGCCGATCGATGATCCCGGGCCGCTGCTGCATCTCACGGAGCCGGGCTCCCCGCTCTCGTTCGTCCGCCGCGGCGCTGGGCTCATCGGCATCGGCGAGGCACTCCGGCTGGAGTTCCGGGGGCCGACACGGCTTCGCGACGCCGCCGCCGCGTGGCGGGACCTGACGGAACGCGCCAGCACCCGCGACGAGGTCGGCGAGCGCGGCAGCGGTCTGGTCGCCTTCGGCGCCTTCTGCTTCGCCGACGCCTCTCCCGCAGCCAGCGTGCTGATCGTCCCCTCCATGCTCGTGGGCCGGCGGCGCGGACGCAGCTGGGTGACCCGGGTGGACACCGATGCGCCGCTGCCGAGACCGTCGCCATGGGGGTCGCCGCTGTTCTGCGAGTTCTCTCCGCGAGGCCTCGATGGGCGCGGGTACGAGGCCGCGGTCCGCCGCGCCCTCGATGCGATCACGGACGGCACGGTGGCGAAGGTGGTGCTGGCCCGGGAGCTGGCCGGCCGGCTGCCCGCGGCTCCGGATCTCCGCCGTGTGCTCGACTGGTTGGCGCTCGCCTACCCGGACACCTGGACCTATGCGGTCGACGGAGCGCTCGGGTCCAGCCCGGAGACCCTCGTCGCCGTCTCCGAGGGTGTCGCCCGTGCCCGGGTGCTCGCCGGCAGCATCCGCCGCGGCGAGGACGAGTTGTCCGACGCGGAGCTGGCGGCCGCCCTCTCCACCTCGGTCAAGGATCTCGACGAGCACGGCTACGCGGTGCGGAGCCTTCTGGCGGCGCTTCGTCCGTTCAGCCCGTCGGCGACGGCGAGCGAGGCGCCGTTCGCCCTCAAGCTGCCGAATCTCTGGCACTTGGCGAGTGATATCGCGGGACCCGTCGCGCCTGGGGTCAGCTCCCTCGACCTGCTGGCGGCGCTGCATCCCACCGCCGCGGTCGCCGGCACGCCCCGCGCGGCGGCGCTGCAGCTGATCGCCGAGCTCGAGCCGGATGACCGCGGCCGGTACGCCGGACCGGTCGGCTGGGTCGACGCATCCGGCGACGGCGAGTGGGCGATCGCACTGCGGGGGGCGCAGGTGCATCCCGACGGCACGGTGGTCGCCCACGCCGGCGCCGGGATCGTCGCGGAGTCGGTTCCGGAGCGGGAGCTGGCGGAGACGACGCTGAAGTTCCAGCCGGTGCTCGAAGCCTTCTCATGACGTGGAGCCCTGCCGGGACGAAGAAGAACCGCCGCGGTTCGGCCCATTCTCCGTGCGCTCCGGCACCTGCATCGAGTTCCTCCTCCGTTTCCGGATCGGGAGCCTCGGTGCGCGTCAGCGCGGGAGGGGCACCTCGATGATCGTGTGCGCGCCGCCACCGGTGAGCGCCTGCTCCAGCTCGCTCCGGGTGGCGACGCGTCGGTAGTCCCACCCGTAGGCGGCGGCGAGCGGCTCGAGCGCGACCTGCTGCGGGGTGAGCAGCACCCGGTCGAAGGCCTCCGGATCGGCGGATGCCGCCACCTCGAGGCCGTCGAAGATGGTGCCGCCGCGGTCATTGCCGACGATGAGCTGCATGGGGGGCTGCACCTCGCCCGGGGCGCTGAGGAGCCCGCCGACGTCGTGCAGGAACGCGAGGTCCCCGAGCAGCACGCGGGTGACACCCCGCCCGGCGGGCGTGCGGGCGGCTGCGAGGGCGACGCCGGTCGCGGTGGAGATCGTGCCGTCGATCCCGGCAAGGCCACGGTTGGCGTGCACGCGGATCCTCTTGCCCGGCACCACCCGGTCCGCCTCGCGGATGAGCCGGGATGCGGCGAGCACCAGCCGGTCGTGCGGCCAGGTCGCGGCCCACACGGCCTCGACGAGCATCCGCCGGTCGATCGGGGCCTTCGCGTCGGCCAGGATCGCCTTCGCGTACGCCGACTGGGCGGCCGGAGTCGCCGCCCGGGAGGTCTCGAGGCCGGGCGCCGTGGATGGCCGCTCCAGCAGCGCCCTCGACGCCGTGACCCACGACCCCACCCACGGCCGCCAGTCCGCCGATCCGGTCGCCGTCACGGCGTCGACGAAGGCGGACATCCGGTGGCCAGGGTTGTAGAGCTCGGCACCCGGTCCCCGTACGACGATCGCTTCGACATCGCCCCGCTGGAGCAGGGCGGGCACCTCGCGGCTGAGCGTCGGATGCCCGAACACGACCGCCCGGCGGACTCGTCCGCCGAAGCGGTCGTCGTTCAGCAGCTCCCGATACGCACCGACGAGATGCGGGCCGAACCGCGCCCCGCTCGACACCTCGGCGAGCAGCGGCGTCCCGAGCTCCCTGGCCGCGTCCTCCGCGGCGGCGCCGGCACCGGCCCCGGCGATCACGACGGTCGCGTCATCCACGGGAAGCTCCACGGGTGCGCGCAGCGGGGTCCCCGCCGGCGGGGCGCTCCACGCGCCGGCGTTCGCGGTCAGCTCGACGGCGGCGGACAGCGGCTCACGGAACGCCAGGTTCAGGTGCACCGGGCCGGCTGCTGCGGCGGCGTTCCGCGCGAGGGAGCGGGCGAGCTCCTCCTCCTCCGGGTCGCCGGTGGGCGCCGGTACGTCCGTGGTCTGGAGGACGGGGCCGAAGATCCCGGCCTGCTGGGTGGTCTGGTTGCTGCCGATTCCGCGCAGCTCTGCCGGCCGGTCCGCGGTCAGCACCACGACGGGCACCCCCGAATGGTGCGCCTCGAGCACGGCCGGGTGCAGGTTCGCCACGGCGGTGCCCGAGGTGGTGATCATCAGCACCGGCGATCCCGACTCCACGGCGAGACCGAGCGCGGTGAATCCCGCCACGCGCTCGTCGATACGCACGTGGAGGGTGAGAATGTCGCGGGCCGCCAACGCTGCGGCCGCCAGCGCGAGCGCCTGCGAGCGGGATCCCGGGCTCAGCACCGCATCGCGCACGCCCACCCGGGCGAACTCGGCGAGCAACGCCACCGCGAAGTCGGTGGCCGGCGAATCAGTCCTTCGCCGGTGGGTCATCGTCGAGTTCGGCGAGCTCCTGCTCCAGCCGGCGGATCCGCTCGTCGCTCTCGCGGTTGATCCGGTCCAGGAAGTTGGGGTCGTCATCCGGAGCGATGGTCCGGGCGGCCGGCCGTGGCCGGTTCCGGCCCCGTCCGAGCGTGAACCACAGCACTGCACCCAGCAGGGGCAGCAGCAGGATGATGAAGGCCCAGGCGATCTTGTTCACTCCGCGCACCCGCGAGCCGTCGATGAGGATCATGTCGACGAGCGCGAAGATCATCGCTGCGAGGGTGGCGACCGCCAACACCACAAGGAAGCGTGGCATGCCTGCAGTCTATGGCAAGCGGCCGGAGAACGGATGGGCGACGGCTGGGGGAACACCGGAGCCGCCCTGACCGCCGGCGGTGGCGAACCGTGAAAAGGGCGCTCCGTACACTGGAAGCGTGTTCTCCCCTTGGGTCCGCTACACCGCCCTGCGTCTGGGGATGTTCCTCGGGCTGTTCCTCCTCTTCTTCGTGCTCGGGATCGTGTGGTGGCTCGCTGCGATCCTTGCGGCGGTGATCAGCCTCTGCCTGTCGTACATCTTCCTGGCGGACCTGCGGAATGCGGTTGCCGCCGACATCGCGGCCCGCCGCGCCGCACCGCGCGCCCGCGGCACCGACGAGAGCGCGGAGGACTCGGCCTTCGACGGTCCGAACGGCGCTGCAGAGCGCCGAGAGAACGGCGACCTAGAAGGCCAGCGCGGCGGCGAGTCCGAGGCCGAACAGGAGCGCCGTGAGCGTGGTCAGCCGTAGCGCCAGGATCAGCTCCCCCGGCGTCTTCGCGGTCAGTGTGATGAGAATGGCCGGAAGCGCCGCGAGCAGCGCGAAGAACACCAGGTACGCCAGGCTGTAGAACACCGCGAAGAACACCAGGATCGCGAACGGCAGCATGACCAGCACCGCGAACAGCACCCGCGACGCCCGGTCGCCGATCCGCACGCTCAGGGTCCGCTTGCCCGCCGCCGCGTCCTGCTCCCGATCGCGGATGTTGTTGACGAGCAGCACCGCCGCCGCAAGCAGCCCGGCCGCGACGCCGGCGAGCCAGCCCTCGATGGAAACGGTGTCCACCTGCACGAACATCGTCCCGGCCGTCGCGACGACGCCGAAGAACACGAACGCGACCACCTCGCCGAGCCCCGCATAGCCGTAGGGCTTCTTCCCCCCGGTGTAGAACCAGGCGGCGAGGATCGCCGCGGCACCCACGGCGAGCAGCCACCAGTGCCCGCTCAGCACGATCACCGCGAGCCCGGCGACCGCCGCGAGCCCGAAGAACACCAGCGCGACGGTGAGCACGGTGCGTGGCGTCGCTGCCCCCGATCCGGTCAGGCGTGCGGGTCCGACCCGGTGCGCATCGGTGCCGCGGACTCCGTCGGAGTAGTCGTTGGCGTAGTTCACCGCGATCTGCAGCAGCAGCGCGACCGCGAGGCAGAGGAGCGCCAGCAGCAGGTTGTAGCCCTTGGCGACGAACGCGGCGCCGGTGCCGAGTGCGACGGGAGCGATCGCGAGCGGAAGGGTGCGCAGGCGCGCGCCGGCGATCCAGTCTCCCGGGGTCGCCGTGCGAGGCGGATTGGGCCGGCCGGCCTGCCGCTTGGCGGGTGCGTCTGGGTGGGGACTCCGCGCCGGCGCGGTTGGGGTCTTGGATTTGCTGCGCTGTGCCACGACCGGAATTCTATTGACGCGGATCGCTCAGCCCGCGGAGGCGGCGAGCCGGGCCGCGGCGATCCGGTCCGGCTTGCCGCTCGGCAGCTGCGGCATCCGGTCGACCACCATAACCTGAGCGGGCCGAGCCGCCACGCCCATCGCGGCGACGGCGTCCTGCAGCGTGTCCAGCTCGACCGGCACCGTGGTGACCACGGCGGGGGCCTGTCCCCACTCCGCATGCGGCACGGCGACCACGATCGCGTCCGCCTGTCCCGGAATGCGACGCACGTGCTCCTCCACCGCACCGAGCGACACCTTGACTCCGCCGCTGATGAGCACATCATCGAGGCGCCCGATGACCCGCACGACGCCCTCCACCACCTCACCCGCGTCGCCGGTGCGGTACTCGCGGGCGCCCCCTTGGGCCGGGAAGCGACTCCGCGTCAGCGCATCCTCCCCGAGATAGCCCTCCGCCAGCACGCTGCCCGAAATCCGGAGCTCCCCGTCCACCGCACGGACCCGCGTGTCACCGATCGGCACCCCGTCGTACACGCACCCGCCGCAGGTCTCGCTGGAGCCGTAGCTGCGGGTCACGTTGAGCCCGAGCTCGAGCGCCGCTTCCAGCAGCGAGTCCGGCGTCGCCTGCCCGCCGACCAGGATGCGGTCGAATCTGCGCAGCAGCCGCAGCACCTCCGGATCCTCACTGGACACCAGACGCGCGAGCTGCGCCGGAACGAACGACGCGAGGCGCACCGGCGCATCCATCCGCCCGGCCGCCGCGGTGAACGACGCGGCGTCGAACCGGCCCTCCGCGACCACCGGATCGATGCCCGCGGTGATCGAGCGGACGAGCACGTTGATTCCCGCGATGTAGTGCACCGGCAGGGCCAGCAGCCACTGCCCGTCGCCACCGAGGGAAGACGCGGACGCCGCGGCGCTTGCGAGGACCGCGTCCGCGCTCAGCGCCACCAGCTTCGGGGCGCCGCTCGATCCGCTGGTCGCCACGACGACAGCGACCCGACGCTCGACTTCCCGCGGCGGCGCGGAGACTTCGCCGCCATCCGGGACCGGGTGCACCGCGTCGCCTCCGGCGAGTGCGGCACGCAGCGCCTCGAAGGTCTCCGCCGGCCGTGCGACGCGCAGCGGACGAGTCATCCCCGCGCTCCGGGCCGGAGCACGCTCAGTACTGCCACGGGAACGGCGACCAGTCCGGCGATCGCTTCTCGAGGAAGGCGTCGCGGCCCTCCGCCGCCTCATCGGTCCCGTAGGCGAGCCGGGTCGCCTCCCCGGCGAACACCTGCTGTCCGATGAGGCCGTCGTCCACCGCGTTGAAGGCGAACTTCAGCATCCGGATGGCGGTCGGCGACTTGGTGAGGATCTCCTCCGCCCACTCGATCGCCGTGCTCTCGAGCTCCGCGTGCGGCACGACCGCGTTGACGGCGCCCATCTCGTATGCCCGCTGTGCGTCGTAATCCCGGGCGAGGAAGAACACCTCCCTGGCGAACTTCTGCCCGATCTGGCGGGCGAAGTAGGCGCTGCCGTACCCGGCGTCGAAGGAGCCGACGTCGGCGTCGGTCTGCTTGAACCGGCCGTGCTCGGCGGAGGCGATCGTCAGGTCGCACACCACGTGCAGCGAGTGCCCGCCGCCGGCCGCCCAGCCGGGGACCACCGCGATCACCACCTTCGGCATGAACCGGATGAGCCGCTGCACCTCGAGGATGTGGAGCCTGGACGCCCTGGTGCCGCCCTCGTCGTACTGGTAGCCGGCCGCACCGCGCACCCGCTGGTCGCCTCCGGAGCAGAAGGCCCAGCCGCCGTCCTTCGGGCTCGGCCCGTTCCCGGTGAGCAGCACAACACCGATTCCCGGGTTCTGCCGTGCATCGTCGAGCGCCGCGGCGAGCTCGTCCACACTCTGCGGACGGAACGCGTTCCGCACCTCTGGCCGGTTGAACGCGACGCGGGCGATGCGGCCGTCCGCCGAGTGGTGGTAGGTGATGTCGGTGAGCCCGTCGAAACCGGGCACCGGCCGCCAGACCGATTCGTCGAAGAGCTCCGACACCATCAGAGGATCGCTCCGGTGAACGTGCCGAGCAGCACGACGAGCACGAACGGATTCGCGAGCACGCTGAGCACCACCGCGGCGATCCCCCAGCCACGGCCGAGGTTCAGCGCGGCCGCGAGCAGCCCGCCGAGGAAGGTGAGGATGGTCCCGAAGATGGTGACGTACGCGATCGAGAGGGCGACGTCATCCGAGCCCGAGTTGCTGAGCACGATGCCGACGACGTTCGCCGCGAACAGCAGTGCCGCGAGGACGAAGGCGACGATCCCGAGCAAGCGGCGGCGGTCGCGGATGACCAGCTTGACCGGCTCCGGTTCCCCGTCGGCATCCTCCCGGACGGGCTCGTCCGTGCCGCCGGGCGAGACGTTCCGCGGGGCAGCAGCATCCGGTGCGGGCACGGGCTCTGCGAAGGACGCCTCGGTCAGGTAGCCGTCCGGGCGGATGCCGACGTCCGGCGCCGGCTCACGCGGCGGCGAGTCGGGATCCTGCCCGCGTCGCGGGTCGTCCAGTGTCACGACGGCCAGCCTAGCCACGTTCCCCTGCGCGATCCGCGGGTTCCCGGTGGGACGATGAAGCATGCACATCCCGTTTCCGGAGCTCGCGGCCAGCGCCCGAGTGGTCTCGCTGCCGCTGCGCACCCGGTTCCGGGGCATCGACGTGCGGGAGGCGATGCTGCTGCGCGGACCCGCCGGATGGACCGAGTTCTCCCCCTTCGTCGAGTACGGCGACGAGGAGGCCGCAGCCTGGCTGCGCGCCGCGATCGACTTCGGCTGGAGCGATCACCCGGGAACGGGAAGCGTGCGGGTCAACGCGACACTGCCTGTGGTGAGCGTCGACCGGGTGCCGGAGCTGCTGGCCCGCTTCCCCGGCACCCGCACCGTGAAGGTGAAGGTCGCGGATCCCGCTTCGACCGTCGCCGAGGACGCCGCACGCGTCGGAGCGGTGCGCCGGGCAATCGGCCCGGAGGGCCGGATCCGGGTCGACGCGAACGGCGCCTGGACGGTGGACGAGGCCGAGCACGCCATCCACGCGTTCGCGGAACATGATCTCGAGTACGTCGAGCAGCCATGCGCGACCCTCGACGAGCTTGCGGAGATCCGGCGCCGCGTCAAATACATGGGTGTGCCGATCGCCGCGGACGAGAGCGTGCGGAAGGCCGCCGACCCGCTCGCCGTCGTCGCCGCGGAGGCCGCGGACATCCTGGTGCTGAAGGTGCAGCCGCTGGGCGGCATCCGCGCCGCGCTGCGCATCGCCGGCCAGGCAGGGCTTCCCGTCGTCGTCTCCAGCGCCCTCGAGACGTCGGTCGGCATCGCGATGGGCGCCCACCTCGCCGCACAGCTGGGCACGGAGGAGTACGACGCCGGGCTCGGCACGGCGGCCCTGCTCGCCGCCGATGTCACGTCGTCGCCGCTGCTGCCCCGCGACGGTGCGATCGAGGTGCGCCGGGTCGAACCGGACGAGGACCTCATCGAGCGCCACACCGCACCGCCGGAGCGGCAGCTGTGGTGGATGCAGCGCCTGGAACGCTGTGCGGCACTCGTCGGGGAGTGACTCGATAGCGCCTTTCGGCGCCCCCCACCCCCGACTGACTCAGAGGCCCGTACTGACTCAGAGGCCCGAGTAGACGTGCAGTCCCTTGAAGAAGAGGTTCACGATCGTGAAGTTGAACAGCACTGCGCTGAAGCCGATGATCGCGAGCCACGCCGCGCGTGAGCCGCGCCAGCCCCTCGTGGCGCGGGCGTGGATGTAGCCCGCGAAGATCACCCAGATGATGAAGGTCCACACCTCTTTGGTGTCCCAGCCCCAGTAGCGGCCCCACGCGCGTTCCGCCCAGATGGCGCCGAAGATGAGCGTGAAGCTCCAGAAGACGAAGCCGACGACGTTCAGCCGGTAGGCGAGCGACTCCAGCGCACTCGCGCCGGGCAGCGTCCGGAGGAAGCGGTAGCCGGCGGCCTTGCCCGCCTCGCGCCGCGCCTGCAGCAGCTGCAGCGCCGAGAGGCCCGCTCCGAGAGCGAAGAACGCGGTGCCGAGGATCGCGACGAGCACGTGCACGACGATCCAGACGGACTGCAGCGCCGGCGGGAGCGGAACCGGCCCGACGTAGAAGTTCACGGTGGCGAGCACCAGCGCGAGCAGCGCGAAACCGGTGACGTAGGTGCCGAGGTAGGCCACCTTCTGCCACAGATTCACCGCCAGGAAGACGCCGACGATGATCAGGATGCCGGTGAGGGCGAACTCGTACATGTTCGACCACGGCACCCTGCCGCCTGCCGCGAGGCCGCGCAGCACCACGGCGATCAGGTTGACCGCGAAGCCGATGGTGGCGAGTGCCATGCCGACCCGCCCGAAACGCGACGTGCGCGGCGGCTGGTCCCGGAGGGAGGCCGGGCGCACGGCGGTTGTGAGCGTTCCGCCGGCCGTCGCGGCCTGTGCCGTGCCGGTGTTCACCGCGGCTGGCTGCTCGAGCGGGGCGGCGCGCTTCGCGAGGTCCAGGGTGAACGCGATGAACGAGAAGGCGTAGACCACGATCGCCGAGATCGCGGCGACCAGCGAATAGGAGGTCAGCAGCTCGTTCACGCAGTCATCCTAGTCGCGGCCCTTCGACGCGCTCGGGGACCGTGCGTTCGAGGGCTGACCTGTGCTTCTCGGCGATCTCGGCGACCGCCCGGTCGAGGCCCGGGTCGTCGCCGCGCGCGAGGCCCGCGTATTCCAGCGTCAGTCCGCCGTCCGGCCGCCGCACCGCCTTCACCCAGACGCGACGGCGCGGCACGAAGAGCCCGGTGACGATGCCGGCGAGGGCGAGCACCGCGAAGCCGAGCACCCAGCCCTGCGTCGGGTCGTGGTGGAAGTCGAGGCTGACGAAGCGTCGCAGCTCCTCGAAGGTGACGCTGCCGAGGCCGTCCGGAAGGTCGACGGTGTCGCCGATCTCGAGCACCAGCGACTCCTCCTCGGTGTCGGTGCCGGTCCGCTTGGTCAGTTCATCCACATCGAGCTCGTAAGCGTTCCGGCCGACGCCCTCGTCGAGGCCGAGGTCCCCGGTGTAGAGGTTCAGGGTGAGCACCGGCTGATCCGGCTCCGGCCAGATCGAGGTGAGGGCTCCCGTGGCGGTCGCCGTCGCAGACGGGTAGAAGAAGCCGAGGAAGGCCAGGTCGTCGGGCTGGGCGTCCGGCACCTTGATCACACCGAGCGAGGTGAGGTTCGCATCCTGCGGCAGGAACGGCACCGGCTGCGAGAATGCGATGTCGCCGTTGGCGTCGCGAACGGTGAGCACGGGGGCGAAGCCGTTCCCGAGCAGGTACGCCTGCGTGCCGCCGATGGACAGTGGCGCGTTGACCTTGATCGCGTCGGTCCGCTCGTCGCCGTCGGCCGTGGTGGTCGTGACGTGTGCGGTGTAGTCCAGCGGCTGCGGCCCGAAGTTCTCGGGGTTGAGCGTGTACTCGGCCTCGAACTCGTCGAGGGCGACGCTGAACGGCTCCAGCATGGTCTCGTCGAAGAAGCGGCCCTCGGTGAACGAGTCGTAGCTTGTCAGCAGGTTGGTGAAGGACGCACCCTGCACGATCACCCGCTGCCCGTTGTAGGCGAACCCGCCGCCGATGCCGACGGCGACCAGGATGCCGACGAGGGCCGCATGGAACACCAGGTTGCCGGTCTCACGCAGATAGCCGCGTTCTGCAGACACGGAGGCGGAGGTGGCGTCGTCGTACCGTTCGATGCGGTAGCCCTGCTTCTTCAGCAGCGCCGCCGCCTCGCTGACCGCCGTCTCGGCATCCGCGTCGGTGTGGCCGGTCGTGAATCCGCTGAGCCGCTGCAGCCGCGCCGGCGTGCGCGGCGGGCGGGAGCGGAGTGCCGCGAGGTGGTGCTTGGTGCGTGGCAGCACGCACCCGATCAGGGAGAGGAAGAGCAGCAGGTAGATCGCCGAGAACCACACCGAGGTGTACACGTCGAACAGCTGCAGTGCGTTCAGCACGTCGAAGAGCTGCGGGTCGTTCTGGCGGTACTGCGCGACCCCGTTCGGGTCGGAGCTGCGTTGCGGGAACAGCGATCCCGGCACCGCGGCGACCGCGAGCAGCAGCAGGAGCAGCAGTGCCGTGCGCATGCTGGTCAGCTGCCGCCAGAAGAACCGCAGGTACCCGACCGGGCCGAGCGCCGGCTGCGTCACCCGCTCGTCACCGCCGTCGTCACCGCCGTCGCCGTCATTGTTCCCGTTTCGGCTCGCTGTGCCTGCCGCGGCGGGTGCAACAGGCCGGAACGGGAACTCTGAGGTCTGGTCGACGTGGTCAGAGGGCCGGGACGAATCCACCGATCACCGCCCCCAGCCGTGAGAGCACGATCTGCCAGAGCCCCGTCACCATGGCGAGGCCGACGACGATCAGCAGCGAGCCGCCCGCGATGTTGACGGCCCGGATGTGGCGCCGCACCCACCCGACGGAGCTGCCCACCCAGCCGAAGCCGAGCGCCACCAGCAGGAACGGGAGCCCGAGTCCGAGGCAGTAGACCACGCCGATGAGCACAGCGCGTGGCGGGTCCTGCACGGCGAGCGCGCTGACCGCGACGATCGTCGGGCCGATGCAGGGCGTCCAGCCGATGGCGAAGACCGCGCCGAGGAGCGGCGCCCCGACGAGGCCCGCCTTCGGCTGCCAGCGCGGCTTCAGCGTGCGCTGCAGGAAGGTGACCTGCCCGATGAACACGAGGCCCATCAGGATCACGAGCACGCCGGCGAGCGGCGTGAGCACGTGCTCCCACTCGAGGAGGAACCGCGCCGCCGACCCGACGAGCGCGAAGTAGGCGAGGAACACGACCGTGAATCCGAGCACGAACAGCCCGACACCGCCGACGAGCCGGCCGCGTCGGCGCTCGGACGAGTCCGTCATCCCGCTCACGTAGCCGAGATAGCCGGGGACCAGCGGCAGCACGCACGGGGAGAGGAAGGACAGCACCCCGGCGAGCAGGGCGATGGGGAGTGCCAGCAGCAGGCTGCCGCTGGCGACGATGACGCCGGCGTCGCCCACTACGTGTCCTCGTCGGCGGTGGACGCCCCGGACTCGTCGAGCACCCGCTGGATCATCGACTCGAGGATCGACGGAGCGCCGATGCGGCCGCTGATGCGGGCGGCGACCCGGCCCTCCCGGTCCATCACCAGGGTGGTGGGCACCGCGTTCGGCGGCACGTCGCCGGCGAACGCGAGCTGCACGCGGTTGCGCTGGGCGTCGAGGATCGACGGATACGTGATGCCGTAGGTGCGCTCGAACGCCTCCGCGGTGGGCCCGTCGTCGTAGGTGTTGACCCCCACGAACTGCACGCCGTCGTCCGCGAACTCCTGATAGGTCGCCTCGAGGTCGGCCGCCTCGGCGCGGCACGGCGGACACCCGGCGTACCAGAAGTTGACGACGAAGACCTCGCCCTCGAGCTCGGCGCTGGAGATGGTCTTCCCATCCGGCGTCTCGCCCTCGAACCCGATCGGCTCGCCGCGCTCCGCGGGGGCAAGCTCCAGCTCGGTGCCGTCGCCGGAGATGTAGTTCTGGTTGCTGCCGCTGCCGAATCCGGCGAGCGGGTCCTCGGAGGAGGAGCAGCCGGCGAGCAGGACGGACGCGAGCGCCAGCACACCGGCGCCCAGCGTGAGCGTTCGGCGTCGCGGAGTCACACCGCTCCCAGGTCGATGGATGCGATCAGCAGCTCCCGCGCGGGATCCCGGTAGTCCGTCTCGACGAACCCGGTCGCCGCGGCTTCGTCTCGGGCGAACGTCGTCACGCTCGACAGATTGCAGCGCCGGCGACGGGGGTCGTGGTACAGCCGCTTGCCGGTCACCGACCGGTGCACCATCCAGATCGGCAGCTGATGGCTGACGAGCACGACCTCCCCGTAGTCCACCGACTTCCAGGCGTCCTCGAGCATGTGCAGCATCCTCGAGGCGATATCGACGAACGGCTCACCCCAGCTCGGTCGCATGGGGTTCGTGACCCACGGCCACGACGACGGGTTCGCGAGCACCTGCGGGCCGAACTCGAACTTCTTGCCCTCGAAGCGGTTGTGCGGCTCGATGAGGCGATCGTCGGTGTGGACGTCGAGACCGAAGCGCTCCGCCCACGGCTGCGCGGACTCCTGCGCCCGCTCGAGCGGGCTCGCGTACAGCTTGACGACGTCGTGACCCTTCAACGCGTCGACGGCGCTGCCGGCCATCGTGTGCCCGAGCTTGCTGAGCTTGAACCCGGGGATCCGGCCGTAGAGCACCCCGTCGGGGTTGTGCACTTCACCGTGGCGAACGAGATGCAGGAGTGAAGCGGGCACGACAGCCAGTCTACTTTTCCGCCACTGGGCCCCCGTCCGGCCCGGAAAGGGGCAGCACAGCCGGACCCTGAGCCCGCCGAAGGGCGCGACTACACTCTCACCGTGACCGAACGCACCCTGATCAAGCACCTCGCCGCCCGCGACGACGGCCCCGTCACCGTCTCCGGATGGGTCGACACGGTGCGCGATCAGAAGAAGGTGCAGTTCGTCGTGCTCCGCGACGAGTCGGGCGCGCTGCAGCTCGTGAACCCGCGGAACGACGAGACCGCGGACATCGCCGACACCATCTCGAACCTCAGCAACGGCAGCTTCCTCACCGTGACGGGCGACCTGAAGCACGACGAGCGGGTGAAGCTCGGCGGCATCGAGGTGAAGCTGTCAGGCATCGACGTGGTGGGTGCCGCCATACCGGAGACGCCGATCGCCGAGGACTCCAGCGTCGACAAACGACTCGACTGGCGGTTCCTCGATCTCCGCCGGCCGGAGCAGAACCTGATCTTCCGCGTGCAGACCACGTTCGAGCATGCGCTGCGCAGCTGGTGGGTGGAGCGGGACTACATCGAGATCCACACTCCGAAGCTGATGGCGTCGGCGAGCGAATCCCGCGCGGAGCTCTTCGAGGTCGGGTACTTCGAGGGCACCGCTTACCTTGCGCAGAGCCCACAGTTCTTCAAGCAGATGGCGCAGCCGGCCGGGTTCGGCAGGGTGTTCGAGATCGCGCCGGCGTTCCGCGCCGACCCCAGCTTCACGAGCCGCCATGCCACGGAGTTCATCTCCATCGACGCGGAGATCAGCTGGATCGCGGGCCACGACGACGTGATGCGGATGCACGAGGAGCTGCTCGTCGCCGGCCTCACCGCGGTGAAGGAGAAGCACGGGGAGGAGATCACCGCCGCGTTCGGGGTGGAGGTCACCGTGCCGGCCACGCCGTTCCCCCGCATCCCGCTCGCCGAGGCGAAGCGGATCGTCGCGGATCGGGGCTACGTGGTGCCGCGCGCCGACGAGGACATGGACCCGGAGGGTGAGCGCCAGATCGCCGCGTATGTGCAGGAGGAGTTCGGGTCGGAGTTCGTCTTCCTCACCGACTACGCCTCGAGCATCCGGCCGTTCTACCACATGCGCCATGAGGGCGACGCGTCGCTGACCAACAGCTACGACCTGATCTTCAACGGCGTCGAGATCTCGACCGGCGCACAGCGCGAGCACCGGATCGATGTGCTCGAGCAGCAGGCGCGGGAGAAGGGTCTCGACCCCGAGGAGCTGGGGTTCTACCTCGACTTCTTCCGGTACGGCGTTCCCCCGCACGGCGGATTCGGCATGGGACTCAGCCGGGTGATCATGCTGCTGCTGCACCAGCCCTCCATCCGCGAGGTCACCTACCTGTTCCGTGGGCCGAACCGCCTCACCCCGTGATTCGGCGCAGGGGCTCCCGGTACGGGCGCCCGTGCGGGAAAATGGGCGCATGAGGCTTGTGCAGGTCGCCCTCCGCGCCGAGAATCTCGACCGCGCGGCGACGTTCTACGAGCAGCTGCTCGGGTCGCCGCCGGCCGCTCGCTTCGATCCGCCCGGCCTGCTGTTCTTCGATGTCGGCGGCGTGCGGCTGATGTTCGGGCGTGAGGCGGAGCCGTCGCTGGTCTATCTGGGCGTCGATGACGTCGAGCAGACGATCGCCGGACTCCGCGACCGGGTCGAGGTGATCAGCGAGCCGCATGTCATCTTCAGCCATGAGGACGACGCGCTGGGGCCGGCCGGCATGGACGAGTGGCAGGCGTTCGTGCGGGACAGCGAAGGCAACTCCGTCGGACTCGTCAGCTGGAAGCCGCGCGCGTCCAGCGACGCCTGACTCCGCCGGAGGGGAACGTGAGCACCGCCACCGCCGATCGCGTCGAGGAGTTCTTCGAGCGGTATGCCGCCGCGCTCCTCGCCCGGGACGCGCGCGCGGTCGCGGACCTGTACGCCGTGCCTGCGCTCATCCTGTTCCCGGGCAACCCGGTCCCGGTGACGAGTCGCAGCCAGACCGAGCAGTTCTTCGCCGCCTCATGGGTGCAGTACGAGGGCGTCGAGTCCGTGCGGAAGCGGGTCCGGATCCTGGCGGAGGCGCCGTGGAGCGTGTGGGCGGACGTTGCATGGTCGTACGGCGGTGGCCCGCGGGAGCGCTTTTGCTACCAGCTGGTCGACGATGCGGGCCGGCTCCGGATCGCCGTCCTCACACCTTTGCCGTGAACGGGTGACTCCCGACGCCCGCGAACGTCAGATGCAGGAGTAGTCGTAGTCGAGGTCGTTGGCGACGAACTGCGTCATGGTCACCTTGCCGCCCGGCGTGAGCGGAGGCCACGAGCACATGCCCTTCGCCCCGGGAACGCCGTTGGCGCCGGCCAGCCAGCTCGGCAGGCCCCGGAGGTTGCTGGTCGGACTCACCTGTCCGACGATCAGGCTCCACTGGTAGCCGGTGGAGTAGAGGCCCACCCGAGCCCCGATGCTCGTGTAGTAGGCCGTCATGCCTTCGAGGCTCGCGGCGTTCGCGACCTTGTCGCTGCTCCAGGTGTTGATCGTCTCGACGTCGAGCCACCAGAGGTACGCCGACGGATACTTCACGCCCCGGTGGTGAACGTTGTCGTACGCCTTCGCGAACCCGTACATGTACGCGCAGGCACGGTCCTCCGCGCCGGCGCACGTGCCGTACGGATTCCAGATCATGCGGCCGCCGTACACGTTCGATGTCGGCCACCATGAGCCGGCGTGCCCCGGGTTGGCCGTGTTGACGTACAGCGCCACCCGCGGCTGACCCGTGCCGCCGGTCGACTTCGCCGCCCAGGCCAGCTGCGTCGCGAAGCACGGGTTCGTGTTGTTCGCGAGGCCGCCGTTGAGCCCGACGATGGCGAACGCCTGGTTGCGGGGCAGCGCCGTTCCGCACTGCGGCCAGGAGACGTCGTTGCCGAGCAGCGTTCGGGACTTCGCAGCCGGGTTCGCGGCGGCCGACGCGACGCTCGGGGACGGCGCCGCCGAGGCGGCCGACACGCCGGCGGTGCTCAGCACAGCGGCGGTGACGACTCCGACCACGACGGTCCAGCCTCGGGCGGTACGCATGCGAGCAAGTATGCGTGACGGAACGCCGTCTGCCCAGCCCGGGTTTCAGCTGTGGACGGGTTTCAACTGTGGACGACCTGCTCCTCCAACGCCGCCATGAGCTCATCGACCGCCACCTGAAGCCGCGCCTCGAGGACCGGGTCGAGCACGTCGCCGTTCGGCCGGATGCGCATCGGCGCCCGCGAGACGGACAACGGGTCGAGCAGCATCGAATCCATCAGCTGCATCGTGGGGAGGAGCCCCGCGAGGCCGCGGAGTCCGCCGGTGCTGCCTGGGGAGGCGCTCATCAGGAGGGCGGGCTTGCCCACGATCCCGAGTGAGCCGACGAGCCATTCCAGGGCGTTTTTGGTGACCCCGGATGGGGCGTGCAGGTATTCCGGTGACGAGATCACCACGGCTTCAGCGGCGCCAGCCAGCAGGCGGAACTCGCGGACGGGCGCCGGGATGCGATCCCACTCGTCGAGCTCCGGATTGTAGAGCGGGAGCTCGCGCACCAGTTCCTGTCCGACGAGGCGCAGACGCGGTGCCCGGCGCGCGAGCGCCGAGAGCAACGCGAAGTGCAGGGAGTCGGAGCGCAGACTTCCGCAGATCGCCAGCACCGTCTTCGGCTCCATGGCCGGAGGGTAGCGTCACCGCCCGGGAATCGCCAGGGCGGAAGCATGCGGAGTTCACTCGACTGCATCCGACGGTCACAGCCGGAGCTGCGACCGGCTCAGCCGGTGACGGTCAGGGCGTCGCGGAGCCGGTCGGCGTCGACACGCCAGATGGTGTGCACGCGTCCGTCGATCATCACGACCGGGATCTCGTCGCCGTAGGCGCGGGCGAGCTGGTCGTCGTCGAGGATGGATCGCTCCTCGAGCGCCACGTCGGGGAAGTCGGCGAGAACCCGGCCCACCACGCTGCGCGCGTCATCGCACAGATGGCAGCCCGGCTTGCCGATCAGCGTGAGCACGGTGCCGCTCACGGAACCGCCTACTTCTTGTTGCGGCGCTGGTGGCGCGTCTTGCGCAGCAGCTTGCGGTGCTTCTTCTTCGCCATGCGCTTGCGGCGCTTCTTGATGACGGAGCCCATGTCTTCTCCTCGATGTTCGAAAACGGACCGCCCGGTTCCGTTTCAGAACTCGGAAAGATCAACCTCAGGAGTTTAGCCGAAAACCTGGAGGGTTCCTCAGCCCACATCTCGCCGCGGGGTCTGGATGGCGGCCAGGACGGCCGACTCCGGGATTCTGAACGAGCGGCCGAAGCGCACCGCAGGCAGGTCGCCGGGGTGCACGAGCCGGTAGCCGGTCATGTTCGACACCCGCATCAGCGTCGCCAGCTCGGCGAGTGAGGAATCGCGGGTCGCGCGGGTCGTCGGCCATCTCGCCTCTCCCCTTCGCGCCTTCGCGCCCGTGCGGAACCGATGTGACGGGAGTGCTGGCCGGCACCGAGATGAGGCTGGTGTGACGCTTGTCCAGGAGTAGCATCGTGCGCTGTGCAGACGAACGGCGCGATGTGAAGGTTCGGCAGCGCGGTGCGACCAGTGATCGTCGCACCGCGCTGCGGCGGGCCCGCGACTTCATCGACTACATCGCCGAAGCGACGCCCGCACGTTTCGCGATCCTGATCTTCACGTCGCTGATCCTCGTGACGACGCTGCTCCTGTCGCTGCCGATCTCGAGCCGGGACCGGCAGGTGACGCCGCTCGCCGATGCGCTGTTCACGGCGGTCTCCACCATCTGCGTCACCGGCCTCACCACCGTCGACATGGCGACCCACTGGTCGACGTTCGGCAACGTCGTGATCCTGGTCGGCATGCAGGTGGGCGGGATCGGCGTGCTCACCCTGGCGAGCATCATGGGCCTCGTGGTGTCGCGGCGACTCGGGCTGCGGCAGCGCCTGATCGCCGCAAGCGACACCAATCCGTCCCGCATCCACGTCGGTCCGGTGTCGGAGTCCCAGGCCATCCGGCTCGGCGAGATCGGCGGACTGCTCGTCACGGTTGCGGTCAGTCTCCTCGTCATCGAGGCGGCGCTTTCCGCCCTGATCATCCCGCGGCTGCTCGTCGCCGGGTTCGATCCGTGGACGGCGGTGTGGCAGGGCTTCTATTTCGCGACGTCGGCGTTCACCAACACGGGCTTCGTCCCCTCTGAGGCCGGCCTCGATCCCTTCGCCTCCGATCCATGGATGCTGTCCTCGATATCGATCGGCGTCTTTCTCGGGAGCCTCGGCTTCCCCGTGATCTTCGCGCTCGCCCGGAAGGCACGGCGCGGCGGGCGGCTCTCGGTCCACGTGCGGCTCACGCTCATCACGACGACGATCCTGCTCATTCTCGGCGCGATCGCGATCACCGTGCTGGAGTGGTCGAACGAAGCGACGCTGGGCGGTCAGGACGGCGTCGTGCGGCCGATGACCGGCACGTTCCTGTCGGTGATGAGCCGCTCCGGCGGGTTCTCGACCGTCGACATCGCGGAGATGAACGGCGCCACGCTGCTGGTGCTCGACATGCTGATGTTCGTCGGCGGCGGCTCGGCGTCGACCGCCGGCGGCATCAAGGTGACGACCCTCGCGATCCTGTTCCTCGCCGCATTCGCCGAGGCGCGCGGCGACCGCGACATGCAGGTGCTCGACCGCCGGATCCCGAGCGATGTGCTGCGGCTCTCGGTCAGCATCGTGCTGTGGGGCGCCACCATCGTGGCGCTCGCCAGCATCGCCATCCTGCGCCTCACCGACCGGCCGCTGGACATCGTGCTGTTCGACGTGATCTCCGCCTTCGCGACGTGCGGTCTCAGCACGGGTCTGCCGGAGACGCTGCCGGACGCCGGCAAGTACATCCTGTCCGCGACGATGTGGGCGGGTCGCGTTGGTACTGTGACGCTTGCCGCGGCACTCGCGGCGTCGCAGCGCGGTCAGCTGTTCACCCGGGCCGAGGAGAGGATCATCGTTGGTTGAGCGGATCGCGCACAACGCGCCGGTGCTGGTGGTCGGACTCGGCCGCTTCGGCGCCGCAACGGCAGGCCAGCTCGACCGGCTGGACCGGGAGGTGCTGGCCGTCGACAACGACGCGGGGCTGGTGCAGAAGTGGTCGGAGCGGGTGACGCACGCGGTGCAGGCCGATGCCCGCAACATCGACGCGCTGCGCCAGATCGGCGCACAGGAGTTCTCCATCGCGGTCTGCGCAGTCGGCTCGTCGATCGAGGCGAGCGTGCTCATCACCGCGAACCTCGTCGACCTCAAGATCCCGCAGATCTGGGCGAAGGCGATCAGCACATCGCACGGCAAGATCCTCGCCCGAATCGGCGCCAACCACGTCATCTACCCGGAGCGGGAGGCCGGCGAGCGGGTCGCGCATCTGGTCTCCGGCCGCATGCTGGACTTCATCGAGTTCGATGACGACTTCGCGATCGTCAAGATGTATCCGCCCAAAGAGATCCGCGGGATCACGCTCGCGGAGGCGCAGGTCCGCAAGCGCTTCAAGCTCACGGTGGTCGGGATCAAGTCCCCCGGCAAGGAATTCACCTACGCCACCGCGGACACCGTCGTCTCCAACCACGACCTGATCATCGTGTCGGGGCACAGCCAGGACATCGAGCGGTTCGCGACCCTGCAGAGCTGAGCGCCGGCGCGGCAGCGGACGTCACGCCGCGCGTTGAGCCCGCTCTCAGGATCGGGCTCCGGGGAACTCTGACGCCCTCGCCTCAAGTGTAAGTTGAAAGCCATGAGCGCAACCGGCGGCAGCAAGGCGATCATCGCGGCATTCCTGGCGAACACGGGCATCGCGATCACCAAGTTCATCGCCTGGCTCTTCTCCGGATCCAGCTCCATGCTCGCCGAGTCGGTCCACTCCGTCGCCGACGCGGGCAACCAGCTGCTGCTGCTGCTCGGCGGCAAGCGAGCCCGGCGCGCGGCAAGCGCGGAGCACCCGTTCGGCTACGGCCGGGAGCGGTACGTCTACGCTTTCGTCGTCTCGATCATCCTGTTCAGCATCGGGGGGCTGTTCTCGGTCTACGAGGGCATCGACAAGCTCACCCATCCGCATCCGCTCGAGGTGCCGTGGCTGCCGATCGTCGTGCTGTTGATCGCCATCGTGCTCGAGATCTTCTCGTTCCGGACGGCGATCATCGAATCGCTGCCCCACAAGGGCACCGGCACGTGGCTGCAGTTCATCCGCCGCTCGAAGGCGCCGGAGCTGCCGGTCGTGCTGCTCGAGGACCTCGCCGCGCTGCTCGGCCTCGTGCTGGCCCTGCTCGGTGTGAGTCTCACGATCCTCACCGGTGACAGCATGTGGGACGGCATCGGCACCGTCGCGATCGGCGTCCTGCTCATCGTCGTCGCCGTGGCGCTCGGGATCGAGACGAAGAGCCTGCTCGTCGGCGAGGGTGCGTCGGCGCAGGACCTGAACCGGATCCGCGACGTGATCAACGCCCATCCCTCGGTGCAGTCGCTGATCCACATCAAGACGCTGTACCTCGGTCCCGACGAGATGCTCGTCGCCGCGAAGATCGCGTTCCCGCGACAGGCGAAGCTCGCCGAGATGGCGCGGCACATCAACGACGTCGAGACCACGATCCGGTCGGCCGTGCCGGTCGCGCGGGTGATCTACCTGGAGCCCGACGTCTACCTTCCGCCGGGTGCGGCGAACCCGCCGACCGACTCGTTCGTGATCAAGGCCGCCGACTAGTTCAGCGCCTGCCCTCGAAGAAGTCGAGGAGCAGAGCGGCGCACGCCTCAGCCTCCACCCCGGCGATCACCTCGACGCGGTGGTTGAGGCGGCGATCCCGCACCACGTCGTAGACGCTGCCCGCCGCACCCGCCTTCTCGTCCCAGGCGCCGAAGACCAGGCGCGGGATGCGCGCCGAGAGGATCGCCCCGGCGCACATCACGCACGGCTCGAGCGTCACCACGAGGGTCGCGTCGGTCAGGTGCCAGTCGCCGAGCGCTGCGGCCGCGGCGCGGATCGCGAGGATCTCCGCGTGCGCGGTGGGATCGTCCGTCTTCTCCCGCTCGTTCACCGCACGCGCGAGCACCGCGCCGTCGGCGCCGAGCACCAGAGCGGCGACGGGCACGTCACCGGTGGCGAGCGCATCGGGCGCAAGGGCGAGCGCCTCGCGCATCCGCGCCTGGTACATCCCGTTCATCCCGCCTCCGTCCGCCCGCAATTGTGCCCGTTCCGGCTCGATGTGCCTGCCGCGGCGGGAACATCGAGCCGGAATGGGAACAGTAGCGGAGCGATAGATTGACCTCTATGCGCGTACATGTGGCCGACCATCCGCTCATCACCCACAAGCTGACCGTGCTGCGGAACCGGACCACCCCCTCACCGACGTTCCGGGCACTCACCGAAGAGCTCGTCACCCTCCTCGCCTACGAGGCCACGCGTGCCGTGCGCACGGAGCCGATCGACATCGAGACGCCCGTCGGTCCGACGACGGGCCTCGAGATCAGCGAACCGAAGCCGCTGGTCGTGCCCATCCTCCGTGCCGGGCTCGGGATGCTCGAAGGCATGGTGAAGCTGGTCCCGACCGCCGAGGTCGGCTTCCTCGGGATGGTCCGCGACGAGGAGACCCTGCAGCCGACGACGTACGCTCAGCGGCTCCCGGACGACCTGGCGAACCGCCAGTGCTTCGTGCTGGATCCGATGCTCGCCACAGGGGGTTCGCTCATCGCGGCGATCGACTTCCTGTTCGACCGGGGCGCGGTCGACGTCACCGCCATCTGCCTCATCGGCTCCCCGGAGGGTGTGGCCGCCGTCGAGAAGGCGACGGAGGGCCGGGACGTCACCGTCGTGCTCGGCGCGATCGACGAGCGGCTCAACGAGGTGGGCTACATCGTGCCCGGCCTCGGCGACGCCGGCGACCGGCTGTATGGCACCGTCTGAGGGGCGGACGTACCGGCAGGAGGACTGGTACGGGCGGGATCTCGGCGCGGAGCGCTTCGACGGCGACCGCTTCGTCGACTGCGACCTGACCGAGATCACCACCAGCGGCACGATCTTCGACCGCTGCGAGTTCTCCGGCGTGCGGCTGAACGCGTCGGTGCACGACGGCAGCCGCTTCTCGAACTGCGTGTTCCGCGAGTGCTCACTCTTCGACGCCACCTTCCGCGGATGCAGCATGACGGGCAGCCGGTTCGTGTCGAGCGACCTGCGGCCGCTGCATCTCGAGGGCGGGAAGTGGGACTTCGTCAGCTTCTTCGGGGCGGATCTGCGCGGCGTCTCATTCCAGGGGATGCGGCTCGACGAGTCCGACTTCACGAACGCGCGACTGGACTCCGCGTCGTTCCGCGACGCGTCGCTGACGGGCGCGGTGTTCCTCGGCGCGACCCTCCCCGGCGCCGTCTTCACCGGCGCGGACGCCTCCGGCGCACAGCTGGCGGGGCTCTCCTGGCGAGGGGTGCGGATCGACGCGCAGCTCGCGGTGCTGATCGCGCATTCGCTCGGCGCGGTGATCGACGAAACTTGACACGCCCGTCGCCGGTGGTTGAAACTTGCACGCATGACCGACCACGCGCGCGCCCTGACCTCCTCCGAGGCCTTTGGGGATGCCGGCATGATGATGCCGGTTCGCGCCATGTCGTGTTGTCGAATGTGTGCCTAGTCGCACCTCGCCGAGTCCGCTGATTCCCGCCGACTCCACGGAGCACCTCTGCCGCTCCGCACCTCGACAGCTCGACACACTCCGGATGGATGATCCGGCCTTCGCCGCATCCGTCCTCCTCTCCAAGGACTTCTCCGCCATGTCTCTCGCAACGCTCGATCGCCCGACCACCTCCGCTCCGGCTCGCCACGTCGACACCCCCGCTCCGACGCGCCACCTCGAGCCGGCTCCGGAGCCGCAGCCGGCTCAGCCCCGCATCCGCGCCGTGCCAGAGGGCACCGAGGCCCGCGGCTTCGTGCTCTACGTCGGCATCGACGAGGCGAAGGCCGCCGCCGCTGGCACGGATCTCGGCGCCCTCGTCAGCGCCCTCAAGGAGCTGACCAAGCAGCTGGCACCCGGCGCCGAGACGCACGCCGCCGTCGCACTGGCGCCCCGGGGAGCCGGAGGACGCGACGTCGACGTCGTGCGCCTCGCCCTGCAGGACCCATCCGCCCTCGCGAAGCACCGGCAGACCGACGAGCCGGAAGAGAAGCCGACCGGCGGGATCGTCGTGGACATCTCCCGCAAGCGGGTGCTGCTCGACGACGAGTCGGTCGGGTTGACCTACAAGGAGTTCGAGCTGCTGCAGTACCTGGTGCTGCGCGAGGGCCGCACCATCGAACGCGCCGAGCTGCTCGCGAAACTGTGGTCGGACGGCGACGACGAGGCCCCGAACGAGCGAACCATCGACGTGCACGTGCGACGCCTGCGCGCGAAACTCGGCGCGTACGAGGACATCGTTCGCACGGTCCGCGGCGCCGGCTACCGGTTCGACCGCCACGCCGACGTGCAGATCCGCTACGCCTCCACGCCCTCCCCCGACATGTTCTGAGGGATGGTCTGAGCTCCCGGTCTCGAGCCGGATCGCGGCCGCTGCAGCGCGCGCCGTCGACCTCGCGGATGTCACAAACCGGCCGCCCGCCGTGTCTTAACGTGTGACCCCCTTCAGAGGAGCCTCACATGCGCAGGATACTCATCGCCGGCGGCGGATACGCCGGCTTCTACACCGCCTGGAAACTCGAGAAGTGGCTGCGGCGAGATGAGGCGGAGGTCACGATCGTCGACCCCCGCCCGTACATGACGTACCAGCCGTTCCTCCCCGAGGTCACGGCTGGCTCGGTCGAGGGCAGGCATGTCGCCGTCTCCCTCCGTCGGCACCTGCGGAAGACGGCGGTCGTCGCGGGCACCGTCACCCGGATCGACCATGCGCAGAAGACGGCGACGGTCCGTCCCGCCGATGGCCCCGAACGGCGGATCCAGTACGACATCGTCGTGGTGACCGCCGGTGCCGTCACCCGCACGTTCCCGATTCCGGGAATCGCCGAGCACGCGATCGGCCTCAAGCATGTCGAGGAGGCCGTCGCCGTGCGAGACCGGCTGCTCTCGGCCTTCGAGCGGGCCTCCGTGCTCCCGCCCGGACACGAACGCCGGCGGCTGCTCACGGTGACCGTCGTGGGTGGCGGATTCACCGGTGTGGAGGTCTTCGGCGAGCTGCTCTCCCTGGCGAGCGCGCTGCTGAAGTCCTACCCGGAGCTGCACTTCTCCGACCTCGACTTCCACCTCGTCGAGGCTCAGGGCCGCATCCTGCCCGAGGTCACCGACAAGCCGGGACAGTGGGTCGTCGATCACCTGGAGGAGCGCGGCGCGCACGTGCACCTCAATACCCAGCTCGTCTCGGCCGAGAACGGGCACATCGTGCTGTCCACCGGCGAGGCCTACGACACCGAGCTGCTGATCTGGACCGCAGGCAACGCCTCCAACCCCGTTGTGGCGACGCACACCGACCTCCCGATCGATGCGCGCGGCCTGCTGCGAGTGAGGGCCGATCTGCGTGTCGGCACCGACGACGCCATCGTGCCCGACGCGTGGGGAGCCGGCGACAACGCGGCGGTGCCCGACCTCGCCGTGCCCGTGCCAGGCGCGCGGACCGTGCCCAACGCACAGCACGCCGTGCGGCAGGGCAAGCGGCTCGCGAGGAACCTCGTCGCGGACCTCCGCGGTGAGGTTCCCCAGCCCTACGTCCACCACAGCCTCGGGGTCGTGGCGACCCTGGGACTCGGCCACGGGATTTTCCAGTACCGCGGGATCGTGATCAAGGGCTTCCTCGGCTGGGTCATCCACCGCGGGTACCACGTCCTGGCGGTGCCGACCTGGGAGCGGAAGGTGCGAGTCCTGCTCGTCTGGCTCACCGCTGTCGTGTTCGGGCGCGACATCGTCTCACTCCTGAGTGTGCAGCGACCGAGGGACGCGTTCCTCGCCGCCCTCCCCTCGCCGCACAAGCGCGACGAATCAGGCGGACCACGGGACCTCCCGCTCGCCGGCTGACCGCCCGAACATCCGGCGGGAACGCGGACCGGACCCGTCCTAGTTCGTTGCGAGCGTCGGGTCATGGAGATCACCCGCATGCAACCCGCCGGCCTCGTCGTGAGCCCGGCATTCAGCCACGTCGCGATCGTTCCGCCGGGCGCAACGACCATCTACGTCGGTGGCCAGAACGGCGTCGACTCCAGCGGCTCGGTCGTGTCGGCCGACGTCGCTGCGCAGTCGGTGCGAGCCGTCGACAACGCGAGCATCGCGCTCGAGGCGGCGGGCGCAACGCTCGCCGACGTCATCCAGTGGACCGTGTTCATCGCCGCAGGCGCCGACCTCGGCGCCGCCTACGGCGCCATCGCGCCGCGACTGGCCACCGGTGGAGCGCCGCCACTCGTCACCGCCGCCGTGGTCGCCGGGCTCGGCGTGCCTGGCGCCCTGATCGAGGTGAGCGCGATCGCCGCGGTGATGCCTGGAATGCATCGGACGGGCGCGCCGAGCTCGGAAAACCCGACCGGGGAAAACTCGCAGGAAAAATAACGAACAGATAACTAGACGCCGTTACCTCGCCGTTATATATTTCAAGAGCGTTAGTTGTTTGCTGTGGCAGCTACCGCGGAATGTGATTGCAGGACACTCTTGGTGCAAGGGAGAGGGCCGGTCGCTAGCCTCTGCGACCGGCCCTCATTCTGTCTCCGGATGGGGTGATCCGGTGGGCGTTCCATCGCCCAATAGGCTGGCCGGATGAGCGAGAAATCCATCGCCGTCGACGCCTGGGAGTCGCTGTTCCGCGCACAGGTGAGCGTGCTG
The DNA here is from genome assembly GCF_042434515.1 of Lysobacter korlensis. Taxonomy (NCBI): domain Bacteria; kingdom Pseudomonadati; phylum Pseudomonadota; class Gammaproteobacteria; order Lysobacterales; family Lysobacteraceae; genus Lysobacter; species Lysobacter korlensis. The sequence goes on from NZ_JBHLTG010000005.1 coordinate 42,878, forward strand.
CGGGAGCTGAACGCCGCCTTCCCCACCGATGAGGTGTCGTTCACCGAATACGACGTGCTGTTCAACCTCTCAAAGCAGCCGGAGCGCTCGTCGCGAATCCGGGATCTCAACTCGCAGCTGCTCCTCACCCAGCCGAGCGTCAGCCGGATGATCGACCGCCTTGTGGGGCGGGGGCTGGTCGAGAAGGTGAACGACCCGGCCGATGCGCGAGGCCGCATCGTGCGGCTCACCGACGCCGGGTTCGCGGTCTTCCGCCGGGTCGGCGTCCGGCACGCCGACGCGATCGTCCAGCGGGTCGGCGGCGCCCTCTCGGCGGCCGAGCTGAAGGAGCTCGCCGGGCTCTGCGACAAGCTCCGAGCCGGTGCACGCCGCTGACGATGCGGCGCGCACCACGCTGGTGTGGCTGCGCGACGATCTCCGCATCACGGACAATCCGGCGCTCGCTGCGGCGACCGACCGTGGGGGCCCCGTCGTCGTGGTGTTCGTGCTGGACGACGACAGCGCGGAGGTGCGCCCGATCGGCTCCGCGAGCCGCTGGTGGCTGCACCACAGCCTGACCAGCCTCGCGGAACGGCTCGCCGAGCTCGGCACTCCCCTGGTGCTGCGGCGAGGCGGCGCCGAACGGGTCATTCAGGAGCTGGTCGCCGAGACCGGCGCGGGGGCGGTGCTGTGGAACCGCCGCTACTCAGCCGCCCGCGAGATCGACGCCCGCCTGAAGACGCGGCTGCGGGAGGACGGCGTCGAAGCAGAGAGCTTCGCCGCGAACCTGCTCTTCGAGCCACACACCGTCACGAACGGCTCCGGGGAGCCGTACCGCGTGTACACCCCGTTCTGGCGCGCCTGCCGGCAGCGTGACGTCCGGCCGCTCGCGCCGACGCCGGCCCGCCTGAGCGCCCCGCCGGACCCGGTGCCCAGCGACCTGCTCGGCTCCTGGCAGCTGCTGCCCACGGCGCCCGACTGGGCGGGCGGCATCCGCGACACATGGTCGCCCGGCGAGCCCGACGCGCTCATCGCGCTGAACGACTTCGTGGACGAGACCCTCGTCGACTACGGTCTTCGCGACCAGCCCAGCCGGTCGGTCACGTCGCGCCTGAGCCCGCGCCTGCGATTCGGGGAGGTGAGTCCCGTGCAGGTCTGGCACCGCATCACCTCGGCGGTGCCCGGGGCGGATGCGACGGTGGCCGATAAGTTCCTCGGCGAGCTGGGCTGGCGGGAGTTCAACTGGCACGTGCTGTACTCCTTCCCGCAGCTGGCCGAGCGGAACATCCGCTCGGAGTTCGACCGCTTCCCGTGGCAGTCCGAGTCCGAGGCGGGCGCGGAGATCGAGGCGTGGCGACATGGGCGGACGGGCATCCCCCTCGTCGACGCCGGCATGCGGGAGCTCTGGAGGACCGGGTACATGCACAACCGTGTGCGCCTCGCGGCAGCCAGCTTCCTGGTGAAGAACCTCCTCGTCGACTGGCGGGTCGGCGAGCGATGGTTCTGGGACACCCTGGTCGACGCCGACGAGGCCAACAACCCCGGCAACTGGCAGTGGATCGCGGGCTCCGGAATGGACGCCGCGCCATACTTCCGGATCTTCAACCCGGTGCTGCAGGCGCAGAAGTTCGACCCCGAGCGCCGGTACATCCGCACCTGGGTGCCGGAGGTGGACTCGGCGGACTATCCCGAGCCGGTCGTCGACCTCGCCCTGTCGCGTCGCCGCGCGCTGGCCGCGTACGAGTCGACGAAGGCCGGTGGCGCCGCCGGAGGACCCGGACGGGCTCCACGGTAGGCTTCCCCGAGAATGAACGACGCGCGGGGGACGAGCACACTGGCCTCTCGGACTCTGGCCTCTCGGGTTCGGCGGCACTGGGCGACGGTCATCCCGCTGCTCGCCCTCGTCGCCGTGGTCGTGACGTGGGGTCAGACGCTTGCCCCACTCGGCAACGTGCTCGTGGGGCTGGTGCTCATCGGCGCGGTCCTCGCCGCCGTGCACCACGCGGAGGTCGTCGCCCACCGCGTCGGGGAGCCGTTCGGGTCGCTCACCCTCGCGGTCGCCGTGACCGTGATCGAGGTCGGGCTGATCCTCACCCTGATGCTCTCCGGCGGACCGGATACGGCCTCCCTCGCGCGCGACACCGTCTTCGCCGCGGTGATGATCACCTGCAACGGCATCGTCGGCCTCGCCGTGCTGCTGGGATCCATCAAGCACGGGCTGCCGCGGTTCAACGCGGAAGGCGCCGGGGCCGCGCTGGCCGTCGTCGCCACCCTCGCGACGCTGACGCTGGTGCTGCCGAACTTCACCACAAGCCTTCCCGGGCCGGAGTTCTCGCCCTCACAGCTGGGCTTCGCTGCCGTGTCGTCACTCGTGCTCTATGCCGCCTTCGTGTTCACCCAGACGGTGCGCCACCGGAGCTTCTTCCTGCCGGTGCCGCCCCCGAGCAAGTCTGCACGGCGCAAAGAGGAGGACGACCACGTTCCGGTCCCGTCCAACCGGACGGCACTTTCGAGCTTCGCGCTCCTGATCGTCGCGCTCGTGGCGGTCGTGGTGCTCGCGAAAACCATCTCCCCGGCGATCGAGGCAGGCGTCGCGGCCGCCGGGATCCCGCACTCCTTCGTCGGTGTGGTGATCGCACTGCTGGTGCTGCTCCCGGAGGGGCTGTCCTCGGCCCGCTCAGCCATCCGGAACCGGATGCAGACGAGCTTCAATCTCGCCTACGGCTCGGCGATGGCGAGCATCGGCCTCACCATCCCGGCCATCGCGGTCGCGAGCATCTGGCTGTCCGGCCCGCTCGTGCTCGGGCTGGGCTCGACGCAGATCGTGCTCCTGGTCTTGACGATGCTGGTGAGCGTGCTCACCGTGATGCCCGGGCGGGTCACCCGTCTTCAGGGAGCACTGCACCTGATCCTGTTCGCGGCCTTCCTGTTCCTCGCAATCAACCCGTAGCCAGCGGCCGCTCGGCGGGGCGGCCGCCGATGATCCCGACGCAGTCCGCAGCGGCCTCGACCCCGGCGGAACCCGCTCGACCGATCGATCCGGAGCGGACCCATTCCGCCAGGAAACCGGCCGCGAACGCATCGCCTGCACCCGTCGTGTCGACGACGGCGGTGGGAACGGCCGGAATCGGCACCTGCTCGCCACCGGCTCGCGCGACGAGGCAGCCTGCCGCACCGAGGGTGAGCGCCGCGACGGGGAACTGGTTCAGCAGAACCCGGACGACGTCCGCCGGCTCGCCCCGGCCGGTGAGCGCCCTGCCCTCGTCGAGGTTGGGGAACAGGATCGTCGTCCCAGCGACCACATCGAGGAAGCGGCGGCCCCCGTCGCCACGCAGGAAGCTCGCTGCGCCGCAGTCGACCGAGATGGCGACGCCGTGCGCGCGCGCCCGGGCGAACAGCGCGCGGTACTGCGCGTGATCGGCGGCGCCGAACAGGGTGTAGCCGGTCAGGTGCAGCACCGCTGCGCGCGCGAGGAGCTCATCGGTCACCGATGCGGGGTCGAATCCGGTGTTGGCCCCGCGTTGGGTGAGCATGGTCCGCGACTGTCCCTCCACGATGCTCACCACGGCTCCGGTGGGGAGCACAGGGTCGATCGTGAGGTTCGGCTCCACGCCCGCCGCACGGAACAGCGCAGCGTGCCGCTCGGCGTCGGCAGCCCCCACCCTGCCGACGAAAGCGACCTCCGCGCCGAGGAAGCCCAGCCAGGCGGCCGCGTTTCCGGCGCTGCCCCCGGGGCGGGCGGTGATGGTTGCGGGGGTGTCGCTGTCCGGCTCGACCGGGCGCAGCGGCTGCACGAGGATGTCGTCGATCACGTCACCCATGACGACGATCGTCGTGCGGCCGTCAGACATCCATCCGGGACCACTCGGTGGCGATCGCGCCGGCCACTCGCACGTTGTTCCTCGCCAGGTCGAGGTTCACCTCGAGGCTGCGACCACCGGAGGCGTCGACGATGAAGCCGAGCAGGAACGGGGTCACCGCCTTGCCGCGCACACCCGCCGCATCGGCCGCCGCGAACGCCTCCGCGAGCACGCGGTCGTGCTCCGCGGGGTCCCACTGCTGCTCCGCAGGGATCGGGTTCGCCACCACGATGCCCTGCCGGTGCCCCAGCTGGTCGTGTGCCCGCATCACGGCGGCCACCTCCGCGGCGCCGGCGACCGACCAGTCCAGCTCGAAGCCCGACTCGCGCAGCCAGAAGCTCGGGAACGCCCTGGTCCCGTAGCCGAGCACGGGCACGCTCAGCGTCTCCAGCCGCTCAAGCGTGGCGGCGATGTCGAGCACCGACTTCACTCCCGCGCTCACCACCGTGATCGGGGTCACCGCGAGGGTCGACAGGTCCGCCGACTCATCGAAGGTCTCGGACGCGCCGCGGTGCACGCCGCCGAGGCCGCCAGTGGCGAAGACCCGGATGCCGGCTTTCGCGGCGAGATGGGCCGTTGCTGCGACGGTGGTGGCGCCGCTCGCGCCGGTACCGGCGAGGACGGGAAGGTCTCGCACACTCGCCTTGCTGAGCTCCTCCTCGGCGATGCGGCGGACGCCATCGGCGTCGAGTCCGACCCGCGGAACGCCGTCCAGCACCGCGACGGTCGCAGGGGTGACCCCCGCGTCGCGGAGGATCGTCTCGAACTCGATGGCCGCGCCGTGGTTCCGCGGGCGGGGAAGCCCATGGGAGATGATGGTGGACTCGAGCGCCACCACCGGCCGCCGGTCGGCGAGCGCGGCGGCGACCTCATCGCTGCGTTTCAGAAGTGTCGACATGCTTCCCCAACGCTATAGCGCCGGGCGCCAGAAGTCGGATGAGTCCGGTGGGTCCGGCGTCCCACCCTGGCACCGGCCGGGCACGGAAGCGTCCCGGCCGGCGACGCCCACGGAGCCGCCGGCCGGATCCACCGCATCCCGGTTGCTCAGGCCTTCGAGCGGATGCGCCGAGCGGCGACCAGCGAGAGGCCACCGAGGAGCAGGAAGACGCCGGATGCCGCAAAGGCGGCGACCGGGTCGACGCCGGTCGAGGCGAGCATCGCGGCGATGCTCACCGTGACGCTGCTCACCGCTCCGCTCGACTGCCCGAGCACGACGAGGGTGTGGCCACCTGCGGCCAGCTCGCTCAGCAGGTCGGCGCTCAGGGTGATCTGCACGACCCCGTCCACGACCGGGAAGGTGCCGACGAACACCGGCGTGGAGTACAGGTAGACGTCGACGAAGGAGTCCGGGCTCAGCCACGGGACGCTGGCCTCGTAGCCCTTGGCGGGGTTCAGCGAACCGGACGGAAGGCCCACCGAGTCCTGGGGCTGCGGCGTTGAGCCCTTGCCGACGAGGTAGGAGGCAAGGCCGTCGGAGTCGGCGACCGGCGCGGGTGCTGCGGGCTTCTTCGGTGCGGTGACGACCTCGTCCGAGAACAGCGAGGCCTGCGACGCTTCGAAGCCCGGCTTCGTCGCGGTGACGAAGACGCTCAGCATGTGCCCGATGTGGTCCGCGGTGATCGTGTAGGTCGCCGAGGTGGCACCGTCGATCGGGCCGCCTGACTGGCCGGTGGAGTATCCCCACTGATAGTGGAGCGTCGCTCCGGCGGGCCAGCCGTCGGTCAGCACGGTGAGGGTCTTCCCCACGACGCTGGATCCGGTGACCTCGAGGGTTCCGACGTCGAGCGCCGTCTTCAGCTCGATCGTCGGGATCACCACATCGGCACCGCTCACCGTGAAGGGGATGCTCTGCGCCACGAATTCGTCGTCGTCTGGCAGGTAGACGTCGATCGAGTACTCGCCGTCCTCGACCCCCAGCACCTCGAACGTGCCGTCGGGGGCGGATTCCGCCTCGTCCCACGGCAGGTCGCCGTCGGCGTAGGGCTCCAAGTACAGGTCGATGAACGCGCCATCCGCCGCGGCCGACACACCGTTGGCATCGAGCGTGGTCACGCTTCCAGTGATCGTGTGACCGGTCTCCTCGACCACGAGCGCCTGGGCGGGAGCTGCGCTCGCGGCGAGGGCGCCGCTCAGCAGTGCCACGCCGAGACCCGCGGACAAGGACCGCAGCCGGTTCGTGGACGGTGTGCTCTTCATGCTCTGTCGACCTCGTTCTCGAAGACCGGACGGACCCGATGAAGAGGAAGAGACGCGGGCCCCGCCACCGTCGTGCGTTCGGGGTTCCGGAGCGTCCCGATCCGGAGCCTATCCCTGAGAAATCCCCGGAGAACGGCGCGGCGCGCCGGGATCGAGCCGCACCCCTGCGGGTGGACGGGTTCAGTCAGCCGCGATGACGCCGGATGAGGCTTCGCAAGGTCCGGCCGAGGCGGATGTCCTTCCACGCCGGCGCCGCGCGCCGGGCTTCCATCGACTCGCCGCTGTCGTCGCCCAGAAGGATCAGGAGCTCGTCGGCCAGCGCCGCGCCGTCGAGGTGCAGGTTGTCGAGGTGGCCGCGGCGGTCGCGCGAGTCGCGCCGCTCCCCGGCTTTCGCGACGCTGCCGAGAACGTAGCGCGGCAGGGTGCTGCATTCGGCCTCGTAGGCGCCCGGCCGGAGCTCCGGCTTCACCCGTTCGATCGTCGGTGACGCGTAGATGATGCCGGGCGCGGACGTCAGCCAGCCGATCTTGTGCTGAGACGTCCCGAGCGGAGCGATGTATGCGTTCACCTCACGCGCCCAGAGCACGCTCTCGCGCAGTGAGTTGCCCACGAGGCTGCGCACCTGACCCGGTCGGCCCGATCGCTTGACGATGCGGTCGGCGAGCGCCGTGAGCTGGGCGATCGCCGGCGCCCACTTGGCGCTCGCCTCGTCCACGCCGACCGGATACGACCAGCCGTCGAGCAGCACCGTCGCCTCGGGGCTGCGATCGAGCAGCCGCCGGATCAGCCGTGGCACCTCGGTTCTCTGGTCGGCCCACGACTTGTCGCCGAGTCGGAGGCCGATCCAGATCACGGGCCGGCCGAACGGGGTCGTGGCGGGTTCGACCGCACCGGTCGGCGGCCGGTCCGCCATCGCGCGGTGGACCCGCTCGGTCAGCGACTGCGGGATGAGGTAGCCACCGGCAGGGACCAGGAGGTGGTCGGCGGAGAACGGATGCGGGTCCCAGCTCGGCCCGCGGCGGTCTCGCTGCTGTGTCGCGCCGGCCAGCTCGGGGAAGACCTCTGCCACCGGGCCGAAGAACTCGCTGCCGGCGGAGCGCACCTCGGTCACGTTGCCGGCGAGACCGGCGAGCACCAGCCGTTCAATGCCCGAGTAGTTGTTCCAGAGGTGATGCGCGAAGTTCTGGATTCTGCCCGCCATCAAGGTCACCTGCCGGGGCGCCGTCGTCGCTCCGGCGTCCACGGCGCGGTGGTACAGCTCCCGGTGCGTCGCGACTCGCCGGAGCAGAAGCCCGACCACGTTGGCCATCCCGTCGGCGGAGGCGGCGGTGTGCAGCTGTGCGCTGAAGTCGTAGAGGCGATTCTCCTCCGGCACCAGGACGCCCAGCGCCCTGCTGCCCGCCCCAGCCGCGAACAGCAGAACGAGCCTGTCGCCGAAGAAGGACCAGACGGTGCGATCGAAGATCTGAACGGCGTCCGACGCGCTGACCTCGCGGCCCGTGCGCGGGTCCGGGAACCGCAGATCACGGTCTCTGACGGCGCGGTCGAGGTAGCCGACATACCGCTCGAAGCGCTCCGCCTTGGCCCTCGCCGCCGCGCTGGCGAACGGCCACTGCTCCATCTTCCGGGCCCACTCGGGCGTCCCGTACGTCAGGAACCCGCGCACGAACTCCGTGAATTCGTCCGCGGCGGGTCCGGCGCCGGCATCGACCGCGATCTTCACCGACTCGGCAGCGGGCCGCGCTCGTGCCCACTCCTGCACCTCGTGCTCGGCGAGGCCCGAGACGACCGCGCAGTCATCGGCGTCGAGCGGCCGAAGCGAAGCGTAGGCGTTCCAGACGCGCTCGCACGCCTCTGCAACGCTGGGCGCGATCGCCGGACGATCGGCTCCCGTCACGGCACCATCAGAGCTCCTCCGGGCGGCCCCTCACGGCGGGGAAGACAGCCGTCCATGCTCGCACCACGCTAGCCCCCGGACTGCCGGTCCGGAAATGAGGACGGTGCGGTCGCCGGTCAGCGGCGTGCCGCCGCGACTAGTACTACGGCATGACGCTCCCGCGAAGCTCGGTACCGCGCTCCGATCTGCCGGCGCCCGCCAGTTCCTACCTTCGAGACATGGGATCCGAAGCGGATCCGGAACGAACCGAAATGAAGGCGATTCTGAAGTGATCGAAGTACACAATCTCACCAAGCGCTTCGGCGAGACCACCGCCGTCGACGACGTGTCATTCACCGTCCTGCCGGGCGTCGTGACCGGGTTCCTTGGACCGAACGGCGCAGGGAAGACCACCACGCTCCGCGCCATCGCCGGCCTCCACCGGCCGACCGCGGGAACGACCCTGGTGAACGGCAAGCCGCTCGACCAGCACGAAGCGCCGCTCCGTGAGCTCGGCACCCTGCTCGACGCCGGCAACCTCCAGCCCGGACGCTCGGCGCGCGCGCACCTCGCCGCGATCGCCGCGACGCATGGACTGCCCCGCACCCGGGTGGACGAGGTGATGGAGCTGGCCGGTATTCAGGAGGTCGGGCAGCGACGCGCCGGCACGTTCTCGCTCGGCATGCGTCAGCGGCTGGGAATCGCCGCCGCGCTGCTCGGCGACCCGCGCACGCTCATCCTCGACGAGCCGATCAACGGACTGGACCCGGACGGCGTCATCTGGGTGCGCAAGCTGCTCAAGCACCTGGCGGCCGAGGGCCGGACCGTGTTCCTCTCCTCCCACCTGATGAGCGAGATGGCCTTGACGGCCGACCATCTGGTCGTCATCGGGCGCGGGCGGCTCATCGCCGACGCGCCGCTGTCGGACATCCTCACCGCGACAAGCGAGTCGCGTGTGGCGGTCCGCACACCGGACACCGCCGCGCTCACCGCTGCGCTCGTCGCCCGGGGTGTGACGGTCACCGCGACCGCCGCGGACTCCATCGAGATCGTCGGGATGGAAGCTCCCGAGATCGCGGACCTCGCCGCGCGCCTCGGCGCACGGGTGTATGAGCTCACCACCCACGCGACCTCGCTCGAGGACGCGTACCTCTCGCTCACCGAGTCGTCGGTCCAGTACCGCGCGGCCGCATTCACCTCCGCCTGAACCAGTCAGATCACGATCAAGAAAGAAGAAGAACACATGTCATCCGCAACTCTCCATGCTCCCGAGACGCGCGTGCGCTTCGGCGGCGTGCTCCGCTCGGAGTGGATCAAAGCGCGAAGCGTGCGGCCCCCAATGTGGACCGCCGCGATCACCGTCGGCGCCGCGGCGCTGTTCGCCGCGACGGTCCCCCTCGTGACGACCGTCGCCCCGGCCGAGGGGGCCGACGCACGGTCCCTTCTCATCGAGAACTTCGGTGAGCGGCCGATCCTGCAGGCGATGACCTTCGCCTTCGTGCTGGTGCAGGCGCTGATCGCCCTGATCGGCGTGCTGCTGGTCAGCGGCGAGCGCGGGTCGGGCCTCGTCAACGTCACGCTCGCCGCCGTGCCGAAGCGCACGCCCGTGCTGCTCGCCAAGCTCCTGCTGAGCGGGATCATCGGGTTCGCACTCGGCGTCGTCGCTGCGGCCGCCACCGTGGCCGTCGCCCAGCCGGCGCTGGTCGGCATCGGAATGGGCGGCGACCTGTGGTCCGCGACGGGCGCGCAGGTGATCCTGGGCGGCGCCGTCTCGCTCGGCCTGCTGTCCGTGATCGCGACCGCGATCGGATCCCTGTTCTCCAACACGGCCGCAGCGGCGGGCGCGGTCCTGTCGTTGATCCTGCTCGCCCCTGGCATCCTCGGGCTGCTTCCCGTGATCGGCGGATACGTGTCCCAAGCCCTGCCGAGCTCCGCCGCTATGCTTCTCTTCCAGCCGGCGGATGCGGTGGGCTGGAGCACGGTCCTGACAGGTCTGCTGATCCTGCTCGGCTGGACAGCCGTCTCCACCGGCCTTGCCGCGGTTTCGTGGAAGAGGAGCGACGTGTAGTGGCAGGGTTTCCCGTCAGCCGCCGGGGAGAGGAACAGACCTCTCCCCCGGCGGCTGCCGCCGTTCCCGACTGGCCGCCGCGGCGCTCGTTCTTCGAGCGCCACCCATGGCTGCTCGACGGCGCCATCGCCACCGTCTACGCCATCTCCCTGGCCCTCGACCGCATCTACGGGATTCTCCAGGACGACGGGTTCTCCACCGTCTGGCACGTGATCGTGGCCTTCCTCACCGGCGGCGCGCTGCTGTTCCGCCGGTACCGCCCCCTCGAGGTGCTGATCGCGGTCACGGTGCTGACCACGATGTTCACGTGGTCGCTGGACGGCAGCAACGACATCCTCGCCATCCCACTGGCCCTCTACGCGGTCGCCGCCTTCCGCTCGCCGAGGCTGGCCTGGATCGCCGGCGCCGGCGCGATGGTCGTTGCGGCCATCGGACTGACGGTCTGGCTCTCCGCCACCCCGCCGTCGCCGCGCGTCGCCTACGACTTCTGGAACCTGCTGCTGATCCTCGCGATCGCCTCGGTGCTCGGCGTGCTGTTCGGTTCGCTGACCTTCGGCAGGCGGCAGCGCCTCCGGACCCTGGAGGAACGCGCCGAGCAGCTGGCTCGCGAGCGGGACAATCAGGCGACGATCGCCACCCTCGCGGAACGGTCCCGCATCGCGCGCGAGATGCACGACATCGTCGCGCACAGCCTGTCCGTCATGGTCGCCCTCGCCGACGGGGCAGCCGCGGCGGTCGACCGCAATCCGGCCATGACCAAGCAGGCCCTCGGTGAGCTGAGCGAAACCGGCCGCTCGGCGCTGGACGACATGCGCAAGGTGCTCAGTGTGCTGCGGGAGGAGTCCTCGTCGGAGTCGTCGACGCTGCCCGCCCCGACCGCCCGCGACGTCGGCGAGCTGGTGGAGCGATTCCGGACGGCGGGACTGCCCATCCGGTTCACGGTCGCGGGGGAACCCGCAGGGCTGCCGGCGCAGGAGCTCGCGATGTACCGGATCCTGCAGGAGTCGCTGACCAACGTGCTGCGCTACGCCGACGGTGTCACCACGGTCGACGTCGCGCTCGTGCATGGCCGCGACGCGTGTACCGTCACGGTGCTGGACGACGGGCACCGGAAGGGCGGGGATGCCGATGCTGCGACGACGTCCGTCGGATCCGGCAGGGGCATCATCGGGATGACCGAGCGGGCGAGCATGCTGGGCGGCAGGGTGGAGGCGGGCCCCGCCCCGAGCGGCGGTTGGCGGGTGAAGGCGGTGCTGCCGGCCAGAGCCGCCGGTGAAGGGAGCGGGACATGACCGAACACGGTGGCGGATCCGCCCGCATCCGGGTGCTGCTCGTGGACGATCAGGCGCTGATCCGGATGGGGTTCCGCATGGTGCTCGAGAGTGAGCCGGACCTCGTGGTGGTCGGCGAGGCCGACGACGGCGCGTCGGCGGGGCGGGCGGCGGGCGCGCTGAAGCCGGACGTCGTGGTGATGGACGTTCGCATGCCTGGAATGGACGGCATTCAGGCGACCGCCGCGATCACGGAGCGCCTGCCGCAGACGAAGGTGCTCATCGTGACGACGTACGACGTGGACGAGTACGCGTTCGCGGGTCTGCGCGCGGGCGCGAGCGGCTTCCTGCTGAAGAGCGCCCGGCCTGCGGAGCTCGTTGCGGCCATCCGCACGATCGCGCAGGGCGACGCCGTCGTCGAGCCGCGCGTGACCAGGCGGCTGCTCGAGCTCTTCGGCACGCAGCTGCCGGTCGGGTCCGCGGCCGAGGCGGCACGCCCGGGTGGCCGCCTGGACAGCCGGCTGGCGCCGCTCACCGACCGGGAGCTGGAGGTGTTCACCGCCATCGCGCGGGGCTATTCGAATGCGGACATCGGCCGCGAGTTCCACCTGTCCGAGTCGACGGTCAAGACCCACGTGGGGCGCATCCTGCTGAAGCTCGACCTGCGCGACCGGGTGCACGCCGTGATCCTCGGCTACGAGACCGGCATCGTGGCGCCGGGCGACGCGGGCTGACCCGCTGAAGACGGGCCCGATCGGCAGATGCGGCGGCGGGCCCGCTCCCGAGTTCGCCGACGGGGGCGTTCAGCGCTTCGCGGTGGTCCACTCCAGCAGCCGGTCGACCGGCCAGGTGGTGACGATGCGGTCGGCCGGAACGCCGTTCGCCGCCGCGCGCTCAGCGCCGAGGGCCAGGAAGTCGAGCTGTCCCGGTGCGTGAGCGTCGGTGTCGATGCTGAACAGGCAGCCGGCCTCGAGGGCCATGGCGATCAGCCGGTCGGGTGGGTCCTGGCGCTCCGGACGAGAGTTGATCTCCACGGCCACGTCGTTGGCGGCGCAGGCGGCGAAGATCCGCTCGGCGTCGAACTCCGACTCCGGGCGGGTGCCCCGGGAGCCGGTGACCAGGCGGCCGGTGCAGTGGCCGAGCACGTTGGTGTGGCGGGCCTGGATGCCGCCCAGCATCCGCTCGGTCATCGTCGCGGAGTCCGCACGGAGCTTCGAGTGGACGCTCGCCACCACGACGTCCAGCCGGTCCAGCATCTCCGACGTCTGATCCAGCTCGCCCGTCTCGAGGATGTCGACCTCGATACCGGTGAGCAGCCGGAAGTCGTCGAAGCGGTCGTTGATCCCCGCGACGACCCCGAGCTGCTCGGTCAGCCGCTCGGCGCTCAGGCCATTGGCGACCGTGAGATTCGGCGAGTGATCCGTCAGGGCGAGATACTCCCGCCCGAGCGCTCGGGCCGCATCCACCATCAGCTCGATCGGCGTCGTCCCGTCCGACCACTCGCTGTGGCTGTGCAAGTCGCCCTTGAGCGCCGCGCGAAGTTCCGCGCCGCCCGGGGCGTTCGCCTCGGCCCGCTCCCGGAGATCGGCTAGATAGTCCGGAACCCCACCGTCGAGCGACTGCCGGATGACCTCGAACGTGCGGCCGCCGATCCCCTTCATCGCCTTGAGCCGGCCATCCGCGACACGCGCTGCCAGCTCCTCCCGAGACAGGTCCCCGATGGTCACGGCGGCCTTGCGGAATGCCTGGAACTTGAACGACGGAGCCAGCTCCCGCTCGAGGCGGAAGGCGATCTCGTTCAGCGCTGCGACGGGGTCCATTCCCCCATCTTGCCGCCGCCTCAGAACCGGGCGGGAGGCGTTCGGGACTTCGGAAGGCGCGTCGCCGCCGCCAGCGCCACCCCGCGGCGGCCGTCCGTGCGCCGTTCAGCCAGCAAACGAGACCCGCGCGGGACACACGGCAGCTCGAACTCCTCATGTGCTCTGGATGGGCAGGATGCGTTTCCTCCGCTCGCGTGCTCGCCACCGCAGCAGGCACCAAAACGGGGTGATTGCGGGATGAAGCGGTGACCGGGAGACTCTGAACTGACCCGTCGACCCGGTGAAGTGGCGAGGAGCGCACCATGAACAGCAGCGGCACCAAGTACGTGATTGTCGGGGTGCGCCCCGACGACGAGGTGAGCCTCGTATCCAGGGCGGCACGGTTCGCCGAGCGTTTCGACGCCGAACTGGTCTGCGCGAACGTCGACACCTCACGCCGTGTGGTGGAGGAACGGCCCGACGGCACGGTGGTGACCCTCCCCGATCCCGCACACGGCCTTGCGACGCCGGACGTCGTGTACGTCGCGGAGTACTCGGAGAGCGACCTGCGGGTTGAGGACTTCGACGAGGAGCTCCGCGCTCGCATCGCGGGCGAGCTCGATCCACTCCCGGTGCGCTGGAGCACCCGAGCGCTCGCCGGAGGGCACCCCGCCGATGCACTCGGCCGGCTCGCCGAGAAGCTCGACGCGGAGATGATCATCGTCGGCACCCGAAGGCCGAACTTCGCGGGCACCCTCCGCGAGTTCATCAACGGATCGGTGGCGACCCGGCTGGCGCACCGCCAGCATCGCCCGGTGGTGGTGCTGCCGCGCCGTCCGGTGCAGGACGGGGAGCGGCTGCCGTGGGAGAACGGAATGCCGGAGTGAGGTGCCGGCTCAGGTCGCGGCGAGCCGCCGGCGCTCCACGTCGACGTCGAAATCCGCCTTCGGCCAGTCCTGACCCAGCGATCGGAGCGCACCCAGCAGCAGCCGGTGCACGGCCAGCCGGGCGTACCACTTGCGGTCCGCCGGCACAACATGCCAGGGCGCCTCTTCGGTGCTGGTCCGCTCGATCGCGATCTGGTACGCGGTCATGTAGTCGTCCCAGCAGGCCCGCTCGGTGATGTCGCCGGGATTGAACTTCCAGTGCTTGTCGGGGCGCTTGAGCCGCTCGGCGAGGCGCTTCTTCTGCTCTTTGGGCGAGATGTGCAGCATCACTTTGATCAGCGTGGTGCCGGATGCGACGACTTCACGTTCGAAGTCGACGATCTGCCCATAGCGGGCATCGATCTCGTCGGGCTGCGAGAGTCCGTGCACGCGGTGGATCAGCACGTCCTCGTAGTGCGAACGGTCGAACACGCCGATCATGCCGGCCTCCGGAAGTCGCTTCCGAACCCGCCAGAGGAAGTCGTGCGCCTGCTCCTCCGCCGTCGGAGCCTTGAACGCGGCGATGTCGACCCCCTGCGGATCGACGGAGCCGACGACGTGCTTGAGGATCCCGCCCTTGCCCGCGGTGTCCATCGCCTGCAGCACCAGGAGCACGCGCCGCTCGTCGCCGAACCGGCCAGCGGCGAACAGCTTCTCCTGCAGCTCCGCCAGCTCGTCTCGCTCCTTGCTCAGGACCGTCTCCCCGGCCGCCTTGTCGCCCTGGAATCCAGGGGTCGACCGGGTGTCGAGCGAGCGCAGATCGATGCTCGATGCGACTCGCAGCTGTTGCTCCATGCGAAAGACCGTAGACCGCCGGGGGTCGCCTCGGGAGGTTTCATCCGTTCCTCTCAGACGTCGTCGCCGGGTCGGTGCCCCGTGTTCGTCCCAGGTTTGTCCCGAGTTCACTCGACTTGCGGAAAATCAGTTGCGACGCTGACGCCCGAGCCGATACTGTCTGGAGGCACGCCGAACACGAAAGGAGGCCGGACTCAACATGATCACCCCAATCACGGGCATCGCCCGCACCGCCGGCTTCGTCGGCGTCCTCCTCGCCTGACCTGGTGACTCTCCGTCACCCGTTCACGCGGTGACGACGCTGAAGAAGCCAGAGCCTGAGCGCACGACTGCGCCCGCGAGAGGCTCGCCCGTCCCGTTCACGACTCGTCGCCCGCCGACTTGGTCGAATCCCACCGCCGCCACGAGCGGCACCGAATTCGCACGCCCGGACGCAATCCCGTCCCGGCGCACATCCAGTGAGGTCACCACCATGTCCACCACTCTGTCGACTCGCCCGAGTCGTCAAGACCACCCGCCCAGACACCGGCACGTCGCGGAGCGGCCGGCTCGCCCGGTCCGCCGCGTGAGCCTGGTCGACCAGGCAGCGCTCCGTCTCGGTCTGCTCCTCGTCACCTGGGGCCGCCGCGCGAACCACTATTCGCGCGCGCAGCTCTCGGCACGGTACGAGCAGCAGGCCGCACGCGAACAGCGCGAGCTGCACGCTGAGCGGATGCTGCGCATGAGCACGCCACGGCTGTAGTCGTGGACGCTGCACGAAGGGCCTGGGATCGGATCCCAGGCCCTTCTTCCGTCTCAGCGGTCAGACCTCCGGGCCGGGCCCGGGAAGGCGCATGCACCAGCGGGCCGCGTTGACGAGAAAGTCGTGGACGATCGACTGCCGGAGGTCGGACGGGTGCCCCATGTTCGTGTACACGGTCCGTTGCCCGCTGCGCTCCCAGGTCCAGGCCACCGGGGAGGGCGCCGGCTCGTCCTCCGGGTCGACGGGCTCGCCCCAGAGGATCGGCGTGCAGCCGTCACTGAGCTTCTGCCGGTAGAGCCAGCCGCGCAGATGGAACGACCGCGGGACGCCGGAGAGGACCGGATGTCCGCCGTCGCTCGCCCAGCGGACGTCGGTGCTCGACGAGTGACCGTGGTGGCTGATCCAGGGTGACCCGAGCACATCCCTGCCGAACCCGTCGTTCCATGTCTCCCAGCGGCTGCCCTCCGGGTAGGAGAAGGCGTGGTTGGCGGTGCGGAGGCCGAGCACGCTGCCGCCCCGGTCGCAATAGTCCGCGATCTGCTGCATCTCGGCGTCCGGAAGACGGCGCCAGCGGGTGTAGACCACGAGCAGGTCCGCGTCGGCGAGCGCGGACAGGTCGCCGTAGCTTTGCTCCGGGAAGTGCGGCATGTCGTCGAGCACGTCAGGCGTCTTGTAGACCACCTCGGCGTCGAGCGCCGACTCCATCCGGTCGGCGACCGGCCGCATGGTGCGGTGCGACTCGTACTCGCCCTCGCCGACGAGGAACACGATTCTCGGGCTCACTGGCTCTCCCTGGGTATGGACGCTCGCGACCGAACGGCGCCGGCATCCATCGTCGCACCTGCAAGCGCAGCACACATCGGAACGGTTGCGCTCCCCCGGCCGGCTGTGGCACACTCTCCAGGTCCTCGTCCCCGACGATTGGTCTCCTCCGGTGAAGTTCTTCGACGGTTTCGCGCAGTCCGCGCGCTGATCTCCGTCGATTCGCCGCATCGCGGCTCCGGGTTCAGCGCATCAGCTGAATCACAAGGAGACGCATGTTCCACGTCAAGAACGCATCCATAACCCTGACCGACGTCGGCCTCGACTGGCCCGACGGCTCGACGGCCCTGCGCGACATCACCGGCACGTTCGGCGCCGGCCGCACCGGGCTCGTCGGCGCCAACGGCTCGGGCAAGTCGACGCTGCTGCGGCTGATCGCAGGCGAGCTCACGCCCACGTCCGGACGTGTCGGCGTGACCGGGAACGTCGACTACCTGCCCCAGTCGCTCACTCTCAGCGTCGACACCACGGTGGGCGATCTGCTCGGCATCGCCGGCAAGGTCGCCGCGCTCCGCGCGATCGAGCGCGGCGACGTTGCGGAGGAGCATTTCGAGATCCTCGGCGACGACTGGGACATCGAGACGCGCGCCGACGAGGCACTCCGCGGGATCGGACTCGACGCGGCGGACCTCGACCGACGGGTGAGCGAGGTGTCGGGCGGCGAGGCCATGCTGATCGCAATCGCCGGCATACGGCTGCGGCGAGCGCCGGTGACTCTGCTCGACGAGCCCACCAACAACCTCGACCGCGACGCCCGCGCACGGCTCGCGGACCTGGTCCGTTCCTGGCCGGGCGCGCTCGTCATCGTCAGCCACGACACCGCGCTGCTCGAGCTGATGGACGAGACGGCTGAGCTCTACGACGGTCGGCTCAGCTTCTTCGGCGGCCCGTACAGCGAATGGCGGGCGCATCTCGAGCAGGAGCAGACCGCGGCGGCTCACGCAGCGCGGGCCGCCGAGCAGGTGGTGCGGACCGAGAAGCGGCAGCGCATCGAGGCGGAGACCAAGATCGCGCGCAGGGAGCGCTCTGGTCTGAAGGCCCGGGAGAACAAGGTCGCTCCGAAGATCGTGATGAACCAGTGGCGCTCCGATTCGCAGGTCTCATCCGGGAAGATCCGCAGTTCGTTCGACGACAGGGTGCGGACGGCCAAGGCGGTGCTCGATCAGGCTGAGGCACGCGTCCGCGACGATGCGCACATCCACGTCGACCTGCCCGATCCGGATGTCGCGGCGGGGAGGCGGATCGCGGAGCTGCGGGGCACCGACCGGACTCATGTGATCCAGGGGCCGGAGCGCGTCGCGATCGTCGGGCCCAACGGAGTCGGCAAGACGACGCTGCTGGAGTCCCTGCTCGCCGGTCGCGATCCGGAGGAAGGCAGGGCAGGCGGAATACTGCTCACCGATCGGGTCGGCTATCTGCCGCAGCGGCTCGACGGGCTGGACGACGCGCTCTCCGTGCTGGAGAACGTGCGGGAATCGGCGCCGAATGTGCCCCCGGGCACGGTGCGGAACCGGCTCGCCCGGTTCCTGCTCCGCGGGGCGACGGTGGAGCGCCCGGTCGGATCGCTGTCCGGCGGCGAGCGGTTCCGGGTCGCGCTCGCGAGGCTGCTGCTCGCCGATCCACCGCCGCAGCTGCTGATCCTCGACGAGCCGACGAACAACCTCGACCTCACGAGCGTGGATCAGCTGGTGGACGCGTTGCGGGCCTACCGGGGTGCGCTGCTCGTGGTGAGCCACGACGACGGGTTCCTCGCGCGGCTGGACATCGACACCACCCTCCAGTTGGATGACATCGGATCGATTCCCGAGATCCGTACGGGGAGCCGATGATCGACGAGGACGGAGCGATGGCGGACGAGTCTGGGACAGCCGCGCGCGGCGGGCTGACGCGTGCGGGTGAGGTGACGGTCGATCCGCAATCGTGGGGGCGACTCGAGTGGATGGTGTCCGGAGCATTGGAGAACTCCGATGCGCTCACGGTCGGAAAGTGCCATCGATCCGGGGAACAACAACCCGCCCCACTCGCACCCGAACTGCGACGAGGTGCTGCATGTGATCCGCGGGACCATCCGGCACAGAGTCGGAGACGACTACGTCGAGATGGGGCCGGGCGACACGATCTCGATCCCGGCGGGCCAGGTGCACAACGCCACGAACACCGGAGACGAGGAGGCGGAATTCCTGATCACCTTCTCCACGGCCTACCGCGAGGTCGTCGGCGAGTGACCTGACGCCTCGCGGGACGCCGGTGCGAGCTCGGCGAGGTAGTCCAGCAGCCGAGCGCCGTGCTGCGGCAGCACCACATCGGGTCCGGCGAGCTCAGGGTGCCATGCGCAACGGGGCCCTCCGTCGCCTCGCCTGCCGTCTCGGGCGACGTGTCCGTCATGCCGCATCTCTGGCACGAGACCGGGCGCCACCGGTCAGTATTCGTGAAATTCCTTGTAATCGGTTTCATTCGCTAACGCGGCGGGTTCACGCCGACTTAACGCCCGGGTTCTGCAACGATTGACGGAATCGATTTCTTGCGGTGTACTAGGTGCCAGAGGTCTTCAACGAGGAAGGAGTCTGATGCGCGCTTCCCGTGCTGCCGCAGCGATCACCATCGTGTGCGCGACGCTCGCAGCCGCCGGCTGCGCCGCATCATCCGCGAACATGCTGACCCTTCCTCCCGAGACTCCGTTCGTGCTGACCGAGGTCACCGGAGTGGAGCCGCTCGGCCAGGTCACCGGCGCCGACGCGGCGAGCGCGACCGACAAGTACGCGGTGCACGGCACGGACCTCGGCTCCATGTTCCAGCACGACGGCAAGACGTGGTTCGTCTTCGGCGACACGTTCGGGGAGCGCCCGCCGGGCTTCACCGGTGGCGGTGGGTCCTTCTGGCGCTCCAACACCATGGGTTACACGACCGACACCGACCCGAGCGACGGGATCACCCTCGATGGGATGATCCTCGACGAGTTCGGCGCCGCGGCGGAGCTGCTGCCGTCGAAGAAGGTCGACAACGACGAGATGACGGTCATTCCGACCCACGGCTTCGCAGCGAACGGGGCGATGTACCTGCACTGGATGTCCGTGCGGCACTGGGGCGACCCCGGGGAGTGGGAGGTCAACGACGCCGGCCTCGCGAAGTCGACCGATGACGGGCAGTCCTGGAAGGTGCTCGACGAGCCTCGCTGGGACGGCGAGAGCCAGTTCGTCCAGGTCAGCCCCGCCCCGATCTCCGAGGGCGGCACCGACTGGACCTATTTCTGGGGCATCACCCACGGCCGCTTCGGCGGCGCCTCAGTGATGAAGGTGGAGACCTCCGAGCTCGAGCGCCAGGACGCGTACCACTACTTCACCGGCACCGACGCCGAGGGGCGGCCGAAGTGGGGCGACTCGGTCGACGAGGCGGCGATCGTCGTCGACGACACGGTGGGCGAGCTCTCCGTGGTCTGGAACGAGTACCTGGATCGTTGGATCATGACCTACCTCCGCGAAGGCACCGGCGTGGTGATGCGAGAGGGGATCACGCCGTGGGGTCCTTGGGGCGAGCCGCTCGACGTGGTGCCGGCTGCCGACCTGCCCGGACTGTACGCGCCGTACATGGCACCGCACTACACCGACGACGGCGGCAAGACGATCTACTTCGCACTGTCGGTGTGGGACCCATACAACGTCTTCTGGTACAAGGCCGAGCTGTCCAAGGACTGATCGGCGAACAGGCTGGCTCGAAGTCGAGTCACATCAAGAGAGGAACGAAATGCACAAGAGGCGCAACAGGATTGCGGCGGTCCTCGCCGCAAGCGTCAGCACCGCACTGGCGCTGACCGCATGCGGGGGTGGCGGCGGCGGAGGCGGCCAGACGGCCGACGGCAAGACCGAGGTCATCTTCTGGCAGCAGCAGTTCGAGGACTACCAGCAGGCCTGGTTCAAGGAGCACGTCGACGCGTTCAACAAGTCGCAGGACGAGGTGGTCGTCAAGCACCAGGTCGTTCCGGCCGACACGTGGGAGCAGAAGATGCAGACGGCTCAGGCCGCCGGCAAGCAGCCCGACGTCATGACGAGCAACTACGGCGACATCGTCCCCGGCTCGCGTGAGGGCCGCTTCCTGCCGCTCGACGAGTTCCTGCCGGAGGAGGCGTTCACCGACATCAAGGACAACGTCGCCGGCTTCGTCACGGTCGACGGCGAGCACATGGCCTACCCGATGCTGGTGGAGCCCTCGACCGTGCTTTACTACCGCACCGACCTGGTGGAGGCTGCGGGACTCGACCCCGACAGCCCCCCGACCGACTGGGACGGCCTGATCGAATGGGCGGAGAAGCTGACCGACGGGGACGTCAAGGGCTTCACGATCGCCTCCACCGCGCCGGACCTGGCGTGGTCGAGTTGGGGACTGCAGCAGAACGCCTGTGGCAGCTTCCCGGTGAACGACGACTGGTCGGAGGCCACCGCCACCGACCCCTGCTACGCGGAGCTCGCGAACTTCTACAAGACGCTCTTCGAGGAGGGCCTGATCCCGCAGCAGCCGAAGGTCGGCTACGCGGACGGCGCACCGTACGGTGACGGCGAGGTGGCCATGATGGCCGGCGGGTCGTGGGTCGTGGGCCAGCTGAAGAACGACTACCCCGACATGGTCGAGAAGACTCAGGTCGCACCATTCCCCTCCATCGACGGCGACCAGACGAAGACCACCGCCACGCTCGGCGGCTGGACCCTGACGCTCGACGCCAAGTCGAAGAACCCGGAGGCGGCGGCGTCGTTCATCGAGTATCTCCTCGCCGGGGACCCGGAGATCATGGCCGACTTCTTCAAGACGAGCGGCTTCTCGAAGTACACGGTCCGCACGTCGGTCGATGAGGCGCTCGCATCCGACCCGGAGGCGAGTGACGACCCGTTCATGGCGGTGATCTCGGAGAAGGTCGTGCCCTACGGCGAGGCGGAGCCCGCGTATCCGTGGGACATCTCCCTCGCGATGGGCACTGCGATCGAGTCGGCGATGAAGGGTGTCACCGATGTCGACTCAGCGCTGCAGACTGCGAATGATCAGATCAACGATGTGATCAAGAAGCAGAAGCTCGAAGGCAAGGCTCCCAGCAACTAGCACCACGCATGTGCCCGGGCGACGTTACGGCGTCGCCCGGGCATCGGCGCAGACAGAGGGGAAACGACGATGTCGATACTCGAAGCACCAGGCACGGCTCGCGGGCAGGCTCCGCAGGTCGGCTCCGTGATCGGCGGGGAGAAGCGGGCGAAACGGAGGCAGAAGCGGCTTCCCGCCTCCAAGCACCTCCGGGACAACCGGACCGCCTACCTGATGATCGCCCCGATGGTGATCCTGCTGTCGATCTTCGTGATCTGGCCGCTGCTCTACGCCTTCTACCTCAGCGGCTTCGAGATCAGCTTCTACCAGGATCCCGTCTTCGTCGGGGCCCAGTTCTACCAGTACGTGCTCGAGGACCCTCGATTCTGGCACTCGATCGGCGTCGGTCTCGCCTTCGCCGCGATGGTCGTGCCGACCGGCATGGTGATCTCGCTGCTCATCGCGAGCTTCATCAAGACGCTGAGTGCCAAGCTCGCCGGGTTCATGAAGACCACGATCTACGTCCCTGCCGTCGTCTCCACGGTGGTCGCATCCGTGCTCTTCCTCTTCATCTACCAGGACCAGGGGCTCGCCAACTGGTTCCTGTCCCTGCTGAACGCCGGCCCAATCGCGTGGCTCAACGACCCGGCGGTCGCGCTGCCCGCGATCGCCGTCCCCGCGATCTGGCTGGGCCTCGGGATCACGACCCTGATCATGCTGGCGGGACTGCTCGACATCCCGACCAGCTACTACGAGTCCGCTGAGCTCGACGGCGCGAACTTCCTACAGCGCACCTGGTACATCACCCTGCCGCTGCTGAAGAACATCCTGCTGTACCTGTTCGTCACGGGGTTCGTCGCCGCCCTCCAGGTGCTCGACCTGCCGCTGGTCATGACGAACGGCGGGCCGGTGAACAGCACCCTCGTGCCGAACCTGTTCATCTTCAATGCGTTCCGGGACGGAACGCCGTATTCGACGAGCTTCTCGCTCACGGCGGCACTGCTGCTGTTCGCCGTCATCGGATCGATCTCCGTGCTGGTGTTCAAGCTCATCAACTCAGACAAGGCGGTGGACGGCTGATGACCGACCAGACAGTGGTGGCGGAGAAGAGCAGGTACCGAGGACTGCGGCGAGGCGACCGCAACCGGCTCGTCAAGTACTTCCTCCTCGCCCTCATCTCGCTGACCGTGCTGTTCCCGCTGGCGTGGATGGTGATGGCGGGCTTCAAGGGCAAGACCGAGGTGCTGTCCAGCCCGTTCCAGTTCTTCCCGGAGATCTGGAATCCGCAGAACTACATCGACATCGCGCAGGATCCGGAGTTCGCGCAGGCGATGTTCATCACGTTCGTCGGAGCGGTGATCTTCACCGTGCTGAGCCTCGCGGTCAACTCGATGGCGGCGTACGCGCTCGCGCGGCTGGAGTTCTCGTTCAAGCGGTTCTGGTGGGTCTTCTGCATCCTGCCGATGTTCATCCCCACGATGGCCATCCTGCTGACGTCGTTCATGGTGGTCTCGGGCCTCGGCATGCTGGACACGCTGGCGGTGCTGATCATCCCCGGGGTTGCGTCCTCGATCCACATGTTCTTCCTGCGGCAGTTCTACCTGAACATCCCGATCGCAGTGGAGGAGGCCGCCCTGATCGACGGCGCCACCCGGTGGCAGATCTTCACCAAGATCTTCCTGCCGCAATCGGCCGCGGTGTTCGTCGTCGTCGGCATCGGGTCGTACATGGCCTACTGGAACGCCTACGTGTGGCCGATCCTGACGGTGTCGAACCCCGATCTGATCCAGATCATGCAGTTCCTCGGGACGTTCCGCTCCAACCGCGGCAACGAGTGGGGCCTGCTGATGGCGGGGTCGACGCTCGCGGCGCTGCCCACCATCGCACTCGTGCTCTTCTTCCAGCGCTACATCGTGGACGGGGTGCGGATCTCGGGCATCAAGTAGCCCGCACGACGGAAACCGCCGGGGACGAGCAGCCGCTCGTCCCCGGCGGTTCGTCGTCGTGCTCGCTCCCTAGCCGGTCGAAGGGACCGGAAGCTCCCACAGGGTCAGCGTTCGACGGTGAGCCGGCGCAGCGCGAAGTCGTAGACCGACATCCCGGCGGGCGCGCACGGGCAGACGTTCGCCTGCAGCCACATCTCCCGGCCGTCGTCGCTGATGAACTTCGAGGGGATCGTGGTGCCGTAGCCACCGTGCTTCTCGAGCGACCACGGGTACGGTCCGAAGTCCTTCGAGAGGAACAGCTCGAACGGCCCCCACGGCGTCGGCGCCTCGTAGAACTCGAAGGTCAGCTCGGTCCACGACGTGTAGATGTACCGGTCGAGCGGCGCGTTGTAGACCACGGAGCCCTGTGAGATCACGCTGAGATCCGCACCGCCGACGGTCGTGGCGTCCCCGCCGTCGCCTTCGGGGTACAGCAGCCGGTCGTCGTGCAGCACCGCCACGCGATCGTCGATGTCGGCGCTCCAGCGCGGATCCGCTCCCTCGGTCCCGGCGAAGAACTCCCAGCTGGACCGGTCCTGGACGCTGGACTTCGGCACGCGCGCCAAGTACAGGTCCACGGGGTCGGGCACGGAGTTGTCGAAGGAGTCACGCCAGTTGTTGTCGAGACCGTACGCGTAGACGTAGTCGTCGGGTGCCCGCTCGGAGTTCTTGCCGTAGTCGAGGAAGAACACCGTCGTGAAGACGTGGCCGTCGAACATCGGAGCGGACGGGTCCCAGGTCCACGTGCGGCCCTTGTCCTCGGACTTCGAGATGGATGCCGCCGGCGCCTCGTTGAAGTCGAGGCGCAGATCTTGCACCGCCAGGTACAGGTCGCCGTCGACGCACAGCATGCCGGTCGGTTTGCGGTTGAAGTTCTCGCCTGACCAGACCGTGCCGACGGCGTCTCCCGCGGCGAGCGTCTCGCCGGCGAGCGACTCCGGGTCGTCCCCGGTGATCACGTTGACGCCGATGTCGGCGAAATCGGCGCCGAACCCGCGCCCGTCACCGTGCGCGGCGTAGATGCTCCCGTCGTCGGCCCAGCAGTTCGGCCACAGGTCGCCGTCGCCGCCCGCGATGGCCTCGATCGATTCGGAGACGGCGGCCTCCCGGAAGAACGCGTTCGACTCGACGACCGCCGACGGTCCCGCCTGCGGAACGGGGGTCGACGTGCATCCGGCGAGCGCTGCTGCAGAAACCGTGGCCATCAGTACCGTCCTTGTCGTTCTCATTCTGCGAGCCGTCGATGGAACCGCGTGTACGTCTCGAAATGATCGATGCGCCGGAAGCCGGTTCGCTCCAGGACCGCGACGCTCTCGACGTTGCCGTGGGTGACGCCGGCGAACACGTCGGACGCCGAGAGCTCCCGCCGCGCGTAGTCGAGGAGGGTGCGGATCGCCGCCGAGGCGATGCCGAGGCCCGATGCCCGCTCGGCCAGCCAGAATCCGCATCCGTAGCGGGGTGGCTCCACCGGAATGAGCGAAACGGCACCGACGAGGCTTCCCTCGGTGAAGACCCCGAAGGCGTGCTCCGGTGACGTCTCAAGGTGCTGCGTCGTGGCATCCAGGTCTCGATCGACCAGCTCGGCGAAGTCCCCGTGCCTGGTGAGATGGGCGCGGTTCTTCTGGACCAGTGCCAATAGGACGCCGGCATCGGCCGGGACGAGTCTTCGTATGGTGACGCCGGGAAGCGAGGTCGCCAGCTCGACGGTCATCCCTATGCCGGCGGACGCTGCGGGCTCGCGCCGAGGTCCGGGACGGCGGACGTGCCCAAGTGGACCTCCAGGTCATCGGCCGATGGCGACTTCGGGCGGCGAGCGGTCGGCCGGTCGAGGTAGAAGAGCGAGGTGGACGCCACGTCGTCCCGGAGGGGGAGGTAGCGCCAGCCGCTCCGCCAGCCGAGCGCCTGGATGTCCACCCGCAGGCGCTTCCGGAAGAAGATCGGGTCGAGCAGATGCCAGCGGTACATGCCGAACCGCTGCTGGCTGACGTACAGGCCATCCGGCCGGATCACCTGCGGCATGCCGAGGTACGGGGTGGAGAACGCGGTGTAGCCCTTCCCGGGCACGTCGAAGTTCCAGGCGCCGCCGAAATAGTCCTCGGTTCCGGTCCCGGCGATGGTCGGATACTCCTCATCGGAGTCGAGGTAGAACTTGATCTCGCCCTCGCCCCACCAGCCGTTCGAGTTCACGCCCCAGGCGAGATACGTGCCGACGTAGTGGCCGCTCCCTTCGATTCCTTCGAGGAGGGTGTGCGGAACGGCGTACTCGGTGGGGTTGCTCCGGCGCCACTGGGCATGGAGGTAGGCCTCCTCCGAGTAATCGCCGCCGATCTCGTACGTGATCTGGTAGTAGACGCGCACGCCGACGGTGGACGTGTTCTCCAGGGTGAGATGGGCGCCCTCCCGGAACGGCATGGGCCAGTAGGAGTTGAAGCCGCCGTGCGGGTTCGCGGCGATGACCTGCGAGTTGACCTGCGCGAACACGCCCCAGCCGTTGCAGAAGAAGTCGCCGTACGGCACCTCGATCGCGGGCTCCTCAGCACCATCCCAGTAGGCGCGCAGCAGCAGGGTGCGCCAGTTGTCGGTGTGGGTGGTGATCCAGATGTGGGTGATCTTGCCCGGTCCCTGGATGCGGGCGAGGTCGAAGGTCTCCCCCGCCGCGATGTCGACGCTGGGGCTGATCTTCCAGCCCGGGCCGAGATCCCGGGCGCTCGCCGCCCCGGTGCCCTCGGTCGCTCGACCCCCGCCGCCGACCGAGCCGTCGAAGTTCTCCGGGCTGATCGACCGCGTCTGGACGGACCGCAGTCTGGAGATGCTGCTCAGGTCGGGGTTGATCACAGCCGGACTCACCTGCCACTTCTTCGTGCGCTGAGCGTTTCGGCCCGCGGCGATGTAAAATCGATTTCAACAATCTATGGCGGGCCTCCGTGGCCTGTCAACACGACGGACCGGCGACCGGATACTCTACGGAAAACGCGCCGCACGGGCGCCGTGTGAGAGCGACCGAGAGGCGAGGACCGGCATGGCGACGATCTATGAGGTCGCGACCCTCGCGGGCGTGTCGCCCGCCACGGTCAGCCGGGTCATGAATGGCCTCCGGGTCTCCCCCGAGAAGGCGGAACTGGTGCGCTCCGCCGCAGCGAAGCTGAAGTTCACGCCGAACCGCACCGCACGCACGCTGCGCCGGCAGAACTCCGAGGTCATCGCACTGCTGCTTCCCGACATCGAGAACCCCTACTTCACCTCGATGGCGCGCGGCGTCGAGGACGCGGCACAGGCGGCCGGCTTTTCGCTCGTGATGTGCAACACCGACGAGGACCCGTCGAAGGAAGCGCGATACCTCGACATCGCCGTCTCGGAGAACATGGCCGGGGTCATTATCGCGCCCGCGTCGGACCACACGGAGCTGACGCAGCTGCTGGAGCGCGGGCGGCCGGTTGTGGCGGTCGACCGGAGCACCCGGTACGACGTCGACGCCGTCATGATGAGCAATCGGCCCGCAGGCCGTGACGCCGCGCAGTCCCTGGTCGACTCGGGCTACCGCAGGATCGCCTGTATCACGGGCCCCGAGGACATCGAGACCGCGATGGAGCGTGCGATCGGGTGGCGCACCGCGGTGGAAGCCGCGGGCGGTTCAGCGACCAGCGACCTGCTTCGCTTCTCGACGTTCCGAGTGGACGGCGGCCGCGCCGCCATGGAGGATCTCCTCGCGTCGGCGGAGCCGCCGGACGCGGTGGTCGCCACGAACAACCTGATGGGCGTCGGTGCGCTCCAGGTGCTCACGGAGCGGGGTCTCACTCCGCCGAGGTTCGGCGTCGCGGTGGTCGGCGACCTGCCGTTCACGACCCTCTCCCCCGCGGCCATCACGATCGTCCGGCTGCCGGCGCGTCACATGGGCACCACTGCGGCTCGCATGCTGCTCGCCAGGATCGAGGGGGACGCCGAGCCCGCCCATACCGTCGTGCTGCGGAACGAAGTCGTGCCTGCGTCGCTGATTTCCGGCGCCACCGCAGGCCGCTGAGCCCTCGGACGCGAGAGCATGTTCCGGAAGCGTTGCGGCGGGCTTGTGTCTGAAATCGATTTCTGTAACAGTAGTCCCAACTGATCGAGGAGGATTCGTGACGCTGCCGCATCGCCGGTGCGTGGCCCGGGACGCCCGCTCGTGACCGGGGATCTCGGCCCGGATGCGAGTGCCGTGGCATTCCCCCTCGGCGGCATCGGCACGGGCAACGTGTCACTCGGCGCACGCGGTGAGCTCAGGGACTGGGAGCTCACCGGGGAACCGGCGAAGGACCGCACCCTCCCATTCAGCTTCTTCGCGATCTGCGCCGACACGGGCGACGGCGCCCCGATCGCACGCGTGCTCCAATCCCGGCTGCAGCCGCCGCACACCGGCGACCAGGGCTACTATGCAGGCGAGCTGGCCGGCCTGCCTCGGCTCGCCTCATCCACCATGCGCGGTGAATACCCGTTCGCGCACATCTCCTTCCGCGACGAGTCGCTCCCCGTGACCGTCGCACTGCGGGCATTCACCCCGCTGGTGCCCCTCGACGCGGACGCCTCGGCATTCCCGGCCACCGTGCTCCGCTACCTGGTCGTCAACCCGACCGCCGAGCCGGTCGAGGTCTCCATCGCCGGGTCGCTCGCCAATCCGGTCGGGATCGCCGGGTACGACCTGTTCCACTTCCCGACCTACGAGGGGCGTCCGCGCAACACCTACCGCGACGCGGGCGTCGTGCGGGGCATCCACTTCGACAGCGACCTTCCCACCGACTCGCTTCTGTTCGGCAGCGCGAGCCTCACGACGCCGGATGCGCAGTCGAGCGCCAAGCCCCAGTGGGTGTACGGGTTCTGGCAGGACGGAGCCCAGCTGTTCTGGGACGAGTTCCGCACGAGCGGCCGCCTGACGGCGGAGGAGCGGGAAACCCTCGAGCCCGGCGTGGGCCCGGAGCGGCTGACGAAGCTGCGGGTCGGATCCCTGGCGGTGACGCACCGGATCGACCCCGGCGAGACATCCGTCTTCGAGTTCCGGCTGTCCTGGTACTTTCCCAACCGGCCGAAGGGCTGGCTCGGCAACATCGTCCATGCCGATCCCAACGCGGGCAGTGTCGTCCGCAAGCACTACGCGACCAGATTCGCCGACGCGTGGGACGTCGCCGTGCGGTTCGACGCGGAGCTGGATCGGCTGGAGACCGCGACGGCGCAGTTCCATGAGGCGCTCTTCGAATCATCCCTGCCCGAGGAGGTGGTCGACGCGGTGAGCTCCACGCTCACCGTCGCCCGCAGCACGACCTGCTTCCGGCTCGAGGACGGCACGTTCGCGGCCTGGGAGGGCTCCTTCGATTCGCACGGCAGCTGCGAAGGCACCTGCACGCACGTCTGGAACTATGCCCAATCGCTCGCGTACCTCTTTCCCGAGCTGGAGCGGGACGCCCGGCGGACGGAGTTCCTGCTGGAGACCCGCCCCGACGGGCACATGAGTTTCCGAACCAACCGGATCTTCGGCGGCCCGCAATGGGACTTCCATCCCGCCGTCGACGGACAGCTGGGCACCGTGATCCGGCTCTACCGGGAGTGGCGCTTCAGCGGCGACGACGCCTTCCTCGCAGAGGTGTGGGAGGGGGCATCCGCCGCGCTCGAGTTCGCGTTCACGCATTGGGACTCCGACGGCGACAACGTGCTCGACAGCCAGAAGCACAACACCTACGACATCGAGTTCCACGGCGCCGACTCGCTCAGCAACTCGGTCTTCTTCGCCGCGCTCCTCGCCGGCGCGGAGATGGCGGAGCGCCTCGGCCACGCCTGCACCGCAGCGCGCTGGCGCGACGCCGCACGCACCGGCGCCGAGCGGATGGATGCACTCCTGTTCAACGGCGAGTATTACGAGCAGCGGCTGGACGGCGCGCCGGACGGCGGCGCGGGGCTGCGTTACCAGTACGGGACCGGCGTGCTCAGCGATCAGCTCCTCGGCCAGTTCCTCGCGCACGTGGTGGGGCTCGGCCACGTGCTGCCCCGCGACCACGTCCGGTCTGCGATCCGAGCGGTGTTCCAGCACAATTTCCGCACCTCGCTCGCGGACCACCACAGCGTCCAGCGAACGTATGCGCTGAACGACGAAGCGGGGCTGCTGCTGTGCTCCTGGCCTCGAGGTGGTCGCCCTCGCATCCCGTTCGTCTACTCCGACGAGGTCTGGACGGGCATCGAGTATCAGGTGGCGAGCCATCTGATCTACGAGGGCCTCGTCGATGAGGGCCTCACCATCGTGCGGGCGGTGCGGGACCGGCACGACGGGCACAACCGCAACCCATGGAACGAAGTGGAATGCGGCAACCACTACGCCCGCTCGCTTGCCAGCTGGGGGCTCCTGCTGGCGCTGAGCGGCTTCCGCTACGACGCGGTGAGCCGGCAGCTGGAGTTCGCGCCGGCACAGCCGGGCCCGTTCAGCTGCTTCTTCAGCACCGGCAGCGCGTGGGGACGCGTCGCCATCGACGAGGAGGTCGTGGAGCTGTCCGTCGACCACGGCTCGCTCGTCCTCGACCGGCTGATCGTCGCCGGGCGCGACGCAGCCCCCACCGGCGCGACCCTGCCCGGTCTCGCCCTCGGGTCCGGCTCACGCTTCCGTTTCTCACTCGCCACGAACTAGGGAGTTCATGCAATGTCCAGCTACACAATCCCGGCCCCCCGGCCACAGCTCGCCGCCCCACCCAAGACGGCGTACCTCATCTCGAGCGGAGATCTGCGGGAGGGCCCGAACCGATCGGGCTGGCCGATCCAGCAGCGCATGGAGAACGCACTCGGCGACGTCTTCGCGGGGATGGGCTGGACGGTGCAGCGGGCGAATCCGGTGGATCCGGAGACCGGCCACGGTTTCATCAGCAGCCAGCGGATGGGACTCGAGGTGTTCAAGGACATCCCGGCCGACGCGCCGATCATCGTGGCTGAGGCGGTCTGGCAGTACAGCCACCACGTGCTCGCGGGCCTGCGCACCCATCGGGGCCCGATCCTGACCGTCGCGAACTTCGAGGGCGACGCGCCGGGCCTCGTCGGCCTCCTCGGCCTGAACGGCGGCCTCACGAAGATGGGCAAGCCCTACTCGACCATCTGGAGCGTCGACTTCACCGACGAGTGGTTCCTCGCCGGCATCCGCGAGTGGACCGAGAGCGGGACGATCACGCACGATGCCAGTCACGTCCGCCCGCTGCCCGAGCTCCCGGAGAGCGACGAGCGGCGGCTTGGCGTCGCCCTTGCGGAGCAGCTGCGCACCGACAAGGCGATCTTCGGGGTCTTCGACGAGGGCTGCATGGGGATGTACAACGCCATCATCGACGACGAGCTGATGAACCCGCTCGGCATCTTCAAGGAGCGGCTGTCGCAGTCGGGGCTCTGGGCGGAGATGCTGCGCACCCCCGACACGGAGGCGGAGGCGGTGCTCGCCTGGCTGGAGAACGCCGGCATGACCTTCCGGTTCGGCACCGACGAGGGGACGGAGCTCACCCGGAACCAGGTGCTGCAGCAGGCGAAGATGTACATCTCGCTGCTCCGGATCAGCGACGACTTCGGTCTCGACGCCGTCGGCATCCAGTATCAGCAGGGCCTCAAGGACATCTGCCCCGCCTCGGACCTCGCCGAGGGGCTGCTCAACAACGCGGAACGCCCGCCGGTGACCAGCCGGGACGGCTCCCGCGTGCTCTGGGATGGGCAGCCGCTGCCCCTCGCCAACGAGGCGGACGAGGGCGTCGGGATCGATGCGCTGGTCACGAACCGGGTGTGGACGGCGATGGGGCTCGACCCCGCCAACACCCTGCACGACATCCGCTGGGGTGAGGACTACGACGGTCGGTTCGTCTGGGTGTTCGAGATCTCCGGCTCCGTCCCGCCCTCCCACCTCGCCGGCGGATACTCCGGCGCCGAAGGATGGCGCCAGAACCCGATGTACTTCCCGCTCGGCGGGTCGACCATCCGCGGGGTTTCGAAGGCGGGGGAGATCGTGTGGTCCCGCGTCTACATCCAGGACGGCGCCCTCCACCTCGACATCGGACGGGGCTCGGCGATCGACCTGCCCATCGAAGAGACGGAGCGCCGCTGGAATGCCACGAACCCGGAGTGGCCGATCATGCACGCGGTGCTGCACGGCGTCAGCCGAGACCAGCTGATGGCGCGGCACAAGGCGAACCACGTGCAGGTCGCCTACGCGCCCGACGCAGGAACGGCCGACAAGGCACTGACCGCAAAGGCAGCGATGTTCGCCGAACTGGGCGTGACGGTCCACATCGCCGGGAACGTCAGCCTCTGACGGTCAGTCCAGGGTGACCGTCGGCAGGGAGACGGTCACCCCGGGCGGTGTGGTGCGATACGCGTCGTAGAGGACGATGATCCGCGCGGCGTCGGCGAGCGTGCCCTTCTGCGGGAAGGTGCCTGCCAGCGCGTTCGCGCAGAAGTGCAGGATCTCGGGCACGTAGCCGAGATAGAAGAGGTTCTTGTTGTACAGCTGGCCGAGCGAGAACTCGGGCTCCCAGAGCAGCGGCGCCACTGCGTCGTCCACGACGAACGAGCTCTCGCGGCCGTAGCCGCGGTCGGCGCCGGGGCGGTAGTAGACGACCCTGACTCCGTTCTCCACGACGACGTTGGCGCCCTGACCGACCACCTCGACGCGCTCCAGGGGGCTGGTGCCCGCCTGCCCGGCGGTCAAGTGCAGCGCTCCGACGGCACCCGACGCGAACAGGAGATTGGTGACGGTCGCGCCGGATCGAGGCTCCCACTCATAGGACATCCGCGTGATCGGCCCCCCGAGGAAGCCGAGGATCGCGGCAGGGTGGTAGATGTGGTCGAGGAACCACAGCATTCGCACCGGGTCGTTCCGCTCCTCGAGCGGCGGCAGGTCCTGCGGATAGCGCACGAAGAGCGAGGTCGGGAACCCGAACTCCTCCGAGGTGATGATCGACTTCACCTTCTCCATGGCCGGCGTGAACATCTTCTTGAGGCCCGTCATCACGAACCGTCCGGTCTCACGCTCCGCCGCGCGCAGCCGCTCGAGTCCGCCGAGACTCGACGCGGTCGGCTTCTCCATCCAGACGTTCAGCCCAGCCCGCAGGCACTGCTCGGCGATCGACGTGGCCTGCACGTCCCCGTCCTGGTCGTATGCGGTGACGAGAAAGACGGCGTCCAGCTCCTCGCTGCGGAGCATCTCGAGGTGGTCGGAGTAGACGGCTCCCGCGCCGAACATCCGCGCGTACTCGGCCGCTCGGCTTGCGTCGAGGTCGCACACCGCGCGCAGGTCGACGGGCGCGTAGAGCAGCGAAGGATAGATGTTCCGGAAGGAGTGGCCCCCGGCGCCCACGAACCCGCACCGCAGCCTCCGCTCGTGCTCGAACTGATAGCGGATCTGCACACTCGTCCCCTCGTCGCCGGTTCGCTGCGCCGACGCTCGGCAGTCAGCGCTCGGTCAGGAGGTCGAGGTCGACGTCGCTGAGGTGCGGTTCCACCCAGAAGACGAACTCCTGTCCATCGCGGAACGGCTCCAGCACCTCGAAGTTCTCGAACGAGACCCCGCCCGGAATCGGTGATGTGCTCGCCCAGTACGCCCAGCGGGCGTTCACGAGCACCTGGAGGTCGGGGCTGGGCTCCTCGACCCGCCAGCCCTGGACCGCGCGGTTGCCGACGTAGTGCCAGTGCACACTCGTGTCGTCCGAGTAGACGGCCTCGTGCGGTGCCTCCTCGTCGGTGGTGGCGAACACGACCACACTGCCGTTCTTTCGGACGAGGTCGTCCACCCCGAATCTCGCGTGCTCGGCGAAGTGGGGCCCCGTGAACTCCGGCCAGAGTTCCGTGGGAGTGACGACGCGGTCCCGCAGGTGCAGCCGGCGCAGGCGCGCGAAGTTCCCCATGGTCGCCGTCAGCACGCAGGTGTCGAGTTCCGCCGAACCCGGCCGGCGGAATCCGGCTACGGCGACCTCGTGCGGCCGGTCCGCCCGGAAGCGGACCCGCACACTGACCTCCGCGCCGTTCTCGAACCGTTCCGAGTGCACCCATACCGTGAGGTGCTCGACACCGTCGAGCTGCTCGAGCACGCCGGCTGCCGCGTCGGTGGGGTCGCGCGGGGCGTCGTCCTCGAAGTGATCCGAGCTCCAGAACCGTTTGCCGGGCGCGTCGTCGAGCGCGCTGTGCTCGAGCTCGGAGAGGCCGCGCCTGGTCTCACCCGCCCGGATGGGCTCCACTGCGACGAAGTTGAGCAGGCGGTCCCGCGGGTGGTCGAGATACGGCGTGTAGATCCTGAGGAGTCCGCGAGGTCCGCGCAGCGGGTGCAGCCCGACCTGGATCCCCTCCGGATGGCCCCACCTCGGCTCGGCGGGACGCTCCGCGGCCGGCCGAAGCCAGCCGCCCGACGCGACGGGCAGCGCGCCGGCTCCGGGCTCACCGGTTGCGGGCTGAACAGGGAGAGTCATGGCGTTTCCGCTCGTCGTCGATGGACCGCTGCGCGACCCACCCTACCGGCGGGCGAAATCGATTTCAAGGCCTGACGCGCACCGCCCCTCGGAGCGACTCAGCCCGTCGCGAGCTCCTGGACCGTTCGGTGCGCACCCACCACCCAGAGCCGCTCGAGCGCCGCGCGGTACGCATCGGTGAATGCCGGGTGCTCCGCGAGCCGCCCGAAGAGGGCGCGGTTGCGAAGGAACGCCAGCGGATCATCGCGCTGGGAGCGCGCGACGGGGATGAGCTGATCGGCGAGCCGGTCGACCACCGCGATCGGCTCGCCCGTTTCGTCGACACCCTCCGCATATCGCGCCCAGCTGGCCACGATCGCGGCGGAGAGCCGCACTGGACCGCCGGTCGCCAGGTTCTCCCGCACCACGGGCACCAGCCACTTCGGAATGCGGTCGGACGACTCCGCACAGAGCCGGGCGAGCGTGTCCCGGATCTCGGGGTTGGCGAATCGCTCGATCAGGGTCGTCTTGTACTCCTCCAGGTCGACGCCGGGCAGGGGCTTCAGAGTTGGCGTCGCCTCCTCGTCCATGTACCTCCGCAGGAAGCCGGCGATCGCCGGGTCCCCGGTCGCCTCGTGCGCGTACCGGTAGCCGCTCAGGTAGCCGAAGTAGCACATACCCTGGTGGCTGGCGTTGAGCAGCCGCAGCTTCATCAGCTCGTACGGTTCGACGTCGCTCACGACCTGAACGCCGGCCTCCTCGTACGGCGGCCGGCCGAGCGGGAAGTGGTCCTCGAGCACCCACTGGAAGAACGGCTCGCACACGACCGGCCAGCCGTCGGCGATCCCGAACCGCTCTGCGATCTCGGTGCGGTCGTCATCGGTGGTGACCGGGGTGATCCGGTCCACCATCGAGTTCGGGAATGCGACGTTCGCACGCATCCACTCGCCGAGGCCAGGCTCTTTCAGATCCGCAAAGGCGCAGAACATCGTTCTGGCGACGTCGCCGTTGCCCTGGATGTTGTCGCACGACATCACCGTGAACGGCGGGATGCCGCGTTCCCGCCGCCGCTGCAGGCCCTCCGCGACGAGGCCGAAGACGGTGCCAGGCACAGCCAGATCCTCCAGGTCCGCACGAACCGCACGGTCGGCCGCATCGAACTCCCCCGTCACCTGGTCGAAGTTGTAGCCGCCTTCGGTGATCGTGAGCGACACGATCCGCGTGGCGGGATCCGCCAGCTTCTCGAGAACCGTCTCGGGATCATCCGGGGCGTAGAGATACTCGAGGATGCTGCCGATCACCCGGGCCTCCCGGCTGCCATCCGGGTGCTTCTCGACGAGCGTGTACAGACAATCCTGTTCGCGCATCACGTCCCGCATCCTCGCGTCGACGGGCAGCACGCCGACGCCGCAGATCCCCCAGTCGAGCGCCAAGCCCGCGCGCATCAGGTCGTCGAGCACCATCGCCTGGTGCGCCCGATGGAAGCCGCCGACCCCGAAGTGCACGATTCCGGTCGAGGCCGCCGAGCGGTCATACGCCGGAAGCTCGACCCCCTCGATGCCGCCGGCGAGCGATTCGGAGTTCAGCGGATGGGGACCCGATGCTGGCATCTCGGCGCCTTTCTGACGGACGTTGTCGGTGCGATCCTAAGCCCGGAATCGATTGCAGGCGGGTCCGGCGGACGTCGAGCGGGCCAAGGAACGCTTGCCGGCCTGCACAGCCTCAGCCGCCGCCGAGGACGTCGTCCAACGCGCGTCTGACGATTCCCACACCCCGACGGATCATGTCCTCCTGCAGCTTGGCGTAGCCGAGGAGAAGACCACCGCGGTCTTCGGTGCCGTGCCGGTAGTCGTGGATTCCGGCGACCATCAGCCCCCGCCTCCGCGCCGCAGCGATCACCTCGACCTCCGGAAGGTCCGGTGGGAGCCAGGCGAAGATATGCAGGCCCGCGGCGATCCCCACCGGGTCGAGTTCGGGCACTTGCTCGTTCATGGCGTCGATGAGCACGTCACGACGGCGCCGGTAGATGGGCCGCATCCTGCGGAGGTGCCGGTCGAAGTCGCCGTTGCGGAGGAACTCCGCGAACGCGAGCTGGTCGATCACGGGGGAACCCCGGTCGACCTCGACCTTCAGCGCCGCGATGGCGTCCACGAGCCGGTCGGGCACCACCATCCATCCGAGCCGCAGCCCTGGTGCGAGCGTCTTGCTGGCGGTGCCGGCGTAGAGCACCCGGTCTGGCGCCAGACCGTGCAGCGCACCCACCGGCGTCTCGTCGTAGCGATACTCGGCGTCGTAATCGTCTTCGAGAATGAGGGCGTTCCGGTCGTTGGCCCACGCCAGCAGCCGCGTGCGCGCCTCCGAGGAGAGGACGCACCCGGTTGGGAACTGGTGTGCTGGGGTCACCAGGATGGCGTCCGCCTCCGAACGCGCCAGCGCGGCGACGTCGATCCCGTCCGGCGTGACCGGGATGCCGACAACCTCCAGACCGGCCGCCCGGGCGATGCGCACGGCGTCGCCGTCGGAGGGATCCTCCACCGCGAGCCGGCGGACTCCGTTGCTGGCGATCACCGGCATGATGAGCGCGACCGCCTGCGCGAAGCCGTTGCAGGCGACGACGTTATCGGGGGTCGCCCATGTTCCGCGAACCCGGTTCAGGTAGTCGGCGAGTGCAGCGCGCAACTCCGGAGCTCCGCGGCCGTCGAGGTAGTTCAGGCGGTCGTGCGGGCTCTCAGTGAGCACCTTCCGCAAGGATCTCAGCCATGCCGCCCGGGGGAACTGGGTGACGTCCGGCCTGCCGTAGCGGAAGTCGAGGAGATGCTTCTCCTCGGTCGAAGCTGGCTGCGCCGCTCCCTTGCCCGGCGAAGCTCCGGCACGGGTCACGCCGCTGGCGACCCGGGTGTACCCGCCGGCCTGACTGATCAGGTACCCCTCTGCGGTGAGCTGCTGATAGGCCTCCACGACGACCCCACGCGACAGGCCGAGGTCCTGCGCGAGCCGACGGGAGGATGGTACGACGCTCTCACCCTTCAGACGGCCGGTGCGGATCCCATCGCGGATGGCGACCTCGAGCTGCACGTGCGCCGGGATGGAGGACTCCCGGTCGAGCTCCACGAAGAGCCCCCAGCCGACCGTATTGGTCCTGCTTTCCATCATGGAATTGGATCTTATCGACAGGTCCAGCCGGGAGGACAGTGGTGGTCACCACCTCACCTCCACGGAAGGGAACCACATCATGATCGGTCTGCTCCTGCTGCTGGCCCTCGCGGCCACTGCGGTCGTGTCCACGTTCGTGGCCGCTGCGCGGGACGGCTACGGCGCCCGCCCCGCCGACATGGCGAACTCCATGCTCGTCCGCCCAGCGCCGGCCGCCCCGACGCTCACCGACCGGCTGGTCTGAGGCCGGCTGTGAGAACGCATCGTCCTGTCGACTCAGCCGCCATGCGGTCGTACACCGTCGAGGTCGAGTGAGTGCGCCACGGCTACCGTTGCAGGGATGGAACGTCCGGAGGTCGACTCGATATTCGCCGCGTGCGTCGCAGCGCTCGGGAACCGTGAGTTCGCGCACCTGCTCGGCGTCGGCATCGCGATCGGCGAGGAAGTGCGGCTGGGGGGACCGGCGCCCGGCGTGCCGACCGATGTCTTCTCGGTGAGCAAGGCGGTCGTCGCCCAAGGCGTCGGCGAAGCGATCCGGGCCGGCGTCTTCGTCAGCGCGGACGAAACGCTCACCGTGCCCGGCCCATTCGGCTGCCGCCCCACCGTGCGGGACCTGCTGTGGATGACCCAGCCGTGGCGTGCCGATCCGGACATGGACGACGTGGAACGCCTGCCCTACGATCCCCTGCCCGAGATCGTCGCGGCGCTGGCCTGCACTCCGGGCGGATCCGGCAGATATGTGAACGCCGGCATGCACCTCCTGATCCGGGAGCTGCACCATCGCACGGGGAATGCGCGAGCATTCATCGAACAGACCGTGCTCGCGCCGGCGGGTGTCAGCCTGTATGGGTGGGAGGCCGATCCGACCGGAGCGCCGTGGGGTCACGCCCACCTGCACCTGAGCGTGCGAGATGTTCTCCGAATCGGCACGCATTGGCTCGGCGAAGGCACACCCGGCGGGCGTCAGGACCGCCCCACTTCGCCGATGCCGCCGGAGTCCCTTCCCTACGCGGCGGGGATGTGGCTAGGCGAGGGATATGAGCTGGCCGCCGGCTGGGGTGGGCAGTGCCTGATGCTCGTGCCCGCTCGCGACGCCGTGCTGGTCGCCCTCGGCGACACCGGGTGGAATCGCGATACCAACAGCGACTCCCTGCCGCACGGATGGAGCTCCGGTCGCTCGCTGTTCGAGCGGCACGCCCTGCCTGCGCTGCTCCACTGAGCCGGTGGCACGGGTCACCGGGCGAGGATCCCGGAGAGCAAGGCGCTGAACATGCCAAGGTTCACCAGGCAATGGGCGGCCGCGCATGCCGCCGGGCTCGCCCCGAAGCGTGCACGCGCGATCGCGATGGGCAGCGAGAACAGGAAGACGGTGAGTCCTGCGTATGGCTGCCACAGGTGGTAGATCGCGAACAGACCGGCGCTGGCGACGGCTCTGCCCCACGGCCGTGCCGGGATGCGCGGAAGCAGCTCGCCGCGGAAGTACAGCTCCTCGGCGATCGGGCCGAGGAGAACGAGTCCGACGAACCACAGCACGAGGGTGACGATGGCCTCGCTTGCGTTGCTGCCGGCGAGCGAGCCCAGTCCGGTGCTCCACCATTGCGGCAGCCAGCCGAAGAGGTGCGCGCGGATCAGCGGCTCGAGCCACGCTGCGAGGCCGGGCAGGAGCACGGCGGCCACAAGCGACACCGCGAATACCGTCAGCCGCCTGCTTCGCCCCTGCGGTGGTGTCGTGCTCAGTGAGTGCAAGGAGGCCCGGTCGGTGAGCCGGGCACGGAGCAGGAGCAGCAGCGGGACCTGCACCGCGATCGCGCCGCCGAGGAGCGCCCACACCGCCGGCAGCCCCACGGCGTGAAGCAGGGCGCCGCCTGCGATTGCGACGGTGGTCAGGGCTGCACCCGGAAGCAGATGCCAGGCAAGAGCCTGTGGCCACGTCATCCGGACGTCGATCGTGCGGGCGTGGACGGGAATGCGGCTTGATGCGGTCATGCGGGAAGAGTCGCCGGGAAGCTCCTTTCCGCGACAGCGGGAATGTGAAGGAGGTTCACCTCCACCATGAATGCGTGGCTAGCCTCGACCCCATGACGAACGCGGACATCCAGGTGCTTGCGGACGCCGCCGCCGCGCAGATCCTTCTCGACCCGGAAGATCGCCGCTACCTGGTGCCGTTTCTCGGTCAGGAGCGAAGCACCGCGCAGACGGCCGCGCTGCTCGGTGAGACGGTCGAACGCACCGCGTATCGCGTGCGCCGGCTCGCGTCGCGCGGGTTGCTCACCGCCGTCCGGCAGGAGCCGCGAAAGGGCCGGGCAGTGACGATCTATCGCGCCGCGGCCGAGATCCGCGCTCCGCTGGCGCAGCTGCCGATGAGCGACATCACCCGGCTGTTCGACGCCCTCGACACGAGCGGCCGCGAGGCCTTCCTCGCCGCACTGTCACGGCTGGCGGTCCGGTCCGGGGTGTTCGACTGGGCACTCCGGCTTCACCGCGCCGACGACGGCAGCCAGCGGTTCGACCTGACGTCGCACGTCACGGAGGGCGGTGCGCTGCAGGACGATCGTTCGCCGGCGATCGTCTTCAACTGGGTTCCGGCACGACTCGACGACGTCACCGCCAAGCAGCTGCAGCGCGACATGCTGGCGCTCGTTGCCGGGCTTCCCGTCTCCGACACCGCGCCGACGCACCTGGCCGGCTTCTTCCTCACCCCGGTGCGTCCATGAAGTTCGGCGTGCACCTGCCGAATTTCGGGGCGTTCGGTCACGCAGAGGTTCTCGCGGAGGTTGCCGTCGTCGCGGAGCGCGCGGGATGGGACGGAGTCTTCCTCTGGGATCATCTGCTCTTCTGCGAACTCGACCGGAACGATCACGTCGACCCGTGGATCGCGCTCACCGCCATAGCCGCGGCCACCACGACGATCACGCTCGGGACACTGGTCACCCCGATCGCCCGCCGGCGACCGTGGGAGCTCGCACGCCAGGCGGTGTCGCTGCAGAACTTCTCGCACGGACGGTTGATCCTCGGCGTCGGGCTGGGCGAACCGGCTGAGTGGGATTTCCGGTTCTTCGGCGATCCGACAGACCCAATGGTGCGAGCCGAGATGCTGGATGAGGGACTCGAAATTCTCGCCGGCCTCTGGTCCGGCAGACAGTTCGAGTTCGACGGCGCGCATTATCGCCTTGAGCCGATGACGTTCTTGCCGAAGCCCGCCGTTCCGATTCCGATCTGGGTGGGCGGCGCGTGGCCGCACCGTCGCCCGTTCCGGCGAGCGGCACGCCACCACGGCGTCGTTCCGATGGGTGGCGCGGCTGATGGTCCGCACGTGCTCCGTCAGGCCGTGGACTACGTGCGCGCCCATCGCGCAACCGAGGAGGACTTCGACGTCGTCGTGAGTGGGCGGTCCGAGCACGACCGGGAATCGGCAGACACCATCGCCGGGTTCGACGGCATCGCAACCTGGTGGCTCGAGGACATCAGTCCACTCCGGTTCGGGCTGGACTGGCCCGCTCTGGCCGACCCCTGGGACACCGCCGCACTCACCGAGCGAGTCCTTGCCGGGCCA
Source organism: Lysobacter korlensis (assembly GCF_042434515.1). Taxonomy (NCBI): domain Bacteria; kingdom Pseudomonadati; phylum Pseudomonadota; class Gammaproteobacteria; order Lysobacterales; family Lysobacteraceae; genus Lysobacter; species Lysobacter korlensis. The sequence continues at coordinate 83,385 of NZ_JBHLTG010000005.1, forward strand.
GTCCTCCCGTCATCCCCACCGCGACGGTGAACGCGGTGTTGCGAAGTGTGTCAGCACACGCTAACGTTAGGAATCACTAACGGAAGGAATGGACATGGGACAGCCAGTCGCGATGTTCGAGATTCTCAGCGATGACCACGAAGCACTCGGCCGCTTCTACTCGGAGCTGTTCGGATGGTCGATCAATTCCGACCCCGCGTGGGGGCCCTATGGGCTGATCGACACCGGGTCGGGCGACGACGCGCTGGGCGGCGGGATCGGCCCTGCCGAGAATCCCGGCGAGAAGGGAGTGAAGATCTACGTCAGAGTCGACGACCTCGCCGCGGCCCTCGACCGCGCGGAGCAGCTCGGCGGGACCCGCCTGGTGGAGCCCACAGCCCTGCCCGAAGGATTCGGGACATTCGCGATGTTCGCGGACCCCGACGGCAACGCGGTGGGCCTGTGGGCATGAACGCGTCCGCTCTGACGCAGGACGAGCTCGATCTCCGCTTCCATGCGCTCTCCCAGGCGCGGCGCCGCAGCATCCTGCGCCTCGTCGGCGACCGGGAGGTGGCGGCCGGCGAGATCGCGGCAGCATTCGACGTGACCCGAACCGCCGTCAGTCAGCACTTGACCATCTTGAAGGAGGCGGGGCTCGTGACCGAGCGACGAGAAGGCACCCGACGTCTGTATCGGGCGCGCCGCGAGTCGCTGCCCCAGCTGCACGACGCTCTCGATGCCATCTGGGCCGGCGCCCTCGACCGCGGCAAGGCACTGGCCGAGGGGGAGACCCAGTGACCGCCGAGGTTCTTGCGTTCGGGCGTCCTCCCGTGCGGCAGTCGACCACGGTGGCGGCACCCCGAGCGCGCACGTTCGACACCTTCGCCGGTCGGCTCGCGGAATGGTGGCCGCTCGACCCGTTCTCCTTCGGCGGCGCTGCCCGGATCGCCACCGTCACGCTCGACGCCCGCATCGGCGGGGAAGTGCTCGAGCATTGGCACGACGGCACAACGCGTGCGTGGGGCACCCTGCTCACGTGGGACCCGCCGGCCGAGTTCTCCATGACCTGGAACGTCACGGGTGAACCCACCGAGGTCGAGTTGCGCTTCCTCGAACTCGGGGACCGCCTCACCCGGGTCGAACTCGAGCACCGCGGCTGGGAGCGCCTGACTCCAGAGCAGGTCGCGGCCGCGTGCGCCCTTCCCGGCGGCTACGCCGGCGGAGCGTTCAGGCAGGGGTGGCTCACCATCCTCACCGCATTCAAGGAGCACCTCGCATGACCTGGTACCTGCTTCGCCTTTTCGCAGCCCGGCCCGACTTCGCGTTCACGATGACCGAAGCCGAGCAGGCGACCATGGGCCGCCACGCCGACTACTGGCGCCGGCATCTCGATGACGGCACCGCGCTGATCTTCAGCCCCGTCGCCGACCCCGCCGGACCCTGGGGCTTGTGCATCGCACAGGCGCAGGACCGCGACGCCGCCCAGACGCTCACCGACGCCGACCCCGCGGTGACCGAGGGTGTCGGGCGGTACGAGATCCTGGAGCTGTTCTCACCCGTGCTGCGCTGACGATATTCCCAGCGCCCGTGCTGTTGAGCACGGAGTTCGGGTGATGGCCCAACGCGCCCCAGCCGGTCTATCCCTCAGAGCTCTGATCTCAGGACGCGCTCGTATGACTCCCGCGCTTGAGCGTGCACAGAGGCGCCTTTCGCCGTGAGACCGACGAACATGGCCCTCCGGTCGTCGAAGCACTCCTTGCGATCGACGAGACCGGCCTTCTGCAGCCGGTCCACCACTCGAGACAGTGCGCTCTGCGTCAGAGGAGCGAGCTCGACGAGGTCCCTCATGCGGCACTCGTTCTCACCGGTCTCGGAGACGAGATCGAGGATCTCGAACTCGCTCAGCCCCAGTTCGTGACGCTCCTCCAGCACCCGGTCGAGTGCTGCCGCGGTCGCGAGGTATCGATTCTGAAGTGAGCGCCACTCACTGATCGCTTCCCTGTTCACGGCCGTTCCCATAGCGGCATTCTACCTCATGCAGATTCATATATGTCCTCTGCACTTTATTCACCTTCAACTGATGACGTTGCACTCTATGACGCGACATCTATATGGTGGGCGAATGACCGATACGAAATCCCTGCCGACGGCGATCGCGCCGCGCACACTCAGAGAGCCGTGGCCGACCGGAAGCCGGATGCTTCTGCTCGTTGCGTGCATCGTCATCGCGCTCGACGGCCTGGACGTGTCGATCGTCGGCGTCGCGCTTCCCTCGATCGGCCTGGAGCTCGGGCTCGAGACGGGGGCGCTGCAGTGGCTGGTCTCCGCGTACGTGCTCGGGTACGGGAGTCTGCTGCTGCTGGGCGGCAGGCTCGCCGACCTGCTCGGCAGGCGCCGCATCCTCCTGGTCGCCCTCGGAGTGTTCGCGGCCGCATCGCTCGTCGGCGGCCTCGTCGACGATCCCGCGATCCTGATCGCCTCGCGCTTCCTCAAGGGCGCGGCCGCCGCGTTCACCGCACCGGCGGCGTTCTCGCTGATCACCACGAACTTCGCCGAGGGGGCGGCCCGCAACCGCGCCATCGCGATCTTCACCACCTTCGCGGCGAGTGGCTTCTCGATCGGGCTGGTGGTGGGCGGAGCGATGACCTCCGTGTCGTGGCGCTGGACCTTCCTCTTCTCGGTTCCCTTCGCCGTGGCCGCGATCGTGCTGGGGCTGTTCTTCGTGCCGCGGGACGGACGTCGGGAGCAGGGCGGTCATGATTTCTGGGGCGCGCTGACGCTGGCGGCCGGCATGCTGGGCCTGGTCTACACCGTCGTCTCTGCTCCGGAGTGGGGATGGGCGTCGGCACAGACACTCACCGGCCTGGGCGTCGCGGTGCTGCTGCTCACGGCGTTCGTCGCGATCGAGCGCCGCGTCGCACATCCGCTGATCCGGTTCCGCATCCTGCGGCAGGGCTCCGTCGCCCGAGCGAACATCAGCGCGATCGCACTGTTCGGCTCCTACGTCAGCTTCCAGTTCATCCTGACCATCTACCTGCAGTCGGTGCTTGGGTGGACGCCGCTCAGCATGGCGCTGTCCCTGCTTCCGGCGGGGCTCTTCGTCGTCGCCACCGCGCCGTTCGCCGACCGGCTCATCGCCCGATTCGGTTCCCAGAAGCTGATCGTCGTCGCGCTCGCAGCGCTGTCCCTCGGATACCTCCTGTTCCTCCGGGCGGGGCCCTCACCGAGTTACGTCGTCGACATCCTTCCTTCCGTGCTGCTGCTCGGCGTCGGGTTCGGTATCGGATTCCCGGCGGTGCAGGTGCAGGCGACGAGCGGGGTCGTGAACGCGGAGCAGGGGCTCGCCGCCGGCCTGGTGCAGACCAGTTCCCAGGTCGGCGCGGCCCTCGTGCTCGCCGTCACCACCGCGCTGATCGCAGGCGGCACCCCGGTCGACTCCGCGACGGCCGACCAGCTGCTGGATCAATTCCGGCCGGGCCTGATTCTCAGCACGGCCGTGGCGCTGGGCGGCTTCGCCGTCGCGGCGACCGGCGGCATGCGGCATGCGGCGAAGGGTGCTCTCGGAGAACTGAAGGAGTAGCTTCATCCTTCACGGACGAGCGAAGAGCGGGGAACAGGAAACGGCGCCACCTGAAGGTGGCGCCGTTTCCTGCTCTGTCTCAAGCAGAGTGCGCCCGGAGGGATTCGAACCCCCAACCTTCTGATCCGTAGTCAGATGCTCTATCCGTTGAGCTACGGGCGCGGACGACTCGAAAGCCGACCTAGGAACTATACCAGCGCCCGGGGACCGCCTCATCCGCTCGCCTGCCCAGCGGATTCCCCGGAAATCGGCATTGGCGTGTCGCTGGATCCCGTCATAGAGTGCCGGGTATCGAAAGTATGTTCGATTCTGAGGGTGTGCGAAATGACTCTGCTCAATGAACCGGTCGCGGTGTGGACGACCCCTGCCGGACAGCCCGAGCGCATCGTGTGGCGGAAGCGCCGCTTCCGGGTGAGCGATACGCCGACGCAGCTCAGCGGCGTGCCCGAGCTGTTCTGGGATCCGGCGCTCACGCACCCCCCGGCATGCCCCCCGGCGTGGCGCTTCCAGGGGACCACCGACGACGGCGAGACATGCGTGTTCGACATCCGGCACGACGACCGCCGCGGCGAGTGGCAGGTGCTCCGCACCTACGCCTGAACAGCGAAACCCCCTGAGGCGGGCCCATGCATGGAGGAATGGGGTGGGCCCGCCTACTCGGGGGTATCGGCTCGGGACTTCGGGTCTCCCTCGCCGATGTCCACACTATGGAGGACAGCGATGCCGGCAACAGCACCAGTTCGGGGGACATTCCTGTCCGCACAAGTGCGGACACGCCCGATGCGCCGCGGACAGAGAGAAGCGCCGGTGGGCGGAAGCGGAATGCTTCGGCCCACCGGCGCCGGCAGCCGAGGAGGGATGGGGGAACCGCTCGTCGACTTGATTCGGTCCCGCCGCCGAGGGGGCGTGTGCGGCGGGACCGGGGCCGTCCGGTTTCGGGGGGAGGAACCGGACGGAGCTGGTCAGCCGCTGACGAGGGTGAGGACCGCGTAGGTCCAGACCGTGACGGCGGCGAAGCCGAGCGCGATCTCCTCGACGTGGACGACGCGCTGCGCCGCGCGCTTGATGGTCTCGGGGTGGCGGGGGCGGAAGTGCTCGAGTGCTGGGCTGGTCATCGGGTAGTCCTCAGTCGCAACGGGTTCACCCGTTCCGGCGCTGTTTGGGTAAGCACGCCGTCTCGGGTGTGAAGGAATTCGGGGTTCCTTCGGTGTCCACAATATGGAGGACATGGGCATCGGGACAGCACCAATTCGGGGGGCGCGGGCCGACCCGGAACCTGCGGATTTCCTGTCTGTGTCTAGGGTGCCAGCGCTTGCGCCTACTACCCTCGCCCGCGGGCGGAGGACAAGTGGTTGACATCGAGAACGCCGCGCGCAACGGCCCGCGCTGCGACGAGTGCACTCGCTTCCTCGACATCGAGCTCTGGGTGTTCGACGGCCACGACGTCACACTCGTGCACGTCTGCCCCGATCACGGTCCCGTGGCGGTCAGCCGGCCGATGGACTGAATCGGCCGAGCCGCGCTCAGTCCCCGTCGTCGAACGGCAGACCGGCGGGTGGTGGGGGCTCCGAGGCATGCAGCGGCACTCCGGCTCGGGCTTCATCCGATGCGGGCAGGGATGCCCGTCGCAGTGCACGGTCGATCACAGCGTCGAGATCCTCGTCGTCGTCCATCCCGCGAACGTACCGCGTTCCACACCGCACCCGGGATCTGGATGCGATCTGCTCCGCCGACTCTTCGGTCCCTTCGCCAAGCTCAGGACCGACGCAGTCACGTCCGCTCGGCGATCCGCTGCGCCCAGTAGGTGCCGTCCGGATACGAGAACTCGGCCAGGGAGCTCTCGAACATCTCGGCGGAGTACCCGGGCTGGGCGGGCAGCCGGTAGGCGCCGTCCTCCACGATGCACGGGTCCACGAAATGCTCGTGGAGGTGGTCGACGAACTCGGTGACCCGGTTCTCCAGCGACCCTGAAACGGCGACATAGTCGAAGATCGACAGGTGCTGCACGAGCTCGCAGAGCCCGACACCGCCGGCGTGCGGACAGACCGGCACGTCGAACTTCTTCGCCAACAGGTACACGGCGAGGATCTCGTTGATGCTGGCGAGCCGCGCCGAGTCCAGCTGGCAGAAGTCGAGCGCCTCGGCCTGGAACATCTGCTTGAACAGCACGCGGTTCATGCCGTGCTCCCCCGAGGCGACACCGATGGGCGCGACGGCGCGGCGGATCGCGGCGTGCCCGAGGATGTCGTCGGGGCTCGTCGGCTCTTCGATCCAGAGCGGCTTGAACTCGGCCAGGGCGCCGACCCACTCGATCGCCTGGGGCACATCCCACACCTGGTTCGCGTCGATCATGAGGTGCGCATCGTCGCCGATGACCTCCCGGGCGATGCGGAGCCGGCGGATGTCCTCCTCCAGATCAGCTCCGACCTTCAGCTTGATGTGCCGGTATCCGGCGTCGACCGCTTCTTGACAGAGCCGGCGGAGCTTGTCGTCGGAGTAGCCGAGCCAGCCGGCGCTGGTCGTGTAGCAGGGGTAGCCCGTCTGCTCCAGCTCTGCGATCCGGGCTGCCCTCGTGGGCTCGAGCTCGGTGAGCATCGCGAGCGCCTCATCCCGGGTGATCGCGTCGCTGAGGTACTGCAGGTCCGCCACCTTCACGAGCTGCGTCGGCGTCATGTCGGCGAGCAACCGCCACAGCGGCTTGCCTGCCCGGCGGGCCGCCATGTCCCACACCGCGTTCATGACCGCGGCCATCGCCAGATGCTCGACCCCCTTCTCCGGTCCCAGCCAGCGCAGCTGCGAGTCGGACTTCAGGAACCGGTAGGTGGTGCCAAGGTCGTCCAGCAGCTCGTCCGTGTCGCGGCCGAGAAGCGGCTGGGCGCGCCGGTCCGCGGCGAGCGCGCAGATGTCGTTGCCGCGGCCGATCGTGAACGTGAACCCGTACCCGCTGAGCGCCGGGTCGTCGGTGCGGAGGATGACGTACGCGGCGGAATAGTCGACGTCCTTGTTCATGGCGTCGGAGCCGTCCGCCGTGAGGGACGTGGGAAAGCGGACGTCTACGACGTCGACTGAGGTGATGATGGCCATACTCGGGTCTCCTCGGGGATCGGATGGACTTGACCGCCGGACCACGATAGCCAGCAGGCTCCTGCAACGGCCCATCGTTCCCGCACCGTCAGGGCGCAAGCATGAGTTCACCACAACTCGGCGAGTCTGCTCCTGCGACGCCGCCGTGCCCCGCGGGTCAGGACGCGGCCGGCCGGCGCATGAACCAGCACGGCACGCCGAGCACATCCGCCTGCTCGACCACCACGTATCCGAATCGCTCGTAGAATCCCACAGCGCGGGGCCGGTCCGTCTCGAGGAATCCGACGGCTCCCACCGCGTCGAGCCGCCGGACATGCTCCCGCAGAAGCAGGCCCCCCAGCCCGTGACCACGCAGTCCGGCATCGACCGCGACCGGTCCGAGATGCATGTGCGGCTCCTCCGGATCGTGGCGGGCCCATCCGGCGTTCCACCGGACGAGCCGGGACGCGGTGGCCGGACCGAGGGAGACGGCGGCCGTGAGCAGGCGCAACCGCGCCTTCCCCGTCGGCTGACACGTTCCCGGCGGCGCGCTCCCGGCGACGGCGACGAGCGCGCCGGACCGGGCAGCGCCGAGCAGGTGAAGGCTCGGAGAGGCCGCGACCAACGCGCCGACGACCCGGCCGTGCGCCCGGCGCCGCCACGCCGCGTCGCCTCGATATGCCGCCAGATGGATCGGATTGTCCTCCATCCCGCGGGCGATCACCGCTACCGCCGCTGCTCGGTCCACATGGCCGAGGTCACGCACCTCGACTCCTCTCGAATCGGTCTGCACTCGTCGCTCCGTCTCTCGTCGCCGGGTCCCGGTGCACCCGCGCCGAGCCCGATGGTACGGAGGGGGCGGACCCCGCGACTGCCGGCCGAGGTCGACGATCCGGGTCGATTCTCTCCGGCATCCCGGTCGTCGACGCTCGACAGGGAGATGTCAGGCCAGCCCCGAGCGGTGGGCGAGAACCGCCAGTTCCGTCCTGTCTCGTGCACTGAGCTTCGTGAGGATACGGCTCACGTAGGTCCGCGCCGTCGCGGGACTGATGAAGAGCTTCGCCGCGATCTCGTCGTTGGTGTCCCCGTGGCCGATCCGCTCGAGCACCTCGCGCTCGCGCTCGCTCAGCACCGCCAGCCTTGGGTCCGGCGTCGGCGGGACGGGACTCGCCGCGAGCATCTCCATGACGCGACGTGTGATCGCCGGGGAGAGCAGATTCCCGCCGTCGCCGACGACGTGCACAGCAGCGCGCAGATCAGCGCCGGCCGTGTCCTTGAGGAGGTATCCCGCCGCCCCGACTCGCATCGCCTCCAGCACGTCGGCCTCATCGTCGAATGTGGTCAGGATGACCACACGCGTCTCGGTCAGGTGCGGATCGCCGGTGATCGCCCTCGTGGCTTCCAGCCCGTCCATTCCCGGCATCCGGATGTCCATGAGCACGACGTCTGGCTGGTGACGACGTGCGAGCTGAACACCGCGCCGCCCGTCGCCTGCCTCGTCGACGACCGTGATCGCCGGGTCGGCGGCGAGCAGGGCGCGGAGGCCGGCGCGGACGAGGTCCTGGTCATCCACCAGCAGCACGGTCGTCATGACACCCCTCCGAGCGGGAGGCTCGCGTGGACCTCGAACCCGTCCGCGCCGCGCGCCGCGGTGAGCGCACCGCCGAGCGCCTCGGCGCGCTCGCGCATGCCCGCGATGCCGTGCCCCGCCGCTCCGCCGCGCGGCTGTTGCCCCCCGGATCCTCCGTCGTCCGCCACGGTGACATGGAGGACGCCGTCGGCTTCGCGCACCTCGACGCGCGCGTGCTGCGCACCGGAATGACGCACCACATTGGTCATCGACTCCTGGACGATGCGATAGGCGGCGGCCGCGATGGAGGAGGGCACATCCTCGCCGACCGCCACGGCGGTCTCGACCTCGATGCCCGCCTGCCTGGCCGGCAGGACAGCGCTCTCCAGGTCCGTCAGGTCCGGCACGGCTCGCGGCCCGCGGTCCGGCTGCCGCAGCACGGATACGGTCCGCCGCACATCGGCCAGGGTGGTGGCGGTCGTGGAGGAGATGACGCGCAGGGCGTCCGCCGCGGCGGCGTCGTCCCGTCCCACCGCTTCCTGAGCGACCTGCACGTGCAGGGCGACGATCGTCATGGCGTGACCGACGGAGTCGTGCAGGTCACGGGCGATGGCGAGACGCTCGGCAGCGAGCCTCTCCGCGATCCGTCGTTCGTAGCGCTCGGCGACCAGAGCTGCGACCTCGGCCGCCTGCCGCCGGGCTTCACGCCGCGACCGGACGCTGTCACCGAGCGCGACCGCGGCGGCCAACAGGAGCAGATGGCCAGGAAGCTCGTACGCCAGGAGCAGCGCGGGGTCCTGCCCGACCGCCAGGCGGTACGCCACGGAGACGGCGACCACCGTCACAGCGCCGAGAACGGCCGCTGTCAGCCGCCCGAACTCTGCGGCAGAGAAGACCGCGGCGGCGACCGGAACCGCCACCCCGATCGGCGGATAGCCGACCGCGTAGTACGCGATGAGTCCGGCGACCGAGAGTGCGACGACGAGCACCGGGTACCGGCGCCGGACCAGCATGAGCCCGCCGAGGCCCGCCGCCCACAGATATGTCCCGCCATCAGCGCCGGACCCGTCCACGTCGGCGGCCGCAGCGAGCGTCAGGACCAGCGCCACACCGGCGGCCAGCAGTGCATCGTGGACCCACGGCTCCAGCTCCGGCGCCTGCCGGCTGCGTCCGGCTGTAACCCGCTCGCCGGCGTCGATCATGCCGATATGGTAGGCCCGCCCGGCCGGTCGGCGCAGTCTGCAGGAGGCGACCGCCCGCGTCGACACGGAGCGTACGAGCCGGCCCGGGCTCAATGCGAGCCATGCTCCCCAGCGGGCGGGTCGAACTGCCCTGGCTCCGGGTCGAGTCCGGATCTCGTCACGAGGAACTGCGCCATGAGGCCCTGGTCCTCGTGGAGCAGGAGGTGGCAGTGCATCATGTACGGATGGCGCTCGTCGGCGTAGTCCTCGAAGCGCATGATGAGGCGGTAGAGCCGGCGCGGCTCGAGGTAGACCGTGTCCTTCCGCCCGCCGAGCTCCGGCGGCGGCGGTTCACCATCGATGCTGAGCACCTCGAACTGCACGTCGTGGACGTGCCAGTTGTGCGGGAAGCCGTCCCGGTTGGTGACCTCCCAGATCTCGGTGGTCCCCAGTTCGATGACCTCATCGATCCGGTCCATCGCCATCCGTCGCCCGTTGATCTCCCGGTTCTGCACCTCGAAGGCCCGCGTCCGCGTCGCGTCGAACGAGTCGATGCCGAAGCTGTCGAACGCGTCAGCGACCTGCGCGGATGCTTGCAGGGCCGGTGCGGCCCGGAGGCGGAGCACCTCGAATTCATCCTGCCCCCCGTACGCGCCGGGCAGGAGCACGTCGCCGAGATCCGGCGGCCGGGAGATGAGCATCGCGTCGCTGCCCGGCTCCATGTCCACGACGATCTCGGCCCGTTCGCCTGGTGACAGCCGCACGTGGTCCGTGCGATGCGGCGCCTCCAGCAGCCCGCCGTCCGTCGCGACCAGCGCGACCTCCCGCCCGTCGTCGATCGCGAAGTCGTAGGTGCGAGCGGTGGAGCCGTTCAGCAGCCGAAGCCGCACCCGCTCGGTCGTGACCTCCTGCACCGCGCCGAACGCGCCGTTGGTGAGGATTGTGTCGCCCAGCAGGCCGATCTCGTTGCCCTGCGAGTCCTGCACGAGCCCGCCGTCGGCGTCGAAACGCTTGTCCTGCACGATGACGGGGATGTCGTCCACCCCGTAGCGGTCGGGCAGACCGAACGCGGGGGCCGCCGGGTCATCGAGGATGAACATCCCCGCGAGGCCGCGGTAGACGTGCTTCTCGGTCGCGCCGTGCGGGTGGGGGTGGTACCAGAGTGTTGCCGCCGGCTGATCGATGGTCCAGGCCGGGCGCCACGACGCCCCTGCCTGGATCGGCTGGTGAGGTCCGCCGTCCATCGCCGGGGGAAGGTGCATTCCGTGCCAGTGCACCGTGGTGGTCTCAGGAAGGCGATTCGTGACTTCGACCGCGACCGCTTCACCTCGCGCAGCACGTAGCGTCGGACCGAGATGGTCGCCGTTGAACCCCCAGGTCGGCGTCTGGATGCCGGGGAGGAGCTCCGCGCTGCCTTCCTGGGCGTCGAGTGAGAACACGCGGACACCGTCGACGAGCCGTGACTCCGCGAGCGGCGGAATCGGAAGGGGCGTGTCGAACGATCCCGGGTCCTTCACCGGGAGGGAACCGGGGAAGCGCAGGCCGAAGTCACTCCCACACCCGGTGGACGTGACGAGCGCGAGCACGGCGGCCGCCAGAACGGGGATGCGACGCCTCATGTCAGGCCCGCCGCGCACGCTGGAGCAGCATGGCGAGGACGCCCGCGAGCGCCCCGAGCGCAGCCGACCGGCCGATCTCGAGAGCCGCGCCGGCGATCATCAGCCCCCCGCTGACCTCCGGCCATTCGCCGAGCGCCTGTGACGAGATCACGAGCAGCGATCCGGCGATTCCGCCCGCAAGGGTGAGCGTGAGCACTGGTCGAGGCACGTTGCCGAAGCCGACGCCAAGGATCCAGGCGAGTCCGATCGCCGTGAGGACGAGCACGAGGCTCGCGAGGGGGCCGAGTGCATCCGCGAGGCCGGTAAGCGCGACGATGGGCCACAGCAGCGCCAGCGTCCCGAATCCCACCGTGGCGGGCCAGTTCAGTCTCCGTGGTTCGCCGCCTCGGCCGGTGTCGGGGCTCGCGGCCTCAGGCGCGAGGTGGTCGTGGTTCTCAGGCATGCCGCAACGGTACGAACGCTCCCGAATCGCCGCGACCTGCCCGGATCGTCTGTTCGTGTCGCTTCCGGCGGACGTGCCGGTACTTCCCATAGCGACGGTCGGGAAGCTGCCGCCGGCTGTCGCGTCGGTCCCCGAAGATCCGGTCAGCTGTCCGTCGAGAGCATCCCGGCGAGGCCGTCGCGCAGGCGTCGGCCGCGCTCGGCCGTCGCCACTCGGTTGAGCATCCGGGCGGCAGCGACGACACGCCGAGTGCGGCGGCGGCGGATCCGGTCGTACGCTCGCAGGCCACCGTCGACCGTGTCGGCATCGGTCACCGCACGCGCGAGGACCACCGCATCGATGAGGGACTCGCAGGCGCCACGGCCGAGATTCGGCGCCATGGCGTGTGCCGCGTCGCCCACCAGCGCGACCGAGCCGCGCACGTACGGGCCGCCGACGTGCACGTCGTGCAGCGTGCGCCGATCGATCTCCTCCGGGATTACGCTCTCGACGATCCGCCGCACTGCGGGGTGCCAGCTTCCGAAGCGGCGCCGGAGCAGGTGGGCGGAATCGTCAGCCCCATCAAGGTCGTCCGCGCTCACCCGCATGCAGGCGAACCAGTTCGTGAGGTCTCGGCCGGCCGGTGTGATCCCGAACAGGGCCCCCGGACCCCAGGTCTCGGTCACCGTGTCCACCCGGCCGGTCACCACGCCACGGTATGCGACGGTCCGGAGCGGACGCACGCCGGCCTCCGGCCAGAACCGCGCCCGGACGGCACTGTTGATCCCGTCGGCACCCACCACGAGGTCGGCGGCAGGCAGATCATCCGACGGGTCCAGCCGGACCCCCCAGCGGACGATGCCGGGTTCGACCGCGGAACGGAGGACGCTCAGCAGCTGCGCCCGGGAAATCAAGTGAGCGCTTCTGCGTTGACCGACGGACGCGATCTCCGTGCCGTCAGCGCGGAGAATCAGCGCTCCCCTGCACTCCACCGCCAGGTCTCTGACCGGGTCGCCGATCCCGAGCGAGTCGAGCGCGGCCATGGCCTCTGGCCACATGCCGAGAGCGGTGCCGCCTTCGGGAGGGGTCTCGGCGCGCTCCAGCACGGAGACGGACCAGCCGGCCCGGCTCAGGCCGGCCGCGGTCGCCAAGCCCGCGATTCCGCCGCCGATGATCACCGCGTCGCCGTTGTGTGGCATCGTTCGTCCTCCAACTCCGCGCGCCGACTACTGCTTCGCCCGGCGCAGGATGGCCTGCAGACCCCAGGCGAGCAGTCCACCGACGACGCCCATGATGACGCCCGTGAAGAGCCCGCTCGCCGCAGCGGCGATCTGCGGGATCACCTCGCTGCCGGCGACGACCGGCGGGTTTCCGCCGTACTTGACGTCCCAGAACAGCTGGTGGGTGATCACGAGCATCACCCCGAAGATCGAACCGACCGCCAGGACGGTCAGGAATGGGCTGGGCACCTTGGCTATCAACGCGGCCGCGACCGTTGCGGCAAGGGCCCCGAGCGCGAACACCCAGCTGAGCGGATGCGACTCGTCGATGATCCCGAGGTCGTGGAGCACGACGCGGGGCAGGCCCAGGGCGGCGAGGCCGAGAAGCGCCAGGAACGGGAGGCCGAATGGATTCCGCCGGCCGGTACGTGAGAGCTGCTGTTCAGTCATGCCCGAACGGTAGGCAGCGTGGGCGCGCCGGCGAATCCGGCCTGCGTCGCTGGTTCAGTCATCCGAAGGCGACAATCCGGAGTCGATCAGCGTCGCATCACGTCGCCCGCGGTTCCGCCACGCCGGCACCGTTGAGAAGGCCGAGTTCGTCGACGAAGTGCTTATAGATGATGAACGGGATGTTCAGCCTTCATGAACGAATGGAAGTACTCCGTTCCGAGATACCCGGGCATCCACTGCACCGCGCGCACAGTCCAGTTCAGGAACGTGGCGCCGGTCCACGCATTCCCCTTGGGCGCGTAGTGGGGATCCGACGCCGCGATCGAGGGCCACTGGAATGGAAGGCCGTAATGGGCGGGATTCCCGAGGTAGCGATCCCAGATGCGCTGGAACTGGCGGGGGCTGAGCATGCCCTCGGACACCATCGGCATCAGCTGCATCTCCTTGATCTTGCGGAGCGCTCCGAACGTGTCGCGATCGTAGAAGAACTCGTCTTCCGCTGAGTAGCACGCCTCGAAGGTGGCGAGCCGGAGGTCTTCCGCCGCCCCCGCCCAGCGGCGGGACTCCTGTGGCTTGTCCAACGCCTCCGCCATGGCCGCCAACGCGCGACGATTGCCGTAGATCACCGCCGACAGGTCGGGCGCGACCACCGGCCACCCGTTCACGTGCGTCGGCACCGACGCGTCCGCTCCTGGACAGGCTCCCCGCTCTGGTACACGCGTTTCGCATGGCGCATCCCGGGGGTGTCCATGAAGCGATTCCCGCATGAGTGCAGCATCAGTCCGGCCGCCTGAGCGGCCGTACGCATGCGCTCCGCCTGCTGAACCGTCATTGCGAACGGCTTCTCGCAGAGGACGTTCCGACCGCTGGCGAGCGCCAGCAGCGTCAGTTGCTCGTGGAACCGGGGCGGGGTGCAGATGATGGCGATGTCACCGGTCGACGAGGGTGACGCAAGCATGGCGTCGAGGCTGTCGTGTGTGACGACGCGGGAGTCGAGTGCCGCAAAGGCCCTCAGCGCATCCGCATTCGGGTCGGATGCATGGATCGCGGCGTCCGGCAGGAGCTCGTGCGCCGCCTGCAGATGATGGGCGGCGATGTGGCCTGCGCCGATGAAATACAGGCGAGAAGTGGGCGACGTCACCGTCCAATACCAGCGTCCGCCGCCTCCCCGTCATTGTCCTCAGTACGCCGATGCTTGTATTTTCCGAGCATGACGTTGATGGGAGATCTCCGATTCGGCATCTGGGGCCGCTCCCCGAACTGCGCAGTCGTCATCAACACCGAGTTGCCGTTCTATGCGCTGAACTTCGCCTACACCGGGGAGCTGTCCTACCGGGCCGGGAACGGTCCGCGCGTCACCCTGAGGGCGCCGGTCGCGTTCATCACCCGCCCTGGCCGGCACTACCGCTACCACGCCGTCAGCGGTGACCGCTGGGACCAAAGTTACGTGACGTTCGAAGGTGACCTCGCTGATGTGTGGGCACGACATGGCCTCATCCCGTCCGACACCGATTCCTGGCGTCATGTTCCCGATCCGATCCGGTTCCGCGGCAAGGTGGACCGGCTCTTCGGGCTGCTCGCGCTCAACGAGCGAGGCTGGGATGACGCGACCGTCCTGCTGCGGGAGCTGCTGCTTGAGACACGGCGAATGCACGAAGTGCCCCAACCCGCAACGGAAGTGGCTGAGGCCGTGCGCAGGTGGGCGCAGTCGGTCGAGCACAGTCCGGAAGGGGCGTTGCGGGTCTCTGAGGCCGCGCGTGCGCTCTCGGTGTCGGAGAGCACCTTCCGGCGAACGGTGCGTGCGCTCTTCGGGATAGCACCATCCGAGTTCCTCCTGAGAGCCCGCCTCGCGAACGCGGCGGTCGCGCTGCGCTCCACGTCGGACGCGGTCGGTGCGATCGCGACGCGCGCCGGCTTCTATGACGCAGCGCACTTCGCGCGCACCTTCCGCGGCACGTTCGGAGTCTCCCCTTCGGCGTACCGCGGCGATTCCGGCGACGACCTTCTTCGTTCCGGCCGGACATCCGCTCCGCGAAAACGCCGATCGGTTGAGAACGGAGTACGAGAGTGACGACGGGTGATCGAATGGCGGCGATGCCGGAGAACCGCAGGAACGCTTCCGGGGCCGAAGCCGAGGACGAGGGGGCGCCTACCGCTTCATCGACGCCGTCGAGATCGGTGCTGGTCACGGGCGGCAACGGATCCCTCGGCCGTGTGCTGCGCGGGGCACTTCCGACTCTCGGATGGCAGGTGCGGACGCTCGACCTCGGCGAACCTGCCGGCGCGGCATCCGACGCCGTCGTGGGCTCGATCACCGACCTCGACACCATGCGCCGTGCCAGTGCCGGAATGGACGCGGTGGTGCACCTCGGCGGCATCGCGTCGCCGGACGCTGGATGGGACGAAGCGCTCGAGGTCAACATTCACGGCACGAGGACCGTGCTCGAGGCGGCGCGTCTCGAGCGGGTCGAACGTGTGGTGCTCGCCAGCAGCAACCACGCCGTCGGGTACCAGGCGCGCGGAAGCGACGACCTGCCTGCGGATGTGCGGGTGCGTCCCGACAGCTTCTACGGGATCAGCAAGGCGGCGCTCGAAGCTCTCGGCTCCTTCTATGCCGACGAGTACGGTCTCGAGGTCACGGCGCTGCGCATCGGCCAGTGCCAGGAGCGACCGAGCGACCTCCGCGCGCTCGCGATCTGGCTGTCGTTTCCCGACTTCGTGCGACTCACTCACGCCGCGCTCGTCAGCCCCTGGTCCGGTTTCTCGACCGTCTGGGGGGTGTCGCGGAACACGCAACGGTGGTGGTCCCTCGACGCCGGTGAGCGGATCGGCTTCCACCCGGAGGACGATGCCGAGATCTACGCGTCGGATTTCACGGGCGACCAGCCGCGTCACGTCGGCGGCACAGCTCCGCCGTACGGTGCCGACCAGGCCGGGTGAGCTGTCGGAAGCCGTCGGCAGGGCCGGCCCCGGTGAGTTCCTCAGCCGTTGCCGGTGAACAGGATGACCGGCGGGGTGGGGTCTGACCACTGGATGCGATGCGGCATCCCCGGATACAGGTCGAAGAAGTCGTCGGCGAGGTCGTTGTCCCCCTCGAGGTCGAGCGCGACACCGAGCACGAAAACGTCGGACTCGAACACCGCCTCGCCCTCCCCTCCCGCGAGCGGCTCGACCCGGACGCGCACGTCGGCGCCGGCCAGTGGGAGGTCGGAGTAGCGACCCGGAAGCAGCCGGTTCCGGCTCACGACGCGGTCGCCATCGCGAAGCACTGCGACATAGGCGGAAGCGAGCGGGTCGCCGCTCGGCGGCGCGACGTGCGCCACTTCACGCACCGCGCGCGCCGGGACGGTCACCGCGCTCCGAGTGGTGTCGACCGGGCCGGCGAATGCCATCGTCCCAGCTTCGAGCTCGAGCGCGAGGTCCGACGGCGTGTCGTTGTGCACCCACACCGTGGCACCTGCCGCACCGCTCACGGCGGCGTCGACGATCCCGACCCGCACCGGCGCGAACGCGCGGCGCACCGGGTGGAAGGACGCGGTGCGGCGCGCCCGGTAGTCGACGATGGTCCAGCTGCGCACGGTCGGCCAGCAGTCGTTGTACATCCAGAACACCGCGGAACCGGTCGTCGTGGAGCGGCGCCGGAAGTTGTCGACGTACTCGGTGAGGGCTTCGCCGTGGAGCAGGCCGGACCAGTAGACCCACTCCTCGAGAGGGATCGAGGCGGCGTCGCGGCCGGTCCATTCCTTCAACAGCCCGTCGTAGCGGTTCGGCTGGTACCGCATGACCATCTCGTTCTCGTGGGTCTTCCACGCGAAGGAGTTGTAGAAGCGATGGCCCTCGGGCAGTGACTCCAGGATCGTCGGCATGGTGCTCGGGCCGAGCAGACCGCCCTCGTTGGGGAATCGGGCGTCGATGTCGCGGTACTTGCGGAAGTCGACATCGCCGAACCCGATGCTCCACGGGTGCTGATCGCCCTCGTGGCCGGCGTTGTGGTCCGGGCCGGTGGGCGACCACGGGGAGCTGGGCCAGAAGAGCCGGGTGGGGTCCTCCTCCGCGGCGAGGTCGATCGCCTCACGCTCGAACCACGCATGGTCGGCCTCGAACTCCTTGACGGGGATGCCGTCGATCAGCGGCACGAGTGGGCCAGGTGGGACCGAGTCCTGTCCGATCCACGCGTTCTCGTTGTCACCCGCCCAGATGGCGAGGCTCGGGTGCTTCGCCAGCCGGCGCACCTGGTGGCGCACCTCCGCCTCGACGAGCTTCCGGAACCAGTCCACGCGCATCGGATAGCGGGCGCACGCGAAGATCAGGTCCTGCCAGACGACGATGCCGAGCTCGTCGCAGCGGTCGTAGAACTCCTCGGTCTCATAGTCGCCGCCACCCCAGACCCGCAGCATGGTGAAGTTCGCTTCGACCGCGCGGGCCAGCTGCGCATCCAGCAGGTCGACCGGCACCGGGTTCGGGGTGAGCGAGATCGGCACCCAGTTGCCGCCCTTCGCGAAGAACGGCACCCCGTTCACGACGATTCGGAACAGGGTGCCGCGATCGGGCGCCGCCGACTGGTCCACCACCATGGAGCGCAGGCCGATGCGCAACTCCCGTCGCTCCGCGGACCCCGCGCCGTCGCCCGCCACCTCGACGACGAGCGGATGCAGCGGCTGCGCGCCCATCCCTCGCGGCCACCACAGCTCGGGCCGTTCCACCCTGGTCACCACGTCGACGCGGGACTCCCCCGGCTCCACCATCACCTCGACGCGCTGCTGCTGCCCATCGAGCTCGACTCGCACGGTCGTCGCGACCGGCGCGTTCGAGTCGTTGGCGAGGAACACCCGCGTGGTGACCGTTGCGATCGCATGGTCGTCGGCGACCTCGACGACGGGCACGACTTCGGCGAGCCGCAGGGCCAGGTCCCGGAGCTCGAGTCGCACCGGCCCGGTGATTCCAATCGTGAGGAGGCGCGGTGACCAGTCCCATCCGAACTGGGATTGCCCGGTCCGGAGCCACTGCCGCTTGTCCGGCCCCTGCAGGACCGAGCGCCGGTACCCGACCGCCGGCAGCTCGGTCACCGCATGCTGACCCGCATCCAGTTCCACGCGCAAGCGGTTCGATCCGATGTGGAGGTGCTCCGCGACCTCGACGCGCATCGGCAGGAACGCCGTGACCTGCGTGCCGACCAGGACGCCGTTGAGGTACACCGTTGCACCGAGCTCGAGCCGCTCGAAGACGAGCTGTGCGCTCGCCGGCACGGCGTGGATTTCGACGTCCCGGACGAAGATCCAGGTGGCGCGGTCGACCCACTGTGCCGCGAGTGCGCCAAGGCCGAGCTCGATCGGCTCGAGTATGCCCTGCCGTTCAAGGTCTCGATGCACTTCGCCGGGGACGACGGCCTCGAGCCAGTCGAGCTGCTCATCCGCCGGCGACTCCGCATAGGCCAGATCGCCGCGCCGTGGGTCCTGCCAGCCGAGCCGCCACCTGCCGGCGAGGTCGAGGATGGACGCTTCACTCATGTTCGAGCCTCCTGATCGTGCGGGCCGGGATTGCATGGGGATCTCCTCCTCGTTGCTTGGTGGCGTCGGTGCGGTGTTCACTGCGTGGCGGGCGGCCGGGCCACCAGCACCGAGCCGTCTGTCTCGATGCGCATCGGACCGGCTGCGAACGGCACCAAGGTCGTGCTCCCGGCCGGCAGGCGGCGAACGGGTCTCTCCTCCAGGGTGAGCAGGGACTCGCCTGCGACGGCGAGCACGATCGCAAAGCCCGCCGGGAAGTCCAGGGGTCCGGAAACCCGGTCGAGCCGGAAGTACGGCGCCGCGTCCGGCACGAGGGCCGGACCGTCGGACACCCCCCGTCGGACCAGTTCGAGGATCTGGTTCCGGGAGCGCCCGCGGCGGTCGACCGCCTCCAGTGCGACGTCGAATCCGAGACCGAGGTGGCCGTCCGCCTCGCCATCGAGGTCGAATCCGTTCCATTCGAGCAGGATCGACAGGTCCTCCGGCTCCTGCACCTCGGCGAGCAGAATGCCCGACCCGATGGCGTGCAGCACCCCGGGCGGCACATACACGGTGTCGTGTGGCTGCACGTCGAACTGATGCAGCAGGCCGAGCAGGGTGTCGGTGTGCTGCCCGGCGACCAGCTCGCCGAGTTCGCGACCTGAGACGTCGCGGCTCAATCCGAGATGAACCACTCCGGCCGACAGGATGTACCAGGCCTCGGCCTTGCCGTGCGCAGCCGAGACATGCCGGGAGGCGAATCCGCCGTCCGGGTGGGCGTGGACGGGCAGGCGCTGCCCGGCGTCGAGGAGCTTCACCAGCAGTCTGGTGTCCGAGCCGAACGCCGCGACGTGGTCTGGTCCGAGGTAGGCGAGGGGGTCCGCCTCGATCGCGTCGGCGAGGAGGTGGCCGTTCTCCAGCCGGGTCATCCCCTCGGGGGCTTTGCCGCGGACGCTGGTCGTGGAGCCGACCCAGTCCTCCGGGGTGTTCGGCGGGGCCGGCGGGTCGTGCCGGAAGGCGGAGATCGCCGCACCGCCCCGGTAGAAGCGGGCGGGCGGCTGATTGGCCGGGAGCAGGATTGGTTCCATTCGGGTTCCTCCACGCTGAGGGGTGTCTGGGGTCATCGGCCGGCCGCCAGGAGACCGCCGAGCCCGGGCGTGAGCGTGGCGATCGTCGCGGGCGTCGCGCGGCGGCCCTGGATCACCGCCGCGGAGCAGGCCGCCGAGATCCTTCCGGCCTCCTCGAGGCTCGCCCCGATCGCGATCGCGAACAGCAGGCCCGCGCTCGCAGCATCTCCCGCACCATTCGTGGTCACCACGTCGTCGACGGCCACCGGGGGCACGTCGAGGCTGCGTTCCGCCCAGTGGGCGACGCCGGCGAGCGCGCGGCCGGACGATCGGAACCTCGCCGCCGTCCCGGTCCGGATGAACAGCCCGTGCGGGCCGGCCGAAATGGCGACCACCGCGACGCCTGCGGTGAGGAACCGGGCGGCCAGCCGGTCGACCAGGGCGACCGAGAACCCCTCCTCGATCCGCAGTGCGGACGTCAGGTCGTCGAGGCTGGGGCTCAGCACGTCGGTGTGGGCGCACATCGCGTTGAGGATGGCGTCCCAGTCCGCGGCACCCGCCGCCGAGTCGGGATCCACCACGGAGAGGTCGACCGATGTCGTTCCCCCTGCCGCGTGTGACCGGGCGAGCAGCCCGGCGAGCGGCGCGCCGCCACCGGCAACGAGCGCCGGGAGCAGGGGCGGGTACCCGACGTGCAGGATGTCGGAGGATCCGGAGTCGACATCCGCCCCGTCGAACAGGATGTTTGCGCCGGTGTGATGCCAGAAGGTGCGATCCTGCCCCGGTCGTTCGACGACGACGCTGTACGAGGTCGCTCCCTCCGGTGACACCACGACGTGGCTCGTGTCGAGGCCACGGCCTTGCAGCTCGCCGGTGAGCAGCGCGCCGAGTCCATCTGCGCCGATCGTCGTGTAGGGAGTCACCTCGGCGCCCAGGTCGGCAAGCACAAGACCGGTGTTCGCAACGCTGCCGCCCACCCGGATGGACAGCGGTCCCACTTCCACCAGCTGACCTGGGGCCGGCTCGCCGCCGGCATGGAGTTCAGGCGTCAGATCGACGCAGATGTGGCCCGCCACAGCGATCGAATACACGGCGCGTCCCTTCGGCAGTCGGCGGGTCGGTGCGGGCGTGCCCACGGGCTAGACAACGTTATCTCGTCGGACCTACTCTGGCACAGTCCCACCGCGAGCAGAAGCAGCGGCGGGCGACCGCATCCGGAACGGAAGACGAGCAGGCATGTCCCAGTACCGTCTCAACAGGCTCTTTCACGCGACATCGGGGAGGGCGCTTGATGTCGCGGTCGACCACGGTTTCTTCGGGGAGGCGTCGTTCCTTCCCGGGATCGAGAACATGGCCGAGGTGGTGCGCACCCTCGTCTCGGCCGGCCCGGACGCCGTGCAGCTGACCCTCGGCCACGCGCGGCTGCTCCAGTCCATCCCTGGCAGACAGAAGCCGGCTCTCGTGCTGCGTGCGGACGTCGCCAACGTGTACGGCGATCCGCTCGACGAGCACCTCTTCAGCCACCACGTGCCGAACGCGATCGAGGAGGCCGTCCGTCTCGACGCCGTCGCAGTGTGCGCGAACCTGATGCAGCTGCCTGGCCGCCCCGACATCCGCGAGGCGAACATCGTCTCGATCATGGCCCTTCGCGAGCAGGCCACGAGATACGGGATGCCGCTCATGATCGAACCGCTCGTCATGCAGGACAACGCCGCGGCAGGGGGCGGCTACACCGTCGACGGCGATGTGACGAAGATCGTGACCCTCGTCCGCCAGGCGCGAGAGCTCGGCGCCGATCTCATCAAGGCGGACCCCACCGACGACGTGGCCGACTACTCCAGGGTGATCGAGGTGGCGGGCGACGTCCCCGTGCTGGTGCGCGGGGGCGGACGGGTGGACGATCGCACCCTGCTGGAGCGGACGGTCCGCTTGCTCGCTCAGGGGGCACGGGGAATCGTCTACGGCCGCAACGTCATCCAGCATGAGAGACCTGCCGGAATCACGTCCGCGCTTCTGGCGGTGCTGCACCGATCCGCGAGCGTCGACGAGGCGCTCGCCATCGTGGACGGGGCGGACGCATGACCGCTCGCGAGGTCAACATCGGCATCATCGGAGGCGGCCTGATGGGCCGGGAGATCGCCGCGGCGCTCCAGCGGTGGCCCGCGCTGATCGATCACCCGGTCCGACCGCGCCTGACCGCCGTATGCGACATCGATCCCGCCGCCCTCGACTGGTTCGATGAGATCGACACCGTGACCACCAAGGCGACCGACTACCGCGATCTGCTCTCCGACAGCAGCATCGATGTGGTCTACGTGGCGGTCCGACACGATCTGCACCAGGGGATCTACACCGACGTGATCGCCTCGGGCAAAGCGCTGCTCGCAGAGAAGCCGTTCGGCATCGACGCCGCCGCTGCGGGCGCGATTCTTGAGGAGATCGCCGCCGAACCCGGAAGCTTCGTCCGGTGCTCCAGCGAGATGCCGTTCTTCCCCGGGGCGCAATGGGCCATCGACTATGTGCGCAGCGGTGCCCTGGGCACCATCGTGGAAGCGCGCAGCAGCTTCCTGCACTCCAGCGATGTCGACGTCACCAAGCCGATCAGCTGGAAGCGGCAGGCCCGGTTCTGCGGCGAAGCGGGCGTACTCAACGACCTGGGGCTCCACACCTGGCACATCCCGCTCCGGCTGGGCTGGACGCCGGACCAGATCTACGCCGTGCTGCAGAACATCGTCCCGGAACGGCCGGGCCCGGACGGCGTCCTGGTCCCCTGCGACACCTGGGACAACGCGGTGCTGCACTGCTGGGCGACGCACGAGGGGGTCCGGTTTCCGCTGACCGTCGCGACCAAGCGCATCGACCCCGGCGAGAAGAACACCTGGGAATTCGAGGCCGTCGGTCTCGGAGGCGGGGTGCGATTCAGCACGAAAAACCCCAAGCGCGTCGAGGTGTTCACGATGGCCGACATCCCCGGCATCGGCCGTGAGCAGGCCTGGCAGCGGCTCGATGCGGGCAGCCGATCCGTGTGGCCGACCGTGACGGGCCCCAACTTCGAGTTCGGGTTCTCCGACTCGATCCTGCAGATGTGGGCTGTCTTCCTCGCTGAGCGGGAAGGCCTGCTCGGCCACCGATTCGGCACTGCGCGCCCGGAGGAAGCCGTGATCACCCACGAGATCTACCGCGCGGCGCTCCGCTCGCACGCGGACGGCGCGGCGGTCAGGCTCTGACGCCGGCCTAGATCCGTTCCGACCCGCGCAGCACGAGCCGGGTGGGCAGCACGATGGTGGCGGGCTCCCGGTCGGAGCCGGCCAGCCGGTCGAGGGTCAGCTCGGCTGCTCGCCGGCCCATCTCGACGATGTCGTGGCTCACCACCGACACTCCTGGGGAGCTCACCAGCGCGGCCTCGAAGTCGTCGAACCCGATCAGCGGCAGCCGGCGGCCGGCATCCCGGAACGCGAGCAGAGCACCGACCGATGCCCGGTTGTTCGCGGCGAACACGGCATCGATGTCCGTCTTTGCCAGCAGCTCCGCCACAGCCACGGCGGCCTGCCGGCTGCTGTGGGCATCGGTGCGGACGATCGTCTCATCCGCCGCGATCCCGACATCCTCGAGGGCCGCACGGTAACCGGCGTGGCGTTCGCGCATCGTGGAGATGCCGAGCGCGTCGCCGACGAACGCGACCCTCCTCCGCCCGTGGGCGAGCAGCTCAGCGGTGGCGGCCCGGGCCCCGCCGGCATTGTCGGCGAGAATCACGTCGGCCTGAGGGAAATCCGCGGGGCGGTCCACGAACACGAGCGGCGGGATGGGCGGTGTCACCGCGCTCCACGGCCGGCCCGGGTCCCTCGGCGGCACCACGATCAGACCGTCGACGCGCTGCTCCATCAGCCGGTCCACGAGGCGATCGTGCTGAGTGCCCAGCTCGTCGGAGCTCGAGCTGATGACCAGGTATCCGCGCTCCCGCGCGAAGGACTCGATCGCGCTCGTCAGTGCCGAATAGTACGGATTCGCGAGGTCGCTGATGATCAGCCCGATCGTCTTGCTGGTCCAGCCCGGCCGGATGCTCGCCGCGGCAAGGTTGCGGCGGTACCCGAGGGTCGAGATGGCGTCGGCGATCCGCCCCGCGAGCACCGGGTTGATGTTCGTCTCACCGTTGACGAAGCGCGACACCGTCTTCAGGGCGACGCCTGCCTCTCGGGCCACGTCGTTCATCGTCGGGTTGCCGGTCATCGTTCCTCCGGTGGCAAGTCTCCCACCGGGCGCGTACTCCCTCGCCTCGGCGGGATCGGCCGACGTCGTGGATGAGCGCACCGTTCGGTTCGGCCCGAGCCTGGTGGAGGCCGAGCGGGACCTGCTGGCCGGTCTGCACAGTTCCAACGTCGTCGGCGGAAGGCGGCTCCGTCGACACCAGTTCCGACTACGCCGCCTTCCCCGTGGAGGGGGAAAGGCCGCTCACCGGTCCGGCCAGACGGGCGACGCCCGGGCTCGCCGCAGCTGCGACAGCCAGGATGGCTGCCGCCAGGTAGGCCCCCGCAGGACCGTGCACGTCACTGAGGACGCCACCCAGCGCGGTCCCCGCCGCCGCGCCGACGAGCGCGGCGGTCGTCAGCCAGCCGAACACCTCGGTGGCCGCGCTTCCGGCGACGACAGCCGAGACCATGGAGTACATCGCGGCCAGCGCCGGTGCGAAGCCGACGCCGGACAAGAACATGGCGAGAAGCAGCAGCGGGAAGGCGTCGGCGACCCCAGCCAGGCCGGTGCCCAGGGCAACCACTCCCAGAGCCGCCGCCAAGCCGGGAACCGCCATCCGCCTGTGCCCAAGAGCGATGCCACCGACAAGGGATCCGGCGCTCGCGGCTGCGAGCGCGATGCCCGCGAAGAGCTCCGCGCCGTCGAACCGCGCGATGATGCCGACCTCGAGCGACATGAACGACGCCATCAGGAGGAAGCTCGCCACCATCGCGAGCGCCACCGTGCCGTGCAGCAGGGAGCGGCCGAATGCGAGCGGATTGACCGGAGGACGGAATCCGCGCACCTGCGGGCTGGCGACGAACCAGAGCGTCCCGGCCAAGGTGATCACGGCGCACGCGATCAGGACCGATCCAGGCGATGCGGTGGCGGCAAGGCCGGCCGCCACGACCGGCCCCATGATCCAGATCAACTCCTGCGCCGTGACGTCGAGCGCGAAAAGGACGGGAACCCGTTCCTGCGGCACGAGCCGGGGATACAGGGCCCGCACCACGGGCATCAGCGGCGGCTCCGACCCGCCGATCAGCAGCCCGAGACCCAGCAGGAGCGGCAGCGCCGGCGGGGCCGCAACCAATGCCACCATCGCGGCGGCGTTCACGGCTGCCGCCACGACGAGAGTGCGCGAAACGCCGAAGTGAGCGGTCAGTCTGCTCGTCACGGGCACGACCACGGCCTTGCCGAGACTCACCAGTGCCACAACGCCCCCGGCGACCGCGTACGAGCCCGCTTGCATCTCGACGTGGAGCAGTATCGCGAGGCTGAGCATGCCGAGGGGCACCCGCGCGGCGAGCTGTGCCGCGGTGATGCGCAGAATTCCTGGCAGGCGCAGCAGCTCCAGATAGGGCCGCATTCTGATCGCTCCTCACGAGCCGCCACGGTCGACGTGGCGGGGTCGGCGCCGCTCCGGGACCGGTTCGCAGCGAGCGCGACCGGCCGCGGCCTCGCCCGCGCCACGCTGAGAGCCACGCTGACGAGGGTAATCGTACGTTCCGACGAAAACTTCGTGGAATGATCCGGCGCACTCGTTGAACCTCGTACGACCGTACGGTAAGTTGTGCCTGACGCCGTTTCGGGAAGGAACCGTTCAATGACCGAGCACCAGCCCACGACACAGCGCTTCCCGCGGAGCCGCCTCTTCTCGGGGCTGGAGTGGACGTCGGAGTCGAGCCGCTATCCCGGCACCAACAGCGACATGCACTGGAACACGTGGACGGCGGACGGCACGATCTACACCGTCGACGACGACGGCGCCAACTTCGGCAGCCCCGTGAACTTCGCGCAGCTCATGCGCGTGGAGGGCACTCCCCCGAATCACACGGTCAGTCTGGTCACGCAGTTCCCCGAGCTCGTCCGCCCTGCGGGGATGCGGTGCCGACGGTACGTGGACGGCGCACTGGGGATCGGGGACCGCATCTACGTCGCGGCGTACGACTACGACTTCGACGCGCCCGGATTTGAGAACGACTTCAAGATCGCGAACCTGATCTCCGCCCACGGAGGCGTTGTCGCGCTGATGTACTCCGATGACCAGGGGAAGACCTGGCAGAACGTGCCGTCCCCGGAGGACGGACCGGAGACCTACTTCCTCGGGGAGCGTTTCGCCGGGCTGGCGTTCGTCGCCTTCGGGCCCGGCTATTCGGGTGTCCCCGAGCGGTTCGGCGAGTTCGTGTACGCGATCTCCAACGACCGGAATTGGGAGACCGGGGACAACATCTTCCTGGCCCGCGCCCCGATCGCGAGCGTTCAGGACCGCTCCACGTGGGAGTTCTTCGCGTCGAACGGCGAGGGCGCCGGCGCTCTCGATACCCCCGAATGGTCGAAGGACGAGGCAAGGGCACGGCCGATTCTCCGCGACCCCGGCCGCATCGGCCACCCGACCATGACGTACAGCGCGCCCATCGACCGCTTCCTGCTCACCTACGGCACGGATTCCGTTCCGCACACGTTCAGCACCCCGAGAGACATCGCGATCGAGACCTGGGACAAGCGCGCCGAGCTGATGGTGCTCGAGGGCCCGACGCCGTGGGGACCGTGGGGCCTGGTGCACCACGACCCGAGCTGGGAGTACCCGCACACGCCCTATCTCCCGCAGGTTCCGCCGACATGGCTCGACGCCGACGGGGCCGGCGGGTGGATGATCTTCTCCGGCGACTACGTGGTAGGGAAGGGTCAGGGCGAGTACTACGGATTCATGACCCGCAGCTTCCGGCTCACGCCGCACAGATGACGTATTTCGATCGGCGGCCGACGAGCGGAGGGCCGGTCCGGGTCGCACTCATCGGCGCCGGTGGCATGGGCCGCCACTGGCTTCGGCTGCTCCACGGCGATCCCGACACGGAACTGGTCGGCCTCGTCGACCTCGACCGCTCCGTCGCACAGGCCGCCGCCGAGTCGATCGGCCGGTCCGACCTCCGTTTGGGCACGTCGCTCACTGAGGTCGTCGGCGCCATCCCCGTGGATGCGGTCGTGAACGTGACCGTGCCGGAAGCTCACCTCCCGGTCAACCTCGAGGCCCTGGGGCTCGGTCTTCCGGTGCTCTGCGAGAAGCCGATCGTGCCGACGGTCGGCGATGCGCTGGTGCTCGCGGCTGCGGCGGAAGTCGCCGGGCGGCTGGTGATGACCAGTCAGTCGCGCCGCTACTTCCGCTCGCTGAACCAGTTCAGAGCGGCCGTGAGCGGACTGGGGGACATCGCCATGGTGACGACCGACTTCCAGACGGGGCCGCACTTCGGCGGGTTCCGTGACCGGATGCAGCATCCGCTGCTCCTCGACATGGCGATCCACGCGTTCGACGCCTGCCGTCACCTCCTGTCGGCCGACCCCGTTGCGGTGTACTGCGAGGAGTTCAATCCGACGTGGAGCTGGTACGACGGGGACGCAGCGGCGGTCGCGGTGTTCGAGATGGAGCACGGAACGCGGTTCGTCTTCACGGGGTCCTGGTGCAACGAGGGCCTCCCGACATCCTGGAACGGGCAGTGGACTGCCCGCGGCGCGGGCGGCTCCGCCACCTGGGACGGGCTCTCCGCGCCCGCAGTCGACGGCGCGGCAGCGGAGCAGGCGTCGCAACTCGCGATGCAGGAGGATTCGGCCGCTCCCGAGGAGATCGCGGGTGCACTGGCCGGCTTCTTGTCCGCGCTTCGCACCGGAGCGACGCCCTACGGCGACATCCACTCGAACGTGTGGAGCCTCGCGATGGTGCAGGCCGCGGTCGAGTCCGCGGAACGCGGGGCGCGGATTCCGATGGGCCCGTTCATGGGGCGGGCGTACGAGGAAGCCCTGGACTCGGTGCGGGACCCGATCGTCCGTGGCCGGCTCTCCTCGTGGGGGACGGCGAGAGCGGGTCTCGCCGCGCACCGTTAGCGCGGGATCACGCCACTCCGTGCACGAATGGCTCGGCGCCCATCCGGTCTGACCAGTCGACGACGCGCTCCTCGTCGCCGACCCTCCACCGTCGCGGTGTGGTGGAGTACAGCTGATCGAGCGGTTCCACGCCGCCGTCGACCCCGCCGTCCAGGGCGACGGCCACGGCGTCCGCGACGTCCCGCCGGACCTCCGGGCTGAGGGAAGCCGGATCCAGGGAGAGGAAGAGTGCGGTGCCCGACGCCGCCACCAGCTCGAGGAATCGCCGGTTCAGCTCCCACGGCGTCGTCGGCGTTGCGGGCACGCAGTCCGCATCTGCCGTGAAGAAGCGGCCATGCTGGGCGAGCCGCATCGCGAGCGCGTTCACTCCCATGCGCCGGGTCCGCTCCCACTGCTTGCCGGAGGTGTCGTCGCCGATCCGGTTCACCGCGACGAGCCCCGCCGCCAGGTGTCCGACGGTATTGCATCCGATCACCACAGCGTCACCCGCGGCATCCGCGATGACCCGGTAGAAGTCCAGCAGGATCTCCGCGGTGGTGCGGGTGCGGTCGGCGAACGTGATCGCACCGGAGCCCATCCGGGCGCCGAAGGCCGGCGCGAAGGCCCCCGTGACGTCGAACGTGGAGAAGTCGTGCTTCACCAGCTCATAGCCCCAGCCCCGGAACCGGACGAGATCGTCGCGCACCTGCGCGAGCGTGCCGGGCAGGCTCGGGTCGAGCGGGAACCCCAGGTCGAGCGGCACGTCGTGCGCGAGCGGCGACCGCTCTCGCGTGAGGAGCGGGCGGTACCACAGGCCGGGCCGGGCGCCCTCGCTCCGGATCCGGTCGGCCACGCCCGACATGTCGCGGAAGCTGCCCTTCCCGCGGTCGAAGGGACCGCCGTCGGCCGAGCCGTCCCCGACGCCCCACCCCGCATCGATGACGGCGAACGGCCGCACCGGGTGGCCGCCCGCCAGCTCGACGATGGTCCGGGCGTCCTGCACCACGGCGTCCGCGTCGAACCCATGCCCATACGCGTAGTACCAGTTGTTCGAACCGACGACCGGACCGACCGCCACCGGAGCCTGCGGCGCCATCGCAGCAGTCAGCTCGGTCTGCGCGGCGAACGGTGTGCTCCCTGACTCGAGCCAGAGGACCGTCGCGAGCTCCACCTCGCGATCCCCCGGCTGAAGCCCCCGTTGACCTGACCGGGCATCGAGCCACAGCGTCACCCCGTCGACGTCGACGGTCCAGGAGGCCCAGGCACCGGGACCGGTGGCAACGCCCGCCCCGATCGTCGTGCCCGTGAATTCGTCGTGCGCGAGCCAGAACCAGGGCAGTGCCCGGTCGGGACGGATCCCCGTCCAGCCGGAGTCCCCGTAGGTCCGCTCCCACGCGTCGGCGAAGACGCGGGAGCGCTCGGGCACACCGGATGTCCACCGCAGCGCAAGGCGCGAGACCGTGTCCGCAGCGACGAGGCGGGCATCCCCGGTCCCGGTGTACTCGAGCACTGCGCCGCCGGCGTGCCATCGGCCCCCCCGGTCGGCGGCCGGCTCGAATGCACCGTCTGGCCGGGCCTGGATGAACACGGCGTCGGGCGGCCGCATCGTCGTCACGGTCAACTGGTCACCGATCGGCTCGGAGGACGGGCTGCTGAGCGGCAGGCTTTCCGCGCCACTCGGTGTTCATCACGACCTCGCGCTGCTCAGGCCCGGAGCGACGAGACGTAGTCGTCCAGGACGGCGCGAGCGGTCGAGACACTGACCGCGGAGTCGCCGATCACCGTCTGGAGCCCGAGTCCGTCGAGCAGGGCGACGAGCGTCAGCGCGGTGGAGCCGGGATCAACAGCACGGAACTCTCCCGACTCGACCCCCTCTGCGACGGTCTCAGCGAACGTGGAGCGCCATTCGGCGTACCGTTCGGAATGGAGGGCGGCAAGATCCGGCAGATGGGAGGCCCGCGCCCAATACTCGATCCAGAGGCGCCAGTTGCGCAGGGATTTGGCGCTCGACGGCAGAGCGGCGTCGATGAGGCACATCAAACGGTCGTGTGCGCCCGAAACGGACCGCGCGGACCGGATCGCGGAATTGGTGTAGCCGATCGACGCCTCTCGCAGCGCCGCGCCGAGCAACGCATCGATGCTCGGGAAGTGATAGGTCAGCGTGCCCGGGGAGATCCCGCACCGCGCCGCGACCGTTCGCGCCGACGCAGCCGGATAGCCGTGCTCCGCGATGATGTCCTGCGCCGCCTTCAAGATGAGCGCTCGTCTGACTTCGGGAGCGTGACGCTGACGTGTCGGTGCGTCTGCCTGAGTGGTCATCAGTTCCGCCGTCCAATCAGGTTCCGTGGCTGCGTGCCGATGCTATCGGACGCGGGAAGGCTGATTCTGGGCGGTCCGATGCTCATGCTGCGCCATCCTCTCGGTCGAGGGTGATCAGGCTGCTGCAGAAGTCGGCGCGGGAGAAGCGGACAGTGCCGCTCCTCGGGTTCGTGTCCGCACCCCGCCACAGGTCGATCCCCTGCACCATCAGCCACCGGCCGCTGAATCGGTCGCCGGTCTGTTCGTCCACATACGCGGCGTCCGGGTCGAGCCCGGCGAGCCGGAACAGGCGGCGTCCGCTGCCGAGCGAACGGCGCGGTTCGTATGCGAGCACCACCACCCGGCCCTCGAGCACATACTGCACGGCCGAGAGGTCGACCCCCGACTCACCGCCGAGCCGGTAGAGATCGCCGAACTGCACGGCGTCGCGGATGGTCTTGTACTGCGCCGTCAGCTCGGCCGCGGCTCGCAGGTCGTCGTCGCTCCACTCGAGGAGGTTCCCGCCGATGCCGAGGGTGCCTGCCATCGCGACGTGGAACCGATAGCTGAGCGGGATGTCGCGGCCGGTGAGCGGGTTCGGCGAATCGGTGACCCAGTTCGACATGGTCGTGGCCGGATACACCTGCGAGAAGCCGTGCTGAATCGACTGCCGGTCCAGGGCGTCCGTGTTGTCGGACGTCCAGAACATGTCCACCCGGCGCATCATCCCGAGATCGACGCGCCCGCCGCCGCCGCTGCACGACTCGATGAGCAGGGAGGGCTTCAGTTCGCGCAGCCGCTCCATGATCGAGTAGACCGCCTCCGTGTGACCGGACCACAGCGAGCCCGGGTCCTCGGTGTTCTCCGGCCATCCCGCCTGCGAGAAGGGACGGTTCATGTCCCACTTCAGGTAGTCGATGTCGTACTCGGTCACCAGCGACGACAGCCATCCCCACGCCCACTCCCGCACGTCGTCGCGGGCGAAGTTCAGGACGAGCTGATTGCGCAGCTCGCGTCGGGTGAGGTTGCGGAAGTGCAGCACCCAGTCCGGATGCGCCGCGTACAGGTCGCTGTCGCGGTTCACCATCTCAGGTTCGACCCACAGCCCGAACTTCATCGACCGGCTCCGCACGTGTGCGACCAGCGCGTGCAGGCCGTCCGGGAACTTCTCCGGATTGGGGTACCAGTCACCGAGACCGGCCTTGTCGTGAGTGCGGCGGCCGAACCAGCCGTCATCCACCACGAACAGCTCCGCGCCGATGGCGGCGGCCCTGTCGGCGAGCGCCATCTGACCCCCCTCGGTCACGGAGAATTCCGTCGCCTCCCACGAGTTGTAGAGCACCGGCTGGAGCGCCCCGGTGGTCGGGCGAAGCCGGCGAGTGCTGAACGTGTGCAGCTTCCGGGACGTCGCTCCGAAGCCGCCCTCCGTGACGATCCCGTAGCTGGACGGGGTGCCGACCACCTCGCCGCCGCGCAGCCGGCGGGTGACGCTCTCGTGCCCGGCTCCCGCCGTCACCGACACCCCGCCCTCCGGACGCCGCTGCGCGATCATCCGCCAGCTGCCGCTCCACGCCAGCGTCACCGCCCACACGCGGCCGGACTCCTCCCGCGCGCTGCCGTCGTCGATCATCAGCCAGGGGTTGGCGTGGTGCCCGGTGGTCCCGGTCCGGCTGGTGAAGCCGAGCTCGCCGAACGGCAGCTCCGCACGCACGAGCTGGTTCTCGGCGCCCCAATGCCCATGCACCGACGAGACGCGGTAGCGGTCCTGTTCGGGAAGCGGCCAGTTGGCCGAATCCAGCCGGCGGACCAGTACGTGCTCATCGGGCGTCCCGCCGTGCTCGAGCTCGAGCCACCGCTCGATCACGTCGTGGCCGGAGTGGACGCGGGAGCGAAGCCGGACCGCGACGGGAGAGAAGCGGTCCTCGAGCGTCAGGGTCAGGGTCGCCTCGTCCGGGGCACGCTCCACCGCAGAGCCGGTGAACCGGAGTTCCAGCTCGTTGCGGCCGTCCGGGAACTCGAGCTGGAGACCGACCGCGCCCCACCGCAGGCCGCCGGCCGCGAGCACCTCGTCGTCGGCCTCGGAGGGCCGGGATGAGCTCGTCCTCCAGCGCGGCGTGGTGCTGCCGAGCATCCGCGGCCAGTCCTGCTCCGGCAGCGTCGGCCCCCAGTAGCGCTGCACCGGAAGCCCGTCCTCACCCAATCCGATGGCGTACAGCGAGTGCTCCGTGCCGAGAACCCAGCCGTCCTGCTCCGGCAGCTCGCGAATGAACACCGAGGCACTCCCCTTCGTCAGCATCAGTACCCCCGCCACAGCGGAGCCGGCCGTCCGGGGATCGGAACGGTCGCCCGGAAGAGCGATCCCGCGGTGCCGGCGTGCTGGTCCCGGGCCGCGGTGGTGATGACCACGGTCCGCAGGTCCGGTCCGGCGAAGCATGCCGCCGTCACCTGGGCGGCCGGCACCTCCAGCACGGCGACGAGTTCCGCCTCGGCGTTGTACCGGCGGAGCTCGCCGGCGCCCCACACGGCAACCCATACACCGCCCGCGCTGTCGACTGCGAGGCCGTCGACGTCCTCGCCGCCGGCGTCGAGCCAGATGTCCGGAACACCGAGCGCGGCCGACACCGGGTCGAACGGAATGCGCAGCACGTGGTTGGGCCCCGAGTTGACGAGGTACAGGACGTCGTCGGCTGGCGTCCATCCGAGTCCATTGCCCGCCGTGAGCCCGTCGAGCTTCGGATCGAGCCCCTCGCTGGTGACGAGGTGGAGCGCGCCCAGCGGCGGCCCGGTCATTCCCTCGTCCTCCCGCATGGTGGCCGACCACAGACGGCCACGTGAATCCACACCGGAGTCGTTGAACCGGATGCCGGGGCGGTCGAGCGAACCGATCCTCCGGCTCGAGCCGTCAGCGCGGTCGATGGCGAACCAGGATCCGCCGACGGCGACCGCATCCGCCCGCACTCCGATCTCGTGCGCGCCGAGCGGTGCCGGGAACCGCTCGGTGGTGACTTCGGATCCGGCGAGCCCCGCCGCCTTCCGCTCACCGGTGTCGATGTCGATCCAGCGGATCGCGTTGCCGCGCCGGTCGTAGCGAGGGCTTTCGCCGAGCGAGTCGCCTGCCGCCACCCATTCCTCGGCGACGGAACGCTCCAGCATCAGGCGGGACCCCCGCTCACTGCGGCACTCGCTGTGCGGGCGGAACCCGCAGGCGGGTCAGTCCGGCGTCGACATGCAGGACCTCCCCGGTGGTGGAGCTGGAGCGGCTGTCGAGCAGATATGCGATCGCGTGCGCCACCTCGCGCGGTTCGATCAGCCGGCCCGAGGGCTGACGCGATTCGAGCGACGCCCGCTGGGACTGGGGATCGTCGGTCGCTTCGAGCAGACGGGCGACCCACGGGGTGTCCGTGGTGCCGGGCGACACCGCGTTCACCCGGATGCCTTCGGCGATCAGATCGGCCGCCAGCGAGATGGTGAGCGCCTGCAGCGCTCCCTTGCTGGCCGTGTACACCGCCCTGTTCGGCAGGCCGACTTCGGCGACGACCGAGCACGTGGTGACGACCGATGCGCGGCTCGAGCGGCGCAGGTGCGGCAGCGCGGTCCGCATCAGGCGGACGAACCCCATCACGTTGACGTCCACCACTGCGCGCCACTCCGCATCGTCGTTGTCCACGATCGTGCCGGAGGCGCCGATCCCGGCGTTGCTCACGACCCCGTCGAGTCCCCCGAGCAGTTCGACCGCCGTCGCGACCGCCGCTTCGACGCTCGCCATCTGCGTGAGGTCTGCGCTCAGGCACTCGAACAGCCCCGACGAGCTCCTGAGATCCACCCCGACGACGTGCGCGCCGCGGCTGACCAGCTCTGAGGCCGTCGCCAGACCGATTCCGGAGGCCGCACCGGTGACCAGGACACGAAGCCCGAGGATCCCCGCTTCCGTGCCGGAGCTGCTCGGCTGCCCCACAGATCGCAAACGTGTCTCCTCTCTCGACTGGATGGTTGTCTGGATCCGGAATCAGAATGGGTGCTTCACGACGGCGGTGACCTGGCCGCTCTGGAGCGACGCATAGATCGCCTCGAGTGTCTCGACGCAGCGGAGGCCGTCCTCGGCGGTGGGGTCGTCCCGGTCACCGGAGAGCACCCGCTGCGCGAACGCCCGGAACTCCTCCCGGTAAGCGTGCTCTTCGAGCCCTTCGAAACTGCCGAAGGACTCGAGCGTCGCAGCCGCGGATCGCTCCTGCCCCTCCCGCGAGGCGTGGGTCACCCTGCCGGTGCCCGGGTCCACGTGGATGGAGCCGCGCTCGAGGAGCACGGAGATCTGGAACGCCTCCTCGAAGGTGCGGAGGGGGTCGTGCTCCGCGACGAGCAGCGACGCCACCGCGCCGTTCTCGTAGCGAAGCGTCACGGAGATCGAGTCCTCGTACTCGGTGTAGTCGTCCGTCTTGGGTCCGGCCATGGCCATCACGCTTGCGACGTCCGATCCGGTCATCGCTCGCATCGTGTCGAGGTCATGGATGCCGGTCCAGTACAGCAGGCCGCCGCACGACTCCTTGCTCCTCCACCAGCCCGGCATCACCGGACACCAGTGGGAGCCTGCCACCTGGATCGCCATCACGTCGCCATAGTTCCCGCCGCGTGCCAGCTCGACGGCTCGCGCGTGGGTGGGGAACAGCTTCTGCATGTGACCGACGGTCAGCACCACCCCCGCGGCGCGGCAGGCGTCGATCATCGCCAGGCAGTCGTCCGATGTGACGGCGAACGCCTTCTCGCAGAAGACGTGGAGCCCCTTCCGCGCAGCGGCCTCCACGATGCCGCGGTGCGTGTCGTGCGGCGTGAGCACGACCACGGCGTCGCAGCCGGCGGGAAGCTCATCCATCGACTGCACAGCCGCCAGCCCCATCTCCTCGGCGCGCTTCCGACGCTCCTCCGACGGGTCGACGACCGCGACCACCTCGAGCTCTGGCACGTCGGCGAACACGCGCGTCATGAGCAGCTCCGCGAACCAGCCGAAGCCGATGAACGCCGCCTTCACGACGGTCACCGTGTGCGCTCCTCAAGTGTGAGCTCTCCGGGGAAGTGGCATGCTGCCAGCTGCGTCCCGCCGGTCCACACCGGCGCGAGCACGGGGTCGTCCCGCTCGCACAGCCCCTGCGCGCGGGGGCAGCGCAGACGGAAGGCGCAGCCGCTCGGCGGGTTCAGGGCCGACGGCGACTCCCCCTGCAGCACGATCCGCTCGGTGAGGCTGCGGAGCCCCGGCGCCGCGGACAGCAGCGCCTGGGTGTACGGATGCTGTGGGTTGCCGAGGACCTCCTCCCTCGTCCCCGTCTCGACGACGCGGCCCAGGTACATGACGGCGACGTAGTCCGCGATCTCACTGACGACCGCGAGGTCATGCGTGATGAAGATGAAGCCGACCCCGAGGCGTTCCTGCAGGTCGCGGATGAGGTTGAGCACCTGCGCCTGGATCGAGACGTCCAGTGCGGACACGGCCTCGTCGCAGATCACGAACTCCGGCTCGAGGGCCAGCGCGCGCGCGATCGCCACCCGCTGCCGCTGACCGCCGGACAGCGCCGATGGGAGCGAGTGCTGGTACTCCGTGCTGAGACCCACCAGCTGGAGGAGCTCCGCCACCTTCTGGTCCCGCTCACGCCGGGTGCCGACCCGATGCACATCCAACGGCTCGCGGATCGCCTGCCGGATGGTGCGCCGCGGATCGAGCGAGGAGTAGGGGTCCTGGAACACGAACTGGATTCTGCGCCGGAGATCGAACATCCGCCGGTTGTTCGCCTTGAGAAGGTCTTCCCCATCGAGGAGCACGCTGCCATCGGTCGGCTCGATCAGGCGGGCGATGGCTCGGGCGGTGGTGGACTTCCCGGATCCTGATTCTCCGACGATCGCGAGCGTCTCTCCCGGCCGCACCCGCAGATCGACCCCGCGGACCGCATGGAGCGGACCTCGGGGCGTCGCGAACTCGTGGCGAAGTCCGGTGACCTCGAGCATCATGCGGGTGCCCCCAGCAGTTCCGGCGCCTCTTCGGCGCGGTGGCACGCCACAAGCCGCTCGTCGACGAGTCGCAACTCCGGCACGGCCTTCGTGCAGATCTCGAGCGCGAGAGGACACCGCGGGGCGAACGGGCATCCCGGCGGTCTCGCCTTCGCGAGCGGGGGGGAACCCGGGATGGTCGGCAGTCGGCGTTTGGGACTCGAGGGGTCGAGGCCCGGCTGCGACGCGATGAGCGCGTGGGTGTAGGGGTGACGAGGCACGGAGAGCACCGTGTCGGCGGCGCCGGTCTCGACGATGCGTCCGGCATACATGACGGCGAGCTCGTGCGCGAAGCCGGGGACGATACCGAGATCGTGGGTGATGAACACGACGCTCATGCCGCGCTGCTCGGACAGGGTTCTGAGCAGCTCGATGATCTGGGCCTGCACCGTGACGTCGAGCGCGGTGGTGGGTTCGTCCGCGATCATCAGGCTGGGCTCACTCGCCAGAGCCATCGCGATGGCGACACGCTGGCGTAAGCCACCCGAGAGCTGGTGTGGGTAATCGTTCGCGCGGATCGCAGGGTCTGGGATGCCGACCTCGCGCATGCGCTCGATCGCCTGGGCCCACGCCTGCTTCCGGTCGCGGGTCCGCGACCTCGCCGCCTCGGCGACCTGACTGCCGGCGGAGAACACCGGCGAGAGTGCCGTGAGCGGGTCCTGCTGCACCATGGAGACGAGCGGCCCGCGCACCTTCCTCCACTGCTGCGGCGAGAGTCGCGCGAGGTCCACGCCGCCCAGCCGCAGCACGTCCGCCTTCGACCGGAGCGGGTAGTCGACGAGCCCCATCAGCGCCGTCGCGGTCAGGCTCTTGCCAGACCCCGATTCACCGACCAGGGCGAGACGCCTCCCGGGCGCGAGCGACAGGTCGACTCCGTCGATCAGATCGACCGAATTGCCGCCCGAGCCGATCGACACCCGGAGCCCGCGCACCTCGAGCCCGGCGCCGTCCGCCGGATCGGCCGTCTCCGGCCGCGGGTCGCGAACCGATCTATTAGATGGTGACACGGGGATCGACTTTCAGTCGGATGAGGTCGGCGAGAAGGTTGAGGACCAGGATGAAGACGGATCCGACGATCACGCACCCCATCAGCAGCGGAATGTCGTTCTGGCGGAGCGCCTGGAACGAGGTGAGTCCGATGCCCGGCCAGGAGAACACCGACTCGATCAGCACGGCTCCCCCGAGGAAGTACCCGAGGTCGATCGCGAGCATCGTCAGCACCGGCCCCGATGCCGCCCGGAGCGTGTGGACCAGGAGGATCCGGCGCGGCGACATCCCCTTCGCACGAAGGCCTCGCACCACATCGCTCCGCAGGAACTCGTAGGCCTCCGAGCGCATGATCCGGCTGGTCCACGCAGCTCCCGCCAACCCGAGGGTGATGGAGGGCAGCACGATGGATAGGAAGCTCCCAGTGCCGCCGAGCGGGAATATCGGCCACGTGTAGGCCAGGAGGAAGAGCAGCACGAGTCCGACCCAGAACCCGGGCAGCGCGATGACCATCAGGGAACCGGCGAGGCTGACGCGGTCGAACGTCTTCCCCGCGCGTGCGGCGGCGAGCAGCCCGATCGGGACGCCGACCCCGATCTGGAAGAGAATGGCGCCCGCGGCGAGCGCCGCAGTGAACGGCAGACGTTCGCTGATGATCTCGACGACCGGTCGGCGCTGTGCGTAGGAGTACCCCAGATCAGCGGTCGCCACGTTGCCGAGGTACCGGACGTACTGGACAGGGATAGGGTCGTTGAGCCCGAGCTCCTCACGCACGATCTCGATCTGCTCGGGGGTTCCCTTCGGTCCGACCACGGAGCGGGCCGGATCCTGCGGGACGGCGAACGTGAGTGCGAACGTGAAGGTGAAGACGGCGAAGAGCGTCAGCAGCAGTCCGACGATGCGGCTGAGCACATACCGGACCTTGGGCTTCACAGCACGACCGCCTTCTCGGCGGGCCGGCCGGCGTTCTGGATCCCCTGTCCGAGGAGGTAGAAGCCGATGCTGAGGCTGGCGAGACAGAGCCCGGGCACGATGATCAGCCACGGGTAGAAGAACTGGTCCCTCGCCTCGGCGAGCATGAGTCCCCACGAGGGCGTGGGGGGCTGGATGCCGAATCCGAGGAACCCGAGCCCCGCCTCCAGCAGCACCATGAAGGCCGCGTTCATCGTGAAGTAGACGACCAGGAGGGGCTTCAGGTGCGGCACGATGTGGGTCGCGGCGATCCGCCACCTGCCCGCCCCGACGGAGAGCGCCGCCTCGACGAAGAGCATCTCGCGGAGCCGGAGCGTCTCGCCGTAGATGACCCGTGCGGTGTAGGTCCAGGAGAACGCGACGATCGTGAGGATGAGGACGGTGGTCGACGAGCCGAAGGTGGAGATGACAGCCATGGCGATGAGGAAGCCGGGAAGCACCATGATCGCCTCCGTGATCCGCATGAGCACGTACTCGACCTTGCCGCGCATGACGCCGGCGAGGACGCCGACCATCGTCGCGAACACGAGCGCGATCGCGTTCGGGACGAGCGCGATGATCATGGCGACCCGGGCGCCGTGGACGATCCGGGCGAAGAAGTCGCGGCCGAGGGAGTCGGTGCCGAGCACGAACGACCCGGTCCCCGGCGCCAGCGGCTCACCGAGGATGGTGAGGCCGCCCTCGAGGATCCGGATCGGGTCGGCCGAGGTCAGGACGGTCGGGAACAGCGCGCAGAAGGCCCAGAACGCCACCAGCAGCGCCCCGACGATGAAGTCGGGCCGAGCGAGCCCTCGAAGTATCTGGAGCCCGCCGCGGCGACGAGTGGTCGCCGCGGCGGGTGCAGCCAGTGCAGCTGTTCCGGACAAGGTCGCTTAGGCCCCGGTCTTCCAGTAGCGGTCCCAGTAGGTCCGCAGGATCGGCTCGTAGTAGAAGTTCTGCAGCTGCTCCGAGATGAACGTCGGGGCACTGTCGACCCCCACGAACAGGTACGGCGCGTCCTCGAGCAGGAGCCGCTCGATCTCGGCGTACATCTCCCCGCGCTTGTCGCGATCAGCCTCCGAGACGGCGGCCTTCCCGAGCTCGTCGATCTTCTCGTTCGAGTACTGCTTGAAGTTCGACGGCGCGCCGGTCCGGATGAGGGAGGAGAACAGCTCCGACGGGTCCGGAAGACCCATTCCCCAACCCATGGCCCACATCCGGTACTGGTTGGGCAGCTCCATTCCGATGTCATACGGGTTCACGCTGAGTGTCTTGATGTCGACCGTGATCCCGACGTCCTTCAGATCCTGCTGCAGCAGCTGCGCCGTTGTGGTGTCCTCACCGAACACCGGCAGGGTGAACGAGATGTCCGTCGCGCCGGCCTCCTCGAGGAGGGCACGGGCCTTATCGGGGTCATACTCGTACACCGGCGCTGACTCGTTGTACCCGAGCAGGCCCTCGGGGTAGAAGTGACCGTCGGGCACGATGCCGAGCGGAACCAGCTTCTCCTTGTTGAAGGCGTGGTTGACGGCCTTCCGCACGCGGATGTCGTCGAAAGGGGGCTTGGAGATATCCAGCTCGAAGTAGGTCAGCGTGAAGGAGCTCCACTCCTTGAACCGTTCGGCCTGTTCGGCGTTCTGCTTGATCCGGGGGATCGCCGACGCCGGCACCGCGTACGTCGCATCCGCCTCATTCTTCGCCACCTGGAGGTAGGCGATGTCAGCGCCGACGTTCCACCGGTACTCGACCTCGTCGAAGTACGGCAGCTCCTCCGCCCAGATGTAGTCCTCATTCCGCTCGAAGACGATGGTGCTGGCGCCGGCGTCCCACGACTTCAGCTTGAACGGCCCGCAGCCGACGGGGTTCTCGGGCCACTTGTCGCCGAGGCGCTCGACCTCTTCCTTCGGGAGCACGTAGAAGGGCGGAATCCCCAGCACGCCGAGAATGGTGACATCGGGCTGCGTGAGCTTCAGGACCAGCGTGCGCTCGTCTTCTGCGACGATCCCGGTGATCTCGTCTGCCGAGCCCTCGACGAACTCGGCGTGGCCCTCGACGGAGCCGAGGAAGCCCTGCACCCAGGAGCCGATCTCCGCCGAAGTCGACCGCTCGAAGGTCCACTTGAAGTCCTCCGCGGTGACAGCCCGGCCGTTGTGGAAGTTCACGCCCTCGCGAAGCTTGAAGGTGTAGGTGAGACCGTCCTCGGACAGATCGACCGACTCGGCCACGTCCAGCTGCGGCTCCGCCTCGGGCCCATAGAACGTGAGCCCACGGAAGACGTTCTGCAGACCGTAGTAGTCACCCTGCCCGTACGCCAGCGGCGGGTCGTACGTCAGCGTGGGGTCCTCCCATAGCACGATGCCGCGGCCGCCTCGGATGCCCCCTTCCCACGGAGGTCCGGGGATCTCGGGGTTGGAGCCCGACCCTCCCCCGGTGCTCGTGGGGTTCGGTGTCGTGCCGCCACCCGGGCTGCAGGCGGCGAGGGTCGCTGCCGCGCCGGTGATGCCGGCGACCTGCAGGAAGCGGCGCCGGTCCACGGCATACGAGTTGATGGCCGCCCAGACCGAGGCGGTTCTCGTTGCTTCGTCCATCAGTTCTCTCCTTTGAGATGTGAAAGGTAACTCAGGTGGTGCTCGCGCCGGTTCCGGCGACGCGTATTTTCGGGTTAGAACACTCCGTACTTCGTCCAGACATCATGAATGTGCATTCCGGCGATGAGGTCCTCGCGAGCGCCCTGCTCCAGGGGCTTCTTCTTGGACACCAGCTCCGCCACCTCGTCCACGGCCGCGGCCGGAACGAAGATCACCCCGTCCACATCGGCGACGATCAGGTCGCCTCTCTCGACGGGTACGCCTGCGAATTCGATGGGGGCGCCGTGCGTGTTCACCCGCGCACGCGCCTTGGTGTCGAGCGGCGAGGTGTCCGCGGCGAACACCGGGAATCCGAGTTCCTCGATCTGCAGCGCGTCGCGGACGCAGCCGTCGACCACCGCCCCGACCGCCCCGCGGCCGATGGCACCGCACGAGAACAGCTCTCCCCAGGCCGCGGCCCGGCTGCCCGGATCGACGGCGTAGACCCCGACGTCGCCGGGCGACATCGCCGCGAGCGCGTCCATCTCACCCGCGTACGGCTCCGCCGGATCCGTGAGGTCCTCGATCACCGAGACCGGGTACACCCGACCGACTATTCGCGCCCCCTTGAAGAGGGGCTTCACCCGTGAATGCGCGGTCTGCTCCCGGAAGCCGAGCGCGTCGAGGGCGTCGGCGACGAGCGCGCTCGTCGCGTTCTGCAGGGCGGATGGCACCGTGTCAGTCACCGAGCACCCACCCTTCGATGAGGCCGAGCGGGAGGTCCGGCGGCTCTTCTCCGTCGATCGCCCGCAAGACGCCGAAGTCCGCACCGCGGTGCGCCTGCTCGACCTGGTCGAGGTAGATCGCGCCGTACCCGCGGCGGTAGTGGCGCTTCGCCGGAGGCCGCTCCGCGATGCGCTGCGCCATCTCCTCATCGCTGATCTCCACCTCGAGCAGGCCCGCCTCGACATCGATCCGCACCATATCGCCGGTCTGCACCGCGGCAATGGGACCGCCGACCGCGGCTTCCGGGGAGACGTGCACGATCATCGCGCCGTGCGAGCCGCCGGAGATCCGGGAGTCAGAGATGCGGATCATGTCCTTCACGCCCTGATCGACGAGCTTGCCGGGGATGGGGATGTGGCCCCACTCCGGCATGCCCGGCGCTCCGACGGGGCCGCCGCCCTTCAGCACGATGACGTGCTCCGAGGTGATGGGCAGGTCCGGGTCGTCCAGCTTCTCGTTCAGCTCGTAGACGTTCTCGAAGACGAAGGCTGGGCCGTAGTGGGTGAACAGCTCCGGGTCGGCGGCACTTCGCTTCATGACCGCGCCGTGCGGGGCGAGGTTCCCCTTCAGCACGGCGATGGCGCTGCACGGCGTGATCGGATCCGAAGACGGGCGGATGACGTCGTGGTCGAGCGAGCGCCGGCCCTCGAGGTTCTCGCCCACCGTCTTGCCGGTGACGGTGATCGCGTCGCGATTCAGCAGCGGCGCCATCTCCGCCATCAGCGCCTGCACTCCGCCGGCGTAGAAGAAGCGCTCGAGCAGGTGCTCGCCGGACGGGCGGAGGTTCGCGAGCACCGGGATGTCCTGCTCGGCAGCGAAGTCGTCGAGCGTCAGCGGCACGCCGAGCCGGCCTGCGACGGCGAGCAGGTGCACCACCGTGTTCGTCGACCCCCCGATCGCCATGATCACCCGGATGGCGTTCTGGAACGCCTCCTTCGTCATGATGTCGCGCGGCTTCACCCCAGCCTCGGCAAGCTCGACGGCGCGCCGCCCGGAGCGTTCGGCGAGCACGAGCCGGCGGGAGTCGACGGCCGGGATGGCGGCGTTGTCGGGGAGTGCGATGCCCATCGCCTCGCCGGCGACGGCCATCGACATCGCGGTGGCCATCTCCATGCAGTGGCCGACGCTGCGGCAGAGCGACGACTCGAAGTCCCGGTACTCCTCCTTGCTGACCTTCCCGGCGCGCACGTCATAGCTCACCCGCCAGAAGTCGGTGCCGGAGCCCGCTTCCTTCCCCTGCCAGTTCCCGACGAGCGCCGGGCCCCCGGTGACGAGGATCGCGGGCACGTTGGCGCTCGCGGCGCCCATGAGCACGGCCGGCGTCGTCTTGTCGCAGCTCGCCAGCAGCACCACCCCGTCGAGCGGG
Source organism: Lysobacter korlensis (assembly GCF_042434515.1). Taxonomy (NCBI): domain Bacteria; kingdom Pseudomonadati; phylum Pseudomonadota; class Gammaproteobacteria; order Lysobacterales; family Lysobacteraceae; genus Lysobacter; species Lysobacter korlensis. The sequence continues at coordinate 126,094 of NZ_JBHLTG010000005.1, forward strand.
TGGGCATGGATGCTCGACTCGACGTCCATCGCCGCGAGCTGGCGGTACATCATGGCGTTCGGCTTCATGAGCGTCTCGGACAGCGACAGCACTGGGAACTCCAGCGGGACGCCGCCGGCCTGCAGGATGCCCCGCTTGGCCGCGTCCGCGAGTGCGCGCAAGTGCACGTTGCAGCCGACGAGCTCGCTCCAGGTGTTCGCGATTCCGATGACCGGGCGACCCAGGATGGCCTCGTCGGAGAACCCGTTCGGCTTCAGCCAGGCACGGTGGTTGAAGCCGTTGATGTCGTCGCCGTCGAGCCAGTAGCTGCTCCGCCGGCGGCGCTTCTGCGGGGGCTTGTCGTCCTCGCGATCGGTCATCTACTGGGCTCCATGCTCCGTTGCCTTGTCGTACGGTCGTACTATATGGTCGGGTTCAAATCGCCGTCAACCGCAGTTTGGACACGAATGCCTAACGACAAGACCGTGCATCCCCGGTTCCGCCGCAGTGAGCTGTTCGCGGGCCTGGAGTGGCTGACCGAGAGCTCTCGCTTCGAGGGCACGAACTCGGACATGCACTGGGTGGCCTGGACGGAGAACGGGAACCTGTTCACCGTCGATGACGACGGACAGAACTTCGGCAGCCCGTGGAACTTCGCGAACCTGATGCGCGTCGAGGGCACGCCCCCGAACCATGTGGTGAGCCTGATCAGCCAATTCCCCGAGCTCGTCCGGCCCGAGGGGGACCGCTGCCGCCGTTACGTCGACGGCGCGGTCGCCGTGGGGTCGCGCATCTACGTCGCGGCCTACGACTACGACAACCTGGTGCCCGGCTACGAGGAGCGGGAGAGCGTCATCGGGCTCCTCTCCGTGAACAGCGGCGTCGCCGCGATGATGTATTCGGACGACGAGGGGACGACCTGGCAGAACGTGCCGTCTCCGGAGGACGGGCCGGAGTCGTACTTCCTGGGACCGAAGTTCGCCGGCCTCGCGTTCGTGCAGTTCGGCCCCGGCGCCACGCAGATCCCGGAAGCGCACGGCGACTACCTCTACGCGCTGTCCAACGACGGCAACTGGGAGACCGGGGACCACGTGTTCCTCGCCCGGGTGCCGAAGGACAGCATCCTCGACCGCTCGGCCTGGGAGTTCTTCGCCTCCCCCGGTGAGGGTGCGATCTCGATCGAGGAGCCGATCTGGTCCAAGGACGAGCACGCCGCCCGCCCCATCCTCCGCGACCCCGGTCGGATCGGCCACCCGACGATGACCTACGTCCCGGCGCTGAACCGGTTCCTGCTCAGCTACAGCACCGACCCCGTCCCGCACACCCTGAACACCCCACGCGAAGTCGCCCTCAAGACCTGGGACCAGACAGCCGAGCTGCTGCTCTTCGAAGGCCCCACCCCGTGGGGCCCATGGGGACTGATCCACCACGACGAAGCCTGGGAGCACCCCCACACCCCCTACCTGCCCCAGATCCCCGGCAAGTGGTTGGACGAGGACGGGCAGGGCGGCTGGATGATCTTCTCCGGCGACTACGTCATCCCCAACTGCGAAGGCGAGTACTACGGGTTCATGACCCGGCGCTTCCGCCTCACACCCCGATAACGGCCCGCACGAGACGGCGACGCCTTCACCACCGGCGCGCCCCGCCGGCATCACTCGTTGGCGACTGTTTCCGGAGCGCGCCGACGTCAGATGATGCTCGACGATCCTCGATCTGCGAGGACCGCGTTCGGTCACCCGCCAGGGTCCCGGACATCCATTGCTTGTCGTACGCTCGTACTATAAGGTCGGTGTCGAACCCCCTCATCCACAGGTTGGAGACGAATGTCGAAGGAATCCCTCCACCCCCGTTTCCGTCGCAGCGAGCTGTTCGCAGGCCTGGAGTGGGTGACCGAAAGCTCTCGCTATGAGGGCACCAACTCTGACATGCACTGGATCGCCTGGACCGAGAGCGGGGAGCTGTTCACCGTCGATGACGACGGGCAGAATTTCGGCAGCCCTTGGAACTTCGCGAACCTGATGCATGTGGAGGGGACGCCTCCGCATCACGTGGTGAGCCTGGTCAGCCAGTTCCCCGAGCTCATCCGGCCGGACGACCCGAGATGCCGTCGCTACGTGGACGGCGCGGTCGCCGTCGGGTCGCGGATCTTCGTCGCCGCCTACGACTACGACGACGCGGTCCCGGGGTATGAGGAGTCCCTCGGCGTCGTGGACCTGATCTCACCCAATGGCGGGGTCGCTGCGCTGATGTACTCCGATGACGAGGGCGCGACCTGGCAGAACGTGCCATCGCCCGACGCCGGCCCGGACGAGTACTTCCTCGGCCCGAAGTTCGCCGGCCTCGCGTTCGTGCAGTTCGGCCCCGGCGCCACCCAGATCCCCGAAGCGCACGGCGACTACCTCTACGCCCTGTCCAACGACGGCAACTGGGAGACCGGCGACCACATCTTCCTCGCCCGCGTCCCGAAGGACAGCATCCTCGACCGCTCGGCCTGGGAGTTCTTCGCCTCCCCCGGTGAAGGCGCGATCCAGCTCGACACACCGGCCTGGGGGAAGGACGAGCACGCCGCGCGGCCGATTCTCCGGGACCCCGGCCGGATCGGCCACCCGACGATGACCTACGTCCCGGCGCTGAACCGGTTTCTTCTCACCTACAGCACCGACTCCGTCCCGCACACCCTGAACACCCCGCGCGAGGTCGCCCTCGAGACCTGGGTGAAGCGCACCGAGCTGCTCGTCTTCGAAGGTCCCACCCCGTGGGGCCCATGGGGACTGATCCATCACGACGACGCCTGGGAGCACCCCCACACCCCGTACCTGCCCCAGGTCCCCGGCAAATGGCTCGACGAGGACGGACACGGCGGCTGGATGATCTACTCCGGCGACTACACCGTGCCCAACTGCGAGGGCGACTACTACGGCTTCATGACCCGACGCTTCCGCCTCACACCCCGGTGAGCGGTCCGGAACCACGCGCCCGCAGTTCGACCTCGACGCCCGCGCTGATCCCGCAGCCACGACGGATCGAGCTGTTGCCCGGGTCCTCCCGCTTCGCCGGGGAGTCGAACATGCACCCGTCGATCGACGAGGACCTCGGCGCGGAAGCGTACGGGATCACGATCGACGGCAGCGGGATCAGGATCCGCGGTGGGGATCCCGCCGGCGTCTTCTACGCGCGACAGACCCTCCGGCACCTCTGCGGGGATCGCCCGGCCGACCAACCCGCCTCACACCCATCGCTGTAATCCCTCGAGACAAGGAAGTCCTCTATGCCGTTTTCGATTGGCATCGTCGGCGCCGGTCAGTTCTCCGGCCATTTCGCGACCCTGTTCAATCTGCACCCCGGCGTATCGCGAGTCGTCGTCACCGACCTCTTGAGCGAGCGAGCCGAAGCCCAAGTGCAACGACTCGGGCTCGACGGCACTGTGGACAGCTTCGAGAAGATGCTGGCCGATGAACGCATCGACGCGGTCGCGATCTTCACGCAGCGCTGGACTCATGGACCCCTCGTCGTCCAGGCGCTTCGCGCCGGCAAGCACGTGTATTCGGCGGTGCCCATGGCCATCACCGAAGAGGAGATCGCGGCGATCATCGAAGCGGTCCGGGACACCGGCCTGATTTACATGATGGGCGAGACGAGCTTCTACAACCCAGCCACCGTCTTTGCTCGGCAGCAGCTCGCAGCGGGCAGATTCGGTCGCGTCTTCTACAGCGAGGGTGACTACGTCCACGACATGGACATCGGCTTCTACGACGCCTACCGATTCAGCGGGGGCCCGGAGTGGAAGCGCACCGCCAGCTACCCGCCGATGCTGTACCCGACGCACTCCATCGGCGGTGTCCTCGGCGCCGTCCCCACACATGCCGTGAGCGTCAGCTGCATCGGCATCAAGGACGACCGCGGTGACGGCGTCTTCGATCGGGACATCAGCATGTTCGGGAACGACTTCTCGAACGCCATAGCGCTGTTCGAGCTGGCTGATGGCGGCGCCATGCGCATCAACGAGCTGCGCCGTGTCGGCCACCCCTCACGACTGCGCGAGAGCCGATTCCGCTTCTTCGGCACGGAGGGAAGCTTCGAGCAGCTCGCGACCATCTCGGTCTGGCAGGACAAGGACAATCTCGAGGATGTGAGCGACCTGCTGGCGACGAGTGAGTCGATGGATCGAGACGACCCGGCGCTCGCCGACGTCTCGCCGGCCTTGAGGGACTCGTTCATCTCCGGGCATGCGCGCATTCACGACACGTCGCGTCTTCCCGTCGAGTTCACGGGGGCGCACAACGGCCATGAAGGCTCACACCACTTCCTCGTCGACGACTTCGTCACGGCCGTCAACGAGGGCACGCTTCCCCCGGTCAATGCGTGGGTGGCGGCTCGATTCACGCTGCCCGGAGTGGTGGCGCATCAGTCGGCGTTGCGCGGCGGCGAGCGTCTTCGGATTCCAGACTTCGGAGACGCGCCACATCCCGATTGAGGCATGCGCTGTTCCCGACCGGCGCCCCCGTCACCGGGTGAGCAACTGCCAGACCGGCATCAGTCCGGCCGTGGTCAGCGGGGACAGCGGGTCCCCCGCGCCTGCTCTCAGGTTGCGGTACCGCCCGGGCGGTTGCCCGTACGCCGCAGAGAAGCGCCGGGAGAAGTAGAACGGGCTCACGAAGCCCGCCTCTCGGCTCACCTCCTCGACGTTGAGATTGCTGCGCTGCAGGGCGATCGCCGCCCGTCCGAGCCGGACGAGCTCGAGCGCGTGGATCAGTCCGACTCCGAAGCTCTTGCTGAACTCCCGCGAGAGATGCGCCGATGAGACGCCGGCCGCCTCGGCGATCTCCGCGAGCGAGAGGATGCGATGGCCATCGTTCCTCCAGGCCTGCCGGACGAAATCCAGGGCCGCGGCGATCAGCGGCGACATCGACGCCGGAGCGGGACCCGGAACGGGCCCGCTCAGGAGAAGGTCCACGAACAGGGCCACCATCTCGTCGCTGCGCCGGCGGCCCTCATCGGAACCGGCCCTCGCCAGCGCCAGCAGGTAGTCCGTGAGCGCGCCGAGCGGCTCCGCGCGGGCGAGTTCGCGGACGGGGGGCACGTCGCTGCCAACCAGACGGTCGAGGATCGCACGCTCCGCCGCGGGGTCGACTTCGAAGTGCACCCAGGCGTGGGACGCTCCGTGCACGGCGTCCCACTCGTACAGTTCGTCGGTGCCGCGGATCCCGAGCGCAACCGTCCCGGGCTCCAGCCGCACGCTTGCGAGATGCTCCTCCGCGGCGCCCATCGTCGCCGACGGGCGACGCACCGTCCACCGCGCCGAGCCCGTCAGCATCCAGACCAGCTCGTAATCCGTCATCCGCCTGGGCCCGAACCGGGCGCCCGGCGAGTACGAGGAGATGTTCACCGTGGACGACGGCCGCAGGGCGCCGGGCGCGAACATCATGATCAGACATGCTACTGCGGCGATGAGCCATTTGTACGCCCGTACGAGAACGCGAGAATTGGAGCGCACCATCCGATCACCGAGAAGGGATGACGTCGATGACGATGACCTCCAGCCGGGCACGTCCGGCACAGGACGCGGCGGGCACCGCGCTCCTCGAGCAGTACCGCCGCGACGGGTTCGTCGTGCTCCCGGACGCCTTCACCCCGGACGAGGTGGAGCGGCTCAACCGCGAGGCCGTCCGGATCTGCAGGAACGACTCCCTCGTCGCGGCGACGGGTGTTCCTGGCACGGCGTCTGAGGCGGACCTGCTCCGCCGCTACCTCTGCATCCACTACCCGCACAAGGCCTCGGAGGTCGCGCTCGAGGCAATGCGGAACCGGCGCATCGTCGACGTGCTGACCACCGTGATCGGGCCGAACGTCAAGGCCATGCAGTCGATGCTGTTCATCAAGTCGGAGGGGAAGCCCGGACAGGCATGGCACCAGGACGAGCACTTCATCCCGACCCGGGACCGGTCGCTCACCGCGGCGTGGATCGCGCTCGATGATGCGACCATCGAGAACGGCTGCCTCTGGGTGATCCCCGGCTCGCACGAGCGGGGCGTGCTGTACCCGGACCGCGAGCAGGACGATCCTCGCTTCGACTGCACGAATGAGGCGTACGACTTCCCGTACACCGAGTCCGACGCGGTTCCCGTTGAGATCCCGGCGGGCAGTGCCCTGATCTTCAACGGCTACCTGCTGCACCGCTCGCTCCAGAATTCCGGCAAGCACGGCTACCGGCGCGCGCTGGTAAACCACTACATGAGCGCGGAGTCGCTCCTGCCCTGGAGGGAGGCGTCCGGCGCGCACTTCGGCGAATACGACTTCCGGGACATCGTGCTCGTGGCCGGCACCGATCCGTATGCCTGGAAGGGCACGAGTGAACTCTCGAAGCCGCATTCCCGGCCGGAGAAGGACGGCGGCTGTGACCGATGACGGCCCTGCCGTCGCGGTGGACCGGTGCCCAGCTGCATGACCCGGCGCTTCCGACTCACTCCGAAGACCTGATCGGGGCTGCGCGGACGGAGTCCGCCACCGGGCGCGCCGAGGTCACGGGGCATTCGGCTTTCGGGCCGGGCGGCTGAAGCCTCCGCCGAGGGCGAGGCCGCCGGTCTTCGAAGAGGGAGGCTTCGGGACCGGCAGCGGGTCGAACTCGTCTGCCGCCGTCGCCGGCCGCCCGGGCTCCTGCGCGGCAGCGGGGTCATCCGTCAATGCCTCCCGGATGATGCGCCGGGGATCGTACTGACGCGGGTCCAGCTGCTTCCAGTCCACGTCGAAGTCCGGGCCCAGTTCTTCCGCGGCACGAGCCTTCGCCTGACCGACGAAGCTCTTCGCCTGCTTGGTGAGACGGCCGAGCTGGTAGGCGTAATGGGGCACGCGCTCGGGACCGACCAGGAAGACCGCGATCACCGCGATCACGAAGAGCTTCTCCATGGTCAGTCCGCCCATGGCGAGATTCTACGGAATTATTCGCACTGTCGTACGATTATTTTGGTACCGTGGACTCCTGAATGCGACTCGACAGGACAAGGACGTACCCGCATGTTCGCAAACCTGAGCGGATGGCACATGCTCATCCTTCTCGCCATTGTTCTCCTGCTCTTCGGTGCGCCGAAGCTTCCGGCACTCGCCCGCAGCGTGGGGCAGTCGATGCGCATCCTGCGGACCGAGGTGAACACGCTCAACGATGGCGACGCCGCCGAGCCTGCCCGGAACTCAGCCGCCGAGAGATAGGCGCAGCCTCTCTCATCCAGCCCTGGCCGCGGAGCGCCCGGAGCGAGCAGAGAAGGGGTGACGCTTCATGGCTTGGGTATTCCTGAGCGCAGCGATCGCGTTCGAGGTCGCGGCGACGAGCCTCATCGGACTCACCGACGGCTTCAAGCACCTCTGGTGGACCGTGGCCGTCCTGTCGGGGTACGGGGTGTCGTTCTACATGCTGGCGCAGGCGGTTCGCGAGCTCGAGATCGGTCTCGTCTACGCGATCTGGTCCGGAGTGGGCACCGCCGCCATCGTCACCATCGGCATCGTGTTCCTCGGCGAGAGCCTCACGTTCCCCAAGCTCCTCGGCATCGGCCTCATCGTGGCCGGCGTGCTCGTGCTCAACGTCATGGGAGGGACCAGCGCCACCCATGCCTGAGCATCCGATTCGAGACGGCGCGGCCGTGTTCGATGCGCTCGACACGGTCCGCATCCTGCCCCTTCTCGTCCTCGACGACGCGGAACCCGCTTCCGCCACGGCGTCAGCCCTCCTCGCCGGCGGCATCCGATGCGCCGAGATCGCACTGCGCACGGAAGCCGCCATCCCGGCGATCGCGGCGGCGTCTCGGGTACCGGGCTTCCTGGTGGGTGCAGGCACGGTGCTGACCCCGGATCAGGTGGACGCGACGGTCGCCGCAGGGGCCCGGTTCATCGTCAGCCCCGGTCTCGACGAGCGGGTGGTCGTCCGGGCGCGCGACCTCGGCGTGGCCGTTCTCCCCGGGGTGGTCACCGCGACCGAGGTGCAGCGAGCCCTGACGCTCGGTCTCGACCGCCTCAAGTTCTTCCCGGCGGAGGCGAGCGGGGGCCTCGCCGCCATCACCGCCCTCGCCGGGCCGTTCCCTACCGTGCGCTTTCTGCCCAGTGGCGGTGTAACCGAGGCGAACGCACCCGACTATCTGAGAAGCGCCGCCGTGTTCGCGGTGAGCGGAAGCTGGATGGCTTCGCGGGATGCGATCGCAGCGCGGGATCTCTCAGCCATCGAGGGCGCCGCCCGCCGCTCAGCCGCGCTGGCCCGCGATCCGCGATGACCGGCACCGGACGCGTACTCACCCTCGGGGAGGGGCTGGGCGTACTGCGGACAGGCAGCGTCGGGTCCGTTGCCACGGCGTCGGCGCTCGACGTCGGCACGGGGGGCGCCGAGCTGAATGTGGCGATCGGCCTCGCCCGCTTGGGCACCGCGGTCACCTGGGTCGGACGGGTGGGCGACGACGGCATCGGACGCCGGGTGCTGCGAGAGCTTCGCGCTGAGGGCGTCGACGTGAGGGCGGCCGTGGATCCGGAGGCCCCGACCGGACTCCTGCTCAAGGAGTTCCCCATTCCGGGACGCTCCGTCGTCAGCTACTACCGGGCAGGGAGCGCCGGCAGCCGGCTCTCTCCAGATGATCTGTCACCGATCCACTGGAGCGGCGTGGCGCTCCTGCACGTCACCGGGATCACCCCGGCGATCTCGCCCACGGCGAGCGCTGCAGTCGACGCCGCGATCGATGCGGCGTCCGCGGCCGGTGCCGCGATCTCATTCGATGTGAACCATCGATCGCGACTGTGGTCGGCAGCGGACGCTGCCCCGGTCTACCGGCGCCTCGCGCAGCGCGCGACCATCGTCTTCGCGGGTGAGGACGAGGCCTCGCTGCTCGCGCCCGGCGCCCGCCGGGATGCGGAGACGCTGATGCGCGCGATCGCCTCCTCTGGGGTGCGCGAGGTGATCCTCAAGCGCGGTGCGCTCGGCGCATCGGCGCTGGTCGACGGCGAGCGCTTCACCCGCGACGGTGTGCCGATCTCGGCCGTCGACACGGTCGGTGCGGGGGACGCGTTCGTCGCCGGGTACCTGGCGGAGCTCCTCGCCGGCTCGGACGTCCCCGGGCGCCTCACCACCGCTGTGCGCACCGGGGCCCTCGCCTGCCTGCATCCCGGCGACTGGGAAGGAGCGCCACGGCGAGCGGACCTTGCCCTTCTCGATGACGGAGAGCCGGTTCATCGCTGACCGGCTCGCATCACAGGCAGCTCCCATTCACCCTTCGGTCACGCGGCGGATCCCCGCGATGAGCTGATCGCGGCGGCCCTCGAGGTGACGCCGCACGGCGGACGCCGCGGCGTCGGAGTCGCGCGCCGTCAGCGCTGCCAGGATCTCCCGATGGTCGTGGTAGGCCGCCGCATCCTCCGTCCGGTCCGCATAGACACCGCGGAAGTACGCATGGCGAAGCACGGCGTGCGTCTGGTTCCAGAGGGGCGAGAGACACGCTTCGATCCGCGCCATGCCGCTCGCGCGGGCGATCTCTCGATGGAAGTCGAAGTCCACCTCGAAGTCGCGCCGATGTGGATCCCGGTGCGTCGCCGATCGCTGCTCCATCTCGGACTGCAGCTCTCCGAGCCTCCGCAGCTGCTCATCCGTGACCCGGACCGCGGCGTGGTGAGCCGCGAACTCCTCGAGCACGGCCCGGATCGTGTAGAGCTCCACCACATCGGCCACGTCGAACGACGCGACCACCCGGCGGCCGTTCGCCGCAGCGACGGTGGCGAGTCCATCCGCCTCCAGCTGGCGCAGTGCAGCACTGATCGTCGTGCGCGAGACGCCGAGCCGGGTGCGGAGCTCCTCCTCGCCCAGGTCGTCGCCGGGTGCCAGCTCGCCGGTGAAGACGAGGTCGTACAGCGACTCGAGCGCCCACTCGGTCAGAGCGCGACGCTGGGGACGTCCCAGGTTCTCGGGCACGGTTCCTCGTTTCTGCATGCAGAATACAGCATGCTAGTTTAGATCCGGATGATCAAAGCGGATCGCCCGTCAAGGGAGGAACGATGCTCGAGCACCCCGTGGTCAGCGCGGACGTGTCCTGGATCCAGTTGAAGCTGGATGCGCCCATCACCGACGCGACCCACGAGCTGCACGTCCTTGATTTCGTGGTCCTCGAGCTGACCGACGCGGCGGGGAACGTGGGGATCTCATATCTGCTCGGACTGGGCTATGCGACCGACGTGCTGTTCGGCATCACTGCCGACGCGTCGCGCAAGGCGATCGGCGCCTCCGCCTCTCGGCGGAACGAGGTGTGGCACGACCTCCATGAGGGGTACGAGTACATCGGCCGCGGAGGGGTCGCCGCCTGGGGCCTGGCCGCCGTCGACGTCGCTCTGTGGGACCTGTACGGCAAGCAGACCGGGCAGTCGGTCCTCTCCTTGCTCGGCGGGGCGCGAGCCGCCGCGCCGGCGTACGGGTCCGGCGGCTGGCTCACCTACTCGGTCGAGGATCTGATCGCCGAAGCGAACCATTACCTCGACCGGGGTCTCGGTGCCTACAAGATGAAGGTCGGAAGGGGGGTGCGGGAGGATGCAGAACGGGTGCGCGCCGTCCGGGCGTCGCTCGGCTCCGTCCCGCTCATGATCGACGCGAACCAGGGATACCGCCTGCCGGAAGCCGCGTCGCTCAGCCGGATGGTGGAGGACCTGGAGGTCAACTGGTTCGAGGAGCCGCTTCGCGCAGAGGACCTCGCTGACTACGTGACCCTTCGGGCGCGTTCCTCCATTCCACTGGCGATGGGTGAACGCGCGTTCCTGCCCGACGGGCTCGGCCGCTCGATCGATGCACGAGCCGTCGACGTCGTCATGCCCGACGTCGCCAGGATCGGCGGCGTGCGGGGCTGGCTCGACACCGCCGGGCACGCGGCCACCCAGCGCCTCGAGGTCTCACCCCACTACTACCGGGAGTTCGACGCGACCCTGGTGTGTGCCACTCCGGGCGCGAGCTTCGTCGAGAATTTCTTCTGGACCGACCCGGTCTTCGTCTGGGAAGCCAGGTACGCCGACGGCACCGTCACCCCGCCCGACGAGCCAGGCTTCGGTCTGCATCTGAAAGACTCGGCGCGCGCCGACCTCTTGGTGCGCCACGCGCACATCGACGCCGGCTCGGCGTGAGTGCGGCGTGCCCGGCCAGGACGTGATGGCCTGCCCCGGGCACCACCGGCGCGGGTGCGGGAGCCCCGATCTCAATGCCTGCGGATCACCGCCGAGAGGTGTCCAGCCAGCCTGCGAGCCGCTGCCGGCTCATGATCACTTCCGGCATCGGATCGTAGTGCTCGGGTTCGTGCTCGATGGAGATGGGGCCCGAGAACCCGGCCTCGCGCATCGCCTCCACGCAGGACTCGATGTTCGCGATGCCGTCACCCAACGCACACGTGTCGTGCGCTCCTGCAGCCCTGATGTCTTTCAGATGGACGTGCACCAGGTGTGCGCCGAGTGACCGGATGGCGTCCGCGGCATCGTAGCCCTGCGTCGCCCACCAGCCGGTGTCCACAGCGGTGCCGAGCATCCCGCCGGCGCCGTCGCCGATCTTGGCGATCATCTCGGCGGGCGTCTTCTCGGGGTGATTCTCGATGGCGAACACCAGCCCCGCGCTCGTCAGCTCCCGGATGAGCGCATCGCGTCCCGTGTTCAGCAGCGCGCTGGTGCCCGAGAGGATGGGCGCACCGAGGGCGACTGCCACTGACGCCGCGGCCCCGAACTCTTCCGGGGTCTCGCCGAACGACCCCGCGTAGCTGGTGACCTTCACCCCGAGCTCATCGAGCACGCTGCGAGCGGCTGCGAAGTGCTCAGCCGTGGCCCAGGTCCAATTGAGCTGCCCGGTCCAGACGTCGACATTCGAGAAGCCGGCATCGACGGCGAGCTGCACGAAGCTCCCGAACCGCTCCTGGAACGTCGCGATCGGGCGGTAATGGTCGTTCGCGGCCGCCGCCCCCTGGGACCACCCCTCCGTCATCGCCCAGTCGAGCTGTTGGGCGACGAGATTCGCCCCCATGAACGAGACGGTGTTCATGCGTTCGCGCTCGTGGTCGGGAACGGGGACGGGAAGCCGGACTCCACGTGCACCCGTCGCCCATCGAAGGCCGAGAGCGCGATGGCATCGAGGACGTCGACGACGTGCCGGGCGTGCTCGGCACTGGTCCGATGCGGCCGGTCGTTCCGGATGGCCGAGGCGAGGTCCAGCACTCCGAGCGACCAGTCCACGACCGCGGTGTCGTCGGCCGAGCGGAGCTCGGTGAGCGGCTCGCCGTACTCGGCCGCGCGGACACCCGCTCCCGGCATGAACCAGTCGTCGAGCACGACCGAGCCCCGATCGCCGTGGAAGGTGACCGTACGCGGCTGGGTCTTGGAGTTGACGAAGAAGTTGCAGGTGAGCGCGAGAAGTGCCCCGGACTCGAAGACCGCGCTGACCACCCACGTGTCATCCCGCCCCGGGGTGAACCGCTCCCCCGTCAGGGTGATGCGCTCGGGGACGGACATCGCGCTGATCGCGGTGATCTCGCGGATGGGGCCGAGCACCGCCGTGAGGTAGGTGATCGGATACACGCCGGCGTCGACGACTGGGCCGACTCGATAGAAGGAATCCGGCGACGGATGCCAGGTCTCGATCCGCCCCTGGTTGACCTCCGCCTTGACCAGCCCGACCCGGCCGATCCGGCCGGACAGGACCTCACGCGCCGCCGCCTGCTGGGCCGCCCCGAGCCAGAGCGATGGGGCGCATGCCAGTCTCAGCCCGCTCTCGGCGGCAGCATCGACCAGTTCGGCCGCCTCCGTCGGCTCGAGCGCGAGCGGCTTCTCGCTGAACACCGTGAGTCCCCGGCTGATCAGCTCCCGCGTCGTCGGAAAGTGGTAGGGCGCACTGGTGAGGTTCACCACCAGGTCGGGGGACGCCGCGGCCAGCTCATCGAGATCCCGGAACGCCGTGCAGCCCTGAGCGGCGGCCAACTGGTCCGCCTTGTCCGGATCCACATCGAAGACTCCGACCAAGCTCAGCTCGGGGTGCCGTGCGATGCTCTCCGCATACGGGCCGGCGATGTTTCCAGCGCCGAGGAAGACGATTCGGGTGGGAGTATCAAGCATGCTTGTCCTTTACTTTTGGGAACGAGTAGAGCGGGGTGTTTGGTTCACTCATCCGAGATGCGCTATCCCTTGACCGCGCCGCTCAGGAGCGCACGCTCGAACTGACGCTGCAGGACGATGTAGAGCACGTAGACCGGCACCATGGTGATCAGGCAGCCAGCCAGCAGGATGCCGAACTGCGTGTTCGTCTGGGAGACGAGGTTCGGGATCGCCACCTGGACGGTCCTGTCCTCGGTTCCCGCGCCCAGAAGGACGAGTGAGAAGAGGTACTCGTTCCAGAAGGCCAGGAAATTGAGGATCGCCACCATGGAGATGCCGGGGATCACGGACGGCACATAGATCCGCCAGAGGATCACGAGTCGCCCAGCGCCGTCCATCATCGCCGACTCCTCGAGCTCCTTCGGGACCGCCCGCATGAACTGCGTCAGCAGAATCACCGCGAGCGGGAGAGACGAGGCCGTCAGGAACGCGATGAGGAACTCACGCGTGTGGAACAACCCCAGGGCTATGGACGCCAGAAGCGTGGGCACCAACGCTGCGAACGCGGGGATGAGCAGGCCCACCGCGAAGAAACGCTCGACGATCATGCCGATGCGACCCTGTGCGCGCGCCAGCGCGTACGAAGCCGGGATGGCGAGGAGAAGGGCCAGCGCGCTTGCGCCGATCGTGACAATCGCCGAGTTCACCAGGCCCTGGCCGAGCGAAGCCCGCTTCCACGCATCGGCGAAGTTGCTGAACAGCCACTGTCCCGGCAATCCCCAAGGGTCGCTGAAGATCTCGATGTTCGACTTCACCGCAGACACCGCGAGGAAGTAGAGCGGCGCGACCAGCACGACCACGTAGGCCCAAACGAGGACATGCACGATGAGTGGCAGCCTCGCGCGGCCGTGCCGCTCCGCGGAGGCCGGACGGGCGGGAGCAGTCGATTCGGAGGTCATGACTAGACCGCCGGCCGGAACACTCGACGGATCACCAGGATTCCCAGCACCCCGACCACGAAGATGACGACCCCGACCGCTTGGCTGTAGCCGATCTGCGACTGCACGAACGCCTTGTCGTAGATCAGGAACGAGAGATTCGTCGATGCGTAGCCCGGCCCTCCCTGAGTGAGCAGCAGGATCGTCCCGGCGCTGCTGAACAGAATCCAGGTGAACTGCAGCATCGTGAGGATGCCGAAGTAATCCTTGACGATCGGGTAGGCGACGGCCCACATCTTCGTCCAGTGACCGGCACCGTCGATCGTGGCCGCCTCCAGCACCTCCCGCGGGACGCCGCCGAGTCGAGCGCTGAACAGCACCGCGGTGAAGCCGATCCCCGCCCAGAGCTCCACGAAGATCACGGTCGCGTACGCGGTCTGCGGGCTCGCGAGCCATGCTGTGACGAACTCCCCGAGCCCGATGATCTTCAGCGTTCCGTTGAACAGCCCGTTGGGCGAGAACACCGCGAGGAAGATCATCGACTTCGCCGCGAGGGAGATCAAGGCCGGGGTGAAGAGCGCCGTCTTGATCACCCCATGGCCACGCGGCGAGAGGGAGATGTAGTAGCCGATCATGAACGCGAGCGGGATCATGATCGGCAGGATCACCGCAAGCTGGATGAGCGAGTTCACGGTCGCCTGAGCGAACACCGGATCGGCGAAGATCCGGCCGAAGTTCTCCAGGCCCATCGGAACCGGCCTCGAGATGATCGATCGCCAGTCGAAGGTCGAGATGACGAACATGGCGACCAGCGGTCCGATGGTGAACGCGATGTACCAGACAACCGCCGGCGCCGCGAGCAGCACCAGGCTGCCGTTGGAGGTTCGCGCCGAGCGCTTCCTCGGGGACTGCTCTGCAACGCTCAGAGCCTGATCAATCGCCACCACTGGGTCTCCTCCAACCATCGCTGGCCACCGGGGTGCGGCGAGTCGTCCGCCGCACCCCAGTGGGTCGTTTCCTGCAGGTGGATTCGGGTGAATCCTGACCGGTCAGTAGACCGAGTCCAGCGATGCGCAGATGCTCGCAGCGTCACCTGTGCTGAACGCGAGGCTGGACTGGCGGGTGAGCGGCTCGAGCAGCGCACCGGGCACCAGCGCGTCAGGGAAGGCCGCGAACTCGACGTTCTCGCTCAGGTCGTTCATTGCGAAGGCGAGGAGCTCGTTGCTCGGCTCGACGGGCTCGTCGGTGAGGATCGGACGCGGCGTCGCAGCCTCATCCACCATCCGCGCGACGATCTCATCCGAGTACATGATGTCGAGGAACGGCTTCACGAGGTCCTCGCTCGCCGCGCCATCCTCGCTGAGGAAGAACCCAGCGGACGTCCAACCCTGGAAGGCGGTCGGCTTGTCGAACGCGCCGTCATCCGGGACGGGGAATCCACCGAGCTGCACGTTGAGGTCCTCGGGGGTCTCCGAGAACGCCCACGACCCCGCGGGCATGATCGCCGCCTGACCCTCGAAGAAGGCGGTGTTCATCTGGTCTGCCGTGTACCCCTCGACATCATCGGCGAACACTCCGGCTTCCCGGAGCTCCACGAGCAGTTCGATTCCCTGCATCGCGGCGTCGGAGTCGCAGTACCCGCCGTTCGCGAAGACCTCCGCGGCTTCCGTGGGCTCCATGTAGGACTGGATGATCTGCAGGAAGAGCTTGTTGCCCGACCAGTCGCTGCCTCCGACGATCACTGGAGCGACACCGGCCTCACGAAGAGCCGGTGCGGCGGCGATCAGCTCGTCGGTCGTCGTCGGCACGCCGTCGATGCCCGCCTCGGCGAGGAGATCGAGGTTGTACCAGACCGGCCACACGAAGCCGCTGTAGGGGAACCCCTGGATCTCGCCGTCGGCATTCGTCCACTGCTCGATGGCGTCCGGGTTGATCTTGTCTTCGAGGCCCCAGCTCGTCAGGTACTCGTTGACCGGCTCGACGATCCCCTGCTCGAGCCAGGTCGCCTGCTTGTCGACGAGATTCACGACGATCACGTGGGGGGCGTCGCCGCCGAGCACCGAGACCTCATACTGCGCGCCGGTCTCTTCGCCGGCGGTTGTGAGCTCGACGTCGATGCCCGTCTCGTCCTCGTACTGGGCGATCGCGTCATCGACGATGTCCGCCTCGGCGGTGCCGGGGGCCCACACCGACAGGATCTTGAGCGGTCCTTCGGACCCTTCACCACCACCGCCGCCTCCACCTCCGCCACCACCCGCGGAGCAGCCGGCGAGGGCCATGGCTCCGGCTGCGCTGACGGCGAGCGGGACAAGCCACCTCTTCTTCAGAACTGACATCTGCATGCCTCCTTGCATGACGTAGCGGGCAGAGAAGCCCGGGATCGCAGGATCAGTGAACCACAGCCCTGGCAGCGCTGTCAATTAACCGGTTCAGTAACTTGGTTTGGCCTCTGATATCCTGCAATTCCGCGGTTTGTTCCGCTGAATCCGCCATGCCCGAGGAGCTGAATGCTTAACCGTTTTTTCCGTTTGCGTGACGATTCGCACCGTCACGTGGTGCACGAGGCGGTCCCGGCTGCCACCCCAGCCCGCCTGGGCCTCGGCACCATCGAGATCCAGCGGCTGCGGGCGCTCAGCGGCGGGCCCCGGGCCGCGATCCGTTCTGGGCTATGGTTCACTCCATGACCGAGGAGCTCCGCTCGCGCCGCCCGACGATCGCGGACATCGCCGCGCGGGCCGGCACGTCCAAGGGCGCTGTCTCGTACGCACTGAACGGCAAGGCGGGAGTCTCGGCCGCGACGCGGCAGCGCATCGAGGCCCTTGCGGCAGAGATGGGCTGGGCTCCCAGCGCGGCCGCGCGATCACTGTCGAGGTCCCACGCTGACGCGGTCGGGCTCGTCCTCGGCCGCCCAGCCACCCTTCTCGGCTCCGAGCCGTTCTTCATGGAGTTCATTGCCGGCGTCCAGAGCGCCCTCTCACCCGCCGGGTACTCGTTGATGATGAATCTCGTCTCCGACAGAGACCAGGAGCTGGCCATTCTCAAGCGCTGGCGCCTCCAGGGCCGCGTCGACGGTGTCATCGTCGTCAATATCAAGCAGGACGATCCGAGGATCGACTTCCTGGTGGAGACGGGGTTCCCAGGAGTCGCCGTCGGGGGCGAGCAGCTCATCGAGGGCATCCGGACCCTCGGCGCCCCGACGACCGAGCCGATGAAGGAGGCCGTGGCCTACCTGCGGCGTCTGGGCCACACCCGCATCTCCCGGGTCGGCGGCGACGGGCAGCTGGTGCACATTGAGCAACGGGACGTCGTCTTCACCTCGCTCTTGGGTGAGGACGTCCCTGGGTGCCGGATCGTCCACACGGACTTCTCTGTGGAGGGCGGCAGATCGGCGACCAGACGGCTGCTGTCTGGCGAGGACCCGCCCACCGCGATCATCTACGACAGTGATGTGCTGGGCGTCGCCGGCCTGAGCGTCGCCAAGGAGTTCGCGTTGGATGTGCCCGGCGATCTCTCGATCGTGACCTTCGACGATTCCCTGCTGTGCCAGCTCTCGATGCCACCGTTGACCGCGCTGAGGCGCGACACTCCGGCCCTCGGCGCACGGGCAGGTCGGGAGCTGCTGTTCCTGCTCCGCGGAAGCGACACGCCTCCTGAGACATCCGGCGGGCGAGGGTTCGAGCTGGCGGTGCGTGGGAGCACTTCGCCGCCGCGCACGGCGTCAGATCCGCACTCGGCGCCCGGTCTCGGCTGAGAGCTCAGCGGCGAACACCGTCTTCAGCGTCTCGAGGTTGTCCCGGCCGGACGCCTCTGGCTCCGCATCGGCCTCGATGGCATTGATCAAGTCGGACATGGTCGCGCCGAACGCATCGATCGCCCACGAACCGGCAAGGTCCGGCCGGAACACCCAGTGCGCACCACGCCGCACCACCTCGATCGTTCCCGGCCCCCGTCCCGTTCCTCCCGGCCACGCGCCGACGGTCCCGTTGATCGTGCCGTCGGCGCCGTCGATGCGGAAGCGGCAGTATGGCGCCTCGCCGACGGACGCCGTGTTATCCACGACGTTCGCGACGGCCCCGTCGAACTGCAGACCGATCGTCGCGATCAGGTCGCCCGCGGAGTGCTGACCCGGCCGGCGACTCGTGATGGCCTGAACGGAATGCGCCGTTCGGCCCGCCCATCTCCGGACGATGTCGAGGTGATGCACCGAATACTCGACGATCACCGAACGCTTCAGATTCAGCACCCATGGTGGCCTGTTCGGCGAATCCTGGTCGATGCACATCTCGTGGGAGATGAAGTAGGGGTCGCCGAGGAATCCGCTGGCGAGGATGGCCGACGCTGCCCGGTAGCTCGGGTTCCATCGCCCGTTCTGGTTGACTGCCAGACGAACACCGGCTCGCTCGGCATGCTCGACCATGCCGAGCGCGCTCTCGTAGTCATACGCGAACGGCTTCTGCACCAGGACATGCTTTCCCGCGTCGATCGCATCGTGGATGATCTGGTTTCGCACCGGGACGGTGTTCGGGAGCGCGACATCGACGATGCCGACGTCGCGGTTGGCGAGGAGCTCCTCATGACCGGCGACCGCGTCGATCCCGAACGTCGAGGCGGCGAACTGCCGCGCGTTCGCATCGAGGTCCGCGCCGGCGACCACCCGGAGCGAGAGCGCACGATACGACGGGATGTGCGCGTTCCGGGCCACACCGCCCAGGCCGATGACGCCGATGCCCCATCGATCAGTCACCGGCGGCGCCGGGAGGTACTGTCCGGGTTCGAGGATGTCCTCACTGCTCATGGCTGCTCCTTGGTTGGTCTCGGTTCTGCGCCGGCGCGTCCATCCCCGACAGCGTTTTGAAGTGCGCGATGGTCCTGGTGACCGAACCACGGTCGAGCTCGCCGTCGCAGACGATCACGCGATGCGCGAGTCGCAGCGTCTGGCCGGCCCGAAGCTCGTATGGCTCATCGAAGACGAATGACGGGGTGATGGAGGCCATGCTGTCGCTCCGGGCGAACCACTGGGCCGGGAAGCGCTCCTCCCGTTCCAAGTCGAGGAAGATCAGCGTTGCGGGGGCCTCACCGGCGACCGCCGGACAGGTGTAGGCGATCCACTCCGCGCGCCGGCCCGTGATGTCGGCGTCTCCACGCTCGCCGGTGGCGGAGAACACCGAGCCCGGGTGAGCGGTCAGGCTTCCACGCCAATGCATCCCCCAATAGCCCATGCCGGCGAGGCCCTTGGTGGCCGGCGACCGGAGTGGAAGGTCGCCGTCGGTGACATTGGTCAGCGCGAACTCGAGCTCGATCGCGTAGGCGCCGAGCTCCCTGGCGACGCCGACGAGCGAGATCCGTCTCGATTCGGTGAGCACCCGCTCCCCGGCGATGGAGACCCAGGCGAGCTCCTCGTCCATCCGCACCTCGTCCGGCTCCGAACGGATCCCAGCCCACGCCTCATGCCGGATGGTGCCGTTGTTTGCGAGCTGGATGTACCCCTCGCCGGGAACGTAGGTGTTGCCGCCCCAGAAATTGTCGTCTCCGACCGCTGGGATCGTCATCGTGAGCCCCACATGCCAGGGGTGATCCTTCGGACGGTATCCCGTCGTCTCCCGCCCACCGAGGGTGACCAGTGGATGGATGTACGGTTTCGGCGTCTCGTTCGGCAGGATCTCCGGATCGAAGTAGACGTAGCGGAAGAGGACCGACCCCGCTTCCCGTGCCTCGATGTATCGTCCGGCCCGATGATCCAGCTGGATCCCGTTGAGCGCAGGCGATCCGATTTCTTCCTTCGCCGTCATATCACTCCTGTTCTGCTCGTGCCGCTGTGCGGCCCTGGTCGATTCCCGCGGTTCATGCCGCGTCGGGAACCATCCGGATGCAGATTCGGCCTCCGGCGCGAAAGCATCGTTTTGGTGAACCGGTTCAGTAACGGTATCGGGTCTGCGGGGCCTCGCGCAACGCCTAGCATCCATACGTGTGCCGTTTCCCGGGAGCATTCAGCAGCGGGTCGCGGCTCTCGCCGAAATCGGGAGCGAATCGGCGTGCTGAAGCGGTTCAGCCTGGCGCGGCCTGATGGAGCGCGGCATACTTGGCAGGATCCGCCGCGAGTCGCACAGGGTCGTGGTGCCGAGCCGTAACCGAAAGGTTGTCATGACCCTCCAAGCCGCTCCCGCAACGGAGTTCCCCCGGATGCCGACGGCCGTGGTCACCGGCGCCGCGTCAGCCAGGGGAATCGGCCAGGCGACCGCACGCAGGCTCGCTGGCGACGGCTGGGCTGTGGCGATCCTCGATCTGGATGGCGCGGCAGCAGCATCGGTCGCCGAGCGGATCGCCGCGGAGTCGGGTCAGCCCGCGATCGGCATCGGCGCCGACATCGCCGAACCTCGGCAGGTCGACGCGGCGATGCGCCGGATCGAGTCCGAACTCCCCCAGCTCGTCGGCCTTGTGAACAACGCGGGCATCAGTTCCCCCACCCCGTTCCTCGAGGTGGGCCCGGCAGAATGGCGCCGCGTGTTCGACGTGAACGTGCACGGCACGTTCCACGTCACGCAGGCCGCCGCACGGATCATGGCACGGAACCGTCTGGGCAGGATCGTGAACGTCTCCTCCGCCTCGGCCGAGCGAGGGGGTGGCGTGTACGGCCGCGCCGCGTACAGCGGCTCGAAAGCTGCGCTGCTCGGGATGGCGCGCACCTGGGCACGCGAGCTCGGGGGCTTCGGGATCACCGCGAACAGCGTCGCGCCCGGCTCGATCGACACCGACATCATGGGCGGACCGCTCACGGACGACCGCAAGCGCGTGCTCCTGCAGGAGCTGCCAGTGGGAAGGATCGGGACGGTCGACGATGTCGCCAACCTCATCGCATTCCTCCTCGGGGCGCAGGCCGGCTACATCACCGGAGTGACGTACGACGTCAACGGCGGCTCGCACATCGCATGACCCCGCCCCGCACATAGGGCCACCGCACACCAGGTTTCAGGAGGATGCATGCGTTTCGGACTCGTCGGAACCGGCTATTGGGCCTCGACGGTTCACGGCCCCGGGCTCCTCCGCACCCCTCAGGCAGAGCTCGTGGGTGTGGCAGGCCGGAACGCCGGCAAGCGGAAGGAGCTTGCCAGGCGACTCGGCGTGACGCCCTTCGAGGATCCCGCAGAGCTGTTCGCCCGGGTGGATGCCGTCGCATTCGCCGTCCCGCCCGATGTCCAAGCGCCCCTCGCAGTGCGAGCCGCGAACCTCGGAAAGCACCTGCTGCTGGAGAAGCCGGTTGCCACGACCGCGTCCCAGGCCGCGCAGATCGCAGCGGCGGTCGCTGCCTCCCGCGCGGCGTCCGTCGTGTTCCTCACGGACCGGTACGCGCCGGAGATCCGGAAGTGGTTCGATCGCCTCCGGCTCGATGGCGGCTGGCGTGGGGGCTGGGTGCGTGGACTCGGTTCCCTCGACAGCCCGGGCAACCCCTACGGCGACTCGGTGTGGCGGCGGGAGCGCGGCGCCCTCTGGGACATCGGCCCGCACGCCCTGTCCAACCTGACGGCGGCGCTCGGCCCGATCGACCACCTCAGCGCCATCGCGGGAGAGGGTGATCTCACCCACCTCGTCATCACGCACATCAGCGGCGCGACGAGCACGGTGACGATCTCCCAGTTCGCACCCGCTGCGGCCGGGACGCGCAACGAGACGTGCGTCTGGGGCACAGCGGGAATTCTCGAGAAGCCACTGCGAACGACATCCGACGCCGACACGCTCGCGATCGCGGCCGCCGAGCTGATCGAGGCGGCCGAGACGGGTGCGAAGCACCCCATCGACGCAGCGTTCGGAGCACACCTCGTCGATCTGCTCGAGAGCGCCGATCGTCAGCGATCGGTGTCGAGGCCCGGAACTCAGGCACGGCATGCATGAGGGGGTATCAGCCAGGCACGCCCGCTGAGGATTCCTGCTCGTGCCAGAACCGACGGAGCTCCTCCGCGACGAGGTCCGGAGCGGTGCTGGTGGCGAAATGCAGCTGGCCCTCCCACACCACCCGATGCAGCCGCGGCAGGGTGGAGGCGAGCTGGTCCATCGTGGTCGGCATCGGCTCCCACGTCTCGGCCCCCTGCATGAGCAGGGTCGGCACAGCGATTCCGCTCCAGCGCCGCGCTGCGCCGCTGTCGGCGGCGAGCGCCTCCAGGTCGTGGAGCCACCCGATTGCAGCTCGCGCATCAAGCCCGGTCCCCGCCGCGGTGAGGACTTCCGCCAGCGGCTTCGGCACCCGGGCCACATCAAGCAGCAGGAGCCGGTTCGCCGCGGCGAGGTCACCGTGCGCGACAAGGGCACGGTAACGATCGAGGACCGGCACAAGGTGCTCCCCTCGTGCGAACAACGGCGGTTCGAAGAGCGCGAGGCTCCGGATGCCGACGGGGAACTCAGCCGCCATGTGGAGCGCCACGATGGCGCCGTACGACGCTCCGACGAGATGCACCGGAGTCCCCGAAGCTTCGCCGGCGGCGGTCACGACCGCCGCGACATCGGCGACATCCTGCGCGAAGGACTTCGGCGGTGTCGCGATGCCGCTGGGCGCGTACCCGCGACGGGCGAGCAGCCAGAGCTCGTGCTCGCGGCTGAGACGGTCAGCGACACCTGCCCACGAATGGAATCCGCCGCCGGACCCGTGCAGCATCAGCACCGGACTCCCGCGGCCGAGCCTCCGCACGGCGAGTCGCGTACCGTCCGCCGACCGCACGAAGTCCGTGTGGGTTGGAGCGCCGTCCAGTTCGTGTCGAGTCATGCCCCGAACGTATGCGGCTCCCGCGCCTTTCGAATCCGGCTGCTGCAGTCATCCCATTCGCCGGGTGGCGACACCTGGGGTCGATTCTGCGCGAGGAGCGCGGACTGCACGCAGCGATCGGGGCCTGGGGCACAGCTCACCGTTGCGTCTCCCGCCTGTACGCACGTCAGCGACCGGATTGTCCCACCCAGGCGACTGTGCCGCGGCGGTGCATCCTTCTAGCTTTTCGGGGTGCTGTATGCCGGTTCGGGGTCCGTGCGCCGCTTGGTCTGGCGCCGTGTCGCCGCATGCAGCGTCGACCTTGCCTGCAGCTTCGCCTGCATCGGGTTCATGACGATCGGAATCACCGTTGCGCCATTGGTCAGTGGAACGGCTCCCCCGGATCTGAGCGGCGCGGTGCCGGCGTCCGCGCTCCTCGCCGCGTCACTTGTGTGCGTCGGGCCGGTGACCGTCGCCTCGGCACTGTATGAACGCGGCCGACATCACGCGACGCCAGGCAAGAGGCTGCTCAAACTTCGGGTGGCGGCTCCCCCGAGACGATCGCTCCCGTTCGGTCGGTCGCTGATCCGCAGCGCGGTGAAAATCCCCGCGCCCTGGATGGCCGGGCACGCCGCCGCGGCAGCACTGGTCTCGGACCCCACTCCGCTTGCCGCGTCCTGGGCGCTTGCCGGCGCCGGCGTCTTGCCGATCGTGTTCCTTCTCACCATGCTCTCCCCCTCCGGACGGACGATCCACGACCGACTCAGCGGAACCACGGTCCTGGAGGTGAATGCGAACGACCGCTCCCCCGACCCGACGACCATTGCGCGCAGCGGCCCGACCGCGGACGGGGAATCGGAGGCGAAGCGTCATCTGTCGGGGTTGATCATGCTCGGCTTCCTCAACAGATGAGCCCACCATCCGTGCGGGATTACAAGAGCGGAGACGGTGGGATTTGAACCCACGGTGCCCAAAAAGGGCACTCCACCTTAGCAGGGTGGTGCACTCGACCGGACTATGCGACGTCTCCTGGTTCGTACCTTTAGCATCATAGCGGGCGCTGGAACGCCTCCCGCTCGCCGCCCCGGCTGACGGGTCGGCGGATGCCGTCAGTTGGCCTCGGAGCAGGTGTAGTCGGCTGCGGTCTGACCCTTGAGCCCGCTGAGCACCTGCGGCTGCCCACCAGCCGGCTCGGCGGTTCCCCCGCCGTCGGCTTCGACGGGCGCCTCCTCGGCGGGGGCTTCCTCAGCCGGCGTCTCTTCAGCTGGCGTCTCCTCAGCAGGCGGCTCTGCCGGGGCATTCGGATCCGCGACCGCACCGGTGCGCAGGCGGTCCTCGTCGAGCACGAACGGCTCGTCCGCCGCGATCCGGGCGAACAGGGCATCCGCCTGCTCGGAAACCGGCTGCAGCTTGCCCAGATACGGGCCACTGGTGCCGTCGGCAACCGGGTACTGCACGAAGACGACGTTCTGCATCGGCACGTCCTTCAGCGCCAGCGCGATGGCGGCGAGCGTGTCGAGCTGGGCGAAGTTCTCCGAGAGGGTCATATTGCTGGTCGCGGCGCGCGCCAGCTGGTACACCTTGCTCAGGTCCCCGAGAGTGTCCGCGCTCTTCAGGGTGCGCACCAGCGAGGACATGTAGACCTGCTGTGAGCTGATCCGCCCGAGGTCGCTGCCGTCGCCCACCCCATGACGGGAACGCAGGAACGCGAGCGCCTCCTCACCGGCCAGGGTGTGCGTGCCCGCCTCCGCGATCTCAAGGCCCGCCTGCGGATCGTGGATCGGCGCGCTGATGCAGACCGGCACGCCGCCGACCGCGTTCGACATCTCGACGACGCCGCGGAACGTGATCATGCCGGCGAACTGGATGTCGAGACCGGTGAGCTCGGACACCGTCTTGACGACGCAGTAGAGCCCGCCCTCGTCGAGCACCGAGTTGATCGGCGCCGCCCACTGGGCCGGCATGATCTCCCCGGTCACCTGATTCGGGCACTCCGGCGTCGCCACGATGAGGTCGCGCGGGATGCTGACCGCGACCGCGTTGCTGTGATCCTCCGACACGTGCAGCAGGATGTTGACGTCGTTCAGCACGCCGTCCTCGTGGGTGCCGCCGAGCCCGCCCTGTCCTTCGCGGGTGTCGCTGCCGGTGATGAGGATGTTGAATCCTCCCGGCATGGCGGCGATGTCAGGCGGCGGGGCGGTGTCCTGCGGGATCGACGCGATGACGATGCCGTCCTGCAGTTGCTTCAGGGTGATGGCGGCCACCGCGACACCGCTCACCAGCGCGACGGCGAGCACGCCGGAGAGCAGCTTCAGGCCGGCGAGCCAGGGGCTCGAGCGACGCAGGCGGCCGTGACGGGCGATGCCTGTGAGGCGGGACCGGGACGAGCGCGGACGCAGATCGCTCACCTTCGCCTCCCCTGAACGGCCTCGACGGGAGCACCCCACGCGCTCATCGCCGTCCGGCAAAGCATACCCGGCGCACCCAGAATGGGGCTTATACCCCTCCGGTCGCGTCCGGATGGGCTCAGTGGAGGATATCCACGGGGGAAATCCGGCGTTCCCGCAGAATACGGGACCGGGCGCCGCGCTCCATGGGCGGGCTCACCGCCGAACGTAGCGCGAACCGCACACCCCGGCCCGGAGGAGAGGCGGGTGTCACGCATCCAGCGCTCCGGAGCGGCGGCTGCCGCCGCTCCGGAGGACCGGATTCACTCACAGCGGAGGGCGTGGGATTCGAACCCACGAGACATTTCTGCCCACTGGTTTTCAAGACCAGCTCCATCGGCCGCTCGGACAGCCCTCCCGGATACCAGGGCCCGAGTTTAGTTGATGTCCGGCCGTCCCACCCCACGCGCCCTACCCGCCGTCGCGAAGGCCGCGAGCGCCGCCGCGACAAGCCAGCGAGCGACGGGACGCTGCCGCATGTCGCGACAGCACCTCCGCGATGGTGAGAGCGCCAGCGGATCAGCCGCCACTGGCCACGCTGCAGGTGCGCTCCGCCGCCGTCTGTCCTGGGAGCCCCTCGATGGTCGGCAACTCCGGTTCCGGCGTCGCCGTACCGGTCGGGCTCGGCGTCGCCGTACCGGGTTCCGTCGGTTCCGGTGATGCGGTCGGGGCGTCGGGGTCGGGAACCGAACCGGGCCGCTCCTCCTGGGATCCGAGGCCGAACGGCTGGTCCGCGGCGATGGCCGAGAAGAGGGCGGAGGCGATGGCGTCCTCCGAGGCCAGCTTGCCGTACCAGGGGTCGGTCTCCCGGTAGACGGTCGGGTACTGCACGAAAAGGACGTTCTCCAGCTCCACGTCCTTGAGCGCCATGGCGAGCGCGACGAGGGTGTCGAGCGACGCCATGCTGCTCGACAGCGTCATGTTCTCCCGCACCACCCCGGCGAGCTCGTACAGCCGCACCGGGTTGGAGAGGGTCTCGTTGCTCTTCAGCTTGCGAACCAACGACGACAGGAACACCTGCTGCGAGCTGATCCGGCCGAGGTCGCTGCCGTCGCCGACGCCGTGCCGGGTGCGTAGGAACGCGAGCGCGTCAGGGCCGGAGAGCACGTGCTCCCCGGCGGTGTCGAGCACCAGCCCGCTTCGCGGATCGTTGATCGGCGCCGTGATGCAGACCGGCACGCCGCCCACCGCATTCGACATCTCGACGACGCCCTGAAAGGTGACGAGGCCGGCGAACTGGATCTCGAGTCCGGTGAGGTCGGAGACCGCCTCCACGGCGCACGGCAGGCCGCCCCGGCGAAGGGCCTCGTTGATCGGCTGGCCTTCCGACTCCGGGAAGGTCTCACCGGTCTGCGGGTCGGTGCACTCAGGGAACGGGATGACCAGGTCCCGCGGGATGCTCACCGCGATGGCGCGGGAGTGGTCGGCGGAGACGTGCAGCAGGATGTTCACGTCGTTGAGCGTCGAACCGGGATCTTCGCCGCCGAGGCCGCCCTGGCCGACGCGGGTGTCGCTGCCGACGATGAACACGTTGAAGCCGCCTGGATAGGCGCCGACGCTCGGCGGCGGCACATCCTCGCCCCCGCCGATGTCGACGATGTCGAGGCCCGACTGGAACTGCCACAGCGCGATGAGGGCGACGGATGCGATGCTCAGCGTGACCACGGCGAAGAACGCGGTCAGGAAGGTCAGCAGGCTCCGCCAGCCGCTGCGGCGGCGGAGCGCGCCGTGCCGCGCGATGGGGTGAACGCCCGACTGACGCGCCATCAGTCCGCCTCCCGACTCCCGCTCCGCTGCGGTCCCTGAGCCGGGCC
This sequence comes from Lysobacter korlensis, assembly GCF_042434515.1. Taxonomy (NCBI): domain Bacteria; kingdom Pseudomonadati; phylum Pseudomonadota; class Gammaproteobacteria; order Lysobacterales; family Lysobacteraceae; genus Lysobacter; species Lysobacter korlensis. The sequence goes on from NZ_JBHLTG010000005.1 coordinate 153,077, forward strand.
CGCGCTGCCGGTTCCGGCGCGCCGCGAAGCGGCGTTGCGGCGGTGGAGCGGGGAGCGACGGCTCATCATGGCTCAGCCGAGCGCGCGGAGCACGGTCGCCGCGCCGTCGTCAAGGTCGGTGCCGGTCAGCTCGCGTGCGACTTCCCGGACCTCGGGCGGCGCCTGACCCATGGCGACGCCGCGTCCCTCCTCGGATGCCCAAGTGAGCATGTCGATGTCGTTCCGCCCGTCGCCGATGGCGAGCAGCCGGGACCGCGGGATGTCCAGCGCCTGCCGGACGCGCTCCAGCGCGGTCGCCTTGTTCACGCCGTCCGGCGCGATGTCGAGCCATGCGGTCCAGCCGACGTTGTAGCTGACCCGGTGCAGGCCCATCCGCTCGACGATGCCGAGGAACTCCTCGGTGTCGTGCTCGGGCGAGAGCACCACAACGCGGGTCGCCTCCAGGTCGAGCAGCTCGTCGAACTCGACGCGCGTGCTGGTGGCCCCGAGGGATCCGTCCGGGAAGCGCCCGCCGGCGTAGCGGTAGATGCCCTCCTCGTCCTCCACCGCGAACCGGGCGTTGTCGAGATGGCCGTTGATGGTCTCCAGCACGGTCCGCGGGCTGAAGGTCTCCACGTGGTCTCGGCGGTACCCCATCGTCGCGTCCTCATCCCGGCGGAGCGTGACAGCGCCGTTCGAGCAGACGACATACTCCGGCGTGAGCCCCAGGCGCTCGAGCACCGGCAGCGTCATCGACGGCGACCTGCCGGTGGCGAGCGTCACCTCGTGGCCGAGGCCGCGCGCGTGCTGTGCGGCTTCCAGCATGGCGTCGCTGATGGTCCCGTCCTCGTGGAGCACCGTGCCGTCCACGTCGAGGGCGATCAGCATCCGCCCGCTCATCGCACCGGCTCCAGGACCTCGAGCCCGCCGAGGTACGGGCGCAGCACGTCCGGCACGGCCACGGAGCCGGCCGCCTGCTGATGCGTCTCGAGCAGCGCGACGATCCAGCGGGTGGTGGCGAGCGTGCCGTTGAGGGTCGCAACGGGTGCCGTCGGCCCCGCTTCGGTGCGGTAGCGGATGTCGAGACGGCGGGCCTGGAAGGTGGTGCAGTTGCTGGTGCTCGTCAGCTCCCGGTAGGCGTTCTGTGTCGGCACCCATGCCTCGACGTCGAACTTGCGCGCGGCGCTCGTGCCGAGGTCGCCGGCCGCGGTGTCGATCACGCGGTAGCTGAGGCCCAACGCCTTCAGCATCCCCTCCTGCATGGCGAGGAGGCGCTCGTGCTCCGCCTCGGCGTCATCCGGAACGATGTAGCTGAACATCTCGAGCTTGTTGAACTGGTGCACACGGATGATCCCGCGGGTGTCCTTGCCGTGGCTGCCGGCCTCACGGCGGTAGCAGGTGGACCAGCCGGCGTAGCGGAGCGGGCCGTTCGAGACGTCGACGATCTCGTCCGCGTGGTAGCCGGCGAGTGCGACCTCGCTGGTGCCGGTGAGGTAGAGGTCGTCGTCGGGGAGGAAGTAGACCTCGTCAGCATGGGCGCCCAGGAAGCCGGTCCCGCTCATCACGGACGGTTTCACCAGCGTCGGGGTGATGAGGGGAACAAAGCCCTCGGCGAGCGCGCGGTCGAGCGCCAGGTTCATGAGCGCCAGCTCGAGGCGCGCGCCCACCCCTTTGAGGAAGTAGAAGCGGGCGCCGCTGACCTTCGCGCCGCGCGCCATGTCGATGGCGTCGAGGCGCTCGCCGAGCGCCAGGTGGTCGAGCGGCTCGAAATCGAACGACCGCTTCTCTCCCACCTCGCGCAGCACCACGTAGTCGTCCTCGCCGCCGGGCGGCACGCCGTCGAGCACCGGGTTGGCGATCGCGCCGGCGAGCTCCGCGAACGCCGCGTCGGCATCCGCTGCAGCCGCCTGTGCCGCCTTCACCCGGGAGGCGAGCTGCTGCGCCGCCGCGACGAGCGCCGCCTTCTCCTCCTTCGGCGCCTTCGCGACCAGCTTGCCGTGCGCGTTCTGCTCGGCGCGGAGCGCCTCGAACTCGGTGATGGCGCTGCGGCGGGCGGCGTCCGCGTCGACGGCGCGGTCGATGAGCTCGACGGAGTCGCCTCGGGCCCGCTGGGAGGCCCGCAGAGCGTCGGGGTTCTCGCGGAGCAGCTGCGGGTCGATCACTCCCCAAGCTTACCGACGGCGGAGAAACCCGGATTCTCCCTGAATGCTCGCAGATCGGACCCTTAGCGTTGTCTCATGACGGAGACTGCTCAACCGGACGTCACGCAGTCCGCGCCCGACCTCAAGGCGCTGCACGCCGCGGTCGTGTACAACCCGATCAAGGTCGAGCTCGACGATGTGCGAGCCGCCGTTCAGGAGGCCGAGACAGCAGCCGGCTGGGGCGAGACCCGGTGGTACGAGACGAGCGTGGACGATCCGGGCGAGGGCGTCACCAAGAAGGCGCTCAAAGAGGGCGCGAGCGTCGTCATGGCCGCCGGGGGCGACGGCACGGTGCGCGCGGTCGCTGAGTCGCTCCGCGGGACGGGCGTGCCGATCGGACTGCTCCCTTCGGGTACCGGCAACCTGCTCGCCCGCAACCTCGACCTGGATCTGGCGCATATGCCCGGCTCGGTCGTCTCAGCGTTCACCGGCAAGGACCGGGCGATCGACCTCGGCGTGTTCGAGGCCGAGCTCCCGGACGGAAAGCGGGAGCGGCGCGTGTTCCTGGTGATGGCGGGGCTCGGCCTCGACGCCCGGATGATCGCCAACACCAACGACGATCTGAAGGCCAAGGTGGGCTGGCTGGCATACGTCGACGCGATCGCGCGGTCTCTGCGCGGCCACAATCGCGTCCGGCTGCGCTACAAGCTCGACGACCGGCCGGTGCGCGCGATGCGGGTGAACACCCTGCTGATCGGCAACTGCGGGTCGCTTCCCGCGAACATCCTGCTGCTGCCCGAGGCCGCGGTCGACGACGGCATCTTCGACATCGTGGCGCTGCGGCCGGAGGGCTTCTTCGGCTGGGTGCAGATCTGGGTCAAGATCGTGTGGGAGAACGGGGTGCTGCGCCGATCCGCGGTCGGCCGCAAGCTGATGAGCATGACCCGCGAGGTGCGCACCCTGCGCTACCTGAAGGGGAAGCGGCTCGCGATCCGGCTGGAGCGCCCTGAGGAGTATGAGCTCGACGGGGACGCGTACGGCAAGGCGATCGCCATCCGCACCTGGGTCGACCCGGGCGCGCTGCTCGTGCGCATCCCGCAGGAGTCGGAGATCGACTCCGACCAGGACGCCGGCGAAGCGAAGCAGTCGGCGGACGTGCCGCAGTAGGAGCGTCCGAAGAGGGCCGGAATCGGCGGAACCGGCCCGCCGCGGCGGCCCATATACGCCGAAACGGGCCGTTTTCGCCCGGTCAGCTCGGCTCGCCGCTGATCAGTCCGCGCAGCCAGTCGCGGGCGTCGAGGAAGCTGTCATCGCCGTAGCGCTCCGACACCTCGATGCGGTGGTTGTCGGCCCGGGGATACGAGCCGAGGAACACCACGTTGGGGCTGAACCGCTTCAGGCCGAGCAGCGCATCCGCCACCCGCTCGTCGAGGATGTGCCCGTCAAGGTCGATCACGAAGCGGTACCGGCCGAGCGCATCGCCGATCGGCCGCGACTCGATGAGGCTCATGTTCACGCCGCGGGTGGCGAACTGCTCGAGCATCTCCAGCAGCGAGCCGGGCTCGTCGGAGGGCAGCTCCGCGATGACACTCGTCTTGTCGGATCCGGTGCGCGCCGGCACCGGCGCTGTGCGGCTGACCAGCACGAAGCGGGTGACGGCGTTCGGGTTGTCCCCGATGCCCTCCGCCAGCACCTCGAGCGGGAAGTGGTCGGTGATCCCGGGCGGCGCGACGGCGGCATCCGCGACGTCGGACTCCAGCAGGTCGCGCGGGGCGGCGACGTTCGACGGTGACGGGATGTGACCGTGCCCGGGCAGCGCCCGCTCCAGCCACAGCCGGCACTGCGCATACGCGACCGGATGCGCGCTGACGACGCGCACGTCGGCGAGCGCCGTTCCCGGCCGGGCGACGAGCACGAACTGCACCGGCACCAGGTACTCACCGAGGATGCGGAGATTCGGGATGCTCGCCAGCGCATCCTGCGTGGCGCTGACCCCGCCCTCGATGCTGTTCTCGATCGCGATCATCGCGGCGACGCTGCGGCCGGAGACGACGTCGTCGAGCGCCTCGCCCACGTTGTTGACGCTGCGCCACGGCTTGCCGGCCGCGCCCGGGACCTGCCCCAGGGCCGCCCAGGTGAAGGTGCCGGCCGGGCCCAGGTAGCTGTAGGTCTCTGCGTCGCTTCCGGACATGGGCGAAAGCCTATCGGCGAGCGCGGAAGCGGACGGTCCGTCGCGACCGGTTCCCCCGCCGATCACTCCCGCGCCGGTCGGACCGCTGACGAGTCGCTGGAAACCTGGGCGTTTGCGGAGTGCACGGTGGAAGACTGTGCCGCATGAGCTCCCGCGCCGGTACCCCCGCCCAGCCCACCGACCTCATCGACATCGACGAGCTGCTCGACGCGTATCGGTCGGTGGTGCCCGACGTGAACGATCCGGCCCAGCGGGTCGCGTTCGGCACCAGCGGCCACCGCGGGTCCAGCCTCGACGGCGCGTTCAACGAGACCCACATCGCGGCGATCACGCAGGCGATCGTAGAGTACCGCGCCGGCCAGGGCATCACCGGCCCGCTGTTCCTGGGCGGGGACACGCACGCGCTCAGCCGCCCCGCCGAGGAGACCGCCCTTCGCGTGCTTGCCGGCAATGGGGTGCGCGTGTTCACCGACGCGAACGCCGACTTCGTGCCCACCCCGGCGATCAGCCACGCGATTCTGCGCTACAACCGCGGCGGACATCAGGATCAGGCCGACGGCATCGTCGTGACCCCCAGCCACAACCCGCCGCGGGATGGCGGGTTCAAGTACAACCCGCCCCACGGCGGACCGGCGGACACCGACGCCACCTCGTGGATCGCGGAGCGGGCGAACCAGCTGATCGCCGATGGCAGTTCCGGCGTGAAGAGCGCGGATCCGAGCAGCGTGGAGGGGTACGACTTCCGGGAGCACTATGTCGCGGACCTCGTCAACATCCTCGACCTCGACGCAATCCGCACGGCTGGCGTCCGGATCGGCGCGGACCCCCTCGGCGGCGCGAGCGTCGGATACTGGGCGCTCATCGCCGAGAAGTACAACCTCGACCTGACCGTCGTCAACCCGAGCGTCGACCCGACCTGGTCGTTCATGACGCTGGACTGGGACGAGAAGATCCGGATGGATCCGTCGTCCGCCTCGGCGATGGCCTCGGTGCTGGGTCGGCAGCACGAGTTCGACATCCTCACCGGCAACGACGCCGACGCGGACCGGCACGGCATCGTGACGCCGGACGGCGGGCTGATGAACCCGAACCACTACCTGGCCGTCGCGATCCAGTACCTGTACACCCACCGCGACGGCTGGCGGCCGGATGCGGCGATCGGCAAGACGCTCGTCTCGAGCAGCATGATCGACCGCGTCGCCGAGTCGCTCGACCGGCGGCTGCTGGAGGTGCCGGTCGGGTTCAAGTGGTTCGTCCCGGGACTGCTCGACGGCTCCGTCGCCTTCGGCGGCGAGGAGAGCGCGGGCGCGAGCTTCCTGCGCAAAGACGGCACCGTCTGGACCACCGACAAGGACGGCATCCTGCTCGCACTGCTCTCCGCGGAGATCCTGGCGGTGACCGGCAAGACCCCCTCGAAGTTGTACCGCGAGCTGACTCAGCGGTTCGGCGCTCCGGCGTACCAGCGGGTGGATGCGGCGGCCAGCAAGGCGCAGAAGGCGCGGCTCGGCAAGCTGGACGGCGACGCCATCACCGCCGACACGGTCGCCGGCGACGCGATTGTCGCGAAGCTCAGCGCGGCGCCCGGCAACGGTGCCGCGATCGGCGGCGTGAAGGTCGCTACCGAGCACGCATGGTTCGCCGCCCGGCCGAGCGGCACGGAGGACGTGTACAAGATCTACGCCGAGTCGTTCAAGGGTGAGGAGCACCTCCGCGCGGTGCAGGCGGAGGCGAAGGAGATCGTCGACGCCGCGCTCGGCGACTAGGGGTGTTCCTGCAGGCCAGCGAGCCCGCCGCCGGTCCTTGGCGGGTCGAGCCGATCGACGACATCGCCCGGCTCCTCCGAAACGCGTCGGGGAACCCCACCGGCCGACCCGCGATCGTCGCGGTCGACGGCCGCGGCGGGAGCGGCAAGTCCACGTTCGCGAATCTCCTGCACGCCGCCGTTGCGCAGTCGGCGGTGGTGCACACGGATGACGTCGCCTGGCACGAGTCGTTCTTCGGCTGGGCGCCGCTGCTGGCGGACGGCGTGCTGGCCCCGCTGCGGGCCGGAGAGGCCGTGGAGTTCAGGCCTCCGGCGTGGGCGGCGCGGCGTCGCCCGGGCGGGATTGCGGTTCCCGCGGGGCTGGAGCTGCTGATCGTCGAGGGCGTCGGCGCCGCGCAGCGCGAGCTGATGCCGCTCATCGATGCCGTGGTGTGGGTGCAATCCGATTACCGCGAGGCCGAGCGACGCGGCATCGCCCGGGACATCGAGCAAGGTGTCAACGGGGATCCGGCGGAGTCCGCCGCGTTCTGGCACGAATGGATGGCGGAGGAGCTGCCGTTCCTCGATCGGGAGCGACCGTGGGAGCGTGCGGTGCTCGTGGCCGCGGGCACGGCGGTGCTCGCGCACGGGGACGGGGAGGTCGTGGTGGCGAACGGACCGCTCGGTCGCTGAGCCTGTCCTTCGACAGTCACAAGACCGAGGGGCCCGAGTCAGCCCGCGTAGTCGGGGGCGGCGGGCAGGCCGAAGAACTCCTCGAGCGTCGCGGTGCCCTGCTTGCGCATCTCCGCAGCGAGCTCCTTGCCCACATAGCGGAAGTGCCAGGGCTCGTACTCGTAGCCGGTGATCGACGTCGCCCCCGCCGGGTAGCGCAGCACGAACCCGAACCGCCACGCATTCTCAGCCAGCCACTGGCCATGCGGCGTCTCACCGAAGCATTGGTCGAGTGAGCAGCTGGCGGGCACGGAGGCGATGTCGATCGCGAGGCCCGTCTGGTGCTCGCTATGTCCGGGACGGGCGCTGGTGAGATCCGCCGCCTCCTGGCCGAGCTCGTTCACCCAGCCGTTGTAGACGCGCACCTGCGTCGAGTAGCTGCGGTACGCGCTCTGCGACGCCAGCTCGAGCCCCTGGTCCGCGGCTGCGGCGAACAGCGCGGCAGCCGCATCCGACGCCTCCCGGCGCAGCTGGGAGCCGTTCACCTGCGGCACCGGCACATTCACGAGGTCGGGCGCCTGATAGTCCGCGGGATCGAGCGGTCGGAGCTTGTTGACCACCACCCAAAGGCTCGCCGGATCATCGATCGAGAGTCGCTCCTTGTCGAAGGCCGGCGTCGGAGTCGGCGTCGGAGTCGGCGTCGGCGTGGTTATCGTCGTCGGCTGGTCCACCTGCGGCCGGCTTGTGGACGGTTCCGGCGTCCCCGTCGGGGCGGCGCTGGTCGGGGAACACGCGGCAAGCGCGGCCACCAGGGCGGCGGCGGACGCGACGGTCAGGGCGCTGCGACGCCTGCCGTTCCACATCCAGCGAGCATAACCGCCCACCCGACCTGCATCCTGATCGCGTCCGTCGTCAGCACGGCGCATGCTCTCGTGCCGGCGAACCGATCGACCCGTGCTGCGGAGTCGGTCGGCGCACCCGAGCGCCGGACCCTTTCGGGCTTTGCCGGTTGACAGTCCGTCGAAGGCCACCTACTCTTCTTGCAACTGCGTGGGAGCGCTCCCACACCATCTACATGGGAGCGCTCTCACGACTTCACAATGCACACAAAGGAGTGGATCCGTGAGTTCTTCACGACGCACCACCGCAGCTGTCGCCGTGGCCGGCGCAGCGGCGTTCGCCCTCGTCATCACCGGTTGCGCCGGGAGCGGCAACGGGGGCGGTGGCACCGGCGGGGATGAGAAGGTCACCCTGACCGTGACCACCTTCGGCACGATGGGATTCGAGGAGCTGTACGAGCAGTACGAGTCCGAGAACCCCGGCATCACCATCGAGGCGAACAACGTCGACACGGGCGGCAACGCGCGCACCGACACGTTCACCAAGATCGCGGCCGGCAGCGGCCTGTCGGATGTCGTCGCGCTCGAAGAGGGCTGGCTCGGAGCCGTCATGGAGGTCTCCGACACGTTCGTCGACCTCCGTGACTACGGCATCGACGATCGCAAGGCCGACTGGCTCGACTGGAAGTACCAGCAGGGCACCGACGCCGAGGGCCGCGTCATCGGCTACGGCACCGACGTGGGGCCCGCCGGGCTCTGCTACAACGCCCCCGCGTTCGAGGCGGCCGGCCTGCCGACCGACCGCGATGAGGTCGCCGAGCTGTTCGGCGGCGACGACGCGACCTGGGACCGCTACTTCGAGCTCGGTCGCGAATACAAGGAGGCGACCGGCAACGCCTGGTATGACCACAACGGCTTCGTCTGGAACTCGATGGTCAACCAGCTCGAGGAGGGCTACTACACCGCCGACGGCGAGCTGAACGTGGAGGGCAACGCCGAGCTGCAGGAGCGTTTCGGCTGGATCGCCGACGCGTCCGCCGATGGACTCTCCGCCGCTCAGGCGGCCTGGGACTGGAACGGCGGCAAGTCCTTCACCGACCAGACGTTCGCGACCTTCGTGTGCCCGGGCTGGATGCTGGGGGTCGTCGCCGGCGGGCTGGAGTCGGGCGGCGGCGGACCGGAGACCGGCTGGGACTTCGCCGACGTCTTCCCCGGCGGTGCCGTGAACTGGGGCGGCGCGTTCCTCGCCGTCCCGACGACCTCTGAGCACCCCGAGGAGGCAGCGGCGCTCGCATCATGGCTGACCGAGGCCGAGCAGCAGATCGTCGCCTTCGAGGCGGCGGGCACCTTCCCGAGCACGCTCGAGGCTCAGGAGCAGCTGGCGGCGAACCCGAGTGCCAACCCGGTGTTCAACGACGCTCCGGTCGGCACCATCCTCGCCGGTCGCTCGGAAGGCGTCGTCGCGCAGTTCAAGGGACCGGACGACTCCGTCATCCAGGAGAACGTCTTCGGACCTGCACTGCAGAAGCTCGAACGCGGTGAGGCCGACGAGGCCGAAGCGTGGCAGGAAGCAGTCACCCTGCTGGGCGAGCTCGTCGAGCAATAGCCGCACCACCACGGACGGGGCCCCGGGCGATCGTTCCGGGGCCCTGCCTCTGGCCTCCTCTCAGCCGCTCTCGAACAGCACAGGACCCAGCTCATGACCTCCATCCTCAAAGCGCCCGACCTCGCGGCGCCCGCACCGCAGCCGGCGCCCCGCCGCACCGACCGCCCCAAGCTGACCTTCCGCCAGCGCCTCAGCTGGTTCGATGTGAAGGCGTCGCCGTACGCCTACATCTCCCCGTTCTTCCTGCTGTTCGCGCTGCTCGGGCTGTTTCCCCTCGTCTACACGCTCGTCGTGTCGCTGCACGAGTGGCACCTGCTGAAGGGGCAGGGCGAGTTCGTGGGCCTCGGCAATTTCACCGCCGTGCTGCAGGACCGCTTCTTCTGGAACTCGATCTTCAACACCCTCAGCATCTTCGTGCTGTCGACCGTGCCGCAGCTCGCGATGGCCCTGATCCTCGCGGCGATCCTCGACCACAACCTCAAGGGACGCACGTTCTGGCGGATGAGCGTGCTGCTGCCCTACGTCGTGACGCCCGTTGCGGTCGCGCTGATCTTCTCCAACATCTTCCAGGAGCAGTCTGGGCTCGCGAACAACCTGCTCGGCGTCTTCGGCATCTCACCGATCGAGTGGAAGCACGAGACCCTGGCGAGCCACGTGGCGATCGCCACCATGGTCAACTGGCGCTGGACCGGGTACAACGCGCTCATCCTGCTGGCCGCGATGCAGGCCGTCCCGCGCGACCTGCACGAGTCGGCGGCGATCGACGGCGCGAACGGCGTTCGCCGGTTCTTCTCGATCACGATCCCCAGCATCAAGCCCACCCTCGTCTTCGTGATCATCACCGCCACCATCGGCGGCCTGCAGATCTTCGCCGAGCCGCGGCTGTTCGACGTGTCAACCGCCGGTGGCGTCGGCGGATCAGAGCGCGAGTTCCAGACGACGGTGCTCTACCTCTGGGAGATGGCGTTCTTCCGGCAGAACTTCGGTGAGGCGGCCGCGATCGCCTGGCTGCTGTTCCTGCTGATCGTCAGCATCGGACTTCTCAATTTCTTTCTCTCCAGGCAGATCGCCTCGGCGGAAGGCCGCGCCCTGAAGAAGCGGACCGCCCGGAAGCTCGCCGAACGGAACGGAGTCTCGTCATGAGCCTGTCCACCACCGATGCGGGCGCGTTCCCGCTGCGCCCCGCCCGCGGGCGTCGCCGCCCCAACACCGGCGTCGGCTCCCGCCCGGGGTTCCTGGCCTATGGCCTGCTCGTCGCGACGCTCCTCGGCTTCGCGTACCCGATCTGGTGGTCGTTCGTGGTCGCGAGCGGCACGAACGCCACGCGAGCGGAGACGCTGCCGCTTCTTCCCGGCGGCAACTTCTGGGCGAACGCCGCCCAGGCGATGGATGCGATCCCGTTCTGGCTCGCCCTCGGCAACAGCCTCGTCGTCTCGAGCATCATCACCGTCTCGGTGGTGACCTTCTCCACCCTCGCCGGATACGCGTTCGCGAAGCTCCGCTTCAAGGGACGCGACGGGCTGATGATCTTCGTCATCGCGACGATGGCGATCCCGACACAGCTCGGCATCATCCCGCTGTTCATCCTGATGCGGGAGCTGGGCTGGACCGGTGAGCTCGGAGCGGTGATCGTGCCGTCGCTGGTGACGGCGTTCGGCGTGTTCTTCATGCGCCAATACCTGGTCGAGGTCATCCCGGACGAGCTGATCGAAGCGGCAAGAGTCGACGGCGCGAACCAGTTCCGCACGTTCCTCAACGTGGCGGTCCCGGCGGCACGGCCGGCCATGGCGATCCTCGGCCTGTTCACCTTCATGGCGGCGTGGACGGACTACCTGTGGCCGCTCATCGTGCTCAATCCCCAGAACCCGACCCTGCAGACAGCGCTCAGCCAGCTGCAGTCCGGGTACTACGTCAACTACTCGATCGTGCTCGCCGGCGCGGTGCTCGCCACCATCCCGCTGCTCGTGCTCTTCCTCGCGGCGGGCAAGCAGCTCATCGCGGGCATCATGCAGGGTGCGGTGAAGGGCTGATGGGGAACGGGTTCCCGCCGGGGTTCCTCTGGGGTTCGGCGACCGCCGCCGCGCAGATCGAAGGCGCCGCGCACCAGGACGGCAAGGAGGATTCGATCTGGGACGCGTTCGCGCGCATGCCGGGAGCGATCTCGCACGGCGACACCCCGGAGGTGGCAGTCGACCACTACTCCCGGATGCCGGAGGACGTCGCGCTGATGAAGCGGCTGAACCTGCAGTCCTACCGGTTCTCCACCAGCTGGGCACGGGTGCGGCCCGGCGACCGGTTCACCAACCAGCGGGGGCTCGACTTCTACTCCCGCCTCGTCGATGAGCTGCTCGAGGCCGGCATCCTGCCCTGGCTGACGCTGTACCACTGGGACCTCCCGCAAGCGCTCGAGGAGCGTGGCGGGTGGACCGACCGGGAGACGTCGTTCCGCTTCGAGGAGTACGCCGCCGTCGTCTACGAGCGCCTCGGCGACCGGGTGGACCACTGGACGACGTTCAACGAGCCGCTCTGCTCATCACTCATCGGCTACGGCGGCGGCGAGCATGCACCGGGCCGCCGTGAGCCCCGCGCGGCACTGTCGGCGCTGCACCACCAGCATCTCGCGCACGGCCTCGCGACCCGCACGCTCCGCGAACTCGGGGCGAAGCAGGTCGGCATCACGCTGAACTTGACGAACGCGATCCCGAATGATCCGGGGAGCGAGGCAGACATCGACGCGGCGCGCCGGCTCGACGCCATCTGGAACCGCGCGTTCCTCGAGCCGCTGCTCCTCGCCCGGTATCCGGCCGACTTCCTGCAGGACGTGGCGCGGCACCGGTTCGAGGAGTTCGTGCAGCCCGGTGACCTCGCCCGCATCGCCGCTCCGCTCGACTTCCTCGGCGTGAACCACTACCACGACGACAACGTCAGCGGCTCGCCGCAGCCGTCGGGCGGACCCGCCGGTGTGCGGCCGACGGGGCGGCCCACGTCCTCGCCGCTCATCGGATCCGAGCACCTCACCTTCCCGACCCGGCACCTCCCCCGCACCGCCATGGACTGGGAGGTCAACCCGGACGGTCTGCGCAGGCTCCTGGTGCGGCTCGGCGAGGAATACCCGAACCTCCCGCCGCTCTACGTCACCGAGAACGGTGCCGCGTACGAGGACGTGGTCGAGGACGGCGCGGTGCACGACGCGGAGCGGACGAGGTTCCTGCGCGCGCACATCGATGCGGTCGCCGCAGCGATCGAAGAGGGAGCCGACGTGCGCGGCTATTTCGTCTGGTCCCTGCTCGACAACTTCGAGTGGGCGTGGGGCTACAACAAGCGGTTCGGTATCGTTCGAGTGGACTACGACACCCAAGAGCGGATCATCAAGGACTCCGGCCTGACCTACGCCGGCATCATCGCCGGTGCCGTGCTGGCCGTCTCCTGAACGCACCGCCCGGGCACGCGACCCGCAACAGGAGGCCACAGTGACCGAGACGACGAGCCCGCCGACCCTGGAGATGGTGGCCGCGGTGGCCGGCGTCTCGCGGTCGACGGTGTCCCGCGTCGTCAACGAGTCGCCCAAGGTGACCCCCGAGGCGGTGGCGGCCGTCAACGCGGCCATCTCCAAGCTCGGCTATGTGCCGAACCGGGTCGCCCGCTCGCTCGCCAGCCGACGCACCTTCTCCATCGCCCTCGTCATCCCGGAGACCACCGCACGGTTCTTCGCCGACCCGTTCTTCGCATCCGTCGTGCAGGGCGCGGCGTTCCACCTGGCGAAGACGGAGTACACGCTGACGCTGCTCATCTCCTCTGAGACGGACCCCGAGAAGACCAGGCGCTACCTTCAGGGCGGGAACGTCGACGGGGCGCTCATCCTCTCTCACCACACCGACGACCGCTCGTACTCGGAACTGGCAGGGCGACTGCCCGTGGTGTTCGGCGGCCGCCCGATGAGCCAGGAGGGCGAGGACGCCTACGTCGTCGACGCCGACAACCGTGCGGCCGCGGAGCAGGCGACGCGGCACCTGATCGGGCGCGGCCGGACGCGGATCGCCCACATCGCCGGCCGGCCGAACATGGGCGCGTCCGTCGACCGGCTGGACGGGTGGCGGCGAGCGTTGAACGCCGCCGGGCTTGCATCGGACCTCGTCGAGGGCGGCGACTTCACCCCGCACGGCGGCGCGGATGCGATGCGGCGCCTGCTGGAGCGGGATCCCGGCCTCGACGCGGTCTTCGCGGCGAGCGACCAGATGGCGTCAGGTGCGCTGGCCGTTCTGAAGGAGCGCGGACTGCGCGTGCCCGCCGACGTGGCCGTGGTCGGCTTCGACAACAACGACTTCGCGCGATCATCCACGCCGCCGCTGACGACCGTCGAGCAGCCGCCGACGGCTCAGGGGGCGAAGATGGCCGAGGTGCTGGTGCGGCTCATCGAGGGCGAAGAGGTGGAGCACTTCACCTTGCTGGAGACTCGCCTGATCGTGCGGGAATCTTCCTGACTTCTCCAGGCTCGCGCCGTAGGTTGGCGCCATGCGCGTCGAACACCAACCGGACGCCGAGCGCTATGTGCTGCTCGACGGCGAGGAGATGCTCGGTCTCCTGGACTATTACGTGACCGGCAACACCATCCGCTTCACCCACAGCGAGATCGACCCGGGACGCCGCAACGCGGGCCTCGGCGGCAAGCTCGTGCAGGACACCCTCGACCAGGTGCGGGCGGAGACGAGCTATCGCGTCGACCCGGCATGCCCGTTCATGGCGGACTGGCTCGTCGAGCATCCGGAGTACCAGGAGCTCACGCAGCGCTGAACCGGCGGGCGCTCGTCGACCGACGCCCGGTTCGTACTAGCCCTTCGTTGCGCCCGCGGTGACGCCCGCCGTGATCTGGCGCTGGAAGATCAGGTAGACGATCACCAGCGGGATCACCACCAGCAGCACGCCCGCGAGGTACACCGGCACGTTGTCGGGGTACTGACCGCGCAACGCGCTGACGCCGACCATGACGGTCCGCTGGCTCGGCGACTGCATCACCAGCAGGGCGATCAGGATGTCGTTCCAGCAGAACAGCGCGTTCAGGATGCCCATGGAGAGCAGCGCCGGCCGGCCGAGCGGCAGCATGATCCGTCCGAAGACGCCCCAGATGTTGTTCCCGTCGACGCGTGCGGCCTCGGTGATCTCCTTCGGGATGCGGGCGAAGTAGCTCGTCATGAAGTAGACCGTGAACGGCAGGAACTGCGAGACGTAGGCGACGATCAGCCCCTGGTAGGTGTTCAGCATTCCGAGGTCGTTCAGCGTCTTCACGAACGGCACCATGATCACCTGGAACGGGATCATCATCGCGGCAAGGATGATGAGGAACGTCGCCTTGCTGCCCCGGAACGTGAGGTGGCTGAGGGCGTATCCGGCCATCGAGGCGAGGACCAGGATCAGCACCACGGACACCGCCGTGACGAGCGCGGAGTTGAGGAAGTAGCGCCCCATGTTCGCCTGTGTCCAGGCGTCGATGAAGTTCTGCACCTGGAAGGACTGGGTGAGCCCCATGCGGTCCAGCACGTACTCGCGGCGGGATTTCAGCGCGATGTTCAGCGAGTAGAGCATCGGGTAGATGGTCGCGATGGCCAGCAGTGCCATCGGCACCGCGATCGCCCACTTCGAGATCCGTTCGGTGCGCATCAGACGTCCCTCGTTGCGCGCCGCAGCACGCGGATCTGGATGAGCCCGATCACCAGGACGATGAGCAGCAGCATCACCGATGCCGCCGAGGCGAGGGCCGGGCGGGCCTCGCCGTTCAGCTTCCAGATGAGGTACTCGGGCAGGTAGGAGGCGGCGCCCGGACCCCCCGCGGTCATCGTGTAGAGCAGGCCGAAGAGACCGGTGAGCATGCCGATCGTGGTGGTGACGAAGACGAACTGGATGGTGCGGGACATCTCGGGGATGATGATGTGCCAGATGGTCTGCCCCAGGTTTGCGCCGTCGATCTTGGCGGCGTCGAGCAGCTCCTGATCGAGGGTCGAGAACCCCGCGAGGAAGATGACCATCGCCATGCCGAAGGTGGCCCAGATGTGGGTGGTCAGCACGCTCGGCAGTGCGGTCGCGGTCTGTCCGAGCCAGTCGACGACCGGGAGGCCGAGCGACCTTGCGAACTCGTTGAGCGGCCCGTTGGCGGCGAGGACGATGTTGAAGATCGCGCCGATGATGATCGGCGACAGCACCACGGGCAGGAAGTACACGCTGCGGTAGAAGCGGTGGCCGGGCACCTTGAGGAAGAGGAAGGTGGCGAGGATGCCGGCGACCAGCACCTCGATCGGCACGAAGAGCATGACGACGAGCACGTTCCGCATCGACGCCTGGAACCGCTCGTCACCGAAGAGGGTGAAGTAGTTGTCCAGGCCGATGAACATGCCGTTCAGTTCCTGGTCCCCGGTGAAGGAGAAGTTGATGCCGAGGCCGAGCGGGTAGATCCGAAAGAACGCGAGGAGCAGCAGCGCCGGCAGCACCAGCAGGTACGGCGCGGATCCCTCGACGGTGAGGAGGCGGTTCTTCTTCTTGCGGCGGGCCGGTGCCCCCGCTGAGCCGGCCCGCGGGGGGACGCCCTCTCGGGCGTCCCCCCGGGGCCGGGTGACGGTGGTCACAGGATCAGCCCTGTTCCGATGCCGCCAGCTGCGAGGCCGCATCGTCGACCGTGACCTCACCGATCAGCAGCTGCTGACCGAGTCGGTGCAGCAGGTCGAGCGTCTCACCGCTGAGCGCGGTGTGCAGCAGCGGCTTGGCGGTCGGCAGCACCTCCACCATCTGCTGCGCGGACTGGATGTCGGTGTCGATCTCGATGCTGGTGTCGGAGACGATCTGGCCACCGGCGACCGAGTAGTCGGCGAGCGCCTGGGTGTCGACGGTGCTTCGGATCCAGTCGACGCCGAGCTCCTTCTTCTCCTCGTTGATCACGGCGTAGCCGATGCCGCCCTCGATGGGGAGCGCCAGCTCGGTGCCCTCGTTGACGGTGACCGGCATCATGAACCTCAGGTCGTCGCCCAGGAACTCGTCGAACTGCTTCCAGTGCGCGGTGCCGGAGGTGAGGCCGATGACCATCGCGGCTTTGCCGCCCGAGAACAGGTCGAACGAGTCGTTGAACATGGCGGTCGAGTTCGCGCCCTCGTTGTACCAGCCGTCTTCGCTCGTCTGCGCCCACAGCTCGAGCGCCTGCTTGGTGTGCTCACTTTCCCAGTCGCGCTCACCGTCGATCCAGGCGTCGTACTCCTCGGGCGTGAAGATGCCCGAGCCGAAGCCGGAGATGAAGAACTCGATGCCGAGCCCTTCCTTGTTGCCGAGTGCGAAGCAGGAGACGTCGGTCTCTGACTTGATCGCCTCGCAGGCTGCGTCGAGCTCGTCCCACGTGGTCGGCGGCGCCTCGGGATCGAGCCCCGCCTCTTCGAAGATCGCGGCGTTGTAGTAGATGGGGAAGCCCTGGAGGAATGTCGGCGCGGAGTAGGTCTCGCCGTCCGCCTCGAACGCCGGCCAGCCGGCCAGCTGGTCCTGCAGGTCGGCGAGCTCCTCGGTGACCGGCACCAGCGAGTCGACGCGGCTCTTCAGCTGCGTGCCGCCGTTGAACAGCGCGACGTCGGGGCCGGAGCCGGACTCCATCGCGCTGCCGAGCAGCGTGTAGTACTGGTCGAACGGCTGCGAGACGATCTCGACCTCGACGTCCGGGTGCAGTTCGTTGAAGGCGGCGAGCACCTGGTCCTGGTAGGCCTGCGCGGGAGCATCCGCGGAGCCCCAGTTCCAGACCGTGAGGGTGCCGGACTCGGAACCGCCGCCACCTCCTCCTCCGGTCGCGCCGCCGGAGGGTGTCGTGCTCGCGCCACCGCATCCGGTGAGCGCGAGTGCGGCGGCTGTGACGACCGCTGCGGACCCAATCAATCGCTTCATTGCGAGTGCCTCTCGTTCTTCGTTGAGCGTTTCGGTCGAAGCGCCCCGGCTTGGTGCGCGGCGGCGGGGCGAAAACCGCCTCACCGATACTCGCAACCTAGTTCTTCATACGTATGATGTCAAATGTTTATCAGGCGATTGCGATGTCCGGCAGCGTCGGGCGCCGAAGCGGATGCGTCCGCTGATCGGATGGCCTCTGGCCCGCGCCGGAGACGTCCGGCACGTCGATGCCCAACTGGTCGGCCGGACCGCCCGGCAGCACGCGGAAGTCGCGGCCATCGAGGTCGGTGAAGCCCGGATCCGCCACCAGGGAGCGCAGGTCCCGTCCGGCGTCGCGCCACACCTCATCCATCGCCTCGCGCAGCTCCCACCGCATCCCCTCGGCGTAGCCACCGTTGGCCGCGAACAGCGCCCCCGGGACCGGCCGAGGGTCCCAGAACAGGTTCAGCTCACTGTCCACGACCAGGTTGCGGATGTCGCGGTGATCCTGTCTTCCGGCGAACGCCGGAGTGCCGTTCCCGACGACGATGTTCCGCTGAAACGAGAACGCCCGGTGCGCCTCCGGCTTCGTCACGGCCACCTGGCTCTCACCGCCGAAGGCGAAGATGTTGTTCCGCACGACGTTCTCGCGGCCGTAGTTGACGTGGAACGCCTGATGGCTGCAGTCGTAGACGACGTTGTCCTCCACGATCACGTGCGACGATCCCTGGTCGAGGTAGATCCCCCAGCCGCCGTAGTTGCGGCACCGCACGTCGTGGATGTGGTTCCCGCGCACGATGGTGCCGGGCGCGATGCCGAGGAGGTAGATCGCGCCGGTGTCGTTCAGCCTGCCCTGCCCCAGCCGGTGCAGGTGATTGCCGACGATGAGATTGCCGCTCGACGGGCTCGGCACGTAGTCCCACACCCAGCCGACCGAGATACCCGAGTAGAAGAAGTCGGAGATGTCGTTGTGCGCGATCACGTTGTCGGCGCCGTGCTGGAACAGCACCGCGACGGCGTTCGGGTAGACCCTGCCGCCCGTGACCATCACGTTGTCACTCACCTCGTTGGCACGGCAGAAGGACGGCGACCCGGGGTCGGCCGACCCGCCCGCCCGCACCGCGCCGGCGCCGAGGTCGCGCAGGAGCATGCCGCTGACCAGGTTGCCCCGGCTTCCGGCGGCGAGCTGGATGGCGTAGCCGTCGACACGCTCGATGCCGCCGCCCACGAGCACACAGTCCCTCGCCCCTTCGAGAAGGATTGCGCCGGATGCCTCGGTGGCGCCCTGCACGGCGGCCGCGAAGTCGACGTCGGTGGCAAGCAGATCGTCCTCCCGGACCCCGAACGGCGCCCGCGCAGCCGGCATCTCGGCGAAGCCGGCGCACCGGAAGACGATTCCCTCGATGCGGACGTCGCGCACCGGCCGGCCGGCGGACGGATCCCCGACCACCCGGAGGAACTGTTCGATCGCCGGCACGCGAATCGTGGTGGCCTCGAGCGTCTCGGTCGGGAGGGGCGCGTAGAGCAGCGTGGGCTCGGGGCGTCCGGAGACGGCGCCCGTGCGGTCGAGGTACCACTCGCCGGGCTCCTCACCGAATGCCTCTCCGACGTTGTCGAGCCAGTACCGGGCGAACTGCCTCGTCGCGTCGTCGCGCAGGGCGAAGATGCTGTGCCGGCTGCTCACCACCTCGCGGCGCGTGTCGTCGATCGAGGCGATCGGCATCCGCTCCTGCACCCAGAAATGCGGAACGACGACCTCCACCTCGGTCGGATCCGCGAGCGGCGGCAGGTCCCCCTCGGCGTACCGGAACCGGTCCGCAGCGTCGAAGAGGGTGCCGTCGAAGTCGCCGCGGACGTCGAGGCCGACCTGCTCCTCGATCCGCAGCTCGCGACCACGCGGGAATCGGGGGCGCGATCGGCGCTTCCCGTTCACGTAGAGGCTCACGAACCGCCGGTCCGGCGCGGGCGCCGCCCACACCCGTCGACCGCGGACTTCCGTCTCGGCCCATCCCGAGAGCTCGGCGGAACCGTCGAACACGACGCCGTCGCCAGTGGCGGCGATGGTGGTGTGCGAGTCGTCGGGGCCGAGCTCCAGCGTCTCCCGGATCCGGTGATCGCCGGGCATCACCCAGATCACGGCCTGCTGGCCGGGCTCGCGGCGCCGGCGGACCAGCCGCATGGCCTGGGCGAGCTCCCGCACCGGGTAGCCCGCGGACCCGATCCCGTGGTGCGAGCCGTGCGGGCCGAGATAGACCTCGAGGCGGTCGGTCGGCATACGGAACCCCTTTGGTCGAGTCGACGCTGCCGGCGCGCACGGCGAACCGGTCGCGCCGAATCGATCATAGCGCGCTAAGACGTGTGATGTATGCTCTTTCACGCGGACCCCGCCGGTCCGTGCTCTCCACCGGCAGAGGAATCAAGGACGATATGAAGATCACCGGCTACCGCTGCCTCCGAACGTTCCATGACTGGAGACGGCCGGTCGGAGACGTCAACGGCGTCATCGCCTCCGGGCTGACGGATGTCCCACTCGTGCTGCTGGAGACCGACGAAGGCGTGACAGGAATCGGCATGGGCTCCCACGCCGACGTCGACCGGCTGTTCCCGGCGATCGAGGGCGAAGACCCCCGCGCCGCTCCCGCGCTCTATGACCGGATGCTCGCGGCCGTGTTCAAGACCGGCCACGGCGGCGCGACCTTCGGGGGCCTGGGCACCCTCGACTCCGCGATCTGGGACCTCAAGGCGAAGCTCGCCGGCGAACCGCTCTGGCGCCTGCTCGGGGCACGGGACCGCTTCGTGCCCGGCTACGCTTCGGGGCTCGACATCGCCCTCGACGACACCGAGCTCTCGGGCTTCTACACCTCGATGGCCGAGCACGGGTTCACCAGCGGCAAGCTGAAGGGCGGCCGCGACGTGGACGCCGACGCAGCCCGGCTCGACATCCTCGCCGACGCGCTGCGCCGGAACACCGCCAAGCCCGCACTCATGATCGACGCCAACGAGTCGTGGAACCTGAAGCAGGCCATCCGCTACGTCACCGCGATGGAGCAGCGGGTGGATCTGACCTGGGTCGAAGAGCCGCTGCGCCGCTGGGACGCCGCCGGCCACGCCCGGCTCAGCCGATCCGTGAAGGCGGCAGTCGCGACCGGAGAGAACCTCACCGGTCTGGAGCAGTACGCGCCGCTCTTCGAGCACGGTGCCGTCGACATCGTGCAGGCGGGCGCGGTCTGGGGCGTCACCCACTTCCTCCGGGTGGCTGCTGCGGCGCACTCGCGGAATCTGCCGATCAGCCCGGTCGGGCTCAGCGCCAACGCAGCGGTAGCACACGCGGCGTCGTCCGTGCCGAACCACCTGACCGCCGAGGTGCAGGACCTCGGGACTCCGTTCGGCGTCACGCTCGACCAGCACTGCGCGGACGGCGGCATCGTGCTCGGCGACGGCCCCGGCGCCGGCATCGAGGTCGACGAGGACGTGATCACCGCGGGCAACAACGACGGGTCGTGGGCGGTCCCGGCGGGTCCGCACGTGCGGCCGCAGCGGGCGGGGCTGAGCCTCGTCTCCGAGGCTCACGAGTTCCCGAAGTGACCCCGCAGCGTTGACGAGCTCACCGGTCCGTACGATGAATCCTGCACGAGCGCTCGACGAGGAAGGACGACGCATCCGCACGCGATCCACTCCGCGAGGTCTTCCGCTCACCGAGGTCGGCTTCGGCGCGGCCCAGCTGGGCAATCTCAACCGGGAGACCACCGACGAGGCGTCCACCGCGGCCGTCGACGCGGCCTGGGATGCCGGCGTGCGGTACTTCGACACGGCGCCGCACTATGGCATCGGTCTGTCGGAGCGGCGGCTGGGCGCAGCCCTGGCCGGCCGGCCGCGGGACGATTTCGTGCTCTCCACGAAGATGGGGCGGGCGCTCGTCCCGACGCCGGATCGGGCTGCCGCCGGGGAGCTGGATGACCACGATTTCGTCACACCGGCGACCCATCGTCGCGAGTGGGACTTCAGTCGGGACGGCATCCGGCGCTCGCTCGAGCAGAGTCTGGACCGGCTGGGGCTCGACCGGGTCGACATCGCCTACCTGCACGACCCCGACGACCACTGGGAGGCGGCGTCGACGACCGGCATCGCCGCGCTCGTCGAACTGCGCGACGAGGGCGTCGTGCGGGCGATCGGGGCGGGCATGAACCAGTCCGCGATGCTCACGGAGTTCGTGCGCCGGTGTGACGTCGACATCGTGATGGTCGCGGGGCGCTACACGCTGCTCGACCGCAGCGCGGCGGACGACCTCCTGCCGATGGCCGAGGCGCGGGGTGTGGCGGTGGTCGCGGCGGCCGTCTACAACTCCGGACTCCTGAGCCGCGCGGAGGTGACCTCGGACGCCCGGTACGACTACGACACCGCGCCTCCCGAGGTGATCCAGCGCGCTCGCGCCATGGCCGCCGTATGCGCCGAGTACGGCGCGACCCTTCCGGACGCCGCTGTGCAGTTCCCCTTGCGGCACCCCGCGGTCACCTCGGTCGTGGTCGGCACCCGCACACGCGAGCAGGTGGCGTCGAGCGTCGCCCGGTACAGCGCGCCGATCCCCGAGGAACTGTGGGCGAGCCTGGAGGGCGCGTGATCCTCGACGCCCATGTGCACGTGTGGGACCCGGCCCGCGCCGACTACCCGTGGCTCGGGAACGGCACGGGAGGCCTGAACCGCGCGATCGGTCTGGACGAGCTCACGCCGACGCTCTCCCGGCTCGGCATCGGCGGCGTCGTGCTGGTGCAGGCCTCCGACAACACCGAGGACACGGACCTGATGCTCGAGACGGCGCGGCGGCATCGGGAGGTCGTCGGCGTCGTCGCCTGGGCTCCCCTGGACCGGCCGGACCAGCTCCCCGAGCGTCTCGCGTCGCTGACCGGGTCGCTGCACGTTGTCGGCATCCGCAACCTCATCCACGAGCGTGAGCCGGAATGGCTGCTCCGGCCGGAAGGCGATCGGAGCCTCGCCGAACTCGCCCGCTGGGAAATCCCGCTCGACTTCGTGACCGCCGGTCCCGCGGCGCTCGCGGAACTCCCCGTCCTGCGCAGGCGGCATCCGGACCTGAACGTCGTCATCGACCATCTCGGCAAGCCCCCGATCGGCGGCGCCGCAGAGGAGCGGTCCCAGTGGCGCCGGCTGCTGGCCGAAGCCGCGGCCGACCCGCGCACCCACGCGAAGCTGTCCGGGCTGTACTCCAGCACCGGGGATCTCGGCGCCTGGACCACCGAACAGCTGCGCCCCTTCGTCGACGACGCCCTCGAGCTGTTCGGCGCCGAGCGCCTGATGTACGGCGGCGACTGGCCGGTCAGCGACCTCGCCGGCGGCTACGACCGGTCGTGGGCCGCGATGACCGAATTGCTCGCACCTCTCAGCGCTCATGAGCGGGACGCCATCCTCGGGGGCACCGCCGAACGCTTCTACGCACTCGACACACTAGGAGACGAATGAACATCGCACGCCTCGGGCCCGCCGGCTCGGAGATCCCGGTCCTGCAACGCGACGGGGTCAGCTACGACCTGTCGTCCCTCACATCGGACGTCGACGGCGCGTTCCTCGGCTCCGGCGGCGTCGACCGCGCGCGGGCGGCCCTCGAGGCGGGCGAGCTGCCGGAGCTGGCCGACGCTTCGGAACTGCGCGTCGGCGCCCCGATCGCCCGGCCGGGGAAGGTGGTCTGCATCGGCCTGAACTACCGCGACCACGCCGCGGAGTCCGGTGCGGCGGTTCCCGAGGAGCCGGTCGTGTTCATGAAGGACCCGTCCACGGTGGTGGGCGCCTTCGACGACGTGCTCATCCCGCGCGCCTCGACGAAGACAGATTGGGAGGTCGAGCTCGCCGTCGTGATCGGCTCGACCGCGCGATACCTCTCGTCCCCCGACGATGCGCTCGGGTGCGTCGCGGGGTACGCGGTCTCGAATGACGTCTCCGAGCGGGAATTCCAGCTCGAGCGGGGCGGGCAGTGGGACAAGGGCAAGAGCTGCGAGACGTTCAACCCGCTCGGTCCCGTGCTGGTGACGGCAGATGAGATCGCCGACCCGCAGGCGCTCGGTCTGCGGCTGTCGGTCAACGGGGTGCAGCGGCAGGACGGCAGCACGGCGAACATGATCTTCCCCGTCGCGCACATCGTGTGGTACCTCAGCCAGTTCATGGTCCTGCACCCGGGGGATCTGGTGAACACGGGCACGCCCGCAGGTGTCGCGCTGGGCATCGCCGGCACCCCGTACCTGCGGGACGGCGACGTGGTCGAGCTCGAGATCGACGGACTGGGCGCGGCACGGCAGCGGATGGTGCAGGCGTGAGCGCGGCGTCGGGCATCGGCAGGGACTTCGAGGGGCTCGTCGCCATCGTCACCGGCGGCGGCTCGGGCATCGGTGAGGCGACCGCGCGAGCGCTGACCGAACGCGGCGCCCGCGTCGCCGTCTTCGACCTCAACGTCGACGGCGTTCCGGAGGCAATCGCCGGTCATCCGGTCGACGTGCGAGACCGAGCCGGCGTCGTCGCCGCGGTGGAGACCGTGGCGGCGGACCTCGGCGGCGTCGACATCGTGGTCAACAGCGCCGGGATCGGCGCCATCGGCACGGTCGAGGCGAACGACGACGACGAGTGGGCGCGCCTGTTCGACATCAATGTGACCGGCACCGCCCGGGTGGCGGCCGCCGCCCTGCCGCATCTGCGGCGCTCTCGGGCCGCGTCGATCGTCAACGTGTCATCCGTCGCGGCCAGCAACGGCATCCCGGACCGAGCGCTGTACAGCGCGACGAAGGGCGCCGTGCAGGCGCTGACCTTCGCGATGGCAGTCGACCACGTGCGAGAGGGCATCCGGGTGAACTGCGTGCGGCCGGGCACCGCCGCGACGCCGTGGGTGGAACGGATGCTGCAGAAGGCCGCCGACCCGGTCGCGGAGCGCGCGGCGCTCGACGCCCGCCAGGCGATCGGACGCCTCGTGACGGCCGAGGAGGTGGCCGGCGCCATCCTGTACCTCGCGTCCCCCCTCTCCGGCTCGACCACGGGCACGGCCCTCGACGTCGACGGCGGACTGACCACCCTTCGGCTGCGCCCCCAGTGAGTGCGGCCGTGCGGCGCTTCGGGATGGCGGCGCGACTGCGTCCCGAGCTGCGGGAGCGCTACCTCGAGCTGCACCGGAACGTGTGGCCGGAGGTGGAGGCGACGATCACGGCGTGCGGCATCCGGAACTTCACGATCTTCGTGACGGGCGACGTGCTGTTCGGGTATTACGAGTACGTCGGCGAGGACTACGAGGCCGACCAGGCGCGGATGGCCGCCGACGAGGCGACGCAGCGCTGGTGGGCGGAGACGGGCCCGTGCCAGCTGCCGTTCACCGAAGGGTCGGACGCGCCGAACTGGGAGCCACTCGAAGAGGCGTGGCACCTCGACTGACCCGAATCCGGCCCGGTTCGGCGGAATGGGCCGCCGCGGCCGCCCGCGCACGCCGATTCCGGCCGTTCTCGCGGGAGACCGGATCAGCCGCGCTTGGCGTTGGGCAGCCGCCTGCGCTGCCAGGCATCCATGATGTGCTGCCGCATGGCGGCCTCCGCGGCGGGCGCATCCCCCGCGGCGATCGCATCGAGCACCCGCTGGTGCTCGTCGAGCGTGGCGTGGAACGCCGCCTCATCCGCAGCGCCCACGAACCGGTTGCTCTCGCGGGCGCGCTGGAAGAGCACCTTCGTGATGTTCTCGGCGAGGCGGTTGCCGGACATCGCCATCACGAGGAAGTGGAAGTCGACGTCGGCCTGACCGTACGCCTCCCCGTCCGCGATCGTCTCGGCCATGTGGTCGAGCGCGGCGCTCAGCCGCCGCAGCTCGTCCTCGCTGCGGCGCTCGGCTGCATCGGCCGACATCGAGCCCTCGAGGGCGCTGCGCACCACGGCGAGCTCGTCGAGCACGCCGAGGGAGTCGTCGTTCTCCACCAGCGCGGTCAGGACCACGGGGTCCAGCATGTTCCACGACTCCGCCGGCTGCACCTGCGTGCCGCGCCCCTGGATGACGGTGACGAGTCCCTTCTCCTCGATGCGCTTGACGGACTCCCGCACGACCGTGCGGCTCACCCCGAAGTGCGCGCTGAGTGTGCCTTCCGGGGGCAGGGAGTCCCCCGGGGCGACCTCACCGGTGACGATGGCGCTCACCAGGTCATGGACCACGGCGACCCCGAGACGGGCGGCGGGGGTACGGGCGTCGGACGCGCCGAGGAACGAGCGCGCCCCAGCGGATGCCTGGGTCATTCGGTCAGTGTACGACCGAACGCCGATTGGTGCGACGTATTACCGATCTTCGGACAACGGGGCGCGCGGTCAGCTGTCGCGGGGCAGCTCGATGCGCACGTTCCCCTGGTACACGCCCTTGTCGCCGTCCCCCGGCACCGGAGCCGGTGCAGGCAGAACGGTCTGACGGTCGAGCTCGATGGCGGCCTCGTAGCGCGATGGGTTGAACACCTCGTCGCCGATCACCATGGGGCTCGCGCCGCCGCCGGAGGACTTGTTCTTGTCCGAGAGGTCGATCCACCCCTTTCGCTGCGCCACCGCGGCGAGCGCGATCAGGGCCACCGCGAGCGCAGCGAAGATCAACCAGTCCACCCGCTCAGCCTACGCTGGCCCGGCGACACAGAACGCCGCCGGGCGCGTCCCTCAGGTTGACGTTGAGCCCGTGCCCAGGCGGTCGCGCGATCGGCGGTCAGGGAACCCGTCGCAGCCACTCGTCGCTCGCGAACTTCTCGTCCGCCAGCTGTCGCGCCCGCGCCAGCTCGTCCGCGGTCAGTTCGCCCGGCACCGCACCGTACAACCCGGTGAAGGTTTCGACCATCCGCTCGAGAATCTCCCGCCGCGGCAGTCCCGTCTGGCTGCGAAGCGGGTCGACGCGCTTCGCCGCGCTGGTCGTCCCCTTGTCGCTGAGCTTCTCGCGGCCGATGCGGAGCACTTCCGTCATCCGCTCGCCATCCATGTCGTAGCTCATGGTGACGTGGTGCAGCACCGCGCCGCTGCCGAGCCGCTTCTGCGCGGCGCCGCCGATCTTCCCCTTGGGACTCGAGATGTCGTTGAGCGGCTGGTAGAACGCCTCCACACCGAGCGAGTTGAGGGCGACGATCACCCACTCGTCGAGGAACGCGTAGGAGTCGGCGAAGCTCATGCCCTGCACCAGCTCGATCGGCGCGTGGAGCGAGTAGGTGATGACGGCGCCGGCGTCCATGAACATGGCGCCGCCTCCGCTCACCCGGCGCACCACCTCGAAGCCGTACTTGGCGGCGTTGTCGAGGTCCACCTCGTTCTGCAGCGACTGGAAGCTGCCGATCACGACGGCGGGGCTGTTCCACTCCCAGATGCGCAGGGTCGGTGGTCGTCGCCCGGCGCCGACCTCCTCGGTGAGCACCTGGTCGAGGGCGAGCTGCATTCGCGGGGGATACGCCTCACCCCAGACGAGCTGCCATTCGTAGTCGCGGAAGCTGGTCGCGCTGGCGAGCGCCCGGCGGATCGCGACGGCGACCGCCTCCGGTGTGAACCCCAGCAGCACGGCACCCTCCGGCAGCGCCCTCGACACCGCGGTCGCGAGCGTCTTCGCGTCGCTGTCGGCCGGCAGGCCGTTCACGGCGGCGTCGATCAGCTCCAGCGCGGAGTCGGGCTCGAGGAAGAAGTCGCCCGCAAGGCGGAACCCCGCGATGCGCCCGGCGGCAACCTCGAGGTCGACCACGACGAGCTTTCCGCCGGGGACCTTGTACTCACCGTGCATGCGCCCTCCCCGGCCAGGCTACCAACCCACGGCGGCGCCGTCGGCGCTCCCGGACCAGGGGTCCGCTCACCCGGCAGTGCTCTTGCCGAAGCGGGCGTCCAGCCACTCGATCAGGTCGGTGAAGACCTCGTCGCGGTTGGTCTCGTTGAAGATCTCGTGGCGCGCATCCGGGTAGATGATCGCCGTCACGTCGCTCGCGCGAGCGCGCTTCAGGTAGCTCGCGGCAAGCTTCCGGATGCTGGCCTCGCCGCCCAGCGGATCGTCACTGCCGATCGCGATGAGAATGGGCAGGTCCTTGGTGAGCCGATTCGGCATTCCGACGAGGCGGAGCGCCTCCTTGAACCCGAACAGCTTGCGGGCGTTCGCGTCGAAGCAGAGCGGGTCCTCCTGGAACCGGCGGGCGACCTCCGGATCGCGGCTCAGCCATTCGAAGCCGGTGGTGCCGAGGTGGGCGTGCCGCTTGTTGAGCGCTCCGCCGTTCATGTAGCCGGGCAGGCGGTACGCGGTGCCCGTGAGGACCAGCCCGTCGTAGTCATGCGCGTGCTTGTTCACCAGGATCTGCGCGAGCAGGGAACCCCAGCTGTGCCCGAGCAGCACGATCGGCACGCCCGGGTGCTCGGCGCGCAGGATGCCGGTGAGCTGGTGAATGGCGCGGAGCGTGGCGTGCTGCCCGCCGGGTCCCAGCTTGCCGAGCTTCGTGGTGTCGCTCTCCCACTGGCCGAGGCCGGTCTGTCCGTGGCCGCGATGGTCATCGGCATAGACGCTGTAGCCGGCGTTCACCAGCTCCTGCGCGAGCTGCTCGTAGCGTCCGGCGTATTCGCCCAGCCCGTGCAGCAGCTGCACGACCGCCTTCGGCCGGCCATGGATCCAGGCGTAGTAGGAGACCTCCACACCATCGGCGTCGACGAACGTGAAGTCCCGCCGCTCTGCCGTGAATCGAACCATCCTGCCTCCTTCGCCCGCTCAGTGTACGCCGGACTTCTCCAGGTGATTAGCGGGGCTAACTTGTTACGCTGGAAGCCCGTGCCGGACTGTCGCCTCCACCAATCCACTCCGCGCGTTCACCCCGCCCTCCCCGCGGTGACCGCACGGCCTCCTGAGCGCGATGACGCCGCCCGCCTCGTCACCCGGGGCCGGCGACCGTGAGCACCATGTTCCACTCCCTGCGGTCGTTCAACTACCGGCTGTGGTTCGCCGGCGCGCTCGTGTCGAACATCGGCACCTGGATGCAGCGAACGGCCCAGGACTGGATCGTGCTGACCGAGCTCACCGACCACGACGCCGTGGCCGTCGGCATCACGATGGCGCTCCAGTTCGTGCCGCAGCTGCTGCTGCTGCCGTGGACCGGCGTCATCGCCGACACGTTCAACCGGCGCAAGCTGATGCTCGCCACCCAGCTCTCGTCCGCGGTGCTCTGCCTGGTGCTGGCGCTGCTGGTGCTGACCGGCACCGTGGAGCTGTGGCACGTCTACGTGCTGGCGACGCTGCTCGGGGTCTCGGCGGCCCTCGACGCCCCCGCGCGGCAGACCTTCGTGGCGGAGCTGGTGAGCGACTCGAAGCTGCCGAACGCGGTGGCGCTCAACTCAGCGTCGTTCCACGGCGCTCGCCTCGCCGGCCCGGCCGTCGCCGGCCTCCTGATCGCATTCGTGGGCGCGGGCTGGGTGTTCGCGATCAACGGGCTGACCTACGGCGCCGTGATCGCGGCGATCCTGTTCATGCGGGTCGTCGAGCTCAGGGCCGCGCCGCGCGCGAAGCGTGCGAAGGGGCAGCTTCGTGCCGGATTCCGCTACGTGCGCTCCCGATCGGACATCGTCGTGGTGCTCGTGATGATCTTCCTGATGGGCACCTTCGGGTTCAACTTCGCGATCTTCATCGCCACCATGTCGACCGTCGAGTTCGGCCGGGGCGCCGCCGAGTACGGCATCCTCTCGTCGGTGATGGCGGTCGGCTCGCTCGCCGGCGCCCTGCTCGCTGCCCGCCGCGAGCGTCCCCGGATGCGGATCCTCGTCGCCGCGGCCGCCGGATTCGGGTTCGCCTGCACCGCCGCGGCGTTCGCACCGAGCTTCGAGCTGTTCGGGCTGGCGCTGACCCTCGTCGGGGTCACCTCCATCACCCTCATGACGAGCGCCAACGCGTATGTCCAGACGACCACGCCGGCGATGCTCCGCGGCCGCGTGATGGCGCTCTACATGGCCATCTTCACCGGCGGCACGCCGATCGGCGCGCCGCTGGTCGGCGCGGTCTCGAACGGGCTCGGGCCGCGCTGGGCGATCGGTGTGGCGGCCGCCGCCGGGATCGTCGCCGCCGCGGTCGCCGTCGTCTGGGTCGTGCGGTACCGCGGTGTGCGGGTCGCGTACGACCGGTCCGCGCGACTGCGGCTGCGGCTGCGCTACCAGCCGCCGCCGAGGGATCCGAGCGGGGAGCCGGCTGCTCCTCCCGCGTGAGAGCATGCGACCCCGGTCGCTGGGCGTTTCGAAGCGGCGGTCCTTCGACGGGCTCAGAAACCGGGGCTCACGCCTCGCGCGTGATCTCGACGCTCACGAAGAGCTGCGACGAGTGCGGGCCGTCGTACACGCCCCGCAGCGGCGCAACGTCGGAGTAGTCGCGGCCGCGGCCCACCATCACGTGGCGGTCGCCGATGTCGATGAGGTTGGTGGGATCGAAGCCCCGCCACGAGCCGGCGTACCACTCCACCCAGGCGTGCGACTCTCCGGTGATCGTCTCGCCGATCGCGGCGTTGGGGCGGGGATGCAGATAGCCCGAGACGTAGCGCGCCGGGATCCCGACCGACCGCAGCGCGCCCAGGGCGAGATGGGTGATGTCCTGGCACACGCCACGCCGCTGCTCCCATGCCTCCGCCGCCGTGGTGCTGACCCCGGTAACGCCCGGCATGTACTCGACCGCCTCGCCGACGGCCGTGCAGATGGCGAGCGCCGCCTCGCCGGGGGTGCCGGGCGTTCCGGCGACGGAGCGGGCGAGGTCCTCGACCTCTGCCGGAGGCCGGGTGCGCGCCGTCTGGCCGAGGTGGTCGATGAACTCGGTGGCCGTCTCGACGACGGCGGAGAGCTCATCCCAGCCGAGCGTCTCTGTCGGCTGCCGGCGCGGGCGGACCTCGACCACGCTCTCCGCGGTGAGCGCGAGCTCCCGGTGCGGCGCGAGGATGTCGAACGAGCTCACCCGGGTGCCCCAGTAGTCCACGTAGTTGTGCGCGTTCGACACCGGCGAGACGTCGAGGTGGGAATAGAGCACGAGCTGCCCGTCGGCGCTCGCCGGCAGCATCCGCGCTTCGTTGTACGACGCGGTGACCTCGCCGGCGTAGGTGAAGCCAGTCTTGTGCCGGATCCGCATTCGGCTCATGTCGCGTCCTCCCCCACCCAGGTCGGCGCAGCGTTCGTCGGGAAGTAACGCCGGCGGATCGCCTCGCTTGCGGCGCTCGTCGCCAGCTGCACGCCGTCCATGCGCCGGGGCAGGTCCTCGAGGATCTCCGCGATCGGCCGGTACTCCAGCTCGCTGCGGATCTGCCCGAGCAGCCGCTGCGACTGATCACTCACCCCGACCCGGCCGCTTCTGGGCTCGAGCTCCCGCAGGCACTCCTCCGCCCGGCTGACCGAGAACAGGATGCTGCGCGGGAACAGCCGGTCGAGCAGCAGGAACTCGGCGGCGTTGCGGGCACTCGGCATCCCGCGGTAGGTGCGCAGGTACGCCTCGTAGGCGCCGCAGCTGCGGAGGATGGTGGTCCAGCTCGGGCCGCTCGCCTCGGTGAGCGCGCGGGTGGCGAGCAGGCGCGCCGTCATGTCCGCCCGTTCCAGGCTGCGGCCAAGGGTGAAGAAGCTCCACGCCTCGTCGCGGGAGGTGGCGGACTCGATGATGCCGATGGCGAGCGCCGAGCGTTCGCGCACCCAGCCGAAGAACTCGTGCACCTTGTCGCCCGGCACGCGTCGCGGCATCCGCGCCCGGGTGGTGTTGAGCACCTCCCAGAGCTCGGTGCTCACGATCTCGCGCGCCCGGCGGGCGTTCTCGCGCGCCGCGTGCAGCGAGTAGGCGATCGAGGCCGGCTGGTTGCGGTCGATGGCGAGCAGGTCGAGCACGTCGGCACGGGTCAGCTCGGTTCCCTCCGGCGCGTCGGTGCCCATGACGCTGAGCAGCGACCGGCAGGCGATGTCCTCCTCGATCCAGGGGTCTTCGAGCAGCAGCTGCAGGTGCACGTCGAGGATGCGGGCGGTGCCGTCGCTGCGCTCGACGTACCGGCCGATCCAGAAGAGCGACTCTGCGATGCGGCTCAGCATGCGCTGCCCCCGGAGCACGCACTGTTCCCGTTCCGGCTCGATGCGCCTGCCGCGGCGGACACATCGAGCCGATTCGGGAACACCGAGGGCGCCTGGAGCGCCTGCTGCTGTTGCTGCTGCTGTTGCTGCTGGTCGCGGCGGGGGTCGTCCTGCGGGTTGTGGTCCTGCAGGTGCTCCGCGGCGAGGATCGGGATGGCGCCGGTCGGCGATGCCTGATCGCCGACGAGCTCCTGGATGCTGTGCTCCGGCGTGCGGATCGGCTCACGGCCGACCACCCAGGTGTCCTTCGACCCGCCGCCCTGGCTGCTGTTGACGACCAGCTGCCCCTCCGGCAGCGCAACCCGGGTCAGGCCGCCGGGCAGCACCCACACGTCGCGCCCGTCGTTCACGGCGAACGGCCGAAGGTCCGCATGCCGTGGCCGCATGCCGGAGTCGACGAGCGTCGGGATGGTGGACAGCTGCACCACCGGCTGCGCGATCCAGCCGCGGGGATCCGCGATCAGCCGCTGCCGCAGCGCCGCGAGCTCATCCGTCGACGCCGCCGGCCCCACGACGAGGCCCTTGCCGCCGGACGCGTCCACCGGTTTCACCACCAGTTCGTCGAGGCGGTCGAGCACCTCCTCCAGCGCACCCTGCTCCTCGAGCCGCCAGGTGTCCACGTTCGGCAGGATCGGGTCCTCGGCCAGGTAGTAACGGATCAAGTCGGGCAGATAGGTATAGACCAGCTTGTCGTCGGCGACGCCGTTGCCCACCGCGTTCGCGATGGTGACGTTGCCGAGCCGTGCCGCGAGCAGCAGCCCAGGGGAGCCCAGCATGGAGTCGGCGCGGAACTGCAGCGGATCCAGGAACTCGTCGTCGACCCGGCGGTAGATCACGTCCACCCGGCGCGGACCGGCGGTGGTGCGCATCCACACCCGCCCGCCGGAGCAGAACAGGTCACGCCCCTCCACCAGCTCCACGCCCATCAGGCGCGCCAGCAGCGTGTGCTCGAAGTATGCCGAGTTGTAGACGCCGGGGGTCAGCACGACGACCGTCGGATCATCGACGCCCGACGGTGCGGATGCGCGGAGCGCCGAGAGCAGCTTGTGCGGGTAGTCGCCCACCGGCCGCACCCGCATGGAGACGAAGAGCTCCGGCAGCGTCTGCGCCATGACACGGCGGTTGGAGATGACGTAGCTGACGCCGCTCGGCACTCGCACGTTGTCCTCGAGCACCCGCCAGGCGCCCTTCTCGTCGCGGATGAGGTCGATGCCGGAGACCTGGATGCGCACGCCGTTCGCACTCGTGATGCCCGCCACCTCGCGGTGGAAGTGGCTGGACGAGCTGATCAGCCGCGCCGGGATCACCCCGTCGCGGACCGCCTTCTGCGGCCCGTAGATGTCGGCGAGGAACGCTTCGAGGGCGAGCACGCGCTGCTTGACGCCGGACTCCACGGTGCGCCACTCGGACTGCTCGATCACCCGCGGCACCGCGTCGAGCGGGAACGGGCGCTCCTCGCCGGCGAAGTCGAACGTCACGCCCTGTGCCAGGTAGGAGGAGGCGAGCGCCTCGGTGCGGCCGCGGAGCTCAGCCTGCGTCATCCTGGCGAGCGCGGTGTGGATGTCCCGGTAGGCCGGACGCACCTGCTCCGGGTCGGCGAACATCTCGTCCCAGGCGGCCGGACCACGCCGGGTTGCCACCTCGGCCCCATAGCCGTCGAAGAGGTCCGCCATGATGTGAGCCTAATGAGGGCGTGTTGCCGGGAGGTTTCCGGAACCGGAGCGCACCGAAAGCATCCAGCGCGCGCTCAGTGTCCCGGCGCGGGGCATCAAGCCGGCTGCGTCTCTCGCCGGGAGCTGGCGCGCACGCGAAGCTCCGGCGTGAAGACGACCTGCGTCTCGGCCGGCGGGTCTCCGGACACCACTGCGAGCAGCAGGTCGACCGCGGCGACCCCGAAGTCCTCGTGCGGCGG
The DNA here is from genome assembly GCF_042434515.1 of Lysobacter korlensis. Taxonomy (NCBI): domain Bacteria; kingdom Pseudomonadati; phylum Pseudomonadota; class Gammaproteobacteria; order Lysobacterales; family Lysobacteraceae; genus Lysobacter; species Lysobacter korlensis. Next base: position 186,126 of record NZ_JBHLTG010000005.1, read on the forward strand.
TCGCACGGAGGAGATCGGCACCAGCGCGTTCTCGGCGTACTCGATGTCGTCGTATCCGACGAGCGCGATGTCGTCCGGCACGCGGACCCCGCTCGTGACCAGGGTCTGCGCGATGCCGATCGCGAGCAGGTCGTTCACCGCGAAGACGCCGTCCGGGCGCTGCCCGGCGCTGCGCGCGACGAGCCCCTCGGCCACCGCGTGCCCCTCGGCGATGATCCGGTCGGCGACATCGATCACCTCGAGCGTCACGCCGGGCGCCTCGCGAACCGCGTTGCTCGCACCTTGGAGCCGGTCGCCGACCTGCCGGATCGCGAGCGGACCGCCGATGAAGGCGAGCCGGCGGCATCCGCCCTCGATCAGATGCTTCGCGGCGAGGTAGCCGCCGGAGACGTCGTCGATGGAGACGGACGGCTGCGCGGGCGAGCTGGAGCGCTGGCCGACCAGCACGGACGGGGTGCCGCGGGATCGGGCACCCGCCAGCCGGTCCTCGATGGGCCGCGGGGAGGCCACCAGCATGCCGCGCACCCCGTGCTCCTCGAACAGCTCCAGGTACGCGTCCTCCCGGGCCCGGTCACGGCTCGAGTTCGCGATGAACACGGCGAGTCCCGCCTCGGTGGCACGCTGCTCGACCCCTTCCGCGATCGTCGCGAAGAACGGGTTGCTGACGTCCGGCACGATGTACGCGATCGTGCTGCTCTGCCCGAGGCGCAGCTGCCTGCCGGCGTTGTTGCGCACGAAGCCGAGCTGCTCGATCGCGTCGGCGATCCGCCGGGCCTTCTCTTCGGAGACCCGGTCGGGGTGGTTCAGGTAGTGGGAGACCGTGCCGAGCGACACGTCGGCGAGGCTCGCCACCTCCCGAATGCCCACCCTGGCCATCGACGCTCCCGGCTCCGGCCGCGATCCGGCCTCTTGAAACGTGTCAAGCGTACCGACCGGATCCGTCGGATGACGAGGAGACGCACGCGATGATCGCGATTCGGTCAGATGCTCGGGGAATTGCGCGAGCATTCGGCAGAAGCGCGATCACCAGGGCTCACGAGCGTCCCAGCGTCGATGCGCGCGCCACCAGCTCCGGCTGGAACACCACGTGCTCGCGCGGGCTCCGCGGATCGGCGGCCTCGCGCAGCAGCAGCTCGACCGCGCGGCGCCCGATCAGCACGCTCGGCTGCCGGATGGATGAGAGCGGCACCACCGTCGCCGATGCGAAGTCGATGTCGTCGTAGCCGATCAGCGCGATCTCCTCGGGCACGGCAACGGAGCCGGACATCACCAGGGCCTGCAGCGCCCCGACGGCGAGCAGGTCGTTGGCGGCGAAGACGGCATCCGGACGTTCGTCCCGGGGGCGCTCCCGGATGCGCTCGCCCGCCGCCCGCCCGGCGAGCACGGTCTGCGCGTCGGTCTCCACCACCTCGAGCGTCGCTCCGGGCACCCGCGCCACGGCGCGACGGGCGCCGGTGAGGCGGTCCGCGACTTGGCGGATGTCCATCGGCCCACCGACGAAGGCGATCCGCCGGCGACCGAGGTCGAGCAGGTGCTGCACGGCGAGCTCGCCGCCCGCCACGTCGTCGACGGCGACCGAGGAGAAGCTGAGATCCTCATCCGCCCGGTCGACGAGCACCGCCGGGATCCCGTGCGCGCGCAGGCGCTCGATGCGCGGCATCGCGTGTGCCAGCGGGGAGATCAGCACGCCGAATACTCGCTGCTCCTCGAACAGATCGAGGTGGGCCGCCTCGCGCCGGGCGTCTTCGTCGCTGTTGCCGAGCAGCACCGAGAGCGACGCCTCAGCGGCACGCTCCTCCGCCCCGCGCGCAAGGTCCGTGAAGAACGGGTTGCGCACATCGAGCACCACGAGCCCGATCGTGCGGCTGCGCCCGACGCGGAGCTGCCGCGCCACGTCGTTGCGCACGAAACCCAGCTCCTGGATCGCCGCCTGCACCCGTTCGACGGTGTCCGGCGACACCTTCTCCGGCCGGTTGAGCACGTTGGAGACTGTGCCCACGGAGACCCGGGCGAGCTCGGCGACATCGCGCACGCTCACCGCCATGCGGTCTCCTTCCCCCGGCCGGGCCGCCGGGCGATCGTCGACGCGGCGAACAGTCAGACTACCGGGCGATTGAAACGGTGCAATGCTGGTGCGGTGTTCTCGCTGATCGCCCCTGGATCCATTCTCGAGCAGCTGTACACCGGCGCGGTGTGGAGCGAGGGACCGGTCTGGCTCCCGGAGTCGCATTCCGTGCGGTGGAGCGACATCCCGAACAACCGCATCCTGGAGTACGACGCCCGCTCGGGCGAGACCCGGGTGCACCGCGAGGACGTCGAGTTCACGAACGGCAGGACGCTCGACCTCGACGGTCACGTCATCCAGTGCTGCCACGGCAGGCGCTCGGTCGAGCGGGAGGTCGACGGAGTGCCGACCACGATCGTGGACCGCTTCGAAGGGCGACGCCTGAACTCCCCGAACGACGTCGTCGTCGCCTCCGACGGGGCCATCTGGTTCACCGACCCGCCCTACGGCATCCTGTCCGACGTCGAGGGGCACCAGGCCGACCCGGAATACGACGGGTGCTTCGTGTTCCGCTACGACGAGGCCGCGGGCGTCCTCGCACCGGTCATCACCGACATGGTGCATCCGAACGGACTGGCATTCTCGCCGGACGAGCGGGTGCTGTACGTCGCCGACACCGCGTGGGTCCTCGACCGCTCCGCGCCGCACCACATCCGCGCCTACGACGTCGTCGACGGCCGGTGCGAGAACTCGCGGGCGTTCGCCGAGATCCTGCCCGGCGTCCCCGACGGGTTCCGCGTGGACGTCGAGGGACGGGTCTGGACGTCGAGCGAGGACTCGGTGCAGGTCTTCGCGCCCGACGGGGAAATGCTCGAGCGCATCCCCATCCCGGAGAAGGTGGGCAACCTCTGCTTCGGGGGCGTGGACGGCAGCGACCTGTACATCGTCGCGTCGACGAGCCTGTACCGGATCCGCACCACCACGCGGCAGGCGGGCCGGCCCATCCGCTGAACCGAGGCCCGCTGACCGAGCTAAGGTCAGGCTTGCAGCAGCACGCTCCAGGACGTGCGCTCCCGGGGGATGCGGTACCCATCCGGGAGTGCCGGGCCGCACGATGCTGAGCCGATCCCCTGCTGCGCGGCATCGACGTTCAGCCACACCGCGCCGGAGTCGACAAGGTCGTGCGGTTTCCTCGCCCGCTCCAGCTCCTCGGAGGTCCAGCGCCGCACCGTGAAGGCGAAGGTGGGCGCACCGTCGACGCGCAGCTCCGGCAGGCCGGCTCCGGTGAGCCGCAGCCATCTCGTGTCAAGGTGGTTGCCGTTCTCCTGCGGGACCGGGTACGGCGTCTGCAGCCCGTCGATGCTCGTGCGGAAGCGGCCGACGCGGGCGGCGGCCTGCGAGTCGACGTAGGACTCCCCCGGGCCGCGGCCGAACCATTCGGCGTTCGCGTAGTCGCCCGGCAGCCGGAAGCGCAGCCCCAGCCGCGGCACCACGATGTCGCGCTGCCGGAACGGAGTGTCCGTCCAGGCGCCCTCGAAGTCGACGTCCACGTCGAGGCGCACCGCGGAATCGGCGACCGCGGTCCAGCGGAACACGGAGCGGAGGCCGTGGTTGTGCGCGGCGGTTCCGGTGCGTCCGCGCACCACGAGCGTGCCGTCGTTCTCGACAGCGACCTGGTCGGTGCGGTGCAGCATCCGGTCGAGCCCCACCGCCTTCCAGACGGACGCGAGGTCGTTGCGGCCACCCTGGCCGCGGTCGTTCTCCGTCGGCGCCCGGTACACGTCGAGCTCGGGCCCGTCGAGGGGGATGCCCGCGAACTCGGTGAGGCGCCCGTTGCGGGCGTCGAATACGGCGGGACCGAGGCGGAGCACGGAGGCGGTCAGCGGCATGGTTGCTTCGACGGGGTCAGCCACCGGCGTACTGCGATCCCTGAGCCCGTCGAAGGGACCGTTCAAAAGACCCTGGCCCCATGCGACGACGTGGCCGGCAGAAGCCCAGGAGGCATCGGCCGCGAGCATGGCCTGCACCGTCAGCCATGTCTCCCCAGCCGCCTCACGCGGTCCGGCCGGGAGCGGGACCTCGACCGTCTCCCCAGGCAGCACGAGGGGAACGTCGAGCGCGCCCGACGCGACCTCGACGCCGTCGTCCTCGAGCGTCCAGCGGAACGCGAGGTGCCCGGTGGTGAGGAAGTCGTACCGGTTCCGCACCGTCACCCGATCGGAGATGGAGACCCGCACCGGCTCGAGCACCTTCGCGAGCTCGGCCAGACCGGGCGACGGCGTGCGGTCGGAGAAGAGCAGCCCGTCGAGGCAGAACCGGCCGCCGTTCGGGGAATAGTCGACGTCTGCGCCGTGCATCGTGAACTCGGCGCCCGCCAGATCCACGGAGCGGAAGCCATGATCGATCCACTCCCAGACGAACGCGCCGCAGCACCGTTCGGAGCCGCGGAGGATGCGGTCGTAGTCCGCCAGCGACCCTGGCCCGTTTCCCATGGCGTGCGCGTACTCCACCAGCAGGAACGGCAGCGACCGGCGCCGGGCGTCCTCCTCGTCGGTCACGCGCTCCGGCCGCGGCTCCTCCCGCCGGGCGATGAGCTCCAGCGCCTCCAGCGACGGGTACATGAGCGAATAGAAGTCCGAGTTGCGATAGCTGGGGTCGCGCTCGTAGAGGATCGGCCGCGACGGATCCCGGTCGCGGATCAACCGCTCCAGCACGCCGAACGTCTCGCCGGTCCAGCTCTCGTTCGCCATCGACCAGAGGAGCACGCTCGGGCGGTTCTTGTCCCGCTCGACCATCCGGCGCACCCGGTCCTCGAGCGCCGCCCGCCACTCGGGCAACGCCGGCGGATTCCGGGCCCAGCCGTCGTAGATGAACCCGTGCGTCTCCAGGTCGCACTCCTCCACCACCCACATGCCGAGCTCGTCGCAGAGCCGCAGGAACTCGGGATGTGGCGGGTAGTGGCTGGTGCGGACCGCGTTGAGATTGGCGCGCTTCATGAGCAGGATGTCCTCGCGCATCGTCGCGACGTCGAGGGTCCGACCCGTGTCCTGGTCGTGCTCGTGGCGGTTCACCCCGGCCAGGAAGATGCGGCGCCCGTTGGCGAGGAGCACGCCATCCCGGATCTCCACCCGGCGGAAGCCGACGGCCAGCTCGACGGTCTCCCCCGCGGACCGCAGCACCCCGCGGTAGAGCCGCGGCGACTCGGCGCTCCACGGTTCGACCGGCACGGTGGCCGTCTCGCCGGCCGGCATGCACACGCCGAGCTCCGGAATCTCCACCGTCGCCGGAACGTCGGTGTCGACCCGCAGTGTCCCGGTGCCGGTGGCGGCGTCGTAGTCGGCGTGCACGAAGTGGTCGTCGATCGCAGCGGTGGGCCGCGCGAGCAGCTCGACATCGCGGAAGATGCCGGGCAGCCACCACATGTCCTGGTCTTCGAGGTAGGTTCCGCTCGACCAGCGGTGCACCCGCACGGCCAGCACGTTCGCCCCCGCCCGGACCGGCGCGTCGAACTCGAACGGCAGCCGGCTCCCCGTCGACCAGCCGAGCTCCGCACCGTTCAGCCACACCTTGGCGCACGAATCGACGCCCTGGAAGCGCAGCACACCGTCGCCGTGCCAGTCCTCGGGAACCGTGAACACCAGGCGGTAGTCCCCGGTCGGGTTCTCGGTCGGGACCCGCGGCGGATCGAGCGGGATCGGCAGCGCGGTGTTGGTGTAGAGCGGCCCGTCCGCGGTGCCGCGCAGGGAGCGCGGCGCCTGTTCACCGGGCGGCGTGACGTGCTGGAGCACCCAATGCCCGGGCACCGCGACGCGGTCCCAGGGGGAGTCGTCGAAGTCATCGGCGAGGAAGGCGTCGCCGGTGCCCTCGGCCGTCGGGGACAGCCGGAACGCCCACATGCCGTTGAGGTTCAGCCGTCGTGCGTCGGACAGCGCGTCGGCGCGCGGGCGTCGTCTGCCGGAGCCTGGCGCGAAGGATTCGACGTAGGGCTGCATCCTCGGTCTGCGGGCCGACGTCAGTCGGTGACGGGGCTGGGGGCGGGACCGAGCGCCTCGAGGTCCGCCCACAGCTCGTCAGGGATGCCGGTGGTCCGCAGGCGCTCGAGCTCGGCGATCCGCTCGATCTTGGAGACGCCCACGACGGTCGAGTGGATCATCGGCGAGCGCAGCGAGTAGTGGAGCGCGACGGCGGGGAGGGTCACGCCGTGCCGAGCCGCCACGTCCTCGGCTCTGGCGACCCATTCGAGGAGCGCCGGCGGGCTGGCGGTGTAGTTGTAGCTGCCTCCGCTTGCGGCACCCTTCGCGAGGAGGTTGCCGCCGAACGGCGCCGCGTTGAACACCGCCATCCCGCGGCTCGTGGCCTCCTCGATCAGCGGCAGGGCGCTCTGGTCGACGATCGTGTACCGGTTGTGGGTCAGCAGCGCGTCGAAGAGGCCTGTGCCGACGTACTGGGCGACGAGGCCGACCCGGCCGGCCGCGATGCCGATCGCGTCGACGAGGCCCTGATCCTTCAGCCGCAGCATCCCGGCGACGGCGCCGCGCGGCCCGGTCGCCTCCTCGAAGCTCACCGAGTACGGATCGTGCAGATGCAGCAGCGGGATCCGCTCCACGCCGAGGCGGGTGCAGCTCTCCTCGAAGGACCAGAGCACCCGGTCCTCGTCGAAGACGCCGGTGGCCACGTCGCGGTCGGTCTTCGTGACGATCGCGCGTCCCGGCCCGATCCCAGCGGATGCCGCGATGCCGAGCACGGCCTCGCTGCGTCCCTGGGCGTACTCGTTCGACGTGTCGACCAGCGCGTACGGGCCGCTGAGCATCGCCTCCGCGAACTCGACCGCCGCCTGCTCCCCTGGGCCCCCTGGGACCGTGCCGCGACCGAGGTACGAGGTGCCCAGCGTGATCGGGCTCGCCTTCAGGCTGGTCCGGGGCAGCTCGCGCGTCTCAACCGGTTGTGCGTTCATGCGTAGATCCTCTCCGTTCGGTCGCGACGTGTCACCCCTTGACCGCGCCGCTCGCAAGGCCCTTCATGATCTTCTGGTTCAGGGCAACGAAGAGCACGAGGAGGCCGAACACGTTGATGCAGATCCCCGCGAAGAGCGGCCCGTAGTTCAGCTGGCCGTACTCGCCGGCGAAGTTCAGCAGGCCCGCCTGGATCGGGCGCAGATCCGAGTTGGTGGTGAACGTCAGCGCGATGAGCAGGTCGTTCCAGATGGAGAGGAACATCACGAGCCCGATGGTGAACAGGGAGTTCCGCACCAGGGGCAGACCGATCGAGAAGAACGCCCGAAGCATGCTGGCGCCGTCGATCGTTGCGGCCTCGAACAGCTCACGCGGAATCGACCGGAAGTACGCGGCCATCATGAACACCGTCAGCGGCATCCCGAGACCGGTGTACGTGATGATCATCGGCCAGTACGTGCCGCTGATCCCGAGCTGGAAGTAGGTGATGAACAGCGGGATGAGGATCATCTGCCCGGGGATCATGATCCCCGAGACGAAGAGCAGCAGGGTCAGGTTCCGGCCCTTCCACACCATCACCTCGATGGCGAACGCCGCACCGACGCCGAACAGCAGCACCATGGTGAGCGACGGCGCGGTGACGATGACCGAGTTGAGGAAGTTGCGCCCGATCTCACCCGTGGTCCACGCGTCGATGTAGTTCTGGAAGTTGAACCCCTCCGGGAGCGCGAAGGTCGACTCCTGGATGAACTCCCGCTGCGTCTTGAAGGAGCTGAGGAAGAGCCAGACGATCGGGTACAAGCCGACCGTCATGAGGACGATGATGCCGATCCAGGCGGGGACGGCCGCCCGGAAGCGGCGCGCGCTCCACTTCCGGCGCTTCCGCTCCGGTGGGGTCGGGTTGTGCTCGGTGTGGAGCGGGGCGGTCTGCTGGATGATCGTGGTCGACATGGGTCAGGCCTTCGTCCGGTCCTTGCGCGCGGACCCGAAGATGAACAGGGTCACGAGCAGGCACATGATGGTCAGCACCAGGGCGAGGGTCGACCCGTAGCCGTAGTCCTGGAAAGTGAAGGTGGTCTTGTACATGTAGAGGGTCAGCGGCTGCGTCGACGTGCCCGGCCCTCCGTCGGTCAGCGCGAGCACCGAGTCGAACACCTTGAGCGTCACATTGAAGCTGAAGATGACGGAGGAGAGCAGCACCGGCAGCGACAGCGGAAGGATCACGCTGCGGATGAGCCGCCATCCGTTGGCGCCGTCGATGCGCGCCGACTCGATGATGTCCTCGGGGATGTCCAGCAGTCCGGCGTAGAGCAGGATCGCGTAGAAGCCCATGGACGACCACAGCTCCATGATGACGATCACGATGAAAGCGCTGTCGGCCTGCCCCAGCCACGCGATCGGCTGCATCCCGAGTGCGCTCAGCAGACCGTTGACCGGCCCCTCCTGCGGGGCGATCTCGAAGAATGAGCTGAAGAGCAGCGCGACCGCGACGGTGGGCAGCACGGTCGGGAAGAAGATGATCGCCCGGATCAGTGCGGAGGACCGCCGCAGCACGAAGACGTAGAAGAGCGCGAGCCCGTAGCCGAGCAGCACCTGGCAGATCGTGACGATCACCGCGTACTTCATGCTGAACACGATCGCGTTCAGCAGCTCCGGGTCGGAGAAGAGCTTGACGAAGTTGTCGACGCCGACGAACTCGAACCCGCGGAGGTTCCCCTCGAAGAACGAGAGCCCGAACGACCAGATCACCGGACCGAGCTTCACGGCCGTGTAGAGCAGAAGCGCCGGACCCAGCAGGATCAGGATCGTCTTTTTGTCCCCGAGGACGGATTTCATGACTTGCTGGCCTCCACGCTGATGCCGGACATTTGTGACCGGGCGGCCGGAGGTGCGTTGCGCCTCCGGCCGCCCGGCTGGGGATTGCTGGTTACTGGTCCGCCTCGACCGCAGCCTGCACTGTGGCGGCGAAGTCCTCCGCCGACATCTGACCGGTGAACAGCGGAACCGCGTTCTCACCGGCGGCCTGCGCCGCACGCTGCCCGAACGCCGCCTCGAACCAGGTCACGGTCTCCTCGACCTCGGCCATGGTCTCCTGCACCTCAGCGGTGAGCGGGGGCACCTCGCCCTCGATCGGCTGGTTCAGCGCGAAGCCGGAGATGACACCCTGCTCGTTCATGACGCTGGAGCCGTAGTACTCGGTGATGCAGGTGAGCCAGTCGCCGACGCCCTCGTTGTAGAGCTCAGCGGAGAATGCCGTCGGCGCGCCGGCGTTGGCCGGGTACTGGTTGATGTCACCGGCACCACCCTCGACGGCAGGGAACGGCATGAAGCCGATGCCGTCAGCGCCGAGCTGGTTCAGCTCCTCGTTGTTCACGTCCGCCAGCATCCAGCTGCCGTTGTAGACCATGCCGGCATTGCCCGTGAGCAGCTCCGAGACGGCGGTCTGCATGTCCATCGTCGCGAGGCCCTCGCTGAAGTACGGCTCGAGCTTCGCAACCTCGGCGATGCCCTCGACGTACTCCGGGTCGGTGAGCTTCGCGTCGCCGGCGACGACGTCCTTGATGGCGTCCGGACCGATCGAGCGGAACAGGTAGTTGCCGACGTAGCGCAGCAGCGTCCACGACTCGGCACCCGAGGCCGACAGCGGCTGGGTACCGGCTGCGTCGAGCGCCTCGACGACCTCCAGGAACTCATCCCAGGTCTGCGGCTCCTCGAGACCCAGCTCCTCGAACTTCGCCTTGTCGTAGAAGAAGCCCTCGATGTTGAACTGGTACGGCATGGACACGAACCGGTCGCCGTAGATGTTCTTCACCGTGGAGATCGCGGCGGGAAGGATGTTGTCGATCACACCCAGCTCGGTGAGGGTCTCCTCGAGGTTCAGCGTGATCTCGTCGTCGCCGAGCGCGCCGCCGGGGCGGAGCTCGGAGGTCGAGCCGACGAACATCTCGGGAAGCGCGTTCTGGCTGGCGAGCAGCACCACGCGCTGGTTGACGTCGGCCTGCGGGAGGGTCTCCACCTCGAGCGGCATGGCCTCCTCCTCGGCTGAGCACTCGTTCTCGCCGAGTGTGGCGATCGCGTTGCGGATGACCTCGTTCTCGTTCTGCGCGAGGTAGTCGAAGGTCGCGGCCTCTCCGCCACCGCCGCCACCGCCTCCGCCGCCGTTTCCGCCGCCGTTGCCGCCACCGCCGGCGCAGCCGGCGATCGCGATCGCGGCGAATCCCGCGATGACTGCCAACCCGGCGCGCCGCGGCGCGACCCGGTTGATGCGTGCTGTGGACACAGTTCCTCCTTGAAGTGTGACGGCCGTTTTGACACGTTTCAATCGGCCACAGTATGTGCCTCGTTCGGCAGTGTCAAGCGATGTCACGGTTGAGATCGCATCATGTTGACACGTTTCAATTTGTTGCCGGTCGACGCGATCTGCCCGGTGACCGCTCATCCCGGCGAATCGGGATGAAGGCTCAAAGTGCATAATCCTTCGACCACGAATGATGATACTCTCATCGCACCCGACAAGGCCACCCCGTCCGAGTCACAGGTTGGCAACGGGATTCGGGCAGCATCGCCGCACGCTCACGGATGGGAGTCGACATGGCACCCCGGTACACCGTCGACGGCCAGATGCGCCTCCTCGTCAAGGTGGCTCGGATGTACCACGAGCGCGGGATCCGTCAGGCGGACATCGCCGAGATCCTGCACATCTCGCAGGCCAAAGTGTCGCGGCTGCTGAAGCGCGCGGTCGACGTCGGAATCGTCCGCACCACCGTCATGGTGGCCCCGGGCATCCACGCGTCGCTCGAGGAGCAGCTGGAGGAGCGCTTCGGACTGCTCGAAGCCGTCGTCGTCGACATCGACCCGGACGACGACGAGCGGGCGGTGCTGGGAGCGATCGGCGCCGCCGCCGCGAGCTACCTCGAGGCGACCCTCTCCGGCAGCGACCGGATCGGCACGTCGTCCTGGAGCCAGACGCTGCTCGCGATGGTGGACCGCATGCGCCCCCTGGCGACACGGGGCGCCACCGAGGTGGTGCAGCTGCTCGGCGGCATCGGCGTGCCCGAGGTGCAGAACCAGGCGCAGCGGCTCGTCGGCGAGTTCGCCCGCATGCTCGGCGCCGAGCCGGTGTACGTGCACGCACCCGGCATCGTCGCCGACCGCGCCATCCGCGATGCGCTGCTGCAGGATTCGTCGCTGACCGAGGTGCGGCGCCGCTGGCGCGAGCTCACCATGGCGGTCGTCGGCATCGGCAGCATCGAGCCGTCGGAGCTGCTCGCCGAGAGCGGCAACGCCTTCGAGCCGGCGGAGCGGCGGCATCTGCTGGATGTCGGCGCCGTCGGCGACATCTGTCATCACGTCTTCACCGCCGACGGCACGAACGTGGACGGCGAGGTCGCGGACCGCACGATCGCCATCCCGGTCGACGACTTCGTCCGCATTCCGCGGCGCATCGGTATCGCGGGCGGACCGAGGAAGCAGGAGCCGATCCTCGGCGCGCTCAACGGCCGCTGGGTCAACGTGCTGGTCACCGACCTCCGCACGGCGGAGGCGCTCGTTGACGCGAAGGCGCTCACTCCGTAGGTCGAGGAGACCCCGCCAGACCTCGGCGCTCGCCGAGCGCCGGGTCCTCAACCAGCGGCAGTGGGCAGTCCCTCGACCAGTTCGCGAAGGCGCTTCACGCCCGACTTCAGGCTGGTGAGCACCGGAACGTCGACGTCGACCGCCGAGGCCGCGCTCGCCATCGACGCTTGGGCAAGCACGATCACGTCCGACTCCGCCGCTGCTGCCTCGATCGCGGCCACGACGAGCCGGTCGTGCTCCGGGCGGTCCCCGGAGGACACGGCGGCGAACGCGCCCTCGACGACGACGCTGCGGATCTCGGGCTCGCGGCCGGCGAGCGCGGCGCGTTCGCGGATCAGCCGGGTGGTGGGCGCGCTGGTCGTCGGCAGCGTCGCGATCACGGTGATCCGGCTCCCCGTCGCGACCGCCTCGTCGGCCATCGCCTCATCGATGCGCAGGATCGGAACACCGACATCCGCCGACGTCGGCGCCGCGAGCTCGGAGATGGAGGAGCAGGTCAGCAGGATCGCCGAGGCGCCCGCTTCGACGGCCGCCTTCGCCAGTTCGCCGACTCTGGTCGGGACCGATGGCGCGACGGCGGCGTCGCCGAGATCCGCGACGATGCGATCGTCGAGGTAATTGATCGGCGTCGCGTCGGGCAGCTCCTGCTTCACGAGCTCCATCACGGGCGAGATCACGACCGCGCCGGTGTGCAGCAGTGCGATCCGTGTTGGGCTGGCCATGCGTCCTCCTCGTTCGACCTGCCGAGGTTAACACACCGAACTCGCATTTTGAATATCCATGCAGGTTTGCGAGAATAGTCACGCCGACGGAGCCAGTCGATCGAATCCCCGTCTCCGGCGCGCCACCAGAGGAGACACTGAACCGATGACGATGACCACCTCAGGCACCCATGCCGAACTCGATCCGCTCAGCGCCGCGCACGTGAAATGGTCCGGCGGCTTCTGGGGCGCACGACTCGAGCGCACCCGCGTGGTCACGGTGCCCTCGATCTGGGAGTCGCTCAGCTCGTCGGAGGTGAGCGGCGGCTGGCGCAACTTCCTCATCGCCGCAGGGGAGGCAGAGGGCGAGCACAAGGGCCCACCGTTCCTCGATGGGGACTTGTACAAGTGGCTCGAGGGTGCCGTCAATCTGCTGGAGACCGGCCCCGACCCCGAGCTGCAGGAGCTGGTCGACACGATCGCCCGGAAGATCGCATCGGTGCAGCGCGAGGACGGCTACCTGCACACCCCGACGCTCATCTCGGCTCGGAACAACGAGAAGGTCGACGCGCTCGCGGATCGCTTCAACTTCGAGACGTACAACCTCGGGCATCTCATCACCCTCGCGGTTCGCCACCACCGGGTGACCGGCCGCGAGGTCCTCCTCGATGTCGCACGCGGCGCCGCAGGGTGGCTCGAGGACCTGGCGGAGGGGCACACGGCCCAGCTCGCGGCGAGCGCGATCTGCCCGTCCCACTACATGGGGGTGCTCGACCTCTACCGCGAGACCGGTGACGAGCGCTACCTGCGCCTCGCCGAACGGTTCGTCGAGATCCGCGACGAGTACCACGGCGGCGACGACAACCAGGACCGCATCCCAGTGCGCGAGCAGCGGACGGTCGACGGCCACGCGGTGCGGGCCAACTACCTCTACGCCGGCCTCGCCGATCTCGTGCTGGAGACGGGTGACCCCGAGCTGCGCGAGGTGCTGGAGCGCCTCTGGCACGACGTCGTCGACACGAAGCTGTACCTCACGGGCGGCTGCGGCGCGCTCTACGACGGCGCATCGCCGTACGGCTACCACTGGCAGGCTGAGATCAGCCGCGTGCACCAGGCGTACGGCCGTCCCTACCAGCTGCCGCAGACCACCGCGCACAACGAGTCCTGCGCCAACATCGGCATGATCCTGTGGAGCGAGCGGATGCTCGCGCTCACCGGCAAGGCCGAATATGCCGACGTCATCGAGCAGATCGCGTACAACAGCCTGCTGTCGAGCATCAGCCTCGACGGACGCCGCTACTTCTACACCAATCCACTCCGGCAGGTGCGGGAGCTGCCGTTCCCGCTCCGCATGCCCGGCGAGACCGCCCTGCGCCCCATCCCGGACCCGCCGCCCTCGGACGAGCGCCTGCGCGCCGAGTACATGAGCACGTTCTGCTGCCCGCCGAACATCGCCCGCACCCTGGCGCGGTTCCACGAGCTCGCGATGTCCACATCGGCCGATGGGCTGTGGGTGCACCTGTACAGCGACGCCGAGGCGAATGTCGATCTCGGCAGGGGACGCAGGCTCGGCCTGCGGGTCGAGACCGACCAGCCGTGGGATGAGCGCGTCACGATCACCGTGACGGATGCCGGCGGCAGCGTCCCGCTGCGGCTGCGGATCCCGCGGTGGGCAGAGGGCGCGACGATCACGGTCAACAGCGGCGCGGTCGAGGTCGCGCAGGCCGGCGATTACGCCGTCCTGGACCGCGAATGGCGGTCCGGCGACACCGTCGAGCTCACGCTTCCGTTGCGCGTGCGGCTCCAGCGGGCCCACCGCCTCGCCGAGGAGGCGACCAACCAGATCGCGGTGACCCGGGGTGCGGTCGTGTACGCGCTCGAGAGCACCGACCTACCGGGCGACGTGCGCCTCGAGCAGGTGGCGCTCCGTCGCGGCGTGGAGTTCGCGCCGGCGGAGATCGAGCTCGAGGGCGAACGGGTCGTGGCGCTCGACGGGGAAGCCGTCGTGCTGCCGACGGAGACCGATGAGGCGCTCTACACCGACCTCGAGAACGGGGAGCTGCGGACCATCCCGGTGCGGCTGATTCCCTACTTCGCGTGGGGCAACCGCGGGCCGTCGGAGATGTCCGTCTGGCTGCCGCTGATCTGGTGACCGACGTGACCCAGACCCTTCCGGCGACCGGTTCGCAGACGGCCGAGCCGCCCACCGCCCATGTGATCGCGACCTACCACATCGAGACCTCTCTCGAACTGGAGCGCGCGGCCGAGGTGCTCGCCGGGGAGCAGTCGACCGGAACGTTCGTGCGGGTGGCCCGTGAGTCCGACGACGTCCGTGCGCGCTTCGCGGCGCAGGTCGAGTCGCTCGAGGAGCTGCCGCTCACCGGCTCCTCGCCGCTTCCTGGGGCGGTGGGCGACCCGGCCACCCGCAAACGGGCACGGCTGAAGCTTCGGTTCCCACTCGACAACTTCGGACCGTCGCTGCCCAACCTCCAGGCCGCCGTCGCCGGCAACCTGTTCGAGATCAAGGAGCTCGCCGCGATCAAGCTCGTCGACCTGGAGCTGCCGCAGGCGTTCGCGGACCGCTACCGGGGTCCGGCGTTCGGCGTCGAGGGCACCCGGCGGCTGATGTCCCGCCCGAGCGGGGCGATGATCGGCACGATCGTGAAGCCGAGCATCGGCCTGTCGCCGGAGCAGCTCGCGGAGCTGGTGGGCGAGCTCGCGGAGGCCGGCATCGACTTCATCAAGGACGACGAGCTGCAGGGCAACGGCCCCAGCGCGCCGCTCGCCGAGCGGGTGCGCGCCGTGATGCCGGTGCTCGAGCGGCACGCCGATCGCACGGGCGGGAAACCCATGTACGCGTTCAACATCACCGACGACATCGGGATGCTGGAGGCCAATCACGACCTCGTGGTCGAAGCCGGCGGCACCTGCGTCATGGCGTGCATCAACATGATCGGCCTCGCCGGCGTGGAGTTCCTGCGCCAGCACTCCGTCGTGCCGATCCACGGGCATCGCGCCATGTTCGGCGGCATCAGCCGCTCAGACCAGCTCGGATTCTCCTTCCGCGCATGGCAGAAGCTCGCCCGCCTGTCGGGGGTCGACCACCTGCACACCAACGGCATCAGCAACAAGTTCTATGAGAGCGACGCCGAGGTGCTGGACTCCATCGCCGCGGTGCGCGAGCCGCTGCTGGACCAGCGTCCGATCGTGCCCGTGCTCTCGTCCGGTCAGTGGGCCGGACTGGCGCACGCCACGTACACGGCGACCGGCACGACCGACCTGCTGGTGCTCGCCGGCGGCGGCATCCACGGGCATCCGGACGGCTCCGCCGCGGGTGTGGCGGCGATGCGTGATGCGTGGGCGTCGGCGGAGCGCGGCGAATCGGTGGAGACGGCACTCGCCTCATCCGCGCCCTTCCGCCGTGCCACGGAGGTCTTCGGGGCGCCGCGTGCCTGAACCCGGCTCATCCGGTCTGCGTCTCGCGTTCTACGGGGACGACTTCACGGGGAGCGTCGACGTGCTGCTGCAGCTGACGCGAGCGGGATGGCGGAGCCGGCTGTTCCTCGGGCTGCCGGATCCGGACGAGCTGGCGGCGGCGGCAGCGGAGGTTGACGCCGTGGGGATCGCGGGCATCGCCCGATCGCTGCCGACCGACCGGATCGATGCGGAGGTGCGCCCCGCGCTCACCGCCCTGGCGGAACTCGTCCCGCCGATCGTGCAGTACAAGGCCTGCTCGACCGCCGACTCCTCCCCCACGGTCGGGAGCCTGGGCCGGGTGATCGAGATCGCCCGCGAAGTCTTCGGACAACGCTCCGTCCCGGTGCTGTTCGCCCAGCCGGACTTCGGCCGCTACACCGCGTTCGGCCACCACTTCGCCGCCGAGGGCGGCACCGTGTACCGGCTGGACCGCCAGCCCACCATGTCGAACCACCCGGTCACCCCGATGCGGGAGTCCGAGCTTGCGAGGCACCTGGCACTGCAGACCGACCTGCCGATCGGCAGCCTGCACCACCTGGATTACGTGAACGCCGAAGCCCTCGCCGCCCTGCTCGCGGAACGAACTGATGCGGCGGTGGTGCTCGACGCGCTGCACGATGAGCACGTGGCTCTGGTCGGCGCGGCGGTCGCCGCCGGGGCATCCGCGAACCGCCCTCGCTTCGCGATCGGCTCGGGCGGTCTGAGCAAGGGACTCGGACGTGCACTCGGCCGCACTGGCGACGGGGGTGGCGACTCGATCCGCCCCCTCAACCCGACAGGCCCGGTCCTCGCCGTGTCGGGAAGCCGGTCTCCGCAGACGTCGCGCCAGATCGAGGATGCCAGCCGAAACGGCTGGAGCTCCCTTCCGCTGCCACTGGATGTGCCGGACCCGGTCGGTGCCGTGCGGGACCGGGTGCTTGCGGAGCTCGGTGCCGGCCGGAGCGTCGTGGTCGCGACCGGCGATTCGGAGGCATCCGCGGAGGGCGACGAACTCGTCGCGATCCTGGCCGCACATCTGGCCGCACTGATCGAAGCGGCGCTGCGGGCGGATGCCACCAGCCGTGTCATCGTCTGCGGTGGCGACACGTCGAGCCGGGTGGTGCGGCTACTCGGCGCGGACTCACTGACGATCGCCGCGAACCCGATGGGGAACGTCGTGGTCTGCGCGCTCGCGTCGACCGAGTCGTGGCTCGACGGCACCGAGATCCTGCTGAAGGGCGGCCAGGTCGGCCCGGTCGATCTCTTCGAGCAGATCCGCCTCCTCGGTTCCGACGGTCCGTGAGCCTGCCGAAGGGACCCGAGCGGGCGACTCGGAAGGTTACTTCGACAAGCTCAGCGACCGGCGCATCTCGTTAGCAACGCTAAGAAAGCTATGCTGGCGCCCATGAGCGTCTCGATCGCCCGGCAGAGCACGGAGCTGCGGATGGCGGTGTTCCGCCTCTCCCGACGGCTCCGCCTCGAGAGGACCGACGACGACCTCAGCGATTCGCAGTTCGGCGTGCTGGCGGTGCTGAACCGGTTCGGTCCGCACACGCTGTCGATGCTCGCCGAGCGCGAGCGGGTGTCGCCGCCGTCGATGAACCGGACGGTGAACTTCCTCGAGGCGCGCGGCTACCTCCGGCGCGACGCGGACGCCGCGGACCGGCGGCGCTCCAACATCCTGATCACCGAAGAGGGCGCGAGGCTGGTGCGCGAGACGATCGCGAAGCGGGACGCATGGCTCACGTCGCGGATGCGCGGACTCACGGCCGAGGACAGGGCGACCCTCGCCGCGGCCACGGACATCCTGGACCGACTCGCGTCCGAGTGAGTCGCCCGGCGGTTACGCCAAGACTGTCGCGCGGAGGTGGAGGACCCAATCCTCGTCGTCGGGCGCGGTGAAGGCCTGGTCGCCCGCCGTCACATCGAGCGTCGAGTGCGACTCGCCCGTGCGCGGATTGAACCACTCCCCAGTGCCTTCCGGCGCGACGAGCGACGCTGTTCCGCCGTTCGGGAAATAGACGACGTACTCCTCGTCCTCGGCGGCGAGGCAGAACACGTCGTCGTCCGTCGTCAGCAGCCGGTCGTTCGGCCGCATCCGCCAGAACCTCAGCGCCCGTGACTCGACGAACTCCACCTGCCGGCGGATGTCCTCATAAATCGGCGGGACGCCGTCGAGCCCGAACTTCACGGACTCCCCGAGCCGGTCGCCGATCACCGCGGGATAGTGGCGGTCACTGCGTCCCATCGCATAGCCGGCGGTGAACGCGACCCAGTAGAGGCGTCGCTCCGCCTCATAGTGCCCGTTGTTCCCGGCCGTCATCTCGCCGATCACCACGGGGCGGCCGAACTTCCACATCATCTCGCCGAACGCGTTCATCGCGCGGTACCAGTCGCGCGGATACTCCTTCGGGTAGTTCCGCGGGTCCTGCGTGACGATGAAGTTGTTGTAGGCCGTGGTGACCATGACCTCCTGCCGCCCGGCGTCGCCGAACGACTTGAGCCGCTCGTACGGATCGCGACGGTTCAGCCAGTCCACCCAGTACGAGAACCAGGCGCCCGGCACCGCGGGATCGACGAAGGCCTGCGGGAGGCGCTCG
This sequence comes from Lysobacter korlensis, assembly GCF_042434515.1. Taxonomy (NCBI): domain Bacteria; kingdom Pseudomonadati; phylum Pseudomonadota; class Gammaproteobacteria; order Lysobacterales; family Lysobacteraceae; genus Lysobacter; species Lysobacter korlensis. The sequence goes on from NZ_JBHLTG010000005.1 coordinate 204,415, forward strand.
TCGTTGATCCGGGCGAGGTTGCCGTTCTCTCCGCCGAGCGCCCACACCACGTTCCAGAACGCGCCGAACCGCGCCCAGGTGTACTTGACGTACCGGCGGGTGTACTCGACGTGCACGTCATTCCGAAGATCGAAGACCTCCGGCCAGCCGAACCCCTTCTCGTTGCCCTCGAGCCAGCCGCCGTTCGCGACGTTGATCGGGTGATTCGCCCACTCCCGCGACCGCACGACCGAGTTGTCGTAGAGCAGCTCCATCGCGAAGAAGATGCCCTTCTCCTTCGCGTGCGCGGCCTGCCGGTCCATCCGCTGGTAGTAGTCCAGATTGAACCGGTCGCGGTCGATGCGGTTCGTGTCGGCGTCGACCACCTTCCACGGCCAGCGGAACGACGTGTCGGTGATCCGCGACTGCCGCGCGTAGAGCTGCCCCATGTCGACGATCAGATTGATGCGGTGCTCGGACAGGATGTCGAGGTAGGTGAGCCAGTCCCGCTCGCTGGGCTGCTGGAAGTCGACGTCCTCGAAGCCGAGCGCCTGCCCGTAGTTGCCGGACCGGTTGGCGACGTGTGGATACCAGCCCTCGTTCGCCACGAAGAAGTGGCTGCCGTCCTGCCGCTCGAACCAGTTGCCGAACAGCGTGCCGGTGCGCAGCGACCCGGACGAGACGGCCGGCGTGCAGGTGAAGTCGCCGGATGCGGCGAGCGCCGGGTCATTCGACGTGGTCGTGTACGCCCACTCCCCTTCGTGCATCGGCGCGAAACGAACCCGCCACACGTGCCGCCCGTCCTCCACGCCGTCGTAGAACCCGTCGACGACGTGGCGGTGATCGTCGTGCTCGAACACGGCCAGAACGTCGACCTCGAGGAACGGGTTCTCGTACTCAGCAGCCGACGTGAGGGTCGCTTCGAACACTTCCCACTTGGGCGTTGCGGACACGGGGAACCTCCGATCCGGGATGCGGGGAGTCGTCGGCGCGCTCCGCTGTATCGCACTCCGGGATCTTCACGCTAACTCCGGCCCCTCCCGGCGGTCAAGAGGTTGCTTAGCATTGCTAATGAGTTAGGCTAACGATCATGCGAATGGCGGCCGATCCGGCAGCGCATCTCCACGCCTTGCCGGGAACGCGGATCACTCTGCCGCGCACATGAGACGCACTTTCCGGTCGCTTGGGACCCACAACTTCCGGCTCTGGTTCTTTCCCGGGCTGGTGTCGAACGTCGGCGCGTGGATGCAGGCGACGGCGGTGAGCTGGGTGGTGCTCACCGAGCTCACTCCGGGCGACGCCGTGGCCGTCGGCGTGACGATGGCGCTGCAGCTCGCCCCGCAAATCGTGCTCGTGCCGATCACCGGGCTGATCGCGGACCGGATCGACCGGCGGAAGCTGCTCATCGCCAGCTCGATCGCACTCACCCTGCTCACCATCTGCATCGGTCTGCTGCTTGCATCGGGGCTCGCGGAGCTGTGGCACTTCTTGCTCTTCGCGCTGGTCTTCGGCCTCATCACCGCAATCGACCAGCCGGCCCGCAACACGATCGTCTCGGACCTCGTTCCCGAGCGCGACATCCCGAACGCCGTCGCCCTGAACCTGGCGAATCACCACGCCGCGCGCCTCGTCGGCCCCGCGACGGCCGGGGTCATCATCGCGACCCTCGGCTCCGGCTGGGTGTTCGTACTGAACGCGGTCACATTCCTCCCCCTGATCGCGGGACTGGCGCTCATGCGCAAGCGCGAGCTCGTCCCCGTCGTCCGCGCCGCGCGGCAGCGGGGGGACGCCCTCGCCGGATTCCGGTACATCGGGCGGCGGCCGGACCTCGGCGTGCTGCTGGGGATGATCTTCCTGCTCGGCATCATCGGCATGAACTTCCAGCTCTTCGCCGCCACGATGGCCGTGGAGTTCGGTGCAGGCCCGAGCGAGTTCGGGCTGCTCACCTCCGTGATGGCGACCGGATCGCTTCTGGGGGCGCTGCTCAGCGCCGGCCGCGAGCGCGCGCGGCTGCGGGTGGTGCTGATCGCGGGCGCGGCGATGGGGACGCTGTGCCTTCTCGCGGCATTCATGCCCACCTTCTGGACCTTCGCGTTCGTCACCGTGTTCATCGGCCTGGCGGGCGTCACCACGTTCACGACGGCGAACGGCTACGCGCAAGTCGCGACGCAGCCCGCCCTCCGCGGTCGGGTGATGTCGATCCACATGGCGGTGCTCGCCGCCGGCACCCCGGTCGGCGCCCCGCTGATCGGGTGGATCACCAACGAGTTCGGTGCCCGCTGGGCGCTGGGGTCGGCGTTCCTGCTCTCGGTCGCGGCCTGTGTGGTGGGGCTCGGCTGGTACGGCCTCCGCCGTCGCAGACGAGACAACGAACCCCCCGCCACGCGGCCCGGCACGACGGGCGTCACCGAGCCGCTGCCTCGACCGGAAGGAACCGCATGACCTACGACCCCACGTGGGAGTCGCTGCGCGCCCACCGCGTCCCGACCTGGTTCTCCGATGCGAAGTTCGGCATCTGGGCGCACTGGGGACCGCAATGTGTCGCGGAGTCGGGCGACTGGTACGCCCGGCATCTGTACGGGCCGCACCCGTCGAACGCGGAATGGGAGGTGCGGCGCCCGCGACGGCAGCACGCACACCACCTGGCGAACTACGGTCCGCCCTCCGAGTTCGGATACAAGGACCTGTTGCCCCTGTGGGGCGCGGAGCGGTTCGACGCCGAGGCGCTGATGGAGCTCTACGCCGCCAGCGGCGCGCGCTATTTCATGTCGCTCGCGGTGCACTGCGACAACTTCGCACTCTGGGACTCGCAGGAGCAGCCGTGGAACGCGGCCCGCATCGGTCCCCGCCGCGACATCGTCGCCGAGTGGGAGCGCGCCGCGCGGAACGCCGGCCTGCCCTTCGGGCTCAGCTTCCACAACAACTGGACCTGGCGCTGGCTCGACACCGCTCACGGCACGGACACCGACACCGACCTGCCGCATGACGGCCGGCTGACCCGCGCCGATGGGTCGGGTCTCTGGTGGGACGGCCTCGATCCGCACGACCTCTACCTTCGGCCGCGGAGCCCCGGCATCCCGCCCGATCCGGCGTGGATCGCGCGCTTCTGGCGCATGGTGCGGGAGGCCACCGACCGCTTCGAGCCGGATTCGGTCTACTTCGACGATCTCCGCCTTCCCTTCGACGAAGGCAGCGAGCTGCCGGCCGCTCCCCCGGACCGGGAGGGCCTCCGGTTCCTCGCCGACTACTACGCCCGCTCGCGATCCGGCGGCGTGGTGACGATCAAGAACGTGCCCGACGCCGACCGCACCGCGGTCGTCCTCGATTCGGAGCGACGGCAGCTCGACACGATCCAGCAGCACCCGTGGCAGTTCGACACCAGCGACGGGGAGTGGTTCCGCTGCGTGAGCGACGAGGACATCTTCCACCCGCGCAAGAGCGCCCGGCAGGTGATTCGCACGCTGATCGACGTGGTCAGCAAGAACGGCACGCTGCTGCTGAACATCCCGCAGTCGGCCGACGGGACGATCGACGAGCACTCCCGACGGCTGCTCGAGGACGTCGGCGCGTGGCTGCGGATCTGCGGCGATGGCGTCTACGGCACACGGCCGTGGCGGGTGCACGGGGAGGGGCCGACCGCGCTCGCCGCCGCCGAGGGCTACAACGAGGCGGATCTCTACTTCTCCGCCGCGGACGTCCGCTACACGGCCGCCGGCGGCACGGTGTATGCGACCCTGCTGGGCTGGCCGGAGAACGGCGAGGCGGTGCTGCGCGTCTTCGGTCGCGAGGACGGTCCGGTCACCGGGGCAACGCTGCTGGGGTGGGGACCGGTGGAATTGCGTCAGGAGGACGACGGGCTCCACATCCGGCTTCCGGAGGCGTCGCCGACGAAACACGCCGGGATGATCCGGATCGACCGGGGCCGCAGGAAAATCGAGACGCGGTGAGCGCGCTCACCAGTCGTGGATGGTGCCGTCGGCGAGCCGGTTGAACGGCAGGTAGGCCTGCACGTATGGGTACTTGCCTGCCTCGTCGGTGTCGAGCTCCACACCGAGACCGGGCTGGTCGCCGGGGTGCAGGAACCCGTCCTGCCAGCTGAAGGACTGCCGGAACACCGAGTCGGTCTTGGCGCCGTGCTTCATGTACTCCTGGATGCCGAAGTTGTGGATCGCCAGCCCGAGATGCATCGCGGCAGCCATGCCGACCGGAGAGATGTCGGTCGGCCCGTGCATGCCGGACTTGATCTGGTACTGCGACGCGTACTCCAGCACCTTCTTCAGATGCGTGATGCCACCCGTGTGGGTGACGGCGCTGCGGACGTAGTCGATCAGCTGCTCACGGATGATCTGCTGGTAGTCCCAGACCGTGTTGAAGATCTCCCCGATGGCGAGTGGCGTGGTGGTGTGCTGCCGCACCAGGCGCAGCGCCTCGGGGTTCTCGGCAGGGGTGCAGTCCTCCAGCCAGAACAGGTCGTACGGCTCCAGCGACTTGCCGAGCTGCGCCGCCTGGATCGGGGTCATCCGGTGGTGGCCGTCATGCAGCAGCGGCAGCTCCGGGCCGAACTCGTTTCGCACCGCCTCGAACACGGTCGGCACGTGCCGCAGGTAGGAGCGCGTGTCCCAGTCCTCCTCGTTCGGCAGCGCGCCCCGCTGTGCCGGCTCGTGATCGTACCGCACGCCGGTGTTCGCCTCGAAGGTCGCGTTGGATGCGATGCCGTAAATCGACTTCAGCCCCGGCACGCCGGTCTGGATCCGGATCGCCTTGTAGCCGGCCTCCTGGTGTTCCCGGACGCTGTCGAACAGCTCCTGCGTGGTCTTGCCCGACGCGTGACCATACGCGAGCAGCCCGTTCCGTGATGCACCGCCGAGCAGCTGGTAGAGCGGCATCCCGGCCGCCTTGCCCTTGATGTCCCAGAGCGCCATGTCGACCGCGGCGATGGACGCCATGGTCACCGGCCCCCGTCGCCAGTAAGCGCTGCGGTAGAGGAACTGCCAGGTGTCCTCGATGCGGCTGGCATCGCGCCCGAGAAGCAGCTGCACGACGTGGTCGCGCAGGTAGCTCACCACGGCGAGCTCCCGCCCGTTGAGGGTTGCGTCACCGAGCCCGGTGATCCCCTCGTCGGTAGTCAGCTTCAGCGTGACGAAGTTCCGGTCGGGGCTCGTGACGACGACTTCGGCTTTCTCGATGATCATGATGGTCCTTCCGCCTTCCGAATCCATTCAAGCGACGGATCCCGCCGGTGTCTGGAACCGGCGAGGTTCCGGACACGCTCGCCTAAGACCCCGCGATCACCCCTCGGGCCGATACTCGTCCCGCCAGGCGTGCTCGGCGCGGAAGCCCAGCTGCTGCTGCGCCTTCCGCGTCGACATCAGCGACTCGAACTCGCCCAGGTCGTCGGCGACCGGCGTGCCCGGGAACCAGCGCTCGGCGAGCTCCGCCGAGGGGATGCTGTTGCCGCTCTCGGGGGCGGCGATGTTGTACACCTCGAGCCCTGGCTTGCCGTTCGCGAGCGCGAGTGCCACCGCGAGACCACCGTCGCGGGCGTCGATGTAGGAGCCGAGCAGATCCCGCCGGTACGTGGGCTCACCCGCGCGGGCGAAGGTGCCGTAGTCCTCCGGGGCGACGATATTGGTGAAGCGCAGCGCGGTGATGGACAGCTCCGGGTCCCAGCGCACCAGCTGCCCCGCCAGAGTCTCCTCGAGCACCTTCGTCAGGCCATAGGTGTTGTTCGCGGCGGTGTAGCTCTCGTCGACCGGCAGCGCCGGCGGCGGCTCCTCGAAGGGGAACCCCATCGCGGTGATGCTGGAGGCTGAGACGATGCGACGGATGCCGGCGCGGTGGGCGGCGAACAGCACGTTGAACGACACCGTCATGTTGTTGTGGAACGTGGTCGCGTCCGGCACCAGGCCGTTCACCGGGATCGCGGCGAGGTGCACGACCGCGTCGAGGCCGCTGTGGCGGGCGGTCACGCCAAGCAGGGTGTCAAGGGTCTGCCCGTAGTCGGTGAAGTCGACGCGGGTGAACAGACCGCCGTGCGGCGCCGGGTTGAGGTCGAGCCCCAGCACCGAGTGCCCGTCGGCGGTCAGCCGTTCGATGGTCGCCCGCCCGAGCTTGCCGGAACTTCCCGTCACCGCGATGCGCACAGCACTCTCCCTCGTGTCGTTCCAGTGGCTCGGATCATTCTGGCGGACGGCACCTTCACGAAACGCGGGTGATGCGCAGGGCGATGGCCGCGCCCGCCGGCAGCTGCACGGCGCCGGGCGCCGTGGCGGCGTTCCGCCCCACATGATCGAGCTCGAAGATCTCGTTGACCGGTGTGATGGTCATGTGCCACGTGTCGAGGATTTCGACGCGGAACCGGTCGCCGATCTCAAGTCGCTCCCCCTCCACACCCTGCGGCAGCCAGAAAGCCCAGGACCCCGGGCTGCGCCTGCCGAGGTAGCGCAGATACATCCGGCCCGGGATGCCGACCGTCGAAGTGTCGTCGTCCCACTTGTCGATCGGGTCGAGCCCGACACCGTCGACCTCCTCGAGGATGCGCCGCAGAAACTTCAGCCGGGCGGGACTCGTCCCCTGGAATCGCCCGCCGGAGACGATGTGGAGGCTGTCGCGTTCGTCCCGGAAGCTCTCCCCGTGGCTCGCGTATACGCCGCTCACCGTGGCGATCCAGAACCGGTGGACGAGCTCTTCAGGGGTGAGGTTCCCCCACCGCTCCACGGTGTCGCCCTCGTACTTGATCTCGTCGAGCACGATCGGCTTCCGGTACGCGTCCCGGTAGAGCACCGCACGGCCCGGCTCCGCCACCGCCCACCCGTTCTGGATCGATGCGTGGGTGACCCACGGCTTGTTGTAGTCATAGAGACGGAGCCAATTGTGAATGGAGCGCAGCCGCCCATACGGGTCGATCGCCTCGAGCTGGCGGAACACGTCGTCCCACCGCTCCTCCGGCCGTTCGTGCTGGTCGTACTCGTTCGCGAGTGACCACCACACGTTCCGGTACGCGGACAGGCGCGCGACGAGGTAGCGCAGATACGTCGCGTCCTGCTCCGCGGTGAGCCCGTCGAGCCCGTACTGGCCGCGGTCATAGGGATGGAGAATGATGACGTCCGCCTGGATCCCCCGCTCCAGCAGATCGGCGACCGCCCCGTCGATCTGCTGGAAGAACTCCGGATCGGGGCGCTCGACATCCCAGCCGCCGTCGTCGGTGCGGGCGAACGGGAACCGCTCGGGGATGTGTGCGATGTGGTTTCCGCCCTGCGGAAAGACGAGGAACCGCAGCTTGTCGAAGCCCGCCTCCGTCACCGCGTCGAGCGTCTCCAGATACAGCTCGGGCGGCTGGTGCACCCAGTTGTAGACGGTCGTCCCGACCGGGCGGTATGGCGTGCCGTCGGCGTGCGCGAAGTGGAACATGCCTGCGACGAAGACGGGCCCGTGGTTCCCGGCCGTCGGTTCGGACGCCCGGAACCCGCCCTCGAGGCCGTCCAGCCCCGCTGCGTTGCTCGTGATGCGGTACCGCCAGTGCCCCGGCGTCGGCGGCGAGAACCGCACGAGGTACCGGCCATCCCCGTCGTAGAAGCCGTCGACGGTGACCTCGTCGGCGCCGTTGCTGAACGTCGCGCTCAGCGCGACGTCGCGGAACGGGTTTCCGGAACTCGGTCCGTCGAGGACCGTCTCGAACACACCCCACTGCTCGATGGTCATTGGAATCGGTCCTCCGTCGGATCTTGCCACCAACATAGCGCTCCTTTGAAACGTGTCAATCTCTAGCGCGTGCGACAGTTGTTTGCATTACGCTTTCTCTTGAAACGTGTCATTTCTGACGCCCGGCCGACCACAATGAGGTGCATCCATGACGGTGATCCCGTCCGCTCCCACATTCGAGCACCACCGCGAGCCGCTCGGCATCGGCGAACCGCGGCCGCGGCTGTCCTGGCGCACGACGGCGCCCGGCTCGTGGTCGCAGGATGCGTACGAGATCGAGGTGGAGCGCGGCGACGACACGAGCTCATTCCCCGGCATCGGCGACGCGCAGGTGCTCGTCCCCTGGCCGGATCAGCCGCTGAAGTCCCGGGAGCGAGCGCGCGTGCGGGTCCGGGTGACGGGTGCCGACGGTTCCGTCTCGGAGTGGAGTGAGTGGGCGCCGCTCGAGGCAGGACTGCTCGATCCCGACGACTGGACCGCCGCGCCGGTCGGGGGCGCCTGGCCGGAGGACCGCGACTCCGACGACCGTCGCCCGTCCCTCGTCCGCCGGGAATTCGAGGTGCGAGAGGGGCTCGTCGCCGCACGCCTCTACGCGAGCGCGCACGGGCTGTACGAGGTGGAGCTGAACGGGCGGCGCGTCGGTGACGACGCGATGTCGCCGGGCTGGACCGTCTACCCGAAGCGGCTGCGCTACTACACCTACGATGTCACCGGCCATCTCACGTCAGGCGGCAACGCGGCCGGCGCGTGGCTCGGCGACGGCTGGTACCGCGGCCGGCTGGGCTGGCGGGGCGGCTTCCGCAACCTGTTCGGCGACGACCTGTCGCTGATCGCGCAGCTCGAGCTGCACTACGCCGACGGGACGATCGACACGATCGCGACGGATGAGTCCTGGCGCGCCAGCGTCGGCCCGATCCTCCGCACCGGCAACTACGACGGCGAGGACTACGACGCGCGCGAAGAGCTGCCGGGGTGGTCGTCGCCCGGCTTCGATGACTCGGCCTGGACTCCGGTCGCGCTGCGGCACCGGGATCCCGCGACCCTTGCGGCCCCGACCGGACCACCCGTGCGGTGCACCGAGGAGCTCCTGCCGGTCGACGTCTGGACCAGCCCGACCGGCCGGACCGTCCTGGACTTCGGGCAGAACCTCGTCGGCCGTATCCGGATCCGGGTGTCCGGCCCGGCCGGGCACACCATCGCGTTCCGCACCGCGGAGGTGATCCAGAACGGCGACATCTACACCCGACCGTTGCGCGACGCTCGGTCCGCCGACTCTTACACGCTCGCCGGGCGGGAGGTCGAGGAGTGGGAGCCGCGGTTCACCTTCCACGGCTTCCGCTACGCCGAGGTGACCGGCTGGCCGGGCGACGTGGCGGAGGCGGTCGCCGCCGGTGCCGTCATCGCCCGGGTGTACCACACCGATCTGGAGCGCACCGGCTGGTTCGAGTCCTCCGACCCCCTCGTGAACCGGCTGCATGACAACGTCGTGTGGGGGATGCGCGGCAACTTCCTCGACATCCCCACCGACTGCCCGCAGCGCGACGAACGTGTGGGCTGGACGGGCGACCTGCAGGTGTTCGCGCCGACCGCATCCTTCCTCTACGACGTCTCCGGGATGCTCACCGGCTGGCTCACGGACGTGGCGCTGGAGCAGCTGCCGGACGGCACGGTGCCCTGGTACGTGCCGGTCATCCCGGCCCACCACATGTGGACGCCGATCCGCCCCGGCGCCGCTTGGGGCGATGTTGCCGCCTTCACCCCATGGACCCTCTACGAGCGCTTCGGCGACACCGGCGTGCTCGCCGCGCAGTTCGACAGCGCACGGCGCTGGGTCGACCTGGTGGCCGGCATCGCCGGCCCGTCCCGCCTCTGGAACACCGGGTTCCAGCTCGGTGACTGGCTCGACCCCGACGCCCCGCCGCAGGACCCCGCCGACGCGAAGACCGACCGCTATCTCGTCGCGACCGCGTACTTCGCCGCCTCCGCGCGGCGGGTCGCCTGGATGGCCGACGTGCTCGGACGCCGGGACGAGGCGCGCCGGTACGCCGCCCTCGCGGACGAGGTGCGCGACGCTTTCGCCGCCGAATACGTGCTCCCGGACGGACGGATGACGAGCGACGCGCAGACGGCGTACGCCCTCGCCATCGCGTTCGACCTGATCCCGGACCGGAGGAGGCGGACCGCCGCCGGCCGCCGGCTCGCCGAGCTCGTCGCGGCGGCGGGCAACCGCATCTCGACCGGGTTCGTCGGCACGCCGCTCGTCTCGGACGCCCTCACCCGGTCGGGCGCCGTCGACACGGCGTACGACCTTCTGCTCGAGCGGGAGTGCCCCTCCTGGCTCTACCAGGTGGAGCAGGGCGCAACCACGATCTGGGAGCGCTGGGACAGCATGCTGCCGGACGGGACCGTCAACCCCGGCACCATGACCTCGTTCAACCACTATGCGCTCGGCGCCGTAGCCGACTGGCTGCACCGCGTCGTCGCGGGCCTCGCGCCCGCCGAACCCGGCTACCGCCGGATCCGGTTCGCGCCGCAGCCCGGTGGCGGGCTCACCTGGGCGAATGCCCGGCATCGCACGCCGTACGGTGACGCCGCGATCGAGTGGCGACTGGTCGACGGGGAGCTCGTGGTTGAGACCGAAGTGCCGACCGGAACCCGGGCGATCCTCGAACTGCCCGGCGCACGCGCGGAGGAGTTCGGTCCGGGGCGCCGCACGCACCGGGTGCCCGCGCCGGTGACCGTCTGAGCGAGGTGAGGAGCAGCCGGGCTACCGGCTGCTGACCGGCGCCTGGATTCCGCGAGCAGCCCGACGGTCCGCGGCGGCGGCCGGGGCGACCGCGATCAGCAGCACGCCGAGTGCCAGCACTTGGCAGACCAGCATGATGCCCACGGTCGGCAGCATGCTGCCGAGGCCGATCAGTCCGGCGAGGGGTGAGATGAGGGCGCCCAGTCCGGCGTTCGCGGCCCCGAGCAGGGATGCGGCGGTCCCGGATCGCGGCTTGTGATCCTTCAGCGCGAGCGCCTGGCTCGCCGGGTTGAACATCCCCAGGGCGGTCGTGAAGAACCACAGCGGCACCAGCAGCCCGAGGAACCCCGTGCCGGGGAGCAGCACCGCGCTCACCACCAGCACCACGGCGGACACGCACATCCCGATGCCGGCGCCGACGGCGATTCGGGCTGCGGACACGCGCCGGGCGAGCCGGGCGCTGAACTGCGCACCGAGCACCATCAGGCCGCCGTGTGAGGCGAACACGAGTGCGTACTGCGTGGGACTCAGCCCGTACAGCCCCTGGAAGAGGAACGCCGATGAGGCGAGATAGGTGAACATGCTCGCCCAGACCAGCGCGGCGACGGCCACCGTCGCGAGGTAGACGCGATCGCCGAGGAGCGTGCGGTAGTTCCCCAGCGTGACGGAGAGCACCCGGCCGCCGGGCGTCTGCCGCTCCGGCTCCCGGAGCGCCAGCGTGATCAGCACGACGGTGAGCGCGCCGTATCCGGCGAGCACCCAGAAGATGCCCCGCCACGACATCACCTCGAGCAGCATCGCCCCGAGCGACGGTGCGAACAGGATCGCGGTGCCGTTGACCATCGCGAGCCGCGCCAGCATCCGGATGAGCTCCGGACCCGCGAACGAGTCCCGAAGCACGGCGAGGATGATGATGCCGCTCGCCGCCGACGCCATGCCCTGGAACACCCGCCCCACGAGCAGCACCTCGATGCTGGGAGCCAGCGCGCAGAGGATCGAGGAGAGCACGTGCGCCATGAGCACGACGAGCAGCGGCCGCTTCCGTCCGACCGCATCGGACACCGGACCGGTGAGCAGCTGCCCGCCCGTCATCCCGAGGAACGCTCCCGTGAGCGTCGCCTGCACCAGCGCTTCGCTGGTGCCGAAATCGTCGCGGATCTCGAGGAAGCTCGGCAGGTACAGATCCATCGCGAGGGTCCACACCATCTGGGTGAGCCCGAGCACGACGACCAGGCGCAGCTTCGCTCCCCGAGTCATCGGCGGCGCAGCACCGCGAAGCCGAACGGCTCCAGCGACAGTGCTTTCACCTGCTCTCCGGAGGCCAGGTCGTCGACGGGCTCTGCGATCGCGATCCGCTCGGCCATGGTCCCGTGATTGATCACGACCAGCACGTCCCCGCGCTCGGTGACCTCGACCGTTGCCGGAAGTCCCGAGAGGCTGGGCTCGACGCCCGCCTCGTCCGCCAGATACCGGATCAGCTCATCCGCGCCGGACTCGGAGGGCACGGTGGCGAGGTAGTAGGCGCGGCCGGCGCCGGACTGCCGCACCGTGAAGGCCGGTCGTCCGGCGGTGCGGCCTTCGGCGAAGGTGCCGAGCACCTCGGCGGAGTCGACGGAGAGCTCCTCCGCGAGCAGCTCGCCCGCGAACTCCCCGACGACGCTGTCCACCGGTGCGGAGGTCTGGCCCAGCTGGCCGGGGAACGCGAGGGCGCCGAAGTCCTCCACCCGGATGCCGAGCAGCTCGCGGAGCTGGGTCAGGTACCCGCCCGGCCGGAAGCGGTCGTCCTCGTCGACCACGTCGCTGAACGCGGTGGCGAGCAGATGCCCGCCCGCGTCGACGAACCCGCGCAGGTTCGCCGCACCCTCTTCGGTCAGCAGGTACAGCTGCGGGGCCACGACGAGCGAGTATCCGGTGAGGTCGCCGGTCGGCGGAACGACATCGACGGAGAGGTGCCTGCGGTGCAGCGCCCGGTACCAGCGCTGCACCAGCTCGAGGTAGTCGAGGATCACCGGGTGGTCCGGATTCCGGAGGGCCCACCAGTTGTCCCAGTCGAAGACGATCGCCACCTTGGCACCGCTTCCGCCGGGCAGCTGCGGCAGAGCGGCGAGCTCGCCGCCGAGTGCCACCACCTCCCGCCACGTGCGCGTGTCGAGACCGGCGTGCGGAAGCATCGCCGAGTGGAACTTCTCGGCACCGCCCTGCGACTGGCGCCATTGGAAGAACAGGATGCCATCGGCGCCGCGGCCGACCGCCTGCATGCTCAGCGCCGCCATCTGGCCCGGCGCCTTGGGCGCGTTGCTGGGCCGCCAGTTGAGGGCGTTGGTCGACTGCTCCATGAGCAGCCACGGCACCTCGGGCTTCAGCGAGCGGACAAGGTCGCGCTGGAAGGCGGCCGCCCGGAAGCTCTCGGGATCGTTCGGGTCCGGGTAGGCGTCATCCGTCACGACGTCGACCTCCTGCGCCCACCGCCAGTAGTCGAGCGGTGCGAAGGCGCCCATGAAGTTCGTGGTGACGGGCTGCGTGGCGCCGGCGTCCCGGATCGCCTGCTTCTCCATCTGGAACAGCTCGAGGAAGGAGTCGCTGGTGAACCGGCGGAAGTCGAGCAGCTGTGTCGGGTTATGGCTGTAGGGCGCCTTCCGTGGCGGGAACACCTGGTCGAACGAGCCGTAGAGCTGCGACCAGAACGCGGCGCCCCACGCGCTGTTCAGCTCCTCGATCGTGCCGTACTTGCGCTCGAGCCATTCACGGAACGCGTCTCGCGCGTTGTCCGAGTAGTCGGCGTGCAGGTGGCAGGCGTACTCGTTGTTGACGTGCCAGAGCACGACGGCGGGGTGCGACGCGTACCGCTCCGCGATCGCCGTGACGAGCTCGCGGGCGAGCCGACGGTAGACGGGCGACGCGGGCGCGTAGTGCTGGCGGCTGCCGGGCCAGTAGGTGGCGCCGTTGTCGTCCTGCGGGAGGATCTCCGGGTATTTCGCAGACATCCACGGCGGCGGGGAGGCGGTGGCGGTGGCGAGGTCGACGGCGATGCCGCCCTCGTGCAGCAGGTCGATCACCCGGTCGAGCCAGTCGAAGTCGAACAGGCCCTCCTCCGGCTGGATCCGCGACCAGGAGAAGATGCCGAGGCTCACCATCGTGACGCCCGCCTCCCGCATGCGGCGGACGTCCTCCGGCCACACCGCTTCGGGCCACTGTTCCGGGTTGTAGTCGCCGCCGTAGTGCATTCCGTCTCCCGCCTCGATTTGGCGACCACCCTACAGGAAAGCGATTTCCTCCCCCTTCGAGAATCCGCCATCGTGGCGCGAATCCGTTCCGGACCGTGGCGGCACGCAGCCGCAGGCGCTCTGTGCGGCTCCGCTGGAACGGACGCCGCAGCCGTTACGCTCGCGTCATGACTCCCAACCCCTACCGGGCGACGCTCCTCGGTCTCGGCATCGGCCTCGTCGCCATCGGCGCCGTCACGCTGATCGTCGGAATCGTGAAGCAGAACTCCGTGAACGAGTTCGACGCCTTCGGCGACTTGACCGCCGGACTGGGTGAGCTCGCCTGGGGAAGCGGTATGGCGAGCAGCGGGCTCTTCGTCCTCGTCCTGTGGCTGGTCGTTTCGGCGATCCTCCATGCGCTTGCTCCCGCCGAGGACCCGGTCGAGCGGCGGGCGCGCCTCTCCGCCGAGCAACGGGGGTAGCACCGCGTTCCGGCGCGCTGGCTACTCAACCGGCGCGGCAGTGCGCCGTGGCCGCTGCGGGATCGCGAGGATCGCGAGGATCAGGCAGCCGATGCCCGGCACCACCAGGGGCAGCAGTTGCCAGCTGACGGCGCCCACGAACACCACACCCGCCAGCAGGTACAGCACGGCCACGGGATCGCTCCGCCACTCGGGCCAGCATCCGCGCAGCGCCGCGAGCCAGCCGCGCTCCGGCTCCCACAGCCGCGAGGCGGTCAGCAGCGTCGTGGCGACGACCGCGAGCCCCACCCAGCCGACGGCCAGCGCGAGACCCGCGCCCGGGACGACGCCGTCGTATCCGAGCATCAGGTCCACGGCGAGCACGGCGACGAGCAGCGTGAAGCCGAGCCCGACCGGGAGGCTGCGCAGCAGATTCCGGGGGGCCAGGTCACGCCAGACGAGCTCCATCGACGACGACTCGCCGCGCACGAACCGGCGAAGGTGGCGTGTGCCGACGGCGAAGGCCAGAGGAATGCTGACCACCGGCAGTGACAGCCCGGTCACCAGGATGCCGGTGAACAGCACCTCGCCGAACAGGGCGAACTTCGCGGTCGCACCGGGCAGCCTCCCCGGATCGTGCCCGTCACGCGCCGGCCCCGCGCCCGATCGCTCGTCGCGCCGGGCGGCCCGTTCGGCCCGCCGCTCCTCGCGCAGAGACCGCTCGGCCATCCGGCGTCAGCCCTTCAGGCCCTGCGTGGCAACACCCTGCACGAGGAAGCGCTGGAACACGATGAAGAAGATCAGGATCGGCACGAGCGCCAGCATCGACACCGCGACGGTGGCGCCGAAGTCGGACGTGCTCGTCGCGTCGTTGTAGAGGCGCAGCGCGATCGGCAGCGGGTATTTCTCCGGTGTCGTGATGTACAGCAGCGGGCCGAGGAAGTCGTTCCACGTCCAGATGAAGGCGAAGATCGCGGAGGTGATCAGCGCCGGCCGGATGAGCGGCACGATGATCGAGGTGAAGATGCGGATGTGGCCTGCGCCATCGATGCGCGCGGCCTCCTCCATCTCGCGCGGCAGCTGCCGGATGAACTGCACCATCAGGAAGACGAAGAACGCCTCCGTGGCGAGGAACCGGCCGATCAGCAGCGGGACGTAGGTGTCCACCAGGCCGATCTTCTGGAACAGGATGTACTGCGGGATGATCAGCACGTGGAACGGCAGCAGCAGCGTGCCGATCATGGCGGTGAAGAAGACGGCGACACCCTTGAACTGGATGCGGGCGAACGCGTAGGCCGCCATCGCGGAGGAGACGATCGTGCCGACCACCGCCAGGCTCGCGATGATCAGCGAGTTCGCGAAGAAGCGCCACAGCGGTGTGCCGCCGATGCCCTCCGCGACCTTGATGAAGTTCTCGATCGTCGGGTTGTCCGGGATCAGACCCGGGTTCGACCCGAACTCCGACGACGGCTTGAACGTCGCGAAGATCAGCCAGACGAGCGGGTAGAGGACCAGGAATGTCAGGATCGTCAGCACCACCGCCCAGACGATCGTCGGGACGAGCTTGCGCCGGTTCCGCCGGCGACGCGGCATGGGCGGCAGCGCCCCGGCGACGGCGGCCCTCTCGGGCGTGATCTCTCCGGTCGCCGTGGTCATCGGGAGTCCCCTCCGTAGTGAACCCAGCCCTTGGAAGTCTTGAACAGGATGACGGCGATGATCGCGACCACGATCAGAAGCGCCCATGCCATCGCTGAGGCGTAGCCCATCTGCAGGTCAGCGAAGGCCCGCTTGTAGAGATACACCGTGTAGTAGTTCGTCATCCCGGCCGGACCGCCGCTGCCGTTCGAGATGATGAACGCCGACGCGAAGATCTGGAATGCGTTGATGGTCTCGAGCAGCAGGTTGAAGAAGATCACCGGCGAGAGCATCGGCAGGGTGACGCTCCAGAACTTGCGGAACGGTCCCGCGCCATCGACGTTCGCCGCCTCGTAGAGCTCCATGGGAACCTGCTTGAGTCCGGCGAGGAAGATCACCATCGGAGCGCCGAACTGCCAGACGGCCAGGATGATCAGCATCGGCACGACGAGGTCGACGTTCGCCACCCAGCTGCCGAGCTCGATGCCGAAGAAGCTGAGGCCCCGGTCGACCGGTCCGTTGCCCTGGAACATCGCCCGCCACACGATCGCGACGCTGACGCTCGCGCCGATCAGCGACGGCGCGTAGAAGGCGGAGCGGAAGAACCCGGTGCCGCGGTCCTTGTAGTTCAGCAGCATCGCGATGCCGAGCGCGGCGGCGAGCTTGATCGGTGTGCCGACGAGCACGTAGACGAGCGTGATCCCGACGGACTGCATGTAGTTCGGGTCATCCGTGAACATCCGGATGAAGTTGTCGAATCCGATCCAGCGGGGGTCGGTGAACAGGTTGTACCGGGTGAACGCGAGATACAGGGAGATCAGCATCGGCCCGAGGGTCAGACCGAAGAACCCGATCAGCCACGGCGCGAGGAAGCCGTACCCGGCGAGGTTCTCACGCCGGTGGCTGCGCCGCTTCTGCGGACTGACCAGCGGGCCACCCGCCCGGCGCCGGAGCGCCGGGCGGGTGTTGTCCACCGCGGTTGGAGTAGCCACTGTGACAGGTGCTTGACTCACGGGTTCCTCCAGTAGTCGGTGGTGCCGATTCTGCTACTTCGTGCTGATTACCGGGTGTGCCGTTTTACTGGCTGAGGACGACGTCCATCTCGTTGAAGAACTCGGTGGCCGCCTCCTCCGGCGTGGTGGCGCCGAGGTTGAGGTCGACACCGAGCACGCGGAATTTCTCCTCCAGGGTGCCGTAGCCGACGATCGGCACCGGCGGCGCGTCGCCGAGGCGGTCCGCGATGGAGGCCTCGTAGTCGGCGATCTGCTGCGACAGCGGGTCGAGCTCAGCACCCTCGAGCTGCGTCTGCGATGCCGGCAGGCCGCGGTTGGTGCCGAAGGCCTCACCCGTCTCCGGTGCATTCACCAGGAAGTCGAGGAGCGCGACGGCCGCCTCGGGGTTGTCCGTGTTCGCTGCGATCGCGTGGAGCATCGAGGGCTTCAGGTAGAGGTCCTGCGCTCCCTCTTCAGCCGACGGCGGCGCGACGAGACCGAGCTCGGTGTACTCCTCGCCGAGGTTTCCGAGATAGCCGGCGCCGAAGTTGTCCCACGTCAGCTCGCTCGCGGTGAGTGCCGAGTCGAATCCCGACAGCGGGTAGACCTCCTCCAGGCGCTGCCCGGGGATGACCGTGCCGTTCTCACGGATGTCGGAGCCGAGCTCCCAGAACTCGACGAGCTGCTCCTGTGTGAAGTTCGGCTCGCCCTCTTCGGTGAAGAGGTCCTCGCCCTGGGCGCGCAGCCAGAGCTCGAAGTTCTGGATGCGCGACGTGTAGTCGGTGCCACCCCATGCCTCGACCCCCTGCTCCTCGGCGGCCTCCGTCACCTCGGCCATCCACGCCTCGTAGTCCTCGTACGTGCCGCCGCCCTCGTACGGCTCGACGCCGATCTCTTCGAGCAGCTTCGGGTTGAGGTACATGCCCCACGCGTTCGTCGACGTGGTGATGCCGTAGGTGGTGTCATTGACGACGCCGATGTCCAGGATGTTCTGGGCGAGGGGCTCCGTGTCGATGCCGCTGCCGAGGTACGGACCGAGGTCGAGCAGCAGGCCGTTATCGGCGTACTGGCGCAGGTAGGAGTAGTCGAACTGCATGACGTCGGGCAGGCCACCGCTCGTGGCCTCGATCTGGCGCTTCTCCCAGAACTCCGGGAACCCGAGGAAGCTGGAGTTCACCGTGACGTTGGGGTACTCCTCCTCGAACGCGGCGATCGCCTCGTCGTACATCGCGGCACGCACGTCGTTGCCCCAGAAGGCGAAGTCGAGCGTGACCTCTTCGTTCGGGTCGAGCGTCTCGGCGCCACCGCCGCCACCGCCGCCCGCGCAGGCGCTCAGGGCGAGCGCTCCAGTGATTGCGCCCGCCGCAATGGCGGTGCGTCGCTTCGTGAATCGGAACACCGTTGTTGTCCTCCTGGAACCTCGTTGTCGCCTGGTGCTTGGAACGCCGGGAAAGCGCTTCCCCGATAGCATAAGCGGCGGCTCGGGACAAGGCAAGTCGAGCCGGGAATGTTCTTATAACGATTCACTCAGCGCGGAGCGGGGCAATAGGAGCGGGGAGGAATCGTCCCGGTCACACCGCAGATTTCCGCGCTCCGCCCGGAGCCGGGCCGCCTGGAGAACGGTCGTGCGCGAGGCGGGATGCTCGGCCGCGTCGAGCGCGCCGTCCCAGTCCGGATGGGTGAAGTAGACGATACACGCCTCGTGCTCACCGGTTCGGACCACGTCGGCGTGCCTGCCGAACGTGCCATCCGCCGTCCGCCTGCCCGGCCGGCTGAGCAGCAGTCCGCGGTCCGCCTGCTGCACGGTCCACCGCACGCCGTCGGACGAGCGATAGACCCGCTGGCCGCGCCACTCGTCGACGATGAGCCAGTACCAGCCGCCGAGGCGGAACACGTTCGGGCCCTCGTGCGGCCGCCCGCCGATCACCCGGCCCTCCACCGTCCAGTCATCGAGGTCGCGACTCGTCGCCGCCCACGTGGTGGAGCCGTCCGCCTCGTCCTTGTACCAGAGGCGCCACAGGCCGTCCCCGCAGCGTTCGACCGCGGCGTCGATGACCCGGTCGGAGCTGAGCGGGATGTTCCTGACGAAGCGCCACGCACCGAGGTCGTCGCTCCAGTACTCGGCGATCCGACGCGGGACACCATCCCAGCGGTCGGGCACGCCGTCGATGACCGTGACGTATGCACGGTAGCGGGCACCGTCCCAGATCACCTCGGGCGCCCAGTGGGTGACGCCAGGCGTGTCGAGCCCGGGCGCGGTGCCGCGGTACCGCCAGTGCTCGCCGGTCTCGGACACCGCGACACCGATGGCGCTGCCGTGCACCCAGGCGACGCCCGGCCCGCCCGCGGTCGCGCGGCGCTGGGTGTAGAACATCCCCCACTCGCCGGTCGCCTCGTTCCGGATCACGACCGGATCCGCGGCCCCGTCGTACACCGGGTCGCGGAAGAGCGGCGCGTCAGGCACGGTTCACGTCCGGCGCGCTCATGTCACGCGCGGTGCCGCAGGTCGGTCACCGTGCTCTCGAGGCTTGCGCCGATGCCCGGAATGCCACGCAGCTCCTCCCGCCGCACCGGGGCACCGGTCGTCGAAGATGCATAGAGCGCCGCCACGATCTCGAAGCTCCGCGCCGGATCCGCCACCACGTCGGGCAGTGGGGAGCCCGCACGCAGGGCCGGGTACACCTGCCTGAGCAGGTCGAGATGCCCGCTCGCGCGTTCCGTCTCCGGGAAGTCCCACGACGCATCAGGCTCGACGCCGGGAGCCGGGGTGATCGACCAGTTCACATGCGAGTGCCCGTACAGGTGGTCCACGGTGATGGTGGCCCGTTCGGTGTCGATCCGGATCGAGCTGGTCTCCCGCGGGGACAGCACGCTCGTCACCGCCGACGCGACGGCGCCGCTCTCGAACCGCAGCACCGCCGTCGACAGGTCCTCCGTCTGCACGTCCCGCGCGAGCCGCCATAACCGTCCGTCGACACTCGACCACTCGCCGAGCAGGAATGCGAGCAGATCGAGCTGGTGGATGCCATGGCTGAGGGTCGTACCGCCGCCCTCCGTCGACCATTTGCCCCGCCACTCCACCTCGAAGTAGGCAGGTCCCCGGTACCAGAGCGTGTTGCAGAGGGCGACAAGCGGTCGTCCGAGGCTGCCGCCGGCCAGCAGGCGACGCACGTGCTCTGCCGCGCTGCCGGTGCGCTGCTGGAAGACGACGGCGAGCTCACGGCCGGCCCGCTCCCCCGCCGAGACCATGGCGTCCAGCTCATCGAGGGAGAGCGCCGGCGGCTTCTCCACGACCACGTGCGCGCCGGCGTCGAATGCCTTGACCGTCTGCTCGGCGTGCGCACCCGGCGGCGTGCAGATATGAACCACGTCGATCCCGCCGGCGGCGAGGAGCTCGTCGAACGAGTCGTACGACCTGGGGATGGCGTGGGTCGCGGCGAACGCCGCCGCCCTCCCCGGAACGGCGTCAGCGGCCGCGACCAGTTCTGCGCCGTCCAGCTCGGCGAGCGCCTCGGCATGGAGGCGGGCGATGGCACCCGTTCCCACGAGCGCGGCACGCAAGGGCGCGTCGGTTCGGTGTGCGGTGTGCGGTTCGGTCATGGTCGTCCCCTCTTCCTCCGACGGCCGAGGCCGGCGCGTTCCAGTTCGAGCTCGTCCGGGCGCGGGATACCGTCGACGACGGACGACGGCCAGCGAGGGTCAACGCTCAGCACCTCCACGCCGTGCTCGGTCGTCACCACGGTGTCCTCGACCTTGACGAGCGGGGCGCTGGGATTCCACGCGAACGCCTGATGCAGCCGGATCGGGTCTGCCGTGGCCGGCGTTGCGCGAGGGTCGCGGCCCGCGTAGCCCGCGGCGCCACCCTGGTGATGACGGCGCCATTCGCCCGCGGCGAACCCATTGGCGCCGTATGCGGCGATGCCGGCCTGGAACGCGTCGGCGAGGGTCGAGCCCGGACGGGATGCACCGAGAAAGGCCGCTTCCACCCGACGGAGGCGATCGGCGGCCTCCGTCTCGTCCGGCCGGGCGGCGCCGAAGCGGATCCATCGGGTGGCGTTCAGGATGAGACCGTTCCGGCGGGCGCAGACGACCAGCATGGCGCGGTCGCCGAGCGGTGCCTCGGTGGGGAGCGGATGCCGGTGCGCGAGGCGTTCCCGGCCCGCCGCCAGCAGCACGACCGGATCCATCCCGCGGTCGAGCAGCTCCGCGCCGACCCTGGCGGCGGCCTGACGCTCGGTGAGCTCCGGCGTGAGGGTGCTGAGGGCATCCGTCATCGCTGCCGCCGCATCGCGGCCGAGTGCACGGAACCGGGCGAGCTCCGTCGGCAGCAGCTCGGCGCGGGCACGGCGGAGGTCGTCTGCGACGTCCGCCTCGGGAAGCACCCTGCCCGGTGCGACCGTGCTCGGGTCCAGGGTCTCGTGCCACTCGACGGCGGACGTGCGGATGTCGTCCGGCAGCTCCTCGGCGACGAGCCGGTCCAGCTCGTTGCCGAAGGTCAGCACGACGTCCTCCGTCGCCGTCACCACCACGGCGAGCACCGGATCTCCGACGAGGCTCACCTGCACACGCGCACCGTCGAGGTACCAGGCGAGCGCTGGGGTGCTCCGCAGCACCAGCGCATCCGCGCCGCGTTCCTCGAGGATCGCGAGCACCCGCCGCCGTTTGATCTGCCGGTCGGCGGGCGACGGCGCCGAGTGCGGTCTGCCGTTCACGGTCTCCGCCCCGTGCTGTCGCGCACGACGAGCCGCGGCCGGAAGAGCACCGCATGCTCGGCGGGATCGCCGTCGAGAAGGGCCTTCAGCCGCTGCCAGGCCTGGGCGCCCAGCTCCTGTCTCGGCACCGACATCGTGGTGAGGCTGGGGGTTGCGAAGCGGGCGGTCGGCACGTCGTCGAATCCGGCAACGGCGAGACGGTCCGGCACAGGCACATCGAGCTCACGCAAGCGGCTGAGCAGGCCCAGCGCCACCATGTCGTTGAACGCGAGTGCGGCCGACGCACCGGTCGCGAGCGCGTCCTCCGCCGCTCGGTACCCGTCGTCGAGGGTGGATCCGACTGCGAGCTCGGTGATCCGGAACTCCGGATGCGTTGCGCGGAACTCGCGGAGACCGGCCAGGCGCTGCGCATTGGACGTGCTGGCGGGAGGGCCGGCCAGATACACCACATGCGTGTGACCGATTCCGAGCAGGTGCGACGCGAGCTCGCGGATTCCAGACGCGTAGTCGACGCCGACGCTGGCGGCCGCGGATTCGGGAACGGCGCGGTTGACGACGACCACGGGGTGCGAAGCAGCGATAACCTCGGCGAACTCGCGGTCCGGCATGCGCGGCGCGCACAGCACGAGCGCGTCGCAGCGGCGTCGCGCCTCGAGGGACGCGGAGCGCTCTTCCGCGGCGTCCTCCGCGGTGTCGGCGACCAGCACGCGGTACCCGTCCCGCGCCGCGCTGCGGCTGACCCCGCGCAGGATCCCCTGGAAGAGCGGGTTCTCGAGGTCGGGCACGATCATCGCCACCGTGCTGGTCCGCCCGCGCACGAGGCTCTGCGCCGTTGCGCTCGGCCGGTACCGCAGCTCCGTGACGGCCTGCCGCACCCGGGCGGCGATCGCCGGGTCGACGGTGGTCTTGCCGTTGAGCACGCGGGAGACGGTCGCCTGCGACACCCTGGCGTGCAGCGCGACATCGACGATCGTCGTTGCCCGGCGTTCCGCGATCACCGCTCTCCAGTCCTTCCCGGCCCAGGCCGGAAACCGTTTCCTGACCCTACCCGGCGCCCGACCGGCCGACAACACGCGAGTCCGATTGCGGGGGATGCGGCGCTGACGTAGGGTTGCGAGAAAGCGTTTTCTCACCCGAGCGATGGAGGCGGCGTGCGCGTTGTGGTCACCGGCGGGTCGGGCCGACTCGGACAGAGCGTGGTCACGGCCCTGACCGCCGCCGGTCACGAGGCGCTCTCGGTCGACCGGGCCGCGGTCGATCGGCTGTCGTGCCGGCAGGCGCAGATCGACCTTCGCGACCTGGCGGCCACCAAGGAGCTGTTCACCTCCTTCGCCCCGGACGCCGTCGTGCACCTCGCGGCCATCGCCGTGCCGTTCAGCGCGCCCGAGGACGTGATCCTCGCGACGAACACGCAGCTGGCGTACTCCGTGTTCGACGCCGCGGTCGCTGCGGGAGCCCGCGCGGTGCTCGCCGCGAGCAGCCCGACCGTGCTGGGCTACGGATCGCCGACCGGGTGGACCGCGCGCTCCCTGCCACTCGACGAGGACGCTCCACGGCTGCCGTGGAACGCCTACGCGCTGTCGAAGCAGCTCATCGAGGACATGATCGGCATGTTCGTGCGCAGGGTCGGCGACGGTGTGCGCTTCGGGTCCTTCCGGCCGTGCTTCGTGATCTCGCCGGAGGAGTGGGCCGGCGCACCGACGCAGCAGGGGCACACCCTGGAGGAGCGGCTCGCCGATCCGGCACTCGCCGCCGTGAGCCTCTTCAACTACCTGGACGCGCGCGATGCCGGCGAATTCGTGGTGGCGTGGCTCGAGACGAAGCGGCCCGTCCCGAACGGCACCGGCTTCTTCGTCGGCGCCTCGGACGCCCTCGCAGTGAAGCCCGTCGCCCAGCTCTGGCGCGAGTACGCCCCGCAGCTCGGAGAGAGCGCATCCGCCCTCACCGGCACGGAACCCGTGTTCAGCAGCTCGCGGGCGGAGCGGCTGCTGGGCTGGCGGCCGCGGCGGAGCTGGCGAACCGAGCTTCCTGCGGATGCGGTGGCGCGGCTTACCGGAGCATCCGCACCCGAGTCCACCCCCGAGCCGAACAGGATCGAGCCGCATGATGTCTGACACCTCCCGCGCCGCCGACGCTGAGCCGCTGTCGCTCGACGGCATCCTCTTCTTCCCCGTCACGCCGTTCACCGCCGACGGCGGGGTCGACCGCGACGTGCTCGCCGAGCACATCCGATCGAAGCTGCCGTTCGCTCCCGGCGGCATGTTCCCGGCGTGCGGCACCGGCGAGCTGCACGCGCTGAGCACGGCGGAGGCCGCGATCGTCGTCGAGGAGGCGGTCGCCGCCGCCGAGGGGCGGATCCCGGTGGTCGCGGGCACCGGCGGGCCGCTCGGCTCCGCGCTCGAGCTTGCGCGCAACGCAGAGCGGGCAGGGGCGGACGCCCTTCTCGTGCTGCCGCCGTATCTGGTGCAGGGCCCTGGCGCCGGCGTGACCCGGTACATCGAGGAGCTCGCCGCTGCGACCAGCCTCCCGGTCATCGTCTACTCCCGGGCGAACGCCCGCTTCACCGCGAGGCAGATGCGGGAGCTCGCCCTGAACCCGAAGGTGATCGGATTCAAGGACGGGGTCGGCGACATCGGGCTGGCGCAGGAGATCTCGCTGTCCGTGCGGGAGGTGCGGCCGGACTTCCTGTTCTTCAACGGGCTGCTCACCGCCGAGCTCACCCAGGGCGCCTACCGGGGGATCGGCATGCCGCTGTACTCGTCCGCCGCGTTCGCATTCCTGCCGGAGGTCGCGAACCTCTACTACCGCGCCTTCTCGGCGGGCGACGAGGACCTGCGGAACCGGCTGCTGCGCGAGTTCTACGTGCCGCTCGTCACGCTCCGTGACGAGACGCCAGGATTCGGCGTCTCGCTGATCAAGGCCGGATGCCGGCTGCGCGGGCTCGACGTCGGCGGCGTCCGGGCGCCGCTCGTCGACCCCTCGCCCGAGCAGCTGGGCAGGCTCGAGCGGCTGGTCGAGCGGGGACTGGAGCTGGCACAGGAGCTCGAGGGACCGTTCGCGTGACGATCACCGGGCTCGCCGTCCGGAGGATCCGGCTGCCCCTCAGCCGCCCGTGGGGCGCGGACGTGCGGCACGTCACTGTGCTCGCGGTCGACGTGACCACCTCCGACGGCGACACCGGACACGGCTTCTCCTGGACGCCGAGCATCGGCGCATCCGCCGTGCAGGCCATGCTCGAGGAGGACATCAGCGGCTTCGTCACCCGCCGCGACCCCGACCCGGAGCAGCTCTGGGACCCCCTCTGGCGGCACCTGCACGAGGCGGGCGGCGGCGGGATCACGACGATCGCGATGGCCGGCGTCGACCTCGCGCTGTGGGACCTGGTGGCCCGACGGCGCGGGGAATCCGTGGTGGACGCTCTCGGACGGCGGCAGCCGACCGCAGAGGTCTATGGCAGCGGGGTCAATCTGCACTACCCGCTCGACGAGCTGTGCCGGCAGGCCGAGCGCTGGGTCGCCGCGGGATACGGGGCGGCGAAGATGAAGGTGGGGCGTCCGGATCTCGCGGAGGACGTCGAGCGGGTCGCCGCCGTCCGCGGCATCCTCGGGCCGGACCGCAGGCTCATGATCGACGCCAACCAGCGCTGGGACCTCGACACCGCGATCCGGGCGCTCGCCGAGCTGCGCGCCTTCGATCCGGCCTGGATCGAGGAGCCGCTGCGCGCGGACGACCTCGCATCCCACCGGATACTTCGCGAGGCGACGGATGTGCCGCTCGCGCTGGGCGAGAACCTCCACACCCGCTACCGGTTCGCCGAGTTCTTCGAAGCAGGGGTGGTGCAGTTCGCGCAGCCCAACGTCGTGCGCGTGGGCGGCATCACCCCGTTCCTCCGCATCGCCCGGGATGCGGAGGCGGCAGGCGTCAAGGTGGCGCCGCACCTGCTGTTCGAGCTGTCCGGGCAGCTCGCGCTCACGCTCCCCCACCCGGCACTCGTCGAGAACGTGGAGGACGCGTCGTTCTCCGACCTGGGCGCCCTCGCCGAGGATCCCCCGGTCACCGTCACCGGAGGCGAGCTCCGCTTCACGTCGAAGCCCGGCCTCGGCATCCGCTTCCGCGACGACCGGACGTGACGGCGGAGCGCTGAGCTCAGTGCTCTGGCGGCCCCCAGGTCTGCAGCCGGCCGCACATTCCGAACAGCCGAGAACCGGGTCGCGGCTCACCCCGGACGACCGTGCCGTCGGCCAGATGAGCGCCGTCCCCCGCCGTGAGCGCCTCAAGCTGCCGGCGTGTCCGCTCGGTCTCCGCCTCGACCGTCTCCGCCCACAGGCCGCGCCAGCGCTCGACCCGCGGCCGCACCAGCTCGGTGGCCCGCCGATGGAAGTCGGTGAGCGCCGCGGGACCATGCTGTTCGACGGCCGCGCGGAGCTCCCGAAAGCCCTCCAGCGCGAGGTTCCGCCTCCAGCGCGCACGCTGCTCGCGCTGCCGCTCCGGCCAGTCCTGCGACAGCGACGCCGCCGCTTCGTAGGCGACGGCGTCGGCGAGGATCTCCGCGGGGAACGTGAACACGGCATCCCCCGCCTCCGGCAGGCCGGCGTTCTGCATGATGACGACGAGCTCGAGTCCGCCGTCGTTCACCAGTCTGTGGATCGTGCCGGGACTGAACCAGACCAGCGTCCCAGGGGCGAGCGGATGCTCCGCCGCGCCGCCGGCGCTGAGCGTCTGCACGGACCCTGCACCGGCGAGCACGACGTACCCCTCCGTCGACACGGTGTGCAGGTGCGGCGTGCCGCCGCTCACGCCGTCCTCCGACTCCCAGTCGTAGACCCGCAGGCCGCTCACCGCGGTGCCGCCTGGGAACAGCGGCACAGTCACGGACGCAGCTCCCCGGCGATCGCGCGGAGTTCCTCGCCGTCGAGCCTGAGATCGATGAACACGAACCGGTGCTGCAGGCGGAGTGCTCCACCCTCCGGCACGGCGATCGCCTCGTCGAACGACGGTGACGGTGCGAGCGCAGCGAACGGCTCCGCCCGGACGAACCACTTGATCGGAACGGCGGCGCTGGACGTGCCGGCGTAGGCGATCACGGTTGCACCGCCGTCGAGCTCGTCGTGCTCGCCGGAGAAGGACACCCACTCCGCCTCGCTGCCCATCACGTCGTCGGGTGAGGACCCGGTCGAGGATCTGACGGCGCCGCTCGTCCACGACCGCGGTCCCCGCCAGAACAGGCCGGTGTAGCCGGCGTTCTCCCGGCCGAGCGTGGTCGGGCTGCCGAAGACCAGCTCCGACCCGCGGACGTTCACGAGCTCGGTCGTGAAGTCGAGGACCCAGAGGGCGCGGTTCGCGTCGACCGAGAAACGGTGGCTCCGGGTCTCGGCGACCCAGCGCTCGCCCGTGGATGAATGCCAGGAAAGCTCCTCCAGAAACGAGACGGCCGCGCCGGCGCGCTCGACCGAGCGGAAGCGCTCATGGCGCATGCTGCCGAGGTTGTCGCGCCACTGATAGCCCGCGTCGCGCGAGAACGTCGGGCCACCCCAGAAGTTCTCACCGGAGACCTCGGACCAGGTCATCGAGAGGCCCTTGTGCCAGCGGTGGTCCCACGGGCGATAGACCGTCAGCGGGGCCCCGGTGAGCGTCCGCAGCGGATGGAAGAACGGCTTCGGCGATTCCTCGGTCGGCGCATCCGGTTCGAAGACGTACCGGGCGAGTTCCGCGTTCCCCGCGCGCACGACGAGGGCGTCCGGCTCTTCACGGATGGACAGGTCACCGGCCATGCTGCGTCTCCCTCCCCGGTGGATCAGACCCCGAGCTCGAGGTCCGCGATCCGCACCGGAAGCCCGGTCTCCAGGGACCGGTTGCCGGCGATCCCGACGGACACCGCCCGCACACCGTCGGGGTAGCCTGCGACCCGGTGCAGCGGCTCGTCGAGCTTCGTGCGGGAGAAGAGGTGCTGCAGTAGGTAGGCGTCGCCGCCGCCGTGGCCGCCGATTCCCTCCGGGATCTCGACCTCCTCGGCCTGCTGCCAATGCCGCTGCAGGAGCAGCCGCTCGCTGTTCGGGCGGAGGTCGCCGTCCGGAGAGTACGTGGGGTTGGCGCTGGGGTCCACGACGACCCGGCCGTCCTCGCCGATTCCGACGGAGCCGCGCTCCACGACCTCGAGCTCTGCGCGTCCCTCGGTGCCGTTCACGGCGACGCGGTAGCCCTCCCAGGGGCTGTGCGCATTGAGCGAGTAGCTGAGCGTCGCACCGGAGTCGTAGTCGACGACGAGCGCCAGGTTGTCCTCGATGGTGATGCCCTCATCGAAGACGTCGCGGTCGCGCAGATAGCCGTCGTGCTGCTCGTTGTCGAGGTACAGCGCCTTCGCCTTCGGATCCGCCGCCAGGTCGAGCGAGAACGGGTCGCCCTCGGCGTGCCCGGTGCCCCGCTCGGGCCGGTCGGCGAGCCCGCGGGTGCGGGCGTTCTCGGCGCCGTAGAACTTCAGTCCGCCGCTCGCGAAGACGCGGGCGGGGGCGGCGTCGATCCACCAGTTCACGAGGTCGAAGTGGTGCGAGGCCTTGTGGACCAGCAGGCCGCCGGAGTTCTTCTTGTAGCGGTGCCAACGCCGGAAGTAGTCCGCGCCATGCACGGTGTCGAGCACCCACTCGAACGTGACCGACGTCACCGTGCCGAGAGCCCCGGAGGAGATCAGCCGCTTCAGCGCGCTGTTCCGTGGGCTGTAGCGGTAGTTGAACGTCGTGATCACCTCGCGACCGCTCTGCTCCATCGCGGCGGCGATGCGGCGGACGCCCTCGGCGTCGATCGTGAGCGGTTTCTCCACCACCACGTCGGCGCCGGCGAGCAGTGCGCGGGAGACGTATTCCGCATGGGTGAAGTCGGGCGTCGTGACGACGACGCGGTGCACCCCGCTCTCGCCGATCATCCGCTCGATCTCACCGGTCTTGTAGCGCGCCGGTACGGGCAGCCCCGCGTCGCGGAAGATCTGCTCGTAGAAGTCGAGGCGCCCGGGGTTGGTGTCGCTCCAGGCGACGAGCTCGGCGACGTCGCCGTGGTCGCCGGTCGCAGCGCGGAGGTACATCTCCGCCCGGGAACCGGTGCCGATGATCCCGTAGCGTTCCGTGTCGGGCATTGCCGATCCCCTCGCGTCGTCGCCGCTGTTGAGAAAGCGTTTTCCTGCAGTCAGTTCTATCAGCCCGCATCGGCGCCCGCAAACGCGGGGGCGAGGGCTCAGGGGCCGTACAGGTCGCGCCGATCGGCGCCGAGCCGCAGTCCGCCGGCGTGCACGACGACCTCGTGCAGCTCGGGGCGCACCGTGGGCGTGTTCATGCCGCGGTGGAGTACCAGCATCAGTGTGCCGTCGAAGGTCTCGAACAGCATCCCGTGCCCGGCATTGCCGTCGACCAGCACGTCGCCCTGGATCCAGGGGCCGAAGAGGGAGCCGCTCGGCGAGACGGCGTACGTCTCCACGTACTCCCCGGCCGCTCCGTCCGCGCGGTACGACGCCCACAGCATCGCGAGGGCGCCGCCGGGCAGCCGCCGCAGCTGCGGCCCGTCGGTGACATACGGCGGCAGCGCCGCCGTGCCGGGGGTCCGCGTGCGGAGCCACGACGCTTCGGAGCCACGGAAGAGGTGCACGGGGTCCCCGACGGCTGAGCCGAGGTCGTCGGAGAGGCGCACCGCCTCCATCGTCCCATCCAGCAGCTGCACCCATTCGTGGGCATAGACCATCCAGGGCGTTCCGTCGTCGCCGACGAACAGGGTGCCGTCGAGCGCCATGAAGTCCGGTGGGGTCGTCGGACGGTCCGTGCGGATCAGCCGGAAGGGCCCCTCCGGCCGGTCCGCGACGGCGATGCCGACGCCGCGCATCGTGGGCTCGTACCGCGCACCCGTCCGCGCGTTCGAGACGGCGAACTCGTTCTCGCCCCGACGCACCGGGGAGAGCGCGGTGTGCGGGTCGTGCATCGTCAGGAACAGGAAGTACTGACCGCGGTAGGCATGAACCTCCGGTGCCCACGGCGCTGTCCCGGGGTCCGGCCACGCGCCGTCCGGCACCCGGAAGACGACCTCGGGTCCCGCCCAGTCGCGGAGGTTCTGGCTGGTGTATGCGACGATCCCGGTTCCGCGCCCGTCGGCCCGGCCGTCGTAGGCGGTGTAGAGCAGATACCGGCCGCTCGCGCGGTCGGTCAGGAGGAACGGGTCGTGCACCGGGATGCTGTGCAGCGGCGCTGTCGGACGTCCGGTCGGTGGCATGACGGTTCCTTTCCGGTCGAGGTATTGAAGCACGCCTCACGAGACGCGGAATGCGCTTTCTCGGAAGAGCGATGCAAGAATCCGAAGCGACCGCGCCGGCAGAGCGCCGCCGCGGCGGAGAGGAACGCATGGTCGACGGAGTGGTCGCGCCCGGGTTCGAACGGGTACGCGAGCAGTTCGCAGAGGGACTCGAGCACGGCGGTGGCGCCGCCGTCGCGGTCTACGTCGGGGGCTCGCCGGTGGTCGACCTCTGGGGCGGCGTCGCCGACCGGCACACCGGAAGAGTCTGGGAACGGGACACGCTCGGTGTCGCGTTCTCCTGCACCAAGGGCGTGCTGGCGCTGGTCGTCCTGGCGCTCGCCGAGCAGGGTCGGCTCGACCTGAACGCTCCGGTGGCGCGGTACTGGCCGGCATTCTCCCGGGCGGGAAAGTCGGAGATCCCCGTCCGCTGGCTGCTGAATCACCGCGCGGGACTCATCGCGGTCGACGAGCACCTCACGCGCGATGAGGCACTCGACTGGGAGCACGTGATCCAGGTGCTCGAACGCCAGGCCCCGAACTGGGAGCCCGGTACCGGGCACGCGTACCACACGCTCACCTTCGGCTGGCTGGTCGGCGAGGTGATCCGCCGGGTGACCGGTCGGATGCCGAGCGAGGTGATCCGGGAGCTGACCGGATCGATCGCTCCGGACTTCTGGCTGGGCCTGCCACCCGTCCACGAGGCGCGCCGCAGCCGCCCGTACTGGGACGAGGCGGCCAGGGCGGCCGTTGCGCCGGCTGACCCGCCCGCGGAGCCGGTCGTCCGCGCCTCGACCCTCGGCTCCGCCTTCCCGCAGGACCTCATCGCCGACGGGCAGGGCTTCGACGACCCGCGGGTGCTCGAAGCGGAGGTGCCGGGCGCCGGGGGCGTGAGCACCGCCCGCGACCTGGCCGCGATCTTCTCGGCCGCCGTCCGCGACACCGGCGGGGTGCGGCTGCTGAACGAGCGGTCCGCCGCCGCGGCTGCGACCGTCGAGAGCAGCGGCCCGCCGGTGTACGGGGGGCAGCCGCCGTTCGCCGCGTTCGGTCCCGGCTTCCACGTGGCCTCGGCCGGCAAGCCGTTGTTCGGGCCCGGATCGTTCGGGCACGCGGGCATGGGCGGACAGGCGGCGTTCGCGCATCCGGAGCTGGGCGTCGGCTTCGGCTACCTCACCACCCGCCTGGTTCCGGGCGACGAGGCGCTTGCGATGGGGCTCATGCGCACGGTCGCCGACATCCTGCGCGGCTGAAGGCTCCGTGATTGTCGCCGTTCCGGTCCAGTGCGTCCGCCGCGGCGGGCACAGTGGACCGGAACGGGAACAGTTGGACCGCGGAGGCTCGAGGGCGAATTCGGAGTGCACTTTCGGGATCCATGGGTTATGGTGTGAAACGATTCATTAGTCATCCGCGATCTCAAGGGAACTCCTCAATGACGAGCGCCAGCCGACGCCGCGTGTGCTTCCAGCTGCAGGTCAAGCCGGAGCGCCTGGCCGAGTACCGGGACCGTCACGCGGCCGTCTGGCCGGAGATGCTCCGCGCCCTCAAAGACACCGGCTGGCACAACTACTCGCTCTTCGTCCGAGACGACGGCCTCCTCATCGGCTACTTCGAGACCGACTCCCTCGACGCCGCCCGCGAAGGCATGGCGGCCACCGACGTCAATGCCCGGTGGCAGGCGGAGATGGGTGAGTTCTTCGTCGACCTCGAAAGCTCCCCCGATGAGGGCTTCCTCGAGCTCACCGAGGTCTTCCATCTCGAGGACCAGCTCGACTCCCTCGACGCCGGGACCTCTGGACCCGCGCCGTCTCAAGCCCCCGCCTCCTGAACCGCTGCACGACATCAGACAAGGAACACCGTGACGCTGAATTCCCAGATCCTCGGCCAGCTCGAGCAGCAGGCCATCGAGCTCCCCTCGTGGGCCTTCGCCAACTCCGGCACCCGCTTCCGGGTGTTCGGCCAGCCCGGCGTGCCGCGCGACCCGTTCGAGAAGATCGCCGACGCGGCGCAGGTGCACAAGGTCACCGCACTCGCGCCGAAGGTGGCGCTGCACATCCCGTGGGACAAGGTCGACGACTACGCCAAGCTGCGGAACCACGCCGAGGACCTGGGGGTGGCGCTCGGGACCATCAACTCGAACACCTTCCAGGACGAGGCGTACAAGTTCGGCAGCCTCGCCCACTCCGACGCGGCGGTCCGGCAGAAGGCAATCGACCACCACTTCGAGTGCATCGAGATCATGAACGAGACCGGGTCGCAGGACCTCAAGATCTGGCTCGCCGACGGCACGAACTATCCCGGCCAGGACGACATGCGCGGTCGGCAGGACCGGCTCACCGAATCGCTCGCGAAGATCTACGAGCGGATCGGAGAGAACCAGCGGCTGGTGCTCGAGTACAAGTTCTTCGAGCCGGCGTTCTACCACACCGATGTTCCGGACTGGGGCACCTCATACGCCCAGGTGGTCGCCCTCGGCGAGCGCGCCTTCGTCTGCCTCGACACCGGCCACCACGCGCCCGGCACCAACATTGAGTTCATCGTCATGCAGCTGCTGCGGCTCGGGAAGCTCGGCTCCTTCGACTTCAACTCGGCCTTCTATGCCGACGACGACCTCATCGTCGGGGCTGCGGATCCGTTCCAGCTGTTCCGGATCCTGGTGGAGGTGGTCCGCGGCGGCGGGTACGGCCCCGACAGCGGCGTCGCGTTCATGCTCGACCAGTGCCACAACGTCGAGAAGAAGATCCCCGGCCAGATCCGCTCCGTGCTCAACGTGCAGGAGATGACCGCCCGGGCGCTGCTGGTCGACCGCGACGCGCTCGGCGCGGCGCAGCAGGCCGGGGATGTGCTCACCGCCAACTCGATTCTGATGGATGCGTTCTACACCGACGTGCGGCCCGCCCTCGCCGAGTGGCGCGAGTCCCGGGGGCTCCCCGCCGACCCGATGGAGGGCTACGCGGAGAGCGGCTACCAGCAGAAGATCGAGGCCGAGCGCGTCGGGGGCGAGCAGGCCGGAT
Source organism: Lysobacter korlensis (assembly GCF_042434515.1). NCBI lineage: Bacteria > Pseudomonadati > Pseudomonadota > Gammaproteobacteria > Lysobacterales > Lysobacteraceae > Lysobacter > Lysobacter korlensis. The sequence continues at coordinate 237,117 of NZ_JBHLTG010000005.1, forward strand.
GGGGCGCGTGAGCGCAACGCCGCTGATCCTGGTGCTGCCCGGCGGCGGCTACAGCATGCTCGCCGACCACGAAGCCGAGCCGGTCGCGGCCTGGCTGCACGGGCTCGGCTGGGACGCCGAGGTGCTGCGATACCCCATCGCGCCGGCACGCTACCCGGAGGCGCTCGACACGGTGCGCCGCCGCATCCGCGAGCTCCGCGCGTCCGGCAGGGAGCGGATCGGCGTACTCGGCTTCTCCGCCGGCGGGCACCTCGCCGGCTCCGTCGCCCTGACGCCGGGCGAAGCGGGCGAGCGCCCGGATTTCGCGGTGCTCTGCTACCCCGTCGTGTCGATGATCGACGACCCGCATGAGGGCTCGCTCGAGAATCTGCTCGGCGACCAGCGTCACCTGGCCGGGGACGTGTCGCTCGAGCGCCTGGTGACCCCGGACGCTCCGCCGATCTTCCTGTGGCACACGGCGGACGACGAGGCGGTCCCGGTGCGCCACAGCTACGTGCTCGCCCAGGCCCTCGCCGAGCGGCATGTCCCGCACGAGCTCCACGTGTTCCCGCATGGCCCCCACGGCATCGGCCTCGCCGGGGGATTCGGCGCCCCCGCCGCGTGGACCGCACTCTGCGCCGAATGGCTTCGTGCCACGGCGCCCTCCCAGCCGCATTCCCGCCCGCACCTCACGGGCGCCGCGCTCTCGACGATAGGAGTCCGATGAACAGCCAGAACCCTGCAGCGGAGCTGATCGCCCGCTCCAACCGCCTCGGCGCCGACCCGCGGAACACCAACTACGCCGGCGGCAACACCTCCGCCAAGGGGACGGAGACCGACCCGGTCACCGGGCAGCCCGTCGAGCTGCTCTGGGTGAAGGGCTCCGGCGGCGACCTCGGCACCCTGAAGGAGTCCGGGCTCGCCGTGCTGCGACTGGACCGGATGCGCGCACTGGTCGACGTCTACCCCGGCGTCGAGCGTGAGGACGAGATGGTCGCCGCGTTCGACTACGTGCTGCACGGCAAGGGCGGCGCCGCCCCCTCGATCGACACGGCCATGCACGGCCTCGTCGAGAAGGCTCACGTCGACCACCTGCACCCGGACTCCGGCATCGCGTTCGCCACGGCCGCTGACGGCGAGCGGCTGACCGCTGAGGCCTTCGGCGGCAAGGTGGTCTGGGTGCCGTGGCGCCGCCCCGGCTTCCAGCTCGGCCTCGACATCGCCGAGATCCAGCGCCGGAACCCGGACGCGGTCGGCTGCATCCTCGGCGGCCACGGCATCACCGCGTGGGGCGACTCCAGCGAGGAGGCTGAGCGCAACAGCCTCTGGATCATCGAGACCGCGCAGCAGTACCTCGACGAGCACGGCAAGGCCGACCCGTTCGGCGCCGCCGTCGAGCAGAACGCTGCCCTGCCGGACGAGGAGCGACGCACCAAGGCGGCGGAACTGGCACCGACGATCCGCGGCATCGCGTCGGCCGACATGCCGATGGTCGGCTCGTTCACGGACGACCCGCGGGTGCTGGAGTTCCTCGCCTCGGAGAACGCCCCGCGCCTCGCCGCGCTCGGCACCAGCTGCCCCGACCACTTCCTCCGAACCAAGGTGAAGCCGCTGCTGCTCGACCTGCCGGCGAACGCGTCCGTCGAGGACTCGATCGCCCGGCTGAAGGAGCTCCACGAGGAGTACCGAGCCGACTACACCGCGTACTACGAGAAGCACTCCAACCCGGACTCCCCCGCGATGCGCGGGGCCGACCCGGCCATCGTGCTGGTGCCGGGCGTCGGCATGTTCAGCTACGGCAAGGACAAGCAGACCGCCCGCGTCGCCGGCGAGTTCTACCTCAACGCCATCAACGTGATGCGCGGCGCCGAGGCGATCTCGACCTACTCCCCCATCGACGATTCCGAGAAGTTCCGCATCGAGTACTGGGCGCTCGAGGAGGCGAAGCTGCAGCGGATGCCGAAGCCGAAGTCCCACGCCACCCGCGTCGCGCTCGTGACGGGCGCGGCTTCCGGCATCGGCAAGGCCATCGCCGAACGACTCGCCGCCGACGGCGCCTGCGTCGTGATCGCGGACCTCGACCTCGCCAAGGCGCAGGAGGCAGCCGCCGAGATCGGAAACGCGGACGTCGCGCTCGGCGTGCAGGTGAACGTCACCGACGCGGCCGCGATCGAGCGGTGCGTGCAAGATGCGGTGCTCGCCTTCGGCGGCATCGACATCGTCGTGAACAACGCCGGCGTCTCGCTCTCGAAGCCGCTGCTCGAGACCACCGAGAAGGACTGGGACTTCCAGCACGACATCATGGCGAAGGGCTCGTTCCTCGTCTCCAAGGCCACCGCGCGGGTGCTCATCGAGCAGGGCATGGGCGGCGACGTCATCTACATCGCCAGCAAGAACGCCGTGTTCGCAGGCCCGAACAACATCGCCTACTCCGCCACGAAGGCCGATCAGGCGCATCAGGTGCGGCTGCTCGCGGTCGAGCTCGGCGAGCACGGCGTGAAGGTGAACGGCATCAACCCCGACGGCGTCGTCCGCGGCTCCGGCATCTTCGCCAGCGGCTGGGGTGCCAACCGGGCGAAGACGTACGGCATCCCGGAGGAGGACCTCGGCAAGTTCTACGCGCAGCGCACGATCCTCAAGCGCGAGGTGCTGCCGGAGACGGTCGCGAATGCGGTGTCGGTGCTCACGGGACCCGACCTGTCGCACACCACCGGGCTGCACGTGCCGGTCGACGCGGGCGTCGCCGCCGCCTTCCTTCGATGACGGTCACGGTCGCCGCGGTCGACCTGGGTGCGACGAGCGGCAGGGTTATGCTCGGGCGCGTCGGGCACGATGAGCTCACCCTGCACGCCGTCGCGCGGTTCCCGAACACGCCCGTCCGCACGATCGACGGGCTGCACTGGAACGTGCTCGAGCTCTACCGCAGCGTCGTGGCCGGCCTCACCACCGCAGCCCGGGACTTCGCCCTCGACTCGATCGGCATCGACTCCTGGGCGGTCGACTACGCCCTGGTGCGCAACGGCCGGATGCTCGGAGTGCCGTACCACTACCGCGACGAGCGCACCGCCCTCGGCGTCGAGCGGGTGCACGCAACGGTGCCGGCGGACGAGCTGTACCGCGAGACGGGACTGCAGCACCTGCCGTTCAACACGCTGTTCCAGCTCGCGGTCGAGGAGCTCGACCCCCGCGACCGGATGCTGCTCGTCCCCGACCTGCTCACCTACTGGCTGACCGGAGAGCAGATCGCCGAGCGGACCAACGCGTCCACCACGGGGCTGCTCGACCTGGGAACCCGCGAGTGGAACGCGTCGCTGATCGCGCGGCTCGGCTATCCGCGGGAGCTGTTCCCCCGGCTGGTCGACGCCGGCACCGCCGTCGGGCCGCTGCTGCCCTCCGTGGCGGCGGAGCTCGGCGGCACGGGCGCCCCCGTCGTCACCGCGATCGGCTCCCACGACACAGCCAGCGCCGTGGTCGCCGTCCCGGCCGTCACCGACGACTCCGCGTACATCAGCTGCGGCACGTGGGGGCTCGTCGGCGTCGAGCTCGAGCATCCGGTCGTCACCGACGCCAGTCGCATCGCCAATTTCACCAACGAGGGCGGCGTCGACGGCCGGATCCGCTTCCTGCACAACGTGATGGGGCTGTGGCTGCTGACCGAGTCGGTGCGAGAGTGGGAGCGCGCCGGGGACCGGATCGACCTGCCGGCGCTGCTGCAGCGGGCGGCGGCCATTCCGGGCGACATCCCCGTCTTCGATGCCAACGACCCCGAGTTCCTGCCGCCCGGCAGCATGGCGACCCGTATCCGGAACCACTGCGCGAGCCATGGCATCGCGCTCCCCGACGATCCCGCCTACGTGGCGCGCGTCATCGTGGAGAGCCTCGCCGGCGCGTTCGCCGACGCCGTCCGGAAGGCGGCGGAGCTCTCCGGGCGCGGTGTCGGCGTCATCCACATCGTCGGCGGCGGATCGCAGAACGCGCTGCTCTGCCAGGCGGTCGCCGACCGCAGCGGCCTGCCGGTGCACGCCGGACCGGTCGAGGCGACCGCCCTCGGTAACCTGCTGGTGCAGGCCCGAGCGCTCGGCGAGCTTCGCGGCGACCTGACCACCCTGCGCGCCCTCGTGGCGAAGACGCACAGCCTGTCCACGTACGCTCCGCGCATCGCCGCGGCGCGCTGAACTCGAACGAACCCACGAAGGAGACCCTCATGGTGAAGCGCCAGATCCCCAAGGTGCGCGACCTCGCCCCGCTGATGCGGTTCAAGAAGCCGACGCTGAACCCGAAGACGCGGCGGCTGCAGTCGGCGCTCACCGTGGAGGACCTGCGGCGCATCGCCAAGCGCCGCACCCCGAAGGCGGCGTTCGACTACACCGAGGGCGCCGCCGAGGCCGAGCTGAGCCTGCGCCGGGCGCGGCAGGCGTTCCGGGACATCGAGTTCCACCCCGCCATCCTCCGCGACGTCTCCAGCGTCGACACCGGCTGGGACGTGCTCGGCAGGCGGGTCGAGCTGCCGTTCGGCATCGCACCGACCGGGTTCACCCGGATGATGCAGACCGAGGGCGAGATCGCCGGCGCGAGCGCCGCGGCTGCAGCGGGCATCCCCTTCGCCCTCTCCACCATGGGCACCAGCGCGATCGAGGACGTCGCCGCCGCCGGCGGACCGGACGGACGCAACTGGTTCCAGCTCTACATGTGGAAGGACCGCGAGCGCTCCATGGCGCTCGTCGACCGGGCAGCGAAGGCCGGCTTCGACACGCTCCTCGTCACCGTGGACGTGCCCGTGGCAGGTGCACGCCTCCGCGACAAGCGCAACGGCTTCAGCATCCCGCCGGCGCTCACGCTCGGCACGGTGGTCAACGCACTCCCGCGGCCGGCCTGGTGGATCAACTTCCTCACCACTGAGCCGCTCGCATTCGCGTCGCTCAGCAAGTGGTCGGGCACGGTCGGCGAGCTGCTCGACACGATGTTCGACCCCACCGTCACCTACGACGACCTCGCCTGGATCAAGGCGCAGTGGCCCGGCAAGGTGGTGGTCAAGGGTGTGCAGACCCTCGACGACGCCCGGCGGCTCGCCGACCTCGGCGTCGACGCCATCACCCTCTCCAACCACGGTGGCCGGCAGCTGGACCGTGCGCCCATCCCGTTCCACCTGCTGCCGCACGTGGCGCGCGAGGTCGGCAAAGACCTGGAAGTCCACCTCGACACGGGCATCATGACCGGCGCCGACATCGTCGCCTCCGTGGCGCTCGGCGCTCGGTTCACGATGATCGGCCGCGCCTACCTCTACGGGCTGATGGCCGGCGGACGGGCAGGCGTGGACCGCACCATCCTGATCCTGAAGGACGAGATCGCCCGCACGATGAAGCTGCTCGGCGTCTCCACGCTCGAAGAGCTCAACCCGAGCCACGTCACCCAGCTGGTCCGGCTCGCGCCCCGTGCGCTGCCTGCCGGGACTGCTGAGGCGGTCGCGGCCGCGCGGCCGAAGCGCCCGGCGAGCGAGCAGAAGGAGACGGCCCGGCCGGAGGTCACGCCCTCGGTCGGGTGAGTGCCGCGGCGTTATTTCGGTTGGATGCCGGGGCGCAGCCAGACCTTGTCGTCGTCGACGCGGTCGAGCTCCTCCACAGACAGGTATCGGTCGCCGGTGAAGAGTCCCTTGTGGATCTTCACCCAGCCGAGACGGCTCAGCCGTTGCGCTTCGTGTCGAGGAAGGTCCGCGTCCTCGAGCGCTCCTGCCAGCGGTTCGTCGGCTCCGACGGCGAACTCGTCCGTGCCGTCGCCCGCCTGGAAGTCCCGGATCTTGCCGACGTCCTTGCCGTCCGCGTCGACGACGTGCATGCCTTCCCGGATCTGCGTCATGATGTCCACCGCACGCTCCTTTGCGTTTCCGTTACATCGAGGCTACGCCTGTACGGCGTCTGGCGGGAGTGCCGTTCTGCGGGACGCTCAGCCCAGGTCCACCCCGGTGAGGGCGTGGACGCGCACGACCGTCTCGCCGGGGCGTTCCACCACGGTGAGGAGCACCGCACCGCAGTTGGCGCATCGGGCGACGAAGCCGGCTCCGGTGTACACATGGCTCTGAGCCAGCGACCCGGACTGGCCGCACTCGGCGCAGCTGCCCACCTCCGCGGTCCGATCGGTGCCGTACCGCTCAGAGAGCGGGCCGGCCAGCACGTTGCCGTCCAGGTGAGTGACCATCACGTTCCTCCGAAGCGTTCGGTGCGGATCCGAGCGGGCGGGTGCCCCTCGGCGACGAGCCAGGTGGCCACGGTCTCTACGAAGCGGGTGGGACCGCAGACGTAGACGGTGGCGCCCTCAGACGGCGCGAACACCGCGGTCGCGAGCCGGTCGCGAGTGACCCGCCCGGGCGGCGAACCGTCGCCGGAGGAGCGGGTGTAGACGAACTCCACATCGAAGTTCTCGGCCGCGGCGAGCGCCGTGAGCTCGTTCCGGTAGAAGACCAGCTCCGGTGACCGCACCGAATAGAGCAGCCGGAACCGGGCAGCGGAGCCAAGGCGGGCATGGGCGCGCGCCATCGCCATCAATGGGACGCAGCCCGATCCTCCGGCGATGAGCTGAACCGGCTCCTCCTGCTCCGGCCGCCAGATGAACCAGGTGCCGAGCGGCCCGCGGAGCTCCAGGCTCTCCCCCACCTCGACGTCCTGCACCAGGTAGGGGGAGACCTCGCCGGTCTCCACCTGGTCGACCGAGAGCTCGACGCGCGTGCCGGGGCCCTCGCTGGCGATCGAGTACGACCTGCTCGCCTGATAGCCGTCCGCCGAGGTGAGGCGCAGGTCCAGGTGCTGTCCGGCGATGTTCCCCGGCCAGTCGGGGACCTCGAGGGTCAGGGTGCGGGCGTTGGGCGTCTCCGCACGCGCCGCGACCACGGTGCCCACCCGCCACGTCACCGTGCCCAGCCCCGTCCCGGATCAAGAGCCCCAGTAGCGCTGCTCACGCCACGGGTCGCCGTACAGGTGGTATCCGTTGGTCTCCCAGAAGCCCGGCTCCTCGGTCTCCTCCAGCCTGAGTCCCCGAACCCACTTCGCGCTCTTCCAGAAATAGAGATGCGGCACCAGCAGCCGGGCGGGTCCACCGTGCTCCGCCTCGAGCGGCTCTCCCTCGAACTCGTAGGCGACCCACGCCTTCCCGTCGAGCAGGTCCTCCATCGGGACGTTCGTCGTGTATCCGCCATAGGAGTAGGCGGTCGCGTACGGGAGGTCCGCCTCGACGTCCTCCATCAGCGTGTCGATCGCGACGCCGCGCCAATGGGTGCCGAACTTCGACCAGTGGGTGACGCAGTGGATGTCCGTCTCGATGTCCTCGGCCGGCAGCGCCAGGAACTCTTCCCACGACCACCGCAGCGTCTGCCCCGGCGCCCGGATCTCGAACTCCCACTCGTCGGTCGAGACCTCCGGCGTGGGGCCGTAGGAGAGCACCGGGAAGTCGGAGGTGACGAACTGGCCGGGCGGCAGGTTCTCGCTCGACTCGCGGCGGCGGCGGCCGAAGCCCGTGTTGATGATCCCCATGGCGCGTCCCTTCCCAGCCCGGCCGGGTGATGCTGCGCTTCACACCGTATTCCCGTCGGCGCGTGAACGCGAGTGCTTCTTCGCCATCGGCACCCCGCCGATCGAGGCGGTGCGCGAGCCGTTCCGCCGCTTCAGTCGAGCGTGCCGAGCAGGCTGGTCGCGACGGTGCTGTGCACGGATTCCGTGTCGGACGGGTGATAGATCCCCGCGAGCACATCGCGCTGCAGGCGCGACAGCTCCGCGCCGTTCCGGTAGGCCCCGCCGCCGGCGATCCGCATCGCCTGGTCGACCACGTACCGAGCGGTCTCCGTGGAGCGGTGCTTCACGCCGGTGAGCAGGCGGAACCAGTCGGCGCCGTGGTCCGCGAGTCCATCGACGTCCGCGGCGAGCGACTCGATCTGCGGAGCGAGGGCGTCGAGCGCAAGCGCGGCGTCGGCCACCCGCCAGCGGATGTCCGGGTCTTGCGAGTACGGCCTGCCGTCGTTCTTGCGCGAGGTCCGCCGGGATGCCGCCTCCACAGCCAGCTCGACCGCCCGGTCGGCTATCCCGGCGTAGACGGAGGAGATCAGCAGCAGGAAGTTCGCGAAGATGCCGAAGATGAACGGATCGGCGCTCGGGCCGGCGGGGAGGATGCGAGCGATCCGCTCGGGGGTCACGATCGCGCCCTCGAGCACGGTGGTGTGGCTCTGCGTGGCGCGCTGACCGAGGGTGTCCCAGTCGTCGAGGGACCGCCAGCCGGGCGTCTCGCGGATGAGGAAGCCGTGCACCAGCCGGTCACCGTTCCGGCCGAAGACGCCGAGCCTGGTCCACGCCGGTGAGAGCGAGGTGAAGATCTTCGTGCCGGTGAACGCGTAGCCGCCGTCGGGTCGCGGCTCCGCGAGTGTTGCGGAGTCGAACAGCACAAGGTCGTTGCCGGCCTCGCTGTTGCCGAACGCGAACAGCTCGCCGGCCCGCGCGTCGGCGAGCACCCAGTCGAGGGAGGGGTCGCCGCGCTCCGCGAGCACGCGCGCGACACCGGTCCACACCAGGTGCATGTTGATGCCGAGAGCGGTGGCGGGCGCGTGCGCGGCGAGCAGCCGCTGATCCCGTGCCGTCGCCAGCAGCGACCTGGGCCGCAGATACCCGGCCGCGCGGAGCTCGTCGAGGTCCTCCCAGAAGAAGGCGTTCTCCCGGTCGTACCCGGCGGCCCGGGAGCGGATGCGCTCCACCAGGTCGGGGGCGAGCGGCGAAGCTGCGTTCGTGGAGGGCGCGCCGTGGGAAGTCACGACGCCCAGGCTACGCCGGGCGTCCCGCTCGCTCCTCCGGTGGCTCCTGCGCGGCAGAGCGGGTCAGGTGCGCAGCCGCTCCCGGTAGCCGCGGCCGGGATGCCAGGATTCGATCCTGAGCTCTGACCCACTCGGTGCGATGCTGGTGAGCACCGCCTCGGTGATGTCCAGCTCGAAGTACGCGCCTCCCGGCATCCCCTCCCGCGGCGAGACCGTCACCGCCGTGCCGGAGAGCTTGCCGTCTCCGGCCCACGCTCGCACATCGTCCGGCGGCTCCAGGGTCGGCGAGTGGATCGCGACCCGGGGGTCGCGCAGCAGGTCCGCCAGCTTGCGCGAATCGGGCATCGCCCCGAGCAGCACCCGCTCGTCCTCGATCACGAGCTCGGTGCCGCTGATCCGCGGCGATCCGTCGGCGCGCAGAGTGGCGATGGTCTTGTTCGTGCCGGCGTCGAAGACCGCCCGGAGGCGGCGCGCGAAGTCCGGCGCGTCGCGTGCGATCTCGGCCCAGCTGCTCACACCTCCATGGTGCGACGGACGGCCGACACGGGGCCAGAGCTCCGACCGGACTGGTGCCCGCTTCTCGCCGCCTGCTAAGACTGGATCACCCGACCCCTCCACCCGAAGGAGGCAGCCATGGCGCTCCCCAGCGCAACGATCAGCCATGTCGTCACGCAGCCGAATCCTCGGCTGCCGCCGCTCCCCGTGCTCGGCACCGCCGGCGGTGTCCCGCTTCTTCTGATCGCCGGGGCTGCCGCCGCCGCCGTGATCCCGTCGCGTCGGCGGGGGAAGGACGGCACATGACCGTGAGTCGGGCCACCCGCGTCACTGCCCTCGTCGCAGGCGCGGTCACGCTGCTGAGCGCCCTGAGCTTCGCGGTGTTCGGGTTCAACGCGGGAAGCCTCGCTGTCGTCGTCGTCGCCGGGCCCGTGCTGTTCGTTGCGAGCGCGGTCGCCTTGTTCCAGTGGGGGAACACTCCGGCTCGATCCCGGCGCATCGCCACCGGCTTCGGCTGGTGCGCTGTGGTCGCCGGGGCGGGGCAGCTTGCTGTTGGCGTCGCGCGGTTCCCTACCACCGCGGTCTTCGTCGACGCGGTGTTCGCGCTCGGCGCCGGAGCGCTCAGTGTTGCGATGGGGGTCACCTGGCTGCGCGCCAGTCGCCACATCGTCAAGCAGGTCGCGGACGGTGACACCCAGCCGCCCGCCTGACCGCGGGTGATCAGGGAGACTGGGATCATGATCACCGGCCACGCGACCGTCCTCTCGGTGTCGCGGAATGCCGCACACCGGTTCAGCAAGGCACCGTGCGAGGCGATCACCCTGCTCTCCGGACTCGGCGTGGAGGGCGATGCGCACGCGGGCATCACAGACCAGCACCGCTTCACCAAGCGCCGCGACCCCACCCGGCCGAACCTGCGGCAGGTGCACCTCATCCAGAGCGAGCTGTTCGCGGAGCTGGCGGACCGTGGCTTCGAGGTCGGCCCTGGGGAGCTCGGCGAGAACGTCACCACCCGCGGGATCGATCTGCTCGCCCTGCCGGAGCGCGCCCGGCTGCACCTGGGCGGCGAGGCGGTCGTCGAGGTCACGGGGTTGCGCAACCCGTGCAAGCACATCGACGGGCTGCAGGCCGGGCTGCTCAAGGCGGTGATCGCCTCAGGGGTCGGCCAGGCGGTGCCGCAGCGCACCGGCGTGATGTCGATCGTGATCGCCGGCGGCGTGGTCCGGCCGGGCGACGCGATCCGAGTCGAGCTCCCCGTCGGCGAGCACCGGATGCTTCAGACCGTCTGAACCCGCTCCGCCTCGTCGCTGCCGTGCGGCGATGCGCCGCCGAGCTCGTCGAGCACGGCCTCCAGCTGGTCGACCGCCCACTCCAGGTCGGCCTCCTCGATCACGATCGGCGGGGCCAGCCGGACGGTGGAGCCGTGGGTGTCCTTGGCCAGCACGCCCCGCTCCATCAACAGCTCGCACACCCGCCGCCCGGTGCCGAGGGCCGGGTCGATGTCGATGCCGGCCCAGAGGCCGGCGCCGCGCACCGCGACGACCCCGCGCCCGAGCAGGGCGCGCAGCCGCTCATGCAGGATCATCCCGAGGCGGCGCGCCCGCTCCTGCGGCTCGCCCGTCTCGAGCATCCGCACGACCGCCAGGCCGACCGCGGCGGCGAGGGGGTTGCCGCCGAACGTGGAGCCGTGCTCGCCGGGCCGCAGCACCCCCAGCACGTCGCGGTTCCCGACGACCGCGCTCACCGGCACGATGCCGCCGCCGAGCGCCTTGCCGAGCAGGTAGAGGTCGGGAACGACCCCGGCGTTGTCGCACTGGAACGTGGCACCGGTGCGTCCGAGGCCCGACTGGATCTCGTCGGCGACGAACAGCACGTCGTGCGCCCGTGTGATGCGGCGGACCTCCGGCAGGTAGTCGTCGGGCGGCACGAGGACGCCCGCCTCGCCCTGGATCGGCTCGAGCAGCACGGCGACCGTGGTCTCGTCGATTGCAGCCTCGAGGGCGGCCGCATCCCCGTACGGGACGGTGACGAAGCCAGGCGTGTATGGACCGAAGTCGGCGCGGGCCTGCTCATCGTCCGAGAAGCTGATGATGGTGGTCGTCCGGCCGTGGAAGTTGCCGCTCGCGACGACGATCGTCGCCCTCCCCTGCCGCACACCCTTCACCCGATAACCCCAGGCGCGCGCCACCTTGACGGCGGATTCGACGGCCTCGGCGCCGGTGTTCATCGGCAGCACCATGTCCTTGCCGGCGAGCGCGGCGAGCGCCTCGGCGAAGGGCTCGAGCCGGTCGTTCCGGAACGCGCGGCTGGTCAGGGTGATGCGATCGAGCTGCGCGCGCGCGGCCGCCACGAGCTCCGGGTTCCCGTGACCGAAGTTGACTGCCGAGTAGGCGGCGAGGCAGTCGAGGTACCGGCGGCCGTGGACATCCGTCACCCACGCCCCCTCCCCGGACGACAGCGTGACCTCGAGCGGTGAGTAGTTGTGCGCCAGATGCGCGTCCGGTTCGCGGTTCGGCCGGGCGCTCATCGCCGCAGCTCCAGGGTGCAGCACTTCACGCCGCCGCCGCCGCGCAGCAGCTCGGACAGATCCACGCCGATCGGGCTGTATCCGGCCTCGCGGAGCTGCCGGGAGAACGTGGTGGCGCGGGCGGCGATGACGACGTTCTGCCCGTCGCTGAACGAGTTGAGGCCGAGCACCGCGGCATCCTCCTCGGTGGCGAGGATCGCGTCGGGGAAGCGGTCGCGCAGAACCTCGAGGGATGGCTCGTCGAAGGCGGAGGGAAGGTAGGCGATCCGCGGCCGGTCGGCGCCGGGGCGGGCGTCGAGCACGGCGACGGCGGTGTCGAGGTGGTAGAAGCTCGGGTTCACGAGGTTCAGGCTGACCACCTCGCGGCCGAACAGCCGTGCGACCTCCTCGTGACTCGCCGTGGCGCTGCGGAATCCGGTTCCAGCGAGGATCACGTCGCCGACGAGCAGGAAGTCGCCCTCGCCCTCGTTCACGCTCGCCGGCTCACGGGCGTCGAACCCGGCGTTCGCGAACCACTGCAGGTACGCCGGACCTTCCGGCTGCCGCTCCGGGTGGGTGAAACTCGCGCCGTAGGCGATGCCATCGAGCACGAAGCCGCCGTTCGCGGCGTAGACCATGTCGGGCAGACCCGCGATCGGGTCGATCAGCTGGACATCGAAGTCGAGGTCGAGGTAGGTGCGGTACAGCACCTCCCACTGCTGCACGGCGAGCGCCGTGTCCGTCGGAAGCTGTGGGAACATCCATGGATTGATCCGGTAGCTCACGGTGAAGTGATCCGGGCGGCACATCAGCACGCTGGGGCGCACGGCAGCCGAGGCCGGAGCCTCGGCGGTCGTCTGAGTCATCGTCATATTGTCAGGATCGCAGACACGATGCGCGCGGATCGCGGCATTCCACGCAACGATCGTGCGAGCGAGGTGCGCGCGACGCTCGATCTCGGCATACAGTGGGTTCATGGACGACCTCGACGCCGGCATCCTCGAGGAGCTGCGGCAGAACGCCAGGGCCAGCTACGGCGACATCGGCGCGCGGATCGGGCTGTCCGCATCGGCGGTGAAGCGTCGGGTCGACCGGCTGGTCGCCGACGGCGTCATCCGGGGCTTCACCATCCAGGTGGATCCCGCGGTCGACGGTCTCGCGACCGAGGCGTACGTCGAACTGTTCTGCCGCGGCACGGTTGCGCCTCGGGAGCTGAAACGCATCCTCTCCGGGGTGCCGGAGGTGGTGGATGCCGGCACGGTGACCGGGTCCGCCGACGCCATCGTCCACATGCGCTCGCGTGACATCCCCTCACTGGAGATGGCGCTGGAGCGGGTGCGGGTGGCGCCGAACGTCGACCACACACGAAGTGCCATCGTGCTGTCGCGGCTGATCAACCGGAATTACGACTGAGCTCCGGATGGCGTTTCTCGGGCTGGCACTCGACGCGGAATCCGCGGTGCCGACGTTTCTGCAGCTGCGGGCGCAGCTCATCGACCTGGTGCGCAGCGGCGCGCTGACGCCCGGAACGCGCATCCCGACCGTGCGTGCGCTTGCCGGAGAGCTCGGGATCGCCCCGAACACGGTGGCGAAGGCCTATCGGCAGCTGGAGGAGGACGGCATCCTCGAGACCCGTGGACGCAACGGCTCGTTCATCAGCCCGCAGGGCGGCGCCGCGGAGCGGAAGGCTCAGGAGGCTGCCTTGGCCTACGCCGCGCGGGTGCGCCAGCTCGGGATCCCGCCCGAGCAGGCGCTCGGCTACGTCGAGGCCGCCTTGCAGGGCCACTCGGAACCCCCGTGGTCGGCCCCCGGGGAGGCGGCGCCATGACCAGCGGGAATGCCCACCGGCGGGGAACCGCCGTGACCATCACGAGCCCCGGCACCGTCGAGCTCCTCCCGATACCCGACGCCCGCGATCCGCTGACACCGGCGTCCCTCGAAGTCGTCGGGCGCACGGTCTGCAGCCTGGTGAGCCCGGGCACCGAGGTGTCGGGCGCATTCCGCCCCGGCCCCGAGCGGCCTGCCCGCTATCCGGTCACCCCCGGGTATGCAGCGGTGTTCCGGGTCGAGGCGGTGGGCTCCGAGGTTCCAGGCCTCGCCGTCGGCGACCTGGTGTACACGCAAGGCGGACATCGCAGTCACCAGCGACGCCCCGCGGATGAGGTCGTGCGGCTGCCGGAGGGGCTCGATCCGTTCGCCGCCGTCTTCGCCCGGCTGATGGCCGTCCCGATGGCGACGCTGAGCACGACCGCTGCGCGACCGGGCGATCTCGTGGGGGTCAGCGGCCTCGGCCCGGTGGGCCACCTGGCAGCGGTGATCTTCGCGGTCAGCGGGTACGACGTGACCGCGTGGGATCCGCGGGCAGAGCGACGTGCACTGCTGCCTGCCGCCGTGCGGACCCTGCCCACCCCGCCGGAGCCCGAGCCGATCGGCCAGTTCGGAACCGCGGCGGGATTCGACCTGGTGCTCGAGTGCTCGGGCAACGACGGGGCCGCCCTCGAGTGCGTGCGCCGGGTGCGCGCGCTGGGTGAGGTTGTGCTGGTCGGCACGCCGTGGACCCGGCGCACGGACGCCACCGCCCACGAGCTGCTGCACGAGGTGTTCCACCGCTACGCCGTGCTGCGCAGCGGCTGGGAGTGGCAGCTTCCTGCATCCCCGACGCCGTTCACCGGACGAAGCGCCGCACGGAACCTCGAGCTGGCGTTCCGCTGGCTGCGCTCAGGGACGGTCGGCGTGCAGCACCTCGCCGACCGTCGCGCACCGGCCGACGCGCAGGACGTGTACGACGAGCTCGCGGCGGGGACCGCCGAGCGACTCACCACGGTCTTCGACTGGGGCGTCTGAGGCGCCCGTCCGCTTCCCCCTCGTCGATCCGCGGACTTCCGACCCGACTCGACGGCATGTCGTCTCCGATGTCCGCGACTCGGGACAGCACGGCGCCGGTCACCCTGAGGTGACCGGCGCCGTTCGGTGCTGCTGGGTGCTGCGGGTCAGGCGGCGACCTCTGCGACGCGGACGGTGCGCAGTGCACCGGCCCAGGCCACGAGCTGGTCGAGCTGCACGCCGAGCGCGGTCTCATGGCTGTCGGCCGGGGTGAAGGTCGCGAAGTTCTCGAAGTCGGTGAAGATCGACATCGTGACCTGCTGACGCACGTCGGCGACCTGGAGCTCGCCGAGGATCAGCCGGAGATGCTCGGCGGCGCGGGCGCCACCGACGCTGCCGTAGCTGACGATGCCGGCGGCCTTGTTGTTCCACTCGGCCGAGAGATAGTCGATGGCGTTCTTGAGCACACCCGACGTCGAGTGGTTGTACTCGGGAGTGACGAACACGTACCCGTCGTACTCGGCGATCTTGGCGGCCCAGCGCTTCGTGTGGTCGTTGGCGTACTGGCCCATCGCGGGCGGAAGCGCCTCGTCCAGGTGCGGCAGCGGGAAGTCGACGAGGTCGATGATCTCGTACTCGGCGTCGCCGCGGACGTCTGCGACGTCCTTCACCCACTGGGCGACGGCGTCGGCGTGGCGGCCGGGGCGAGTGCTGCCGACGATGATCCCGATCTTGAGCATGATGTCCTTTCAGAAGTTGATGTGTCAACCATAAGTCGTACTGGTTGATGTGTCAACTTCCTGCTAGCCTGTTCTCATGAACTCCGCAGGAAGCGCGACCGCGACCGCCGAGTGGGCCGTCTCTTCGCAGGAATGGGACGCGTGGCGCTCCTTCCTCGACATGCGGACGTTCCTCGATCGCGAGCTGGAGCGACAGCTGCAGCGGGACGCCGGGCTGAGCAGCGCCGACTACGGCATCCTCACCACGCTGTCCACGGCCAAGGATCGCCGGCTGCGGGCCAGGGAGCTCGGCGAGCTTCTCGCGTGGGAGAAGAGCCGCGTGTCTCATCAGGTGTCCCGAATGGAATCGCGCGGCCTCGTCGAACGTCAGGAGTGCCCGGAGGACGCGCGCGGCACCTGGATCGCCATCACGCCGGAGGGTCGCCGCACGATGCTGCGCGCCACCCGTGATCACGGCGCGACACTCCGGAGGTACTTCCTCGATGTGCTCGAGCCCGGCGAGCTGGAGCAACTCGCACACCTCTCCAAGCGCGTGCTCGGCGTGATCAACCCGTCCGCCTGCGAGATCGCCGAGTCGCCGGACGCATAGCGACTCCGCACCGGCGGACCGGTGCGGCGGGGTGCGGCGGGGTGCGGCGGGGTGCGGCGGGGTGCGGCGGGGTACGCCAGAATCGAGCCATGCAGTCCCCGAATCACGACGTCGTCGTCCTGGGCGGCGGTCACAACGGCCTCACCGCGGCCGCGTACCTCGCGCAAGCCGGGCGCTCCGTCCTGGTGCTCGAGAAGCTGGACGGCTTCGGCGGCGCCGCCGTCTCCGCAGCGCCGTTCCCCGGCGTCGAGGCGCGGCTGTCCCGCTACAGCTATCTGGTGAGCCTGCTCCCGGAGCGGATCCGCACCGAGCTGGGGCTGCGCATCGAGCTGAAGCGCCGCCGCGTCTCGTCGTACACGCCGAACCCCGGCGGCGACGGCGGGCTGTTGATCGACACCGAGAACCCGCGCACGACGAGCGAGTCGTTCGCGGCGCTCGGTGCGCCATCCGACGCAGCCACCTGGAGCGCCTTCTATTCGAGGGTCGGCACCCTCGCCCGCGCGCTGGCCCCGACTCTGCTGGAGCCGCTGCTCACCCGCCGCGAGGCCAGGACGCTGGTCGGCGACGCGGCGTGGAACGAGTTCATCGACCGACCGGTGGGCGAGACGATCGAGCGATCGTTCTCGTCCGACCTGGTGCGCGGCGTGGTGCTCACCGACGCCCTCATCGGAACCTTCGCCCCCAACATCGACGACACGCTCGCCGGCAACCGCTGCTTCCTGTACCACGTGATCGGCAACGGCACCGGGGAGTGGGACGTGCCGGTCGGCGGGATGGGCGCCGTCAGCGGAGAGCTCGCGAGGGCAGCCCGCCTCGCCGGTGCAGAGCTGGTTCCCGGCGCCGAGGTGACCCGCGTGACCCCGGACGGCGAGGTGACCTACGTGGTCGACGGCGACGAGCGGGTCGCGTTCGGGGCTCACCTGCTCGCCAACGTCGCGCCGGCGGTGCTCGACCGGCTGCTCGGCGAGCCACAGGCCGACGGCCCGGCTCCGGAGGGCGCCCAGGTGAAGGTCAACCTGCTCGTCTCCCGGCTGCCGCGGCTGAAGAGCGGCATCGATCCAGCGGTCGCCTTCGCCGGGACGCTGCACGTGCACGAGACCTGGGGAGAGCTCGACGCAGCCTTCCGGAGCGCCGCGGCGGGGAGCATCCCCGACCCGCTGCCGTGCGAGGTGTACTGCCACACACTGAGCGACCCGACGATCCTCTCCCCCGAGCTCGCCGCCTCCGGGGTGCACAGCCTCACCGTCTTCGGGCTGCACACGCCCAGTCGGCTGAATGCGGACCGCCAGGAACTTCAGCGCCGCGTGCTGGCGTCGCTCGATTCGGTGCTGGCCGAGCCGCTGGAGTCGTTGGTGCTGCCGGACACCGACGGCCGCCCGTGCATCGAGACGAAGACCACAGAGGACCTCGAGGCCGCGCTCGGACTGCCCGGCGGGAACATCTTCCACGGCCCGCTGTCCTGGCCGTTCGCCCCCGACGACGCGCCGCTCGCCACGCCCGCCGAGCGCTGGGGCGTCGCGACCCGGCATCCGCGCGTCCTGCTCTGCGGGTCGGGCGCGCGCCGGGGCGGTGCGGTCAGCGGCATCGGCGGCCACAACGCGGCGATGGCGGTGCTCGAGACCGGCTGACGCCTTCCGGCGGCGCCCTTCCGGCGCTATGGTCGGCGCATGTCGCGTGCACTCGCAGACCGCATCGAGGGGACCGTGCTCACTCCGGCGGAGCCGGCGTTCGCCGAGGAGGCCGCGGCGTTCAACACCGCCGTGGTGCACACACCGGACGTGATCGTCGGCGCCGCCTCGACGGCGGACGTCGCGGCCGCGGTCCGGTTCGCCGCCGAACACGGCTCCCCGGTCACGGTGCAGGCCACCGGGCACGGGGCGCACACGCCCATCTCCGGCGGACTCCTCATCTCGACCCGTCGCCTGCAGCAGGTGAGCGTCGACCCCGCGACCCGTACCGCAACGGTCGGCGCGGGTGCGCGGTGGGCCGCAGTGCTGGAGGCGGCCGCCGAGCACGGCCTCACGGGGGTGCCCGGCTCGTCGCCGAACGTGGGCGTCGTCGGATACCTGCTCGGCGGCGGGCTCGGCCCGCTCGCGCGCAGCCACGGCTTCTCATCCGACTACCTGATCGGAGCGACCATCGTCACGGGGACCGGGGAGATCCTGGAGGTGAGCGAGGACGAGAACGCGGAGCTCCTGTGGGCTCTCCGCGGCGGCAAGGGCGGTTTCGGCATCGTGACGGAGGTCCGGGTGCGGCTCGTCCAGCTGTCGACGCTGTACGCCGGCGCCCTGTTCTTCGACACCGAGCACATCGAGCAGGTGCTCAGAACGTGGGTGGACTGGACAGCGGACGCCGACCCGGACGTGACCACGAGCGTCGCGCTCGTGCGGTTCCCCGACCTCGACCTCGTGCCCGAGCCCTTCCGCGGACGGCACTTGCTCAGCCTCCGGTTCGCCTATCCCGGCTCCGATGACGAGGGCGCCCGGCTGGCGGAGCCGTTGCGCACCGCCGCGCCGGTGTACCTCGACATGCTCGGCGAGCTGCCTGCGGAGCAGATGGGGGCGATCCACAGCGACCCGGATGAGCCGGGTCCGGGCTGGAACCGCGGACTGCTGCTGGACGCGATCGATCAGGACTTCGCCACCGCGCTCCTCGGCGCGCTCGGGCCGGGAGCCGATGCGCCGTTCATCGCGGCGGAGCTGCGGCACCTGGGCTCGGCCGCCGCCGTGGATCTCCCTGCCGGCTCGGCGGTCGGCGGGCGCGACGCGGCCTTCACGCTGGTGCTCATCGGTGTGCCGGATCCGTCACTGTTCGACTCCGTCCTCCCACGCGCCGGAGACGCGGTGATCGACGCCATCCGGCAATGGGTGCATCCGCGCACCAACATCAACTTCGCAGGTCACCCGGCGACGACGGAGGAGTTCGAGTCGGCCTGGCCGGTGACGTCGCTGCCGCGCCTGGCGGGCCTCCGGCGCCGTCTCGACCCCGCCGGGATCTTCCCGTTCGGCCCCGTCTCCGTCTGACCCCTCGCCGACCTGCGCGGTCGCCGCTCGGCTCAGTGGCCGCGGTGATCCTGGAGCGTCATCCTCGGACCGCGCCGCGGTGCCGTTCTTCCGCTGATCCAGACCAGCCGGCAGACCCGCTGCCGCGAGCCGCGCCACGGCTCGAGCATGGTGAGCATCTCCTCGTCGTCGATCCGCCGCCCCGCGAGGGCCCAGCCGACGTGTTTCGCAAGGTGGAAGTCGCCGACGCTGACCGCGTCCGGGTCACCGTGCGCCCGCTGCATGGTCTCGGCCGCGGTCCAGATCCCGACGCCGGGGATCGAGCGCAGCGCCCGCTCCACCTCCGGCCCGCCGCGACCGCCCCTCAGCGTCCGCTCGAGCGACGCGGCGACGCGGAGGCAGCGCATGACCGTGTCGGACCGCTGCGGCCCGACTCCCGCGCGGTGCCACTCCCAGGACGGCACGCGGAGCCAGGTGGCTGTCGACGGGAAGACCCGCATCCCGAGCGGCGCGGGACCGGGCGCCTCGTCGCCGTGCCGGTCCAGCAGAGACCGCCACGCGCGGTGTGCCTCCAGCACGGTCACCTTCTGCTCGAGCACCGCGGGCAGCAGCATCTCCATCACCAGCCGGGAGCGGGTGAGACGCAGCCCCGGGTTCCGGCGCAGCACCTCGGCGAGCTGCGGGTGGGCGGCGAGGTCGAGGCCGCTCCAGTCATCGCCGGCGCCGAGCAGCTCCGGCACACCGGCGATGGCCCACTCCGCGCCCGGCCCCCACGCGGTGGCGCGGATCTCCGCCGTCCCGTGCAGATGCAGCGTCGCGGGGCCCTCCGGTGTGCGCATCGTCCGCCACACCGCGCCGGCATCCCACCGCATCGTGGGATCGAGCCGGCCGCGCTGCAGCGGACCCAGCGTGAGCCGCAGGTCGACCGGATGCGGCGGCGTGTAGCTGTCGCGAACCGGTCTCACCCCAGCACCCTACGCGGGTTCGCGGACCTCCAAATGCGCCCACACGCGCATCGGCCCGACGACGCGGAAACCCGCCGCAAGCGGCGCGGCCACCGACGCCGCCGGCTCGAAGCCGACGAGCGGGGCGTGCCCGAACCGTGCGTGGGCGAGCCCCGCGAGCGAACGCCACGCATCCACCCGCTTGCCGTCGCCGAGGAACACGTCGTGCAGCCCGATCACGCCGTCGCTGGAGTGCAGGATGGCGCCGGCGAGGAACCGGCCGTCGACCACCCATTCGAGCACCACGACCTCGGCGACGTCGAGGATCGACGGCTCCAGCTCGTTCAGGGATCCGTGCTCGGCGAGCCAGTCCGGGAACCGCTCGCGCGACACCCGCTGCCATCCGTCGATCCCCACCGGCTCGACCGACGCGCCGGCGCCGACCTCGGCGAGCGCGATCCACTCGGCCTCGAACACGCGCCCGAACCCGTACCCCGTGAGCTCCTGGTCGGCGAAGCTGTCGACGACGGTGAGGCCCGTCGTCGCGTTCCGAATGGCACCCCAGTCCGGTTCCGCCCTCGGACGCAGCAGCACCACGTCCGAGTGACCCTGCGGCATCGGAACATCAGCCGCCCACAGGTCGTCCGTGCGAGTGGTCGAGATCCGCAGGCTCCGGGCGATCAGCTCACACCAGTCGGCGTGGTTGCGGGCGGCGGCGGCCGCCAGGGCATCGTCGGGCTGCTGCATCGGCCCATGCTATCTGCGGCGCCTCGGCAGGCACACCTTAGGATCGTGCGGTGCCCGTCCGGAAGATCCTGCTGTTCTATTCGCTTGCTCCCCTGGCAGACCCCGAGGCGGTGCGGCTCTGGCAGCGCGACCTCTGCGAGTCGCTGTCCTTGCGCGGGCGCATCCTGATCTCAGCACACGGCATCAACGGCACGGTCGGCGGCGAGCTCGGGGACGTGAAGCGCTACCTGCGGAAGACCCGGGAATATGCGGCGTTCCGCGACCTCGACGTGAAGTGGGGCGAGGGCACGGGGAACGACTTCCCGCGCCTCAGCGTCCGGGTGCGCGACGAGCTGGTGAGCTTCGGGGCGCCCGACGAGCTGGTCGTGGACGAGCAGGGCATCGTCGGCGGCGGCACCCGGCTGACACCGGAGCAGCTCCACGAGCTGGTCGCGGAGAAGGAGGTCACCTTCTTCGACGGCCGGAACGCGTTCGAGGCGCAGATCGGCCGGTTCCGGGATGCCGTCGTGCCGCCCGTCGCGGCGACCCGCGACTTCGTCGGGCTGCTCGACTCGGGGGCGTACGACCACCTGAAGGACTCGCCCGTCGTGACGTACTGCACGGGCGGCATCCGCTGCGAGGTGCTGAGTGCGCTCATGGTGAAGCGCGGGTTCCGGGAGGTGTACCAGCTCGACGGCGGCGTGATCCGGTACGGAGAGCGCTACGGGGACGAGGGGCTGTGGGACGGGTCCCTGTACGTCTTCGACGGGCGGGGCAGCGTCGACTTCGGCGCGAACCCGGCCCCTCTCGGACGCTGCCTGGAGTGCGGTGCCGCGACAAGCCGGATGCAGAACTGCGCCGACCTCGCGTGCCGCGAGCAGCTGGTGGTGTGCGAGGACTGTGCCGGGGCAGGGGCGGTGCCCTGCGCCCGGCACGTCCTCACTCAGTAGCAGGCAGGAGGCCTAGCCGCAGGTGTAGGTGACGCCGTCGACGACGTGCTCGCCCGGGCCGAGCTCGGCACACATCTGGGCGACGTTGCTGAACAGCGCCGCACCACCCACGATGAAGACGATGGCGAGGATGATTCCGATCACCATGAAGATGATGCTGAGGATGATCGCTGCCTTGGCCGGGCCGTTCTTGAAACCGGCCTTCTTCGACTGGTTCAGGGCGACGATCCCGAGGATCAGGCCGAGCAGCGCGATGAAGAACGAGGCGACCAGCGCGACGATGCCGAGCGTCTTGCCCGGGTTCTCGACCTCGGTCGGCTGGCCTGCGTAGGCGGGGGTCTGGGACATTCCATTGCTCCTTGGGCTGTGGCGCTTCCTATGAGCGCGCTGGGAGCACGATAGCGGAGGCGATTCCTCCGATGGCGGAACGGCGCGACATGATAGGGATCATGAAGATCGGAATTCTCACGAGCGGCGGCGACGCCCCCGGCCTGAACGCGGTCATCCGGGGCATCGTCTATACGGGCATCCAGGTGTACGGGCACGAGTTTGTGGGGTTTCTGAACGGCTGGAAGGGTGTCTGCGAGCAGACCGCCACGCCGCTCGAGCGGGCGCAGATCATGGGCATCAGCAAGCAGGGCGGCACCATCCTCGGCACGAGCCGCACGAACCCGTTCGAGTTCGGCGGGGTACCGCGCGTGCGGGAGGTGCTCGAGCAGCAGGGCCTCGACGCCCTGATCGCGATCGGCGGTGAGGGCACGCTCGCCGCCGCCAAGCGGCTCACCGACGAGGGCCTGCCGATCGTCGGCGTTCCGAAGACCGTCGACAACGACCTGTCCGCCACGGACTACACGTTCGGCTTCGACACCGCGGTGCAGATCGCCACCGACTCGATGGACCGCCTGCGCACCACCGGCGACTCGCACGGCCGGTGCATGATCGCGGAGGTGATGGGCCGGCACGTCGGCTGGATCGCGCTGCACTCCGGCATGGCCGCCGGTGCGCACTGCATCCTCATTCCGGAGCGGAAGACCTCGCTCGACCAGATCTGTGATTGGGTGACGTCGGCACGGGACCGCGGCCGCGCTCCGCTCGTCGCCGTGGCGGAGGGCTTCTCCCTCGATTCGATGACCGACGTGCACTCGGAGCGCGGTCTCGACGCGTTCGGCCGGCCACGGCTGGGCGGCATCGGGGAGATGCTGGCGCCGCTGATCGAGGACCGGACCGGCATCGAGACCCGCGCCACGACTCTCGGTCACATCCAGCGCGGCGGCACTCCGACCGCGTACGACCGGGTGCTCGCCACCCGGCTCGGAATGGCGGCGCTGCACGCGGCGATCGCCGGTGAGTGGGGACGGATGGTGGCGCTGCGCGGAACCGACATCTTCACCGTGCCGTTCGAAGACGCCCTCGGCAAGCTCAAGACCGTGCCGGACGAGCGCTACGACGAGGCGCGCATCCTCTTCGGGTGACCACCGCAGCGGCGGACGGCCCCGAAGGCTGCCGCAGGGCCCGCCGTAGGGTGGGAACATGACGCGCGGATGGGTGGTGCGGCGCGGCGAGAGCGCCGAGCTGGCCGAGGTCGACCGATTCCTGCATGGCGGCGACCAGGCCGGCGCCGGCGACGTGCTGATCGACGTCTCGCACTCGTCGATCAACTACAAGGACGCCCTTGCGCTCCGCGGGCAGCCGGGCGTCGCGCGGGTCTCGCCCCTCGTGCCGGGCATCGACCTGGTCGGCACGGTGGCAGAGTCGGCGGACCGTCGGTGGCGGCCCGGCGCGGCAGTGCTGGTGAACGGCTGGGGACTCGGCGAGACGCACCACGGCGGCCTCGCGGAACGCGCCCGTGTCGACGGGTCGTGGCTGGTGCGCATCCCGGGCGGCATCTCGCCCGAGCGGGCGGCAGCGATCGGCACGGCGGGGTTCACGGCGGAGCTGGCGGTGCAGGCTGTCGCGGATCGTCCAGCCGGGAACGTGCTGGTGACCGGCGCGACCGGCGGCGTCGGCTCGATCGCCACGGCGCTGCTCGCGGCGCGCGGTGCGCGGGTCGTCGCCGCGACGGGGCGCCTCGCCGAGCGCGACTACCTCACTGGGCTGGGCGCCGCCGACGTGCTCGACCGACGCGAGCTCGAGGAGTCAGGGAAGCCCCTCCAGTCGCAGCGCTGGGCCGCGGCCGTCGACTCGGTCGGGGGCGTGCCCCTCGCCAACATCCTGGCGCAGACGGTGTACGGCGGTCCCGTCGCCGCGTGCGGCCTCGCCGCCGACGCGTCGCTGCCCGCCACGGTGATGCCGTTCATCCTGCGGGGCGTTCGGCTGCTCGGGATCAACTCCGTGCGGTGCCCGGAGGACCGGCGCATCGCCGCGTGGGCCGGGCTCGCCGCGACACTCGATCTGCGGCTGCTGGACTCCATCACCACCACGGTGCCGCTCGCCGACGCCGCTCAGGCCGCCGAGGACCTGCTCGCCGGACGGCTGCGTGGCCGCGTCGTCGTGGACGTCCGCGCCTAGGAGGTCCGCGTCGCCGCTGCCGCTGCAGCAGCAGCCGCAGGCAGGGCCTCGAGGATCCGGTTCACCGCCGCGTCGTCATGTGCCGCCGACACGAACCACGCCTCGAACACGGAGGGCGGCAGCGAGACGCCCGCGTCGAGCGCCGCGTGGAAGAACGCCGGGTAGCGGAACGCGTCCTGCTCCCGCACCTCCGCGTAGTTCCGTGGGGCGCCATCCCGGAAGAAGACGGAGAACAGCGTGCCGGCGCGCGCGACCGTGTGCACGACCCCGGCCGACGTCAGCGCATCCTGCACCCCCGTGACCAGCGCGTCGGCCACCTCCGACATCCGCCGGTACACGGCGTCGTCCGCCGCGACCAGCGTCGCCGTGCCGGCAGCCACCGCGAGCGGGTTCCCGCTCAGGGTGCCCGCCTGGTACACGGGTCCCATCGGCGCCAGGTGCTCCATCACATCGCGGCGTCCGGCCACGGCGGCGAGCGGCAGTCCACCGCCGACCACCTTGCCGAACGTGACGAGATCCGGCGCCCACTCGGCACCGTCGGCTGCCTCGACGCCCCACCAGCCGGACGCGGACGCGCGGAACCCGGTGAGCACCTCGTCCACGATGAGCAGCGCACCGTTGCCGGCGGTCAGCTCGGCGAGGGCGGCGTTGAACCCGGGCTCCGGGAGCACGACGCCCATGTTGGCGGCGGCTGCCTCGACGATGACGCCGGCGATCCGGCCCTCGTACTTGACGAACGCCTCGCGCACCGCCTCCACGTCGTTGTAGGGCAGCACGACCGTCTGCGCCGCGATCGCCTCGGGGATTCCGGCCGAGGCGGGGAGCGCAAGCGTCGCGAGACCCGACCCGGCTTCGGCGAGGAGGGAGTCCGAGTGCCCGTGGTAGTGCCCGGCGAACTTGATCAGCAGGTCCCGGCCGGTGAACCCCCGCGCGAGGCGGATCGCCGTCATCGTGGCCTCGGTGCCGGTGCTGACCAGCCGGACGCGCTCCACCGGCCGTCGCTCAGCCACCGCGTAACGTCCTGCGATGAGCTCGGCGAGCTCGGTCTCCCCGGGGGTGCTGGCCCCGAACGACAGTCCGCTGGCCGCCGCCGCCTGGACCGCCTCGACGACCGCCGGATACGCGTGACCGAGGATCGCTGGACCCCAGGAACCGACCAGGTCCACATACTCTCGGCCCTCGACGTCGGTGACGTACGGCCCTGCGGCCGAGACGAGGAAGCGCGGGTCGCCGCCGACGGCGGCGAACGCGCGGACGGGCGAGTTCACCCCGCCGGGGATGCTGCGCTTCGCGCGCTCGAACTGCTCGGCGTTGCCGGGGATCGCCGGGCTGACGGGATCGCTCATGTGGTCGTTCCTCCCGCCTGGCGCAGCCGTTCGGCAGCCTCCAGTGCGAAATAGGTGAGCACCGCATCGGCGCCGGCACGGCGGATGCCGAGGATGGACTCGTCCACCGCCTGCTCCCGGTCGATCCATCCGTTCTGGGATGCCGCGACGATCATCGAGTACTCGCCGCTGATTTGGTACGCCCACACGGGCACGGTGCTCCGCGCCGCCGTGGCCGCCAGCACGTCGAGGTAGCCCATGGCCGGCTTCACCATGACCACGTCGGCGCCCTCGGCGAGATCGAGGTCCGCCTCGCGCAAGCCCTCCCGTCGGTTGCCGGAGTCCAGCTGGTAGGTGCGGCGGTCGCCGGAGAGCGATGACTGCACCGCCTCACGGAAGGGGCCGTAGAACGCCGAGGCGTACTTGGCGGCGTAGGCGAGCACCGCGGTGTCGGTGTGCCCTGCGGCGTCGAGCGCGTCCCGCACGGCGGCGACCTGGCCGTCCATCATGCCGCTCAGCCCGAGCAGGTGGGAGCCGGCGGCCGCCTGGACGATCGCCATCTCCCGGTAGCGCTCGAGGGTGGCGTCGTTGTCCACACGGCCGCGGTCGTCGAGCACACCGCAGTGGCCGTGGTCGGTGAACTCGTCGAGGCAGAGGTCGGACTGCACGACGAGCGCGTCGCCGACCTCCTCGACGGCGGCACGGATGGCGACGTTGAGGATGCCGTCCTCGGTGGTCGCACAGGTGCCGACCGCGTCCTTCTGCTGCGGGATACCGAACAGCATGACACCGCCAATGCCGAGCTCCGCCGCGCGCACCAGCTCGGCGCGAAGGGTGTCGAGCGTGTGCTGCACGACCCCAGGCATGGACGCGATCGGCACTGGCGCGTCGATGCCCTCGCGCACGAACATCGGCAGGATGAGCTCCGCCCGGTGCACGCGGGTCTCCGCGACGAGCCGGCGCATCGCCCGGGACGTGCGGAGTCGACGGGGACGGACGACCGGGCCGTTCACACGACGCTCCCTGCGTGCTCGACCAGCGCCTCGACCAGGCCCTCCGCTGTGCGGGTCTCCGCGATGACGTGCACGGGCAGGCCCGCGCCGCGGGTGTCGAACGCGGTGCGCGGTCCGATGCACGCGAGCACCACCTGTGGCGGCAGTGGGGCGAACTGCTTGGCGATCTCGCGGGCGACGCTTCCGGAGGTGACGAGGATCGCGGAGATCCGGCCGGCCGCGACGTCGGCGCGGATGTGCTCGGCGACCGGAACGCCGACCGTGCGGTAGGCCGTGATGAACTCGGTGTCGAAGCCGAGCTGCGAAAGACCCGCGACGAGGGTCGGCTCGGCGATGCTCGACTGCGGGATGAGCACCCGACCACGGATCTCCGTCTTCGGCCACTCCTTCACCAGGCCCCTGGCACTGTTGTCACGCTCCGGCACGAAGTCAACGGTGTAGCCGGCGAGGTTCAGCGCGGCAGCCGTGGTCTCACCGACCGCGGCGACCTTGGTCGCCGCCGGTACCTTGGTGCCCTGGCTGACCAGCACGTCGACGGTGGTCGCGCTGGTCACGACGAGCCACTCGTATCGGCCTGCTTGGAGCCGTTCGAGCGCGGCGCTGAGCGCGGCTGGGTCGTCGCTTCCGGCGAAGTTGATCATCGGGGCGATCACCGGCACGGCGCCGTGGCCGCGCAGGACCGAGGCGACGTTGTCCCCCCACTTGCCGCCCCGCGGCACCAGCACGCGCCAGCCTGCAAGCGCCTTCATCCGGCGGCCCCGGACGCATCGGTCGGCTCGGCCGCACCGCTCGAGCCGAGCGGGGCGAGTTCCGCCGCCCCGAGATCGAGCAGCTCGCGGGCGACCCGCTGGGAGACCTCCCCGGCCGGGTCCGCCGAGTCGTCGACGTAGGCCGCGTGGGAGCTGGTGAGCTGGTGCTCGCCGTCGACCGCGTAGACGCGCGCTGAGAGGAACAGCAGGCCGTCCTCGATCATCGCGGAGGCACCGACGGGCGCCGCACAGCCGGCTTCGAGGAGCGCGAGCACCCCGCGCTCGGCGGAGACGGTGATCCGGCTCGTGCGGTGCTCGAGGGCGGAGACGAGCTTCTCGTCGCCCGCCCGGGTCTCGAGCGCCAGCGCACCCTGACCCGGCGCCGTCGGCCACGGCGACAGCTCGAGCAGCTCCGTGATGGCGTCGCTCCGCCCCAGGCGGCTGAGGCCCGCGGCGGCGAGCACCACGGCGTCGAGGTCGTGCCCCACCCGGCCGAGCCGGGTGTCGACGTTGCCGCGGATGTCGACCACCTCGAGATCCGGACGGCTGGCCCGCAGCTGCGCCCGCCGTCGCGGCGACCCGGTGCCGACCCGGGCGCCTCCTGGCAGCTGCGCCAGTCGCAGCCCGTCGCGGGCGCAGAGCGCATCGCGGGCGTCGGCCCGCTTCGGCACTGCCGCGAGCGCCAGCCCGTCGGCGGGCGCGGTCGGCAGGTCCTTCAGGGAGTGCACGACCACGTCGCACTCGCCCGCCAGAAGCGCGTGGCGGAGGGCGCTCGCGAAGATGCCAGTGCCGCCCACGTTCTTCAGGGACTCCGTGGAGGTGTCGCCCTCGGTCGTGATGCGGACGATCTCGACCTCGCGGCCCGTCTTCGCGGCGATCGCGTCGGCCATGGACCCGGTCTGGGCCAGCGCCAGCGCGCTGGCGCGGGTACCGATCCGGAGCTGGTCGGTCATGGGGCGATCCCCGAGACGGCCGGCTTGAAGCCCAGCCGCGTGTTCTCACAGCATCCGGGGCGGCAGACGTCGTACCAGGGGCCGAGCGCTGTGGCCGCGGCACGCTCGGCGGCGGGGGTTCCGGCGAGCCGCTCGATCACGAGATCCACCAGCCCGCTCACGTAGGCGGGGTCGACACCAGGCGTCGGCGTGCGGACCGCGACGATGCCGTGCTCCTGCGCGGTCTCCATCGCCTCCGTGTCGAGGTCCCACATGACCTCCATGTGGTCGCTCACGAACCCGAGCGGCACGATCACGACCGCCTTCGCCCCGTCCGCGGCGATCTCCGCGATCACGTCGTTGATGTCCGGCTCGAGCCACGGCATGGAGGGTGGCCCGCTGCGGCTCTGATACACCAGCCGCCAGGCGGGCGCCTCGGCGCCGGGCTCCGTCGCGCCCGCCATGACCACCTCGGCGACGGCGAGGTGCTGCGCCTCGTACGCGCCGCCCGGTCCGAAGTCCCGGTCCCGGGGGCCGCTCTTCTCGGCGTCGACGCTCGGGATGCTGTGCGTGGAGAACAGCACCCGCGTGTCCGCCACCGCGATCCCGCGCTCTGCCAGGCCGGCGAGCGCTGTGCGCACGCCCTCCAGGAACGGCTGCACGAATCCCGGCGAATCGAAGAACTGGCGGATCTTGTCGATCTGCATCCCGTCCATCAGCCCCGTCTCATCCAGGGCGAGGGCGAGGTCCTCCCGGTACTGCCGGCACGACGAGTAGGAGCTGTACGCGCTGGTCGCCAGCGCCAGCAGCCGGCTGTACCCGCGGTCCCGGGCGTCCTGAAGCGCCTCGCGCAGGTACGGGTCCCAGTTGCGGTTGCCCCACAGCACCGGCAGGTCGATGTCCCGGCGAGCGAGCTCAGCCTCGAGAGCGGCCTTGAGCTCCCGGTTCTGGGCGTTGATCGGGCTGACGCCTCCGAAGTGGCGGTAGTGGTGCGCGACCTCTTCGAGGCGTTCGTCGGGGATGCCGCGCCCGCGCGTGACGTTCCGCAGGAACGGGATCACGTCGTCCTGCCCCTCCGGCCCGCCGAAGCCGGCGAGCAGCAGGGCGTCGTACCGCACCGGCTCCTCGACGTGCTCGGGACCACCGGCCGCAGCAGGGCTGGCCGCGAGCACGCGGACCTCAGCAGCAGCGCCGTCCGGGGAGGCGCTCACGCGACCACATCCTGGAGCTCGGAGACGTCGATCCGGCGGCCCGTGAAGAACGGGACCTCCTCCCGCACGTGACGGCGGGCATCCGTATGGCGCAGGTGCCGCATGAGGTCGACCAGGTCGACCAGCTCGTCCGCCTCCAGCGCCAGGATCCATTCGTAGTCGCCCAGCGCGAAGCTCGCGACCGTGTTGCTGAGCACCTGCGGGTACTCGGCGCCTTTCCGGCCGTGGGAGGCCAGCATGCCCCGACGCTCCTCATCCGGCAGCAGATACCACTCGTAGCTGCGCACGAACGGGTAGACCGTGACCCAGCGCTTCGGCTCCTCGCCGCGAAGGAACGCCGGCGAGTGGCTGCGGCTGAACTCAGCGTCGCGGTGCACGCCCAGCGCGTTCCACCGCGGGACCATCGTCGACAGCAATCCCTGCCGGGTGAGCACACGAAGCGCCCGCTGCAGCGCCTCCGGTGCTCCGCCATGCAGCCAGATCATCAGGTCGGCGTCGGCCCGGAGCGAGGAGACGTCATAGAACCCGCGGACGGTGACCCCGAGCTCGGCGACGGCCTGGAGCCCGGCGTCGATCCCGGCCTGCTTGGACGGGTTCGCCGGGTCGCGCCGCAGCACCGCCCAAAGGGTGTAGCCGTCGACGGCTGGGTTCACAGCGACATCCGCGGTGGAGGTCCCGGTGCCGCTTTCGGGTGCGGGCACGGTGGGGCTTGCAGTCATGAGACCATCCTCCCCCGCCTTCCTGCGCAGACAAAAACGGGGCCGTGCGGGCCGTCGGCGCACGAACTTCAGCGCGGCCGCTCTGCTCGGGCGGCCGCGCTGAAGTCGAGTGCAGGGGTGAGGTTTCTCGTCAGTCGTCGCTGAAGATCGCCCAGGCGACCGTGCCGAGCACGACGATGCCCGCCGCCGTGGCGCCGACGATCCAGGGCACCGGCTTGTCGCGGTACGACGCCTCGGCCTTCTCGCGGTAGCGGGTGAAGGCCGTCTTCCCCTGGTCGCGGTAGCGGATGTAGGTCGTCTTCCCCTGGTCGCGGTAGCGGACGTAGGTCGCCTTGCCCTGGTCGCTGTAGCGGACATAGGTGGCCTGACCCTGCTCGCTCAGCCGATTGAGGTGCTTCTTGACATCGAGCTTGTCCTCGATGCTCGCCAGGGTGCTGTCGAGCTGTGCGCGGGTGGCGGTGATCCTCGCCTGCACCTCCGGGTATTCGGCGTCGCTGCTCATATCTCGCTCCGCCTTCCGTTGCCCTTGATGACGTTCACGTCACGCTGCAGGTTGCGCATCGCCCGCTCAGGCGTTGGCGGCAGCGCCTTCTGCACGGCCTTGTAGCCGATGAAGGCGAGCACCGCGGCCACGATCAGCAGCACGAGCGCGACCAGGAGCGCAGCCAGCCACGGCGGCATGACCTCGCCGAGTCCGAGCACCGCCGCGGTCAGCAGCATGGTGACGAACAGCAGCAGCACCACCAAGGCGGCGACGATGAGGCCCGCCCCGACCCCGAACTTCTTCGCCTTGGCCGTGAGCTCGAGCTTCGCCAGCTCGATCTCACCCTTGACGAGGTCGGTGACAAGGCGCGGCACATCGCTGATGAGAGCGAAGAGGCCCTTGCGCTCCGGTCTTGACGTATCAGTCATTCGAGCCCCTCGGTGGGACGACGCGGAGGGCGCCGCCTAGCTGCTTGTGGACGGCGTCGTGGTTCCGGGGGTGCCCGTGGATGTGCCGGTCGTCCCGGTCGTTCCGGAAGTCGTCCCGCCGGTGGTTCCTCCAGTGGTTCCGCCGCCGCTCGAGCCGCCGCCGGACTTCTTCTTGCCGGTCACGGAGTCGGTGACCTTCTTGGCGTTGTCCTGGACGAAACCGGCAACCTCCGGTCCCTTCTCCTTCACGAAGCCCTCGACCTGCTCCACGCGCTCCTGGACCCTGGGGTCGTTCCAGAACTTGTTGGCAGTGCTCACAAGCTCGTTGTACTTCTCGCGACCTGCTCGTGCACCGAGCACGTAACCGACCGCCACTCCGGCGAGCAGAAGAATTTTGCCTCGCATGGGTCCTCCGTTCATTGGTGTCTCCACCGTAGTC
Organism: Lysobacter korlensis; assembly: GCF_042434515.1. Classification (NCBI taxonomy): domain Bacteria; kingdom Pseudomonadati; phylum Pseudomonadota; class Gammaproteobacteria; order Lysobacterales; family Lysobacteraceae; genus Lysobacter; species Lysobacter korlensis. The sequence continues at coordinate 268,464 of NZ_JBHLTG010000005.1, forward strand.
GGGGGCCCAGGTCAGTGAGCGTCTCCTTCGAGGAAACTCCCAGCGGTCTCTCTGGCTTGGCGGACGACCGCGGCGAGCCCGGACCCGGCGGCGGCCTCGCCGACGCGGAACGGCCGGGCCTCCGATGGCTGCTCGGGCTCGGCCCGGCGCCACGGCACGACCGCGCTGCCCACGACGGAGCCGGGGGCGAGCGTCACGCCAAGGAGGGTGGAGGCGTCACGCCGGATGCCCTCGGCGTCGGGCACGCGGTCGGGTGAACCGTCGTAGGAGAGTCGCAGCACATGGCGCCCGGCGCCCGCCATGTCGGCGACCCACTGCCACTTGGCAGTGACGTGGGTGAGCGCTTTGGCGCGCACTCCACGGGCGCCAGGGGCGACGAGCACACCGGTGCCGCGGGGCGCCGCGTCGAGCCGGGCATCGTCCACCACGAGGGTCGCGAGCGTCACCTCGGTGCCTGCGGGCGGGTCGTCGCCGGTCCGGGAGGCGGCGATCACGACGTCCCCGGGGAGGCGCTCGTCGGGCGATCCGGCGACGGCGACGGCGACGGTGACGCCGTCGATGTCGATGCGGCTCGCCGTCACTCCGGTCCGCACGTCGACGCCGAGCCGGCCGAGGTCGGCGAGCAGCGCATCGACGAGCACCGAGACGCCGCCGCGGATGCCCTGCACGAGTGCTCCGGCGGGAGCGGCGGCCCGCAGGTCGCGCACACCGCGGGCGAGGGAGCCCTCCCGGAGCATGGCGATCCGCACGCCCGGTGCGACCCGGTCGAGCGGCAGGTCATCCGGGTGCGCCGAATGCACCCCCTGTGCGACGGGCGTCACCAGCTTGTCCAGCACGGCGTCGCCCATCCGGCGGCGCACCAGCTCGCCGAGGGTCGCCGACTTCGCGCCCACCGGGCCCGGCAGCAGCGCGTCGGAGAAGAAGGCGCGGGACGCCGCCGCGGCGCCGAGCACCGCGATCACGTCGGAGGCGAGCGGTGAGCCGGGGATGCCGAGGATGCTGGTGGCGGGCAGCGGGAGGGCGCGACCTTCAGCCTGGTACAGCCACGCCCCGGCCGGCGAGGGGGAGACGATGTCGTGCTGGAGCCCGAGCTCCGCGGCGAGCGCCGCCACGGTGCCGCCGCGGGTGGCGTATGACTCGGCCCCCGCATCCAGGTCGATGCCGGCAACGGTGTGGCGGGAGAGCTGCCCGCCGACGCGGTCCGCCCGCTCCAGCAGGATCACCCGCCGGCCGGCCCGGGCGACGTCCCGGGCGAACACCAGCCCGGCGATCCCGCCGCCGACGACGATCACCGGACGGTCGTCGTCGCGCCGCAGCTCTGCAGCGGGGCGGTCACTCGTGTCGCTCATCTGTTCCCTCGCTTCGTGCTGCCCTTCCCGCGGCGCGGGTCAGAGTGAGTGAACCAGCTGCACCACACGGCTGAGGACATCGGGGTCGGTCTCGGGCGGCACACCGTGCCCCAGGTTCACGATGTGGGATGGCGCGGTGCGCCCTCGCTCGACGACGTCGCGGACGTGCGCCTCGAGTGTCGGCCACGGTGCTGCCAGGAGAGCCGGGTCGATGTTGCCCTGCAGCGGGGTGGTGCCGCCGAGCCGCCGGTTGGCCTCGTCGAGCGGGAGCCGCCAGTCGATGCCGACCACGTCCGCGCCGATGTTCCGCATCTCGGGCAGGAAGTCGCCGCCGCCCAGCCCGAACGACACCACCGGCACATCGAGTCCGCGAAGCGCGGAGAGCGCGCGCTTCGAGTGCGGTGCGACCCGGCGCAGGTAATCGGTGCGGGACAGCGATCCCACCCACGAGTCGAACAGTTGGCCGGCGCTCGCGCCTGCCTCGATCTGCGCCCGCAGGAACTGCCCGGTGACGTCGGCGCACCAGTTGAGCAGGGTGGCCCAGGAATGCGGGTCGGAGTACATCAGGGTGCGGGCGCGGAGCTGATCCTTCGACGGCCCACCCTCGACCAGGTATGACGCCAGCGTGAACGGGGCGCCGGCGAACCCGATGAGCGGAGTCGATCCGAGCTCCTCGACAGTGCGGGCGACGGCCTCGCGGATGGGGGCGAGCGTCTCCGGGTCGAGCGGTCTGAGCTTCAGGATGTCGCTCGCCGAGCGGATCGGCTCGTCCAGCACCGGACCCCGCCCCGTCACGATCTCGACGCCGACGCCCGCGAGCTTGATCGGCACGACGATGTCGCTGAAGAAGATGCCGGCGTCGACGCCGTGCCGCCGGACCGGCTGCAGGGTGATCTCGCTCGCCAGCTCCGGCGTCAGGCAGGCGTCGAGCATCGCGGTGCCGACCCGCAGCTCGCGGTATTCGGGAAGTGAGCGCCCTGCCTGGCGCATGAACCACACCGGCAGGGTCTCCGGGCGTTCGCCGCGGAAGGCGCGGATCAGGGGGCTGCGCGAGGTGCGGCCGTCGGAAAGCGGATGGGACGTGGGCAGAGGCACGCGCCTAAGTCTTTCACGCGGCGGGTGGCGCCTCCTGCGGGCGGTCGCAGGGCGCGCACGAAGCGAGCGCCCTGCTGCGGACGCGTACCATTGAGGAGTGCTCCTGTGCCTCACGGCGAATCATCGCAACGCGAGTTTCGACCTCCTCGACCGCCTGTCGGTCGCGGCACCCTCGGCGACTGCGGAGCTGGTCGCACAGAGCACAAAGGTGCGCGGAGCCGTCGTGCTCGCCACCTGCAACCGCTTCGAGGCCTACCTCGACGTCGACCCGTCGGATGCCACGCTGCTCGAGTCCGGCTCGGACGCCGTGCAGGCCACCGTCCAGACGCTCGGTGCGGCGAGCGGCGTCGACCCCGCCGAGCTGCAGGGTGCGATCCGGGTGCTGCGCGGCGACGATGTGGCGCACCACCTGTTCTCGGTCAGCGCCGGCCTCGAGTCGGTCGTCGTCGGTGAGGACGAGATCGCCGGCCAGGTGCGCCGTGCGCTGGACTTCGCGCGCAAGGACGGCACCACGTCGTCCGCGCTGGAGCGCCTCTTCCAGCACGCGACCCGCACCAGCCGTCACGTGCGCACCACCACATCGCTCGGCGGTGCCGGGCGATCGCTGGTGCGTCTCGCGCTGGAGCTCGCATCGAGCAGGGTCACCGATTGGGCCGAGGCTCGTGTGCTGGTCGTCGGCACCGGGCAGTACGCCGCCACGACGCTCGCGGCGCTCCGCGACCGCGGTGCCGCAGACGTGCGCGTGTACTCCGCGACCGGGCGGGCGGCGCGTTTCAGCGCGAAGTACGGGGTGCGACCCGAGCAGAATCTGGCGGACGCGATCGGCGACGCGGACGTGGTGATCACCTGCACCGCCCGGTACAGCGTCTCCCCGGCGGATGTGCCGAACGCCGACCGTCGGCTGGTGATCGACCTCGGCCTGCCGAGGAACGTCGACCCGGCGGTCGGCAGGCTGCCCGGTGTGGAGCTGCTGGACCTCGAGGTGCTGAGCTTGCACGCCCCGCTGCCGGAGCTGAACGCCGCCTCGGACGCGCGGGAGCTCGTCGGGTCGGCGGCGAGCACGTTCCTCGCCGAGCGTGCCGCGGCGCCGGGGATCGTCGCGCTCCGCAAGCACGTCTACGACGCGCTCGATGCGGAGATCGGCCGGGTGACGGCTCGCGCTGGCGCGGACGCCGTTTCCGCCGATGCCACGGTCGCCGCGCTGCGACACCTCGCGGGGGTGATCCTGCACACGCCGTCGGTGCGGGCGCGGGAGCTCGCTCGGGACGGGCACGCAGACGAGTTCGAGGCTGCGTTGGCGACGGTCTTCGGCATCCAGATCGAGCAGGCGCCCGCCTCGCTGCCCGCCGGGTTCGCCGCCGACGGTGACGCCGAGGACCGGACCGCCTAGAACGTCGCGGCGGGTCGGCCCTAGACTTCGGCGGCATGACACCGTTCGACTTCGAGGAACCGATCCGCACCGAACGGGTGCTGATGCGGCTGCTCACCGAGGCGGACATCGACGCGGTGTACTCGTACCAGTCGCGGGATGACGTGTGCCGGTACCTGCTGTTCGAGCCGCGCGACCGGGAGACGGTGGCGGCGAAGGTGCGGGAGCATGCGACGCACTCGCGGCTGGAGAAGGACGGCGACTACCTGCAGCTGGCGGTCGAGCGGGTCGCCGACGGCCGGGTGCTCGGCGACATGTACATCACGGTGAAGAGCGCCGAGAACCAGACTCTCGAGCTGGGGTGGACGTTCCACCCCGATGCCCACGGGCAGGGCTTCGCCTCGGAGTGCGCGACGGCGCTGCTGCGGCTGGCGTTCGATCGGATGGGCGCGCATCGGGTGATCGCGGAGCTTGATCCCCGCAACGAGGGCTCCATCCGCCTGTGCACGCGGTTGGGGATGCGCGAGGAGGCGCACTTCCGCGAGGATCTGTGGTTCAAGGGCGAGTGGGCGGACACGGGGGTGTACGCCATCCTCGACCGTGAGTGGCGTGCGCTCGGCGCGTGATGGTCAGGCGACGCTGAGCTGGATGAGCGCCAGCAGCGCCAAGCCGTACGCCTCGGCGGGCTCGGGGTGTTCGAAGGATCGGCCCTCGCCGTGCAGTTCGATCTCGACGCGGTAGGCGTCGGTCAGGCGGGTGAGTGAGCGGAACGTGGTGCGGAGGAGTTCGCGCAGCTGGTCTTCCCGTGGCAGCCAAAGCGCGTCTTCGAGGGCGACGGAGTCGAGCGCCCATTCGGTGGTGCCGTTGAACCCCAGGATCGATCCGGTCGGATAGTGGTGCGCCTCGATCGTCATGTCGCTGACGGTGAAGACGTCCACGTCGAGGTCCGGCACGTTGATCTGGAACTGGTCGCCGGACTGCGGGTGCCAGACAAGACCTGCTGAGCGCAGTTCGTGTGCCAGCTCCGGCGAGATCATGGGGCCATTATCCCGATGCAGCCCGAGTCGAAGCTGGGGTATCTGGGGCAGCGCAGGGTCGGAGCCGGGTGCTGGATCCGCGAGCGGGTCGCCTGAGCGGGGTGGTGGAGAAGCAGGGACGATATCGGCGGAGTTGCTTGTGTGCTTTCCGCCCACAGCGTTTTCGCCCGGGGTGCCGTTCAGCCGGCTCGTCGTCGGCGTTGCAGGTCGGCGAGGGCGTGACTCTTCGACGGCATGGGGATGGGTGTCTGGTCGGGGTCGCGTTCCCGCGGTGGGATCAGGAGGTAATTCGCCCCGTCGCGTTTGATTCGCCAATGGTTGTTGTGGATGAGCATGTGGTGGTGCCGGCAGAGCAGGATTCCGTCGGCGAGGTCGGTTCTGCCGTCGCGGGCCCATTGATGGAGGTGGTGCGCTTCGCACCAGGATGGGGGCCGGTCGCAGCCGGGGAACCGGCAGCCGCCGTCCCTGGTAGCCAGCGCGATCCGCTGCACCGCTGTGTAGAGGCGCTGCTCGCGGCCGACGTTCAGGCACTGCCCGTCGTCGTCGAAGCGGATCGGGATGATCCCGGTCTCGCAGATGGTGCGCCGCACCGTGCCGATCGACACCGCGTCCGAATGGCCCTCGAGCCAGCCGATCCCCCGGTTCTGGGTGCCGGTTTGGTCGCCGTCGGGCTGCTGCACGTCGTCGGAGGTCACCAGCACCCGCACCGCGGGCTTGCGTGTGCCGACGATGCTGCCCGGGTCGGCGGTGACACCGAGCCGAATCAGCTCGACGAACCCATCCGCCTGCAGCTGCTCCGAGGTGCGCGGATCGTCCAGGATCCGCTTCGCACGTTGCTGCTCGGCCGCGTCCACGAATCGGGGACCACCCCGCCGTGGTGCGGTGATCGCCTCAGCGGCGGCGAGCACCTCCGCACCCCCGGACTCCGGAGCCAGCAGACCATCGACCCGAACCATCCCGTCCCGGCGTTTGAACACCCGCAGATAGCGCAGCTCATGCCGCCGCCGCTCCCGCTCGGCCACCCCGGCCGCGTCGATCTCGTCCCGCACCGCCCGGGCACGCTTGAACAGCTGATCCGCGTGAAGCACCGCGGCCTCGGTCACCAATGACCGAGCGGCCAACGTCAGCTGCGACACCGTGACCGTCTCCGACGGCACTCCCAACCCGGACCGGATCGCGTCCGCCGCCGCCACCGGCAGGGAGCCATCCGAGACCGCACGACCCACCGGCGCCAGCCACGCCGTGCCGGTGCCATCCCACGGCCCCTCCACGGCCGGCTCAGTCGCCGGAGAGCCACCCGGATCAGCATCATGGTCCGGCCCGACACCCGCCTCGGGACCGGACGGCAGCAGCTCGGCCTCGGCCATCACGTTCCCGACCCGCACCAGCGTGGCCGCCTCCCGCCCGGTCGACCCGGTCAGCTGCTGCACCAACGACTCCGCCGTCCGCGCACCGGTCCGCTGCGCCAGACCCGCATAGCCAAGCTCCGGCCGAGACCGCCACGCGACTTCACCCGCAGTCGCCGCGGAACTGGCCCGAACCATCCGGTCCACGTCCGCCAGCAGCCGCTGCACCTGCATCAGCTGGTCGTCATCCAGCGGCGCCAGCTGCTCCCGGCTCGTCGGCAGCTGCGACACGGTCGCTTTCGCTTCGACGAGAAGGTCCACCACTGCTGGCATGCCTCCATTCTCCCACGAGGAGAACGTTTGTTCTAGTAGATGTGGAGAAGTTCTCTCCACAGATTTGCTGGTGAGAGGCTGGTTCACCACACCTGTGAGGGAGAGGTGTCGATTGCCCGTAGGCGAAGAAGATGGAGCGAGGCTCGTGATCAGTAGCCGACGGCGTCGGCTCCGAAGTCGGCCTGTTCCGGCGTGAAGCCGTCGAAGACCAACTGGTCGATCAGCCCCTGGCGGGAGAACGAGGTGAACTCGAGATACGACTCCGCCTTGCCTGCGGCCTGCGCGTTCCAGTCAGGGTCCAAGTAGTCGACGGCGAACGTGGCTTCCTCGGTGCTGAAGCCCTCGAACTCCAACTGCTCGATGAGACCCGTGCGGGAGAAGTCGGTGAACGATAGGTACTGCTCCGCCTTCCCCACCGCATTCTGCTGGCCGAGCGTCAACTCAGGCTTCTCCTCGACGGTCAGAGTCACCGTGCTGCCCTCGGTGGCGGTTTCGCCTGCCGCCGGCGATGTGCCGGTGACTGTCGCGTCCATGTCGTCCACGGCGAGAACCTCGAAGCCGGCGGCTTCCAGCTGAGCGATGGCGTCGCCGGCGGGGATTCCGGTGACGTCGGGGACGGTGACCTCCGCGGGCGGCTCCTCCTCGACGGGCTCCTCCTCGACCGCCTCTTCGGCAGAGGCCGCGGGGGTGGGCGTCTGCAAAGCGGCAGGATCGACGCGGGGGCGGTTCAGGGATCCGATGACGATCAACAGCAGCAGCACCGCCCCGACTGCGCCGAGGGTGATCCAAAGCCCCTTCTTCGACTTTTTCGCCGGGGCCGCGGCGGCCGCCGGGGCCGAAGCCTCGACGGGCAGCCATGCGAGTGAACCGTCGGACTGCTGCGTAAGGCGGTGGCCGTTCGCCACGTCGCCGACTTTGTAGTCGGGAGCTCCTGGCGGATCGCTCGGTGTGCTCGCGCGGGAAGCAGCCCCCACCGGGGTGGTGGCCTCAACCGGGACAGCCGCGACCGGCAGCCACGCGAGCGAACCGTCCGCTTGTTGAGTGAGGCGGTGGCCGTTCACGACGTCGCCGACTTTGTAGACCGGATTCTCGGTGCTCATGCTGACTGTCCTTCGGTTGGGCTCCGATCGGGCGGGCGCCGACTTGGGAACCCTGGAATCCGATGTGAGCCGGTTCGTCAGAACGTAGCGTTCGACCGGATCGTGGTAAAAGCACCACGCCGGATCGGGGGTGGACGCCGGAGCGGCAACGCTCGGTAGCGTTTCTGTCATGGCGGCTCGAGGATGAAGCGTGCGATCGTGATCGGCGGCACCGGGCAGATCGCCCGCGCTGCGGCTCCGGCGCTCGAGCAGGCGGGGTTCGCGGTGACCCTTGCCTCGAGGAGCGGGGCAACAGTGGGGAACCGATCGGCGATCGCGCTCGACCGCGAGGACACCGAGGCGCTGCGCGACGCTGCCGACGGGTTCGACACCGTCGTAGACACCGTCGCCTTCACCACTGCGCACGCGGAGCAGCTGCTGTCGCTCGATGCGGGGAACCTTGTTGTCATCTCCACCGGTTCGGTGTACGCCGACTCCGACGGACGCTACCTGGATGTCTCGGAGGAGACCGGCTTCCCGGAGTACCCCGATCCGGTGACCGAGGACCAACCGACCGTCACTGCCGAGGGGCCCGGGTACTCCGCCGACAAGTCGGCCATGGAGCGGGTCCTGCTCGCCGGAAGGACACCGGTCAGCATCCTCCGTCCCGGTGCGATCCACGGACCCGGGGGCAGCGCCCCGCGGGAACTGTTCTTCGTGCAGCGGGCGCTCGACCGGCGCCGGCGCGTACCGCTGGCCTATGGCGGACGCAGCCGCTTCTCGACGAGCGCCACCGCGAACATCGCCGCCCTCATAGCGCTCTGCGCCGAACAGCCCGGCAATCGGGCGCTGAACGCGGTGGACGATGAAGCGCCCACCGTCGCCGAGATAGGACAGATCATTTTCGGCGCGATGGGCTGGGATGCGGAGATCGTCCCGCTGGAAGGCCCGCCGGTCGAGCGCGTGGGCGCATCACCATGGGGCGTGCCGTCCCCGCTCGTGCTTTCGATGGACGCCGCGCACCGGCTGGGGTACCGGCCCGCGGCGACGTACGCGGATGCTGTGCGCGACGCGGTCGAATGGATCCTGGAGGAACTGCGGGACAGACACTGGCGTGCGGCATTCCCGGCTGAGGGCGCGCGAATAGAGCAGTGGTTCCCGTACGAGGCGGAGGATGCGCTTCTCAAGCGGCTGAACGGGCCGGTGTAGCATCCGCTGCGAGCCTCAGTGCACGTACTCCAGCACGTCGTACCCGATGGTGCGCATCGCATCGAGCACGCGCAGGCGGTCCGAGAGGTTCTCGTCCGAGAACTGGACCGCGACCGCGTATGCGACGCTCGCCCGCGACCCGCGCAGCACCCCCACCTCGGCACGCACGCCCAGGTCGGTGCCGGTCTTGTTGATCACCTGCGTGTGATGCTCGGGACCGCGGTGCGAGAGCGGATCGAGGCCGAACGCGCTCGCCACCATCGACAGGTCCGTGTTGAGCGACAGCCAGCCGAGCACCCGGCCGCTCGTCAGCGGGTCGACGATCTCACCGCGGGCGAGCGCGGCGAGCAGCCAGCTCAGCTCCGCCGCCGAGCCGACCGACAGCTGCGGCGCGTCGTCCGGGCCGCGGGTGTCGCGGACATGGTCGAGCAGGGCGGTGCTCATCAGGCCGAGCGACTCCGCCCGGGTGCGCACGGCATCCAGGCCCACCTGCCGCAGCAGCACGTTCGTCGCCAGGTTGTCGCTCGTGGCGCCGATGAGGGTCGCAAGGTCTGCGACCGGCAGCGACGGCGCCTGCAGGTGCTGCCAGACGCCGCTGTCACCGACCAGGTCCCTCGGCGTCTTGTCCAGGATGCCGTAGCCGGCATCGTCGCGGCCGGTGAGGCGGGCCGAGATCTCGATGAGGAGCAGGATCTTGCCGATGCTCGCGGTCGGCAGCACGATCCGGTCGTCGATGGCCACGAGCACCTGGCCCGTCTCGACGTCCACCGCCTTCGCCGACACCTGCGCACCCTCGTACGCGAGATTCCCGAGCGCGCTGAACGTGCGGGCGAAATCCCCCCTCTCGACCTCCCCGCGGTGCCTGCCCACCCGCGGCGAACGCCTGCGCTGCGCGCGCTCGCGCGTCCGAGCGCCGTCTGGCATTACCGATCCCCCCGAATCCGGCCGCGTCACCAGATGGTGACGCGCTCCTCCGGGTCGAGCCAGAGCTCGTCCTCCTCGGTCACACCGAATGCCGCGTAGAACTCGTCGATGTTCCGCACGATCTGATTGCAGCGGAATTCGTTCGGAGAGTGCGGATCGATCGACAGCAGTCGCAGCGCCTCCTCGTCGCGCAGCTTCGCCTGCCACGCCTGCGCCCAGGACAGGAAGAACCGCTCGGCGCCGGTGAGCCCGTCGATCACCGGCGGCTCTTCGCCCGCGAGGGAGAGCTGGTACGCCTTCCAGGCGATCCCGAGCCCCCCGAGGTCACCGATGTTCTCGCCGATCGTGAGAGCGCCGTTCACGGTGTGATCCGGCAGCTGCCGCGGCGACAGCGCGTTGTACTGCTCGATGAGTGCCCCGGCGAGCCGCTCGAACGCCGCGCGGTCCTCGTCCGTCCACCAGTCGATCAGGCGCCCGTCACCGTCGTACTTCGATCCCTGATCGTCGAAGCCGTGACCGATCTCGTGCCCGATCACCGCGCCGATCGCGCCGTAGTTCGCCGCCGCGTCCCTGGACGCGTCGAAGAACGGGAACTGCAGGATGGCGGCTGGGAAGACGATCTCGTTGAAACCGGGGTTGTAGTACGCGTTGATGGTCTGCGGCGTCATGAACCACTCATCGCGGTCGAGCGGCTTCCCGATCTTGCCGAGCTCCCGCTGGAACTCGAACTCCGAGACCGCTCGCACATTGCCGATCAGGTCGGCCAGGTCGATCTCGAGCTTCGAGTAATCCCGCCACTTCACCGGGTAGCCGATCTTCGGCGTGAACTTCTCGAGCTTCTCGAGCGCCTTCGCCCGCGTCTCGTCCGTCATCCAGGAGAGGTCCTGGATGCTCTGCCGGTACGCCTCGACGAGGTTCTCGACCAGCTCGTCCATCGCCACCTTCGCCGCCGGCTGGAAGTGCCGCTCGACGTAGATCCGGCCGACCGCCTCGCCCATGGCGTGCTCCACCAGCGAGACGCCGCGCTTCCACCGCGCCCGCAACTCCGGCGTGCCGGTCAGCACCCGGCCGTAGAAGTCGAAATTCGCGTTCACGAACTCGGTCGAGAGGTAGGCGGCGTTCGAGCGGATGACCTGCCAGCGAAGCCAGTCGCGCCAGCTCTCCAGCCGGTCCTCGGTGAGCACGCCGCCGAGGCTCTCCAGGAAGCTGGGCTGCCGGACGACCAGCTCGTCGAACGCCGCGTCGGGGGCCCCGAGCGCCTCACGCCAGAGCTCGAACGGCAGCCCGGATGCCGACACCACATCGGTCCAGGCGCGCAGGTTGTAGGTCGCGCTGCTGTCGCGGGAGCGCACGTTGTCCCAATGGTGCGACGCGAGCTCCGTCTCCAGCGCGAACACCCGCTCGGCGCGGTCGGCCGCGCCGTCGATCCCGGCGAGCGCGAACATCTTCTCGAGGAACGAGCGGTACTCGGCCCGCACGGACTCGAACTTGTCCTCGCGGTAGTAGGACTCGTCGGGCAGCCCGAGGCCGGCCTGCTCCAGGAAGACCAGGTAGCGCTCCGGGTTGCCGGGGTCGTTGTCGACGAACAGCTGGAACATGCCGGAGATGCCGCCCCGCTCCAAGCGGGCGAGCACCTTCAGGAACTCGGGAACACTCGACCCATGCTCGATCTGCGCCAGCAGCGGGCGGATCGGCTCGGCACCGAGCTCCTGCACCCGCGTCTCGTCGAGGAAGCTGGAGTACAGGTCGCCGAACTTCCGCTCCTCGGTGCCCGGCTCGGCCCGCCGTGCTTCTTCGAGGATGTCGCGCACCGCCTGCTCCGCCTCCTCGGCGAGCACCAGGAACGACCCGTAGCGGGCCTTGTCGTCTGGGATCGCGGTCCGCTCGATCCACCTGCCGTTGACGTGCCGGTAGAGGTCGTCCTGCGGACGGACGCCCGTATCGAGTTCGTCGAGCAGGATGCCCGACGCAAGCGAACCGTTGGACTCCGAGGCGCGCGTAGTCATGACTGCAAGCGTATCTGTGCCCGCTGGCCACTTCGACGTGCCTCAGGACAAGCACTCGGGTTCTCCGCCAGACCGGAGAAGTAGAGTCGCCGAGTCGGGTGATTCCGCCCGGTCGTGCGACGAGGGAGTTCCACATGACCGCACTGCGAGTGCTGTTCATCGGCGGCAACGGCATCATCAGCTCGGCCTGCAGCGCGCTTGCCGTGCAGCGCGGGATCGAGCTGACCCTCCTGAACCGGGGCGAGAGCACCACCCGGCCGCCGATCGAGGGCGCGCGCCACCTGACCGGAGACGCCGACGACGCCGAGTCGATCCGCGAGGCCGTGAAGGGCCATGAGTTCGACGTCGTCGCCAACTTCCGCTCCTTCACGCCGGACCAGGTGCGCGCCGATCTCGAGATCTTCTCCGGACGGGTCGGCCAGTACGTCTACATCTCATCCGCATCCGCGTATCAGAAGCCGGTCGCACGCCTGCCGATCACCGAGTCGACGCCGCTGCGGAACCCCTGGTGGAAGTACTCGCGGAACAAGATCGCGAGCGAGGACGTGCTCGTCGCGGCATATCGCGAGAGCGGATTCCCGGCGACGATCGTGCGTCCGTCGCACACCTACGACCGCACCCTCATCCCCCTCGACGCCGGCTGGACCGCCATCGAGCGGATGCGCCAGGGCAGGCCGATCGTGATCCACGGCGATGGCACATCGCTCTGGACGATGACGCACAACACCGACTTCGCGAAGGCGTTCGTGGGCCTGCTGGGGCATCCGATGGCGATCGGGGACACGTTCCAGATCACCTCCGACGAGGTGCTGACATGGAACGGCATCGCCGACCTGCTCGCCGCAGCCGCCGGCACGGAGGCGAACGTGGTGCACGTCGCGTCGGACCAGCTCGCCAAGCACATCCCCTCGATGGGTCCAGGCCTCCTCGGCGACAAGGCGCACTCGGTGATCTTCGACAACAGCAAGGTGAAGTCCGTGGTGCCGGACTATGTGGCGACCGTGCCGTTCGTCGACGGGGCGAGGGAGATCGTCGACTGGTACGACGCCGATCCCGCCCGCCGCAAGGTGGACGCCGAGCTGGACCGCGCTCTCGACGAACTGGTCGAGCGCTTCGGCTGATCGGCCGCGGCCGCGCGCGCTCCGCACGACGGGCAGGCTGTGATTTGCTGGTGCGCGTGAGATCGCGTCGCGCCCGGCTGATGCGCGGCGGGCTCGCCGGCGCGGCGCTGCTGGTCGTCTCGGCGTGCAGCGCGATCGCCCCCGCGGCATCCCCTCCCCCTGTCGAGCTCCCGCCGTGGTACGCCCCGTTCGACTACCAGCTCGGCGGCGCATACTCGCCTCCGGCCGACGTGGCCCTGGTGGTCCGTGACAGCACCGAGCCACCGGCGACCGGCCTCTACTCGATCTGTTACGTGAACGGATTCCAGACACAGCCGGGCGCCGACTGGCCGGACGACCTCCTGCTGCGTGAGAACGCCGGGGCGCCGGTCGTCGACCCGGATTGGCCTGACGAGCACCTGCTGGACATCTCCACCGAGGCGAAGCGGGAACTGATCTTCGAACGCCTGGCCGTGTCGATCGCCGCGTGCGCGGACGCTGGGTTCCAGGCGGTCGAGTTCGACAACCTCGACTCGTACTCCCGGTCGGACGGGCGCCTGACGCTCGAGCATGCGATCGACATGGCGAGGCGGCTGGTGCTGCGCGCGCACCAACTGGGACTCGCGGCCGGGCAGAAGAACACCCCGGAGCTCGGCAGCCGGGGCCGTGAGGAGGCCGGCTTCGACTTCGTCATCAGCGAGGAGTGCGACCGCTTCGACGAGTGCCGGGTGTTCACCGACTCGTTCGGCTCGAGTGTGTTCAACATCGAATACGCCGACGCGCTCCGCGGTTCGGCCGAGGAGGTCTGCGGCCGCCCGACCACCCCCTCGGCAACCATCATCCGCGACCGCGACCTGATGCCCACCGGCTCCCCCGGCTACTTCTTTCAAGCGTGCTGAGCCGTCTGCGGTCGCCGCTCGACCGCGAGATCTTCCGGCTCGCCCTGCCCGCGCTGGGCGCGCTGGTGGCGGAGCCCCTGTTCCTGCTGGTCGACACGGCACTCGTCGGGCGCCTCGGCGCCGAGCCGCTGGCGGGCCTGGCGATCGCGGGCACCATCCTGCAGACGGCGGTCGGCCTGCTGGTCTTCCTCGCGTACGCCACCACCCCGGCCGTGGCCCGGCGGCTCGGATCCGGCGACCGGCCGGGCGCAGTCCGCGCCGGGATCGACGGGATGTGGCTCGCCGCCGCCCTCAGCGTTCCGCTCGTCGCGGTCGGCGTGCCGCTCGCCGGCCCGCTTGTGGCGGTGTTCGGCGCGGATGCGGAGGTCACCGGGCAGGCGGCGACCTATCTGCAGGTGTCGGTCTGGGGCCTTCCCGGCATGCTGCTGGTGCTCGCCGCCACGGGACTCCTGCGCGGTCTTCAGGACACCCGCACCCCGCTGATCGTCGCCGCGGCGGGATTCGGGGCGAACGCCGTGCTGAACATGCTGTTCATCTTCGGGCTGGGGCTGGGGATCGCCGGGTCTGCGCTCGGGACGGTGGTCGCACAGTGGGGCATGGCGGCGGTGTATCTCGGAATCGCGGTGCGCGCCGCGCGCACCACGGGGATCAGCCTCCGCCCCGGTCTCGCAGGGGTGAGTGGCGCGGCGGCGGCCGGCGGATGGCTGCTGCTGCGCACTGCGAGTCTCCGCGCCGCGATGGTGGCGACGGTGGCGGTCGGCACGGCGATCGGCGCCATCGAGCTCGCGGCGCTGCACATCTCGCTCACCCTGTTCGGCACACTGGCCTTCGTGCTCGACGCGCTGGCGATCGCCGGTCAGGCGATGATCGGCCACGACCTCGGTGCTGCGGCCCTTCCCCGCGTGCGCGCCGTCACCTGGCGGCTGGTGGAGCTCGGGGTCGGCGGCGGGGTGCTGCTCGGTGGGATCGTCGCGCTGCTCAGCCCCGTGCTCGGCCCGGTGTTCACGGCGGATCCCGCCGTGCACGAGGCGCTGCTGCCGGCGCTGCTCATCCTGGCGGCCGGCATCCCGCTCGCCGGCCTGGTGTTCGTGCTCGACGGTGTGCTCATCGGTGCCGGCGATGCACGGTACCTCGCCTGGACCGGGATCGTGAACCTGGCGCTCTACGCGCCACTCCTGGTGCTGGTGGCAGGCGCATCCCTTCCGTCGCCGGTGGAGCTGTTCTGGCTGCAGGCGGCCTTCTCACTCGGCTATCTCGGTGCCCGGGCGCTCACCCTCAGCCTGCGTGCCCGAACCGACCGCTGGATGCGGGCCGGCGGAGGGGCTGAGCCGGAGCCGCAAGAGCGATCCGCTCAGGACGCGGAACCGGTTCGTCGAAGATCCGGCGGCATGTGCCGCTCGAACCACGCCACATGCCGCGCGACGAAGTCGACCACCGCCGGGAAATCCCCGACGACGTGCCCCTCCTCCGGATAGGTCACCAGCTCAGAGACCGCACCTCGCATCGTCAGGGCCCGGTGCAGCTCCAGGCTCTGGCTCGGCGGCACGTCACGGTCGAGCGCGCCGGTGATCATGAGCACCGGCGTCTCGATGCGCGCCGAGTGCATCAGGGGACTTCGCCGGATGTATTCGCCGTTCGGGTCGAGCGGCTTCCCGGGCAGGAAGAACAGGTCGAAGTCGGAGATCCACGTCGTGTGGTGAAAGCTCACCCAGTCCGTGAGACCCGACACCGCGACCACCGCCGCGAACCGCTGATCCTGTGTGGGCAGCCAGAGGGCCATGGTGCCGCCGTAGCTCGTGCCGGTGAGCCCGACCCGCTTCACATCGATCAGGCCCTCCCCGGCGAGCGCATCCACCGCGGTGAGGAAGTCTCCGGTGTCCGCACCGTGCATGTCGCCTGCGATCAGGCGCGCGAACTCCTGCCCCTTCCCGGTGCCGCCGCGCTGGTTGACGTACAGCACGGCGTAGCCGCGCGAGGCGAGGAACGGCCCCGTCGAGCCGCGCATGGCGTACTGGTCGTGCCAGGTCCACACCGGTCCGCCGTGGATGTCGAACACCACGGGATACGGGGCGGTCGCCACCTCCGCGGGTGGGGTCACCAGGAACCCGTCGAGCGGCAGGCCGTCCGCCCCCGTCCAGTGGACGCGCCGGATGTCGCCCGCCTGCGCCAGCAGATGCTCCGATCCCGCATGCGACAGGTCCGCCAGCATCCGCTCCTCCCCGTCCCGCACGGCGACGGCGTGCGGTGCACGCCGGTAGCTCTCGGCGAGCGCGTAGATCGTTCCGGCCGCATCCTGGACCGCCTGCGGGTACACGCCGCTGGTGGAGCCGTCGCTCACCCAGAGCTCCCGGGCAGCGCCGGTCTCCAGGTCGATCTCGCCGGCGACGGTCTGCTGACCGCGGACGCCGGCGAAGAAGAGCACATCGTCGCTCCGCCAGGCGGAGTGCGCGACGTCGGTGCCGAGGGTGTCCAGCCGGCGCCCGGGCGATCCGCCCTCGAGCAGCACCAGGTCGCCCGCGACGAGGCTGCGATCGCTGGAGAATGCTTCCACGACCGCCACCCGGGAGCCAGCCGGTGACGCGGACGGCCTGCCGAGGTGCACGTCGCTGGTGTGCAGCGCCCGCGGCTCGACCGGGCCGGCGTCACCGGCCCCGACGTCGAAGCGCACCAGCTGCGCGCGGTACCAGGCCTCCTCGCCGGGCGCGGTGCTCACGATGGCGACGATCTCGGGTCCTGCCCAGACCGCCTCCCACACCGTCCACCCGGGGGCCGAGATGCGCCGCGCCGCGCCGGACGCGACATCGATCACCTGCAGCTGCCGCCATCCGGCCGGCGCGGCGGGCCGGTCCACCTTCGGCCACCAGGAGGGTGCGCCGGGCCGCGTCGCCGACTCCTCCTCCCGCACCGTGACGAGCAGCCGGTCTCCGGCGGGCGACCACTCGAGGTGCTCCGGCACACCCTGCAGTTGAGGCCCGTGGGTGAGCAGCTCCGGGTCGCCGGGCGCCGTCCACACCACCTGCTGCACATGCTTCTTCGCCCGGTCCGAAAGGTACGCTAGGCGTGTGCCGTCCGGCGACCAGCGGGGCAGCCGGTCGTGGCAGCCCTCGCCGATCGTCCGGAGCTCGCCGCTCGCGGTGTCCAGGAGGGCGATGGTGGTGTGTCGCCCCGAATCGAGGCTGACCCTGCGGCCGGCCGTGAAGGCAAGGATGCCGCCCTCCGGCGTCACCGCCGGATCGCTCCCGGTGGACACCCGGCCGAGCCCGGGACCCTCCACGGCGGTGAACCACTCCCATGCGTCGCGGTGGACTTGGAGCTCATCTGGATCCAGTCCGTCTGCGATGGGGTGCTGCGTCATGGCGTCTCTTCCTCGAGGCGTCGTCCGGCGGGGTTCGCCGGTCGGATGCAGGCCGAAGCCCTGGTGCGTCTGTCAAACGTATTGCAAACGGTCAGTCACCGTTCGCGAGCAGGGTCACGCCCGCTAGCGTGGGCTCGTGATCTCGACCCACCGGCATCGCGGCATCGTCGCCGCGACGCAGCGAACCAGCGTCGCCGCCGACACCGCGGCAGCCCGGGTGGCCACATGAAGCTGACCATCCTCGGCGGTGGCGGGTTCCGCGTCCCCTTCGTGCACCAGGCGCTGCTGCATGGTGCTGGCGTCGCCAAGGTGGACGAGGTCGTGCTCCACGACACCGACGCCGACCGGCTCACCGCCATCACGCACGTGATCGACCAGCTCGCCGCCGACACCGCCGGCCGGCCGGTCCTTCGCAGGACGACGTCCATCGACGATGCGGTCGATGGCAGTGACTTCGTATTCGCCGCGATCCGCGTCGGCGGCGTCGACGCCCGGGTGAGCGACGAGCGGGTGGCGCTGAGCCTCGGCGTGCTCGGACAGGAGACGGTCGGACCCGGTGGGATCGCCTACGGCCTGCGGACGATCCCCGTTCTGGTGCAGATCGCCGAGCGGATCGCGAAGCGTGCTCCCTCCGCGTACGTGATGAACTTCACCAACCCGGCCGGCATGATCACCGAGGCGATGCAGGGGGTGCTCGGCGACCGCGTGCTGGGGATCTGCGACACGCCATCGGACCTCGGCCGGCGCGTCGCGCGTGCGGTCGGAGCCGATCCGGAGCGCCTCCAGCTGGACTACATCGGCCTCAACCACCTGGGCTGGATGCGGCGGGTGCTCGCCGACGGCCGCGACGTGCTCCCGGACCTGCTCGCCGACGACGAGCGCCTCGCGACGCTGGAGGAGGCGAAGGTCTTCGGCGCCGCGTGGCTCCGCGCCCTGAAGTCGCTGCCGAACGAGTACCTCTATTACTACTACCGGAACCGCGAGGCGGTGGAGAGCATCCTCCGGTCGGCGCGCACCCGCGGTGAGTTCCTCGCCGACCAGCAGACGGACCTGTTCCGTCAGATCCTCGCGGACCCGGACCGGGCGGCGGAGCTGTGGGGCGAGGCGGTGTCGCAGCGCGGCGCCAGCTACATGGCGGAGGCGAAGGGCGGCTCGCAGCCCGCCGGTGGGGCTCCCGCCCCAGATGTCGCGGAGCCGCCGTCCGCCCGCGGAGGCGCGCGGCCCGTGGGCGCCCACGACCTCGCCGCGCACGGCTACGCGGGCGTCGCCCTGCAGGTGATGGGTGCGATCGCGCAGAACCGCCGCGCGACGATGATCCTCAACGTCCGGAACGGCACCACCGTCGCGGGACTGCCGGAGGACGCCGTCATCGAGGTGCCGTCGATGGTCGACGCGAACGGCGTGCACCCGCTCGCGACCGCGCCGCCCGACCTCCACCAGCTGGGGCTGATGCAGCAGCTGAAGGCGGTCGAGCGCGCCACCATCCGCGCCGCGCTCACCGGTTCGCGGTCCGACGCCGAGCTCGCGTTCGCGATGCACCCACTGGTCCGCTCGCTCGACGTGTCAGCGCAGCTGGTCGAGGGCTACGTCGCCTCGGTGCCCGCGATCGCCGAGGTGCTCCGCCGATGACTCCTTCGCCGACCCTCGCCGATCCGTTCGACAGGTTCAGGGACCGCGCAGATACGTTCGACGTATTCGTGCAGGGCACGGTGTTCCTCGACATCGTGATGACCGGCCTCCGGGCGCGCCCGGCTGCTGGAACCGAGGTGTTCACCGACGGCATGGGCTCCTGCCCGGGCGGGATCGCGAACCTCGCCATCGCGTCGAGCCGGCTCGGGCTGTCGACGAGCCTCTCCGCGGCCTTCGGAGATGACCTCTACGGCGACTTCTGCTGGGGCACCCTCCAGGATGCAGAGGGCGTCGATCTCAGCCGCTCGCGGCGGATGCCGGGCTGGCCCACCCCGGTGACGGTGTCCATGGCCTTCGCCGATGACCGGTCCATGGTCACGCACATGCGCCCGACGCCGATCGGCGAGGACGAGCTGGTCGGCACGCCGCCGGAGGCACGCGCCACCATCGTGTACCTCTCGCACGATGCGCCCGCCTGGCGGGAACGCGCTCGCGAGCAGGGCACACTGGTGTTCGCGGACGTCGGCTGGGACGGCGGCGAACGGTGGTCATCGGCGGTCCTCGATCAGCTGTCCGGCTGCCACGCGTTCTTGCCGAACGACGTGGAGGCGACCGCGTACACGCGGACCGACGACCCCGAGGCGGCGCTGCGCCGGCTCGCCGACCTGGTGCCGATCACCGCCGTCACCTCCGGGTCGGCTGGCTCCCGCGCGATCGACCACGTCACCGGCGAGCAGGCGTGGGCACCGGGCGTGCCCGTCATCGCCCAAGACACCACCGGGGCCGGCGACGTGTTCGACACCGGATTCACGCTCGGCACGCTGCGCGGCTGGCCGCTGGCGGACCGGCTGGCGTTCGCGAACCTGTGCGCCGCGCTCTCGGTCCAGCATGTGGGCGGCTCGCTCGCTGCGCCGGGCTGGGGCGACATCGCCGACTGGTGGGCCGATGTCCGGCTGCGCGCCCGGAACGGCGACCTGGCCACCAGTGAGCTCGCCCGCCGCTACGGCTTCCTCGACGACGTCGTTCCGGACGGGACGATTCGCACCGTGCGGCGGGCCGCGGCGACGCTCGCCCGGAATTCCGACGCCTGACCGCATCCGCACCCGGAGGTTCTCCCGTGAAGACCAGCTGGCGCCATGTCGTGCTCGGAGCCGGAGTGATCGGCACCGCCGCGGCACTCCGCATCGCGGAGCGTGGCGACGGTGATGTGCTGGTGCTCGAGCAGTACCGCCTGGGACACGACCGCGGCTCATCGAACGACCACTCGCGGATCATCCGCCACACGTACCACAGCGCGTCCTACACCGCGCTGACACCGCAGGCGTTCGCCTCATGGGAGGACATCGAGGAGCGCACCGGACTCGAGCTCGTGCTGCGCACCGGCGGACTGGACCTTTTCGATGGTGCGCACGGCGAGCAGGACCTCACCGCCTACCGCACCGCCCTCGACGCCGCCGGCATCGCGTACGAGCCGCTCGACGTGGCGGGGCTGCGGGCGCGCTTCCCGCAATGGCGGATCGGCGATCACGTCACCGGGATGTTCCAGGCCGACGGCGGCATCCTCGACATCCGGCGGGCGGTCGCCGCGCAGGTGGTGCTGGCGCGACAGCTCGGGGTGACGTTCGCCGACGAGACGCGGGTCGAGCGGATCGACCGGGACGGGTCGCGCATCGTCCTCTCCACCGACCGCGGCAGAGTGGAGGCCGACCGGGTCACCCTCGCGACGGGCTCCTGGGCCGGAGAGCTGCTGCCCGACCTGGGGGTCCCATGGCGGATCACGCTCAGCCAGGAGCAGGTGTCGTACTTCGCCCCGGCGATGGTGCGCGAGTTCACGCCGGACCGGTTCCCGATCTGGGTCTACCACGGCGAGGAGATCTGGTACGGGTTCCCGGTGTACGGGGAGGTCGCCGTGAAGCTGGCGCGCGACCTGGGCAAGCGGACCATCACTCCGGAACAGCGCACTCCGGAGCCGGACCCGGCCGAGACCCGGCTGCTGTCCGGCTTCCTGGAGCGTCACCTGCCCGGCGCCGCCGGACCGGAGGTGCTCTCCAAGGTGTGCGTCTACGACATGCCGCCCGACAAGGAGTTCATCGTCGACCTGCTGCCCGGGGATCCGCGCATCACCGTGGCGATCGGCGGATCCGGTCACGCAGGCAAGTTCGCCGCCTTCCTCGGCGAGGTCGTCGCCGATCTCGCCACGACCGGATCGACGGCGCATCCGGTGTCCATCTTTCGCGCGGACCGCCCAGCGCTCGTCGACCCGGCCTTCCCGCGCACGAACCGGCTGAGCGCGGCCCGTTGAGGCTTGGATCCCGGCCGGATCGGCGCATCGGGCCGCCGCGGCGGACCGCATCCGGCGAAGTGGCCCCCATTCGCGAATACCCCACCGTCACACGCACGGGGACTTGTTAGCGTAGGCGGGTCGCTGTGTCGCGTCGGCCATCCCTTCTTCTCGTCAGGAGCTCCTGCGTGACCACCTCGGTCATTACATCCCGTTCCCAGCTCGTCAACTGGCGGAACGCCGTATTCGTCCTCTTCGCGGTCAACGGGTTCGGCGCGGCGACCTGGATCGCGCGGACCCCCGCAATCCGTGACGCGCTCGACATCACCATCGCCCAGATGGGGTTTCTCCTCGTCGGCATCTCCGGCGGGTCCATCGTCGGGCTGCTCCTGTCGAGCCACCTGCTGCATTGGCTCGGCACGAAGCGGACCATTCTCGGCTCGCTCGCGATCGCATCGGTCGGCCTGCTGCTGATGGGACTCGGCACGGAGGTGCTCGCGAGCTACGCGTTCACGTTCCTAGGACTCGCGCTGTACGGATTCGGCACCGGGCTCTGCGATGTCGCTATGAACGTCGAGGGCGCCGTCGTCGAACGTACGGCGAAGAAGAACCTCATGCCGTTGATGCACGCGTTCTGGAGCCTCGGCACGGTCGCGGGAGCCGGGGTGGGTGCGGCCGCGGCGTACGCGGACGTCGGCGTCGGAATCCACCTCGGGGTCGTGTCCGGGCTCATGCTCGTCACCGCTTTCGTCGCCACCCGCCCGCTGCGCGGCGACGCGATCGCCGAGCCGGAGTCGGCAACGGACCGCAAGGAGCGCAGTGGGTTCGCCGCTCGGATGGCGATCTGGCTGGAGCCCCGCACGCTGCTCATCGGCTTGATCGTGCTCGGCATGGCGTTCGCGGAAGGCAGCGCAAACGACTGGCTGGCGCTCGCGATGGTCGATGAGCGCGACGTGTCGTACGCGACCGGCGCGCTGCTCTTCGGTGTGTTCACCGTGGCGATGACCGTGGGCCGCGTGCTCGGTGGCCCGCTCCTGGACCGCTTCGGCCGGGTGCCCGTGTTACGGGTCTCGGCAGCGCTCGCGGTCGTGGGGCTGCTCGCCGTGATCTTCATCGACCAGCCGGTGGTCATGGTGTCGGGCATCGTTCTCTGGGGACTCGGCGCCTCGCTGGGCTTCCCGGTCGGGATCTCCGCCGCTGCAGACGATCCTGCGAAGGCCGCCGCCCGGGTGAGCGCAGTCGCGACCATCGGCTACCTCGCCTTCCTCGCCGGACCGCCGCTGATCGGCGTGCTCGGCGACAACATCGGGCTGCTCCGCGCGCTGCTGGTGGTGGTGGTGCTCATCACGGTCGCCGGACTCGTGTCGTTCGCCGCCCGTGAGCCCGCCGCGAATTCCAGCAGGTAGCCTCTTCGGGTGCGTCTCGTTCTTGCCCGCTGCTCCGTCGACTATGCCGGCCGGCTGAGCGCCCACCTGCCGCTGGCGACCCGCCTCATCCTCGTGAAGGCGGACGGCAGCGTGCTCGTGCACTCCGATTCGCTCAGCTACAAGCCGCTCAACTGGATGAGCCCGCCATGCACGCTGTCGGAGTTCGAACCGGACGAGGACCAGCGCGCCGCCGGTGTGAGCGCCGTCTGGAAGGTCATGCACACGAAGACTGCCGACCTGCTGCTGATCAGCCTTCACGAGGTGCTGCACGACAGCAGCCACGAGCTGGGCGAGGATCCGGGGCTCCAGAAGGACGGCGTCGAGGCGCACCTGCAGAAGCTGCTGGCGGAGCAGATCAGCCTGCTCGGCGACGGCCACCGCTTGGTGCGCCGCGAGTACATGACCGCGATCGGGCCGGTGGACATCCTCGCCACCGACGGCACGGGCTCCACGGTGGCGGTGGAGATCAAGCGCCGCGGCGACATCGACGGCGTGGAGCAGCTCACCCGCTATCTCGAGCTGCTCAACCGGGATCCGCTGCTGGCACCCGTCAGCGGCGTGTTCGCCGCGCAGGAGATCAAGCCGCAGGCCCGCACGCTCGCCATCGACCGCGGCATCCGCTGCCTCACCCTCGACTACGACGCCATGCGCGGCGTCGACGACCCGCATTCGCGGCTGTTCTGAGGCCGCGATGACCGACTACACCGCCGTCCTCTTCGACCTCGACGGCACGATCACGGACTCCGCCCCGGGCATCACGGCGACGCTCGCCTACACATTCGAGCGGATGGGAATCCCGGTGCCCTCCCCGGCCGGCCTCCTCGAATACGTCGGCCCGCCCATCCTGGACTCATTCCGCGATCTCGCCGGCATGAACGAGGAGCAGTCCGCCCGGGCGCTCGAGATCTACCGGGAGAAGTACCTCGACGACGGCGCGTACGACTCCACGGTCTATCCGGGGATGCCGGCGCTGCTGCGCGACCTTGCCGGGGATAGCCGAAAGGTGTCGCTGGCGACCTCGAAGCCGGAGCTCCCGGCGACCCTGATCCTGGAGCACTTCGGCCTCGCCACCTACTTCGACGTGATCACCGGCGCCTCTGCCGACGAGGTTCGCAGCGCCAAGACGGATGTCGTCGCCGAGGCCCTGGTGCGGCTGCGCGGCCTCGGCGCGGACCTGTCGCGTCCCGTGATGATCGGCGACCGGCACCATGACGTCGAGGGCGCCGCCGATCACGGCGTGCCCACGATCTTCGTCGACTGGGGCTACGGCTCACCCGCCGAGGCCGCCGGAGCGGTCGCGGTCGTCTCCACCCCCGAGCAGCTGCGCGAAGCGCTCCACCTCCGGAACGGAACCCCTCATCTGTCGTAGCTCCAGCTGCGTCCCGAGGAGCGGCGGCGGGATCACCTCGCAAGCCGGTCGACCGCGGCGCCGAAGAGCGCCGGCATCCGGGTCGCCGTCGGCACGAGCAGCCCGCGGGCGGGTGAGGTCGCCCAGGTGACGAGTCCCGTCGTGAGGGTGCGGAACGCACGGGTCTCACGTCGCCACGAATCTTCGTAGTCTTCGGGCTGACCGGACGCGATGGCCTCCACGGCGGCGCGTGCCAGGGCGAAGCCGAGCCGGAGCCCCTCTCCGGTGAGCGCATCCACGTACCCGGCGGCGTCACCGACCAGCAGCACCCGGCCGTTCGTCCGCGATCGGGTGCGGCTGCGGAACGGCCCCGCGCCGCGGAGCGAGCTCGAGACGGGTGCGCCGGCCAGCCGTTCTGCGAGTGACGGCACCGCGGCGAGCGCCTGCTCGAACCGGGAGCCCATCGGCCCCAGCATCGCCACGCCGACCTCTCGCTCCCCCACGGGCGTCACGTAGAATTCCACATCGGCCGCGTAGATCACCTCGATCAGG
Source organism: Lysobacter korlensis (assembly GCF_042434515.1). Lineage (NCBI taxonomy): Bacteria > Pseudomonadati > Pseudomonadota > Gammaproteobacteria > Lysobacterales > Lysobacteraceae > Lysobacter > Lysobacter korlensis. Next base: position 292,802 of record NZ_JBHLTG010000005.1, read on the forward strand.
TCGCTCCACGGCTCCAGCGCGTAGTGCCGCCGGATGCCGAAGCGTCGCGGTCCCCGACGCGGCGGCAGCGCCAGCCCCGAGCGCCGCGCCACCGTGGAATGCAGGCCGTCGCAGCCGAGCAGCCACCGTGCCGCGATTCCCGCCGCCACCACCCGGTCCGCCCGCTGCTCCACGCTCGTCACCCGATCGCGGAGCCGCTGCACACCCAGCTCCTCCGCCCGCTCGGCGAGCTGCCGGTGCAGCGTGGTCCTCCGCACCCCGCGGCCGGGCAGCCCCGTGAACCGGTGGTCCACGATGCGTGCGCCGTCCCGATATCGCACACCGTTCAGGTCGACCCCCGGCGGGTCGACACCGAGCCGGCCGAGAAGGGGGAGCGCGCCCGGCATCAACCCCTCGCCGCAGGCCTTGTCGATGGTGCCGTCGCGCTGCTCGATCAGCGTGACGCTCAGCCCGGCGCGCCGCGCCTCGATGGCTGCGGCGAGTCCGACCGGCCCGCCGCCGACGATGCCGACGTCCACCGTCATGAGCGCGAGTCCCCGGTCACGACCGCAGAGCGGCCAGCGCTTGGTTCTCCACGGGGATCCGGAAGCGCAGCAGCAGCCAGGCATTCAGCACGGTGAACACGACGGCGGTGATCCACGCGGTATGCACGAGTGGCAGCGCGATGCCCTCGATCGCGACGACCCAGTAGTTCGGATGCCGGAGCCACGGCAGGCGGTACGGCCCCCGGCGCACGAGGTCGAGTCCCGGCACGACGATGACGCGAGTGTTCCACTGCCGCCCCAGGGACGCGATGATCCAGTACCGGCCCGCCTGGCAGAGCAGCGCCACGACGAGCATCGGCCAGCCGAGCGCGGGAAGGAACGGCCGGTCGAGCAGCACGACCTCCGCCACGCAGGCCACGAGCAGCCCGGTGTGCAGGGCCACCATGAACGGGAAGTGGCTGCGGCCGTACTCGATCCCACCCCGTTCGAACGACCACTTGGCGTTCCGCGTCGAGATGACGAGTTCCACCAGCCGCTCCACACCGGTGGCGAGGACGAGCAGGAGGTATGCGGTCATGCCGCCCAGCGCAGCAGCACGAGCTCGGCGCTGACGCCGGGGCCGAGCGCGAAGAGCAGTCCGTTCGTGGCGGCGGGCTGTGCGCCGATGTCGGCCAGCACGTGCAGCACCGAGGACGACGACAGGTTGCCGACCCGGTTCAGCGAATCCCAGCTGGCGGCGAGCGCGGACTCCGGCAGCCCCAGCCCGGTCGCGAACGTCTCCAGCACCCGCGGCCCGCCCGGATGCGCCACCCACGCGCCCACATCGGCGACGGTGAGCCCGTGCCCGGCGAGGAACGCCGAGACGTCTGGCTCGAAGTTCGCCTCGATGGCGGCGGCGACGCCCGAGCTCAGCACGATCTGGAATCCGGTGTCCCGGACATCCCAGCCGATCACGTCCGAGGTGTCCGGATAGAAGCCGCTGCGGCTGTCGATGATCTCCGGTCCGGCGATGCCGAGCTCCGCGGCGCGTTCGGCACCCGCGATCACCACGGCAGCTGCGCCGTCGCCGAAGAGGCCGCTCGCCACGAAGTTCGCCATGGAGTCGTCGCTGCGCTGGACCGTCAGCGAGCAGAGCTCGACGGAGAGCAGCACGGCGATGTCCCGGGGACGCCCCAGCAGATAGTCGTGGACGCGGGCGAGCCCCGAGGCGCCCGCGACGCAGCCGAGGCCGAACGACGGAACCCGCTTGATGTCGGGACGGAGGCCGAGACGCGGGATCAGCCGGGCGTCGATCGACGGGGCCGAGAGCCCGGTCACCGAGGTGAAGAAGAGGTGGTCGATGTCGGCCGGCTCGAGCCCGGCCGCGACGAGCGCGTGACGTACGGCCCGCTCCGCAAGGTCGGTGCCGACCCGGATCCAGTGGTCGTTCGCGGTGCCGAACGAGCCGAGATCCCGATACGCGTCGATCGGCAGCGCGGTGTAGCGGGTGCCGATCCCTGTGCCGGCGTGCAGCCGTGCGAGCACCGCGCGCTTCGAGGCGTCGGCCGTGAGGAACGACCCGAGCTCCTCGGTGATCTCCAACTGGCTGTAGGCGTAGTCCGGAAGCACCGGGGCGATGCCGATGATCCGCGACATGTCCGCAAAGTACCACGCAGCCCTGTGCGTCCGTCCAAGCCGTCATTTGCAGACTTCTGTCGGCCCCGGGAAGGGATCAGACGGGCACGCGGCTGTCGGACTGCACGCGCTGGCGGTAGATGCCCCGCCCGATCAGGTCGACGAGACCCGCGGCGCGCGGGCTCGCGGCGATGGCGGTGCCGATCCGGGCGCTAGCCTCAGCGAACCGGTCCTCCGCGAGCACCCGGCGCACGGCGTCGGCGACGGCGTCGGCGCGCGGGCTGCCGGTGCGCAGATTGACTCCCGCACCGCTCCACTCCACCCGGGCGGCGACCTCCGGCTTGTCTTCGGTGTCGCCGGCGACGACGAGCGGGATACCGCGCTCGAGCGCCTGGTGCACACCGCCGTAGCCGCCGTTCGTCACCATGACGTCGACCAGCGGCAGCAGCTTGTCGTACGGCAGCATCGGCGCCACCCGCACGTTGGCCGGCACGGGCCCGAGCTCGTCGACGGGGCGGCCACCGGTGCTCACGACGACCAGCACGTCGTCGTCGGCGAGGCCATCGATCGTCGGCCGCACCAGCTCGTCGAAGTCGCGGTTCGCGATGGTGCCCTGCGTCACGTGCACGACGCGCTTCGCGGAGGCGAGGTCACCCCACCAATCCGGGAGCGGGATGCTGGACGGCTCCACTCTCGTGACCGGGCCCACGAATCGCACGTTCCTCGGCAGGTCGCTGCGGTGGTACTCGAACTCCGGCACGGTGCACTGTGCGACGAGGTCAACCAGGGCTGCCGACTCGAGCAGCGACCCGGGCATCCGGTGGCCGGTGAGCTCCTCGATCCGGCTGCGCGCCTCGCGCTGCAGCGGTCCCAGCACGACCCGGTCGGCGCCGAAGGCGAGCAGCCGGTTGCGGAGCCGGCCGACCGGGCCTTGCATCGGCAGCAGGCCGAGCCCGAACGGCGCCGTGTCGGCGCTCGGAACCGCGAGCGGGATGATGCCGAGGCTGACGAGGAAGGGCCGCGAGTCGAGCGGCTCGAGCGCGAGTGCGCCCATCGCGGCGAACATGGTCTCGGCGATGACGGCGTCGGTGGGCTCCGCGGCGAGCGCGGCACGCACGGCGTCGAGCTGCGCGGGGACCGGTGCGAGGAAGATGTGCTTCACGTCGAACTTCACCCGGTTGAGGCCGTCCACGGCGGAGCGGCCGGGGAACGCCGCGTTGAGGTCGCGGTCGTCGTAGTCCGCCTCGGCCGGAAGCGGCAGGAACTCCGCGCCGGCCGCGACGACCGCGTCGCGGTACCGGGCGCCGGTGAGGAAACGCACATGCCAGCCGGCGTCGCGGAGTGCGCGTGCCACGTTGAGCATCGGTGCGACGTGTCCGTGCACCGGGGTGCTGCAGAGGAGTACTGAAGTCATGGCATAAGTCATGCGGGCGGCTCGTCCCACGCAGCAGGGGCTGCCACCCCGAATCGCGGCACCGCTGTCCCGACGCGCCCCGGGACAGGGCTCGCCCGCGGAGCCGGACGGCGGCTCCTCGCATCTGTCGGCCTGAGACCCGGACGTAAACTCGGCGCATGATCTCCTCCGCACAGTCCATCGCCATCCTCGGAGGCGGATCGCTCGCGACGTCGATCTTCGCCGGCCTCAGGCGTGCGCACGCGACGTTCGCGGATGTCCGCGTGACGACGCGCTCACCCGGAAGCGCAACGGGCTGGCGTGAGCTGGGGGTTCCGGCTGTGGCGACCGAGGACGACCCGAGCGCGAACAAGGACGCAGTGCGCCACGCCGACCTCGTGCTTGCCGCGGTGAAGCCTGCGCAGACACCGGCGCTCGTCTCGGAGATCGCGGACAGCCTTCGGCCCGGTGCCGTGGTGGTCAGCCTGGCGGCCGGCGTACGCTGCGCGACGCTCGAGGACCTGCTGCCCGAGGAGGTGGGCGTGATCCGCGCGATGCCGAACACCCCGGCGGCAGTCGGCGCGGCGATGACGGGGCTGTCCCGCGGCGCACATGCGACCGACGCTCAACTGGAGCACACGGCCGCGTTCTTCCGGCTCGTCGGCGAGGTGCTCGTCGTGGAGGAGGCGCAGATGGACGCCTTCGCGGCGGTCGCGGGATCGGGACCCGCCTATGTGTTCTACTTCATCGAGCAGTACACCCGAGCCGCCGCCACGCTCGGCTTCGACCAGGAACAGGCGCGCGTGCTCGCCGAGCGGACGTTCGCCGGCGCAACTGAGCTGCTCATTTCGAGTGGCGCCGAACCGGCAGAGCTCCGCCGACGGGTCACGAGCCCGAAGGGAACGACGGAACGGGCGGTCGCGAAGCTCGAGGAGGCGGAGCTGGAGGCGCTCTTCACCCGCGCTGCCGCGGCCGCGATCGAACGCGCCCGCGAGCTCTCACAGGCCGTCTGAGCCCCTCCTCAGCAGGTCGACCCCCCTTCCGCTGCGTGCAGGGGATCAGCACCCGCCATAGGTCAGCGCCAGGCGTTCAGGATCCCGGGGTTCAGCAGAGCGGGGTCGACGAGCTCGTGCCGCAGCGCGAACACCAGGCCGAACACCAGCAGCGCGACCGCCACCAGCACGGCGATGCCGATCCCGATCCCCCGGCCCATGCTCCGGCGGCGGGATTCGGGCACCGGAGGCTCTGCTGGGCGCACGTCGGTGCGGGCGAGCGCCGGCACCGTGCTCACCGGCACGGTGCTCACCGGCACCGATTCTGATGGGCTCATCGCTCCATTCCCTTCTCTTTCTGAGGCGCGGGTTGCGCCCAGGACCACCGTCGCCGTCGGCCGTCCCGGGCACCCAGTGGCCGAAACCCCGCGGCCGTCACGCGAAATGTCCCGAATCGATCCGGGACACCGGTCCCGTGACGCAGCGGTGCCGACCTGTCACGATGGTTCGCGTGCTGAAAATGCCTGGTGAGACGAGCGCGCGCGTCGTGGCGCTCGTGGCGCTGGGCCTGGGGCTCGCCGGGTGCATCGCCGCCATCGCCCTCGACGTCGTGATCGCACGGCTCGGCGAGACGCCACCGATGTCCGCCGGCTGGTCCGGCGCGCTGCCCGGACTCGCCATGCTGCTCCCCGGCGCGCTCCTCTTCTGGAGGCTGCCGTGGCATCCGATCGCCTCCGTGCTGCTCGGCTTCGGGATGCTGTGGTGCATCGACGGGACCGCGTCCGCGTGGGTGAACTACGCCGCGCTGATCGACCCGGACGCCCCGCTCGCGACCTTCGCGTTCTGGTTCTACGCGCGGTTCGGGGCGGTGCTCCTGCTGCCGTTCCAGCTGCTGCTGCTGCTCTTCCCCGACGGCCGTTTCCCCAGGCGCGGTCCGTGGCGGGTCGTGGCCATCGCGAGTCTCGTCGCCGTCTGCATGATGCCGCTCGCCGAGATCCTGGCGCCCCGTGGTGTCGGAGACGGTTTCGGCGACCCGCACGCGAGCGAGGTGCTCCGCTTCGATCAGCCCGTCTTCACGCTGCCGCTGACCCCCGAGATCTGGGGTGTGATCGGCGTGGTCGTCACCCCGGTCGTCGCCGCCGGGACGTTCGGCTGCCTCGCGGTGGCACTGTCCCGCCGGATCGGCGCCAGCCCGGAGCAGCGCTCCCAGCTGCGGTGGCTGCTGTGGGCCGGCGTGATCTTCATCCTCGACCTGACCGTCGGATTCGTGGTGCTGCCGGAGGGCGTCGTCCGGGAGATCGTCGGCATCTTCGTCATCGCCCTGTTCTGCGTCGCCGTCGTGATCGCCGTCACCCGCTACCGGCTGTACTCGATCGACCGGCTGCTCAGCTGGACCCTCGTCTACGGCCTCATTCTCGGTGGCGTGGTCCTCGTCGACGTCGCACTCGTCGCGCTCGTCGGCTCGGTGCTCGACGAGCGCACCAGCGCGATCGTCGCGGTGCTGATCGTGACGATGCTCTACGCCCCGCTGCGAGAGCGGCTGTTCTCGCTCGCCAGCCGTCTGGTGAACGGCCGGCGCGACGACCCGTACGGAGTCGTGTCGGCGCTCGCGACCCGCCTCGAGGAGTCGGCCGAGTCCGAGCGACAGCTGGAGGACCTGGCGCACGCCGTCGCGGAGGCGTTCGCGTCGTCGTACGTCCGGGTCGAGCTCGACCGGCCGAGCGGCCAGCGCATCGTCGCCGAGAGCGGCACCCCGCGGGCCGAGACGATCACCCTGCCGCTGGAGTATCGTGGCGCGTCGATCGGCCGGATCGAGATGGAGCCGGGACGCCGCCCCAGACTGTCCGAGCGCGACCGGCGTCTGCTCGACGATGTCGCGCGTCAGGCGGCCGCCGCCGTCCTCGCCACCGAGACCAGCACCGAGCTGCAGCGCATCCGCGCGCGCCTCGTCACCGCGCGGGAGGAGGAGCGCTCGCGGCTCCGCCGGCAGCTGCACGACGAGCTCGGCCCGCTTCTCGGCGGCATCAAGCTCCGCCTCGAGGCGGCGCGGAACCTCGGACCCGAGCGGGTCGATGAGGCGCGCGACCTGCTCAGCGATGCAGCCGCAGAGACCTCAGGCGCGGTCGCGGACATCCGGCGTCTTGTGCATGATCTGCGCCCACCCGCACTCGACGACCTCGGCCTCGCCGGCGCGCTCGCGCAGCTCAGGGAGCGCTTCGAGGGCGCCGAGGACCTCGAGATCGAGCTGCACTTCGATGTGCCGGTGAAGCTGCGCCCGGCGGTGGAGGTCGCGGTGTACCGGATCGTCGCCGAGGCCCTGCAGAACGTCGCCCGTCACTCCGGGGCGAAGCACTGCTGGGTCACCGTCGGCGCCGACTGGCCGGACGCCGATCGCATCGCCGTCGAGGTGCTCGACGACGGCGCCGGCATCGCGCCCGACGCGTTCGCGGGTGCGGGCCTCGCCGCTCAGCGTGAGCGCGCGCTGGAGCTCGGCGGCTCCTGGTCGGTCACCGAGCGGGCCGGAGGCGGCACACGGGTGCTGGCCCTGTTGCCGCTCGGAGCCGAGATCCTGAGCGGCGCGACGTTCGAGCCGGTGCCGGCATGAGCGGCGGCACGGCGGCGGCCGGACGCGACGCGATGGCACAGGGGACGGCGGACGAACGTCGCCTGCGTTCCAGCCGCATCGCGGTCGTCGTCTCCGGCGTGCTGTTCCTCGTTATCACGGCGGGCACGATCCCCGCAGACCTGGCGGTGGCGCGGGCCGGCGCCGGCGTGCTGGAGCTCGGCTGGACGACCAACCTCTCGGGCGCCGCGCTCATCGTGACGGGGCTGCTGCTGCTCTGGCGCCTGCCGTGGCACCCGATCGCGACGCTTCTCACCGGCTTCGGCCTGTTCTGGGCGCTTGACGGACTCGCCGCCGCGTGGGCGAATTACGCGGCTCAGCTCGACCCCGAGGTGCCTCTCGGCACGCTCGCCTACTGGTTCGTCGAGCGAATGGGCGCGGGGCTGCTGCTGTTCCTGCCCCTGTTGCTGGTGCTCTTCCCGGACGGGAGGCTGCTGCCGGGAGCATGGCGGTGGGTCGGCATCGCGAGCATCGTGCTGGTCTCGATGATCCTTGTCGGCGGTGTGCTCGCCGACTTCGACCAGGTGTACATCGAACAGGCGAGCACTCCCGAGCGGGAGGCCCTCGACCAGCCCTGGTTCGTGCTCGCATTGCCCGATGCGGCATGGCCGGTGTTCTACGTGGTGACGCAGACCGCTCCGATCCTCGGCACCCTGCTCGCGCTCGTCGTGGCCATCGCCCGATACGTGAAGTCCGACACGGTGGGCCGCTCGCAACTCCGCTGGCTGCTGTGGTCGGGCGCCGTCGTCGCGGTGCTCCTCATCTTCAGCCGCTCCTTCCCGGACGGCTGGGTGATCTGGCTCTTCTTCGTCGCATTCACCCTCATCTCCGTCTCGGTGATGGTGGCGGTGCTGCGGTACAAGCTGTACTCCATCGACCGTCTGCTCAGCTGGACCCTGGTCTACGGGGCGCTCCTCGCCGGTGTGCTGCTCGTCGACGTGGTGCTCGTCGCGGTCATCGGAGCGGCGATCGACGAGCGGACCACCGCCCTCTTCGCGGTGCTCGTCGTCACCCTGCTGTACGCGCCGCTGCGGGAACGGCTGTTCCGGCTCGCGAGCCGCGTCGTGAACGGCCGCCGTGACGATCCGTACGGCGTCGTCTCTGCCCTCGCCGGACGGCTGGAGGAGGCTGCCGACGCGGGCGAGCAGCTCGAGGAGGTCGCGAAGGCGATCGCCGACGCCTTCGCCTCTCCCTACGTGCGTGTCGAGCTGGACCGGCCGGCCGGCGGGACGCTCGCCGCGAGCGCGGGCACCCGGCACGGCGAGACCACCAGCCTGCCCCTGCAGTACCGCGGCGTGCCCATCGGGCGCGTGGTCATGGAGCCCGGCCGGCGTCCGCGGCTGAGCGACCGTGATCAGCGCCTGCTGGTCGACCTGGTGCGCCAGGCCGCCGCCGCCATCCGCGCCAGCGAGCTGAACGCCGAGCTGCAGCGGATCCGTGAGCGCCTCGTCGCTGCCCGCGAGGACGAGAAGCACCGTCTCCGCCGCGACCTGCATGACGGCCTGGGCCCCCTCCTCGCGAGCATCCGTCTGCGCATCGAGACAGCCCGCAATCTGGCAGCCGTCGCCCCGGAGAAGTCCTCGGAGTTCATCCAGTCGGCGATCGCCGACACCACCGAGGCGGTGGCGGACATCAGCCGGCTGGTGTCCGACCTGCGACCCCCGGCGCTCGACGAGCTGGGCCTGGTCCGCGCCCTCGAGCAGCAGTGCGAACGTTTCCGCTCCGCCGACCGCACCGTGCGATTCGCCTCTGATGCCGCCGGGCCTCTCACTGCGGCGGTCGAGGTTGCGGCCTACCGCATCGTCTCGGAGGCACTGAACAACGTCGCGCGGCACTCCGGCGCGACGGAGGCCGAGGTGCGCCTGGAGTACGCGGATGGCGCGCTGAGCGTCGACGTGCGTGACAACGGCCGCGGTATCCGGGAGGATGCGGTGGCAGGGGTGGGCCTGGCGTCGCAGCGCGAGCGCGCCGTGGAGCTCGGAGGCACGTGGGAGGTCACCGCGCGACCCGGCGGAGGAACCATCGTTCGGGCCGTCCTGCCCGTTCTCGAAGAGAAGGAGCTGGCTCATGCCTGACGACGACATCCGGATCGTGCTCGTCGACGACCACCCCGTCTACCGTGAGGGCCTGTCGGCACTGCTCGGCTCGATTGACGGTGTGAGCGTGATCGGCACCGCCGCGGACGGTGAACAGGCGATCGCGCTCGTCTCGCGCGAGCAGCCAGACGTGGTGGTGATGGATGTGCAGATGCCAAACATGGACGGCATCGAAGCCACCCGGCAGATCGTGGCCGAGAGCCCGCACATCGGCGTGGTGGTGCTCACCATGTCAGAGGACGACGAGACCGTCTTCCAGGCGATGCGCGCGGGCGCCCGAGGCTATCTGCTGAAGGGGGCCGGCCAGGAGGAGATCCTGCGCGCGATCCGGTCCGTGTCGAGCGGCGAGGTCGTGTTCGGGGCTGCGATCGCGCGTCGCGTCGCGGAGTTCTTCGCCGGCGGGCAGAGCGCCGCGCCGACGCACTACGCGTTCCCCCAGCTCACCTCACGCGAGCGGGAGATCCTCGAGCTGCTCGCGGGGGGACGCAGCAACCCGCAGATCGCGACCACCCTGTTCCTCTCCCCGAAAACCGTCCGCAACAATGTGTCGAACATCTTCACCAAGCTGCAGGTGGCGGACCGAGCCGAGGCGATCATCCGGGCCAGAAACGCGGGACTCGGTCGCTGACAGCCGGCTGACAGGAATTCACCCGCCTCTCAGGTGCACCGGCAACGCTGGGAACACCCCAACGAAAGGAGCGGCCAATGGGACTCGACGACAAGATCCAGAACGCCAGCGAGAAGTTCGGCGGCAAGACGAAAGAGAACGTCGGTGAGGCCACGGGCGACCGCGACCTCCAGGCCGAGGGCAAGGCTGACCAGACGAAGGGCAGCCTGAAGCAGGCTGGCGAGAACATCAAGGACGCGTTCAAGTAGGCACACGTCCACACACACGAAGGGCCACCGGAGATCCGGTGGCCCTTCTGCTGTGTCAGCGCGCGGCGTACAGGTCGTAGCGCGTGGTGCGTGCACCGACCATGAACCAGGCCAGCGCACCGAGGAGCGGAATCCCGAGGATCACCACGATCCACATCAACCGCACCGGAAGGATCAGCCACGGCGTGAGCACCACTTGCCCAGCCGCCACGATCACGATCGTGAGCATTCCCGCAAGCGCGATCGCACCGCCAGCGAGCCCCAACAGAACCATCGAATCCATCTCGAACCCCCCTGTTCCCCCTGGGAATATTGGGCTCAGGGTAGGTGCTGCGCTGCTCCCGCGCCGTTGCGTCCCCCGGCGTGTCGGGGAAACCGCCGACCCTCGCACTGGGGGTGTGTGGCTCGCAACCCGACCGGTCGGCGCCCCGTATTGCACCCTCCGGCGCTCAGCAGCAGGAGCCGGCGACGTCCGTCGAGCACACCCCAGTGGCGGGAAGCCGCAGCTGCACCCGGGCCGCCGACTCGAGGTCTCCGTCGAGGTACGCGGCGACCGAGCGCACCTGCTCGTAGCCGGTGGCGAGCAGGAACGTGGGCGCGCGACCGTAGCTCTTCATGCCGACGACGAAGAAGTCCTTCTCCGGGTGGCGCAGCTCCGCGAAGCCATGCGGCTCAACCGTGCCGCATGAGTGCACGTTCGGGTCGATGAGCGGCGCGAGGCGGCGGGGCGCCTCGACGATCTCATCGAGGTCCAGGCGGATCTCACGAAGCATTCCGAGGTCGGGCCGGAACCCCGTGGCGGCCACGACCTCGTCGGTGCGCAGCTCGACCGGTTCCCCGGCTTGCGTTCCAGCCAGCGCGACGGCACCATCCTCGGCCCGATGAAGCCGCGAGAGCTCGAACCGGCGCACCAGCTGAATCACACCGGAGTCCACCAGCCGCTGCAGCCGGCCGCCGATCGCGGCGCGGGCGGACAGCCCGTCGTCCTCGGACGACCCGATCCGCACTGCGCCGTCGTTCCGGATGGCCCACGTGACGCGGGTCCCGGGCGCTTCCGCGGCGAGCGCCGCGAGATTCAGCAGCGTATTGGCCGCGGAGTGACCCGCCCCGAGCACGGTGGTGTGCCGGCCCGCGAAGCGTTCGCGGTGCGCCCCGAGCACGTCGGGCATCGCCGGGCTGATCGCGTCCCGGACGTTCTCGGCACCGAGCGGCTCAAGCCCGTTCGAGGCGAGACCGTTGGGATGGAAGAAGGTGCCCGACGCGTCGATCACCGCGCGCGCGGTCAGCTCGGTTCCCCCGTCGGGTGTGACCACCCGCAGGGTGAATGAGGCGTTCTCCCGCCCGGCGGAGCGCGTGCGGTCCATCCCCGTCCGCGTCACGGCAGTCACCGCACTGCGGGTGCGGATGTGCGACGCGAGCGCGGCCGCAAGCGGGGCGAGGTACCCCTCGACCAGCTCGGCACCCGTCGGGATCGCCGCCGCGCTCGGCGCCGTCCAGCCGTCCGACTCGAGCAGCCGTCGCGCGGCGGGGGCGATCAGCAGCTCCCACGGTGAGAACAGCCGAATGTGGCCCCACGCGGCGACCGCCGCCCCGGCGGAGTCGCCGGCCTCAAGCACGATCGCCTCCACGCCGCGTTCCCGCAGCTCCGCTGCGGCGGCGAGGCCCACCGGACCGGCTCCGATGATGGCGACGGGCAGGTCGCGGCCGGTCTTTGCGACCACGGCCGTCTGGCGGGTGTCGAGCAGCGTCATCCCGGCCTCAGCAGCAGACCGGCGCGGTGGACACTGGAACCGCGGCCGCGACGGGCGACGGTGCCGGGCGCTCTGCACGCGCAGGCCGCCGCCGCGCGGTGCGCTCCGCCTTCTCGAGCAGCTCACGGTGCTCCACGTGGTGGACGGCGAGCCAGCCGTCCGCATTCATTCCGTACATTCTCCGCTCCCTGTGATCCTGCATCGACGGTCATCGATGAACGTCGATGAACCCGAGTATTCCGGCTATATCGATGAGTGTCAATGTTCGATAGGATGAACGCATGGCATCTGGCACGGTCCTCCCGATCGCAGACGTCGCAGCGTGCTGCGCACCCCTCACGCGCGACACGCTGGCCGCCGAGGACGCGGAGAAGCTGGCGCGATCGCTGAAGGCGCTGGCGGACCCCGCCAGGCTGCGGCTGGTGTCGCTCGTGGCGGCATCCGACGGCGCGGAGGCGTGCGTGTGCGACCTCACCGAGCCGCTCGGTCTCAGCCAGCCGACCGTGTCGCACCACTTGAAGGTGCTCGTCGACGCCGGCTTCCTCACCCGCTCGCAACGGGGAACCTGGGCGTACTACACGCTCGTCCCGGGATCGCTGGACGCCGTCTCGCGGCTCCTGGTCAGCGCCCGATCCTGAGCGAATCCCGGAAATCCTGCGCACCGGGCGCGTCGCATTTCGCCGTTCCCCATGCATAGGTATGCTCGACGCCAGGTACCCCATGAGCAGCAAGCGCGAGAACAGCACCGACGATCCCGACCGCGAGCGTGACGCCTCGGTCCCCCTCCTGCGCACCTGGTGGAGCGAGCTCTCCGTGGCCGCAAAAGTGCTCGTTCCCATGACGGCCGCTGTGCTGGTCTTCGTCACCGCGAACGCCATGCCGGCGTTCATCTTCTGACAGCCGAATCTCAGTCCCGCAGCTGCTCGAGGACCGTGGCGAAGCGGATCAGGGCGTGCGCCGGCGAGCCCGCCGCTGCGACGAAACCGTCGGGCCGCACGAGATACAGCCGGTCGCGGCGCAGCTCCGCGGAGAAGCCCGGCGACGCGAACACCTGAACGTCGACGCCCAGCCGCGCTGCGGTCGCCTCCGCCGCTGATCGCAGGGCGCGCGAATAGGCGTGCACCTGCCAGGTGAACGAGCGCAGGCAGGCGAAGTTCTCGCCGCTCCACCTCAGCCGCCGTCCGACGACGCGGCCGCGGCGGCCGCGTGATGCCCATTCGGCCTCAGGCGACATCCAATAGTGGATGCGCGTCTGCGAGAGGTACGAGAACAGCCGGGCCCCGAACGGCAGCCGGGGGACGACGCGCACCGCGAACCGCCCAGCGACCGGCATCACGCGGCTCCGCACGAAGCGCGCCAGTCCGTGCTCCGACGTGACGGCGCCGAAGATCCGATCCGTCGTCGACACCAGCCGCAGCGCCACCGGGCGACGTTCGGCCCCGTACCGGTCGAGGGACCGCTCCCCCGCGCGGCCGGTCAGCACGTCGCCCAGCTTGTAGGCGAGATTGTGGGCGTCCTGCATGCCGGTGTTCATTCCTTGCGCGCCGACCGGCGAATGGACATGGGCGGCGTCACCCGCGAGGAAGAACGGTCCGTCGCGGAACTCCGCGGCGATGCGATGGTGCACACGGTAGGTGGAGAACCAGCGGGCGCGCTCGTAGGTGACGGAGAACACGTCGGACAGCCGGGGCCGCACCGCCTCCTCGGCCACCGCCTCGCCCGTCGGGTTCCGCACCACGCCGAGCAGGCGCGCGTCCTCGCCGCCCATCGGGAAGGCGAGCAGGAAGTCGAGCGGCGCCATTCGGATGTTGATGTGGCCGGGCACGATGCCCTGCGCGCGCACACCGTCGAGCACGAAGTAGGTGTACGGATTGGTCTCGCCCTCAAACGGGATGCCGCGCAGCTTCCGCACCAGGGATGACGTCCCATCGGTTCCGACGCAGAAACGCGCCCGCACGCTGCCGTCGGAGAGCACGGCCCGCACCGGTCGGACACCGTCCAGCAGCTCGAGGCTGAGCAGCGCCGAGTTCCACCGCACTTCTCCCCCGAGCCGCCGGAGGTTCTCCACCAGCAGCTCCTCGTTGGCGCTCTGCTCGAGCACGTACATCCGCGGGAAGGGACTGACCCTGCCCCCGAGCGCCGGCAGGCTCACGGCCCGGAACGCGGTGCCGCGGTACCCGGGGACCACCCCGCGCGCGGGCGTGCAGCGGGCGAGTACGCGATCCGCCATTCCGAGCTGGTCGTAGAGCTCCATGGTGCGCGCCTGCACGCCCAGCGCACGTGACTCTCGCGTCGGGCCGGGCTTGCCGTCGATCAGCAGCGCCGAGACGCCGAGCTTCGCGAGGCAGTTCACAAGCATGAGGCCGGTGGGCCCGGCTCCGACCACGAGCACGTCGGTCGTCTGCTCCGCCACGCGATCCTCAGTCCCCGTCGTCGTCGGCGAGTTCGCCGTGCCAGGCCTCGAATCCCTCGTGCACGGCGAAGGCGGCGATCACGAATCCGGCGACGGGGTCGAGCCAGGCCGCTCCGGTGAGCGCGAAGAGTGCCAGGCCGACGAAGGTCGAGATGCTGAGCAGCACGCAGATCCGCGTCTCGGCCGCGTCCGCCAGGATCAGGTTGTCGCCGAGGCGCAACCCGACTCGGCGCTTCGCGGCAGCGAGGACGGGCATGACGAGGAGCGACGCGCCCAGCACGACCAGTCCGAGCACGCTGGTGTCCGGCCGCTCCCCCGACATCAGGCTGAGGATGCCGTCGACCGTCACGTAACCGGCGAGCAGGAAGAAGGTGAGCGCAACGAGCCGCAGCGCCAGCCGCTCACGCGCCTCATCCGGCCTCCCCGACCGCAGCCGCGCCGAGAGCCGCAGCGCCACCAGCACGCCGGAGATCGACTCGATGCCCGAGTCGATGCCGAACCCGATGAGCGAGACCAACCCGGCCGCCACGCCGGCACTCACGGCGACGACTCCCTCGACCACGTTGTAGCCGACGGTGAACTGCGCAAGCCGGAGGCCACGGCGGGTGAGGCGGTCGACGTCGGTCGCGGTGTCAGGCACATGCCCTCCGATCGGGGAACCAGGCGTCCTGCTGCCACGGTATGCCGTCCCGCCGGATCCGGCCACCCCGCCTGCGCCGTCCGTCTGCCACCCCCGGAAGCCCGGCGCAGGTTCAGCCCGTAGTGTCGTACTGTGAGCGACTCGAGCATCTCCGCGCGCCCGCGGACCGCCCTCCGGTCGGGCCGCTTTGGCGCCGCAGCGCTCTCTGCACTGCTGCTCGTCGGCTGCGCCGTGAACGAGACGGCTGCGGAGCCCGGTCCCCTCCAGGGCGTGCTCGTCGGCGCCGGGTCCTCCGCTCAGTCGATCGCCCAGGAGGTCTGGGTGTCGGAATTCCAGACCGCGAACGGCGGTGTCCGGATCGACTACGACCCGGTCGGCTCCGGCGCCGGACGTGAGCAGTTCATCGAGGGCGGAGTGGACTTCGCCGGTTCCGATGCGGCACTGAGTGAAGACGACCTCGAACGGGAGTTCGCAGGCTGCGCACCCGGCTCGAAGGCGCTCGACCTCCCGGTCTACGTCGCCCCGCTGGTGCTCATCTTCAACATCGACGGCGTCGAGCGGCTGAACCTCGACCCGGATGCGATCGCCGGGATCTTCTCCGGCCGGATCGAGCGCTGGAACGACCCCGCGCTCGCGGCGCTGAACCCCGACGTGGAGCTGCCGGACGAGATCGTCACAGCCGTCCACCGCTCGGACCCGTCGGGCACCACCAAGAACTTCACCGACTACCTCCACGCGAACTCACCGGAGATCTGGCCCGACGAGGCGGCCGACGAGTTCCCGTACGGCGGCGAGGCAGCGCAGGGCAACTCCGGCGTCGTGAACTCCGTGACCACCGGGCGCAACACGATCGGGTACGTGGATGCGTCGCGCGCGGACGACCTGCCGGTCGCGGCGCTGCAGGTCGGCGACGAGTTCGTCGAGTACTCCGCGGAGGCCGCCGCCAGGGTCCTCGACGAGTCGCCGCTCGCCGAGCGCCCGAACGAGCACGATCTCGTCGTCGAGGTCGACCGCACCAGCACGGCGGACGGCGTGTACCCGCTGGTGCTGGTCAGCTACGCCATCGCGTGCGAGGAGTACCCGGACGAGCGGACCGCCGAGCTGGTGCGCGCCTACCTGAGCTATGTGGCCAGCCGCGAGGGTCAGCTCGAGGTCTCGGACCTGGCGGGCTCGGCGCCGCTCTCCGAGGAGTTCTCCGCGGAGGTGCTGGAGGCGGTGGCCGCGATCCGCTGAGCGGATCCTTCCGATCCCGCCGCTCCTACCGTACGGCGGGTACCGTTGGGGCATGCCGGATTTCCAGCAGGCGGCGAACGCGCTGTCCCGCGCGGAAGACGACCCTGCGGCCATGACGCAGGCGCTCGTCGACTTCCTGCCGGTGAGCGGGGCGTCGGTCTCCACCATCGGCGACTTCCTCGGCACCGAGACACTCGCCGCCAGCGACGGGGTGATCGCACGGATCGATGAGCTGCAGTTCGATCTCGGCGAAGGGCCGTGCTGGGACGCCCTCGCCACACTGCAGCCGGTCATCGAGCCCGATCTGGAGGGACGACCGCAGCACAGCTGGCCCGCGTTCTCCCGGGCGCTCGCGGACCACGGCGTGGCAGCCATCTTCGCATTCCCGCTCGCCGTCGGACCGCTGCGCATCGGCGCCATCGACCTGTACGCCATCACTCCGACGCCACTCGGCGAGGAGCGGACGACCGAGGCGACCGCGCTTGCCTCCATCATCAGCCGGCACGTGCTGCGCGATGCGCTCCGCTCAGCGGGCAGCGACGGTCAGGGCGCCGCGGGGCCGTACTCCCGCCGCGCCGTCCACCAGGCGACCGGATTCGTCATCGCGCAGTGCGGGATCTCGGCTGAGGACGCCCACCTGCTGATGCAGGGTCATGCGTTCGCCCAGGGCCTGTCCATGGATGAGATCGCCCGCGACGTGATCTCTGGCCGGCTCACCTTCACCGCGACCGGCACGACGATCGGAGATTCCCGATGACGGCCGTCACCCGCGAGGCGCAGCTCTTCGAGAGGCTCGCTTCGCTCGCCGACACCCTGGTGGCCGGCTACGACGTCGTCGAGCTGCTGCAGGGGCTCGTGGACTCCTGCGCCGAGCTGCTCGACGTCAGCGCCGCGGGGCTGCTGCTCGCCGATGCCGACGGGCACCTCGAGCTCGTGGCCTCGACGAGCGAGGAGAACCGGCTCGTCGAAGCCATGCAGGTGGCTGCCGCGGCGGGACCGTGCATCGAGTCCTTCCGAACCGGCTCGGTGGTTTCGCTGCCCGACGTGAGGGACGCGCCGCCGGAGTGGCCGGACTTCCAGCGTGCCTGCATCGAGAACGGATTCGCGTCCGTCTACGCGATTCCCCTTCGGCTCCGGGACACCACGATCGGCACGCTGAACCTGTTCCGTCCGGCGCCGGGGCCGCTGAATGACCGCGACGCCCAGGCGGCCCAGGCGCTTGCCGACATGGCCACCATCGGCATCCTGCACGAGCGGACCTGGCGGGAGGCGGACACCGTGCGCGCTCAGCTGCAGGCGGCGCTCACGTCGCGCATCGTCATCGAGCAGGCGAAGGGAGTGCTGGCGCAGACACACCGCATCCCCGTGGACGACGCGTTCCTGGTGCTGCGGAGGTATGCGCGGGACCACCAGCTTCCGCTCGGTGAGGTCGCTCAGCGGCTCGTCGATCGCACGCTGATCTTCTAGCTGTCGCGCTACAACTCAGTATTCGTAACCCTCCATCGCAGGAGCGACCTCCGCTGCGACGGCATGCATCGGGCTGCTCAGCCTGGTCACATCCGCACGCATCCGGTCGACGAATGCGCGGTCGGTCAGTTCCCGGCCGGCCAGGTACATCGTCTCCGTAGCCATCTGCGTCGTGGCGGTGAGGAGGACGGCGATCCGCCCGATCGACCCGTCCACCGCGCGCGTCGGAACCGAGACGATGTCGACCTGACCGCGCACCGCCACCCATCGCGCGTACTCGATCAGCACCTGCGCGATGTCGGACCCCGTGACGAAGGAGCTGCCGGCACCGTGATGCACGCGTTCCACAGCCACCTCCGATTGACGTCGATCATGTTCGACGGTCCCGAGGTTCAGGGCCGATCCGCGACGGTACCACGCAGGGCCCGGGATACCCCTGTGCGTCTGCGGAGCATCAGCACCTTGCGCGGCCCCCCGTGCGGCAGCACCATGGGCTGTGTCGACCGAAGGAGCGCCGATGGAACGCCGTAGCGTCGTCGGCCAGGCCGTCGCCGACCACATCGACACGCATCTGGTGCGCGGTGAAGCCGGACGGACCCCTGATGCCGCCTGGTACCGTACGGGCGCACCGACCGAGCATCTCAACGGCGTCGTGTGGCTCTCCGGGTCCGCCGACGCGGAGTTCGTCCGGCGTCTGCGGGAAGGCTTCGCCCCGACACCGTTTCTCTGGAACGCCTGGCCGGAGCTGAATCGGGGGCGCGACGACGCGGCCCTTCTCGCTGCCGGGCTCGAGTTCCAGGAGGAAGAGCCGCTGATGACCATGCCGCTGGACCGCGCGCCGCGGGGTGAGACGGCGGCGGTCGTCGACGTGACGAACGATTCGCGCATCCAGCACTGGCTCCGAGTGTGGATCGGGGACCCCTCCTTGCCGGACATGCCCGACATGGCCGCAGCGGTCCGGCTCGCCGGGAACGCCGCCCGGTATCTGCTGCTCGAGCAGGATGGGGTGCCCGCGAGCTGCGCCACGGTGGTCGTGGCAGGCGAGGTCGGCGCGGTGGAGAACGTCGTCACACGATCGGACCTGCGCCGCCGCGGGCTCGGCACCACGGTCACCGTAGCGGCCCTGCAGCACGCGCACGCGATGGGCGCGCGGCGGGCCGTGCTGACCGCGTCGCCCGATGGCGAGGGGATCTACCGGCGCCTCGGCTTCGACCCCGTCACCACGGTGCGCCGCTACGCCTGACTCCGCGCCGCAGCCGACGCCGGGTCACAGCACGCCGGCGGCCCGGGCTGGTGCGGCGTATGCGGCCGCAAGTGCTTCCAGATCGTGATGCGCGTTCAGGCCGCTCGGGTTGGGCACCACCCACAGCTCGACGCCCGCCAGGTCATTCGGCTGTCGGCCGAGCGTCGCCTTCGGGATGCCGAACGCGTGCCGGTATGCGCTCACCCCTGCGATGGCGACGACCCGCGGCCGCCACAGCGCCACCCGTTCCTCGAGCAGCAGCGCACCCGCCCGGAGCTCCCCCGCGGTGAGCTCGTCGGCGCGAGCCGTCGCCCGGGCGACCAGGTTCGTGATGCCGATCCTGCGCGAGATCAGATGCCCCCGGTCGGCGTCGCCCATTCCGTCGCCGGCCCGGATCTGGTGGCGGGTGATGCCCGCTGCGGCGAGCGCGGGGTAGAACCGGTTGCCCGGACGGGCGAAGTGGGCGCCCGTCGCCGCGGTCCACAGTCCAGGGTTGATGCCGACGAAGAGGAGCCTCAGGCCTGGTCCGACGAGGTCATCGACGGTGGCGTCGCGGAAGGCGAGGAGCTGCGCGCGGGTGAATCCCATGTCCTCGCCTTCCGTCCGTGGGCGTTCGCCGGAGCCGGATTTCGTCTCCATGATGCCGGACGACTAGGAAACCTCGCGCAAGCGCTTCAACCCGAACGAGGTGCCCGCCATGCTCGCCTGCCTGTGGGCCATCTGACGCCGGTCGGCGGCATCCGCGACGACGAGGTTCGGGCGGAACTCCACCGATCGGATGTCCTCGATGCCGGCCCACTGAAGCCAGTCGTTCAGGTACGGCGCCTGGAAGTCGCTGCCGAAGGCGGGCGCCCGGTCGGGGCCGTACACCGCGCTGGTGTACAGCGCCGCGGCCCGCTTGCCTTGGAGCAGACCCGTGTAGCCGGTGTCGGCGTCGAACCCGAAGAGCATCCCAGGCTGGCTCACCACGTCGATGAACTGCTTCAAGATGTAGGGGATTCCTGCGTTCCACATCGGCACGCTGAACAGGTACAGGTCGGCGGCGGCGAACCGCTCGAACGCGAGGCGGGCGCGGTGCCAGGCGGTCTCCTGCGGACCGACCGGCTCCTCCCCGGCGAAGATCCGCATCTTGGCGCCCGCACCGTCCGGTCCGAACGACGGGAGCCGGCCGTCCCAGAGATCCCAGTGGTCGAGAACGACCTCCGGTCGGATGCGGCGGAACGCGGCGAGGAAGGTGTCGGCGAGCGCGAGCGATTCCGAGGCGTCCCCGCGTGGCGAGGAGGAGATGTGCAGCAGCGTGGTCATGAGTCGGTTCCTTGATCCCGTGTCGATTGTGTGCGGACGCACATTGTTTATGTGCGTGAGCACATTATCGCTATGTGCGCGCGCACGCAAGTGGTACGCTCAAGGACATGCCGGACTCGGACGCCGAACGCGCGTGGGCAGCGATCCTGCGGACGCACGCCAGATTCGTCCCGCGACTCGACAAGGAGCTGCAGCGCGCCACCGGCCTGCCGCTGGCCTGGTATGACGTGCTGCTCGAGCTGTCCGCCGCTGGCGGACGACTCCGGATGAGCGAGCTCGGCGAACGGGTGGTCCTCAGCCGCACGCGGGTGAGTCGCATCGTCGACGACCTCATCGGCGCAGGTTTCGTGGCACGCGAGGCGAACCCGGCGGATGGCCGATCCTCCTACGCGATCCTCAGCGAGGAAGGGGATCGGCGGTTTCGTGAGGCCGCCAAGGTGTACCGGAGCGGCATCGAGCGTGAGCTCGCCGGTCGCGCCGACGGCGCGTCATTGCGCTCGCTGGCCACGACGCTGGAGCGGATCCTCGACTCGGACGGCGGCGACTGACCGCCGCGATCGCTCAGATGGACGGCCGGCGCTTGTCCCGGAGTTTCTGGACGAGCTCCCGGGCCTTCCGCTGGTTCTCCGGCTTCCGCGCCTCGCGCATGGCGATCTGCGCGGCCTTGGCGGCCACGCCACTCCGCAGCGCCTTCTTGAGGAATCCCATGGTGTGCCTCCGATTCGTGCTCTCCAGCCTAGAAACGCACCCTTGGCAGTCCGCTGGAGGGGATGCCGTTCCTCAGTGCCTGCCCCAGGGATTCACGGTCGGCACCCAGCGTCGCGAGGCCTGGCCGGGCGGAACGCCCGGTGGAACAATGACCGCATGACCGAGGTCACCGATTACATCGCCTCCCTCGATGAGCCCGGCCGCTCGGTGATCGCCGGATGGCGCGACCGCGCACTCGCGCTCGTCGCCGGCCTGGAAGAGGGCACGAGCTACGGAATGCCCGCGCTGCGGTACCGCGGCCGTTCGCTCGTGAGCGTGATCGTGAGGAAGGGAGGGGTATTCGGTCCTCCCGTTCAGCGCCGAGGTCGTCGCCGACGCGCTGCCCCAGCTGGACGGCTTCTCATCGACGAAAGGCGGCATCCGATTCTCCGACGACCAGCCGCTCCCCGACGGCGCATTCGAAGCGCTCGTACTCGGGCGTCGGGACGAGATCGACGCCGCGATCGACGGCGGGTGAAAGTTCTGACGGCGTGCCGGACCTGAGCTGATCGTGACATCGGATCTCGAGCGGCGACGCGCGTTCGACGACTTCGTGCGCGAGGTCGCGGATCCGGTGCGCCGCTTCCTCCGGCGCCGCACCGACGCCGACACCGCGGACGATGTGCTGAGCGACACGATGCTGGTGTGCTGGCGGCGCTTCGACGATCTGCCGGCGGCCGGTGAGCGCCTGCCGTGGGCTTACGTCGCCGCACGAAACTGCCTGCGCAACGCGGAGCGGTCGGCGCGACGCCGGAGCCGGCTCACCGCCCGCATCGTCGCGCTCGACCCTCCCGCGTCGTCCGTGCCGCCGGCGGACGCGGATGCTGCGGACGCCGTGGAAGTCCATGCCGCGCTCGCCGCGCTGCGCCACAGCGACGCGGAGGTGCTGCGCCTGTGGGCATGGGAGGAGCTCACAGCCGAGCAGATCGGGCGGGTGCTGGGCGTGTCGGAGAACGCGGCGGCGATCCGTCTGCACCGCGCGAAACGACGGCTCCGCGATCGGCTCGAAAGGAACGAGGGGGGACTCGGACATATCTCCAGTGAAGAAGGAGCGAGACGATGACCGGGATGCAGCCCTTCGGTTCCGACGACGACGGCCTCGCCCGCCGGTTGCGCGAGATCGACCCCGCGCGCGGAGTCGCTCCGCTTCCCGAGCACCGGATCGAGGAGATCATGACCCACACCACCACCGACGGCCCCTCCGGGGACACGCAGCCGATCGACCCGCGCGCCGTGCAGGCCCGACGCCGCGGCATCGTCGCCGCCATCACGACCGCCGCGGCGGCGACCGCGGTCGTCACCGCGGTGATCGTCGCCCGGCCTGCCGGCGGCGACACTCTGGCGCTCTCGGCACCCGATCCCGGCGTGTCCACGGCGTGCGCGCCGCTCGCAGCGGAGTTCATCGCCGACACCGACGTCGCGTTCGAAGGACGCGTGACCGGAATCGACGGCTCGACAGTCCGACTGGAGGTGCTTCACCAGTACACGGGCGAGCCGGCGAGTACGGTCACGATTCCACAGGGCACCGAGGACCTGATCGAGTTGACGACCGGGCGCTTCGAACTGGGCGGCACGTACCTGATCAGCGCGGTCGCCGGGGTGGTCACCACGTGCGGGCAGAGCGGGCCCTCCACGCCGGAGCTGAAGTCGCTCTACGAGGCCGCGTTCTCCTGAGGGTTGCGCAAACGGCTGCTCGACCGTTCGCGGCATAGCCTTGATCAGTGCCGACCCAGAGCGATGTGCGGAGCCGAACCGATGCGCCGGGGCGGCTGCGACGAGTCCTCCCGGTCGCCGTCGCGCTGGTGGTCGGTGCGGTCGCCCTGCGCATCCTGTCGCCCGCTGAGGACCTGAGCGTTCCAGACGTCCTCAGCGACTTCACCACCCTGACCCTGAGTGTGGTCATCGAGTCGCTGCCGTTCGTGTTCCTCGGCATTCTGCTGTCGATCGTCGTTCAGCTTTGGCTGCCCGAGCACCTGCTGCATCGGGTCCTTCCGCGCAATGCTGCGGGGCGCAGGCTCGCGATCTCGCTCCTCGGCGTCCTCCTGCCCGTGTGCGAGTGCGGCAACGTCCCGTTGGCGCGGGGACTGATGATCCGCGGATTCAGCGTCTCGGAGTCGATCACCTTCCTTCTGGCGGCGCCAATCCTGAATCCGGTGACGATCATCACCACGTATCAGGTGTTCGGGTGGGACAACGGCATCCTGGCAGCCCGGATCCTGGGCGCACTGGCCATCGCGAACCTCGTCGGGTGGCTCTTCAGCCATCACCCGCGCCCGGGCGCGCTCCTGACCAGCCGCTTCCGCGCATCCTGCGAGTCGCCGCATCACCACTCCCATGGCACGGCGTCGCGGATGACGGAGAGCCTGGCGCTGTTCCGCGGTGAGACTGCGGCGATGCTGCCGGCGCTGTTCTTCGGGTCAGCGATCGCGGGCCTGATCCAGGTGGCGGTGTCCCGCGACATCCTGATCGCGCTGGGCGGCGACCCCGTCTGGTCGGTGGTCGCCCTGATGGCGCTCGCGTTCGTCGTGTCGCTGTGCTCGAATGTCGACGCGTTCTTCGTGCTGGCTCTCGGGTCCACCTTCATGCCGGGATCGATGGTCGCATTCCTGGTGTTCGGGCCGATGATCGACATCAAGCTGCTCGCGCTGCTCCGGACGACCTTCACCACCCGGACGCTGGCAACACTGACGGGCCTGGTCGCGCTGTGCGCCGCCGCACTCGGGCTGGGGGTGAACCTTCTTGCTTGACCGCATGACCGGACGGTGGACCGGCATCCTGCTGTCGCTCGTCGTCGTGATCGGGACGCTGTGGCTGGCAGCCACCGGCGACCTCGACCTGTACGTCCACCCGCGGTACTTCACATTCACTCTCGTCATGGCGGGAATCGGTGGCATAGTGTCGCTCGCGGCGCTGCTCTTCCTCCCGGGACGCGAGGAATCCGGGGAGGCGCACGAGGCGGATGAGGCCACCGCGCGGACGCAGACCCACGCTTCCCCGTTCCTGCGGGTCGGCGGCCGGCTGCTCGTGCTCGCGGCCGCAACCGCGGGCACCCTCGTGCTGCCGCCGGCGACGCTGTCCCCGGCGATCGCCGGAAGCCGCGAGCTCAACGCCGCCTCGGCGACCGAGACCGAGGTGGACGCAGCGCAACTCGCCGGCAGTGACGGGTCGACGTTCACCGTGAAGGACTGGGCGAGCCTGCTCCGGCAGGGGATGCCGGAGCAATTCTTCACCGGCAAGGCGGTCGAGGTCACCGGCTTCGTGCTCGCAACGGAGTCCGACGACACGTTCTACCTCGCCCGCTACCTGATCACGCACTGCGCCATCGACGCGCAGCCCGTCGGCGTCCCGGTGCACTGGCCGGGGTGGAGGGAAGAGCTGCGCCCGGATGGCTGGCTCTCGCTCGCCGGGGCGTTCGACTCGAATCCCAGCACATCCGCGGACGCGCCGATCGTGCTGATCCCGACCGACAGTGAGCAGGTCGAGGAGCCGGACGACCCCTATGTCTACTGATCGCGGCCGGGCCGAGCGCCGACGTATCATTCGCTTCCGCAGGCTCGTCGCCGTCACGGTAACGATATTGGCGGCCCTGGTCGTCGGCCTGACCCTGGCGAACGCCTTTCAGGGGCCTCGGCTGGCCGGCGCCGAGGTGAACACTGAAGCGCTCGTCTCCCGCCCCGCTCAGAACCTGGTACTCCGGCCTCATCAGCGCATCCAGCCCGTCACCGCCTCCGATGTGCGGGTCCAGCCGAAAACATCCGTGACCGTGACCAGCGACGATTCCACCGTCACCATCCGCTTCGACGAGATGCTCGCCTATGCCGCCGACTACACCGTCACGGTCGACGCCGCAACGGCAGCCACAGGCGCGCGGTCGACCCTGCGCTACACCTTCCAGACGCCCGATGCGAGCGTCTTCTCCCTGGTCCGTTCCGGGGCCGGACAGGATGACCGGATCTTCCGCCGCCAGGTCGCGGGTGGCGACGCGACGGAGGTGTTCGCCGCTCCCGCGATCCAGGAGTACGCAGTGGTCGGCGACCAGCTCGCCGTCGTCACCATCGGAGCGGGGCAGACCAGCACGCTGCAGATGAAGCCGGTTGCGGGTGGAGCAGCAGCGGGAATCACCCTCCCGGCCGCCGGCACCGTCACCCAGCTCGCGGCGTCCGGTGCGTCGAACCTCCTGGGCTTCATCTTCACCCCCGAACGCGTCGGAGACACGACCCCGGCGCGCACGCTCATCGTGTACGACGCCGAGTCCGGTTCGGGTGTGGGACGGGAGGTGCTGGGCATCGACGGGACGCCGCTCCGGGTCGTGGACTGGACCTTCGTCCCCTCCTCGACCTCGGTCGTCGCTCAGGCGGCCGATGCGAACCTGTACCTGATCGACGTTCTGGCGGGCGACCCGCCCGTTGCCCTCGGTCAGCATCAGGAGCTTCGCAATTTCATCCCCGGCACTCGGACCCTCACCGTCGCGGATGCGAACGGAGCGACCGCGATCGACCTGGACACCGGAGAGAAGACGCCGCTCTCGCTCCCGTCGGACGGATCGACCGAAGACGATTCCGCAGGCCAGGTGATCATCCTGGGCGAGGACCGCTACCTCGAAACCCTGATGACGCCGGAATACCGCCCTGGTGTCACCCGCCTCAACCCGCGAGTCCTCCACGTCGACGACAGCGGCCCGCGGGTGCTCTACGAACCGGCCACAGCGGACACCGACATCCGCAGCATGTGCCTCTCGCCGAACGGCCGCCAGCTCGCAGTCGAACTGCTGCCCGGTGACCGGCAGCCTGACGGCTACCCCTACGAGCCCGCTTCGACCGGGATCACGACGGTGCTCATCGACGTCGCCACGGGCTCCACGGTTGGCGGCATGAACGGATTCATGCCGAGCTGGTGCTGATCATCGCCACCGTCGCCTGGGGGATGACTGAAACGGAAAGCCCGAAACTTGGCCGAAGCCGGGTCCGGCAGCGGACGCCGAGTGCGGGGACACCGCACGCCGCCGCCAGATACCCAGAAGGGGCCCCCTAGGGTCGATCATGTGGAGTTCTCACTTGACCTGACGCCCGACCTGCTCATCGCGTTCCTGACGCTCTTCATCTTGGAGATCGTCCTCGGCGTCGACAACGTGATCTTCATCTCGATCCTCGCCAGCAAGCTGCCGGTGGAGCAGCAGGCGAAGGCCCGCAACCTCGGATTGACCCTCGCAATGGTCATGCGCATCGGGCTGCTGTTCGCCGCGTCGTGGATCATCACACTCACGTCGGATCTTTTCGAGCTCTTCGGCATGGGATTCTCGGGGCGTGACCTCATCCTGATCCTCGGGGGGCTGTTCCTGGTCTACAAGGCCGTCACGGAGATCCACGAGAAGCTGGAGGGTGAGGAGTCACACGGCACCGGACGGGTGGCGACGGCGACCTTCGGCGCCGTGCTGATCCAGATCCTCCTGCTCGACATCGTGTTCTCGTTCGACTCCGTGATCACCGCCGTCGGCATGGTGGACAATCTCCTCGTCATCATCGTCGCGGTGGTGCTGTCGTTCGGCCTCATGCTGTTCTCGTCGAAGTACATCTTTGCGTTCGTCAATCGGCACCCGACCGTCAAGATGCTCGCCCTCGCCTTCCTCGTGCTCATCGGCGCATTCCTCATCGCGGACGGATTCGACGTGCATGTCGACAAGGCGCTGATCTACGGCCCGATCGCATTCGCGATCGCCGTCGAGGCGCTGAACATGATCCAGCGGCGGCGGCACGCGAAGCGCACCGGCAAGGACGTTGCACCGGTGCCGCTCCGTCACGCCTACTCGAAGGCCGACGATCACGCTGCCGTCGCCGCCGCGACGTCGCGAGCGGCCGATGCCGGTGCCGTCACCCTCTCTCGGAAGCCGGTCACCGGCGCGATCCGGGACGGCGACGGCCACCAGGAGACATCGGGCCTCGGCTGAGGCGACACGGAAAGGATCACACATGCAGCCGCTTCTCTTCGGTCTCGACTTCCTCGACGCCGATTGGCTCATCCGCTGGTTCGGGCCATTCGTGCTGCTCGGCGTGGCCGCAGTCGTCTTCATCGAGACGGGCTTCATCGTCCTGTCGTTCCTCCCCGGCGACTCGCTCCTCTTCACCGTCGGGCTCCTGACCGCAACCGGTTTCATCGGAGTTCCGCTCTGGGCGACGATCGCGGTGATCTTCGTCGCCGCCTTCGCCGGCGATCAGGTGGCGTACCTGATCGGACGGAAGGCGGGCCCGGCCGTCTTCAAGCGCGAGCGAAGCCGCTTCTTCAACCCCGAGAACGTGGAGCGGACGAACGCCTTCTTCTCGAAGCACGGCGGCAAGGCGATCATCATCGCCCGGTTCCTCCCCATCTTCCGAGCGTTCGTACCGGTGGCGGCCGGGGTCGGCCACATGCCGTACCGGCGCTTCGTGCTGTACAACATGGTCGGCGCTCTGCTGTGGGGCGTCGGACTGACGCTGCTCGGGTACTTCCTCGGGCAGATCGACTTCGTCGCCGAGTACGCCGAGTACTTCATCATCGGCATCGTGCTGCTGTCCGGCATCCCGATCCTCCGGGAGCTCTACAAGGCCGGCAGAGGAAGGGTCAGCGCGCGCCGCAATCCGGCGGATGAGATTCCCGAGACGATCAAGAACATGCCATCCGACTGATGCCCGGCCGGCCTAGCCGAGAAGGTCGAGGTCCGAGGGCGGAGCTGCCGGTGCGGCTGCCTCAGTCCTGCGCTGGCCGCCCCGCTGCGCGGCGGCGCCGGCGAGGACGACGGTCAGGATGCCGGCGAGCTGGAGCAGCGATGGCGTCTGGGAAAGCACGAGCAGGCCGAGCACGAGACCGATTGCGGGTTCGATGGCCATCAGCGTTCCGAAAGCGGTATGGGTCATCCGGCGCAGCGCCAGCATCTCGAGCGCAAACGGAAGCACGGGGAGCAGGAGAGCGAGCCCGGCGGCGGCGATGACGACCTCGAGCGTGACATGGCCGAGGGCCTGCGGAATTCCGACGATCGCCGCCGTGGCGGCGGCGACCGGGATCGTGAAGGACAGCGCGCCGATGCCGGTGAACCGATCGCCGACGCGCTGCGTGAGCAAGATGTAAACGGCCCAGCCGAGCGCCGCGAGTCCCGCGAACCCGACACCGAGGAGGTCGACAGTGCCGCCCCATGGTTCCGTGAGCAGGACCACGCCGACCAACGCGAGAACCGGCCAGACGAGCGCCGCCCTGCTGCGGCCGCGTACGGCTGCGACGGTCAACGGCCCGAGGAACTCGATCGCGACCGCGGTGCCGAGCGGGATCCGCTCGAGGGCGGCGAGGAACATGATCGTCATGAGCCCCGTGGCGACGCCCAGACCGAGCAGTGCCGGAAGGTCCGACCGGCGCAGCGAGCGCAGCGGCGGCCGGGCGATCACGAGGAAGATCAGGGCTCCCATGCTGAGTCGCAGCCAGGCGGTGCCCGCCGGCCCCACTGTGGAGATAAGGCCCACCGACAGAGCGGATCCCAGTTGCACCGACAGCATCGCTGCGACGGCCAGGCCCCACGGCGGCACCGGAAGGCGGGAGGCGGGAAGTGCGGTCATGACACTTCGGCCCCGATTCCGCGCCGCGCAACGGTGACGTCACGACCCAGCCGAGTGAGACGAGCGCTGAGATCGGCAGCGGCGTCGTCGAGCGCAGCGTTCGACATCGGGTCGAGCGGGTCGAGGGTGAGCCGGTTCACTCGTGCACCTCGGATCGGGTCGTGGCGCCCACACCGGGCTCGAATACGGCGAGTGAGAACCGCGCGCGCTCCGAGCTCGGGTTGACGTAGGAGTGAGCGACATCCCCTGGAAATGCCACCGCATCGCCGGCCTCAAGTGTGAACGACTGCTCCTCGACCTCGATCAGGATGGTGCCTTCCTGCACCTGCAGGAGCTCCTTGGTTCCCGCGCTGTGGGCCCCGCTCCTGTGATGATCTCCCGGACCGAGGGTCCAGTCCCACAGCTCCACCACATCCGGCGACTCGGTGCCGGCCACCAGCACGCCGCGGCCGCCCGCTGCGCCGCTCCACAGCGTGGCGCCGTTCCCGCGGCGCGTCACCCGGACCGGTCGGGGCTGCGGCGGCTCCACCAGGGCAGGCAGACCGACGCCGAGCGCGTCGCTGATTCTCAGCAGCGTGCCGACGCTCGGGTTGACCGTGCCCTGCTCGACGTTGACGAGCATCCGGCGGCTCACGCCCGCAGACGCCGCCAGCTGGTCGAGTGTCCACTTGCGCGCTTGCCGCTCCTGGCGAACCCGTGCGCCGATCACCGTTGCCAGAATCGCGATGCCGTCGTCCATGAGTGCATGATACTGCACTTCTAGTGCACCGCGCGACGGAGTGCCGGCGCGTGCGGTGACCCCCGGCTCCTCCCTACTCCGCGGGAACGAGGTCGTAGCCGGCCTCGGTGACCGCTGCCCGCACGTCGTCGCGTCGGAGCGTGCTGGAGCTCGCCACGGTGACGCGCGAGACGCCGCCGGCGTTCAGGTCGACGTTCACCGCTTCGACACCGTCGAGCGCCGAGAGCTCCTCAGTCACGCTCCGGACGCAGTGCGAGCACGTCATCCCCGCGACGAGGAAGTCTTCCGACTCCGTGCCGGACACGGCCGGCTCGGCGTCGCCCACCCCGTGGCTGGGGGCGCAACAGGCGCAGCCGCTGTTCGCATCGGTCAGGATGAGGTCGTTCTTGCCGTTGGTGGCGCTCATGGCGCTGTCCTCTCTTCGTGGTGCGGGGAGCTGCGAGGCGGGGCCGAAGGTCAGGAGCGGACCAGGCGTGCGATGGCGAGGGATGCCTCGCGGAGCTTCTCCTCGGCGACGGGTCCGCCCTGCTCGCTCGCCTCAGCGACGCAGTGGCCAAGGTGGTCGTCGAGCAGCGCCAGGGCGACGTTCTCCAGCGCCTTGGTTGCGGCCGAGACCTGCGTGAGCACGTCGATGCAGTAGGTGTCTTCTTCCACCATCCGCTGGATGCCACGGACCTGACCCTCTGCACGGCGGAGCCGCTTCAAGAGGTCTTCCTTGTTCGAAACGTATCCGTTCACTTCTCGCCCTTCTCGCATACCCGGGTGGGGTAAGCCCAGTAGGCCACATCAGCCGCCGGGCTGTCAAAAGCAAATCGTTCTTGACGAGTATACCCTACCCGGGTATACCTTTTACCCCCCGGGGGTATATCGTCCTCCTGAGATCGAGAGGTTCGGAAATGACTGCAATACAAACCCGTGGCGGTGGCCGGCGAGGTCTCGGACTCGCCCTGATCGCCGCGGCACAGTTCGTGGTGATCATGGACACGAGCATCATCGGCGTAGCGCTGCCGGACATCCAGCAAGCGCTTGGGTTCTCCCCTGAGTCGCTGTCCTGGGTGTTCAACGCGTACGTCGTCGCGTTCGGTGGCCTGCTGCTGCTCGGCGGTCGCCTGTCCGACCTGTTCGGAGCGCGGAAGATGTTCACCACCGGCTGGCTGGTGCTGATCGCCGGCTCCATCATGGCCGGAGCGGCAGGCACCGCGGGAGTGGAGATCGCCGGGCGCGCCGTCCAAGGGGCCGGAGCCGCGCTCATCGCGCCGGCCGCCCTCACCCTGCTGATGACCTTGTTCGGCGGAACCGCGGAGCTCGGCAAGGCATTCGCGGTGTACGGCGCGGCCGCACCGATCGGCGGCACCGCGGGCGTCTTCCTCGGCGGCGTGCTGACCGAGTACATCAGCTGGCCGTGGGTGTTCTACGTGACGGTGCCGATCGCCGCGATCGTGGTGCTGCTCACACCGTTCGCCCTGCCGCCGGTGGCCGGGGTGCCGCACGGTCACATCGACCTTGCGGGCGCGATCACCGTCACCGCCGGCCTGGCCTCCGTGGTCTATGGCGTGGTCCGCGCCCCTGAGGTCGGCTGGGGATCGGCGGAGGCGCTGATCGCACTCATCGGTGGCGGGCTGCTCCTGGTGGCGTTCATCATCATCCAGTCCCGGAAGCGGCAGCCGCTGCTCCGCCTCGGGATCTTCCGCACTCCGCAGCTCGGCGCGGCGAACGTGGCGCAGCTCCTGCTTGGCGCGGCGTGGGTGCCGATGTGGTTCTTCCTCAACCTGTACCTCCAGCAGGTGCTTGGAGCCGGAGCGTTCGCGTCAGGTGCGGCCCTGCTGCCGATGACGGCGCTCATCGTTCTGGGGATGGTGGCCCTGGCGCCGCGACTCCAGGCGAAGTTCGGGGCGAAGCCGCTGATCGTCAGTGGGCTTCTCGTGCTCGGCGCCGGCCTTGTCTGGTTGGCTCTGGTCCGGCCGGACGGCTCCTACGTCGCCGACGTCCTCCCCGCATCACTGGTCGCCGCGCTGGGGATGGCGCTCGCCTTCGTTCCGTCCCTTGGGACGGCGATCGGTGCAGCCCGGCCGGAGGAGACCGGTGTCGCGTCGGGGCTGGTGAGCACCAGCTACCAGATCGGCTCGGCGGTGGGCTTGGCGGTCCTGACCGCCGTGGCGGCAGCCTTCACGGGGCCGGCTCTGGACGCCACCGCACTGACGTCCGGCTACTCAGCGGCGTTCGCTGGTGCCGCGATCGTCGCGTTCGTGGGAGCGATCGTCGCGGCAGCCACGCTCCGGAAGACGTCCGCGCCGGCAGAGGCACTGGAGGCGGAACTGGCGGCCTGACGACCAAGACGAGCGGGGTGCCGGGAGACCGGCACCCCGCTCGTCGGCTGGCTCGAAGGATCTACACGCCGGGCTCATCCCGGTGGGCGAGGAGCTGTGCACGGAGACCGGAGTCCTCCTGCTGCATCCAGTATTCGGTGATCATGCCACCCGTAACGCGGTACACGGCGCTGGCGACGGTTCGCAGCGGTCGGCCGGTCGGGGCGAACCCGTCGACCGGGGCACGGTGCCAACCGGTCTGCGTCCAGCGGACATAGACCTTGTCGCCGTCCGCGATGAACTCGTCGATGGTGAGGCTGAACGGTCCGTACGTCGCGACCATGTCGCGCACATGTTCGGTGTAGCCGTCGGGGTCGCGCTGGATGGTGTCCGGGGAGTCCGCGCGCACTTGGTGCGCGAGAACGGCCGGCGCGAGATACTCCCTCGCGAGCTCCGGCCGGTCCCCCGACCGGACGACGCGGAAGAACTCCGAGACGGTCTCTTCCGGCGTTCTCATCTCGCTGATCCCTGTTCCGATCCGGCGGCCTGCACCGGGTTCCCTTCCGTGAACCTCGCGAGCAGTCGGGTCAGGAGAACCTCGAGGTGCTCCTGCTCAGTCGCGGACAGCGGCGAGAGGATCTTCCGCTCGGTGTCGGTACGCAGCGTCGAGCCGGTCGCTGCGATCGACCGGCCGGCCTCGGTTGCCCGGACGAGGATCTGGCGCCGATCGGCCGAGGCCGCGGACCGCTCGACCAGGCTCTGCGCTTCGAGGCGGTCGAGCCGCTTGGTCATTCCTGCTCGCGTCACGGTGCTGAGGTCCGCGAGCGCGGACGGCGTCATCTCGCCCGCCCCCAACGACGTGAGCACAGCAAGCTCACCTCGGTCCAGGCCGAGGTCCCGGAGGACGAAGTCGATCACACCGCCGCTCAGCTGCGCCAGCTGCTCGATCTTCTCGAGGGCGCTCATGCGGCTGACTCGCGGTGCCGTTCCAGTGCCGCTTCCATCATGGGGAGGGGTCGCGCGCCGACGATCCGGTCGACCAGCTGGTCACCGCGGTAGACCAGCGTCGTGGGCATCGACATGATGCCGTGCTCAGCGGCCAGATCCGGCTCCTGGTCGACGTCGATCTTCTTGATGGAGATGTCGGGGTGCCGCGTTGCCAGTTCGTGCATCACGGGCTCGAATGCTCGGCAGGGTCCGCACCATGCGGCGCCGAACTCGACAAGGGTGAACTGAGAAGTGTTGTCGTTCGTCATAGTTGACTAGCTTACTATCTACCGGGCAAACATGCATGGCTCTCCGATTCGATCACGGAGTCATGCGACTATCTTCGTGTGCGCGCAGGTAAGCAGGTATTCGATCGTGACCCTGACAGCCAGTACGTGGAGCTCGCTGTCGAAGTGTTCACGATGCTGGCCGACCCGACACGAGTGCGGATAATCCTCGCCCTGCGTGACGGTCCGCAGTCGGTGAATGTGCTCGCCGAGCTGGTCGGCAAGAGCCCGGCCACCGTGTCGCAGCACCTCGCGAAGCTTCGACTCGCGCGAATCGTCTCTCCCCGACACGACGGGACGCGCGTCTTCTACTCGTTGGAGAACGAGCACGCGCAGGAGCTCGTTCATGATGCCATCCTGCAAGCCGAGCACAGCCTGGGCGGGACCCCGCGGCATCACCGCGCGATACATGAGGAGCAAGCCAAGTGACCGTCCACCCCCGCGGACAAGGACATGCTCACGGTCACGGTGAACACGACCACGACCATCCGTCGGGCTTCGGACGCTGGGTTCGGGACGTGTTCATCCCGCACAGCCACGACGCAGCGGACTCCATCGACGACGCCGTCGAAGCAACCGGCGAAGGCATCCGGGCGGTCAAGATCAGCCTGGTCGTGCTCGGGATGACCGCGCTCGCACAATGGGCGATCGTGGTCATCAGCGGCTCGGTCGCTCTCCTGGCCGACACCATCCACAACTTCTCCGACGCCATGACCGCGATCCCGCTCTGGATCGCGTTCGTTCTCGGTCGTCGAGCGGCGACTCGCCGGTACACCTACGGGTACGGCCGTGCCGAGGATGTCGCCGGCCTGTTCATCGTGGCGATGATCGCCCTCTCCGCCCTCGTCGCGGGGTGGGAGTCGGTGCACCGCCTCATCGACCCGCAACCGGTCACCAACCTCGGCTGGGTCCTGGCCGCCGGTGTCGTCGGCTTCGCCGGGAATGAGATCGTCGCCGTCTACCGGATCCACGTCGGACGACGCATCGGATCGGCGGCACTGGTGGCTGACGGAATGCACGCCCGGACGGACGGTTTCACCTCCCTGGCGGTCGTCCTCGGCGTGGTCGGCATCTGGCTTGGCTTTCCACTCGGCGACCCGATCATCGGCCTTCTCATCACTGCGGCGATCCTTGTGCTGCTCTGGGGAACGGCGCGTGACGTCGGACGCCGCCTGCTCGATGGAGTCGACCCCGACTTGGTCGCGGCGGCGGAGCACGCGGCGCTTCACGTCGTCGACCGGCCGGAGCTCTTGACGACCCGGCTGCGGTGGTCCGGTCACCGTCTTCACGTGCAGTTCTCGGTGGCCGTTGCGCCGGGGGTCACCATGGACGAGTTCGCGCGAGTCAGCGCGGACGTCTCTGCGAGCGCGCGTCACGAGCTTCCCGCGATCGGCGATGTCACGGTGCTCCCTGTTATCGCGACCGAGCCGACGACTCGGCATCCCTAGTGATGCGTGTTGCATCACCCTCAGCCCGTTCCGTCGGCGGACACGAGCACCGGATCATCCGTCTCCTCGAACCCGCCTCACCGTTTCCCGGCCTCGGCACTCAGGAACTCGGTGACCTTGTCCGCGATCTCGGGCGAGTGAGTCCAGTGGAGGTAGTGGCCGCCATCGAGCTCGACCAGTTCGCCGCGTTCGAGGTTCTCGAGCTGGATCTCATGAAGCTCGCGCCAGCGCGGCTGGTTGTCCTTCTCCTTGATGAAGGAGAGCACCGGGAGGTCGCTGGGATAGGTCAGGTCGTCGACCGATGCGAAGTTGCGTGCTCCGTGGTTCGCTTCGTCCGTGACTGCGGGGTTGCCATAGTTCCAGTTCGTCATCGAGCGGATCTGTTCGCGCTCGCCAGCCGTGAAGTCGTCGCCATCGGGCTCGGCGAGCGCCGGCATGATCGCCGTTGCGACCCGAGGCAGTCCCGTCCATGCGACCAGACGATCAAGCGGGCTGGCAGCGCCCGCGAGTCCGTTCATCTGCCCTGGGACTGACGCGTCGATTCCGACGACCGCGGAGACCTCGTTGGGGTAGCGATTCGCGTAGTAGAGCGTGTAGAGACCGGCGATGGAGTGCCCCATCAGGACGTAGGGTTCGTCGACCCCCACCTTCGTGAGCGCGGTGTGGAGCTCTGCGGTGATGTTCTCGACGGTGCGCGGCGGCGCATCGAGGTCGCTGAGGCCGTAGCCGAACCCCTCGACGACGACCACTTGGCAGCCGTCGAGTTCCCGGATGAGTGGTCCGAAATCGGCGACGGGAGCGGCGGTGCCATATCCGGTGAGCATGACGATCGTCGGCCCGGTCGTTCCGTGCCGGTAGACATTCAGCGAGCCGCCCGCTACCTCCACGCGTTCGCCGTACGACAGGCGCTCACGCTCGCTCCGCTCCAACACGGCATTGGCGCCGGCTGACACGAGCACCGCGGTCGCCACCCCCGCCGCGATGATGCTCACCCCGCGAAGGAGGCGCCTCGAACGGTGCCTGCGCGGCGATGGTGCTGGGGCGAGTCCGGGAACCTCGTCGCCGTCAGGTCGATCGGCGGCGGTGCCGAGCAGGGGTGCTGGGCGGACCACTTCGGTCTCCTTCACTCCGTCGTCGACGGCGCTCGTGGCGCCGAGTCGCCTCGTCTGGTTGGTCGCTTCCATCACGTTAAGGTGCCTTCGTTCGCTTCGGTCCGGATCCCGGCTGGACCCCATGAATCGAAGGTAGGAAATCGCGGAGCATCGCAAATCGGAGTGTGGTACCGACACAGGCGCGGACGTCGTGCCGTGGTACTACTCGAAGCAATCCTCAGCGGCAGAGCCGCCGGCGTCGATGAGCTGGCGGGTACTCCTCCCGCGGCGTCGGCTGTCGGCATGGGAGGGCTGTCCCGCCACGGTGTGACGGGACAGCCCTCCGAAGACGCAGTGATCGTTGCTCAGTGGTGGTGGTGTGCTTCGTGACCGTGTGCTGCGCCCACCGGTTCGGGCTGCACCGCCGCGTTGCTGTGGTCGTCAGCGGCTCCGGATGTCTCGGTGCGGTGCCCATGGTCATCGGTGTGGCCGTGATCGTGCGGTTTCGAGGCTGTGCGCCGGTCGAGCAGCGCCCAAGTGACCGCTGCGATGACGAGTCCGGTGGTGGTGATCAGTCCGCCGATCCAGTTCACCGATGCCAGCCCGAGGCCGCCGTCGATTGCGGCGCCGCCGAGGCTGATTCCGATGGCGCTGCCGAGTGTGAACGCTGAGATGTTCGCGGCGGACGCCACGTCGGGGGCATGGCCGGCAGCGCTCATCACCCGCAGCTGGAGAGGTGCGACCACAGAGAACGCGGTCACACCGAAGACGAAGGTCATGACCACTGCGGCGATCGGGTTCTGGATGGCGAAGGTCATCGCGAACAGCACCACAGCGAGTGCTGCGAGCGTCCCGAGCACGGTGGGCATGATCGCCTTGTCGGCGAGCTTGCCGCCGAGCGCGTTTCCGACGAACAGGCCGGCGCCGAACAGCAGGAGCAGCGGGGTGATCCATGCGGCGTCGAACCCGGTCACCTCGGTGAACTGAGGTGCGAGGTAGACGAAGCTGGTGAACACGCCGCCGTATCCGAGCAGTGTAGTGAGCAGGGCTCCCCACACGGCTGGCCGGGTCAGGGCGGTGAGCTGTTCCCGCAGTGTGGGTCCGTGCCCGCCGCCGCCGAGGTGGGCGAGGGCGTGGGCGTCAAGCCCCTCGAACTCGCTTCCGGGTGCAGGTGAAGCGTGGTCGTGCCCATGTGACGCGGCCGGATTGTCGATGTGCTCGACGAGACCGTGACCTCCTGCCGACTGGTGTGCGTGCGCCTCTACGGACTCGTGGGGGTGGTGATGGGCATCGGCCGTGTGCGCCACCTGCTTCGCGGTTCGCGGGAGGGAGGTGAGCAGTCCGAGCAGTGCGATCCCGCCGAAGATCACCAGCGTCCAGAAGGTGAACCGCCAGCCGAAGGCCTGACCGACTGCGGCGCCGAGCGGGGCGCCGAGCACCGTGGAAGCCGTGAGGCCGGAGAAGACGATCGCTACCGCCCGCCCCTTCCTCGTCGCGTCGACGAGCTCTGCGGCGAAGACGGCTGCGATTCCGAGGAAGGCCCCGTGGGCTGTGGCGGAGACGACGCGTCCGGCCATGATCAGCTCGTAGCCAGGCCCGAGCGCGGACAGGGTGTTGCCGAGGAGGAACACGGCGGTTGTCAGCAGCAGCATGGACCGGCGGCCGAACTTGGTGCCGATTGCGGTGAATACTGGGGCGCCGATGGCGACGCCGAGCGCGTAGACGCTTTCCAGTGCGCCGACCTGCCCGTATGTGACGCCCAGGTCTTCGGCGATTTCTCTGACGACCCCGGCGACGATGAACTCATCGGCTCCCATTGCGAATGCGCCGATGACCATTGCCCAGATCGCGAGCGGCAACGTTTTCATTTCTGCAACTCCTTCCTGATGCGGTTCGTGGTGCCCGGGTCGACCTGTATCGGCTCGTCGCGCCATGCACGTCGAAACGGTAATACCCCCCGGGGGTATTCCCGAGTCGCAGAAGTTTTCTCTGCGGAGGCGGTTGTTCTCGACGCAGCGTGCGAGAGCCGGGACGAAACCGCGACGCGGCACAGCGAGGTCGCGCCCGAGTCGCAACGGAACCGGATCCCGGACAGGCAGGCGGGTCAGCGGCTCATGCGAAGTGCGGCGTAGGCGATAACGGCGGCGGGAACAAGCAGGGCGAAGGTGGCGGCCATCGCAGGTGCCAGGCCGATCCCGCCTTGGAGCGCGCCGACGCCGATATAGATCAATCCGGCAGCGGCGTGTGCGACACCGATGACCACCCCAGCGGCGGCAGCCGGTGCCCCAGGGACGGCCGCCTGCGCCGCAACGATGAGCAGCGGTTGGCTCGCGTAGATCAACGCCCCCGCGACCGCCCCGACAGCGACGGTCGCCGGTCCCGGCGGGAGGAAGATCACCGCGATCATCGGCACCACCGCAGCGAGGAGGGTGATGCCCGTTGTGCGCGCGTACCCGAGCTTCTCGCCGAGGGCGCCTCCCCCGATGGCGCCAAGTCCTGCGGCGAGCGAGAACGCGGCGAGTATCCACCCGAGCAGCGGCGCGTCCGCGGCAAGCCCAGCCTCGACGACCAGCCACAGTGGCACGGAACTCGTGAAGGTGATGAACACCAGGCTGACCAGGGTGCCGGCGACGGTCAGAAGCACGATCTTCCGGTTGAGGAGGAGACCGCTCCGCCGTCGCCGCACCGCTCGACGCCGGTGCGGCTCCCATTGCGGCAGCAGCGCGGCGATCGCGACGGCGAGGAGCAAACCGGGAAGCATCAACCAAGGTCCGACTCCGACTCCGTACACCGACACGAGGGAGAGGATGACGACCGGGCCGGCGGCGAATCCCGCCATTCCGCCCGCCGTGAACATCCCGACGGCAAGGCCGGGGTTCTTCGCGCTTTCACCTCCGACGATGCTGGTCGACACCGGATGCAGTGCGGCCGAGCCGATGCCGCCGAGGACCAGCAGGAGCGCGAGGAGGATCACGTCTCCTGCCGTGGAGACGAGGCTGAGCGAGATCGCGGCGAGCGCGACGCCGATTGCGGCGACCCGGCGCAAGCCGATCCGTTCGGCGAGGGCGCCCAGGAATGGCTGGGTGACCGAGGAGCTGACGCTCCACACCGCCACGAGCAGGGCGAGCGTCGTCGTGCTGGCGGCGAATCGGGCATGAAGCATGGGCAGGAGCGCGCCGAGCACCGCGGTGAGTGCGTCATTGACGGCGTGAACGACGGCAAGGAAGGCAGCGATATTGGTTCCGGTGAGAATGCCGGGTCGGCGGATCACGTGTGACACTGTGCGTCCTTTCACCGTGCCGATGGTTCGGGCTTCGACTCAGGCAGGCGCGTGGCCTGCGACAGTGCCGCACAACGGCGTCAATGGCCGCCGTATTCCCGTTCAGTCGCTGGTCCCTCAGGGTTGCTCAGCGGAAATCTCGACTCGGCCTCGCAGCCTCGCCGCCGCGCCGGATTCCCCTTGGATCTGCGACGCAGAGTAAGCGCCGCAAGCGGAGGGCCAAGAGCCTCGCCGGCACGGGCCCACCGTGTCACGGGCCCACCGTGTCACGGGCCCGTATCAGGGGGGCCGCGCTGCTCAGATCGTTCTCCCGGGCGACCGTGTACAGACTTGGGGCGGGCTGAAACTCCGACATCGTGCGACTCAGTTCAACGAACTCCGGGCTCGTGATCGCCGTGCACCAGTCCTCCACCGAGCCGATCTCGGCCACGTTGATGAAGCGATACTTCGCGTCCGGTTGCAGCGCTCGATGCAACCGCGTGGCCTCGTCTCCGGCGGCCGCCTGCAGCAACTCGCTCGCTCGTTCCCACAGTCGCAGGAACTCTTCATCCCGATGGTCCACCCGGTATGACCTTGCGGCCACCGCGCCCGCATCGCCTCGAAATCGTCCGCCTCTTCGTAGTCGGCCAGGATTCGCCGTCGCAACGGAACGAGAATCGCGACAGACAGAACGAGGGTGAGGAGGAAGCCCACGATGGTCGCGATGCCCAGCCCCCGGGCGATCCCATCTCTGTTCAAAGCGAACACAGCGCCTGCGAGAATCGTGATGACCAGGAGGAACGGCTGCGAATGCCGCTCGCGGGTCACGTGGGCGGTCCGCCGTGGTCACCACCGGCATCGGCGCGGTACAGGAGGGCTGTCGTCGAGCGGCTCAGCGTTCTAGCTTTGCATTGAGATGGACGCGAGGTCTCCGGCTTGCGACGCGGCGCCACACGTGCCGCAGTATGCGCGCGCCGTTCCCCGGGTGAGCGCCGGCTAGAGGTGTCGTGGACGACTCGGCAGCCGAGCAACTGAGGCGGACAGCCGTGGACCCGGGCGGCGGGAGCACACCCGCGGACGCGACAGCGTCCAGCACCGGCGAACCAGCCGGTCACACTGCGCCATTCACGGAGCGCATCCTCTCCCGCCTCCCGGGCAGCCGACTCGGCTGGATCATCGCGTGGTCGCTCGTGCCATGGGTGAATGTTGCAATCGTTCTCACCTCCGGCGGGCTGGAGTGGGTCACGACGGCTGACCTCAGTTCGGAACTCCTCAATCGCACGGCTGTCTCCGTCGCGGTGCTGCTTT
Source organism: Lysobacter korlensis (assembly GCF_042434515.1). Lineage (NCBI taxonomy): Bacteria > Pseudomonadati > Pseudomonadota > Gammaproteobacteria > Lysobacterales > Lysobacteraceae > Lysobacter > Lysobacter korlensis. The sequence goes on from NZ_JBHLTG010000005.1 coordinate 332,682, forward strand.
CTCTGTGGGGAGCGGCGCGCATCGACCGCGATCTCAGCCGGCTCCGCGTCACTCTGACCCACGCCGTCGAGCAGGAGCGCCCGGACGTCGACAGAATCTTCCGCGGCATCGACAGCAGCGCGGGACCGCTCATCCTTACCGCAGCAATCGCCGTCGTACTCCCATTGGACGAGGCGCTCCACGGAGATACCGGCGCGGCCATCCTCCAAGCCGCCACATGGCTCATCTTCGGCATTCCCCTCTCCACCGCGGTGTGGGTTTACCTCGCACTCCAGCTCGGCCTTGACCGCCTCGGACGCGGGCGGCTCACCCTGCGCACCTACAGCGGCGATCGCACCCTCGGCCTGGAACCCGTTGGCGCGCTCGCCTTCACCGGCTTCTGGATGCTCTTCGGCGCGGTCACACCGATCGTGCTGACCAGTTCCGCGGATCTCCCCACCGTCATCGTCGGCAGCCTTGTGCTGCTTGTCGCGCTCTGCCTCTTCTTCCTTTCCGTACGTGGGCTGCACCGGCAGATGACGGCCATCAAGCACCGCGAGATGCACCGCGCGGCAAACCTTTACGCCCAGGCATACGAGAAGGTGCAGGAGAACCCAACGCTCGACGTGCTGGAACAGCAGACCCCGCTGCTCAACGCGGCGGAGAACTTGGAGAAGCGAGCCGAGCGGATACAGGTCTGGCCATTCGACGAGCCGACCTTCGCACGGGCCGCGACCATCGCGACGAGCGCAGTGGCGACGATCGTCGCTCGGATGCTGCTGGCACCGACAGGGCTCTGACGAGCTTCCGACGCCTTGGATCGGCCCGTCCGCAGTCGCTTCCGAGCTCAGGAGCGAACGGTCGCCGTCGTCGGCCGGCGGAAGGGTCCGCAGAGAGGACGCCGTCGCACCCTCGACTTGCATACATACCTACCGGGGGTATTATGGAGTCGCCGGGGTACCCCCCGGGGGTATGAGAAGGAGGCTGCAAATGGCTACGACCGAGTATCAGGTGACCGGGATGACCTGCGGACACTGCGAGATGTCTGTCCGCGAAGAGGTCGGACAGATCGGCGGTGTCGCGGACATCGAGGTGAGCGCGAGCAGCGGCAAGCTCGTCGTGACCGCGTCCGAGCCGATCGACGACGCCGCTGTGCTGACCGCGGTGGACGAGGCTGGCTACTCGGCGGTGCGGGTCTGATGAACGCTGCGGGACGGCTGGGGCTCTACGCCGCAGGGGTGGCTGTGGCCTTCGCCGGTGCCTACGGTATTTCGGCCGCCGTCGTGCCCGCTGGGCTGGCGGCGGAACTGACGAAGGGAAGCAGCATGCAAGAACACCAGGGCATGGCCCACGGCGCATCGACGAACGAAGCGCTCCCGGGTTTGTCGCTCTCTGCGGGGGGTTACGTTCTGTCCTCAGTTCACGCACCCGCCGCCGTCGGCGAGTCCGGTGAGCTGAGTTTCAAGATCCTCGCCGACAACGGCGAGCCGCTCCGCGACTTCGAGCGCTCGCACGAGAAGGACCTGCACCTGATCGCGGTCCGCTCCGACGGTGCCCACTTCCGTCACGTGCACCCGGTGCTGAACCAGAAAACCGGCACCTGGTCGCTGCCGTGGGACTGGGAGGCAGCGGGGACGTATCGCGTGTACGCCGACTTCGCCCCTGCGGTCGAGGGCGGCCCGGACAAGCTGACTCTCTCGCGGACGGTCGACGTCGCCGGTGAACTCGTGCCGGCCACCGCAACCGAAACGAGGACGACAGCTCACGTCGACGGCTTCAACCTGTCGCTTGAAGGTGACCTCGTCGCGGGTTCCACCAGCGAGCTGACCATTTCCATCAGTCGTGATGGCGAGCCGGTTACCGGATTGGAGCCGTATCTCGGTGCGTTCGGCCACCTTGTCGCACTGCGCGAAGGCGATCTCGCCTACCTGCACGTGCACGCCGAAGGCGATGAACCGCAGCCCGGGGACACCTCCGGACCCGAGATCGGTTTTGCAGCCGCGGCACCCACCGCCGGCCGATACCTGCTGTACCTGGACTTCCAGGTTGCCGGTGAGGTGCACACTGCGAAGTTCGTGCTCGACGCCGGCCACGGCACCGGAACGCACGACGACTCCGGATCGCACGACGACTCCGGATCGGATAGCGACTCCGGCTCACACGGCCACTGACGATTCGGCGCCGGTTCGCCGGAGTCACTTGAGAGAAGGATGTTCATGAGCACCACAGCGCCCGCGGACGCGCAGTCCAGCATCGAGTTGGAGATCGGCGGGATGACCTGCGCCTCCTGCGCGATGCGGATCGAGAAGAAGCTGAACAAGCTCGACGGGGTCGCCGCGACAGTCAACTACGCCACCGAGAAAGCAAAGGTCACCGTCCCCGACGGGTTCGACGCGACCCTGCTCATCGCGGAAGTGGAGAAGACCGGCTACACCGCCGCCCTTCCCACACCGAAGGTGACGAAGAAGGACGCGGCACCCGAAGAGGACTCCGACCCGGAGTTCACGGCGCTGCGCAACCGGCTGTTCGTGTCGATCGCGCTGACGGTCCCGGTCATCGCAATGGCGATGATCCCCGCGTTGCAGTTCACGTACTGGCAGTGGGCGTCGCTGGCGCTCGCAGCGCCGGTCATTGTGTGGGGCGCTTGGCCGTTCCACAGAGCAGCCTGGGCCAACGTGAAGCACGGCACCGCCACGATGGACACGCTCATCTCGATGGGCACCACCGCCGCGTTCCTGTGGTCGCTGTACGCCCTGTTCTTCGGCACCGCCGGCGTCCCGGGAATGACGCACCCGTTCGAACTCACCCTGGCGCCCTCTGACGGTGCAGCGAACATTTACCTCGAAGTCGCCGCCGGCGTGACGATGTTCATCCTTGCCGGTCGCTACTTCGAGAAGCGGTCGAAGCGGCAAGCTGGCGCCGCGCTCCGCGCATTGCTGGAGATGGGCGCCAAGGAGGTTTCTGTGCTGCGCGACGGGGTCGAGACCAAGATCCCGGTCGAGGAGCTGGAAGCCGGGAACGAGTTCATCGTCCGGCCGGGCGAGAAGATCGCCACCGACGGGGTCGTCGTCGCAGGCACCTCCGCCGTGGACGCGTCGATGCTTACCGGCGAGTCCGTTCCCGTCGAGGTTGGCGAGGGCGACACCGTCACCGGTGCCACCGTCAACGCTGGTGGGCGTCTTGTAGTCCGCGCGACCCGGGTCGGGTCAGACACGCAGCTCGCGCAGATGGCGAGGCTCGTCGAGGACGCGCAGACCGGCAAGGCGGAGGCTCAGCGCCTCGCCGACAGGGTCTCCGGCGTATTCGTTCCGATCGTGATCGTGATCGCATTTCTCGCGCTCGGGGCCTGGCTGGGTGCTGGGTTCCCAGTCGCGGCGGCATTCACCGCCGCGGTCGCGGTGCTTGTCATCGCCTGCCCCTGCGCCCTTGGGTTGGCAACCCCGACCGCGCTGCTGGTTGGCACCGGCCGTGGCGCCCAGATGGGCATCCTGATCAAGGGCCCGGAGGCGCTGGAGTCCACCCGCAAGGTCGACACGGTGGTGCTGGACAAGACCGGCACGGTGACCACTGGCAAGATGACGCTGGTCGGCGTGATCGCCGAGCCGGGGACTGACCGTGACGAGCTGCTGCGGCTGGCAGGCGCGCTGGAGGACGCCTCCGAGCACCCGATCGCGCAGGCGATCGCCAAGGCGGCCACGCAGGAGACCGGGACGCTGCTGACGCCAGAGAGCTTCGCGAACGTCGAGGGCAATGGTGTGCAGGGAATCGTCGACGGGCACGCCGTTGTCGTCGGGCGTGAGTCCCTGCTCGCGGAGTGGTCGCTGCCCCTCAGCCAAGCCCTCGCCGACGCCAAGGCTCGCGCGGAAGGTGAAGGCAAGACCGCGGTCGCCGTTGGCTGGGACGGTGCGGCTCGGGGCATCCTCGTCGTGGCCGACACCGTGAAGCCCACCAGCGCCGAGGCGATCCGGCAGTTGAAGGCGATCGGCTTGACCCCCGTGCTGCTCACCGGCGACAACCGGGCCGTGGCCCGTCAGATCGCCGCCGAGGTCGGGATCGACGAGGTAATCGCCGAAGTGCTGCCCAAGGAGAAGGTCGACGTCGTCACCCGTCTCCAGAAGCAGGGCAAGATCGTCGCGATGGTCGGCGACGGCGTCAACGACGCACCTGCCCTGGCGCAAGCCGACCTCGGCATCGCGATGGGCACCGGAACAGATGTCGCCATCGAAGCGTCCGACATCACCCTCGTGCGCGGGGACCTCCGCGGCGCCGTCGACGCGATCCGCCTCTCGCGGAGAACGCTCGGCACGATCAAGTCCAACCTGTTCTGGGCCTTCGCCTACAACGTGGCTGCGATTCCCGTGGCCGCCCTCGGGCTGTTGAACCCGATGCTTGCCGGCGCCGCCATGGGATTGTCCAGCGTGTTCGTCGTCGGAAACAGCCTGCGCCTGCGCGGCTTCCGGAGCACATCGCTCTAGATCCGCCTGGCCGATTCACCCACACCAAGAGAGAAGAAGGAGAACAACCATGGGCACCGAGCACGGTCACCACCACCTTCCCGTCACCGAGACGACCGGCAACGCCTGTTCCGGTCACCACGCCGCTCCGGCGGAGGCGGCCACCGGCGACCTCGCCGTCTGCCCGGTGATGGCCGGCAGCACCGTCGTCAAAAGCGTCGCCGAGGCACAGGGCCTCTTCCGTGACTTCGACGGCACCCGGTACTGGCTCTGCTGCGCTGCATGCGGACCGCTCTTCGACGCCGACCCGAACACGTACGCCAACGCCGCCTGAGCCGACAGTGGGGGCTCGCGACACTTGTTGCAGTATCGCCAGCCCCCGAATCGCGCTCTCGCCCGAGTTGGAAGGAACTGAATCCATGCCCAAACACCTAGTTCTGATTCTGGGTGCTGGCGCCGCCGGAACCGCTGCGGCACAAGTTCTCAAAGCCAGCGATGCGGTGTCCGTGGAGCTCGTCACCCGGACCGGGGAACTCCCGTACAACCGCACGTTGGTGAACAAGGGCGTCGCCGTTGGCATCCTTACGGCTGAGCAGGCGACCGTGCCAGCTCACGGTGCAGTCGGAGACACAGCGGAGCTGGTCGACCCTGCTTCGCGGACCGTTCACTTCGCCTCCGGCAACATCGCCCGCTGTGATGCGCTGGTAGTGGCGACGGGCAGCACGCCGAAGAACCTCGCTAGCGTCGTCCCGGGCGCAGCGGAAGCGACCGCAGCGGGGCGGCTCACGACGCTGCACTCGCTCGACGATGCCGTCAGGGTTCGGAGCGTTCTCGCTCGGCAGGACGCCCCGTCGCGCATCGTCATCTTCGGCGCCGGCCTAGTGGCCGCAGAAACCGCGTCACTGCTGCGCGAAAGAGGGCGTCACATCACCCTCGTCGCGCGGTCGACCGAACCGGGAGCTACCGCGTTCGGTCCCGAAATCGCTGCGCGGCTTGCCGCCGCCCACCAAGAGCACCTCGCAACCGCGTTCGGCCGAACAGCCACCGCGATCGAGGTCGACAGCGCTGGGCTCACCATCGCGCTCGATGACGGGTCACGTATTCACGCCGACCTGGCGATCGTCGCTCACGGCAGCACTCCGGCGGCTCCCGCCCCGTGGTTCGCCGGCGTTGCCGTCGACGAGCACCTGCGAACGCGGTACCCAAGGGTCTATGGGGCCGGAGGATCGGCCATCCACACCGACGCGATGCTCGGAACGTGGCGCATCGACCACTGGGCCGACGCGGTCGCGCAGGGTGAGCACGCCGCTCGGGTCCTGCTGCACGATCTTGGGTTCGGCGCCGATCCTGGACCGTATCTCCCCCGCAGCCCCTACACCGCGCTCATTCACGGGCGGACCGTCGCCGGCGTCGGTATGACAGGCGGATATGGTTCCGCGCGAGTCGTCGCGCCGGACCCGTTGGTTGTCGTTCACAAAGAGGACGACGACTCCATCGGCGCTGTCGGTATCGACGCCACAGCATCCGTCTTCGAGTGGATTCCGCGGCTTCACAGCGGCGCAAGGGTCCCCGGTTGACCCTGGCACCAGGCCTCGCGGTCGAGAACTCCCCCGTGTCGGGCATTGCTGCGGGTGGAGTGGGTCCAGTACCTGATGTTCGCCCTGGCGAATGTGTCCGGCAACCTTCGGAAGATCAAGGCCTTCCTTGACGGACTCGAAGGGCCGCGGGACGGCAAGGGCAGCACGCGCGACGTCCCGAAGACCCGGGCGGCTCGCCGGCCAGCGGAAACTCTGCTTCCGCGCAAGGCCCAGCAACAGGACGGCCGGCGCAAGTCGCCACGACCGCCTAGCTAGCCATCATCAGCTAGAACCGAAACGCACGACCGAGGGGTTCTCCCCTACCCAGAAACGCCCGCAACTGTCGGAAAGCCGTCGGAGCGGGCGTTTTCTGCGTCGGACCGTGTTGCCCGCTACGAACAAACGGCTCTCGATGCGCCACAGAGGCGGATGGAGAGCCGTTTGAAGTAGTTTCGCGAACTCGGTACCCCGAGATACGCGAACACCACGTTGTGTGGTGTTCGTGAAACTTCACAGCCCTTGTGAACAATGGACCTCTTCCGTACGTGCCCCATTGCATTTCCAGGCTTAGCCAGAAAACGTTCCAGCATCCTTCCCAGCGATTGCCTACTGCTGTGGCCTTTAGGCGCGGCCGAGCGTCGCGTCGAAGGCGGAAGCGCAGGTGCGTTCGGTTTGTCCCATTCAGGGGCTTCCGTTAGAAGAGCGGACGGAGGGCCGCAGCGTCCCTCATCACCATCTGCAACACGAAACGTAGGTCCTGGATCAAATTCGACTGCATTGGTCGTCGCTGCAGGGCCAGGTGGAGACCTTCGACCGCTCCGGGCGGGGCCAACCAGACAAGACCCGCGCTCACGAGATTGCCAGCCCGAAGCAATCCGCCGGTCTTTTCCTCCTGCACAAAGCGGACGCCTTCGCGCCCCCCGGCGGGCATTCCCGCGTAAACGTCTTGGAGCCATTGGTTCGCGCGCTCAACAGTCTCGCGAACTGCGAGCGGGTCCGTTGGTATCTCCCGCGATCCGGCCGGCTGGCCGGGTGGTGGTGCGATGGAATCAGTGACCGTCATGACGGTATTTTTCAGCCGCTCTTCAACCAGCTCGAGTGAGCCACGTGGACAGATCTCGGCAAGGAATCCGACCAGAGACTGACTGAGCCCCAGATATGGGCCACCGTCGTGGGTCAGAAGCAAATGCCGGTCCGTAGACCCGATACGTTGCTTGAAGTGCTTCTTCCACTCTGCGGCGTTGACCATAATCACGTTTCTACCGCACGGTCTGGAGCGTGACGCTTAGGCACGTAGCCGGAGTTCCGGGGGCCGAGACCGTTGGATCAGATAGTTAGAAGCACCATGCGATCAGCGGCGTTAAGAGGCGCTCGCCCGCACTGGGTCCGGACGAGGTCAATGACGGTTACACGGCGTGCCTCCTTCCGAGCAGCCTTTACCAGCGAGCCGAGACTGGATTTCCATGACTGCCGGAACCAAGGCATAGCGGTGCTCATCACGGCCATCGTGCGCCGGGACCGCCGCCAAAGGGCGGCGACTGAAAGCCAGCATCTACGTGTCGATCTAGAGGCGCAGACGCTCACCCAATCGCGTGCTTAGCCTCGGCCTTACGCCTGGATGCCCATCAGGCTCGAACGTGCCGGTTGCGGATCGGTTTACGGCATTCCCATGTAAAGCCGGGATAGGTCAGCGACCGTGGTCTTCGAGTCCTTGACGTAACCGCACTCCAACGCCTGTTGTGCGAGTTGGATGGACGACATGTGCATCGCGAGGGTCAATGTGCCACGGACAATCTCGTCGGTCGGCTTCGCTCCGACCTCGTCGAAGGCCGCGAGGAAGCGATCCTTTGCCAGTGCAATGTTCTTCGTATCGGTACTAGTAAGAAGGGCGGCGTAGGAAACGGCACGCATCAGGAAGAAGTTGGCGATGCGGTCGTCGGTCAGCTCGCGCTTCAGAGCCGCGGCGCTGAAACTGTCATCACCTGATGCGACGATCAAGGTAGCGATTGCCTGCGCGAGATTCCCGAGGGTAACCACTGCGGCCTCCGGGTTTTGCAGGAGTGCGGCCTGAAGCTCCACCAGAGCTACCCGGTTCTGAGCGGTGCTCGCTGGAGATTGGTGCGGCATTGGGGTGCGGTCGCGCAGGAGGTTCGTCGTAGCGAGTACGAGCTTGTCGGTGAGCCGGTCGACTCGCTCGAGATTTTCCGCCTCAGAGAGGTTATCCATGCAGTGAACCCTACTGGCGCCTCGATAGGACGCGATCGGCGACTGCCCGGTGGAGAATCGTCTTACGGACACTCGCCGACTCACCTGCGCTGCGTTAATCGGCCTCTTCCCGCCGTGATCACCGGCTCGCGCGAAGCAATAGCTCGTTCGCCAGCGCTTGGTTGTGGTGGCGCCCGAGCGGAGCGGACCCTTGCCGCATCGCTGTTACGACAAGCCGGTACACAGCGTCGAGCACAGTTTGCTCCCGTACCAGGGCGGGAAGGTCGCGAAGCTCGACACCGACCGCGGCGACGTCCGCTATTGAGCCGTAGTCGGGAAAGGTCACCGCCTCGTTCGGGTCGTAGCCCAATGCGATGATCCTCTCAAGAATCCGATTCGCCTCCGGCTCTCGCTCCTCGGTGAGATTGAGCCACGCCCACCGCTCGACGGCGGCACCCCCGGTCACCTCGTGCACCCGTAGGATTTCGAGCCGGCCAGCCGACAAGGTGAGCATCCGGTGGGACCCTTCGGTCTGGCCAGTCGACGGCAACGCAGACACCGTCCATAAGGCGCGTTGCGACAGGGTTGGCGCTGGCACCGCCTCCCGGATCAACACAGAAGTAGCAGCGGCGAGGTGCTCCCAGCCAGTCCGTTGCTGCAAGCGCGCGAACCGTGCCTGCTCCGCTTCGGTGGGAGTTGGGAGAGTGCCGATCTCGAGACCGCCACGCCGGGCGCGATCCCAGGGCAAGGCCAACGAGACTCCCTCGCGGACCTCGACGATGGTGTCCTGGCCGCCTCCGGGCCGACCGGTGAGCAGTTTGTTCCGCAGGTTCACCCGAAGGCTCTCGGCATGTCTGATCGCCGCGACCTCGAGTCGGTCCAGATCCTCGGCCGCACACGGCGCAAACTTGACCCGGACAGCGTCCGCCCAGCGACGTCGGTGCGTGGCCAACCGCGACCGTACCGCTACCGACTGGCCGACATACGAGTAGCCGTCCGCAAAGTCCAGCCAGTAGATGCCTGTCCGGGATTCACTCGCCGGCAGCATAAGTGCAAGCGAGGCGCCATCCTCGATCACATGTTCCGTGAAGCGAAGCTCTGGCGGCGCCGCTACAGCCCGGTCCTCGAAGGTCATGCACGCGACCATAGCGGTGACGCACGACGCCGCCTTGCCGGCGGATCGCTCTCGGACAGGTCTACTGCTCGCTGACGGTTAATGCGAGTGTGGTGCGCATGGTGGCTTCTCTCGCTACCTTTGTGCCTGCCAGATCGCAAGACGCGCACCACAGCTTTTTCCAGGGCGGAATGATCGGGCGACGTCCGCGGCCTCAGATACCTTTTGTTTGGGGCTCTTTCACCCCGGAAGTGGTGACCTTGAGCGACAAGATCGAACTCATCAGCGACGGGGACGGCGTCGCGGTCTTCGGCGAACCGATGACCGTCGAGCGTTTTCTCTCCTCCGCAGGTGTCCCGTCAAAGGACCTGCAGCTCACGACAAAGCTCAGGCCGGCCCTGAACGCGGGCTCCGGCATCGCGCAGGCCGGGTCACAGATCGCGGCCAACTCGGGCCGGTGGGTGCAGCTCACGGAAGAGTCCGCCAAGGCGCTCAAGGTCGGTAAGGCGATGAAGGGGTCGTCCGACGGCCTCAGCCGGGCGGTCGCGACGACCGGCAAGGGCAAGATCACCAAGATCCTGGAATTCACCAAGCCCGGCACGGTCGGCTCCATGCTGACGAATCCGGCAATGCTGGCCGGAGCTGCGGGGATCATGGCGCAGTTCGCCATGCAGCAGACGATGGAGGAGATCACCGAGTACCTCGCCGTCATCGACGAGAAGGTCGATGACATCCTCCGCGCCCAGAAGGACGCCGCTCTCGCGGAAATGATCGGCGTCGGCTGGGTCGTCGATGACGCCATGCTGAGGCGCGAGCACGTGGGACGGGTGTCCGACGTGACCTGGTCGAGTCTGCACGGCGCGGCGCAGACGATCGCCACGGCACAGGCGTACGCCCTGCGTCAGCTCGACGCCCTAGCCGAGAAGATGGAGAAGAAGTCGCGAGTTGGGGAACTCACGAAGCTTTCCGGTACGGCCGAAGCGACGGTCGAGGAGTGGCTGGCGGTGCTGGCGCGATGCTTCCAGCTCCAGGACGGCCTGGCGGTGCTCGAGCTTGACCGGGTCCTGGACTCCAGCCCGGGTGATCTCGATCGCCACCGGGCCGCGGTGCGCGCAGCGAGGCAGAAGCGACGTGACCTCATCTCGAAAAGCACGGCGCGGCTGCTGTCCCGTATGGACGCTGCCGCAGTGGGCGCAAACGAGCAGGTGTTCTTCCATCCGATCAAGGCCGGCAGGGTGGTGCGCTCCGGTAACGAGGTCGCGAGCGACATCGTGACCTTTCATGAACGGCTCGGTATCGAAGTGGGCAGAGCTGCCGTTGAGGTCAAGCCCTGGCGGGAGGCCGCCATCGACGCCCGCGACGATGCCGTCGGGATCAGCGAGCGCGGCGCCAAAGCGGTGGGTCGTTTCAGCGTTAGGACCCTCGAGGGCGCCAAAGCGGGCACCGAGAAGCTTGCCGAAGCGGCAACGGAGCGGCTGCCGTGGCGCCGAACCGACGCCCAGTCCCCCGTTCCGACCGAGCAACACATCGCGGTGGAGGGCGCGCAGCCCGAGAACACGCCGAGCTGAGCAACCGATGCCCTTGACTCTCGGCCCGCTGCTGCTCGACGCGGGTATCGACCACGCCACCGCGCTTGTCATGCGTCACGCGTACGTGCGGGAGCACGAGGACAGTGGCCTACAGGGGATTCATGCGGATTCCACCGACGCCGAGATCCTGCAGTACACCCGAACTCAGTCCTCGGACACCAGGCGTTTTCCCCTCGACCCGCCTCGTGTTTGGGTGGTATTCATCCGCGAGGGCGGCGACCAGGCACGGCTCTGGTCGGTAGTAGAGAACCGCGGCGAAGTGGCGAGCGACGGGATCCTGCGGACCTTCGATGTCGTACAGTCCGAACACATGGCGGACCTGCGCGGTCGACTGGTAATTGGGTGGAAGTCCCCACGCACGTGGCGCATGAGCGGCACCGCTGCCGCCAAGTACCCGGTTATGGGCATCGCCGACGCCGAGCCGATCCCCTTTCCCGGGTTCGATCGGCTCGTTCTCAGCCACGCACAACTGCAAGCCGTGATGCGGGAGCATCGCTACGCCGCGTGGCGAACGGCTCTTGCATCGGTCTTGGGGATCTACCTGATCACTGACACCAGCGACGGGCGCCACTACGTCGGCAAGGCGGACGGGGAGGAAAGCGTTCGGCAGCGCTGGAGCGCCTACGCGACCAACGGGCATGGCGGCAACGTCGAGCTCCGTGGTCTCGACCCTTCGAACTTCCGCTTCTCGCTACTCCGGGTCTTCGACCCGGCAACGCCGAAGCGCGATATTGAGCTGGCCGAGAGCCACTTCAAGGAAGCCCTCGGCACGCGCCGCCACGGGCTGAACCGGAACTGATTGCATCGCACCTGATCCCCCGACCCGGAGGGCCTTCAACATCTCTGAACTGGCCGGCCTGGCTCGCCGGGACAAGGGATAAAAGCACACGGCCTAACCACAAGCTAATACGCCGAAGAGTCCCATGCGTTTCCCGGCCTCTCATTGAGTTGGTCGGCACAGGCCGGCGAGTTGGGGGGAGTGGATCTGTTCTCGCTGGCACCCCTGAACGACCCGATGAAGTCACGGTAGTGGCGGATCCCGCGGCTGATCCATCTTCGCAACGACATTCGCGCCCTCGTATGTGGCCTACGGCGGAAAGATAGTCCAGCGCAACGAGCGGGGTAGTAGTGGGAGGCCGGGCCGAAGGAGCTTTCCGTCGACGCGCCCGGCCACGCTGTCGCCGAGGCGCGGCTGATCATCTCACGTTGTGCTCGAGCCTCGGCGCTATGACCGTGAAGTAACGGGTCGTGGTAGACGGCGGCGCTGATGGCCACACTCGCAACCATCTCCGGTAACGTCCGCAAGCTGAAGACCTTTATCGATCGCCTCGGCGGCCCTCGTGACCCGAAATCGCCCGAGCGCGCCACCCGTGCGCCACGCCGCAGTCCGAAGCAACGGCTCGCGATGAAGCGGGCACCGCAGGACGGCCGGTCCCACCGACACCCGGCGCGAACCTAGAATCCCCAGGGCGCAATTTCCCAACAGCAGCACTTCCGGCGCTTCGCCATGCCCGAAATCGGCTGAGCAGGCTGGAGACGGCGTCATACGCGCCCTACGAGATGAAGATCGCAGGCCGCGTCGGCGCTCTCGCCACCATCAGGCGTTCCAAGAGCCGCCGAAGCCTCGACGTATCCAGTTCTACGATCCGGGTTCGCGCAGATTCACGAACACCATGTTGTGTTGTGCGCGAGGGGGGACTTGAACCCCCACGCCCTTGCGGGCACTGGCACCTGAAGCCAGCGCGTCTGCCAATTCCGCCACTCGCGCAGGAGGCCGCCTGAGCGGCCAACCCAGTGAGATTATCACAGCCGCCCAAGCACCGCGGACGGGCCCGGGCGGCCGACCGTGGCCGGTTTCGCCGCCGCTCCCACAGCCCGCGCTCCACGTTCCTTCAGGCCGGTCCCAGTAGCATGTGCGCAGGGCCGACGGCCGGGAAAGGGACACCGTGGGGCTACTGGACAGTTTCGAGCAAGGTCTCGAGCGCGTGGTGAACGGGGCATTCGCCAAGACGTTCAAGAGCGGGCTTCAGCCACTCGAGGTGACGAGCGCACTGCGCCGGGAGCTCGACACGCGCGCGGCGGTGGTCGCACGAGACCGCATCCTGGTGCCGAACAAGTTCGTGGTGCGGCTCAGCCCGCGCGACTACGAGCGGATGTCGCAGCTCGGCCCCGCGCTGATCGACGAGTTCACCCAGCTGGTGCAGCGCCACGCCACGGCGCAGCACTATTCCTTCGCGGGTGGGATCAGCATCCGTCTCAAAGAGGACGAGTCGCTCGCCCAGGGCATGTTCGAGATCGACTCCGCGAACGTTCAGGGCCGAGTCAACTGGGTCGCAGTGCTCGACATCGACGGTAAGCGGTACCCGCTGCATGCTGGCCGCACCGTGATCGGCCGCGGCAGCGATGCCGACATCACCCTCAATGACACGGGCACGTCCCGCCGGCACGTCGAGGTTCTATGGGACGGCGAGCGCGCGCAGGTCAACGACCTCGGCTCCACCAACGGATCGAAGCTCAACGGTTCCCCCGTGTCGAAGGCGCCACTCCCGCCGGACTCCGTCATCGACATCGGCCGAACGCGTATCGTGTTCCGAGTGCTCGCCCAGTCCGCCGACGTCGACCAGTTCGCCGATCCACGCCGTGAGGACAGGGCGCGCTGAATGGATGAACTGACCCTGCTGCTGCTGCGCCTCGGGTTTCTGGCGCTGCTCTGGATCTTCGTGTTCTCCATCGTCTATGCGCTCCGGTCGGACCTGTTCGGCAACCGCGCGCGCCGCGACCTGGAAGCCGGAAGCGCCGCTCCGGCGCCGGTCGCGGGCCCCGCACCCACACCCGTTCCGCCGCAGGCCACCGTCACGGAGCGGCTGGCCGCTCAGCGCCGGTCCCCGTCCACACCTCCCCCGCCGCTCAGCAACGGCGCGCCGGTGCGCGCCAGCCGGCTCGTGATCACCGGCGGGCCGAAGGAGGGCCTGGAGGTCGAGCTGCCGACCGAGCAGCTGACCATCGGCCGGTCCAGCGAGTCGGGGCTCGTCATCCGTGACGACTACACGTCCACGCATCACGCGAAGCTGATGCTGTGGAACGACCGGTGGGTGATCCAGGACCTGGATTCCACGAACGGAACCTTCCTCGACGGACAGCGCGTCACCGTGCCGGTCGAGGTCCCCCTGAACACTCCCGTCAAGATCGGCACGACGAGCTTCGAGTTGCGGCGGTAGCGCATGGCGAGCACGAGCGCCGCTGTCTCGCACGTCGGCAAGGTCCGATCGAAGAACGACGACTCCGGCTACGCGGGACACCACCTCTTCGTCGTGGCCGACGGCATGGGCGGTCACGCCGGCGGTGACGTCGCCTCCGCCATCGCCACCACCCGGATCGCGGAGATCGATGAACAGTACGCCTCCGCCGCGGACGCGGAGTTCGCACTGCAGTCCGCGCTGATCGCCGCGAACTCGCTGCTGGCCGAGACGGTGTTCGAGCACCCCGAGCTCACCGGGATGGGCACCACGGTCAGCGGTCTGGTGCGGGTCGGCGACCAGGTCGCCATCGCCCACATCGGCGACTCCCGCGTCTACCTGCTCCGCGACGGCGAGCTGAGCCAGATCACCGCCGACCACACCTTCGTGCAGCGCCTCGTCGACAGTGGACGCATCACGCCGGAAGAGGCGGCGGTGCACCCACGCCGAAGCGTGCTCATGCGGGTGCTCGGTGATGTCGACGCCGCGCCCGAGATCGACACGTCGATCCTCGACACCCGTGCCGGGGACCGCTGGCTGCTCTGCTCCGACGGCCTCAGCAGCTACGTGTCCGAGGACAAGATCCTGAACGTGATGACCAACTGTCCGGACGCGGATGAGGCAGCCCGGCAGCTGGTCAAGGAGAGCCTCGACGCGGGTGCGCCCGACAACGTCACCGTGATCCTCCTCGACATCGACGAGAGCCGCGACACCCCCGACACGGCTGTCGGCCTGGTCGGGTCCGCCGCCGCACCGCTGAGCTTCGAGCCGGAGCCCGCTCGCCGCGCCGTGCGCCTGCCCACGCTGCTGCTGCACCCGCTGAAGACGACGGTCGAGGACAGCCACTTCGAGCCCGAGTCCGACGAGTACCTGCAGGAGCTCATCGCGGAGGACCGGCGTCGCGCGCGCCGCCGGAGGATCACCTGGCTCACGGTGATCGTGCTCGCCGCCCTGGCCGTGATCGCCATCGTCGTGCTGGCATACCAGTGGACGCAGTCGCTGTATTACGTGGGCGCGGATGGCGGACAGGTCGCCATCTTCCAGGGGGTGCAGCAGGGCATCGGCCCCATCCCGCTGTCGAGCGTGTACGAGCGCACCGACATCCGTCTCGACGATCTCCCGACCTTCACGCGCGAGAGTGTCGAAGCGACCATCAGTGCGGACGATCTCGAAGAGGCCCGCAGCATCGTCGAGCGATTGGGGGCGACCGCGAATGACTGACGCCAGGACGACGCCTCGCGGCAACACCGCGCCCATCGGGGGCAAGCAGACCGTGCAGGAGAAGATCCGCGTGCGGCTGCGCGAGCCCGCCCGGCTGCGGAACCTCGAGCTGGTGCTCCTGCTCGTTGCGATCGCCATCAGCCTCGGCGCGATCGTGCTGGTGCAGCTCGGCGCGATCGGCAGCCTCGACAACGGGATGATCACGCTCGCCGCGATCCCCTGCGTTCTGGCGCTCGTCGCGCACGTGGCGCTCCGCGTGTCCGCCCGCGACGCCGACCCATTCCTGCTGCCCATCGGCCTGACCCTCAACGGGCTCGGCATCGCGATGATCCACCGGCTGGACATCGCCGAGGACACCACCGGCTGGGGCGGCTTCGGCGTGCGGCAGATCGTGTGGACCATCATCGCGATGGTGCTCGCCATCGCGGTGCTCGCGCTGATCCGCAACCACCGGGTGCTCGCGCGATACCGCTACATCGCGATGTTCACGGCCATCGTGCTGCTGCTCCTGCCGATGCTGCCCGGCATCGGCCAGACCATCAACGGCGCCCGGCTGTGGGTGGCGATCGGACCGTTCTCATTCCAGCCGGGCGAGCTGGCCAAGATCGCACTCGCCGTGTTCTTCGCCGGGTACCTGATGACGGCACGCGAATCGCTGTCCATGATGGGCAAGAAGTTCCTCTGGATGCGCTTCCCGCGCGGCCGCGACCTGGGCCCCATCCTCGTCATCTGGGCAGTTGCGATGGCGGTGCTGATCTTCCAGCGGGACCTCGGCACGTCCTTGCTGTACTTCGGCCTCTTCCTGGTGATGATCTACGTCGCGACCGGCCGCGGCAGCTGGATCGTGCTCGGCCTCACCCTCTTCTTCGGCGGCGCGCTCATCGCGGCGAACACCCTCGGCTACGTGCAGGGTCGCGTCAACTCCTGGCTGAACCCGTTCGACGCCGCCCTCTACGAACAGGGCGGCGGCAGTTACCAGCTGGTGCAGGGGCTCTTCGGGTTCGCGAACGGTGAGCTCATCGGCACCGGTCTCGGTCTCGGCCGGCCCGACATCGTACCGCTGGCGGAGAGCGACTACATCATCCCGTCGCTGGGCGAGGAGCTGGGGCTCGTCGGCGTCTTCGCAATCCTCGCGCTCTACCTGCTGTTCATCTCGCGCGGCTTCCGGATCGGCTTCGCCGGCCAGGACGACTTCGGCCGGCTGCTGGGGGTCGGTCTCTCGTTCGTGCTGGCGCTGCAGGTCTTCGTGGTCATCGGCGGCGTGACCCGGGTCATCCCGCTCACCGGTCTCACCACCCCGTTCCTCGCTGCGGGCGGATCCTCGCTCGTCGCGAACTGGATCATCGTGGCGCTGCTGCTGCGACTGTCCGACACTGTCCGCGGTGAACCGAGAGGGGGTGGGGACCGATGAACAAGGAACTGCGCCGCGTCGGCATCGTCGTGCTGCTGATGTTCGTGAGCCTCTTCGTCTCCACGAGCGTGATCCAGGTGTTCCAGGTCGACTCGCTCAAGTCCGACGGACGTAACGTCCGCACGCTGTACGACAGCTACTCCGCCCGGCGCGGCCAGATCCTGGTCGACGGGGAGGCCGTCGCCCGGTCCGTGCCGGTCGACGATCAGTACAAGTTCCTGCGCGAGTACACGAACGGCGAGCTGTACGCGCCGGTCACCGGATATTTCACCCTGAACCAGGGCACCGCGGGCGTCGAGGGTGAGCTCAACGACTTCCTCAGCGGCAGCGCAAACGAGCAGTTCCTCGACCAGGTGACGGCGATCTTCACCGGGCAGGAGCCGAAGGGCGCCTCGGTGGAGCTGACCATCGATCCGCAGATCCAGCAGGCGGCGTGGGACGCGCTCGGCGATCAGTCCGGCTCCATCGTCGCGATCGACCCGAAGACCGGCGCGGTCCTCGCCATGGTGTCGAAGCCGAGCTACGACCCCAACCTGCTCGCGGGCCACGACATCCCGAAGGTGATCGAGAACTACAAGCAGCTGCTCGAGGCCGACGGCAGCCCGCTCGCCAACCGCGCGATCGCCGGCGACCTGTATGTGCCCGGCTCGGTGTTCAAGGTGCTGATGACCGCCGCCGCGATCGACAGCGGGAAGCTGGAGGAGGACAGCGCGGTGCCGAATCCCACGGAGCTCCAGCTGCCGCAGAGCAGCGCGGTGATCACCAACGCCGGCGGCGCCCCGTGCGGTCCGGGTGAGGAGGCGACCCTCGCCACCGCACTGCGGCTCAGCTGCAACATCCCGTTCGCGCAGTTCGGGCAGGAGCTCGGCGCGGACACGATCGCCGAGTACGCCGAGCGATTCGGATTCGGCGACTCCATCGAGGTGCCGATGTCGTCGACGCCCAGCCAGTACCCGACGCCCGAGAGTGAGGCGGAGCTGATGCTGTCGTCCTTCGGACAGGCCAGCGTGCGGGTCACTCCGCTGCAGATCGCGATGCTCTCCGCCGCCGTCGCCAACGGAGGCACCCTGATGCAGCCGACGGTGGTCGAGGAGATCATCGCCCCTGATCTCAGCGTGGAGCGCGGGTTCGAGCCCACCGTGTACAGCGAGCCGATCAGCCGCGAGACCGCGGAGACCGTTACCCGATTGATGGTCGACAACGTCGCGGACGGGGCGGCCAGTAATGCCAGAATTGATGGAGTCGACGTGGCGGGTAAGACGGGGACTGCGGAGAACGGGGAGGGTGAGCCATACACGCTGTGGTTCACAGGATTCGCCCCCGCGAACGACCCACAGGTGGCGGTGGCGGTCGTTGTGGAGAACGGGGGCGGACGTGGTCAGGATGCCTTCGGCAACCAGATCGCCGCGCCCATCGCGAAGAAGGTCATTGAGGCGGTGCTGAGCAGATGAGACCCACGAGCGGCCTCACCTTCGGGGGCAGGTACCAGCTGGCGAACCGCATCGCCATCGGCGGCATGGGTGAGGTCTGGCAGGCCACCGACGCCATCATCGGACGCACCGTCGCCATCAAGATTTTGAAGGACGAGTACCTCGGCGACCCCGGCTTCCTCGAGCGGTTCCGCGCCGAGGCTCGGCACGCCGCCCTGGTCAACCACGAGGGGATCGCCAACGTCTTCGACTACGGGGAGGAGGACGGCAGCGCCTTCCTCGTCATGGAGCTGGTTCCCGGTGAGGCCCTCTCGGCCATCCTGGAACGCGAGCGCGTGCTGTCGACCGACCGGGTGCTCGACATCGTCGCCCAGACCGCGTCCGCCCTGCACGCCGCCCACGCGGCCGGCTTGGTGCACCGCGACATCAAGCCCGGCAACCTGTTGATCACACCCGAGGGACGGGTGAAGATCACCGACTTCGGCATCGCCCGCATCGCGGACCAGGTGCCGCTCACCGCCACCGGCCAGGTGATGGGCACCGTGCAGTACCTCTCGCCGGAGCAGGCGAGCGGTCACCCGGCGTCCCCCAGCACCGACATCTACTCCCTGGGCATCGTCGCCTACGAGGCGCTCGCCGGCCGCCGCCCGTTCACGGGCGAGTCGCAGGTGGCCATCGCGATGGCGCAGATCAACGAGACGCCGGCCGACCTGCCGGGAAGTGTCGCGGAGCCCGTGCGGAACCTGGTGATGTCGTGCATCGCCAAGCGTCCAGAGGATCGCCCCGGTTCCGCCGCGCACCTGGCCCGCGCGGCACAGGCGCTCCGCCGCGGCGACGTCTCCGGTGCGGCGGCAGCCGTGCCTGCGATCGCCGGGTTCGGCGCGTTCACCCAGCCGATCGCGACCTCCGCCGGGATGACGGGCGCAACGCGCGTGCTGACGACCGCGGTTCCCGGGGCAGGTGAGCCGACCGACACCGCCGTGACGGAGACGGAGGAGCGGAAGCGCAGCCCGTGGACCTGGCCGCTCATCGCCCTCATCGCCCTGCTCGCGATCCTGATCATCGGCGGCATCATCGCCCTGGTCGCCCAGCCCGGGGACACGCCGGCGGCTCCCACCAGCAGCAGTCGCCCACCGACCAGTGCCGTGCCGACATCGGAGTCGCCAGAGCCTGAGCCGACTGTGGAACCGATCGTCATCAGCGAAGACGACTTCATCGGAATGACGGAAGCCGAATTCCAGGACGCGATCGCCGACCTTGGACTCGTTGCGAACACTGTGGAAGAAGGCGCTGCTCCGGACGCATCCGGCGTCGGGCGAATCTACGATGTGAACCCGACGGGCAATGTGGCGCCGGGAACCGAGATCACGGGCCGGTTCTACGGCGCCGTGGAACCGCCACCGACGCCGCCCGCTCCGAGTGCGGTCGGTGTCCCGAGCGGAGTACAGGCGGCCGGTGCCACGGTCCAGATCAGCTGGTCCGCCTACAACCGGTGCCCGAACGGCTTCCCCCTGACCGGATACACGTTCAACATCGGGAATGCGACGAACCCGAGCCGATCGAATCCCGTGAACCCCGGCGCGACGAACATGACCATTCAGCTTCCTGCGGAGGGAGGCCAGACGGTCATCTCGTACGTCGCCAATTGCAGCCAGCTCGAGTCCGAGCGCTCGGGCGATGCCGTCATCAACAGCGAGGTGCCACCTGCGGAGGAAGAACCGCCTGCGGAAGAGCCGCCGGCGGAGGAAGAACCGGCCGAGTGACACGAACCGAGCCTCGCTCACAACTACACTGACTACGCGACGGGGGAGAGGAGGCGAGCAGTGACGGACAGCGCGATCCAGACGATCCGCACGCTCGCCGGACGGTATGAGATCGGCCCGCTGATCGGCCGTGGCGGGATGGCCGACGTGCACGTCGGCACCGACACACGCCTCGGCCGCCGGGTGGCGATCAAGCTGCTGAAGCCGACCCTCGCAACCGACCCGGTGTTCCGCACCCGCTTCCGGCAAGAGGCGCAGGCGGCCGCGAAGATGGCGCACCCGACGATCGTGCGCGTCTTCGACGCCGGCGAGGAGACGGTCCGCGACGAGCACGGCGATGAACACCTCGTCCCCTTCATCGTGATGGAGCACGTCGACGGGCGGATGCTCAAGGACATCCTCGCCGAGGAGCCGTTCGCCCCCAAGGAGGCTGCTCGCATCATCAGCAGCGTGCTGACCGCCCTGGAGTACTCGCATCGCGCGGGCGTCGTGCACCGCGACATCAAGCCGGGGAACATCATGATCACCCCGGCCGGCCAGGTGAAAGTGATGGACTTCGGCATCGCCCGCGCGATCTCGGAGTCCGCGGCCACGGTCGCGCAGACCACCGCGATCCTCGGCACCGCGCAATACTTCTCCCCCGAGCAGGCGCGGGGCGAGTCGGTCGACGCCCGCACCGACCTGTACTCCGCCGGGGTGGTGCTCTTCGAGCTGCTCACCGGCCGGCCGCCCTTCCGGGGCAACAGCCCGGTGGCCGTTGCCTACAAGCACCTGAGCGAACCGGCGCCGCCCCCCAGCAGATACCACCCGGGTGTGCCGCCGTCGATGGATTTCGTCGTGCTGCACGCACTTCGGAAGGACCGCGGCGAGCGCTACCAGTCAGCGGCCGAGTTCCGCGAAGACCTGGAGAAGGCGGCGCTTGGCGTCACCCCGTTGCGTCCCGCCGACGAGCCCCCGGTGGCCCCGGGCTTCGACACCAACACGCTGTTCGGGCTCGCACCGACCGCGACTGCGGCGAAGGAAGCCGTCCACCGGCAGTTGACGGTCGACGAAGACGACCCCATGGTCCGCACCCAGACCAGGCCGCCGGTGGCGTGGATCTGGGCAGGCATCACCATGCTGGCCGTCATCCTCGCCGCTGTGCTCATCTGGGTGCTCACCCTGCCGAAGCCGCAGGTCGAACTGGCGAACTCCATCCCCGTGCCGGATGTCACCGGCATGACGTGGGAGGAAGCGGAAGCGCTGCTCATCGAGCAGAACCTGGAGCCGCAGCGGTTCTCCGAAGCGAGTGCCACGGTGCCCGTCGACCTGGTGGTGCGCACCGATCCTCCGGCCGAGGACGTCCGGGTGACGCCCGGGCAGGAGATCCGCGTCTGGGTCTCCACCGGGCCGCAGCAGGTCCAGGTGCCGAGTGTCAACGGTCGGTCTGAGGCGGATGCCCGCGCCGCCCTCGAAGAGGTCGGACTCGTGCCGGGCGCCACCTACACCCAGAATTCGCCGACGGCCGAGAAGGGCGTCGTGCTCGAGATCCGTCCGGTCGACGTGAAGATCGCGAGTGGTCAGCTGCCCGAGGCCACGCGCGTCGACCTGGTGGTGAGCACCGGTCTGGTGACGGTGCCGGACGTGCGCGGGAAGCCGTCCGAAGAGGCGGGCGCGCTCCTCAGTGAGGCGCAGCTGCGCGTGGACGTGGCGGCGAACAACGGCTGCGCCGGCGGCGTGGTCAACTGGCAGTCGCTGACCCCCGGCGACCACCCGCAGAACTCGGGAATCACGATCGAGATCTGCACCGGCTGACGCGGGTGGCCGGCCGCTCGGACGGGAAGCTCTCAGCTGAGCTTGACCAGCGGTGTCAGATCCTTGGCACGCTCTGCGGCCTCCGGCAGGCCGCTGCCGGCCAGCCAGTTGCCGAGCATCCGGTAGCCGCCCTCGGTCAGCACCGACTCCGGGTGGAACTGCACTCCCGACACCGGCGAGCTCGAGTGCTGGAGCCCCATGATCACGCCGCCGGTCGTGCGGGAGGTGACCGCGAGCTCTGGGGGCAGCGTGCCGTCGACGACCGCGAGCGAGTGGTACCGCGTCGCGGTGAACGGCTGCGGAACCCCGTCGTAGAAGGGGCTGTCGTCGTGGGTGATGAGCGAGGTCTTCCCGTGCATGAGCTCCTCCGCGTGCGTGACGGTCGCTCCGAGCGCCTCCGCGATCGCCTGGTGGCCGAGGCAGACGCCGAGCAGCGGCGTGTTGGAGGCGATCGCCGCCTTCACGACGGGAATGGAGACACCGGCGTGCGCGGGGGTGCCGGGCCCGGGTGAGATGAGCACGGCGTCGTACTGCCGCACCTTTTCGTACGTCTCGGTCTCGGAGAACGCGTCGTTCCGCAGCACCTCCGTCTCGGCACCCAGCTGCAGCAGATAGCCGTTCAGGGTGTAGACGAAGCTGTCGTAGTTGTCGAGGACGAGAACGCGGGTCACGGATCTACCGTAACGTCCGCCGGCGCGACGAGCTCGTTCACCCAGGGGAAGACCCATGTTGCGAGCGCGGTGAGCACCACCGCGATGAGCAGCAGCACGAGCAGCATCCGCACCCACCAGGGGCCGGGAAGCACATGCCAGAGCGCTGCGTACACCGTCACCCCTCTCCGGCTCGCACGGTCTCGGCGATGTCCGCCGGCGCCCCGCCCTCGCGCGGGTACCAGGCCTCGAAGGTGGCATACGCGATGAGGCGCTCCGCGGTGGAGAAGAGCGGATGGCAGGTGGTGAGGGTGAGGACGCGATCACCCGGCTGCGCGTCCGCGTGCTGCGGCACGGGTGCCAGCACATCGACCCCCGTGGGCGGGACGTACTCGGTGCTGCGGTAGGCGTACTCGTACCAGCCGTCTGCGGTCTCGATGAAGATGCTGTCGCCCACGCGCAGCGAGTTGAGGTGCTCGAACGCTCCCCCGTACGCCTTCCGGTGTGCCGCGACGGCGAAGTTGCCGACCTCTCCGGGCATCTGCGTGCCGGTGTAGTGGCCGATTCCCAGGCTGGTGCTGTTCAGCACGGAGTTCCCGACACCCTCGCCGATCACGCGCGCGTAGTCCTCGCCGAAGCGGGGAATCATCAGCGTGGCGAATGCCGCGCCGCGTCCGGGGACGGCAGCGACCACCGGCTCCTCATCCGACGGGCGCACCACGTCGGAGGCGGGGGTGGCCGTGGCGCCCACAGGCACTTCCTGGTGCTGCTGCTGCCACTGATCGGCGAGCCGGTCCGCCGCGGTCTGCTGCTGGGCGCCGACCACGATGTCGTTGAACCACAGCTGCCAGCCGAGGAAGAGGAGCACCAGCACGCCTGCTGTGACGAGCAGCTCGCCCAGGACCCCCACGATGCTGATGCGTCTGCGCCGGACCCTGCTGTGCGGGCTCCCGGCCTCCTCGCCGGGCGCGTCCTGCGGGTCGGTCACACCAGCGATCATAGGACGGATCGCGGTGCCCGCCAGGGAGGCGTCTCGGCCCCCCGCAAGGCGGTCAGGCTACACTGAGCCGCATGGCGAGAACCTCTGCTGGCTCATCCTCTGACCGCCCGGCGACCCAGGGCTCGGGCGAAGTCGCACCCAACCCGGTGTGGTTCAAGCCGGTCATGTTCGGATTCATGCTGATCGGCCTGGTCTGGATCATCGTGTTCTACCTCAGCCAGAGCCAGTACCCCATCCCCGCGCTCGGCACGTGGAACATCCTCGTCGGCTTCGGCATCATGTTCATCGGCTTCCTGATGACCACGCGGTGGCGCTGACGACCGGCACAAACGACCGATCCGGGGTACAAATCACAGCCCTGTAATTATCCCCACTGTGGATCGCCTGTGGATAACTTTCCCGCCGTGGCCAGGGCGGCAGCTCAGTAGCTGACGAAATATCGCGACAGCAACACCGCAACCAGCACGATCCCGACGCCGATCAATCCGATCAACTGGGCAGGCTGCTGCGATGGCCGGCGGGTGGACACGAGCACGAGCGCAACGAGCGCCCCCGCGACCGCGCCGCCGAGGTGCGCCTGCCAGGAGATGCCCGGCAGGAGGAACCCCAAGGCGAAGTTCAGTCCGATCACGATCAGCAGCTGGGTGGCGTTGCTGCCGAGCCGGCGACTGATCACGAAGTACGCGCTGAAGAGGCCGAAAATCGCCCCCGAAGCGCCGAGCACCGGCGTCGCGGGTGACAGCACCATCACGGCCGCTGCACCGCCGATGCCGGACAGGAAGTACAGGGCCAGGAACCGCCCTCTGCCGAGCAGATACTCCAACTGGGTGCCGAACAGGTACAGCGCGTACATGTTGAAGAGGATGTGGAAGAAGTTCGCGTGCGCGAACATCGACGTGAAGACCCGCCACGGCTCGACCAGCGTCAGTGGCGGGAAGTAGATCAGGTAGCGACCGACGAGTCCGTTGGCCCCGCCGGTGAGGAACATCACGGCGAACACCGCCACGCTGGCCAGGACCAGGGCATAGGTGACGATCGGCCGATCCCCCGGAGCCCGGAGGGTCGTGAGCAGCCGGGACTTGGTCCGTGGTGCCGACTGCCGCGCCTCCCGGACGCACTCGGGGCAATGCACCCCGACCGGCGCGGTGGTCTGGCATTCACCGCAGATCGGGCGTCCGCAGCGCTGGCAGAGAACCCAGGTCTCGCGGTCAGGGTGGCGATAGCAGACGCTCGCCCCGGGCGTCGACGCTGGATCGCTCACCGCTGGGGCTAGTTCTCCGTGATCGTGACGCTCGAGATGACGACGTCCTCCAGCGGCTTGTCGCGTCCATCGGTCGGC
The DNA here is from genome assembly GCF_042434515.1 of Lysobacter korlensis. Taxonomy (NCBI): domain Bacteria; kingdom Pseudomonadati; phylum Pseudomonadota; class Gammaproteobacteria; order Lysobacterales; family Lysobacteraceae; genus Lysobacter; species Lysobacter korlensis. The sequence continues at coordinate 357,444 of NZ_JBHLTG010000005.1, forward strand.
ACCGCCTCGATGGCGTCGACCACCCGCTTCGAATCCTCATCAGCGACGACGCCGAAGATCGTGTGCTTGCCCTGCAGCCAGGGCGTCGGAACGGTGGTGATGAAGAACTGCGAGCCGTTCGTGCCGCCGCCCGTGATCCGGTCGCGGCCGGCGTTCGCCATCGCCAGCACGTACGGCTCCGAGAAGTTCAACTCCGGGTGGATCTCGTCGTCGAACTGGTAGCCGGGACCACCGACACCCTGTCCGAGCGGGTCCCCGCCCTGCAGCATGAAGTCCTTGATGATGCGGTGGAAGATCACGCCGTTGTACAGCGGCTCGTTCGACTTCTGCCCGCTCTTCGGATGCGTCCACTCGATCGCGCCGGTCGCCAGCCCGACGAAGTTCCGCACGGTCTTCGGTGCGTGGTCGCCGTACAGGAGAACTCGGATGTCGCCGACGGAGGTGTGGAGGGTCGCGGTCGCGGTGTGCGTTGGCATTCAAGAATTCTCGCATAGCGCATCACGTCAGCTGTCAGGCATCATTCAGGGTGAAGCGATTGCCTAGGGGGAAGGCGCGACCTCTCCGGGGCCGCCTGATGTCAATGGCCGATCGACCGCACTGCCCTGTCTGAGGAGGATCGATGGGATCGGAACGCAAGCGCCGCGCCAACATGCGAGGGGTCCTCAAGGACAACCGCAGCGCCGTCGGGCTCAAGGAGCGCGACCAGGCCAGCAAGGAGAACATGCAGACGCTCCTGGAGGAGCAGAAGGCGGTGCTCGAGCATGCCGCCGCGATCGTCAAGGACGCCGGGCTCCAGCTCGGCGCGTTCACTCGAGAAGAAGTCACTCCGAAAGTCAGGGACACAATGACGAACACCATGAAGCCGCTACTCGCGGGCGGAGTCGCCGCAACGGCGCTCGCCAGCGAATCCGCGAAGAAGAAGATCGCCGAGGGGGTGGGCAAGGCTGCGGAATTCGGCAAGAAGATCAAGACGGAGGGCACCTCCAAGGCCACCCTGCTGGCGCAGAAAGCTGGCCTGGTCGAGGTGAAGCCGGCTCCGAAGAGCCCAGGCATCGGCCGCTACATCCTGATCGGCCTTGGCGTGGTCGCGCTCGCCGGACTCGTCTACGCGGTGTGGCAGACCCTCCGCGCCGACGACGACCTGTGGATCGAAGACGAGCCCGAGGCCCTCGACGAGGACCTCTCGATCGAGCCGGAGTCGAACGCACCGGCGTCGAACATCTGAAGTCTCCCCAACGACGAAGGGCGCCCCGAGGGGCGCCCTTTTTCGTGGAGCCTAGGAGATTCGAACTCCTGACATCCTGCTTGCAAAGCAGGCGCTCTACCAACTGAGCTAAGGCCCCGGGACTGACTTCGGTCCCTGAGCTTCGCTCAGCGACCGGGTGTACTGCGTGGGGCTACGAGGACTTGAACCTCGGACCTCTTCGTTATCAGCGAAGCGCTCTAACCGCCTGAGCTATAGCCCCCTGGACCGCATTCGAGAGTACCGTAACGTCGCGGATTTCCCGAATCGATCCGTGCCCGATCAGGTGTTGGTGAACCCGACCAGGAGCCCGCCGGTGAGCCGCACACTGAGGTTGTAGAGCATGGAGATGACCGCGCCGAGCACGGTGACGCTCACCACGTTCAGCAGGGCCACGATGAGCGCGAACATCATCACCTGCGGCAGCCCGATGGTGTCGGTGAGACTGAAGTCGTTGCCGATGATGTCGGTCAGCATCGCATCGAGCTGCGCGAACACGGATGTCGAGTTCAGGATCACCCAGATGAGGAAGGTCGACACCACGAGCGCGATGCCGAAGCAGAGTGAGACGAGGAAGGACAGCTTCAACGCCGACCAGAAATCGATGTACACGAGCTTCAGGCGCACCTGCTTCGCAGACGGCGACTTGGTCGTCTTGCGCTGAAGCCTCTCGGCGACGCTACTCATCCGTGGACTCGTCCTTTCCGAGGTCCCCCGCCAGATCTGGCGCACTCTCGACGTCGTCACCGAGTGGTGACTGAGCATCTAGATTACGTTCAGAGTTGCGTGCAACCGCGATGATTCTGTCGTCGTCGGCGAATCGCGCGAAGACCACCCCCATGGTGTCCCGGCCCTTCGCCGGCACCTCCGCAACAGCGGATCGCACCACCTTACCGCCGGCAAGGACCACGAGCACCTCATCTTCGGCGCCCACGATCATCGCGCCGGCGAGGTCGCCGCGTGATTCGTCGAGCTTCGCCACCTTGATGCCCAGGCCGCCGCGGTTCTGCAGCCGGTACTGGTCCACTGCGGTGCGCTTTGCGTAGCCGCCCTCGGTCACAACGAACACGAATGAGTCGTTCGCCTGCCCTGAGCCCGCCGAGGGGTCGGACACCACGGATGCGGACAGCAGCTCATCCTCACCGCGGAAGTGCATGCCGATGACACCGGACGTCGACCGTCCCATCGGACGCAGCGCCTCATCCGACGCGGTGAAGCGGATCGACATCCCCTTCCGCGAGACGAGCAGCACGTCGGAGTCCTCGTCGACGAGCATCGCGGAGACCAGCTCATCACCCTCGCGCACGTTGATGGCGATGATGCCGCCGGCGCGATTCGTGTCGTACTCGGTGAGCGCGGTCTTCTTGACCAGGCCCTTGCGGGTCGCGAGGGCGAGATACCTGGAGACGCTGTAGTCACGGATGTCCAGCACCTGCGCGATGGACTCGCCGGGCTGCAGCGCCAGCAGGTTGGCGACGTGCTGGCCCTTCGCGTCCCGGCCCGCCTCCTGGATCTCGTACGTCTTGGCGCGGTACACCCGCCCGGTGTTGGTGAAGAAGAGCAGCCAGTGATGGGTCGTGGTGACGAAGAAGTGCTCCACGACGTCATCCGCGCGCAGCTGCGCCCCGCGCACGCCCTTGCCGCCGCGCCGCTGGCTGCGGTAGTTGTCGCTGCGGGTGCGCTTGATGTACCCGCCGCGGGTGAGCGTGACGACCATCTCCTCTTCGGGGATCAGGTCCTCGACGTTCATGTCGCCGTCGAAGCCGAACATGATCTCGGTGCGGCGGTCGTCGCCGTACTTCGCCACGATCTCGCCGAGCTCGTCGCTGACGATCGACCGCTGGCGCTCCGGCTTCGCGAGGATGTCCTTGTAGTCGGCGATCTCCGCCTCCTTGGCGAGGGCCTCGTCGATGATCTTCTGTCGTTCGAGGGCCGCCAGCCGGCGCAGCTGCAGCTCGAGGATCGCGTTCGCCTGCAGCTCGTCGATGTCCAGGAGGTCGATCAGGCCGCCGCGCGCCTCGTCCACGGTCGGCGAGCGCCGGATGAGGGCGATCACCTCGTCGAGCGCGTCGAGTGCCTTCAGGTAGCCGCGGAGGATGTGCGCCCGCGCCTCCGCCTCGGCGAGACGGTACCGGGTGCGCCGCTGGATCACGTCGATCTGGTGCGCGGTCCAGTAGGTGATGAACCCGTCGATGGCCAGGGTGCGGGGCACGCCGTCGACGATGGCCAGCATGTTGGCGCCGAAGTTCTCCTGCAGCTGGGTGTGCTTGTAGAGGTTGTTCAGCACCACCTTGGCGACGGCGTCGCGCTTCAGCACGATGACCAGACGCTGCCCGGTGCGGCCAGACGTCTCATCGCGGATGTCCGCGATGCCGCCGAGCTTGCCCTCCTTGACGAGGTCCGCGATCTTGATCGCGAGGTTGTCCGGGTTCACCTGGTACGGCAGCTCCGTCACGACCAGGCAGGTGCGGCCCTGGATCTCCTCGACGTTGACCACCGCGCGCATCGTGATCGATCCGCGCCCCGTGCGGTACGCGTCGTGGATGCCCTTGACGCCGAGGATCTGTGCGCCCGTGGGGAAGTCGGGGCCCTTCACCCGCTGCATGATCGCTTCGAGCAGCTCCTCCCGCGGCGCCTCCGGGTGCTCGAGATGCCAGAGCGCGGCGTCCGCCACCTCTCGGAGGTTGTGCGGCGGGATGTTGGTGGCCATGCCGACCGCGATCCCGACGGAGCCGTTGACCAGCAGGTTCGGGAACCGGCTGGGGAGCACTGTCGGCTCCTGGGTGCGGCCGTCGTAGTTGTCCTGGAAGTCGACGGTGTCCTCGCCGATGTCGCGGACCATCTCCATGGCCAGCGGCGCCATCTTCGTCTCGGTGTACCGAGGAGCCGCTGCGCCGTCGTTGCCCGGCGAGCCGAAGTTGCCCTGACCGGCCGCGAGCGGGTAGCGGAGGCTCCACGGCTGCACCAGACGCACCAGCGCGTCGTAGATCGCCGAGTCCCCGTGCGGGTGGAACTGCCCCATCACATCGCCGACGACACGGGAGCACTTGGAGAACGCCCGGTCCGGGCGGTAGCCACCGTCGTACATCGCGTAGATCACCCGGCGGTGCACGGGCTTCAAGCCGTCCCGCACCTCGGGGAGTGCGCGGCCCACGATGACGCTCATGGCGTAGTCGAGGTAGGAGCGCTGCATCTCCAGCTGCAGGTCGACCTGCTCGATGCGGTCGCCCGGGACTGCTACGCCGGTTTCGGTTTCGTCTGCCATGTGCCTTCTTGTTTCGGTCGAGTCCGGTCCCTGAGCTTGTCGAAGCGACGCGCGTCAAGTACTTCGGTTGGTCCCTTCACTTCGACGAGCTCGGGGAACGGGTACTGAATCAGATGTCGAGGAAGCGGACGTCCTTGGCGTTCTGCTGGATGAACGTCCGGCGGGATTCCACGTCCTCGCCCATCAGGGTGGCGAACACGCCGTCCGCCACGGCCGCGTCGTCGAGGGTGACCTGCAGGAGCGTCCGGGTGTCCGGATCCATCGTGGTCTCCCACAGTTCCTTGTAGTCCATCTCGCCGAGGCCCTTGTAGCGCTGGATCCCGTTGTCCTTCGGGATGCGCTTCCCCTCGGCGAGACCTGCCTCGAGCAGTGCGTCGCGCTCGCGGTCGCTGTAGACGTATTCGTGGGGCGAGTTGGTCCACTTCAGCTTGTACAGCGGCGGCTGCGCGAGGTACACGTAGCCCATCTCGATGAGCGGCCGCATGTAGCGGAACAGCAGCGTCAGCAGCAGGGTGGTGATGTGCTGGCCGTCGACATCGGCATCGGCCATCAGCACGATCTTGTGGTACCTGGCCTTCGAGGTGTCGAAGTCCTCCCCGATCCCCGCGCCGAACGCCGTGATCATGGACTGCACCTCGTTGTTGCCGAGCGCCCGGTCGAGCCGCGCCTTCTCGACGTTCAGGATCTTGCCACGCAGCGGCAGGATGGCCTGTGTCTCCGGGTTCCGGCCCTGCACCGCAGAGCCGCCGGCCGAGTCGCCCTCGACGAGGAAGATCTCGCTCTTCGACGGGTCCTTGCTGGCGCAGTCCTTCAGCTTCCCGGGCATGCCACCCGACTCCAGCAGGCCCTTCCGCCGAGTCTGCTCACGGGCCTTGCGGGCCGCGATCCGGGCGGACGCCGCCTGGATGGACTTGCGGATGACGTCACGGGCCTGCGTCGGGTTCCGGTCGAACCAGTCGCCGAGCTGGTCGCCGGTCACCTTCTGGACGAACGACTTCGCCTCGGTGTTGCCGAGCTTCGTCTTGGTCTGTCCCTCGAACTGCGGCTCGCCGAGCTTCACCGAGATGACCGCGGTGAGCCCCTCGCGCACATCGTCGCCGGAGAGGTTCTCGTCCTTCTCCTTGAGGATGCCCTTCTCCCGCGCGTACCGGTTCACGAGCGACGTGAGTGCAGCGCGGAACCCCTCCTCGTGCGTGCCGCCCTCGTGGGTGTTGATCGTGTTGGCGTAGGTGTGCACGCTCTCGCTGTACGAGGTCGTCCACTGCATCGCGACCTCGAGCGCGATCTTGCGCTCGGTGTCCTCGAGCTCGAAGGAGATGATGTCCGGGTGGATCACCTCCACCTTCTTCGCGGAGTTGAGGTACTGCACGTAGTCGACGAGGCCCTGCTCATAGAGGAACTCGTCGGAGCGGTGCTTCCCCTCCTCGTCGAGCTGCTCCTCATCGCCGTGCACGCGCTCGTCGGTGAGGGCGATCTTGAGCCCCTTGTTCAGGAACGCCATCTGCTGGAACCGGGTGCGCAACGTCTCGTAGTCGAACTCGGTGGTCTCGAAGATCTCGCGATTCGGCCAGAAGGTGATGGTCGTCCCTGTGCCGTCTGAGGCCTCGCCCTGCTCGAGCGGTGCCTCCGGCACGCCATGGTGGTACCGCTGACGCCACACGGACCCCTGCCGACGCACCTCGACCTCGAGCTTCTCGGACAGCGCGTTCACGACGGAGCTGCCGACGCCGTGGAGGCCGCCGGAGACGGCGTATCCGCCGCCGCCGAATTTTCCGCCGGCGTGCAGGATGGTCAGCACGACCTCGACGGTCGACTTCTTCTCCACCGGGTGGACGTCCACCGGGATGCCGCGGCCGTTGTCGATGACGCGCACGCCACCGTCCGCGGTGATGGTCACCGCAATGGTGTCGCAGTAGCCGGCGAGCGCCTCGTCGACGGAGTTGTCGACGATCTCATAGACGAGGTGGTGCAGTCCGCGCGGACCGGTCGACCCGATGTACATGCCCGGGCGCTTGCGGACGGCCTCGAGGCCCTCCAGCACCTGGATCTGGTTCGCACCGTAGCCGTTGTCCCTCGGGTTGTCGGCCGGTCGAGAGGGGTCGGTCGGATTCGAAGACATGTGGAATTGGGCTCCTGTCGCGTCGTGCGTGTCGGCACAGCTCTCCCCAGGGCGATGGGCCTTGGGTGAAGCGCCGACCAGAACCGCGCGAATCGCGGGCCGGACGACCCTGCAATTCTACCAAAGACGACACGCCGAACTCGGGCAAACGGGCCCTGTGAGCCGATTTCTTCGCTCGGGCGGACTGTTTTGTCTCCTCAGCCGTAAGTATCGCGAGGACCGCGCCCTGGAATCACTCTGGGGCCGCGTTTCCAGGACGGGACACCCGGCCCTTCGAAGCGCACCGACTCGATGCCGGCATCCGGGAACCGCTGGGCGATCTTCGTGGTGATGTCGGCGCGCATCAGCCGGAGCTGCGTCGCCCAGGCCGTCGAGTCGCATTTGACGATGAGCACACCGTCCTCGATCCCCGCCGGAACGGAGTGGGCCGCGGTCTCCTCGCCGGTCAGCGTCGCCCAGGATGCGAGCAGATCGGACTTCGCGAGGGACGACGTCCAGCCCATGTTCCCGGTGAGCGAGTCCAGAACGCTCGACAGCCCCTCGGGGTCCCGGCCACCTCCGAACGGGACGGTGGCACCGGGCTTCCGCTCGGCGCGCTTGCGGGCGTCGGGGCTGCGGTCGGCGGCGTTGCCGAACACCTGGCGGAAGCGGGAGTAGACGCGGACCGGCTCCGAATCCTGCAGCTCAGCCCTCATCCGCCTTCACCCCCGACTCCAGAACCTGACCCTGACGGATCGAGATCGCCGTGGCGGCGAGCTCGTCGGGTACATCATCGCGCACGGCCGCGGTGATCAGCACCTGCTCGAAGTCCCGCACCGCGGCGCTCAGCCGCATCCTGCGATTCTCGTCGAGCTCGGCGAAGACGTCGTCCAGGATCAGCACCGGGTCGCCGACGCTCGAATCGCGGCGGAGCACGTGGGCCGAGGCCAGCTTCAGGGCGAGCGCGAACGACCACGATTCCCCGTGGCTCGCGTACCCGCGCGCCGGCAGGCCGTTCAGAACGAGCAGCAGGTCGTCACGGTGCGGACCGAGCAGGGTGACGCCGCGCTCCAGCTCCGAACGCCGTTTCGCGGCGAGCGCCTCCCGGAACGCCGGCTCCAGCATCTCGAGCGTCTCGGTGGTGGGCTGCTCGATCGTTTCGGTCTCCGGATCCGAGCCGAACACGCTGAGGACCGGTGCAAGCGTCGCTGAGTGCTCCGCTCCGGCGACCGTCCGATACGCCTCCGCGACGTGCGGTGACAGCTCTTCGACCAGCCGGGCGCGGGCACGGATGATCTCACTGCCGAGCGAGACCAGCCGCTCATCCCAGATGTCGAGCGTCCCGAGCTGCGCGGCGCCGACCCCGGACGTGCGCGCGGATTTCAGCAGCGTGTTGCGCTGCCGCAGCACGCGGTCGTAGTCGGACAGGATGCCGCTCACCCGTGGAGAGAGCAGCACCAGCAGCTCGTCGAGGAACCGCCGCCGCCCGGACGGCTCACCGCGCACCAGCGCGAGATCCTCCGGCGCGAACAGCACGCTCGAGAAGTACCGCGGCAGCTCACGGGTCTTGATCGCCGACCGGTTGACCTGCGCACGGTTCGGCGACGACTTGTTCAGCTGCGCCTCGACCAGGAGGCTGCGGTCGCCGTGCTCAAGGCGGGCGCGGATGATGGCGCTCTCCGTCCCCGCCCGGATCATCGCCTTGTCGGTCGGCACCCGGTGGGAGCCGAGGGTGCTGAGGAATCCGAGGGATTCCACGAGGTTGGTCTTGCCCTGCCCATTGCTGCCGACGAACAGCGTCGGCCCGGGTCCGAGGTCGACCTCGGCGGTCTCGTAGTTCCGGAAGTCCGTCAGGCTGAGGTGACGCACCAGCACCAGGCGGGCGCTCCTAACTCGGCGGGCGGACGGCGTGCCCGCCGAATTGCTTGCGAAGCGCCGCGACCGCCTTCATCGACGGCGAGTCGTCCTGCCGCGACACGAAGCGCGCGAAGATCGACGCGCTGATCGTCGGCACCGGCACGGCGTTCTGGATCGCCTCCTGCACCGCCCAGCGACCCTCGCCGGAATCCTCGACATAGCCGGCGATGTCCTCGAAACCGGGGTCCTCTTCGAGCGCCCGCACCAGCAGCTCGAGCAGCCAGCTGCGCACCACGGTGCCGCGCTGCCATGCCTTGAAGGTGCCGGGCACGTCGTGAATGATGTCGTTCCGTGCGCTCAGCAGCTCATAGCCCTCGGCCCAGGCCTGCATGATCGCGTATTCGACGCCGTTGTGCACCATCTTCGCGTAATGCCCGGCGCCGGTGGAGCCGGCGTGCACGAATCCTTCTTCCCGCGGGCCCTCCGGGCGCAGGGCGTCGAAGATCGGCATGGCCCGCTCGATATCGACCGCGTCGCCGCCGGCCATCAGGCCGTAGCCGTTCTGACGGCCCCAAACTCCGCCGGAGACCCCGACATCGACGTAGCGGATGCCCTTCGCCGCGAGCAGCTCGGCGTGCGTGGCGTCGTCGGTGAACTTGGAGTTCCCACCCTCGATCACGAGGTCGCCCTCCGAGAGGGTGCCGGCGAGATCGGTGATCACCCCGGTCGTGATCGGTCCGGAAGGCACCATCACCCAGACGATGCGCGGAACCGGCAGCGCCTCCGCCAGCTCGGCGAGCGTCGCGACATCCGTGACGTCGGCATTCGGATCGAAGCCGGTGACCTCGAGCCCCTTGTCGCGCATCCGCCCGCGCATGTTCCCGCCCATCCGGCCGAGTCCGACGATTCCGAGGTGCATGAGCGTGCCCTTCTGTATGGCATTCCGTGTCGCGGAGCCGGACGTGCCGCTCAGCGCAGCAGCAGGTTCGGCTGCAGCAGGTAGCGGTAGTCGTCGGCGCCCGGCTGGTCCTTCGACGATTGGCTGGTGATGAGCACCGGACCCGGCTTGTTCGGGTTGTCGGTCTTCGTGAATGAGATGCGCACGTACTCCGAGTGGACTGCGCCGAGCCCGTCGAGCAGGAATTGCGGCTTCAGCGACACGACGGTCTCCCCGCCGGTCAGCAGCGCGTCGATGGTCTCCGACGCCTGTGCCTGCTCGGAGCCGATGGCCTCCAAAGTGAGGCCGTCGAGGTTGAACGTGTAGCGGAGCGCCGCCTCCCGCTCGAGCACCAGCGATACGCGACGTGTGGCCTCGATGAGCTCGGCCGTGTTCATGACGGCGTAGTTGTCGACGGTTTCGGGGAAGAGCCGGCGCACCGGGGGGAAGTTGCCCTTGATGAGCAGCGAGGTCACAGTCTTCTTGTCGGCCGTGAACGCGATGAGCTCGCGGTCATCGCCGGTGGAGATCGACACCGAGATCGTCCCGCTGTGGCCGAAGGTGCGGCCGACCTCGCTCAGCGTGCGCGCCGGCACGAGCGCCGTCACCGCGTCGCCGCCCTCGGTGCCGCCATCCCAGTCGATCTGCCGGATCGCGACCCGGTACCGGTCGGTGGCGACGAGCGAGAGCGAGTTCTCGGCGATCTCGAGCTGCACGCCGGTGATGACGGGGGTGACGTCGTCGCGTGATGCCGCCACCGCGACCTGTGCGACGGCGGTGGAGAAGTCCTCGGCCGGCAAGAGTCCGGAGCGACCGGACACCGACGGCAGGGTCGGGTATTCCTCGACCGGCATGCTGAGCAGGGTGAATCGGGCCGAGCCGCAGGAGACCGTGATCCGACCCTCATCCGTGCTGAAGACCACTGGAGCAGCTGGAAGCCGGCTCGCGATGTCGGCCAAGAGGCGCCCGGAGACGAGGATCCGGCCCTCCTCTTCGATTTCGGCGGAGATCTCGGTCTGCGCCGACACCTCGTAGTCGAACGACGAGAGACGGAGTCCGGTCTCGGACGTCTCGATCAGCACACCGCTCAGGATCGGCAGTGTCGTCCGCTGCGGGAGGAGCTTCACCGCGAAGGAGACGGCCTCGCTGAATACGTCCCGGTTGACCTGGAACTTCACGCTCGTTACCCCATCGTTCGTTGGAATGGCCGGTTCAATACTGGCACAGGGCGCTGACGGGGAAATTTGTCATGAAAGTTGTCTCGTCCTCTATCAATTCTTAAAAGAGATAAGAGTCTTAACGGCTGTGGGAACTGTGGATAAGGCGCTAGCGTCGTTCCAGCGAGCGGGAACTACAACGGTGAAAGTTGTTGGCGCCGTGTGGACGTTAAGCGAATAGTTGCGAGAGCTTCGTCAAGCGCGACAGGCCGTTTCACAGACCTTCACCATGAACTCACAGCCAGCGGGCCGCTTATCCACCAGATTCCACAAGTTCTCCACAGTGTGAATTTCTCCACCTAGGGGTGTTGCGGACGAAGCGGGTCGGTTTTCTGCGTTCGGAGCGCGGACGGTGCACGGGATCTCGACCGGTTCCGGTGCGGGGTCCTCTAGCGGTGGTGCTGCTTGATGCGGCTCGTGAGCTCGGTGACCTGGTTGTAGATCGAGCGACGCTCCTTCATGAGCTCGCTGATCTTCTTGTTCGCGTACATGACCGTCGTGTGATCACGATTGCCGAACAGCTGCCCGATCTTCGGCAGCGACAGGCTGGTGAGCTCACGGCACAGGTACATCGCGATCTGCCGGGCCGTCGCCACAGCCTGTGAGCGGGAAGAGCCGTACAGGTCGTCGACCGTGAGCTTGAAGTAATCCGCCGTGTGATTGATGATGTCGACCGGCGAGATCACGTTGTCGTCGTCGAGCGTGATGATGTCCTTCAGCACCGTCTGCACCAGCGACATGTCGACCGGTGTGCGGTTGAGGTTCGCGAACGCGGTGACCCGGATCAGGGTGCCCTCGAGCTCCCGGATGTTCGACGACACCTTCGACGCCATGAACTCCAGGATGTCGTCGGGGACCTGAAGCTTGTCGCTCTGCGCCTTCTTGCGCAGGATCGCGATGCGGGTCTCGAGGTCCGGCGCCTGCACGTCGGTGATCAGGCCCCACTCGAAGCGGGATCGCATCCGGTCCTCGAAGCCGGTGAGCTGCTTCGGCGCCAGGTCGCTCGTGATGACGACCTGCTTGTTGTGATCGTGGAGCGTGTTGAACGTGTGGAAGAAGGCCTCCTGTGTGGAGTCCTTGCCCTGCAAGAACTGGATGTCGTCGATCAGCAGGATGTCGATCTCGCGGTAGCGAGACTGGAACACCGACGCGCGGTTGTTGGCGATCGAGTTGATGAAGTCGTTCGTGAACTCTTCGCTGCTGACGTAGCGCACCCGGATGCCGGGGTACAGGCTCTCGGCGTAGTGGCCGATCGCATGGAGCAGGTGCGTCTTGCCGAGCCCGGACTCCCCATAGATGAACAACGGGTTGTAGGCCTTCGCCGGCGCCTCGGCGACCGCGACCGCGGCGGCGTGCGCGAACCGGTTCGAGCCCCCGATGACGAAGTTGTCGAAGCTGTACTTCGGGTTCAGGCGCGACTCGTTCCGGCGAGGACCGGATCCGGAGTCCGGGATCGCGGAGACCACGTTCGGCTGGATGTACGGCGACTCGCTCTGGATCTCGACGGGCGTGTCGAGGATCGCGTGCGTGATCTCCGGGTTCACGACGATCGCGAAGTTCGAGATGTCCGCGCTGGTGTCGAGGGTCGAGATGGCGCTCAGCAGCGGGCCGCGGATTCTCTGCTCCAGCATTCCGCGGGTCAGCTCGTTGGGGACCTCGAGGTAGAGGGTTCCGGCCATGACCCCGCGGGGCTCGACCAGCGAGATGAAGCCCTGCAGCTGCGGCGTCACTCGGTCGTCCCGGAGCAGGGTGGACAGCACAGACCCCCACAGCTCGCGGGTCGGGTCCGGTGCTTCCGCCATGATTCCCTGCATCCTCCTGCACGTTGTTCACAGGGTTATCCACCGGTGAAAAACGGCGGACCTCTGGGCCGAGTGCGGTCGCCCCCAGCGAAACCGCGCTCCTAACCTTAGTTGGAGGCGGCATGTCGTTATCAACCCAGTATCCCCATGTGGATAAAGTTCGCGCCGCTGTGCACAGTTTGACCAGTCCGGCCGGAACGCGTAGTTTTAACCGGTTGACTTATCGCCCCTGAGGCGACTTCCTTCCTACCTTTTCCCGGCGAACTGCTGGGCCGTGGAGACAGATCATGAGCAAGCGCACTTTCCAGCCGAACAACCGCCGCCGCGCCAAGGTGCACGGCTTCCGTCTTCGGATGCGCACCCGCGCCGGCCGCGCCATCCTCGCGGCCCGTCGCCGCAAGGGCCGCACCGAGCTCTCCGCGTAAGACGGTCCGTGCTCGCCCGTGTGAACCGGGTGAAGACTCCCGACGAGTTCCGCCGGATTCTGCGCCGTGGCCGCCGTGTCGGCGGTCCCCTTTTGGTGGCGCACACGCTCCACACCGACGGTGAACCGGTGCGCTTCGGATTCGTCGTCGGCCGTGGTGTCGGCAACGCGGTCGTCCGGAACCGGGTGAAGCGCCGGCTGCGCGCCATCGCATTCGGCTTTCTTCCTGCACTCCCTGCCGGAACCTCGGTGGTCGTGCGGGCGCTGCCTCCAGCCGCCTCGGCCACCTTTCCCGACCTGAGCGCCGGGCTTCGGGAGGCGCTGGATCGCGCGGTGGTGCCCGAGTGAGAACGATTCTCGTTTTTCTTTGGCTGCTCCCCCGCAATCTCTGCGTGCTGATCCTGCGCGCGTACCGCGCGGTCATCTCCCCTCTGTACGGCCAGGTGTGCCGCTACTACCCAAGCTGCTCGGCGTACACTTTGGAGGCCATCCAAATCCATGGCGTCGTCCGCGGGATCTGGATGGGAAGCCGCCGGATCGCGCGGTGTCACCCCTGGGCGGCCGGAGGCGTGGACGATGTTCCGCGGCCCGCGGAGCAGCGCTACGGGGTAACGCGCTTCGGTTTTGTCACAGTTCAGGGCCACGGAAAGGGCTGACCAGCACTCGCATGGACATCTTTGCGTTCTTCAATACCCTTCTCTGGCCCATCCGGTGGGTGATCGAAGCGATCCTGGTCAGCTTCCACTCGCTCCTGACGGCGGTCGGTCTCGACTCTGCGGCGGGTCTCACCTGGGTGCTGTCGATCGTCGGACTGGTGCTCGTCGTGCGCGCCGCCCTGATCCCGATCTTCGTGCGTCAGATCAAGAGTCAGCGGCGAATGCTGGAGATCGCGCCCCAGCTGAAGAAGATCCAGGACAAGTACAAGGGCAAGCGCGACCAGTTCTCCCGCGAGGCGATGTCGCGGGAGACGATGGAGGCCTACAAGAAGGCCGGCACCAACCCGTTCGCCTCATGTCTGCCCCTGCTGCTGCAGATGCCGATCTTCTTCGGCCTCTTCTCTGTGCTGAACGACGCGGCGCAGGGCAAGCGCGGCGTCGGGATGCTCGATCAGGAGCGGGCCACCGAGTTCGGCGGAGCGGAACTGTTCGGCCTCGCTCCCCTGGCTGAGAGCATGTCGACGGCCAGCAACGGTGCGGTGATCGTCATCGCCCTCATCATGATCGTGCTGATGACTGCGTCGCAGTTCATCACCCAGCTGCAGATCATGTCGAAGAACCAGTCTCCGCAGATGAAGGAGAGCCCGATGTACCGGCAGCAGAAGGTGCTGCTGTACATCCTTCCCCTGGTCTTCGCCTTCTCCGGCTTCGCCTTCCCGCTCGGCGTGATGTTCTACTGGCTCACCTCGAACTTCTGGACGATGGTGCAGCAGTTCATCGTCATCCGGAACCTGCCGACGCCGGGCAGTGAGGCGGCCCAGGCTCGCGAGGCGCGGCTCGCGAAGAAGCGCCGTCGCAAGGGCATCGAGGACCCGCAGCCCGACAGCGCCACCATCGTCATCGAGGAGCCGCCGAAGAAGGCGCAGCGGGTGCAGCCAGTCAGTAAGAACCGAGCCAAGAAGCAGAGCGGACCGAAGAAGTGACCGAGACCTCGCAGCAGACCGAACAGCCCACGAGCGACAGCGTCGCGCCGAGCGCCGACCAGCTCGAGGTGGAAGGTGACGTGGCCGCGGACTACATCGAGGAACTGCTCGACATCGCGGATCTCGACGGTGACATCGACATCACCGTCCGCGCCGGCCGGGCTTACGTGTCGGTGACCTCGTCCGGTGACAGCAACCTGCGGGTGCTCTCCAAGCCGGATACCGTGGCCGCTCTTCAGGAGCTCACCCGCATCGCGGTGCAGACCAAGACCGGGGCGTTCTCCCGGCTCATCCTGGACGTGGGCGGATCGCGCGACGCGCGCGCGGCCGAGCTCGCCACACTGGTCGACCGGGCCGTCAGCCGTATCGAGGAAGGCGCCGCATCCGCCGCACTCCCCCCGATGTCGAGCTATGAGCGCAAGCTGGTGCACGACATCGTCGCGGAGCGCGGGTTCCTCTCGGAGTCCGAGGGCGAAGGCGCCGACCGGCACACCGTGATCCGCCGCGCCTGAGCCCGACGTTTCACGTGAAACATTGACCCCCGGCGCCGCTCCGGAGGCGAGCCTCGAGCCTGAGCCTGCTGCTGCGACCCAGCTGTTCGGCAACTCCATCGAGCTCGCACGCCGCTTCACCGACGATCTCGCCCGATACGGCGAGGAGCTCGGGCTCATCGGCCCGGTCGAGCTCCCACGGCTGTGGAGCCGGCACGTGCTCAACAGTGCGCTGCTCGCTGCGCTCCTCCGCCCCGGACGGGTCGGTGATGTGGGAAGCGGCGCCGGTCTCCCCGGTCTGGTGCTCGCCATCGCACGGCCGGACGTCGATTTCGTGCTGATCGAGCCGATGGAGCGGCGCGTCGACTGGCTGCTCACCGAACGCGATCGGCTCGGGCTGACGAACGTGGAGGTCGTGCGGGCGCGCGCCGAGGAGGCGCAGCTCGAGCAACCGCTGGATCAGGTGACGGCGCGGGCCGTGAGTGCGCTGTCGAGGCTGATCCCATGGTGCGCTCCCCTGGTGCGGCCCGGCGGCGACTTGCTGTTCCTCAAGGGCGCACGCGTGGCAGACGAGGTCGCGGCGGCGAGCAAGGTCATCAAGAAGTGGCACCTCAAGGACGTCGAGATCCTCGAGCTGGGCGAAGGCCTCGTCCCGGAGACGACGCGTGTCTTCCGCGCTCGGGTCGGCTGACGCCCAGCATCCGGATCACCGTCCGCGATGTTTCACGTGAAACACCGCGGAGGTCGTGCCCGGGGTGCTGCATGATCCTCCGCGCGGGTCCCTTCCGGGCCGCTCCTGGCGATGAGGGCAGAGCGTCAGGTCCGGTTCCGTCGGACGGCCGTCCGAGACCCGTCCGTGGGCGGTATCCGCGCCGGGGTCGACGGTCGATTCGGGCTAGAGTTGACTGAGAGCGCGGTGTGGTGCGGGGGTTTCTGGCACGCGGTGCGCAACCTGGGATTGCTCGGCGTTCGTCGCGATGTTTCACGTGAAACATGCGGCCGCGCCACCAGGACATCGGATTGTTTCACGTGAAACATCTGCGGAGGGGACATGCACGCGGTGACGACTGACACCTCATTCGACGACTCGACGCCGCTGGCGCGCGAGATCGCGGACCTGACCCGTCGGCGAAGCGCGCTGGCCGACTACTCGCTGCCGCTCCCCGAGCGGCCGAGGGTGTTCACGGTGGCGAACCAGAAGGGTGGCGTCGGGAAGACGACGACCACGGTGAATCTCGCGGCGGCACTCGCTCGCGGCGGCGCCCGCGTGCTGGTCATCGACCTCGACCCGCAGGGCAATGCCTCCACCGCGCTGGGGGTGGACCACAGGGCCGAGACACCCAGCGTGTACGACGTGCTCGTGAACGAGGAGCCCATCGAGTCGGTGATGCAGCGGAGCCCGGAATCGCCGCTGCTCTACTGCGTTCCGGCCACCATCGACCTCGCCGGCGCCGAGATCGAGCTCGTCTCGCTCGTGGCCCGGGAGACCCGGCTCCGGAACGCGCTCGACGCCTTCCTGTCCTCGGCCGAGCCGGCGTTCTCCTATGTGCTGATCGACTGCCCGCCGTCGCTGGGGTTGCTCACTGTGAACGCGTTCGTCGCTGCGCGGGAGGTGCTCATCCCGATCCAGTGCGAGTACTACGCGCTGGAGGGCCTCAGCCAGCTGCTCAACAACATCCAGCTGATCGAACGGCACCTGAACCCGGACCTGACGATGTCGACGATCCTCCTCACCATGTTCGACGGACGCACCAATCTCGCGAACCAGGTGGCGCAGGAGGTGCGGGAACACTTCCCGAAGGAGACGCTGGACGCCCTGATCCCCCGATCGGTGCGGATCTCCGAGGCTCCGAGCTACGGACAGAGCGTGATCTCGTACGACACGAACTCCCCCGGGTCCGTTTCATACCTGGAGGCAGCCGCCGAGATCGCCAGACGCGGGGAGCACAGACGAGGAGAGAACAGGTAATGGCAGCACCGAAGCGCACGGGTCTCGGGCGAGGAATCAGCGCGCTCATCCCCACGGCCGATCCTGCGTCGGCCAGACCGGTCGACGTGTTCTTTCCCGATTCCGGGGTTCCCAACGGGAAGGGGAACGGGAACGGGAACGGCTACGGGAGCGGCAACGGTCATCCGACCGTGCATGGGCAGGATCTGGTGGAGGTGCCGGGTGCGCGTCTGCTCAATCTCCCGCCGGATGAGATCATCCCGAACGCGCAACAGCCGCGCACCGAGTTCCGGCAGGAGGAACTCGACGAGCTGATCCACTCGATCCGCGAGTTCGGCGTGCTCCAGCCGATCGTCGTGCGGCCGCTCGTCAACCCCGTCGATGGCGCGAAGTACGAGCTGATCATGGGTGAGCGCCGGCTCCGCGCCACCAAGCACCTCGGACTCGAGGCGATTCCAGCGGTCGTGAAGGACACCGCAGACGATGCGATGTTGCGTGATGCGCTGCTCGAGAACATCCACCGCGCACAGCTCAACCCACTCGAAGAGGCGTCCGCATACCAGCAGCTGCTCTCGGACTTCGGCATCACCCAGGAAGAGCTCGCAGGGAGAATCGGCCGGTCAAGGCCGCAGATCACCAACACCATCCGGCTCCTCCGGTTGCCAGGCAGCGTGCAGAAGCGTGTCGCCGCCGGCGTGCTCAGCGCCGGGCATGCCCGCGCGATCCTTGCCGCGGGTGACGAGGACTCGATGGAGAAGCTGGCCGACAAGATCGTCAACGAGGAGCTCTCGGTGCGCGCCGCCGAGGCTGTCGTGGCGGCCGGACCGCTCAGGAAGAAGAACAAGCCGAGCGCCGGACGCAAGCAGGATCAGCTCAACGAGATCGCCGAGCGGCTCGGCGACCGGCTGAACACCCGCGTGCGGATCGCACTCGGCGCCTCGAAGGGCAGCATCACGATCGATTTCGCCAGCGTCGGCGATCTGAACCGCATCCTCGGTGAACTGGGTGAGCCCGGCTTCTCCTGATTTGCGGCTGTACCCCGAATACTCCGGTGGTTGAGGAGCCGCGAAGCGGCGTACCCGCCGTTCGAGCGGCCCCGACTCGGCGTATCCGCTGGACGAGGAGCCGCGAAGCGGCGTACCGAGACCCACGCCCGTTTGCCCAGGCGGTTCCGATACGCGCTGCACGCTACTCGATCAGCGAGAATGCCCTCACCCAGATGCTCAGCGCGAGCCCGACGCTCAGCGACCGGCGACCGCCCTCGGCGTGATCAGCGACCGAGTAAGCGCAAAGGAAAAGTCCAGGTCAGGCGCGGGATTCCCGGAGCGCGGCCTCGGCGAGGGTCGCGTACGCCCAGCCCAGGTCGTACCCCGCCGCCTCGAGCGCTTGGGGGTAGAGCGAGGTCTCGGTCAGACCGGGCAGCACGTTGGCCTCGAGGAACCACGGCGTGCCGGCGGCATCGACGATCAGGTCGACACGTGACAGGTGCCTCATGCCGAGCGCGGTATGCGCGGCGACCGCGGCGGCGGCCGCCCGCTCGGCGACGTCGTCCGGAATGCGGCCAGGCACGTAGAAGCTCGTCTCCCCCGCGTTGTACCTCGCTTCGAAGCTGTACACGCCCGAGCGAGGCACGATCTCAACCGCCGGGAGCGCCACCGGACCGGCCCCGCTGTCGAGGATCCCGATCGCGATCTCGGTGCCCGCGATCTTCTGCTCGATGAGCGCAACGTCGCCGTAGGTGTACGCATCGACCATCGCGCGCGGCAGCTCTGCGGCGTCGTCGACGATGGTGACGCCCTGCGCCGACCCGCCCTGGGCCGGTTTCACGACCACCGGCACGGGCAGCTCTTCGGCGATCGCCTCGAGCACGGAGTTCGCACCGAGCTCGCGGAAGGCCTCGCGCGGCAGCGCCATGGACGTCGGCGTCGCGACATCCGCCCGGCTGACCAGCGTTTTCGCGGTCGGTTTGTCCCAGGCGAGTCGCGACGCACCGCTGCGCGACCCGACGAACGGGATCCCCGCGAACTCCAGCAGGCCACGCAGCGCGCCGTCCTCGCCGCTCGCACCGTGCAGTGCCGGCCAGACGACGTCCGGACGGCTGTCCCGCAGATACGCGAAGAGCGAGGCGTCGGGATCCCGCAGCTCGACCGCGATGCCGTGGGCGGCGAGGCTGTCTGCCACCCGCCGGCCCGAGCGGAGGGACACATCGCGCTCGTGTGAGATTCCCCCGGCGAGCACGACGGCTCGTTTCACCGCGTTCTCTGTACTTCTGCGTTCGGCCACCCCTCGACTATCCCAGGTTCGGCGGCGGGCTGATGTAGTGGCGCTCGATCTCGCGCCGCGTCAACGGACCGGTCTGCGAGAACTCCTGCAGCAGCTCCAGCTCACCGTTGATCACGGTGGCGAGGCGCCGGATCCCCTCGCGGATGAAGTCGGGAGACGGGTAGCAGAACGACAGCCGCATGTTGCAGCGGCCTCCGCCGTCCGCGTAGAAGGCGGTGCCGGGTGTGTAGGCGACGAGCTCCTTGACGGCTCGGGGAAGCATCGACTTCGAGTCCAGGTAGTTCGGGAGGGTGAGCCACACATAGAAGCCACCCGTCGGCACGGTCCAGCTGAGCTTCGGGAGGTGCTCCTGGAGCGCGCTCAGCATCGCGTCGCGTCGCTCCTGGTAGACGCCGCGGAAGATGTCGATCTGCCCGCGCCAGTCGGCGGACGACAGGTATTCGGAGATCACCAGCTGGGTGAACGAGCTGGGCGACAGCACCGCCGCCTCGTTCGCGAGCACGAGTTTCTCCCGGATGGCGTGCGGGGCGACCGCCCAGCCGACCCGCAGACCCGGGGCGAGGGTCTTCGAGAATGTGCCGAGGTAGATGACACCGTCCTGATCGACGGAGCGCATGGCGTGCGGGGGCGGTGAATCGAAGTAGAGCAAGCCGTAGGGGTTGTCTTCGACCACGAGGATGTCGTTCTCGCGTGCGATCTCGAGGATCTCCATCCGCCGCGTCCAGGACAGGGTGACGCCGGCCGGGTTCTGGAAGGAGGGGATCGTGTAGAGGAACTTCATCCTGCGCCCGGCCGCCTTGAGGTTCGCGATCGTCTCGCGAAGCGCCTGGGGGATCATGCCCTGCTCGTCCATGGCGACGTGGGACACCTCGGCCTGGAAGGAGCGGAACACCACCAGGGCGGTGACATAGCTCGGCCCCTCGGCGATCACCACGTCGCCCGGGTCGAGGAACAGCTTCGCAACCAGTTCCAGCGCGTGCTGCGATCCGGTGGTCACCACCACGTCGTCCACGGATGCCGAGATGCCCTCGAGCGCCATGACGTCGAGGATCTGCTCCCGGAGCAGCGGAACGCCCTGCCCGGAGCCGTACTGCAGGGCGACTCCCCCGCGGTTCATCATGGTCCGCTCCATGGCGCTCGTCACGAGTTCCGGCGGCAAGGCCGAGACGAACGGCATGCCGCCGGCGAGCGAGACCACCTCGGGACGGGAGGCGACGGCGAACAGAGCACGGACCTCGGAGGCGGTCAGGCCCGCCGTGCGCTCCGCATAGTGCGAATACCAGCGATCGAGGTTGTTTCCGTTGACGCTCAAGGTTCATCCGTTCCGGCGAGGATCGTTCAAGGATAAGCGGAAACGAAAGCGGCCCCCCGATCGGATCGGAGGGCCGCTTCCACGTTTCACGTGGAACCGTGGCTGCCGCTCAGGCCAGGAACTCCGCGAGGTCGGCCTCGAGGGCCGGCTTCGGCTTCGCACCGATGACGGTCTTCACGACCTCGCCGCCGCGGTAGACCTTCATGGCCGGGATCGAGGTGATCCGGTACTTCATCGCGGTCTGCGGGTTGTCGTCGACGTTCAGCTTGACGATCTCGAGCTTGTCGGAGTGCTCCGCGGCGATCTGGTCGAGGATGGGCGAGACGGCGCGGCACGGACCGCACCACTCTGCCCAGAAGTCGACCATGATCGTCTTGTCGGAGTTCAGGACCTCGGTCTCGAACGTCTCGTCCGTGACTTCACGGGTTGTGGACATGTTTCCCTCTTCTTTCTGCGTCAGGTGAGGAACAGCCGGGTCAGGCCGGCTGGGTCAGGGCGTCCTGCGGAAGCGACGCGAGATAGTGCTCGGCGTCCAGCGCCGCCACGGTGCCGGAGCCGGCCGCAGTCACGGCCTGCCGGTAGGTGGGGTCGATCACGTCGCCTGCGGCGAAGACGCCGGGCAGGTTCGTGCGCGAAGTGCGTCCGTCTACCGCGATGGTGCCGAACTCGGTCAGCTCGAGCTGCCCGTGCACGAGATGCGTGCGAGGGTCGGCGCCGATGGCGACGAAGAGTCCCTGCACATCGAGGGTCGTCTCCTGACCGGTGGTCACGTCGACGACGCCGATGCCGGTCACCTCCTCGTCCCCGTAGATGTGAGCCACTTCGGAGTTCCAGACGAACTCGATCTTGGGGTTCACGAACGCGCGGTCCTGCATCGTCTTCGAGGCGCGCAGGGTGTTCTTGCGGTGCACGACGTAGACCTTGTCGGCGAACTTGGTGAGGAAGGTGGCCTCCTCCATGGCGGAGTCGCCTCCGCCGACGACCGCGACCTTGCGCTGCCGGAAGAAGGCGCCGTCACAGGTGGCGCACCAGGAGACGCCGTATCCACTGAGGCGCGTCTCGTCGGCGAGCCCGAGCTTGCGGTAGGCCGAGCCGGTGGCGAAGACCACAGTGAGGGCCTCGTGCACGTCGCCGTTGCCGAGTGTCACGCGCTTGACGGGGCCGGTGAGATCCAGTGAGGTGACGTCGTCGTAGACGATCTCAGCGCCGAACCGCTCTGCCTGAGCCTGCATCCGCATCATCAGGTCGGGGCCCATGATGCCCTCGGGGAATCCCGGGAAGTTCTCGACCTCGGTGGTCTTCATCAGCTCACCGCCGAACTCGACGGAGCTCGCGATCACCAGCGGGGAGAGGTTCGCACGTGCCGCGTAGATGGCGGCGGTGTAGCCGGCCGGACCGGACCCGACGATGAGAATCTGACGCACGAAACGGCATCCTTCCTGTGACCGGAAGCAGGCCACGCGATGTGCAACACATCCTAACCGGCCCCTATTCCGCGTCCCCCGCAGCGGCCGGGCCCGGCGATCCGCCGGCCGGGCTGGGCTACCGGCCCCGCCGGAAGCGGCGGAGCACAGGGCCGATCACGGCGACCAGGTCCGGATTGCGGCTCGCGGTGAGGAGCCCGAGATAGGCGAGGCCCATCGCCGTGCCGGCGACGACGACGGTCAGGAGGGCTTGCGGAATGCCCGACTGGGCGAAGCCACCCGGCGTGAAGCCGCCGAGCGCAAACACCGCCCCGGCGCCCAGGACCCCCGCCGTCACGGCGAAGACGGCGTACTGCACGTGGCGGCGCACGAGGAGGCGCCCGTCGACCCCGCCGAGCCGCCGGCGCAGCAGCGCGGCGAGGAGCACGGCCTGCACGGTCCCCGCGATCGAGGTGACGAGGGCGAGGCCGACAGCGATCCACTCGACCGGAAGGCCGGCGACGAGCAGCGTGCCGAGCACGAACAGGGCGGCCTGCGCCACCTGGACGAAGAACGGTGTCCGCGTATCGTCCAGCGCATAGAAGGCCCGCTGAAGCACGAACAGTGCGCTGAACGGCACGAGCCCCACGAGGAACCCGATGAGCACCGAGGCCATCGCGCCGACGTCGTCGAAGGACTGCTCGAACACGCGGGCGAGGGGGAACGACACCACGGCGACGGCGACGGCTGCGAAGACGATGACCAGGCCGATGCCGCGCAGCGCGGCGGACACGTCGGAGCGGAGCGCTGCCGTGTTGCCCCTGCTGGCGTCGCCGGCCATGCGGGTGAAGTATGCGGTGGCCACCGAGACGGCGATCACCGAGTGCGGCAGCATGAAAATCAGCCACGAGTTCTGCAGCGTCGCGATGGAGGCGGTGTCGGCGGTGCTGGCGATGGACGCGACCCGGCTCTGCACGATTCCGGCCAGCTGGGTGACGAGCACCATGCCGAAGACCCAGCCCGCGGCGCGTCCGGTGCTTCGGAGACCGACGCCGCGCCATGCGAAGTCCGGCTTGAAGCCGAGCCCGGTGCGCCGCCAGAAGACGGTGAGGATGAGCGCCTGCGCGGCGACCCCGAGTGTGGCGGAGCCGGCGAGCAGCGCAACCAGCGCCGGGGTCCACACCATCGGTGACCTGAGGGAGTCCTGGTCGAACAGGGAGGCGAGCACCAGCAGACCAGCGATGGCGACCAGATTGTTCAGCACCGGCGCCCACGTGAACGGCCCGAACGCCTGACGGGCGTTCAGCACCTCGCCGAGCAGGCTGTAGAGGGCGTAGAAGAAGATCTGCGGCAGGCACCACCACGCGAACGCGGTGGCGAGCGCCATGGTCGCCGGATCGAATCCGCGGTCGCCATCCGCCGATCCCTGCGCGTACAGGCGGACCAGGAGCGGCGCGGCGAGCGTCGCCACGAGCGTGAGCCCGGCGAAGACGACGATGCCGAGGGTGACCAGCTTGTTGATGAAGGCCTGCCCGCCATCGGAACCGAGGCTCGCACGCACGATGCTGGGCACCAGCACGGCGCCGAGCACGCCGCCGGCGATGAGCGCGTAGATGTTGTTCGGGAGCTGGTTCGCGAGGCCGAACGCGTTCGCGCTGGCGCTCCCGACCTGGCCGATCGTGTTCGCGAGGACGATGACCTTGACGAATCCGAGCACCCGGGAGACCAGCGTGCCAGACGCGAGCAGGGCGCTCGCCCGCCCGATGCCGGGTCCGTCTGACTCAGTCATCGGCGATTCCCCGGATGCGGTCGCGGCGGTTCCGGCGGGACGTCCGGTAGAGGCCGGCTGCGATGAGCCCGACCACCAGCACGCCGAGGCCGATCGCGACGGGGGTTCCCCAATCCGCCTGCACGTTGAGCGTCAGACTGGTCGCCCCGCCGATCGGCACCCCCACCGGCGTGCTGAGGCTGATCAGGATCGTGGCGCGCCCGTTCGCCAGGGGACGCACCGGGAGAACGAACTCCCGGGCCGCGGAGTTCGCCTCAACGGGGATCTCGACGCGGCTCTGCTCGATATGGAGCTGCGGCGACAGGGACCGGACCTCGACCAGGACCGTCACGGGAACGGGGAGGTCGTTGGCGATGGACACCGGCAGGCGCTGCAGCTCGTTGTTGATGTTGAGATCGCTGCTTTCGACCAGCCGGACCGACCGGCGGAGCTCGGCCGACTCGTCGATGAACTCCGCCACCTGATCGATCCAGGCGTCAGGCGTCTCACGCCAGGACTGGGAGAGCAGGGCGAGCGCACGCAGCCGGCGTGGAGCCGTGATGTCGGCCGGATCCGCGGCGACCGTCGCGAACTCGGCCTCCTCGCCGTTCGCGACGATCAGCCGGCGGATCGCGTCCAGCCGGTCCTCGTCGACCGGGCGGTCGACGAGGCGGGTGCCGCGCGCCGGGCGGTCCAGCAGCGCGCTGAGCGACGTGGCGTCCACCCAGTCCAGGCGATCGAGCGCGGCGACCGTCTCGCCGGCCCGCGCCTGCAACGACACCCTGGATCGGTCCAGCGTCGCGAGGCTGAGCGGCGGCGTCCCGTCATGCTCGGTGGTGACGGCCGCCAGCGCCGCCCCCAGGGCAGCCACCGCTGATCGCCACTCCTCGGTGGTGCGTGCCGCGGCGGCATCGCGGAGCAGCGTGGACAGCAGGAGGTCGGCGACGAGCACGCTGCGATCGCCGATGCGCCCGTGCGCCTGTGTCGACTCGGAACCGGCGCGGACGTTGCCCTCGGCGAGGATCGTGGTGGTCAGCCCCTCTGCCGCGGCGAACGTGTCGAGGTCCCCCTCGACGACGGTGTTGTCAGCGGGCCAGGCGATCCCCTCGAGCGTGTAGTCCCAGGCGAGCAGCTCCTCGGTGGTCGGCACGTCCGGCTCACCGGGCGCCGGCGACGCAGTCGTGGTCGGTGCCGCCGGGTCGGGGACGGCCGACGCGCTGGGCGTCGCGTCCGGCGCGGGCGTCGCCGGAGCATCCGTCTCGGGTGTGGGTTCCGCTGCCGGGAACAGTGCGGGATCGAGGGCGAAGCCGAAGTTCTGCGGGGTGAGCACACCGCCGCCCGACTGCGCCGCGGCCGCGAGATCGGTGTCGCCGTACGCCAGCGGGAACGTCTCGTTCGGCACCGCGTCGAGGCGTGCGAGCCAGTCGACGGCGCTCTCCGGGGCCGCGGAGCCGAGCACGCGAATCGACACCAGGATCATCGGGTCGATTCCGATGGCGATCGGGCGGCCCTCGACGGCGTCGAGCTGGCGGGTCAGGAGCCCCGCGGCGCTGGTGTAGCGCGCAAGGTCGTCCGCCTCGATCAGTCCTGTCTCGGTCGACGGCACGGTCATCGGAACCGCGGTTGCGAACGCCGCCTCCCGGGCCGGATCGGAGGGAGCCCACACCACGCTGGTCCGGCCGATCACGGTGTCGGCGTCCCCAGCGCGGTACTCCACCCACAGCGGTCTGGCGCCCCACGGGCTGCCGTCCAGGAACTCCAGCTCGTCGACCGGGATGGTGAAGGCGACCGCGCGGGTGCTCGCGCCGCGGTCGAGCTCCGGCACGTCCTCCTCGTCCAGTGCCCTGCCCCCGGGCAGGGATGCGTCGTCGCGGGGAAGGAGCCAGGCGCCGATGTCCGCAGACGATTCCAGGCGGTCGTCGCCCAACAGCAGCCGCGCCGACCCTTGGGGCAGCGGCTCGGTCCCGGTGTTGGTGATGACCACGGAGACGCGAAGGTCCTGCTCGGGACGGACTACGCCGGATGCCGCAGGGGCGACCGTGACGGTCGCCACGGGCGCCGCCTCCTCGACCGCGGCGGCGAGGGCGGGTGGCGCTGCAGCGGGATCGACGGCAGTGCCGACCCCAGCCACGCTGAGGCAGAGCGCAAGGGACGCGCGGAGCCACCTCTGGGACACGGGTCGGCGAGAAGAACTCTCCGCCGACATGATGCAGAAGTTTACGTGGCACCCGTCGGGGGAGGAGATCTCTAGACTGGGCGAGTTATGGAGAGCGCAGCCTCGGCCGTTCGCCGCCTGACCGAACTCGCCGACCAGCGTCCGATGCAGCGACTCGCGACCGCGTTCTCCGAGGCCGGCCACGAGCTCGCCCTCGTCGGCGGGCCCGTCCGGGACGCCTTCCTCGACCGGCCGATCAGCGACCTCGACTTCACCACCGACGCGCGACCGGACCGCATCCTGGAGCTGCTGAAGCCGCTCGCGAGCGCGCACTGGGACGTCGGGCGGGCGTTCGGCACCATCGGCGGGCGCATCGACGGACTGACGGTGGAGATCACCACCTACCGCGCCGATTCGTACGAACCGGATACGCGCAAGCCGACCGTCGAGTTCGGCTCCAGCATCGAAGACGACCTTGTCCGCCGGGACTTCACTGTGAACGCGATGGCGCTTCGGCTGCCGCAGCGGCAGCTGGTGGACCCGCACGGCGGCGTCGAGGACCTGATCGCCAAGCGCATCACGACGCCGGGCGAGCCGGCGGTGTCGTTCGGTGACGACCCCCTTCGGATGATGCGTGCCGCCCGCTTCGCGAGCCAGCTCGGCTTCGAGGTCGATCCAGGCACCGTAGTGGCGATGCGGGAGCTCGCGCCGCGCATCTCGATCATCTCCGCGGAGCGGATCCGGGACGAACTCTCCAAGCTGCTCTGCACCGACCGGCCCCGCTCCGGCATCCAGCTGCTCGTCGACACCGGACTCGCCGAGCTCGTCCTGCCGGAGATCCCGGCGCTGAAGCTCGAGATCGACGAGCACGCCCACCACAAGGACGTCTACGAGCACTCCCTGACTGTGCTCGACCAGGCGATCGAGCTGGAGCAGAGCCGGAACCCGGGCAGCGACCCGGATCTGGTGCTGCGCATCGCGGCGCTGCTGCATGACATCGGCAAGCCATCGACGCGGCGGATCGAGCCGGGCGGCGCGGTGAGCTTCCATCACCACGACCTCGTCGGCGCGAAGCTCGCGTCCCGGCGGCTCAAGGCGCTGCGCTTCGACAAGGACACCATCACCGCCGTCGCGCGGCTGATCGAGCTGCATCTGCGCTTCTTCGGGTACACCGACGGCGCGTGGACGGACTCCGCCGTGCGCCGCTATGTGCGCGACGCCGGACCGCTGCTCGAGCGGCTGCACATCCTGGTGCGCGCCGACGTCACCACCCGCAACCGGCGGAAGGCGGACCGGCTCGGGTTCGCGTACGACGACCTGGAGGAGCGCATCACCGCGCTCCAGGAGCAGGAGGAGCTCGCGGCGCTGCGGCCGGACCTCGACGGCGAGGCGATCATGCGGATCCTCGACCTGAAGCCGGGGCCAGACGTGGGCGCGGCGTACCGCTTCCTCATGGAGCTGCGGCTCGACGAGGGCGCACTCGGCCCGGAGGAGGCGGAGCGCCGCCTCCGTGGGTGGTGGGCGGTGCGAGCCGCCGGCGGAGGTTGAGGAGGCCGCGACCTTCGCTCGTTGAGGAGGCCCACGCGGTCAGTCGGCGCCGCCCGCCGTCAGTTCGGTGATGAAGCGCTCGAGGAGGTCGCGGGCGACCGGATCGGGGTGCTGCGCCGGAGGGGACTTCATGAAGTAGGCGCTCGCCGCCTCGAGGGGACCGCCGATGCCGGCATCCAGCGCCAGCTTCGCCGCTCGGACGGCGTCGATCACGACGCCGGCCGAGTTCGGGGAGTCCCAGACCTCCAGCTTGTACTCGAGGCTCGTCGGCGCACCGCCGAAGCCGTGTCCCTCCAGGCGCACATACGCGACCTTCCGGTCGGTCAGCCATGGCACGTGATCGCTGGGACCGATGTGCACGTCATCGGCCGGCAGGTCACCGACCACGTTGCTCGTCACCGCGCGGGTCTTCGAGATCCTCTTCGACTCGAGGCGGCTGCGCTCCAGCATGTTGCGGAAGTCCATGTTCCCGCCGACGTTCAGCTGATAGGTGCGGTCGAGCACGAGGCCGCGCTCCTCGAACAGCCGCGCGAGGACCCGGTGCGTGATGGTCGCGCCGAGCTGGCTCTTGATGTCGTCGCCGACGATCGGCAGGCCGGCCGCGGTGAACTTCGCCGCCCAATCCGGGTCGCTCGCGAGAAAGACCGGCACCGCGTTGACGAACGCCACTCCGGCCTCGATCGCAGCCTGCGCGTAGTGGCGCACCGCCGCCTCGGCGCCGACCGGCAGGTAGCAGACGAGCACGTCGGCATGTGCGGCGCGAAGCTCCGCCGCGACCTCGACGGCCGGGTCCGCCGACTCATCGATCGCGTCGCGGTAATACTCCCCCAGCCCGTCGAGAGTCGGGCCGCGTCGCACGGTCACGCCGGTCGGCGCGACGTCCGCGAAGCGGAACGTGTCGTTCCGGCCCGCCCAGATCGCGTCAGCGAGATCCGCGCCCACTTTCGCGGCATCCACGTCGAACGCGGCGACGAACTCGAGGTCCCCGACCTCGTACGGGCCGAACCTGGCGTGCATGAGACCGGGCACACGGGTGTCGTCGCCGGTGCCGGCGTAGTGGGTCACGCCCTGGACGAGCGAGTTCGCGCAATTGCCGACACCCGCGAGAGCAACGCGAATGGCCATGAGAAGTGCTCCTTGGGAATTCCACACCGTTTGTGGGTTATGCACAGTTCCGTCTAGACTGTGCAGGTTGTCCTCGCCCGGAAACGGGCGGACACGATGCACATACCCTCCTGCTGCAGACCGTCTGCAGCCGTTCTAGTCCAGAGGAGGTGGGTTAGCTATGCATCAGTACGAATTGATGGTCATCCTCGACCCGGAGGTCGATGAGCGCACCGTCGGGCCCAGCCTAGACAAGTTCCTCGGGGTCATCCGCAACGACGGCGGCACCATCGACAACGTCGACATCTGGGGCCGTCGCCGCCTCGCCTACGAGATCAACAAGAAGTCCGAGGGCATCTACGCCGTCGTCAACTTCACCGCGAACTCGGACGCGACCATCGAGCTCGACCGTCAGCTGAAGCTCTCCGAGGCCGTCATGCGCACCAAGGTGCTGCGCGCCGAGGAGGCCATCGCGCAGGTCGCCGCCGCCGCGCAGCGCGCCGACGAGAAGGCGGCCCGCAAGCGCGCCGCCGCTCCGAAGGTGGCCGCCGCGAAGGACAGCGAGTAGCCATGGCGGGAGAAACGATCATCACGGTCGTCGGGAACCTGACCGCCGACCCGGAGCTGCGCTACACGCAGAACGGGCTGGCCGTCGCGAACTTCACGATCGCGTCGACCCCCCGCTCCTTCGACCGCGCGAGCAACGACTGGAAGGACGGCGAGGCGCTGTTCCTCCGCGCGTCCTGCTGGCGTGAGTTCGCCGAGCACGTCGCCGGCTCCCTCACCAAGGGAAGCCGCGTCATCGCGCAGGGCCGCCTGAAGCAGCGCTCCTACGAGACGAAGGAAGGCGAGAAGCGCACGAGCATCGAGCTCGAGGTGGACGAGATCGGTCCGTCGCTGCGCTACGCCACCGCACAGGTCACCCGCGCTGCGGGTGGCGGCGCCGGCGGCGGAGGCCGCGGTGGCGGCGGCTACCAGGGCGGCGGCAACCAGGTCGCCGACGAGCCGTGGTCCGCGAGCGGTCCGGCGGCATCCGGCGACGTGTGGAACACCCCCGGCAGCTACAGCGACGAAACCCCCTTCTGATCCTCATCCCCCTCCGGGCCTGATCCAGGCCCTGGACACGTACAAAGGAAAGCACCATGGCAGGAAAGAGCAGCGGCGACCGCCGCAAGCCACTGCGCGGAGCGAAGGGCGGCAAGCCCGCCGCCCCCGCGAAGTCCATCCGCGTCGGCGTCATCGACTACAAGGATGTCGCGACGCTTCGCAAGTTCATCTCCGAGCGGGGCAAGATCCGCGCTCGCCGTATCACCGGTGTCTCCGTGCAGGAGCAGCGCCTCATCGCCCGCGCCGTCAAGAACGCGCGCGAGATGGCGCTCCTTCCGTACGCCGGCTCGGGCCGCTAGGAGGACGCATGTCGAAGCTCATTCTCACTCACGAGGTCACCGGCCTCGGTTCCGCGGGTGACGTCGTCGAGGTCCGCGACGGGTACGCCCGCAACTACCTGATCCCGCAGGGCTACGCCGTGTCGTGGAGCCGAGGCGGCGAGAAGCAGGTCGAGTCGATCAAGGCCGCTCGCACCGCTCGCGAGCTCGCCACGCTCGAGGAGGCCCAGGACCTGAAGGCGAAGCTTCAGGCCACCAAGGTCAAGCTCACCGTCAAGGCGGGCGCCGAGGGGCGCCTGTTCGGCTCGGTGCGCACGCAGGATGTCGCAGAGGCCGTGCAGGCCGCCGGCATCGGCTCGCTCGACAAGCGCAAGATCGAGATCCTCACCCCGATCAAGAGCGTCGGGGAACACGAGGCGTCGGTCCGGCTGCGCGACGACCTGGTCGCCACGATCACCCTTCAGGTGGTCGCGGCCAAGTAGCACTCGGCACTTCACGAAGACGGCGGCGGGCTACGGCCCGCCGCCGTCTCGCGTTCCGGCACCGTGGGCCGACGCCCGCGGTGTCCTGACGGGCCCGCACGGCTCCCTGGCCGGCGCCGTGAGACGCGAGCGTGCCCGACCGCCGCCGCGGGTGTCCTGGCGACGCCACGAGGCGCACAGCGGACCGAGGGCGTCCTGTGTCCGGGTGACGCCCGGCGATCGGCACAGAGGGGATCGGGTGAACGCGCGTTTTCCCTTCCGGAGAATCGCTAGCGCGTGTCGCGGACGCTTGTCAAGCGTTTTTGTGCACAGGAGCGGAGGGAAAATCTCAACCCTCAACCACCGGTCGAGGTCTCTTCCTCAGCGATGCCTGTGCAAACTGAAAGCCCAGGTCAGACCTGGCAACGGAAGGTTATCCACCGGTGATTCCACAGCCTGTCCCACAATCTTCTGCACATGTGAAGCGGCGTTTCTCGCAACACTTTCCACAGCCCTCTCCACATGTGTGGTTGTGACCTGCTCCGCGCGCTCCTTAGTGTGTGACAGCGCCGTCCGGCAGAAGATTCACGGGGGATCTCCGCACACCGCGGAGTGTCGGAGGCGGGCGCTACACAGAGGCGTAGCGTCAGCAGGGGAGGTTGGGTATGTCGATCGCTCACTTGGGACTGGCGGGAGAGCCGCGCACCGGTTCCACCGAACGTTCGACCGACCGCACGCCTCCGCACGACCTGCTCGCGGAGCAGAGCACACTCGGGGGGATGCTGCTCAGCAAGGACGCGGTCGCAGATGTGATCGAGACAGTGCGCGGCACGGATTTCTACATTCCGAAGCACGAGATCATCTACGGCGCGATCCTTTCGCTCTACTCCCACGGTGAGCCGACCGACGTCATCGCGGTCAGTGACGAGCTGACCAAGACCGGCGAGCTGACACGGGCCGGGGGTGCGGACTACCTGCACACCCTCACGGCGCTCGTGCCCACTGCGGCGAACGCCGGCTTCTACGCCTCGATCGTCGCCGAGAAGGCGGTGCTGCGGCGGCTCGTCGAGGCGGGCACCCGCATCGTGCAGATGGGGTACGCCAGCGAGGGCGAGGTCACCGACCTCGTGAACAACGCCCAGGCGGAGATCTACGGCGTCGCCGGCGGCGTCACTGCCGAGGACTACGTGCCCCTCACCGAAGCGGTCACGCAGGCGATCGACGACATCGAGGCGGCCGCGGGCCGGGACGGGCAGATGACCGGGGTCCCGACCGGCTTCACCGACCTCGACCGGCTCACCAACGGCCTGCAGCCCGGCCAGCTCGTCATCATCGCCGCACGCCCCGCGCTCGGAAAGTCCACCGTGGCGCTCGACTTCTGCCGTGCCGCATCGATCAAGCACAACCTTCCCTCGATCTTCTTCTCTCTGGAGATGGGCAAGAGCGAGATCGCGATGCGTCTGCTCTCCGCCGAGGCGTCGGTGCCGCTGCAGAACATGCGCAAGGGCACCGTCGAGGCACGCGACTGGACCACCATCGCGGCAACCCGGGGACGCATCGCCGACGCCCCGCTCTACATCGACGACAGCCCGAACATGACGCTGGTCGAGATCCGCGCGAAGTGCCGCCGCCTGAAGCAGAAGGCCGGTCTCAAGATGGTCGTCATCGACTACTTGCAGCTGATGACGTCCGGAAAGAAGGTCGAGTCGCGCCAGCAGGAGGTCAGCGAGTTCTCGCGTGCGCTGAAGCTGCTCGCGAAGGAGATCGAGGTGCCCGTGGTTGCGCTGTCGCAGCTGAACCGTGGTCCGGAGCAGCGCGCCGACAAGAAGCCCGCGATCAGCGACCTCCGCGAGTCCGGCTCGCTGGAGCAGGACGCCGACATCGTGATCCTGCTGCACCGCGAGAGCGCGTACGAGAAGGAGAACCCGCGCGCGGGCGAGGCCGACTTCATCGTGGCGAAGCACCGCAACGGTCCGACCGACACCGTGACGGTCGGCTTCCACGGCCACTTCTCGCGCTTCGTGGACCTGCCGCCCGCGTGACGCTTGAGCCCGGAGGAACGTGCCGAGGACGCGACGCCTAGACTCGTAGCGAACGTCCTCAGGAAGGCAGCAGCAGTGACCAGCACGTCAGCCCGCCCGGCATCGGCGATCCACTGGTCCCTTCCGGCGGCACGTGCCGTTCCGGCGCTGATCATCGCGGTGCTCATCACGTTCTCGCCGAACCATTCGGCGTCGTTCGGTCTCGCCGTGTTCGGCACGTTCGCGCTCGCCGACGCTGCGCTGCTCGCCGTGCTGGTGCGCCGCGCGGTCGCCGAGGTGCCGCTGCGGCGGCTTCTGTTCGTGCGCGCCGGCGTCTCAGCCGCCGTCGGCGCCGCCGCGCTCGCGCTGGTCGGTGCGGGTGCGGCGACCCTCCTGCTCCTGATCGGCGCCTGGGCCGGCACCATCGCGATCCTCGAGCTCTACGCCGCCGTGCGGAACGCGTCGCGGGTCGACGGTGCGAAGGATCTGTTCTTCACCGGCGCAGCGTCCGCGGTGCTTGCCGTCGTCATGCTCGCCGTTCCCGCGGACCTGAATCAGGGGTTCCAGGGGACGGAGGGCGGCGGCGTGCTCACCTCGGCGATCATGGGCGTCGGCGTGCTCGGCGCCTGGGCGGCGATCACCGGCCTCTTCCTCGCCATCGGCGGACTGTCGCTGAAGCCCGCACCGCTCGGCTCGCGCGCCTCGGGCCGGAGCGCCTGAGCGTGCAGGAGCCCACTCGAAGGGAACGCGCGCGTCCCGCTGAGCTCGTCGGCATGTCCGCCATCATCGCCGGCTTCGTGGGGGTGGTCGTGCTGATCTCGACCCGGGACTACCAGAGCGAGGGCGGGCCGATCCTGACGCTCATCGCGTTCGGCGGCACCTTCATCGTCGCGCTGTTGATGTTCGCGATGCTGGCCCTCGCCGAGAAGCCCAACACGCCGCGGAACGGCGAGACCCTCCCGCCGGACGACCCGCCGTCGGACCCTCCCGCGCACCAGCCGGCTGCGCCGGAGTAGGCCGGACCCGACTCGTCAATCGGCGGGCAGGTGGTCCACGAGGTCCGCGGCGAGGCCGGTGTACGTCGGCGGGGTCAGCTCGCGCAGGCGGGCCTTCGCCTCGTCGCCGATGTCGAGCCCGTCCACGAACTCCACCAGCTCCGCCTGGCTGATCCGCTTGCCGCGGGTGAGCTCCTTCAGCAGCGCATACGGGTCGGCGATCGAGCTGCGGCCGGCGGTCACCTCGGCGCGGATCACCGTCTGGATCGCCTCGCCGAGCACCTCCCAGTTGGTGTCGAGATCGGCGCGCAGTCGTTCCTCGTTCACCGCGAGCTCACGGAAGCCGCGGCCGATGTTGTCGAGCGCCAGCAGGGAATGCCCGAACGCCACGCCGATGTTCCGCTGCGCGCTCGAGTCGGTGAGGTCGCGCTGCAGACGGGAGGTCGCCAGCGTCGCAGCGAGTGACTCGAGCAGCGCGCTGGAGAGCTCCAGGTTCGCCTCGGCGTTCTCGAACCGGATCGGGTTGACCTTGTGCGGCATCGTGGACGACCCGGTGGCACCCGCCTGCGGGATCTGCGCGAAGTAACCCATCGAGATGTAGGTCCACACGTCGGTGCAGAGGTTGTGCAGGATGCGGTTCACGTGGCTCATCCGCGAGTACAGCTCGACCTGCCAGTCGTGCGACTCGATCTGGGTGGTGAGCGGGTTCCAGGTGAGTCCGAGCGAGGTGACGAACTCGCGGGAGACGGCAGGCCAGTCCGCGTCCGGATCGGCGGCCAGGTGCGCGCCGAAGGTGCCTGTCGCGCCGCTGAACTTGCCGAGGTACTCGACCGCCTCGACCTGGGCGGCGATGCGCCCCAGCCGGTGTGCGAACACGGCCAGTTCCTTGCCGAGCGTCGTCGGGGTCGCCGGCTGGCCGTGCGTGTGCGCCAGCATCGGAACGGCGCGATGCGCGACGGCGAGCTCCGACAGCTGGGCGATCACCCCGCGGAGCTTCGGCAGCCACACCGATCGGACCGCGCCGGAGACCGTGATCGCGTACGCGAGGTTGTTGATGTCCTCGCTGGTGCATGCGAAGTGGGTGAGCTCGGCGACATCGTTCAGGCCGAGGCCGGCGATCCGACGCCTGATGAGGTACTCCACCGCCTTCACGTCGTGCCGCGTGGTGGCCTCGAGCTCCGCCAGCTCGTCGATCTCCTCCTGGCCGAACTCGGCGACGAACGACCGCAGGGCGCGCTGCTGTGCGGCCTCCAGCGGGGACGCGCCGAAGAAGCCGCCGTTCGTGAGATGGAGCAGCCACTCCACCTCGACGTGCACACGCGCCTTGTTGAGGCCGGCCTCGGAGAGGTACTCGCCGAGCTCTGACACGGCGGCGCGGTACCGCCCGTCCAGCGGACTGAGCGGCTGTTCTGCCATCGGGCTCATGCGACTCCCTGGCGGATCGCCGGCTCGATCTGCGAGATCAGCCCGGCGCTCGCGCGCTCGATCATGGACAGCACGGCGTCGAAGCGCGATGCATCCGAGTAATACGGATCCGGAACGTCGATCGCCGCCGCGGCGGGATCGAAGCTCAGCAGCAAGTGGATCTTCGCCCGGTCGGCCTCGTCCCCGGCCCACGCGCGGAGGATCCGCTCAGAACTCCGGTCGAAGGCCACGATGAGGTCGAACCGGTCGAACCACGCGCGATCGAACTGCTTCGCCCGATGCTCGATCCCGTCGTAGCCCCGAGCGGACAGCGCGGCCAGCGTGCGGGCGTCCGCCTGCTCGCCGACGTGCCAGTCCCCCGTGCCTGCCGACATCACCGAGATCGAGGACTCCATGCCGCGACGCGCGGCGAGGTTGCGGAACACGACCTCCGCCATCGGCGACCGGCAGATGTTGCCCGTGCACACGAAGCAGACACGGAATAGCGCCGACGAATCGGAGGGAGGGCGCAAGCTCATTGCTTCATTGTGTCCCAGTTTCCGCTCGCTCACAGTCCCACGGACGGCCGCAGAATCCGGGCTCGTGGCACCAGTTCGAGGGTCATCGGGCGGCGCGCGGAGGATGAGTCCGAGGGGAAGGGCACACCATGGCGGCGGGGCTTGATCGGCTGATCGCCCTGGAGCGCGCGCTCGACGACGTGCGGATCGCGGTCCGCATGCTTCCGGACGGCGCCGCGTTCTCATCGTGGCGGGGACCTGCCCATGATGCCTTCGTTCAGGCCTTCAGCGGGCTTCCCGGACTGCTCCACTCGGCAGCGGCCTCGCTCGACCGGGAGCGGAGCCGCGCACTGCTGGAACTTCGGGCCGAGCACGACCCGGCGGAGCGGTGAGGTGACCACCACGGATGATCTGCTCCTCTCGGGCGGAGGCAGTGTCGCTGTGGCGACCGAGGCGCTCTTCCGCATGGTGGCGGAGCTCCGGACGCTCGCGAGCCACGCCGACGCGGCCGCGATCCGGGTCGCCGCCGTGCCCGCGGACCCGGGCGTCGCCGCCGCCGAGTCCGCCGCCGACCTCGCCGAGGCCAGCCGTGCGCTCCGCAGCGCCGCCGCGCGAGCCGCAGCGCTCGCCGTGGCGCTGCAGCGTTCCGCAGAGAACTACGGCGAACTGGAGCGGCGGGCGGTGCGTCTGTCGAGGGCCTTCGAGGGGCTTCTGGCGGAGCGGGCGGGCGCCTGGCTTCCGGCGCTGCTGCTGCCACTTCTCCCGCTGGCGACGGCCGGTGCCGCAGGCCTGCTGCTCGGCGCGCTGCTGAACCCCGAGGGTGCCGAGCGGGCAGCGGGCGGCCTGTCGCGCGGGCTCCAGCGGCACGGCCGTGCGCTGACCGATCCGGTCGCGGTCTCACTGCTGCGCTCGCTGGTGCTGAACGCCGACGACTTCGGCGCCGGGATGCTGCGGACCCCGACCGGTCTCGCGGGGCTGCTCGGCGAGGGCGGCGCGGATGTCGTCGGGCTCACCGGGACGGCGTCGATGGTCGTCGCGCTCGCGACCCGGTTCGGGGTGCTTCGAGAGAGCCCGGTCGAAGTGCAGGCGGTTCGTCACACCCCCGCCGCGGCGCCTCCGGCCGGATTCCGGGACCGCGCGGACCGGGTGCCGCGCGGACGGAGTCAGATCCGCATCGAGCGGTACTCATTCCGCGCGGCGCCCGACCGGTTCGAGGTGTTCCTGGGCGGCACCCGGGCAGCCGGCCTCCTCGGCGGCGAAGAGCCATGGGACATGACCAGCAACCTGCACGCGGTCGCCGAGCTCTCACCTGGCTCGCTGCGGGCCGCCGAGGAGGCGATGCGACGCTCCGGGATCACTGCGGAGAGCGAGGTGGTGTTCACCGGCTACTCGCAGGGCGGCCTCCTAGCCACCCAGCTCGCCGCGTCGGGCGACTGGAACACGCATGGACTGGTCACGTTCGGCGCTCCGGTCGGCCGGATCGAGGTGCCGGAGGGATTCCCTGCGGTGCAGGTGGAGCACACCGATGACCTGGTGCCGGCATTCGGCGGGGATCGCACGGACCTGGGTCCGCTGGTCGTGCGACGCGAGGCGTTCGCCGGCCGGGAGCTTCCGCCCGACGTGGCGGTGCCGGCTCACGGGCTCGTCGAGTACCGGTCGACCGCCGGGCTCCTCGACGCCGCGCGCTCCCCTGCCGTCGCATCCGCGGCCGCATGGCTGAATGCCTTCGGCTCCGGCGCAGAGCGGATCGATGCCACCCTCTACCGGTCGGACCGGATCCCGGGCGCGTGACGCCCGGTCAGTCGCGGCCGACGAACGGCCGCAGCACGATGCCGATGATCCAGCTGAACAGCGCCAGGACGAGCGCTCCGAGCACGCCCCACCAGAAGCCTTCGACCTCCAGCCCGAAGCCGATGAGGTCGGAGATCCAGGCGACGAGCAGCAGCAGCAGTCCGTTCACCACGAGTGCGATGAGGCCGAGCGTGAGCACGTAGATCGGGAACGCCACCACACGGATGAAGTTGCCGATGACGCCGTTGACGATGCCGAAGATCAGCGCCACGAGCAGGTAGGTGAGAACCGCCTCGAGGGTGCCGCCCTCGGTGCCGGGATCAGCCCCCATCGGGGTGAACGGCACGACCTTCACCCCGGCGACGAGAAGCGTTGTGAGCCACAGGGCCAGGGCGTTGATGAGCAGCCGCACCACGAATCGCTTCATGGGTCCAACTATGCCGCCCGCCGGCGACGGGGTGCAACGACCCCCCTTCGACCGGCTCGGGGCAGGCCTAGGCTGATCTGGTGAACGACACCCGGGTCAGCCTCCGTCCCGAGATCGTCGCGCTCGCCGCCTACCGGCAGGGGCGCGCGGCGCGGCCGGACGGCTTCAAGCTCTCCTCGAATGAGAACCCGCACGAGCCGCTTCCCGCCGTGCTGGACGCCATCGCCCAATCGTCGATCAACCGGTACCCGGATGCCGGTGCGACGGTGCTCCGCGGCCGGCTCGCCGAGAAGCACGGTGTCGCCGAGGACCAGGTGCACGTCGGCGCCGGCTCCGTCTCGATCCTGGCGCAGCTCATCACCGCGGCGGCGGGACCTGGCGATGAGGTGGTCTTCGCCTGGCGGAGCTTCGAGGCATACCCGGGACTCGTCGTCGTCGCCGGGGCGACCGCCGTGCCGGTGCCGAACCGCCCGGATGCCGGTCACGACCTCGACGCCATGGCCGCCGCCGTCACCGAACGCACACGGCTCGTCATCCTCTGCTCCCCCAACAATCCCACCAGCACCGTGATCACCCGGCAG
This sequence comes from Lysobacter korlensis, assembly GCF_042434515.1. Classification (NCBI taxonomy): domain Bacteria; kingdom Pseudomonadati; phylum Pseudomonadota; class Gammaproteobacteria; order Lysobacterales; family Lysobacteraceae; genus Lysobacter; species Lysobacter korlensis. The sequence goes on from NZ_JBHLTG010000005.1 coordinate 395,521, forward strand.
GAGTTCGACCGGTTCATGGCCGGCATCCCGCGCACCGTGCTGGTTCTGCTCGACGAGGCGTACATCGAGTTCGTCGAAGACGAGGATGCCGTCCAGGGCATCCCGCTCCTGCCGGAGCACCCGAACCTCGTCGTGCTGCGCACCTTCTCCAAGGCGTATGGCCTGGCGGGCCTGCGCGTGGGCTACGCGGTCGGGCCGTCCTATGTGCTGGAGGCCGCCCGATCCGCGGCGATCCCGCTGTCGGTGACCGAGCCGGCCCAGCGCGCCGCCCTCGCCTCCCTCGACCACGAGGACGAGCTCCTGGAGCGTGTCCGGCGGATCCAGCGGACCAGGCACCGCGTCTGGCGCGGGCTCGACGAGCAGGGCTGGCGGCTGCCCCAGCCGCACGGCAACTTCGTGTGGCTGGCCACCGGGGCCGGCACCGACGAGGCGACGGACCGCTTCGCCGACGCCGGACTGGTGGTCCGGGGCTTCTCCGGGGAGGGGATCCGGGTGACCATCGGGGAGGAATCGTCTGTGGAGACACTCCTACGGGTGGCGGCTGAGGTTGTCGGGTCCCTGACAGAGTCGGCTCAGGGTGGGCGTTAGATTAGACCAATGTCCTACACCGAGGCCACGGTCCAGGTGCTCTCGGCGGACGGGCGGTTCGCGCCGACCGAGAACGCGGCGGAGTTCCTCCCCTACGTCGAACGGCTGACCGACGACCAGCTGCGCGACTTCCACCGCCACATGGCCGTCATCCGAGCGGTCGACCTCGAGGCGAGCAACCTGCAGCGCCAGGGTCAGCTCGGCATCTGGATTCCCAGCGTCGGCCAGGAGGCGGCGCAGGTCGGCTCCGCATTCGCGGCACGGCCGACGGATCACATCTTCCCCGCCTATCGCGAGCACGCCGTCGCCCGGATCCGCGGCGTCGACATCATGCGGATCATCGAGATGCTGCGCGGGCTCAGCCACGGAGGCTGGGATCCGGCGGAGCACAACAACTTCCACCTCTACACGCTGGTCATCGGCTCGCAGGTGCTGCACGCCACGGGCTACGCGATGGGCGTGCAGCTCGACGGCAACCCGGACGATGAGGCCGTGATGGTCTACTTCGGCGACGGCGCGACGTCGCAGGGCGACGTGAGCGAGGCGCTGGTCTTCGCCGCCAGCTACGCCACCCCGCAGGTGTTCTTCCTGCAGAACAACCACTGGGCGATCTCCGTGCCGGTCGACCGGCAGTCCCGCATCCCGCTGTATCAGCGGCCGGCGGGCTTCGGCATCCCCGGCATCCAGATCGACGGCAACGACGTGCTGGCGAGCTACGCGGTCACCGCGGCGAGCCTCGACGCGGCGCGCAGCGGTGGCGGTCCGCGCTTCATCGAAGCGCTCACCTACCGGATCGGCGCGCACACCACCTCGGACGACCCGACGAAGTACCGGGACAACGAGGAGATGGCCTTCTGGGTCGAGCGCGACCCGCTCGCCCGCTTCGAGGCCTACCTCCGCTCCCGCGGCGAGGGCGACGCGTTCTTCTCCTCCGTCGCCGAGGAGGCGGCGGACCTGTCGGAGGACGTCCGGAAGAAGACCTTCGCCCTCGGCAGCGTCACGCCGGACAAGATCTTCGATCACGTCTACACCGATCCGCACCCCGTCACCCAGGCTCAGAAGGCGTGGCTCGAGGAATACGAGCAGCGGTACGCGGATGCCGAGGGGGGCGCAGCATGACGACGTCGCTCTCCATGTCGAAGGCAATCAACGAAGGCCTCCGCCGCGCCATGACCGACGACGACAAGGTGCTCCTCATGGGCGAGGACATCGGGCGGCTCGGCGGTGTCTTCCGCGTGACCGAGGGACTCCTGGCGGAGTTCGGCGAGAACCGGGTGCTCGACACCCCGCTCGCGGAGTCGGGCATCATCGGGGCCGCCATCGGACTCGCGATGCGCGGGTACCGCCCGGTGTGCGAGATCCAGTTCGACGGGTTCATCTTCCCCGGCTTCGACCAGATCACCTCGCAGCTGGCGAAGCTCACCTCCCGGCACGAGGGCACCGCCAGCTTCCCGGTCGTCATCCGTGTGCCCTACGGCGGGCACGTGGGCGCCGTGGAGCACCACCAGGAGAGCCCGGAAGCCTACTTCGCCCACACGCCGGGCCTGCGTGTGGTCAGCCCGAGCACGCCCCAGGACGCCTACTGGATGATCCAGCAGTCGATCGCCTCCAGTGACCCCGTGCTGTTCTTCGAGCCGAAGAGCCGCTATTGGCCGAAGGGGGTCGTCGACCTGGAGCAGCCGACCGCCCCGCTGCACTCCACCGTCGTCGTCCGCGAGGGCACCGACGCGACACTCGTCGGCCACGGTGCCATGGTCGCCATGCTCCTCCAGGCGGCGGAGATCGCGGAGAGCGAGGGCACGAGCCTCGAGGTGGTCGACCTCCGCTCCCTGTCGCCCGTCGACTACGACCCCCTCTTCGCCTCGGTCGAGAAGACGGGGCGTCTCGTCGTCGCGCAGGAGGCGCACGGCAACGTCAGCGTCGGCTCGGAGATCGCCGCCACCGTGACGGAACGCGCGTTCTACTCGCTCGAGGCGCCGGTGCTGCGGGTCTCCGGATTCGACGCGCCCTTCCCGCCGGCGAAGCTCGAGAGCGTGTTCCTGCCGGACGCCGACCGCATTCTCGACGCGGTCGACCGCGCGCTCGCCTACTAGCCGAAGGAGCCAGCTTGGCCACCTCACATTTCCCGCTCCCGGATGTCGGCGAGGGTCTCACGGAGGCCGAGATCGTCGCATGGCGGGTGCGGCCCGGCGACCCGGTGACGATGAACCAGGTGATCGTCGAGATCGAGACCGCGAAGTCGCTGGTGGAGCTGCCCTCGCCGTTCGCCGGGACGGTCAGCGCGCTGCTGGTCGACGAGGGCGCGACGGTCGAGGTCGGCACCGACATCATCGCGATCGACACCGCCGGTGGCGCGCCCGCAGCTCCGACGCGTGCGCCGTCCGCCACTGCGGTCGACGGAGTCGTCGCCGATGCCGCCGCCGACACGGCCGCGACGGTCTCCAAGGAGGAGTCGCCCGCGAACCTGGTCGGCTACGGCGCCAAGACGCATGGCGTCTCCCGCCGCCGGAAGCCCGCCGAGCGCCCGGCACCCGCCCCGGTCCCCGCCCAGGCGGTCCAAACCGCGCCGGCCGCGGCGGTTGCGCCGAGCGTGCAGGGCGGTCCCGCGGGCGGCCCGGTGCTCGCCAAGCCGCCCGTCCGCCGTCTCGCCAAGGACCTCGGTGTCAACCTCGCCGCCGTCACCCCGACCGGGCCGGCGAACGACGTGACGCGGGAAGACGTCCTGCGCAGCTCGCAGCAGGTGAGCGTCTTCCGCAACGTGCGCACTCCGGACTGGCCGGCCGAGCGCGAGGAGCGCATCCCGGTGAAGGGGGTCCGCAAGGCGATCGCGAAGGCGATGGTGGACAGCGCGTTCACCGCCCCGCACGTCAGCGTCTTCGTCGACGTCGACGCCACCCGCACGATGGAGTTCGTGCGACGGCTGAAGAACTCGGCCGACTTCGCGGGGGTCAAGGTGTCGCCGCTGCTCATCATGGCGAAAGCCATCATCTGGGCCGTGCGCCGGAACCCGACGGTGAACTCCACGTGGACGGATGAGGAGATCATCATCCACCACTTCGTCAATCTCGGGATCGCGGCGGCCACGCCCCGCGGCCTCATCGTGCCGAACGTCAAGGACGCGCACACCATGTCACTGCTGAATCTGGCGCAGGCGCTGGAGCAGCTGACCGTCACCGCGCGCGAGGGCAAGACCCAGCCGGCCGAGATGGCCGATGGCACGATCACGATCACGAATCTCGGATCGTTCGGCATGGACACCGGCACCCCGATCCTCAACCCGGGCGAGGTCTCGATCGTCGCGCTCGGAACCATCAAGCAGAAGCCGTGGGTGGTCGACGGCGAGGTGCTCGTCCGCTCCGTCGCCACCCTCGGCGCCAGCTTCGACCACCGCGTCGTCGACGGCGATGTCGCCAGCCGCTTCCTCGCCGACGTGGCGAGCATCGTCGAGGAGCCCGCGCTGCTGCTCGACTGAACCCCGCCTGCCTCTGGCGAGCACACATCGCCGGCTTCCTGGGCTACGCTAGTGATAACCGTAATCATTAGCCACGGAGCCGGAGCTTGAACGCCATGCACGTACGCAGTCACCTCATCCCGGTCGGGTTCGTCGCCACCGCACTCGTTCTGACCGGGTGCGCCGCGTCGCCGGGTGATGCCGAAGCCGTGGGCGGGCGGCTGCAGGTCGTGACGTCGACGGACGTCTACGGCGACATCGCCGGCCAGATCGCCGGCGGCGCCGCGGACGTGGTGTCGATCATTTCGGGAGCGACGCAGGACCCGCACAGCTACGAGGCCACCACGCAGGATCAGCTGACGCTGTCGAAGGCGGACCTCGTCGTCGCCAACGGCGGTGGCTACGACCCGTTCATCGACACGATGCTCGATGCCTCCGGTGCCCCAGACGTCGTCGTGGTGACCGCCGTGGACGAATCGGGCCTGCTCGAGGACGAGGAGCACGCCGACGAGGAGCACGGAGACCACGGACACATCGAGGGCTTCAATGAGCACGTCTGGTACAGCCTGCACGCGGTCGAGCACATCGCCGAGGCCATCGCACGAGAGCTCGGCGCTCTCGATGACGGGAACGCCGAGACGTATGCGCAGAACCTGGCCGTGTTCGCCGGACGAATCGCGGACCTGGAGGAGGTCGCGCACGGGATCCACGAAACGGCGGAGGGCAAGGCCGCGATGGTGACCGAGCCGGTCGCCGAGCACCTGCTCGACGAGCTGGGACTCGACAACGTGACGCCGGCCGAGTTCGTCGAAGCCGTCGAAGAAGGTTCTGACATCTCCCCCGTCGCGCTCCAGGAGACGCTCGACCGCCTCGGCGACGGCTCGGTCGCGCTCCTCGCGCACAACGAGCAGACGACCGATCCGGTGACGCAGCGGGTGCGGGATGCCGCGAGCGCGGCCGGTGTTCCGGTCGTCTCACTCACGGAGACGCTTCCCGACGGGGTGGGGTATCTGGAGTGGATGGAGAGCAACCTCGCGGAGCTCCAGGCCGCGCTCGGCGGGTGATACTGATGACGAGGATCACTGACCTGGGAGCCGGCACAGCCCGCATCCCTCTCGCGGAGGAACCCGTGCACCCGTCGACGAAAGACCGTGCCCAAGGCGGTCGCGTCGTGCTGAGCCTCCGGTCGGCGAGCCTCGCGTTCGGGGACCGGACGCTGTGGAGCGGGCTGGACCTCGATGTCCGCGCCGGCGAGTTCATCGCTGTGCTGGGTCCGAACGGCACCGGCAAGACCAGCCTGCTGAAGGCGATCCTGGGCCAGCAGCGGCTGACCCAGGGCGAGGTCCGGTTCCTCGACTCCCCCGTGCGCCACGGCAGCCGCAGCATCGGGTACATCCCGCAGCAGAAGCTCCTCGACCCCGGCACACCCCTGCGGGCACGCGACCTCGTCGCCTTCGGCATCAACGGTCACCGGTGGGGCCTGCCGATCACCACGGCCGCTCTGCGCGCCGAGGTGGACCGCATCCTGGAGTCCGTCGGAGCTGACGAGTACGCCGACGCTCCGGTCGCCACCCTCTCCGGCGGGGAGCAGCAGCGTGTCCGCGTCGGTCAGGCGATCGCGGGAACGCCGCGGCTTCTGCTCTGCGACGAACCGCTCCTGTCGCTCGACCTGCAGCACCAGCGCGCGGTGAGCGAGCTGATCGACCGCAAGCGCCGCGAGCTCGACACGGCAGTGGTGTTCGTGACCCACGACGTCAACCCCATCCTCGGAATGGTCGACCGCGTGCTCTACCTCGCCGGTGGCCGATTCCGGATCGGCGCGCCCGATGAGGTGCTGCAGTCGGAGGTGCTCTCCGACCTGTACGGCACCCAGGTGGAGGTGCTGCGGAACCGGGGACGGGTGGTCGTGCTCGGCGTTCCCGACGGGTTCGGCACACATGACCACGACGGGCACCACCTGGAGGAGGAGCACTGATGACCGGGTGGCTGGTGTGAACTTCGACTTCGGCGAGTACCAGCAGCTGGTCGCGCTGGTGCAGAACTCGATCTACGCCGGTGCGCTTCTCGGGGTCGTGGGCGGGCTGATCGGCATCTTCGTCATGCAGCGCGATCTGCAGTTCGCCGTGCACGGCCTTAGTGAGCTGTCCTTCGCCGGTGCCGCAGCCGCGCTCCTGTTCGGCGCGAATGTCGTGCTGGGAGCCACGGTCGGATCCCTGCTCGCGGCCCTGGTGATCGGGCTCGTCGGTGTGCGGGCCCGCGAGCGCAACTCCATCGTCGCGGTGCTGATGCCGTTCGGGCTCGGGCTCGGCATCCTGTTCCTCGCCCTCTATCCCGGGCGGAGCGCCAACAAGTTCGGCCTGCTCACCGGACAGGTGGTCTCCGTCGGCGACGAGCAGCTCGGCCTCCTCCTGGCCATCTCCGCCCTGGTCCTGCTCTGCCTGCTGGTCATGTGGCGGCCCCTCAGCTTCTCCAGCGTCGACCCGGACGTCGCACGTGCACGGGGACTCCCGGTGACGGGGATCTCCATCGGGTTCATGATCCTTCTCGGGCTCGCCGTCGCGGTGTCCATCCAGATCGTCGGCGCGCTTCTGGTGCTCGCGCTGCTGGTGACGCCCGCCGCGGCCGCGATGCGGGTCACCGCCTCCCCCGTTCTGACGCCGCTGCTCAGCGTCGTGTTCGCCGTGACGGCGATGGTCGGCGGGATCCTCCTGGCCCTCGGCGGCGGGCTGCCGATCAGTCCATTCGTGACCACGATCTCCTTCGCCATCTACCTCGTCTGCCGGGTCGTCGGTCGCAGGCGCCGGTCCCCCGGCCGGCAGCGCCGGCAGGTCGCCCGGGTAGCATCGAACGCATGAAGCGCAAGACCTGGCAGCGGGACGCGGTGCGGGAGGCACTCGCCGACTCCCCCGGCTTCGTCAGCGCCCAGACGCTTCATTCGGCGCTCCGCGACAGCGGGTCGTCCATCGGTCTGGCGACCGTGTACCGTGCCCTGAACGACCTGGCTCAGGAGGGTGAGGCCGACTCGCTGCAGCAGGAGGGCGAGAGCCTCTACCGGGCCTGCACGCCAGGCAGCCACCACCACCATCTGATCTGCCGGAGCTGTGGCAAGACCGTCGAGATCGAGGCGGATGCCGTCGAGGCGTGGGCGAGAGAGGTTGCGGTCGGGCACGGCTTCACCGACCCGAGCCACGTCGTCGACATCTTCGGCGTCTGCGCGGATTGCGCGCAGAAGCGAGGGCCTGCCGGTCGCTGAGCCGGCCCTGCTCCCCCATATTTGCGCGGACCCGCGCGGCCACGTAGGATTTCTCTTTGGCTGTGCGCACCCGCACGGACCCTGTGCGCAAATCCCTTCTCCTCGCGAGTCGGTGTTGTGCGTGCCGACAAGTGATCTTGGGCGGAACGAGAAGAAGTTCCGCGGTATTTGGAGGAGTCATGGCAGCTGTCTGCCAAGTGACCGGAGCCGTTCCCGGTTTCGGTCACAACATTTCGCACTCGCACCGCCGGACGAAGCGCCGCTTCGACCCGAACGTGCAGAAGAAGACCTACTACGTCCCGTCCCTGCGCCGTAACGTCACCCTGACGCTCAGCGCCAAGGGCATCAAGGTGATCGATGCGCGCGGCATCGAGTCCGTGGTCAAGGACATCCTCGCGCGTGGGGAGAAGATCTGATGGCCAAGCAGCAGGACATCCGTCCGATCATCAAGCTCCGCTCCACCGCGGGCACCGGGTACACCTACGTCACCCGCAAGAACCGTCGCAACGACCCTGACCGTCTGGTGCTGAAGAAGTACGACCCCGTCGTCCGCAAGCACGTCGACTTCCGCGAGGAGCGGTAATCCATGGCAAAGAAGAGCAAGATCGCCCGCAACGAGCAGCGCCAGATCATCGTGGACCGCTATGCGGCGAAGCGCCTGGAGCTGAAGAAGGCCCTCATCGACCCGAACGGCACGGACGAGTCCCGTGAGGCGGCTCGCGTCGGACTGCAGAAGCTCCCCCGCGACGCTTCGCCGGTGCGTCTGCGCAACCGCGACGCGATCGACGGACGCCCCCGCGGAAACCTCCGCAAGTTCGGGATCTCGCGCGTTCGCTTCCGCGAAATGGCGCACCGGGGCGAATTGCCTGGCATTACGAAGTCAAGCTGGTAGTTTCGACCCATGTTCGGCGTGCCTACGCGCCGTCGGACCGAATTCCATAACACGACGTCCGAGGAGGACAGATGAACCGCACCGAGCTGGTTGCCGCAGTCGCGGCAGAGTCGGGTCAGAGCCAGGGTGCCGTCAACGGCATGCTGGACGCTTTCTTCAACGTGGTCTCGAAGACGGTGAGTGAGGGCAACAAGGTCTCGATCCCGGGGTACCTCGCTGTCGAGCGCACTGAGCGCGCCGCCCGCACCGGCCGCAACCCGCAGACCGGTGAGAGCATCGAGATCGCGGCGAGCAAGGGTGTCAAGCTCAGCGCCGGCAGCAAGCTGAAGGCTGCCGTCAAGTAGCACGACGCACGATCGACGTCGAAGGCCCGGCTGTGCAGCCGGGCCTTTTGCGTTGCCCGGCCCCCGCGCCTGGTCGCTTCGAGCGGGTGAGGGATTGTCGGGCCCAGCGTTTGGTTCGACGGCTCCGAATAGAGTGATGTGGTGTTGCGACTCGCCCGGCTGACGGGACCGGCCGCCCTGGTGCTGGCGGGGTTCGTCGCCCTCGTCGCCGCTCTTCTCGTCGGCGGCGGAGCCGACACCCCGGGGTTCGGGACGGATCCCGGTGCGCTCGTGCGTTTCGGCCTGCCGACGGCGAAGCTGCTGGTGAACCTCGCGACCGCGCTGACCCTCGGCGCTTTGGTGCTCGCCTGCTTCGCGCTCAGCGCCGCGGAGCGGGCGTTCGCCCGCGCCCTCGACGTCGCGGCCGGCGCGGCGGCCGTCTGGACCGTCGCCTCCCTCGCGGCGAGCCTGCTCACATTCCTCTCCCTGGGCGTCGAGCTGACCCTCGACGACCGCTTCGGTGAGGGGTTCTCGGCCTTCCTCACCACGGTCGAGCTGGGCCAGGCCTGGCTCGGCACCACGCTTCTCGCCGCCGCCGTCACCGTCGTCTGCTTCGCCGTGCGGAACCAGACCCTGCTCGCGTTCGTCGCCGTAGGGGTGGTGCTCGGTCAGCTCCCCCTCGCGCAGCAGGGCCACGCCGGCGGCACGGAGGACCACGGGGCGGCCGTGATCGCGCTCTGGATGCATATCGCCGGCGCCGGGGTCTGGCTCGGTGGCCTCGCCACCATCGCGTTGCTTCTCCCGGAGCTCCGCGGCGAGCGGCTCGGCAAGGTGCTCCCCCGCTATTCGACGCTCGCCATCGTCTGCTTCACCATCGTCGCCGCGAGCGGGTATGTCCGCGCCGAGATCGCCATCGGCGCGATCGAGCGGCTCGCGAGCCCATACGGCCTGCTGGTCCTCGCGAAGGTGGGCGTGCTCGTCGCGCTCGGCCTCTTCGGGGCCGTCTACCGGCGGCGGCTGATCGCGCGCATCGAGGCCGCAGACCGGCCGGCCGGCCGCATCTTCGGCATCCTCGCCGTCGCGGAGCTGGCGTTCATGGGGGTCGCCAGCGGTGTCGCGGCGGCGCTCGGCCGAACCGCCCCGCCAGACCCGGAGATCCCGGCCTCCGAGCTGGCGGAGCCGACCCCGGCGCAGCTGCTCACCGGCAGGGAGCTGCCGCCCGAGCCCGACATCTGGTCGTACCTGACGCAGTGGAACCTCGATCTGCTGTGGATCCTGGCGTGCGCCTTCGGGCTGTTCTTCTACCTCGCCGCGGTGTTCCGGCTCCGCCAACGCGGCGACTCCTGGCCAGTGCTCCGCACGGTGGCGTGGATCTCAGGGCTCGCGCTCCTGTTCCTCATCACAAACGGCGGCCTCAATGTCTACCAGCCGTACCTCTTCAGCGCGCACATGCTGGCGCACATGGCGCTCGGCATGATGGTTCCGTTGCTCCTCGTGCCAGGCGCCCCGATCACCCTGGCGCTGCGTGCCATCCGCAAGCGCACCGACGGTTCACGCGGCGGCCGGGAGTGGCTGCTGGCCGCCGTCCACTCGCGGTACGCAGCCGTGCTCGGGAACCCGGTCGTCGCCGCCGTGCTGTTCACCGGTTCGCTCTGGCTCTTCTACTACTCGCCCCTGTTCAGCTGGGCGATGACCGACCACGTCGGCCACCACTGGATGGTGGTGCACTTCCTCGCCACCGGCTTCCTGTTCGTGCAGGTCCTGATCGGCAGCGATCCGCTGCCGTACCGCGCCCCGTATCCGCTGCGGCTGGTGCTGTTGCTGGCCACGATGGCGTTCCACGCCTTCTTCGGTCTCGCGCTGATGACCGGATCCGGACTGCTGCTGGCCGACTGGTACGGCGCGATGGGACGGGAGTGGGGGGATCCTCCGCTGGTGGACCAGCAGAACGGTGGCGGGATCGCCTGGAGTGTGGGGGAGATCCCCACGGTGATCCTGGCCATCGTCGTCGCGCTGCAGTGGGCGCGCAGCGACGATCGGGAGGCGAAGCGGGTGGACCGCGCCGCGGATCGCGACGGCGACGCCGAGCTGGAGGCGTACAACGCCATGCTGGCTGCTCGTGCGGAGCGCGACCGGACCGACGCCGACCGTCGCTGAGCAGCCGTTCCCGCATGCTGACGGCCGGAGGGGGCGGGCGGGGGAGTGCTCCTACTCCAGCGCCTCGATGTAGAGGCGGCCGTTCGCCTGGAAGCTGATCAGGAGGCTGACGGTGAATGGCACGTCCTCGTCGAAGCGGGTGACCGTGCCGTCGAACAGCGACCGGATGTCGACCCGCAGCCGCACGGCGGCCTCGGTGGGCGGCATCAGCCAGGTGCCGGGCTCTTCTGCCGGACGGAGTGTCACCGGGGGATACTCCGACATCGTCCACCGCGGCTCGGACTCGATCCGGTTGGCGACCTGCTTCCCGAACGGGCACCCGGTCGGCAGCAGCACGCGCTGTTCCGCGCACGCGTCGAGATATCGGCCGAGGTCGCGCTGCACCTCCGCGACGAAACGCTCGTTGGCTGCGACGTCGACGCGGGCTTCTGCCAGCTCCCCGGAAGCGCTGACGGCGACCTCGACCTCGGCCGCTTCGAGGTAGGTCGTCTCGTGGCCGAACTCGTAGGCGCCCGGGGCAAGCACGCGGTACGTGCGGGGCTCGTTCGCCGCGCCGACGACCTCCAGTCCGTTGACGTCGAACCTGGGATCGTGCAAGACGGTGACCTCCACCTGGGCCACGGGGGGCTCGGCGAAGCGCCAGGCGCCGAACACGCCGAACCGCGTGCCAGCGGGCTCCAGCAGGAACTCGGTCCGGCCGGCGCCGGCGTCGGTGCGGTAGTCGAACTCGACCCGGTGCGTCCCATCGGGGAGCTGCTCGTCCGAGCGCTGATGGATGTCGGTCAGCCGGCCGAGCGCTCTGGCGTCGAGCAGCACGTCGCGTTCTGTGGGGGAGACCCCGGCGAGCTCCAAGGCCCCGGGCACGTCGTGTCGCGCGAGCGCCTCCAGGTAGCTCCGCACCAGGCCGCCTGGGCTGAACAGCGTCGCGTTGAGCGCCACGACGACAAGCGCGAACGACACGACGAACAGCGCGAACAGGGCCGCCCAAGTCCCCACGATCCTGCGCATTCTGACATCCTATTTTCGCCTCGCTCGAGTCGCCGACCGGCGCGGGTAGATTGAAGTTCCCGACCCGAGGAGCCACGTGTTCGAGCAGAAGCTCTCACCGGAGCAGGCTGCGGTCTTCGCCGCGATCGAGAACACGCGCGAGCACGTCTTCGTCACCGGCCGGGCGGGCACCGGCAAGTCGACCCTGCTGAACCATCTCTCCTGGCACAGCTCGAAGCAGATCGCCATCTGCGCCCCGACCGGGGTGGCGGCGCTGAATGTCGGCGGGCAGACCATCCACTCACTGTTCCGGCTGCCGATCGGGGTGATCGCGGATTCCGAGATCGAGCAGGGGCCCGAGGTCCGGAAACTGCTCGGCGCCATGGACACCCTTGTGATCGACGAGATCTCGATGGTGAACGCGGACCTGCTCGATGCCGTCGACCGGAGCCTGCGACAGGCGCGGCAGCGTCCGCAGGAGCCGTTCGGCGGCGTGCAGCTGGTGCTGTTCGGTGATCCGTACCAGCTGGCCCCCGTGCCGGGCGACGGCCAGGAGCGCGCCTACTTCGAGGACCACTACCGCTCGATGTGGTTCTTCGACGCGAAGGTGTGGCAGGAGGCCGACCTGCGCATCTTCGAGCTCACCACCATCCACCGTCAGCATGAGGATCAGTTCAAATACCTGCTGAACGGAGTGCGGTTCGGCATGGTCACCGCGGAGATGGCCCGGGTGATCAACGAGACGGGCGCCCGGCCCGCGCCGGAAGAGGGCGCCATCACGCTCGCCACCACCAACTCGGCGGTGAACCGGATCAATGCGATCCGGCTCGGGAGCCTTCCAGGCCGGGTCCGCACGGCGAAGGCGGAGGTGAACGGCGAGTTCGGCGGACGCTCGTTCCCCGCCGAGGAGGCCCTCGAGCTGAAGGTCGGGGCGCAGGTGATGTTCCTGCGGAACGATCCGGACCAGCGCTGGGTGAATGGATCCATCGGCACCGTGAAGACCGTGCGCGACACGGTGTGGGTCGACATCGACGGGGAAGCGCACGAGGTGCTCCCGGCCACCTGGGAGCGGTTCCGCTACTCGTACTCGGCGGCGACGAAGCGGCTCACCAAAGACGTGGTGGCCGAGTTCACGCAGTTTCCGCTGCGCCTGGCATGGGCGGTGACGATCCACAAGTCGCAGGGCAAGACCTACGACAAGGCGATCGTCGATCTGGGCACCCGTTCGTTCGCGCCCGGCCAGACCTATGTGGCGCTCAGCCGGATCACGGCACTGGAGGGTCTCTACCTCACGAGACCCATGCGACCCTCGGACATCCTGGTCGACAAGGACGTGCAGCGGTTCATGGCGTCAGCGGTGCGGGCGCGGCCGGTCGCCGCGGGCTGACCCTCCCGCCACGGTGCGGAGTCAGTGACCGCCGTGGTCGAGCAGCTCCTCGGGCACGACGCCGTGCCCGTGCGGCATCGCGCCGGCACCGGCCTCGGTGGCTGCCAGCGCCGGCGTCACGAGCGCGGCCGACGCGAGGGCACCCGCGATAAGCGCGGCGAGGAAGCGGCCGGCGGGAACGGGCGTGGGGGAGTCGGCGACGGATGCGCGTGCGCCGTTCCGCACGCGCCGGCCTACGACGAGGGCCGCAAACAGCTCGAACGCGCCGGCGACCGCCATCGGCAGCAGCGGAAAGGGCTGGAGCAGCTCGCCGGAACCACCCGCAGCCGCGCCGAGCAGCAGCACCGCCCACACGGCCAGCGGCGCCAGCGCGACGGTGAGCACGGCCGCCGGTGCGGCGATGCGGTCGCGCATGAAGGTGGCGACGCCCCAGGCGAGCTCGGTGAGCGCCAGGGCGGCGAGGAGCACCGCGAGGGGGAGGGGAGCCGTCGCGGCGAGTGCCGCGTGGATGATGCCGGTGCAGATGGCAGCGAACGCCAGCCACATGCGTGTCACCGGTGACATCCGGCTCCCCTCCTTGCTCTCACGGTTCCGGCTGGATCAGCGTGCGGTCGCCGCGCGGCGCACGTCGCGCTCGGCCCCGAGTCCGACGGCGAGCAGCACGATGGCGCTGGCGAAGTGGAGGACGTTGTCCGCCGCGTTCAGCGCCAGGATGTTCGCCGGGTTGTCGCCGGCGATGAAGAGGCCGATCAGACCGACGAGGAGGTACGCAGCACCGATGGTGGTGTTGGTCGCCTTCGCGGCCGAGACGCTGGACAGGCCTCCGATGAGCAGCGCTGCTCCGATCAGGAGGTGGACGATGTTGTGGAAGGGGTTCACCTCGAAGATGCCGAGGAGCAGGTTGCCTTCGGTCGCGAAGAAGTCCACCCCGCCGGTGACGAAGAATCCGAGGATTCCGACCAGCAGGTAGACCGCGCCGAAGATGACGCCCAGCAGCCGGTTCGGTGATTTTGTCAGGGCGACTGTGTCGTTTCTAGCCATTGTTCGTGCCTTTCTGGTGCGAGAGCGCGGCTGTTGCCGCTTTACCTGACATTCGTACTCGCCTTGGAATCGGATTGGAGCAACCATCCGGTCGGCTCACAGCTTGTTCCCAGTCCGGTCACATGAGAGTTAAGGGCTGGCCTGGCGGGTTTTCCGGGGCGTCTGGCCGGATTTCAGCGGCCGCCTCACCTCCGGGACGCCAGCATTGAGGCATGACGATCGTGCCGGACACGAAGGACTGGACCTGGGTGCTGGAACGCGCCTGCCCGCAGTGCGGCTTCGACGCCTCCGCGTTCGCCGCCGCGGACGTGCCGGACCGGATCCGCGCTGACCTTCCCGCGTGGGCGGCCCGGCTGGCTGAGCCGGATGCGCGGACCCGACCGGACGAGTCGACATGGTCTGCCCTCGAGTACGGGGCGCACGTCCGCGACGTGTTCCGGCTGTTCCGGGTCCGGCTCGCGCTCATGCTGAACGAGGACGATCCGCTCTTCGCGAGCTGGGACCAGGACGCGACGGCGCTCGAGGACCGCTACGACCGCCAGGATCCCGCTGCCGTCGCGGGGGAGCTGGTCGCGGCGGGGGAGGAGCTCGCTGCGGACTTCGAGCGCGTCGGAGGAGCACAGTGGCATCGTCCGGGACGACGCAGCGACGGTGCCCGGTTCACGGTGGACAGCTTCGCCCGGTACTTCATCCATGATCCGGTGCACCACCTCTGGGACGTCACCGGGGTGCGAAGCGGCTAGTCGAGCAGCTCCCGCTGCAGGAAGCCCGCCGTACGCGCGAACGCGAGTGCCGCCGCTCGCGGCTCGTACAGCTCCGGGATCGCGGCGTTCGCGAACGAGTGGACGGTCGCGAGATAGTCATGACGCGCGACCGGGGTCCCATGGTCCTTCAGCCGGGCCACGAACGCGTCGGGCTCCTCGTCGTCCTCCCATTCGTCGATCTCGGCGAAGTGCAGCAGAACAGGGCAGGGCAGCACCGCGGCGGTCTCGGGCCCCAGAGTCGCGTAATACGCGACCACGGCATCCGACGCGCCCGTCTGGGCATGGGCCAGCGCGAGCCAGCCGCCCACCGCGAAGCCGATCACCCCGAGACGCGATCCGGCAGCGGCCGCCACGCAGTCGTCGATGAGGGAGAGCGCCGGTTCCAGCGCCAGCCCTGCCATGAGACGTTCGGCGCCCGCCGCATCCGTCGTGCCGACACCGCCGTAGAGGTCGGGCGCGGCGACCCGGAACCCGTGGGCGCTGAGCGCCGCGCAGTAGTCGAGCACCGCTGCGAGCCGGCCGTACCCGTCGTGGAGCACGACCACCACCGGCGCGGACTGCTCGCCGAACCACAGCGTCTCGCCGGGGGAGGGGACCGGGATGACCGCGTCGTCGGGTTCAGTCATGGGCTCATTCTGCAACTTCACGGGAGCGACCCCGTCCGGGGCCGCGCAAACTGAGTGTCCGCCGTGAGATCGCTTGGCGCGGTGAATGGACGCAGGGGCGGCTCCTGGTGGGGCCGATCGCAGGGTGGCTCGCAGCGCCGAGCGGGGATGTTACCCTTGTTACCGATCCGTTACATCTTTCTCGCGGGTTTCACCGAGTGTCGTGCGCTGCGACTCAGTTTCGGGGTGCTAGAGCGAGAACCTCGCGAGGAGCGCCGTTCTGCTGCACGACACCCGAGCCCTGTCCGGCCACGCCCGCCAGCTCGAAACGATTCAATCGCCCGCCCGTCCGCTGACCCGGCGTGAGGCCCGCGAGTTGGACGCCCGTTCGTCGCGTCGCCGCAGGGCTGTCGTGCCCGAGCTTCGCCTGCGTCGTCTCGTCCGGAAACTCCTGCCGGTAGGGGCCCTGGGCCTCTCCGCGGCGCTGCTGGTCAGCGTCACCGTCCCGGCGAGTGCGCTGACCCCCATGTTCGAGGCGACCGCGACGACGACCCCGATCGCGGCGGCCGGGGCTGTCGAAGCCGGCACGCAGTCGATGGAGGTCGCCGAGGTTGAGGCGGTCGACGCCGAGCGCGGCGACTACAAGATCGTCGTGAAGCCCAAGCCCAAGCCCAAGCCGAAGCCGTCCCCCGCGCGGTACGAGGTGGCCTCGGGAAGCACCGCTCCCGTGTCGTCGGCTGCGCCGACGGTCGCGGCCTCTGGCGTCGTCCGCTGGCCGGTCGACAGCCTCAAGGTCAGCGACGGGTTCGGCTACCGCGTCTCGCCGTGCGCCGGCTGCTCGTCCAACCACATGGGCACCGACTTCACGCCGGGAAGCGGCTCGCCGGTCTACGCCATCGCTGCCGGCACCGTCTCGGTGGTGGCGTCGAGCGGCGGCTACGGCACTCACGTCTACATCGACCACACGGTGAACGGCCAGTCCGTGCGGAGCCTCTACGCCCACCTGCAGGCCGGCTCTGCGGCCGTGTCGGTCGGGCAGCAAGTCGCCGCCGGAGCATACCTCGGCGCGGTCGGCATGACCGGATCCGCCACCGGACCCCACCTGCATCACGAGATCCTCGTGAACGGCGTGAACGTCGACCCCTACGCCTGGCTCAGCGCCAACGTCGGCTGACTGGGGGTCAGCCGATACCGGTGGTGTCCGCGTCGGTCTCGGTGGAGTCTTCGGGGATCGTCGGCACCGCGGCTCGGGCAGCCTTCCGGGAGGCGGCGACGTATTCGCTCGGATTCGACGCGGCGGGCTGATTGAAGATCTCGCGCAGCACCGCGGGGTCGACCTTCGGACGGCGGTGCTCGTCGAGGAGCCCGTTGGTCTCCTGGAGCGTGTCGGTCAGCTGCGTCCAGCAGAAGCCGATGATGGCCGGGTTGCCGAGCAGGGGACGAACCAGCTCGTCGACCTTGGCGGCGAAGGTCTCGGCATCCGGCACGGCGCTGTAGCCGTACCAGTCTTCCCCTTCGGAGGGGTGGAAGCTGATCCCGCCGAACTCGGTGATCATCACCGGCTGTCCGTCGTGCTGGTGATCGCCGACGAAGAGCCGCATCTCGTGCGGTCCCCAGCCGCCCACCTCCGCGGCCGCCCCGGCATACCGGGCCTCGAGCAGGTGGCCCTCCGGCGCGTAGTCGTGGATGCCCAGGATGTCGGTCGCGGTGTGCTCCCAGCCGTCGTTCGCGATCACCGGTCGTGAACCGTCGAACGCGTGCGTCAGGTGGTAGAGCGCCTGGGCGAAGTGGCGCTGCTCCTCACGATCGGCGATCCAGCGCACACCCCAGCTCTCGTTGAGCGGCACCCAGGCGACGATCGACGGTGCGCTGACGTCGCGGCGGAGCACCTCCAGCCACTCCGCCATCACCCGCTGGACCATCGTGGGGGAGTAGCCGTAGCTGCTCGGCATCTCGCCCCACAGCATGAGCCCGAGCCGGTCGCACCAATAGAGGAAGCGCGGGTCCTCCACCTTCTGGTGGATGCGCAGGCCGTTCAGACCGAGCTCCTTCGCGAGCTCGACCTCACGCTTCAGCTCGTCGCCGGACGCGGCGAGATGGCTCTCCGGCCAGAAGCCCTGGTGCAGCGCCATGCGGAGGATCGACGGGTGACGGTTGAGCAGGAACCGGCCCTCGGTCGCCGCGACCGAGCGCAGCCCCAGGTAGCTGAGCAGCACATCCGCCCCGGCCCCCTGGCCGAGGATGACCTCCGCGTCGATCAGGTTCGGGTGACTGGGGGACCAGAGCGCCCAATGCAGGTCCTGATCGTGGGTGAGGGCCGGGATCGCGATGTGGATCGTCGCCCGCGAGCCTGCGACGGCGGTCGTCTGATGCGCCAGCTCGAGGTCTCCTTTGCGCAGGACGATGCGGACCGGGGTCCCCTCAGGCACGGGGCGGTTGAACTCGAGCTCCGCGCGAACCGTCGCGTGCTCGATGCGCGACGACCAGGTGACGCGTGCGATGTGCGTACGGGGCACCCGCTCCAGCCAGACCGGCTGCCAGATCCCCGTCGTGCGGGAGTACCAGATGGCGTGCGGGCTGTCCTTCCAGTCCTGCTTGCCGCGGGGCTGGCTGAGGTCGTCACTGCGGTCCTCCGCACGGACCGTCACCCGCACACGCCGGCCCTCCGCGCTCGGGCGCAGCGGGACGGAGAAGGGAGTATGACCGCCCTCGTGCTGTGCGAGAAGCTCACCGTCGGCCCACACCTGCGCCCGGTAATCGACTGCGCCGAAGTGCAGCAGCCAGAGCCCCCCGTCCGTCCGGGTGGGGAGGTCGACGTCCCGCTCGTACCAGACGACGTTCCAGTGCGCCGGGTCGCCGATGCCCGAGGCGGCGGACTCGGGCGGAAAGGGCACCACGATCTCACCGTCGATGCGGCCGGCGGCGGCGAACCACTCCTCAGTCAGCCCGAGGTCCTCGCGGTCGCCCGCGAAGCGCCAGGTTCCGGTCAGGTCGAGCCAGTCCTCACGCACGAACTGCGGGCGAGGGTGCGTCTCACGCAGGGCGTCGAGCTGGCGCGCAGCAGCGCCGGGAGAAGGTGCGACCACGTTGTCTCCTCGAGAGGGATGCTTGTGCGCCGTCGGGCGGCCCGCGTATGGAAACGTTACCAGCCTGCACACAGCGGGAAGCGCGCACCGGACGCATCGCCGAGGGAACTCATGCCTGGCCGCGAGGCGCTGCGCAGGAACGCCGGTCGCACGCTAGCCTGCCCGTGGGGGCTTCGCATCGTTCAGCTACTGAGCCGGTGCAGACACGGATGAGCGGGGTCCTTTCCCGCCTCCGGCGGCTGTTGCTCTGCTCATTCCCGGCCTGACCGAGGACGCCGGCATTTGACCGCGATTGCGAAGACCGCGCCCACGTCGAAGCGTGAGCTGCGCCGGGAGATCCAGACGCTGCGGGCGATCGCGGTGCTGCTGGTCGTCGTGTTCCACCTGTGGCCGAACCGGCTGACCGGCGGATACGTCGGTGTGGACGTGTTCTTCGTCATCTCAGGCTTTCTCATCACCTCGCACATCCTGCGCGACGTCGAGCACGAGCACTTCCGCCTGATCCGCTTCTGGGCCCGTCGCGTTCGCCGGCTGCTTCCCGCTTCCCTTCTGGTGCTCGCGGTCACCGCCCTGGCGATCGTCGGGCTGGCTCCGCAGCAGCACTGGCAGCAGTGGCTTCGTGAGATCGCCGCCAGCGCCGTCTACTTCCAGAACTGGCTGCTGGCGGCGGACTCCGTCGACTATCTCGCGGCGGACAACACGGCCTCACCGGTTCAGCACTTCTGGTCGCTGTCGGTGGAGGAGCAGTTCTACATCGTCTGGCCGCTTCTCGTGCTCCTGGCGGTCGCCGCCGCGAAGCGGTTCGGGATCGGCAAGCGGCGCGCGGTGTTCGCCATGCTCGCGGTCACCGTCGCGACATCGCTCGTGGTCAGTGTGCTGCTCACGCAGCACGATCCGGGCGTCGCCTATTTCGCGACGCCGGTCCGCGCCTGGGAGTTCGGCGCCGGAGCGCTCCTCGCGTTCGCGCCGTCGTCCGAAGCGGTGTCCGCCGGCCTGCGGCGGATGGCGTCATGGGGAGGACTCGTCCTCATCGGCGCTGCCGCCCTGGTCTTCACGGCCGCAACGCCGTTCCCCGGTTCCGCGGCGCTGCTGCCGGTCGTCGGCACGCTGCTGGTCATCTGGGCGGGGGAGCCCGGCGGACGACTGAGCACCCGGGCGCTGATGGCTGCCGCCCCGGCGCAGTTCCTCGGCAACATCTCCTATTCCATCTACCTCTGGCACTGGCCGCTCATCGTGCTGATGCCGTATGTGCTCGGCGGTGACCTCACCACGGGGGCGAAGCTCGCCGTCCTGGCCGCATCGGTGCTGCTCGGCTGGGCGACGACCCGGTTCGTCGAGCAGCCGTTCCTCGCCCGCAGCGCCGGGCTGCGGCACCGCTTCACCTTCGCGGGCGCCTTCACCGTCACCGCGGCTGTGGTCGCCTTCGCCGGTTTCGGATGGAACGCCGTGCAGCTGCAGGTCGAGTCCGACCTGCGCGCGGCCTATGCGGCGGTGGCGAGCGGGATGCCGTGCCTCGGCGCCGGCTCGTGGGCAGCAGACGGCGCGGCCTGCGGCGATCCATTGGTGAGCACCTCCTTCGTGCCCTCGGCTCTCGCCGCCTCGCGGGACACGACGCGGACGCAGAGCACGCGCTGCGGCTCCACGTCGAGGGAGGATTCGGAGGCCAAGGCATGCGAGTTCGGCAACCGGACGTCGCAGGTGCGGATCGCGCTCGTCGGCGACAGTCACATGCAGCAGTACGCCGGCGCATTCGAACGGGTGGCCAACGACAACGGCTGGGCAATGGACCTGTACAGCAAGGGCCGCTGTCCGTTCTCCGATGTCCGCCGGGCGGGCGAGCACATCATCACGGAAGCATGCACGGGGTGGGTGGGCAACGTGAAGGCCGCGCTGCTCTCCCGGGACTACGACCTCGTCGTGACATCGCAGGTCAGCGGCGTGGAGTGGGCGCCCCCCGCCGGAACGTCGGTCGAGGACTTCGCCGAGGGCGGGCTCGCGCGCATGTGGGGCACGCTGAACGAGGCCGGACTGCCGGTCGCGGTGATCCGGGACTCGCCGCGGCCGGTCCCGCGCGTTCTCGAGTGCCTGTTGGACGTTGACACCCCGACGGAGTGCGACAACCCGCGAGCGACGGCACTGCCGTACGACCCGCAGCCTGGAGCGGTGCAGCGGATGCAGACCGACGACACCTTCCTGATCGACCTCACCGACTTCTACTGCGGACCTGAGCGGTGCTCCTCGGTGATCGGCGGCGTCCTCGTCCACCGCGACGCCAACCACCTCACCAACACCTGGTCGCTCACGCTCGCCGGGCAACTGGGCGAGCGAGTCGGGGCGCGGCTCGAGCGCGACCCGGTCCTGAGCGTCGCGTCGGCTTCCGCCGGCTGACCGGACCAGGGGCGGGCTCCCGGCGACCGTCGTGAGACAGGCCGCGACCGAGTCGAGAACTGAACGTTGGAGCGAGTGACGGGAATCGAACCCGCGCTATCAGCTTGGGAAGCTGAAGTTCTGCCATTGAACTACACTCGCGCAGCCGGGAAGGCCGGAAACCATTCTAGTAGTCTCGGGCCATGCTTCTCAGCGACCGGGACATCCGGACCGAACTGGAATCCGGGCGGATCGGTCTCGACCCGCTCGACATGGGCATGGTGCAGCCGTCGAGCGTGGACGTGCGACTGGACAAGTACTTCCGGTTGTTCGACAACCACAAGTACCCGTTCATCGACCCGGCGGAGGACCAGCCGGAGCTGACGCGCCTCGTCGAGGCGAAGACGAGCGAGCCGTTCATCCTGCACCCGGGGGAGTTCGTGCTCGGATCGACGTACGAGCTCATCACCCTGCCCGACGACATCGCAGCGCGGCTGGAGGGCAAGAGCTCCCTGGGCCGGCTCGGCCTGCTGACCCACTCCACCGCCGGATTCGTCGACCCCGGGTTCTCTGGCCACGTGACGCTCGAGCTCAGCAATGTCGCCACCTTGCCGATCAAGCTGTGGCCGGGGATGAAGATCGGGCAGCTCTGCTTCATCAAGCTCTCCTCACCGACCGAGCGCCCATACGGATCGAGCGAGTACAGCTCCCGCTATCAGGGGCAGCGGGGTCCGACCGCGTCGCGCTCCTTCCAGAACTTCCACCGCACCGAGGTCGGCGACCGCTCGCTCTGAGGCTGCCTCCCCGAGTCGGGTGCCCCGGTGCGGGTGCAGCGTCAGACGCTGGCGGGCCATTCCTGCAGCTGCAGCGCGAGCCAGGGACTGAACGCGTATGGGGCGGCGAGCACGGCGGCGCGGAGGGCATCCGGCTCCACCCAGGCGTGCTCCGCCACCTCGTCCGGTCGCGGGTCGAGGGCGGATGCGGTGACGGCCCGGTACACGGGGCACAGCTCGTTCTCGACGATCCCGGAGGCGTCGACCGCGCGGTAGCGGAAGCCCGGGACGACGAGCTCGACCGCTCGCACAGCCAGCCCGAGCTCCCGCTCGGCGCGTCGGCCGATCGCATCCTCCACCGGCTCGCCCGGCGCCGGATGGCCGCAGAAGCTGTTCGTCCAGACACCCGGCCACGTCAGCTTCTGCAGCGAGCGCCTCGTCACCAGCACGCGGCCGTGCTCGTCGAACACGTGGCAGGAGAACGCGAGGTGCAGCGGGGTGTCGGCGGAGTGCACGGTGCGCTTGTCGGCGACCCCGATCGGCGTGCCGTCGTCGGCGACGAGGATCACGCTTTCTCGCTCAGGTTCAGTGTTCAAGGCCCGCGCTAGTCTGCATCAATGGAGGGTTTCGAGCTGCTCGCCCCCGCAGAGTCGCGGCAGGCGCAGGTCGACGCGGTCCTCGACCGCTTCTTCAGCCTATCCAGGAAGCGTGCGGCTCCCCTGGGACCCGAATACGCCGGACTCTGGGACGCGCTGGAGGCCAACACGAGCGGCGGCAAGCGGATGCGGCCCCGCATGGTCTTCGCGGCGTACCAGTCGCTGGGCGGCACCGATCTGCAGGCCGCCGCCTACGTCGGCGCCGCCTTCGAGCTGCTGCACACCGCACTGATCGTGCACGACGACGTGATCGACCGAGACTTCAGCCGGCGAGGCGTCCCGAACATCGCAGGGCTGTACCGTCAACGCGCCACCGCGTCGGGGTCGGATGCCGTGGCGGCCGAGCATCGCGGCATCTCCGCGGCGGTGATCGCCGGCGATCTCGCCCTGTTCAACTCCTGCCGGCTGGTCGACCGGAGCGGGGTGAGCGGCGAGGTGCGCACCCGCCTGCTCGAAGTGATGGACGAGGCGCTGTTCGCCAGCGCCGCCGGTGAGCTCATCGACGTCGACTTCTCGTTCGGGGCGGACATGCCCCGGGTCGACGACATCCTCACGATGGAGCGGCTGAAGACCGCGGTGTACTCGTTCGAGTGTCCGCTTCAGGCGGGCGCCATCCTCGCCGGAGCATCAGAGGAGACCGTCGCAACCCTCGCCGACTTCGGCCGTGAGATCGGCATCGCGTACCAGATCGTGGACGACGTGCTCGGCGTCTTCGGACGAGAGCAGGAGACCGGCAAGTCCACCGTCGGCGACCTCCGCGAAGGCAAGCGCACGGTGATGATCGCGTACGCGACCACGACGCCCGACTGGGCACGCATCGAGCCGCTTCTGGGCCGGCCGGATCTCACCGACGAGCAGGCGGCCGAGGTGCGCGGACTGCTGATCTCGACCGGCGCGCGCTCGTTCGCCGAGGGGCTCGCCCGCTACTACGCCAACCGCGCGCTGGCCAGGCTCGCCGAGGCGCACATCCCGCATGCGCTCCGCACGGAGCTGCACCCGCTCGCCGACACCGTGCTGCGCAGGGTGAAGTGACTTCTCCCGAGCGGCTCGCGCTGTACACCAGGGTCGCGGAGCGCAGCGCCAGCACGGTGATCGCCGGCTACTCGACATCGTTCCGTGCGGCGTCGCGCCTGCTCGCCGGGGACGTGCGTCAGCACGTGGAGAACATCTACGCGCTCGTCCGGATCGCCGACGAGATCGTCGACGGCGCGGCGGAGGACGCCCGGCTGGACCGGGAGACGGCCGCCCAGGCCCTCGACGAGCTGGAGCGCGACACGGCCACGGCGATCGAGCGCGGCTACAGCGCCAATCTCGTCCTGCACGCGTTCGCCGGCACCGCCAGGCAGGCCGGCTTCGGCACGGAGCTGACCGCCCCGTTCTACGCGTCGATGCGCATGGACCTCACCCGTGCCGAGCACGACGCGGAGAGCTTCGAACGATACGTGTACGGATCCGCGGAAGTGGTGGGGCTGATGTGCCTGCGCGTCTTCGAGCGCGGCCGCCCCGCAGACCCCGCGCGGACGGCCCGCCTGGAGGAGGGCGCCCGCCGCCTCGGCGCCGCGTTCCAGAAGGTGAACTTCCTGCGCGACCTGGCAGCGGACTTCGAGGCGCTCGGCCGCAGCTACTTCCCAGGCGTCGACGTGGCCCGGTTCACCGAGGCGGACAAGCACCGCATCCTCGACGACATCGACGCCGACCTGCATGCCTCAGCCGCGACCATTCCGGAGCTGCCGGCGAGCGCCCGGAGAGCCGTGGCGCTGGCGCAGGGCGTCTTCACCGAGCTTGCCGAGCGGATCCGGCGCACACCGGCGGATCAGCTGCTCCGCTCCCGGGTGCGGGTGCCGGACCCGGTGAAGCTGCGGATCGCGGCGGCGGCCGCCGCGGGATGGGTGCCGAAGCCGTGAGCGGACCGACCGAGAACGCCGCGACGCCCGGCGACGGGCGCTCGGGAGACGACGCACGACGCAGCGCGATCGTGATCGGCGGCGGGATCGCGGGCCTCGCGGCGTCCGCGCTGCTCGCCCGCGAAGGCCACGACGTCACCCTGCTCGAGCGGGGGAGCGAATTGGGCGGCCGCGCCGGCAGCTGGGAGCGGGACGGCTACCGCTTCGACACCGGACCGTCCTGGTACCTGATGCCCGAGGTCTTCGACCATTTCTACCGGCTGCTCGGCAGCACGGCGGAGGAGCAGCTCGACCTGGTGCGGCTCGATCCCGGCTACCGGGTGTTCTTCGAAGGCGAATCCGAGCCGATCGACGTGGCCGGCGACCGCGACCGCAATCTCGAGCTCTTCGAGTCGGTGGAGCCAGGCGCCGGTGCGAAGCTCGCCCGGTACCTCGAGTCCGCCAAGGACACCTACGAGATGGCGACCTCCCGCTTCCTCTACACCAGCTTCGCGGCGCTGGGGCCGGTGTTCGATGCCAGAGTGGTGGCCAGGACGCCGAGGCTGCTGCGCCTGCTGACCGAGTCACTGGCGCGGTTGGTCGCCCGCACGGTGGACGACCCCCGGCTGCGGCAGATCCTCGGCTACCCAGCCGTGTTCCTCGGCTCCTCGCCGTACAGCACGCCGAGCATGTACCACCTGATGAGCCACCTCGACATGACGGACGGGGTGCTGTACCCGCGTCGCGGCTTCACCCGGGTGATCGAGAGCATCGCGACACTCGCGGAGCGGGAGGGGGTGCGGATCGTCCGCGGCGCCGACGTGCGCGGCATCCTGGTCGAGAATGGTGCGGCGACGGGCGTCCGATACGTCGCGGCCGATGCGGAGCACACGATGCATGCCGACCTCGTGGTCAGCGGCGCCGACCTGCACCACACCGAGACGCAGCTGCTGCCCGAGGAGCACCGGACGTATCCGGAGAAGTACTGGACGAGCGCGGTGCCCGGACCGAGCGCGGTGCTGCTCTATCTCGGCGTCCGCGGGGAGCTGCCGCAGCTCGAGCACCACACTCTGCTCTTCGCCCGCGACTGGGAGCGCAACTTCGGCGACATCTTCGGACCGAACCCGCGCATCCCGGAGCCGCCGTCGATCTACGTCTGCAAGCCGAGCGGCATCGACCCGACCGTCGCCCCGGAGGGCAGCGAGAACGTCTTCGTGCTGGTACCGGTGCCGGCGGACCCGTCGATCGGCCGCGGCGACGAGGACGGCGACGGGGACCCGCGGGTGGAGGCGATCGCCGACCGGGTGATCCGGCAGATCGCCGACTGGGCCGGCATCCCGGACCTCGCTGATCGCATCGAGGTTCGGCGGACGTTCGGTCCGCGTGACTTCGTCGACCGGTACAACGCGTGGCGGGGCACCGCGCTCGGACCCGCGCACACACTGCGGCAGAGCGCGTTCTTCCGCGCCGGCAACAAGAGCAGGAAGGTCGAGAACCTCTTCTACGTCGGCGGGTCGACGATCCCCGGCATCGGGCTGCCGATGTGCCTGATCAGTGCCGAGCTCGTCGTGAAGCGCCTGCGGAACGATGTGTCCGCTGGTCCGCTCCCGGAACCGCTGTGACCGGACTGGTGTACCTGGCGGCGCTCGCTGTCTCGCTGACCGGCATGGTGGTGCTCGATCGCCGGTTCGGCCTGTTCTTCTGGCGTGATGCGCGCCGGGCGGCGATCGTGCTGATCTCCGGGGTGCTGTTCTTCCTGCTGTGGGACCTCGCCGGCATCGGTCTCGGCATCTTCTTCCGTGGCGCCGGCAGTGAGCTGATGACCGGCCTGCTGCTGGGGCCGGAGCTCCCTGTCGAGGAGGTGCTCTTCCTCACCCTGCTCTGCTACCTGACGATGAACCTGTACGCCGCGGCGGGGCAGTGGCAGACCTCGGTTCGCGCCGCCGGTGGACGGCGGGGCCGATGACCTATCTCGCGCTCAACGCGGTGTTCCTGCTGGTCGTCGGGGTCGTGGTCGTCCTCGCCGTGCTGCGCTCGAGGGGACGCGGCGGCGGGATCCGCTGGCGGCCCCTCGCGATCGCGGCGGGAGCGCTCCTGCTGCTCACGGCCGTCTTCGACAACGTGATGATCGCGGTCGGCCTGGTCGGCTACGACGCCGACCGGATCAGCGGCCTCCGCGTCGGGGTCGCGCCGATCGAGGACTTCGCGTACGCGATCGCCGCCGTGCTGCTGCTCCCGGCGATCTGGCACCTCACCGTTCGGGTGCCCCTCCCGGCGGCGCCGGACCCGGCGGCACAGGACCAGGATGCGCAGGGCCTCGATGCTTAGGGCCTCGATGCTTAGGGCGCTGCTGCTGTCGTCCCGGCCGCTCAGCTGGATCAACACCGCATTCCCGTTCGCCGCCGCCTACGTGCTCACAGCAAGGGAGGTCGACGTCCGGCTGGTGCTCGGCACGATCTTCTTCCTGATCCCCTACAACCTGGCGATGTACGGCATCAACGACGTCTTCGACTACGAGTCGGACCTCCGCAACCCGCGGAAGGGCGGCGTCGAGGGCGCGCTCCTCGACCGCAGGCTGCACCGCGCGACACTGTGGGCGTCCGCGATCACCACGGTGCCCTTCTTGGTCGCGCTGGTGCTGCTCGGCGATCCGGCGTCCTGGCTCGTTCTCGCGGTGAGCATGTTCGCTCTGGTCGCCTACTCCGCGCCCGGGTTGCGCTTCAAGGAGCGGCCGTTCCTCGACTCCGTCACATCGAGCACGCATTTCGTCAGTCCCGCGGTCTACGGGCTGGTGCTCGCCGGGGCGGCGTTCACGCCGCAGCTGCTGGCGCTGCTCGCCGCGTTCCTCCTCTGGGGGATCGCGTCGCACGCGTTCGGCGCCGTTCAGGACATCGTCGCCGACCGCGAAGCGCGCATCGGCTCGATCGCCACTGCCATCGGCGCCAGAGCGACCGTGCGGTTCGCCGCCGCCGCTTACGCGGCAGGGGCGGTGCTGCTGCTCTTCACCGACTGGCCGGGGCCGATCGCCGCCGTGCTGCCGCTCCTGTACGTGGCCAACGTGGCGCCGTACTGGTCCGTGTCCGACGCGGACGCAGAGCGGGCGAACCGGGCATGGCGCCGATTCCTCTGGCTCAACTTCGGGACCGGGTTCCTCGTGACGATGCTGCTCATCTGGTACGCGCTCCGCTGAGCCCGGAGGCTACTCCGCCGACCAGCCGAGGTTCCGCGCCATCCGCTCGAGCGTTCCCAGCGTGAGCCGGTACTCGTCCTCGGAGACGCCCTCGGTGCTGCCCGTGCGCAGCTCGGCGACGACCTCGGCCAGGCGAGCGTGGGCGTTGGCGCCGCGTTCGGTCAGCCGGTACTCCTCGCCCGCGACGGCGACCCAGTCGCTTTCGATCAGCTCCTCCAGCTGCGCGGCGACCGGCATCCCCTCGTCGCTCGTGAACGGCGCCACCGCCCGTTCGACATCGGCAGCGGTCGCGCCACCGTCTGCCACCACGTTGAGCAGTCGCCACTGACCGCGGCTGACGCCGTGCTCGTCGAGCACCGCCGCGAATCGCTCATCGAGCAGACGGTCGACGAGCTTGAGCCAGAACCCCAGAGGACGTGAATCGGCCACGGGTCCAGCGTACGCACGGCGGCGCGAGACGCCAGGCTCAGTAGCGGAAGCCGAGCTCTTCCGGGTAGTCGTCCAGGTCCGTGAGCTGGACGGTCGCGCGCCGCAGGTGCGCCAGCACGAGACCGAGGCTGTACGGACCGAAGCTGATCCGCGCGACGCCCAACTCCGCGAGGCGGCGAAGCGGGGGAGCGGACGGGTTCCCGACGACCGAGACCGGACCGTGGATCTCCTCGATCGCGCGCGCCAGGCGGTCAGCGCTGCCGTATCCGATCACGAAGACGCAGTCCGCACCCGCCCGAAGGTAGGCGTTCGCCCGCGTCATCGCGTCGTCCCACTCCTGCGGCGCGACTGCGAGCGCGTCCATGCGGGCGTTGATCACCACGGGCACCCCGGCCCGCTGCCCGGCCGCGCGCGCGGCGGCGATCCGCTCGGACTGCTCGTCGATCGGGCGGAGTGGATCCGGACCGTCGCCGAGGCTGTCCTCGAGGTTGATGCCGACGGCGCCGGTCTCCAGCAGCCGCGCGACGTTCTCCCCGACACCAGCCGCGGTGGGGGAGTAGCCGCGTTCGAAGTCGATGGTGACCGGCAGGTGCTGCACAGCGCCCACCACGCGCCGCGCAGCCTCGATCGCCTGGTCGGCGCTCAGCCCCTCGCCGTCGGGCAGCCCGTGCGCGTACGACACCGAATGGCTTGCGGTGGCCACGGCGCGCACGCCCGGCGTCTCACTCACCACCCGGGCGGAGACCGCGTCCCAGACGTTCACCAGCACGAGTGGGGACCCGGGGACGTGCAGCGAGCGCAGGAGGGTGGCCTTCTGCGCCTGCGGCGCGTCCGTCATCCCCATCGTTTTCACCTTCCGAAGTTCAGCGGGCGGCCTGTGGAAGCTTCACCAGACGGAAGAGGACCAGGCCGACGAGCAGGAGCAGCAGGATCCCGACGATGCCCCATGCCTGGACACCGCCCGAAATGCCGATGAAGAGGCCCCAGAGCGCCGGCGACATGAAGCTGGTGGCACGTCCCGTCGTGGCGTAGAGGCCGAACAGCTCTCCCTCACGCCCCAGCGGGGCAACGCGGGCCAGCAGGGAGCGGCTCGCCGTCTGCGCAGGCCCGACGAAGGCTGCAAGGATCAGCCCGCCGATCCAGAACACCGGCTGGCCGAGATCCCGGAGCAGGAAGACGGCCGTTCCGACGATCACCAGTCCGGCCAGTGCCGTCGTGATGACCGGGCGCGGACCCACACGATCGTCGAAGCGCCCCGACAGGATCGTGCTGAGCCCGGCGACGACGTTGGCTGCCACACCGAAGAGCACGACGCCGAAGAAGTCGAAGCCGAACGTGATCGCGGCGATCGAGCCGGCGAACGCGAACACCCCCGCCAGGCCGTCGCGGTATACGGCGCTCGCGAGCAGGAACCAGAAGATCCCGCGCTCCGTCCGCCAGATGCGTCTGATGTCATGCACCAGCACGACGTACGACTGGAAGAAGCCGACCGGCCGCCGTCCGGGGGCGGGGGGCGCCTCCGGCACCGCAAGGAACAGGGGAATCGCGAAGAGAACAGTCCACGCGGCGCATCCCACGGCCACGAGCCGGAGCCCCGTCTCCTGCGGAAGACCGAACCAGTCGTTCATCTGGATCGCGATGACGATGGCCAGCATGAGGATGCCGCCCAGGTAGCCGAAGCCCCACCCCAGGCCGCTCACCCGACCGACCGTGGCCGGCGTCGACACTTGAGTGAGCATTGCGTAGTAGTTCACCGTGGCGATCTCACTGAACACGTTCGCAACGGCGACGAGGATCGCTCCGAGCAGGAAGAAGCCCGGCTGCGGCGCGACGAAGAAGAGCGAGGCCGTCGCGACGACGAGCAGTCCAGTCCAGAGTCCCAGCCTCAGCTTCCGGCGTCCCGCGGTGTCGTCACGTTGGCCCAGCACCGGGGCCAGCAACCCGACGATGAGCGCGCCGGCCGCGATCGCCCACCCCATCAGCCCTGACAGGTCGTCCTCCGTCTGCCCCGGCGCGAGGAACACCTCAGACTGCAAGTAGAGCGGTGCCCAGACGAAGCTGAGGATCACGGTGTTGTACGGCTGAGCCGCCCAGTCCCACAGCGCCCACGAGAGCACCTGCCGACGGGGGACGTGCTTCCCGCTCTGCCGTTGAAGGCTTGTCTCGCCGATCGTGGCCGCGTCGCTCATGCCCAAAACCTAGCCCGGGGGAGGTGTCCGGCCGGTGAACGACGCAGACGGTCAGCCTGGGCAGCTCACGAACGCGGCTGATAGCGTTCGCATCGGCCCGGTTCGGGCCGGACTCCAGGTCTACGCGCAACGGATCGCAATGCAGCCCAAACCCCGTGTCGTGGTCGATCCCCACTTCTGGTCCATGGATCGACTGTTCTCGCCCGCCGATCGCGAGCGCCTCGAGCAGACGGTGGACGTCGTCTGGGGCCGGGACGAGCCGATGCCGGTCGAGGAGGCGATCCCCGAGCTGGAGACAGCCGAGGCGATCGTCTGCACCTCGTGGCGGTACGGCGAGGTGGGGGAGAACTTCCCCGACCTGAGGGCGATCATCGACGTCTCCGGAGGCTTCCCCACGGCGCTCGACTACGAGGCCTGCTTCACCCGCGGCATCCATGTGCTCTCCGCCGCGCCCGGCTTCGCCCGCCAGGTCGCCGAGATGTCGCTCGGACTCGCCCTCGCCTGCAGCCGCGGCATCGTGTCCGCTGACCGCGCCATGCGCGCCGGCACCGAGCAGTGGCTCGGCGCCGGCAACCGTGACAGCTTCCTGCTCTACGGCAAGCCGGTCGGCTTCCTCGGGTTCGGCAGCATCGCGCAGGCCCTGCAACCCCTGCTCGCCCCCTTCGGCTGTCGCATCTCGGCACACGACCCCTGGCTCGGTGACGGGTACCTCCGCAGGTGCGGGGTCGAGCCGGTGGATCTCGAGACGCTGGTCTCCGGATCGCGCGTGCTGTTCGTGCTGGCGGCGCCGAGCGTCGAGAACCGCGCCCTGCTCTCCCGGGAGGTGCTGGAGCGCATCCAGCCTGGCGCCGTGCTGGTGCTGATCAGCCGCGCGCATGTCGTCGACTTCGACGCGCTCACCGACTTGGTCTCCGATGGCCGGTTCCGGGCTGCGATCGACGTGTTCCCGGCGGAGCCGCCGCCGCTCGACCACCCTATCCGCCGAGCCGAGGGCGCGGTGCTGTCACCGCACCGGGCGGGCAGTGTCCCTGAGGGGTTCTGGGAGCTCGGCGAGCTGGTCGTCGACGACCTGGAGATGCTGGCGAGAGGGCTGCCGCCTCGCCGCCTGCAGCCCGCGGCTCGCGAGGTGGTCCGCCGTCTCGTCCATCCCTGATGGCACGGAGCGGCGGTCGTCTAGGTTAGGGAGCCATGGCGATACGAACCGTGGCGGACCAGCTCCGGCACGCGTACGCGGCCTTCGGGTCGCATCCCGCCCTGCTGACGCCCGAAGGATGGGTGACGTTCCGGGAGCTGGAGCTCGTCGCCCGAGGGGCGGCGGAGCTGCTCGCGGACGAGGGGGCGGCGAAGGATGCCCGGATCGTGCTGTACCTGGAGAACAGCGCCGTGCTCCGCGTGCTGGAGCACGCCATTCTCGGGTTCGGGATGGTTCGGGTCGCGCTGTCGTCGCGTCTGCATCCGCGGGAAGTGGCGGCCATCGCCGTCGACTGTGACGCGCCGCTCGTCTGTGCCGGTCCGGACGTCGCCGCGGACCTGCGGCTGGCGCTGGAGGCGGCCGGATCCTCCGCAAGGGTGCTGGAGTTCGCCGATACGGGCGGCGGGCACACGCCGGCCACGCTCGCAACGCGTTCCGTGACAGGCGGCGCCCCGGAACCGGCCGCGACCCCGGACGACATGGCGATGCTCATGTACAGCTCCGGTACGACCGGCGAGCCGAAGGGCGCCGTGGTCACGCACGGTGGGTGGGTCGCTCAGACTCGCAACGCGCTGGCGGTGCTGCCGGAGATCCGCCCCGGCGACGTGGTGCTTGCGGTCGCCCCGATGACACACTTCGGCGGCACGATCGGGCTGAACTGCGCGGTCAGCGGTGCGGCCACGGTTCCGATGGCACGCTTCGACGCCGGCTCCGTGATCGAGGCGGTCGCACGTCACTCGGTGACGGTGTTGCCGCTGGTGCCGGTGCTCCTCACCCGGCTGACCAGTGCCATGACGGGCGACGACCGGCTCGTGCCGCCGCTGCGTGCCGTCCCGTACGGCGGCTCGCCGATCGCGGCCGAGGCGCTTGCGCTCGCCGCCGAGCGCCTTCCCGGTGTGCTGTCCCAGTTCTACGGACTCGCCGAAGCCCTCGCGCCGGTGTCGTGGCTGTCGCCGGAGGAGCACGACGCGGCAGCGCGCGACTTCGCAGCCGGAGGCGAGAAGACCGACCGGGCCCGCGAGCGGCTCTCCTCCGCCGGGAGCTGGATTTCGGCTGTGGAGGCACGCCTCGTCGATGGTGAGGTGGTGGTGCGCGGCGACGTGGTGCTCCCGGGATACTGGAGCCGGCCGGAGCTGACCGCGCGCGTGCGAACACCCGACGGCTGGTTCTTCACCGGCGACCTTGCGCGCATCGACGACGACGGATACGTCCATCTGGTCGACCGCAGGAACGACGTCATCATCTCGGGCGGGTTCAACATCTACCCCGGCGAGGTGGAGCGGGTGATCGCGGGGGTGGAGGGAGTCCTCGACGCGGTCGTGCTGGGGCTTCCGGATGACCGCTGGGGCGAGGGGGTGCACGCCGCCGTGGTGCTCACCGAACCCGCGCGAAAGCAGTACTCGGGTCCGGATGGGGCGATCGCGCTGCTGCGCACGGTCACCGAGGCCTGCCGGAGCCGGCTCGCCGGCTACAAGAAGCCGCTCCGGGTGCACGTGGTGGACGCCATTCCGCGGAACGCATTCGGCAAGGTGGACCGCCGAGCCCTCCGAAGCCGGCTTCTCGACGCCGAAGACTGAGAGTTGAGCCGTGCCGGCTCAGATTCGGCCCGGAAGATTTGACAGCCGACGCCGTCGAACTAAACTTGATAGTGCAAGACTCAAGTTCCGCTGTGGAATTGCGTGAACGGACGATCAAGGAGAGACAGAGCACTATGGCTCGAGCAGTAGGAATCGACCTCGGTACGACCAACTCGGTCGTCGCAGTCCTCGAAGGCGGGGAGCCGACGGTCATCGCGAACGCGGAAGGCTTCCGCACCACCCCGTCGGTGGTGGCCTTCACCAAGGATGGCGAGGTGCTCGTCGGCGAGACCGCGAAGCGCCAGGCCGTCACCAACGTCGATCGGACCATCGCCTCCGTCAAGCGCCACATGGGCACCGACTGGAAGAAAGAGATCGACGGCAAGCGCTACACCGCGCAGGAGATCTCCGCGCGCATCCTGGGCAAGCTGAAGCGCGACGCCGAGCAGTACCTCGGCGAGCCGGTGACCGACGCCGTCGTCACGGTTCCCGCGTACTTCAACGACGCAGAGCGCCAGGCCACCAAGGAGGCGGGCGAGATCGCGGGCCTCAATGTGCTGCGCATCATCAACGAGCCCACTGCGGCGGCCCTCGCCTACGGCCTCGACAAGGGCAAGGAGGACGAGCTCATCCTCGTCTTCGACCTCGGTGGCGGCACGTTCGACGTCTCCCTGCTCGAGGTCGGCAAGGACGACGACTTCTCCACCATCCAGGTCCGCAGCACCGCCGGTGACAACCGCCTCGGCGGTGACGACTGGGACCAGCGGGTCGTGCAGCACCTGGTCAAGCGCTTCAAGGACTCCACGGGCGTCGACGTCTCGAACGACAAGATCGCCCTGCAGCGGCTGAAGGAGGCGGCGGAGCAGGCGAAGAAGGAGCTCAGCTCCTCGACCAACACCAGCATCCAGCTGCCGTACCTGTCCCTGACGGAGAACGGCCCCGCGAACCTCGACGAGACGCTCAGCCGTGCCCAGTTCGAGCAGATGACCTCCGACCTCCTCGACCGCACCAAGAAGCCGTTCGAGGACGTCATCCGCGAGGCCGGGATCAAGGTGGCCGACATCGCGCACGTGGTGCTCGTCGGTGGCTCGACCCGCATGCCCGCGGTGAGCGACCTGGTGAAGAAGCTCACCGGTGGCAAAGAGCCCAACAAGGGTGTCAACCCGGACGAGGTCGTCGCCGTCGGCGCCGCCCTCCAGGCCGGCGTGCTGCGCGGTGAGCGCAAGGACGTGCTGCTGATCGACGTCACCCCCCTGAGCCTCGGCATCGAGACCAAGGGCGGCATCATGACGAAGCTCATCGAGCGCAACACCGCCATCCCGACGAAGCGGAGCGAGACCTTCACCACCGCCGACGACAACCAGCCGTCCGTGGCGATCCAGGTCTTCCAGGGCGAGCGCGAGTTCACCCGCGACAACAAGGCGCTCGGCACGTTCGAGCTGACCGGCATCGCGCCGGCGCCGCGCGGCATCCCGCAGATCGAGGTCACCTTCGACATCGACGCCAACGGCATCGTGCACGTCTCGGCGAAGGACAAGGGCACCGGCAAGGAGCAGTCGATGACCATCACCGGCGGCTCGTCGCTGCCGAAGGACGACATCGAGCGCATGGTGCGCGAGGCCGAAGAGCACGCCGCCGAGGACAAGGCGCGTCGTGAGGCGGCCGAGGTGCGCAACAATGCCGAGCAGCTCGCCTACTCCATCGACAAGCTCATCAAGGACAACGAGGACAAGCTCCCCGCCGACGTCAAGAGCGAGGTGCAGGCCGATGTCGACGCCCTGAAGACCGCGCTCGCCGGTGACGACGACGCGGCCGTGAAGACTGCGTTCGACAAGCTGAACGAGAGCCAGACCAAGCTCGGTCAGGCGATCTACGCGCAGCAGCAGGAGCAGCCCGCCTCCAACCCAGGCGCGGGTGAGCAGCCCGCCGACGCATCCGGCAGCGACGAGGACATCGTCGACGCCGAGGTCGTGGACGACGAGGAGCCGCGGAAGTAACGATGGCCAAGCACACGAACGAACCCACCCCCGATTCGCCCGACGACAAGGACCCCTCGGCTGAGCAGCCGGTGATCCGCGACAAGCGACGGATCGATCCGGACACCGGGGACGTCCGTGCGCCCTCGGAGGCGGGCCCTTCGACGGGCTCAGGGGCCGCCTCCGAGGACGGCGACACCGCCGACATCGACGGCATCGACGAGCTCTTCTCCGCGGAGGGCCCGGATGTCGAGCTCTCCGCGGAAGATCAGCAGATCCTCGACCAGGCGGAGCAGGACCTCGTCGCCGAGATGCGCAACGACATGCTGCGCGCGCAGGCGGAGCTGGTGAACTTCCGCAACCGGGTCGAGCGCGACCGCGCCGCGAACCGTGAGGCGGTCGTCGCCGAGGTGCTGCGCTCCTTCCTCCCGGCCCTGGACGACCTGGCCCGCGCCGAGGCGCACGGCGATGTGCCGGAGGGCAGCGGCATCGCGCTCGTGGCCCAGCGGATCCGCGGCAGCTTCGAGAAGTATGGCGTCCGCACCGTGGGCGGCAAGGGCGAGCCGTTCGACCCGCACTACCACGAGGCGCTCGTGCAGCTGCCGTCGCCGGACGTGCAGGGGCCGACGATCGCCGACGTCATCGAGATCGGCTACGCGATCGGCGAGCGCCTGCTGCGGCCCGCCAAGGTCGCGGTGTCCGTCCCGGAGTAACCCATGGCCAGCCAGGACTGGTTCGACAAGGACTTCTACGCCATCCTCGGCGTTTCGAAGGACGTTTCGGACAGTGACCTCAAGAAGGCGTACCGCAAGCTCGCGCGTCAGTATCACCCGGACTCCAACTCGGGGAATGCCGCCGCAGAGGCGCGCTTCAAGGAGGTCAGCGAAGCGTATTCCGTGCTCTCCGACAAGGAGACACGGGCGGAGTACGACCAGGTCCGGGCCATGGGCTCCGGCGCCCGCTTCACCGCCCACGGCGGGGGCGGCGCCGGTGGGTTCGAAGACGTCTTCGGCGGCATGTTCGGCCGGGGCGCCCGCACCAGCTACAGCCAGGCCGACTTCGACGATCTGCTCGGCGGGATGTTCGGCGGTGCCGACCGCTCCGCCGGCGGGTTCCGCTGGGGCGGCCCGACCAAGGGGCGGGATGTCGCGGCGAACGTCACGCTGGACTTCCTCACCGCGATCCGCGGCGAGACGGTGTCGCTGTCGCAGCCGTCTGGCAAGCCGCTGCGTGCGAAGATCCCCGCCGGCGTCAGCGACGGGCAGCGGATCAAGCTGAAAGGCAAGGGCGAGCCGAGCACCGACGGCGGTGAGCCGGGAGACCTCGTGCTCACCGTCTCGGTGAAGAAGCACCCGGTCTTCGAGCGGGACGGGAACCACATCCGGCTCGATGTGCCGGTCACCTTCGTCGAGGCGACACTCGGGGCCACCATCGAGGTGCCGACGCTCGAGGGGGACACGGTGCGGCTGCGCGTCGCACCGGGCACCCCGAGCGGGCGGGTGCTCCGCGTGAAGGGGCGAGGCGTCGCGCAGGGGACCGCCAAGGGCGATCTGCTCGCCACCGTGCAGGTGGCGGTGCCGAATCACCTCAGTGCGGAGGCCCGCAAGCACCTGGAGGGCTTCGCCGAGGCGATGCCGCAGGAGAACCCGCGCGACGATCTGATGATCCGCGCGCGCCAGGACGCGTAGCGGTCGCTCGGACGAGAGGAGGGGCCCGAGATGGATGAGTTCTCCCCGATCTTCCCGATCGCGGTCGCGGCGGAGCTGGCCGCCATGCACCCGCAGACGCTCCGCCAGTACGACCGGCTGGGCCTTGTCAGCCCGACCCGCACGGCCGGCAAGTCGCGCCGCTACTCGATGCGCGACGTGGCGCAGCTGCGGGAGATCGCCCGGATGAGCGCCGAGGGGCTGAACCTCGAGGGCATCCGCCGCATCCTCGAGCTCGAGAACGAGGTGACGGGCCTTCGCCGACGCGTGCGCGAGCTGGAGGCTGCGCTCGCTGACGAGATGCTCAACCGCCCGGGGCGGCGGATCTTCGCGGCCGGCGAGTCCGGTGACGTCGTGCCCCTCCGTGCGGGCACCCGCACCCAGCGCAACACCCAGCTCGTGGTCTGGAGGCCACTCGGGCGCGGCTGAGCGATCGCTCGTTCGCTGGAGGCGAGCGCCGAGCGGCCGGCTCGAATGGCGGGATTCGGGACCACGACATAAAATTGAGTCAATGAGACTCAAGTTTGAGGAGAGCTGATATGGCGAACATGCAGGGCGCCCCCTCCAGCCAGGAGGACCAGAAGAGCGCGCTCGAGCAGTACGGCATCGACCTGACGGATCTGGCCAAGGCCGGCAAGCTCGACCCGGTCATCGGCCGCGACTCCGAGATCCGGCGGATCAGCCAGGTGCTCACCCGCCGCACCAAGAACAATCCCGTGCTCATCGGCGAGCCCGGTGTGGGCAAGACCGCCGTGGTGGAGGGGCTCGCCCAGCGCATCGTCGCGGGCGACGTCGCCGACTCGCTGAAGGACAAGCAGCTCGTCGCACTCGACATCTCCGCCCTCATCGCCGGTGCGAAGTACCGCGGCGAGTTCGAGGAGCGGCTGAAGGCCGTGCTCAAGGAGATCAACGACTCCGACGGCCGCATCATCACGTTCATCGACGAGCTGCACACCCTCATGGGCGCGGGCGGCGGCGAAGGGTCCGTCGCGGCGGCCAACATGCTGAAGCCGATGCTCGCCCGCGGGGAGCTGCGAATGATCGGTGCGACGACGCTCAACGAGTACCGGGAGTACATCGAGAAGGATGCCGCGCTCGAGCGGCGATTCCAGCAGGTGTACGTCGGTGAGCCCAGCGTCGAGGACTCGATCGCCATCCTCCGCGGGCTCAAGGAGCGCTACGAGGCGCACCACAAGGTGACCATCGCCGACTCCGCGCTCGTCGCGGCGGCCGTGCTCTCGAACCGCTACATCGCGGCTCGGCAGCTGCCCGACAAGGCGATCGACCTCGTCGACGAGGCGGCGAGCCGGCTGAAGATGGAGATCGACTCCTCCCCGGTGGAGATCGACGAGCTGAAGCGCGCCGTCGACCGGCTGAAGATCGAGGAGCTCGCGCTCAAGAAGGAGAAGGACGACGCGTCCCGCGAGCGGCTGGCGAAGCTGCGTGAGGACCTCGCGGAGCGGCAGGCGCAGCTGGATGAGCTGCAGGCCCGCTGGCAGGCCGAGAAGGCGTCGCTGCACGACGTCGGGGATCTGAAGAGCGAGCTCAACGACGCCCGCATCGCGCTCGACCGTGCCATGCGCGAGGGTCGCTACCAGGACGCATCGAAACTCAACTACGAGACGATCCCGGGGATCGAGAAGCGGCTCGCCGAGGCGGAGCAAGCCGAGCAGACCGGTCCTCGGATGGTGAACGACCAGGTGACCGACGAGGACATCGCATCCGTCGTCGCTGCCTGGACCGGCATCCCCGTCGACCGGCTGACGCAGGGCGAGAGCGAGAAGCTGCTGAACCTGGAGGCGGAGCTCGGCCGCCGCCTCATCGGGCAGCGGGACGCCGTGCGGGCCGTCAGTGAGGCGGTTCGGCGCAGCCGTGCGGGCATCTCGGACCCGGGGCGGCCGACCGGGTCGTTCATGTTCCTCGGCCCCACCGGCGTCGGAAAGACCGAGCTGGCGAAGGCGCTCGCCGAATACCTGTTCGACGACGAGAAGGCGCTCGTCCGGATCGACATGAGCGAGTACGGGGAGAAGTTCTCCGTCTCGCGCCTCGTCGGCGCCCCTCCCGGCTACATCGGCTACGAGCAGGGCGGTCAGCTGACCGAGGCGGTGCGCCGGCGGCCGTACTCCGTGATCCTGCTCGACGAGGTCGAGAAGGCGCACCCGGAGGTGTTCGACGTGCTGCTGCAGGTGCTCGACGACGGCCGCCTGACCGACGGTCAGGGCCGCACCGTCGACTTCCGGAACACGATCCTGGTCCTCACCAGCAACCTCGGCAGCCAGGTGCTGATCGACCAGGGCCTCAGCTGGGACGAGAAGCAGGAGACGGTGCAGCAGCTGGTGCGCCAGGCGTTCAAGCCCGAGTTCGTGAACCGGCTGGACGACATCGTCGTGTTCGCGCCCCTCACCCTGGAGGATCTCGGCCAGATCGTCGAGCTCAACATCGACCGCCTGTCGCGGCGGCTGGAGGGCCGCAGGCTCGAGCTCGCCGTCACCCCGGCCGCGCGCCGCTGGCTCGCCGAGCGCGGCTACGACCCGGTGTACGGGGCCCGGCCGTTGCGCCGGCTCATGCAGCGGGAGATCGACGACAAGCTGGCGAAGGCGCTCATCGGTGGCGAGGTCCACGACGGCGACACCGTCCGGGTGGACGTCGGCCCGGACGGCCTGACGGTGGAGCGCTTCGAGTTCGACGAGGTCATCGAGGCCGAGGTCATCGAGTAGCGCTCGGGGAGCCTGTCGAAGCGGCCTTACGGGCAACCGGCTGGATCCTTCACTTCGACGACCCCGCGCAAGCGACGGGCTCGGGTCCGTGAACTCTCCAGCCGCAGATCGATAGGTTCGCGCCCATGCGTGCAGCGGTGATCCATGGCGAGAGGGACGTGCGGCTCGAGGAGGTGCCCGACCCGGTGCTCTCCACCGGGGGCGACGCGATCGTGCGGGTGGTGGCGGCGTGCGTCTGCGGGTCGGACCTCTGGCCGTACCGCGGCGTCACCCCGGTGCAGGAGCCCCGGCGGATCGGCCACGAGTTCGTCGGGGTGGTGGAGGCCGTCGGCGAGCACGTGGAGCGCATCCGGGTCGGCGACTTCGTGATCGCGCCGTTCTACGACTGCGACATGACGTGCGAGAACTGCCCCAACGGGATCAGCACGTCGTGTCTGAACGGCGGATGGTGGGGGAGCGACGACCGGATGGGCGCCTTCGCAGACGGCGGGCAGGGCGAGCTCGTGCGGGTGCCGCACGCCGACGGCAGCCTTGTCGCGACGCCGGGAACCCC
The DNA here is from genome assembly GCF_042434515.1 of Lysobacter korlensis. Taxonomy (NCBI): domain Bacteria; kingdom Pseudomonadati; phylum Pseudomonadota; class Gammaproteobacteria; order Lysobacterales; family Lysobacteraceae; genus Lysobacter; species Lysobacter korlensis. The sequence goes on from NZ_JBHLTG010000005.1 coordinate 435,263, forward strand.
GGCTCCGGAGCTGATCCCGGGACTGCTGACCCTCAGCGATGTCGCCGGCACCGGTCACCACGCCGCCGTGTCCGCCGGGGTCGGCCCCGGCACGACCGTCGTGGTGGTCGGCGACGGCGCGGTGGGGCTCTGCGCCGTCCTGGCTGCCAAGCGGTTGGGCGCCGAGCGTATCGTCGCGATGTCCCGTCACGAGGACCGGCAGGCGATCGCCACCCGATTCGGCGCAACCGACATCGTGGCGGAGCGCGGCGACGCCGGCATCGCCCGGGTGACGGAGCTGTTCGGCGGAATCGGTGCGGACTGCGTGCTCGAGTGCGTCGGCACCAAGGAGTCGATGGACCAGGCGCTGCGCACCGCGCGTCCCGGCGGCACCGTGGGCTTCGTCGGCGTGCCGAACGGCGGACCGGAGCTGCCCCTGGGCTTCATGTTCTCGAACAATGTCGGCGTGAACGGCGGTGTGGCACCGGTGCGCAACTACATCGAGGACCTGCTGCCGGAGGTGCTCGACGGACGGCTCGACCCGTCACCGGTCTTCGACCTTCAGCTGCCGCTCGACCAGGTCGCCGAAGCCTACGCGGCGATGGACGAACGCCGGGCCGTCAAGGTGCTGCTGCGCCCTGACCGGGTGTCTCCAGCAGCAGGTCACGCACCTTCCGGCGGAGCACCTTCCCGATGAGGGACTTCGGCAGCTCCTCGACCGCGACGACGCGGCGGGGGATCTTGTAGGGGGTGAGGAACCGGCGGCTGTACTCCCGGAGGCCCTGCTCATCCAGTGTGGCGCCGTCGCGCAGCACCACGGCGACCGCAACCTCCTCGCCGCCGTCCCTCCCTGGGAGCCCGACCGCCGCGGCCTCGAGCACATCGGGGTGCGACCCGAGCGCCTCCTCGACCTCACTGGGGGAGACGTTGAATCCGCCGGTGATGATGAGCTCCTTCATGCGGTCGACGATCCGCACGAACCCGTCGTCGGCGACCTCCACGATGTCGCCGGTGCGCAGCCAGCCGTCCGGGAGCAGCGCCTCGGCGGTCGCGTCCGGCCGGTTCCAGTAGCCGGAGAACACCTGCGGGCCACGCAGCAGCAACTCTCCGCGCTCGCCGAAGCCGAGGTCCTTCTCGGGGTCCTCCGGGTCCACGACTCGGATCTCGGTGCTCGGGAACGGGACGCCCACGGTGCCGACGCGCCGGCTCGGCCCGATCGGGTTCCCGAGCGCCACCGGTGACGACTCCGTCATGCCGTACCCCTCGACCAGCAGCCCACCGGTCACCCGCTCCCAGCGCTCGACGGTCTCCGGAGGCAGGGCCATGGCGCCGGAGATCGCGAACCGCACGGTGCTCAGGTCGGCGCCGCGCTCCTCCGCCGCCTGGGCCAGCCGATCGTAGATCGGCGGTACCGCGGGGAGGAACGTGGGCGGATGCTTCTTCGCCGCCTTCAGCACGAGGTCGACGTCGAACTTGGGGAACAGCACCAGCGTCGCGCCGATGCTCATCGCGAACGTGACGCACAGCGTCAGGCCGTACGCGTGGAACATCGGCAGCACGGCGTAGAAGCTCTCCTCACCGGGCTGCAGCCCCGGCACCCATGCGCGGCCCTGCTCGGCATTCGCGCGGAGGTTCCGGTGCGTCAGGACGGCACCCTTCGGGCTGCCGGTGGTCCCGCTGGTGTACTGCAGCACCGCGATGTCGTCGGCCTTCGGTCCGCGAACGTTCTTCCCGATGCGCCGGTGCTTCAGCAGCCGCTCCCAGCGGAGGATGCCCTTGCCATGCGGCTCGGCAGTGAGCGAGTCGCGCGCGCGCCGGGCGGCGGGCAGCGGCAGGCGAAGCGCCATCCGCGTGCCGAGCGGCATCGCCCGAGTGAGATCGACCGACACCAGCGTGGTCACCCGGATGTCGGACGGGAAGTCCAGCACCGTGTCGCACACCTTGTCCCAGGCGATGGCGACCCGGGCGCCGTGGTCCTCGAACTGGTGCCGCAGCTCCCGCGGCGTGTACAGCGGGTTGTGCTCCACCACGATGGCACCGAGCCGGAGCACGGCGTAGAAGGCCACGATGTGCTGAGGGCAGTTCGGCAGGATGAGTGCCACCCGGTCTCCCGGCTTGACGCCGAGCTTCCGCAGACCCTCGGCGACGCGGTCGATCTGATCGCCGAGCTCCTGGTACGTCGTGCGCGCCCCGAAGAACACCAGTGCGGTGTGCTTCGCGTAGTGCTCCACGGAGGACCGGATCATGCGGAGCAGGTTGCCTTTCGGCCTGGGGATGTCGTGCGGCACACCCTCGGCGTATGCGGGAAGCCAGGGGCGGCTGGAGAACACGGATGGGGTGTGGGCGTCGGTCACACCTCAAGTATCTGGATGCCGCCTGTGCCGATCCGGGGAGCGGTGCGCCCTTCCGCCCGGTGGCGCGGCCGACTAGCGTCGGACTCAACGAACGCGAAGGGGCGATCATGGCGAATCACACCTACCGAGTCACCGAAATCGTGGGCACCTCACCGGACGGGATCGATCAGGCGATCCGCAACGGGCTGAGCCGTGCGGCCGAGACGGTCCGGCACCTGGACTGGTTCGAGGTGGTGTCGCAGCGCGGTGAGATCGAGAACGGCCAGGTCGCGCATTTCCAGGTGACGATGAAGGTGGGCTTCCGGCTCGAGGATCCCGAAGAGGACGACTGAACCCTGCTCCGCCGTGTCCGCGCTACTGCAGCGCGGACAGCACCTCCCGCTCGAACAGCTCGACGCTGCTGCGGTCGTAGGCCGCCTCCGGGAAGTAGTGGATCGAGTAGGCGAGGCCGAGCTCCTTCATGTGCGAGAGCCGCTCGACGACCTGCTCCGGCGTTCCCACGCCGAGCGCGTGCCCGCTCCGGTAGTCCGCGACGAACTTCGCCGCACCCGCCTCGCCGAGGTGCGGTGTCACGCGCGCCTCGATCGCATCGATGCGGTCGGTGACCTCCTGCTCGGTCCGGGCGACGATGGTGTTGTAGTTGGCGCTGCGCACGATCGCGTCGAAGTCGGTGCCGACCTCTTCGGTGTGCCGCCGCAGCAGCTCGCTCTTCCTGGTGAAGTCGTCCGGGTTCCCCGCGAAGTTCGTGTACCGGGCGTGCTTCGCCGCGATCCGCAGGGTCACCTTCTCGCCGCCGCCGGCGATCCACAGCGGGATGCCGCCTTCCTGCAGCGGCAGCGGCCGGACGATGGCGCCGTCCACCTGGTAGTGCTCGCCGTCCAGGGTGGCGGTGCCGGTGGTCCAGGCCTGCCGCATGATCTGCACGCCTTCGTCGAGCCGCTTCAGCCGCTCACCCGCACGGGGGAAGCCGTAGCCGTACGCCAGCCACTCGTGCTCATACCAGCCTCCGCCGATGCCCATCTCCAGCCGGCCGCCGGAGATGATGTCGACGGTCGCCGCCACCTTCGCGAGATAGGCGGGATTGCGGTAGCTCATGCACGTGCACATCTGACCCAGCCGAACCCGGCTCGTCCCGGCCGCGAACGCCGCCATCAGCGTCCACGCCTCGTGGGTCGCCTCGTCGCTCGGCTCCGGGGTGGTGTGGAAGTGGTCGTAGACCCAGATCGACTCCCACGGACCCGAGTCGGCGTGCTGCGCGAGGTCGCGCATCACCGCCCAGTGCTCCGCGGGATCGATCCCCACGAGGTCGAACCGCCAGCCTTGAGGGACGAACATTCCGAAGCGCATGCTCCGACCCTATGGATGGGTCCACCGTGAGAACGCTGAGCCACAGCCTTTCCCGAGCCGCGGGCTTCGGACACGACACGCCGCCGAGTCGTGTCCGTTCCCCGCGACTCGACGGAAGGGGTCAGGCCAGCGCCTCGCGCACGGCGGCGGCGAACCGGTCGACGTCGTCCTCCGTGGTGTCGAAGGAGCACATCCAGCGCACCTCGCCCTTGGCGGCGTTCCAGTCGTAGAACCGGAACGTCTGCCGGATCCGGTCGGCGGCGCCCGGGGGAAGCAACGCGAAGATCGCGTTCGCCTCGGTCGCCTGGCTGAACCCGATCCCGTCGATCGACTCGACCTCGGCACGCAGCCGCGCCGCCATGGTGTTGGCGTGCGTCGCCGAGCGGAGGCCGAGGTCGTCGTCGAACAGCGCGAGGAGCTGGGCGCTCATGAACCGCATCTTGCTGGCGAGCTGCATGCTGAGCTTGCGCAGATAGATGAGCCCGCTCACGCGCTCCGGGTTCAGCACCACGATCGCCTCCGCGCCGAGCAGCCCGTTCTTCGTGCCGCCGAAGCTCAGCACATCCACACCCGCATCGGTGGTGAACTCCCGGAACGGCACGCCGAGCGCCGCCGCGGCGTTCCAGATCCTTGCCCCATCGAGGTGGAGGGCCATCCCGCGCTCGTGCGCGAAGTCCGCGATGGCACGCACCTCCGCCGGTGTGTAGAGCGTGCCGAGCTCGGTGGTCTGCGTGATGCTCACGGCCAGCGGCTGCGCCCGGTGCTCGTCGCCCCAGCCCCACGCCTCGGTGGCGATCAGCTCCGGGGTGAGCTTCCCGTCGGGGGTGCCGACCGGCAGCAGCTTGAGGCCGCTCACCCGCTCGGGGGCGCCGGCCTCGTCGGTGTGGATGTGCGCGGTGCCGGTGGAGATCACGGCACCCCACCGGGGCAGCATCGAGGTGAGCGCGACGACGTTCGCGCCGGTGCCGTTGAAGACGGGGAACGTCTCCGCCTGCTCGCCGAAGTGCTGCCGGATCGTCTCCTGGAGGCGCTCGGTGTAGACGTCTTCCCCGTAGGCGACCTGGTGTCCGCCGTTCGCCGCAGCGAGGGCCGCGAGCACCTCCGGGTGCACCCCGGAGTAGTTGTCCGAGGCGAAGGTGCGGAAGGCGGGATCGTGCAGGCTGGTCACGATCCCATCCTTCCAGGATCCAACCGGGGAACTCGCCGGTCGCTTCGACGGGCTGGCGACCGCGATCGGCTATTCGCCGGGCGCCGCCAGGTCCTCCATGATCTTGTCCATCACCTGAGTCCAGTGGGTCAGCATCCGCTCACGCTCCGCTGCGTCCGCAAGGCGCTCCTGGTGGATGCCGATGGTCGTTCCGGATGCCGCGGGACGGACGCTGATCTGGAGCGTGGAATCGTGCCGCCAGTCCGTCGGCCGCCAGGTGATCCGCAGCTTCTGCCCCTCCGTGAAACCGCGAATCTCGCCCTCGACGCCGTCCGCCGTGGTGTACCGGTCGCCCGTGTTCGTGCCGAGCTCGGCATGGCCGAGCCAGCGGCGGCGACCCGGCCCGATGAGGTAATCCCAGACGTCCTGGGAGGGGAGCGGAACGGTGCGGCGGACGCCGAGCTCCCAGCCGGCGTCCTTGGTGAGGCCTGTCGGTGTCATGCTCCAGTTCTACGCCCGGTGCCTGACATCGCCCCCCGAAATGCGCGGTCGGCTGCACGAATCTGCGGTTCAGCCCTTCAGCGCCTCGCTCAGCTTCACCCGGGGCCCCGTCCGGAGCAGTGAGTTCTCGTAGATCCGCGCACCCGCGATCACGACCGCCGCGGTCGTCACGACGATGATCGCGAGGGAGAGGATCGGCTCCCACCACTGCGCCTCACCGAGGAAGATCCGCATGGGCATCCCGACCGGTGCCGAGAACGGCACGTAGGACATGATCGTCAGCACCAGGTCGTTGTCGTTGAAGAAGATCACCAGGAAGTACGGGATCATCACGAGCATCGTCACCGGGGTGGTGACCGAGCCCACGTCCTCCTGCCGGGACACGAGCGCGGAGCTCGCGGCGAACAGCGCGGCCAGCAGCAGGAACCCGATGCCGAAGAACCCGATGAACCACAGCACGCTCGGGCCGAGCGAGCCGACGAGGTTTTGCTGGCCGGTGAGTGCCAGGGCGAGGGTCGCGGCGATCGCGGTGAGCACGATCTGCCCGAGTGCGAGTGCGCTGTTCCCGATCACCTTGCCGGCGAGCAGGGCGCGCGCCGGGATCGCGGACATCAGGATCTCCACCACGCGCGTCTGCTTCTCCTCGACGACGCTCTGCGAGATCGTCGCACCGAACGTGATCGCGGAGCTGAAGAACACCAGTCCGAAGCCCAGCGCGACGAAGTAGATGAGCATGTCGCTCTGGTCCGCGGGATCGAGCAGCTCCACCTCCGGACGCACGCTGAGCAGCTGCACCAGGCCGCTCGGTGCCGACTCGAGGGCGACGAGCCGATAGCCGAGCTCGTCCTCGGTGGGCAGGATCGCCGCCTCGACGTCGCCGTTCCGGACGAGCTCCTCGGCTTCTTCGGCGGACCCCGCCGAGGTGACGTCGAGACCGTCCACCCCCGCGACGATCGACGCGGTGCCGCTCACGGTGGCGACCTTCGGATCGCCGGCGTTCTGCGCGACCAGTTGCCCGATCACGATGGAGCCGATGATGAGCACCAGCAGGAACAGTGCGGAGAAGAGGAACGCCTTGCTGCGCAGCTTCGTGATGATCTCGCGTTCGGCGACGAGGGTCGCGCTCTGCCAGAACGTCGGCGCGGTCGTGCCCGAGACGGTGCGGGGACGCGTGTTCGCGGTCACTTGACCACCTCCTTGAAGATCTCCGTGAGGGTGGGACGGTAGGGGGAGAAGGAGCGGACGGCGCCGCGGGAGAGGGCGTCACGGAGCACGTCCTGGGCGGTGGCCTCGTCCGCCTCGAAGCGGGCCCAGCCGCCGTCGAATTCGCGGACGGCGATGCCGGGCCGGGAGCGCAGCCAGGCGGCGTCGCCCGGGGTCTCCAGGTCCCACGCCAGCGTGGAGTGCGAGGTGCGCAGCCGCTCCTTGGGCCCCTTCGCCCTGATGCGGCCATCCGCGATGACGACGAGGTCGTCGCACAGTCGCTCGACGAGTTCCAGCTGGTGGCTGGAGAACAGCACGGGCACTCCCTGCGCGGCGCGCTCCTGCAGCACGCCGACGACCACCTCGACGGCCAGGGGGTCGAGCCCGGAGAACGGCTCGTCGAGGATGAGCACCTCGGGGTCGTGCACCAGGGCGGCGGCGATCTGCGCCCGCTGCTGGTTGCCGAGCGACAGGCTCTCGACCGTGTCGTTCGCGCGTGGTCCGAGCTCCAGCCGGTCGAGCAGCTCGGTCGTGGCGGCGTTCGCCGCGGATCCGCTCATCCCGCGCAGGCGCCCCAGATAGGCCACCTGCTCCGCCACCTTCATCTTCGGATAGAGCCCGCGCTCCTCCGGCATGTAGCCGAAGCGGCGGCGATCGTCGCTGCGCACCGGTGCGCCGTTCAGCCGCACGTCCCCGGAGTCCGCGCTGAGCACGCCGAGGATGATGCGCATGGTGGTCGTCTTTCCCGCGCCGTTGCCGCCGACGAAGCCGGTGAGCCGGCCTGCGGCGATGTCGAACGACACGTTCTCGATCGCGGTGCGCTCGCCGTAGCGTTTCGTCACCGAGTCGATGCTGATCATCGAGGCCCTTCCTTTCGCGGTTCCCTCAACGGTAAGAAGCGGCGGGCGGGTCGCACATCGCCCGCCGGGCTGAACGCGTGCTCCCCCGCGCGGCGGAGCAGCTTCGGATCCGGTCAGCGGCGAGCTCAGCCGGGCATGAGCCCGCGCTCGTGCGCGTACACGACGGCGTGGATGCGATCCCGCAACCCGAGCTTCAGCAGCACCTTCGACACGTGCGTCTTCACGGTCGCCTCGCCGAGGAAGAGCGCTCTGGCGATCTCGGCGTTCGTCATCCCCTTGGCGACGAGGCCGAGCACCTCGCGCTCGCGCTCGGTGAGCGAGTCGACGGCGGGATCCGGCACGGCAACCCTCCCGGAGGCGAACCGCTGGATCACCCGCCGGGTGACGTCCGGTGCGAGCAGCGCATCGCCGGCCGCGACCGTCTGCACGGCCTCGATGAGCTTCTCCGGGGAGGCGTTCTTCAGCAGGAACCCGCTGGCGCCCGCCCGCAGCGCCTCGAAGAGGTAGTCGTCGCGGTCGAATGTGGTGAGGATGAGCACCGCTGTGCGGGATCCGAGCGCTGCGATCCGCCGAGCGGCTTCCAGCCCGTCGACGTCGGGCATCTGGACGTCGAGGCAGATCACGTCGGGTTCGAGCTCCGCGACGAGCCGCACCGCGTCGTCGCCGGTGCGCGCCTCGCCGACGACGGTCATGCCCGGCTCGGACTCCAGGATGACCTTCAGGCCGCCCCGCATGAGGTCCTGGTCGTCGGCGAGCACGACGCGGGTCATGTTGTCCCTCCAACGGGCACGGCGGCCCTCACGACGAAGCCGCCCCGCGCCCGCGTTCCGGTATGCAGCGTGCCGCCGACGGCGGCCATCCGCTCACGCATTCCGACGAGACCGAGATTCGAACCCTGCGCCGGCTCATCGGGACGGCCGCCGGTGTCGGTCACCTCGAGCTCGATAGTCTCGTCGAGGAACCGCAGCCGCACATCGATCGTCGTGTCCCGTCCGGCGTGCTTGAGGCTGTTCGTGATCGCCTCCTGGGCCACCCGGTAGAGGGCTGATGCGACGGTCGCCGGGGTCGGCCGCGGGTCGCCGATGCTGCTGAACGAGATCGACCTCCCCGAGCTCCCCGCCTCATCGACGAGCTCCGGCAGACGCTCCAGCCCCTCCGTGCTCGGCGCTGAAGCAGGCTGCTCGAGCGGGCCGGAGCGGAGCGTGCCGAGCATGCGCTGGAGCTCGTCCACCGCCTGCCGCGCGCTCGCCTCGACTGCGACCAGGGAACGCTCGGCCCCATCCGGATCGGCACGCAGCACCCGGCGGGCGGCCCCCGCCTGCACCCCCATGACGGCGACGTGGTGGGCGACGACGTCGTGCAGCTCGCGGGCGATGCGGATCCGCTCCAGCACGACCGCCTGCTCGGCGAGGGCTGCACGCTGCTCCGCCAGCTCCGCGTTGCGGTGCTCGAGCTCGGCGCGGTCGCGGGCCGAGGCCCACGCGCGATCGCCGAAGAAGTACGCGGCGCCGAAGTAAAGCAGGTTGATGAGCACGTTGATGAGGCTCAGTGCGACCGCTGACTGGATCGGGGCGTCACCGGGAATGAGCTCATCGAGCAGCTCCGGGTTGGCGAACCGGATGCCGAGGTCGAGGAACAGCCAGAGGAACATCGCGAGGATGATTCCGCCGCGGACCAGCATGGCGCGTCCGCGGTGCCGCGCCCACGCGCCGGCCGAGTAGATCGCCACGAAGAGATTGATGCTGCCGAAGAGCAGTTCCGGCACCCGCGCGATCATGCCCAGCATGAATGCGGCCGCAATGATCACCGCGACGAGCAGCGGGGACCGGCGGCGGAAGGCCAGCGGGGCCGTGCTGAACACGACGAAGGAAACGCTCGCCCACCAGGGCGCCGGACGCTCGTAGACCTCGCCGATGGTGTAGAGCGTCAGACTCAGCGCGGTGCCGAGCGCCAGCGCTCCCGCGAGGAGGACATCCCGGCGGAGCTGCTCAGGGTCAGGGCGCGGTCGAGCCCAGTCGGCGTCGAAGGTCTGCCCCGTCATGCGACCACGGTAGCCGCTCCGCCCTTCTGGGCCATCCCCCGCCGGGGGGAGTGCACCTCCGCCACCAGGTGGAGCATGCCGATCCCCGAGCCGGCTACCGCAGCCGCCGTGGCGCCAGCACGTGGAGCAGCGGCAGCGCCGCGGCGCCCATCAACACCCAGCTGAGCACTTCATCGGCCGGGCGGAGGAGCGCGCCGGCGAGCAGGAGCACCGAGAACAGCACCGCCGATGTGGCGCGGCGCACACTGCCATCGAGCACACGCAGGCGCTGCTCGACCTCGGGGGCGCGGACGGCGAGCTCGCCGCGGTCGAGGCGCGTGGCGAGCGCATCCACTCGCTGAGGCAGGCGGGCGAGCGCGGATCCGATGGTGACCGCCTCGCGGCCGAGCATGCGCAGGGCGCCCGCGCCGCCGCCGCCCAGCAGCGTGCGGGCGAAGGGGTCGACGGCGTCCCACATGTTGAAGTCGCGGTTGAGGGCGCTCGTAACGCCCGAGAGGAGCGAGATGGTGCGGATCAGCAGCAGGAAGTTCTCGGGAAGCTGGAACGGGAGGGTGCGGACGACCTCGCTGAACTGCGTGGCGAACGCCTGCAACTCCCGTGGGTCGAGGCGCATCAGCTCTCCGACGCCCATGCCGCCGAAGCGGTCGAACATCGCGGTCATCGCGCGCTCGACCTCGACCGTGTCGGCCGAAGGAAGCAGCACGCCCAGGCGCTGGATCGACACCACCAGGGCGCGGGCGTCGCGCGCGACGACGGAGAAGATGAACTGCTGGAGCCCTTCACGCAGTTCGTCGGTGATCTCGCCCATCATGCCGAAGTCGATGAAGGTGAGGCCGAAGTCGCCCGGGCCGCCCGACGGACCGGGCGTGATGAAGATGTTGCCCGGATGGGGGTCGGCGTGGAAGAACCCGGCGACGAAGATCTGCTCGAACGTCGCCCTCGCGAGCTCGGCCGCCACCGCCACCGGATCGATGCCGGCGGCCTGCAGCGCGGCGACGTCGGTGATCTTGATGGCGGTGACGTCGGAGAGGGTGAGCAGGCGCCGGGCGCTTCGCTCCCAGACCACGACCGGCGTGCCGACGCGCTGATCCTCGGCGAAGTCCGCGGCGAAGCGTTCGATGTTGACGGCCTCGTGAACGTAGTCGATCTCCTGCAGGCTCGTCGTGGCGAACTCTTCGACCAGCGCCGGAGCGTCGGCCCGTCGGGAGACGACTTTCACCCGCGAAAGCCAACGCGCGACCCGGCGCAGGGCGGCCAAGTCGACTTCGACGATCCGCTCGATCCCGGGTCGCAGCACCTTGACGACGACGTCGGTGAAGCCGAGGTCACCGGCGATGCCGGGCGAGAGGCGGGCTCGGTGAGCCTGGCCGAGCGAGGCCGCCGCGATCGGCGTCGGGTCGAAGAACGTGTACGCCCGATCGAGCGGAACGCCGAGCTCGCGTTCCGCCTGCTCGACGATGCGCGCGAACGGCTCAGGAGCCACCTCGTCCTGCAGCCCCTCGAGCTCGCGCGTGATCTCCGCCGGCAGCACGTCGAGTCGCGATGACAGGAACTGTCCGGCCTTGATCATGAGGCCACCGAGGTCCGTGGCGAGGGTGTGGAACCGGCGCGCGAGTCGCTGCACCCGCCGGATGCGCCCCCGAGCGGCGAACCGCGTCAGGCCGATTCGCGGCAGCACGAGCTCGAACCACCACACCTGCACGAGCGCCCGCGCCGCGAACCGCATGATGCGGCGGTAGCGCGCCCGCAGGGCATCGTCGACCTGCGGGCTGGGATCGCCGCCGGTGGACGGCACCAGGTCAGTCCTCAGCGAGGATCGCGTAGACCTTGCGGCGCGCCTCATCGAGAACCGCTGCGGTGCGCTCCTTCTGCTCGGGGGTGCCGCTCTGTGCGACCTGTGCCGCCGCCTGTGCGAGCCTGACTCCCGCTTTAGGCACGGCCGCCGAGGCGTCGAACCGGCGCTGAGGCGAGTCGCCGGACGACTCGCTCGAGGCTGCCGCTTCAGCCGCGGCTTCGCGGCCCGCGACGGTGAGCTCGTAGACGATGCGCTCTCCGTCGTGCTGGGTGCTGACGAGGCCTTCATCCGTGAGCTGCTGCAGCATCGGGTAGACCGCGCTCGCGCTCGGTATCCATGCACCGTCGCTGCGGGCCGCGATGGTCTGCATGACCTGGCGGCCGTTCTTCGGCTCCTGCGCCAGGGCGGACAAGATCGCGGCGCGGATGTTCTCGTGCGCCGACCACGTCGATGAGCGCCCGCCGGAGCGAGACGCGAAGGCGCCGCGGAGGCTTTCGACGGCGTCCCACAGATAGAAGCCTGCTGAGGATGAGGTTCGCATGAAGTGTCCCTTCGAGCCGGGGCGGGAGAGGCGCCACTCGGAGTGTCTCCGCCATGCAGACGATACGGCGGTCACCTGGACGCGCGCCAGTGCGGCGGTGCGGTGGGCGGCCTGCTCGGTCAGTCCTCGGTCGGCAGCAGCGGGATGCGGGAGCCGTTGATTTCGGCGGCCGGGCGGTCCCAGAGCCGCGCGACCGCCTCCGCCACCGCGTCCACCGGCGTCGCATCGTCGCCGAGCGACTTCACCACGAACGTCACCGCCGCCGCGGTCCCGCCCCTCCGCCATCCCGAGGCGACCGCGGCCACCCATGCTTCCGCGGCGGCCTTGAGCGCCGAATAGTTCGCATTGCCCCAGGTCGGCGACGAAGCACTGATGCTGCCCACCATCGCCAGCCTCCCGGCGTCGGAGGCGGCCAGGTCATCGTGGAACGCGAGAGTCGCGTAGCGCAGGCTGGTGACCAGCTGCGGCTCGAGCCAGTCCCACCCTTCCGGATCCGACCCGCCACGCCAGCCGCCGACAAGATGCACCAGGCCGTCGACGTGTCCGTGCTCGCCGCGCACCGCCACCCTCAACGCCCCCACCGCCTCCAGGTCGGTGAGGTCGCAGACATGACGACTGGCGGCGGCGACACCGTCCAGGCGGGTCGCGTCGCGGCCGACCGCTGCGACGGTGAACCCCTCGCGCTCCAGACGCTCGCACACGGCGCGACCGGCAGAGCCGGTCGCTCCGGTCACCACGACGACGCGGTCAGTCACGGCCGGTGATTCCCGCCGTCGACTCGATCACCGGGCCGAGCTTCTTCTGCAGCGCCTCATAGAACATCGACAGCGGGAACTCGTCGTCGAGCACCGCATCCGTCAACTCTCGCGGCGTACCGGCCAACGGCAGGTCGCGGGTCGCCCACTTCGACGCAGGATGCGGGGTGAGGGTGGAGGAGACGAGGTCGTAGGCGGCGAGCCAGTGCGCGGTCTTCGGGCGGTCGATGCTGCGCCAGTACAGGTCGCCGATCGCGTCGGAGAGAGCGATCACGACGTCCGGCACCTCGTCCCAGTCGATGGTGAGGCGGGTGTCGGTCCAGTGCAGCACGTGATGCTGGTGCAGCCAGGCGAAGAGCAGCTGCCCGCCCAGGCCGTCGTAGTTGCGCACCCGCGACCCGGTGATCGCGAACCGGAAGATGCGGTCGAAGATCACGGCGTACTGCACCAGTTGCGCGCGCTCCCGGGTGACCGGGTCGGTGCCGTCCGCGCGGGCCAGCTTCACCGCCTGCACGAACGCGGTCAGGTCGCAGCGCAGCTCCTCCAGCGAGTAGAGGAAGAACGGCATCCGCTGCTTGATCATGAACGGGTCGAACGGAAGGTCGCCGCGCATATGCGTGCGGTCGTGGATGAGGTCCCACATCACGAACGCCTGCTCGGTGAGACTCTGGTCGCCCAGCATCCGCTCGGCGTCCTCCGGCAGCTCCAGGTGGGTGATGCCGGCCGCGGCACGCACCACCCGGCGGAATCGCGCGGCCTCCCGGTCCGCGAAGATCATGCCCCAGGTGAACGGAGGGATCTGCCGCATCGCCACGGTCTCCGGGAACAGCACGGCGCTGTTGGTGTCGTAGCCGGCGGTGAAGTCGAGAAAGCGCACCGGCACGAACAGCGCGTTCGAATAGTCGCCGGCCTCCAGCGCGGCGAGGAACTCGGGCCAGATCACCTCCGTGATCACGGCCTCGACGCGGCGGTCGGTGCTGCCGTTCTGGGTGTACATCGGGAACACGATGACGTGCGCCAGAGAGTCGATCCGCGCCTCCTGCGGGGCGAACTCGACCAGTGAGTCATGGAAGTCCGGCACGGCGAAGCCGCCGTCCGACCAGCGGCGGAAGTCCTCGGCGCACGCGGTCAGGTATCCGGCGTCGTGCGGCAGAACGCCCGCGAGCACCCGGAGCGCCTCGCGGATCCGGTCTGCGAGGCCGGACGCCGACGGGTGCATCGTCTCGTCTGGGATGCTGCCGTCATTGACCTGCAGGGGGCGCAGCTCCGTGACCGCGGCCTTGAGGTCGAGCCATGCCGGGTGCGCGGCGACCGGATGCGCCGCCGGCCCGATCGCGGTCGGTCCGGGCCCAACGACTTCGAAGTTGTCGGCAAGCTGCGTCAATGGTCCTCCTTGGGCTCGATTCCGAGCCTAGAGCCGGATTCGTGCACGGGACTTGCATCCGCGCAGTGATCTGTATGCCTCTGAGTGGATCGGCGCAAGTTCTGTGCGCCGCGCCGCTGCGCCACACTTGAGAGGTGACAGGCGTGCTGCTCGGCTTCTTCGTGATCGGAGTCATGATCGCCGTCGGCTTCGTCACCGGCAGGCTGGGTGTGCTCGGCGAACATGGCCGCACCGTGCTCGCACGGCTGGTCTTCTTCGTGCTGTCGCCGTTCCTGCTCTTCACCGTGCTGGCGGAGGCCGATGTGAACCTGCTGTTCTCGTCGCTGCTTGCCGTGTCGGTGATCGCCGCCTTCGCATGCTTCCTGATCTACGGGCTCGTGTCGTCGCTCATCTGGCGACGGTCGGCCACGCAGACCGTCGTGGGATCACTGGCATCCGGGTATGTCAACGCGAACAACATCGGCATTCCCGTCTCGCTCTACGTGCTCGGGAACGCCGCGTATTCAGCACCGCTGCTGCTCCTCCAGCTGCTGGTGATCACCCCGGTCGCACTCGGCATCCTGGATGCGAGCAGCAGCGGATCGCGCTCCGTCGGCAAGGTGCTGCTGCGGATGCTGACGAATCCGATGATCGTCGGCTCGGCGCTGGGCGTGCTGCTGAGCGCGATTGGTGTCCAGCTGCCCGACGCGGTGATGGAGCCATTCCGCCTGATCGGCGCGGCCGCGATCCCGGTGATGCTCGTCTCGTTCGGCATGTCTCTCTCCGGCTCGCGACTGCTGGCACCCGGGACCGGGCGGCGAGACGTGCTGCTCGCCGTCACGCTGAAGCTCACGATCATGCCGCTCATCGCCTGGGCTGCCGGACGATTCTGGTTCGGCCTCGACGGGCAGGAGCTCTTCGTCGTCACGGTGCTGGCTGCTCTGCCTGCCGCGCAGAACGTCTTCAACTACGCGCAGCGATACGAGCGCGGCGAGATCGTCGCGCGAGACGCGGTGCTGCTCACCACGATCGGCTCCGTGCCCGCGCTGCTTCTCGTGGCGGCGCTTCTCGCTCCCTGACCCGGCTGCTGTGTCAGAAGATCATCGGCCGATCGTCGTCGCCGTCGGCCGCGTCCAGGTCCAGGTCGACGACCACCGGGACGTGATCGCTCGGCGCCGTGCCCTTGCGCTCGTTTCGGTGGATGGACGCGGCGGTGACGAGGTCGGTGAAGTCCTTCGAGCCGAGGATGAAGTCGATCCGCATCCCTTCGTTCCGCGGGAAGCGCAGCCGCTTGTAGTCCCAGTACGTGAAGCCGGTCGGAACGAAATCGCGCACGATGTCGTGGAGTCCGACGGCCTGCAGCGCTGCGAACGCCTCCCGCTCCGGGGCGGAGACGTGTGTGCTGTTGAGGAACACGCTGATATCCCACACGTCGCCGTCGAGCGGGGCGATGTTGAAGTCGCCCATTACGGCGAACGGGCGTCCCGGGTGCTCGGCGAGCCAGGTCGTGGTCGCCTCCGCCAGCCGCTCCAACCATTCCAGCTTGTAGAAGTAGTGCGGATGCCCGAGCTCGCGGCCGTTCGGCACGTACAGGCTCCACATCCGCACGCCCTCGACGGTCACGCCCATCGCGCGCGCCTCGGTGGGGAGCGAGCCGTCCGGCAGGGCCGTGCCGAAGCCGGGGACCCCGGGGAAGCCGAGCTCCACGTCCTCCATCGGCAGCCGGCTCGCGAACGCCACGCCGTTCCACTGGTTCAGGCCGTTCAGCTCCACCTCGTAGCCCGCCGCGGAGAACGACAGGTGCGGGAACTGATCGGCCGTGCACTTGATCTCCTGCATGGCCAGCACATCGACGTCCTCACGCACCAGCCAGTCGGTGACCCGATCAACCCGGGAGCGGATCGAGTTCACGTTCCAAGTCGCCACGCGCATGCCGCCACGCTACCCGAGGGGCCCGACCTCCTCGGCCCCCGGTCGGGGGGTCGGTAGGCTTGATCGGGTGACGAACGCCCGGCTCCAGCTCATCGAATTCGTGAAGGCGGAAGCCGTGTTCCACGGGGACTTCACCCTCACCAGCGGCAAGCAGGCGAGCTACTACATCGACATGCGGCGGGTCAGCCTGGACGCCCGCGTCGCCCCGCTGATCGGTCAGGTGATGGTCGATCTGATCGGCGACATCCCGGAGGTCGCGGCGGTGGGCGGGCTCACCATGGGCGCCGACCCGATCGCCGCCGCCGTGCTGCACCAGGGCGCCGCCCGGGGCAAGAGCTACGACGCGTTCGTCGTCCGCAAGGAGCCGAAGGATCACGGCCGCGGCCGTCAGGTCGAGGGTCCGGACCTCGAGGGCAAGCGGGTGATCGTGCTGGAGGACACCTCCACGACCGGCGGCTCCCCGCTCAAGGCCATCGCCGCCGTGGAGAAGGTGGGCGCCGAGGTGGCCGCCGTCGCCGTCGTCGTCGACCGTGCGACCGGCGCGCGAGAGGTGATCGAGGCGGCGGGCTACCCGTACCTGGCCGCGCTGGGGCTCGCCGACCTCGGACTGGAGCCGTGACGGACGACACCGACCGACCCCGGCGCGCCCGCCGAAGCGCCGGCGCAGGCGACCCTGCCCGGACCGAGACGTCCGCGGCCGTTCCGATCGCGGCGACCGGGGCTGCGCGGCAGGACGAGGGGCCGGCCACCGAGGCGTTCCGCTGGGACGCCCCGGCCGAGGACGACGCGACTCAGGCGTTCCGGTGGGACGTCGACGGTCCCGACACTGATCCGGCGCCCGTGGACCCGTCCCTGGACGGTGCACCATTCCCCGAGGGTCAGCCGCCGACGGAGGCGATGGCATGGGAGACCGCCGTCGTGCCGGCGGTCGCTCCCGGTGGCCCCGTGCCGCGTTCCCCCATGCCGGGGACCCGTCCCGAGACGGGACCTACAGGGATCGAAGCGCTCTTCCAGCCGGGGCAGTTCCGCGACTTCGAAACCACCGCGGTGCTGCCTCAGAAGACCCCTCCGGCGGGCGCGACCGCGGTGCGCGCCGCCCGCACCCGCCCGTCGCTCACGTCGGCGCAGCGGTCCCTGCTCTGGGCTGCGGGCATCCTGGTCGCCATCCTGGTGCTGATCGCACTGTTCGCGATCGGACGCCGCCTTCCCGCGATGTTCGCCGCCCCGCAGCCAGTGGAGACGTCGACCCCGACGCCGACACCGACGCCGACGCCGGTCGACCCCGCGGCCGGACCGGTTGCCCCGGGCGGATACGCCTGGGATGAGCTCCGCGGCGGCGAGTGCCTCGACCCGTACGAGTCGGCCTGGCAGGAGGACTACACGGTAGTCGAATGCTCCGGCCCGCACGCCGCGCAGCTGCTGGTCCGCGGCATGTTCCCGGACGAGGTGGCACCGGATGGCACGTACCCCGGCTTCGAGGAGCTCGCCGGGCAGATCAACCTGCTCTGCACGGATCCGTCGGTCATCGACTACGGCGCCGCCCGGCAGTTCGACGACATCGTCGTCGAGGGCGCGCACGCGGTGAACGCCGAGGAGTGGGACGAGGGCCACCAAGAGTACTTCTGCTTCCTCACCCGGTCGGGCGGCGATCCGCTCGAGGGCACCCTCGCCGTGCCGCCGGCAGGGTAGGCGCGCTGCGGCGCTCGGCGAGTCGGCCCGGATGGCTGCGTCCAGTGCCCGGGACCGGCCGTTCGCGCACCTCGATGCGGTCGCATCGACGCGGTCGGCTCAGTCGTCGAGGAGCTGATGCACCCCGTCGAGCACCTCGTCCGGCCGGAACGGGTACCGCTCGATCTCCGCGCGGTCACTGATGCCGGTAAGCACCAGGATGGTGTGCAGCCCGGCTTCGATGCCGGCGACGACATCGGTGTCCATCCGGTCGCCGATCATCCCGGTCTCCTCCGAGTGCGCGCCGATCTGGTTCAGCGCGGACCGGAACATCATCGGGTTCGGCTTGCCGACGACGTATGGCTCCTTGCCGGTGGCCTTCGTGATGAGCGCCGCCACGGCGCCCGTCGCCGGCATCGGTCCCTCGGCGCTGGGTCCGGTCGCATCGGGGTTCGTCGCGATGAAACGCGCGCCACGGCCGAGAAGACGGATCGCCTTGGTGATCGCCTCGAATGAGTAGTTGCGGGTCTCGCCGAGCACCACGAAGTCCGGATCGGTCTCGGTCATGATGTAGCCGGCGTCGTGGAGGGCGGTCAGGATGCCGGCCTCGCCGATCACGTAGGCGGAGCCGCCGGGCTTCTGGGACTTCAGGAAATCGGCGGTGGCGAGCGCGGATGTCCAGATCCGGTCCTCCGGCACGTCCAGCCCGGACGCGCGCAGGCGAGCGCTCAGGTCGCGAGCCGTGAAGATCGAGTTGTTCGTCAGCACGAGGAACGGTGTGCCGTCGTTCTTCCACTTCCGCAGCAGGTCGGCCGAGCCGGGGAGCGCCTCGTTCTCATGGACGAGCACGCCGTCCATATCGGTCAGCCAGGACTTGATCTCCGCACGGTTCGACACCGGGCCATCGTAGCGACCGGACGTTCCGCTCCCGGTCCGCCGGGGCCCCGCCATTCCGGCGGGCCACCCGCTGTGGAATGGTGGGTGTGTGCTGCTGGAGGACATCGTCCGGCTCCGCCGGGCCCGCGACGTGATGGACCGCGACTACGCGAAGCCGCTCGACGTCGCGGCGCTGGCCCGGGTCGCCCTGATGTCGCCCGGCCATTTCTCGCGGAGCTTCCGGGCCGCCTACGGCGAGACGCCATACGGCTATCTCCAGACGCGACGGATCGAGCGGGCGAAGGCGCTGCTGCGCCGGGGCGACCTGTCGGTGACCGAGGTGTGCTTCGCGGTGGGATGCACGTCGCTCGGGTCTTTCAGCTCCCGATTCACCGAGCTGGTCGGCGAGAGCCCGAGCGCGTACCGGGGGCGGAACCACGACGAGGTCGCCGCCATCCCGCCGTGCCTGCTGAGAAGCTCGACGCGACCGGTCAGGAATGGAGAAGCGAAGCGCGTCGCCGAGCCCATAGCGTGAATCGCATGGAAATCAAACTCTCACAGACATTCATCGCCGTCGACGACCACGACAAGGCACTCGGCTTCTACCGCGATGTCCTCGGCCTGGAGGTGCGCAACGACGTCGCCTACGAGGGGATGCGCTGGGTGACGGTCGGATCTCCGTCGCAGCCCGACGTGGCCATCGTGCTCGAACCGCCGATCGCGGATCCCAACGTCTCGGACGCCGATCGGCAGGCCGCCGCGGAACTGCTGGCCAAGGGACTCCTCCGCGGCGTCAACTTCGCCGTGGACGACGTGGATGCGACGTTCGAACGCATTCAGGCGGCGGGAGCGGATGTGCTGCAGGAGCCGATGGACCAGTTCTACGGTGTGCGGGACTGCGCCTTCCGGGATCCCGCCGGCAACGAGCTGCGGTTCGCCCAGCCGAAGGGCGCCTGAGCGACCTCAGTCCGCGTACCGGTGGAGCGGCCGATGATCGCGCTTGTGTCAGATGAGCGTGAGATTCGGCGATCATTCGACGGGAACCCGATCATCCGTGATTCGACATAACTAGGGTTACGCCATGGAACCCCTCCAGCGCGTCACCGCCCCGACGTGCGAGGTGCTCCAGGTGCTGCTGGATGCGGACGAGCCGGTCTGGGGCCTGAAGATCATGAGCGCCAGCGGGCGGCCGTCGGGCACGATCTACCCGATCCTCGACCGCCTCGAGCGTTCCGGCTGGGTGCGATCCGAGTGGGAAGCGGACGACGCGCGACCCGGGCCCCGCCGCAGGCTCTACCAGCTCACCGATGAGGGGGCCCCGGCGGCCGAGGCGCTGCTCCGTGCCAGGGCCGAATCGCCGCCCGCGCCGCGACCGAGCCGCGCGCGCACCGGGTAGCCGGTCAGGCCGGGCGAGGTCGCACCACCGTCGCCGCGGACCCGAGCCGCCGCTCCATGACGGTGACCGCCTCGGAGTTCGAGTCGACCAGCACGAACCGGCGGCCGAGCGCCTGCGCGACGGCGCCGGTGGTGCCGCTGCCGGCGAAGAAGTCCAGCACCCAGTCGCCCGGCGCACTGGACGCCTGGACAATCCGACGCAGCACGCCTTCCGGCTTCTGCGTCGCGTATCCCGTCTTCTCCTTGCCGGTGGGCGAGACGATGGTGTGCCACCAGACGTCCGTGGGGAGCTTGCCGAGCGCCGCCTTCTCCGGCGTCACCAGCCCCGGCGCCATGTACGGCTCCCGGTCCACCGCCTCCGCGTCGAAGTGATAGCCGGTCGGGTCTTTCACGTACACCAGGATCGTGTCGTGCTTCGACGGCCAGCGCGCCTTCGTGCGGGCGCCGTAGTCGTATGCCCAGATGATCTCGTTCAGGAAGCACTCGCGTCCGAACAGCGCGTCGAGCGCGACCTTGGCGTAGTGCACCTCCCGGTAGTCGAGGTGCAGGTAGAGGGTGCCGCGGGCATCGAGCAGCCGCCACGCCTCCTCGAGACGAGGCTCGAGGAACCCCCAGTAGTCGGCGAAGCGGTCGTCGTAGCGGAACAGGGCGCCCTTCACCGTCTCGTAGGTCGCGCCCTGGAACCCGGTGCGTGTGCCGCCCGCCGCGCGCTGCGTGGTGAGGCTCTGCCGCACCTGCTCCCGGCCGGTGTTGAACGGAGGGTCGAGATAGATGAGGCGGAAGGACCCGTCGGGCAGCCCCGCCGTCACGCTCACGTTGTCGCCCTCGACGACGAGGTTCGGCCCGTCGGGAGTCCAGAGCGGCGCGGTCATGCCCCGAGGTTAACAGTGGCAAAGCGGCAGTCGAGGAAAGGCGCGGTCCGTGACCAACGGGCCTTACATACGCAGCTCTCGGTCGGGATACTCATACACGAGCCAGCGCCCGGAATCGAAGGAGTTCGGGATGCCGTCCGCGACAATCCGCCATACAAATGCGGCTGTTCAATCTGGCGTGGGATCAACGGAGCGTCGAGTCTGATCCGCCGGACACGGGGCGGGGATGGCTGAACGGATGCGAGTTCCGAGAGAGAGTCCGAATTGACTGACAAGCGTCCGGCATCCCACGTCGAGCTCGTCCCGGTGGACGAGGACGTGCTGGACGAACTCGTCGTCGTCGCCACAGCGGATGCCGATCCCGACGATGTGACCCCGCCCTTGGGCGTGGGATGGACCGTGGAACGGATCGCGTGGCTGCGGAGATTCCACCGCGACCGCAGGGTGGAACTCGCGGGCGGCGACGAGGAGACGATGGCGGTCCGGGTCGACGGGCGGATCGTAGGGTCGACCCGGTTGCACCGGTTCTCGCCGGACGACCCCGATGCGCTGGAGTGCGGCTTGTGGCTCGGGCGGTCCGCGCGCGGGCAGGGATTGAGTCACGCGGTGCTCGACCTCGTGATGGCGCGCGCGGTCCGGGCGAGCGCCTCCCGCCTGATTGCGCACACAACCGCGGGCAACGCTGCGGCGCTCGCAGCGTTGCGGCATGCCGGCGCGACCTTGGAGCACTGCAGGGGCGATGCCGTGCTCGCTGTGATCGATCTCCAGGAGCGTCCCCATGAGACTGCAGCGATGAGTGCCGGTCGTGACTGATCCCCTCGCGCCAATCTTCCTCGTCGGTTCTTCCTCGCCGCCGGTTCAAAGGCCGATGAGCACCAGCGCTGCCGCGCTCAGCGCCAGTCCAAGTCCTTCGCGCAGAGTCCACCACCGCCGAGCGGCGATGGCTGCTATCACAACGGTGACCGCGGGGTAGAGAGAGGTGATGACGGCCACGACGGTGAGGTCGCCGATGCGCACGGCTGTCTGGAAGCTCGCTGTGGCCGCGCCGGCCGCCATGCCCGCCGCCATCGCGATGATGCCTGCCGCGCGTGGGGGACGACGCAGCGGCCGCACAGCCGTCAGCACCACGGCAGCCAGAACCAGCACCGAGACACCCTGACTCGCGGCGAGCGGGACAAGTCCGCCCCCGGGCGATGTCTGGCCAAGAGAGGCGAACTGCAGCCCGAACCCGGCACCGGCGGCAGCGCCGATCAGCACGCCGCGCAGGTCGCGCCGCAGATGACTTCCTCCGCTCGAGACGAGCCAGATCGCGGGCACGGCGGCGGCGAGCCCGACGATGGCAATCGGCGACAGTGTCTCGCCTGCCATCAGCCCCGCGGCGACGGGGATCGCGATCGCGACGATGCCGGAGGTGGGGGCGACCGAGGTCGCCCCGTGGTGGGCGATGCCGTGGTAGATGAGGACATTGCCCGCCGCGCTGCCGATACCCGCGACGGTCGCCCAGATCAGGTCGGCCGTACTCGGCTCGCGAGCGGCGAGGGGGAGTACGACAAGCAGCAGCGCGACGACGCACGCGAGGGACTGGCTGATCAAGGCCACGACACGGGCGTCAAGCCGCCCCGCCGCAACACCCCCGGTGAAGTCGGAGACCCCGTAGCAGAGCGCAGCAGCTGTCGCCAGCACGATCGCGAGCATCGCTGACGTCAGGACCGCGCGGTCGCGGGTGCTGCCGGACGCGGGACGGATGCCGGGCTCACCGTGACACGGCGGCTCGAAGCGCCCCGGTGACCAGTCCGTCGATGAGGAAGCAGCGTCGGTATTCGCGGCGAACGGAGGTAGTGGTCATGGCGGTGCTGATCATGCTTGCCCCCTTGGGCTTCGGCGAGCGCAGATGCAGAAAACTGGTCCCCGTACTCAGTCGGCTCGATGGGTCCTCCGGAACGTTTCCGACGCTACGGACGCAGACGGTCCCGCGGAGGTGCCATCAGTCATTTCGAGTCCGACGGCGGAGGGCCTGCACGCCGCGGCTGAGACGGGTCACTGAGGCGATGTGGTGGTGTCGCGAGCTCTCGGGTGTTGCGACGATGGCGGACTGAGCCACTCGGCGAGCGAAAACCCCGCGGACGAATCGAGTGTCCACCCGTCTACCCTGAGCGCGTGCCGAAACCAGCTCCTGAGCCCGGACGCGGCTCGTTCGGTCTGCTCTGGATCTCGCAGGCGCTGTCGCAACTGGGCACGAGCATCTCGACGCTTGCGTATCCGCTGCTCATCCTCGACGCGACCGGTTCGGCGCTGAACGCCGGCATCCTCGCGGCCGTGTCGGCGGCGGTGTCGCTGACGGCCAAGCTTCCGGCGGGCCTCATCGCTGACCGCTGGCGCTACCGGTCCCTGATGCTGGTCGGGGATGCGGCGCGGGCGTTTCTGCTCGCCACGATCGCGACGGCTGTGCTGTTCGGGTTCGCGACGCTGCCGTTGCTCATCGTGCTCGTCGCGGCAGAGGTGGCGCTCGGCGCGGTGTTCGGGCCGGCCGAGTTCGCGCTGCTGCGGCTGCTGGTGCCGGCCGAGCGGAGGGCGATCGCAGTCGGGCAGATGCAGTCCAGGTCGCAGCTCGCGGGCCTGCTCGGTCCGCTCGTCGGCGGCGTGCTGTACGCCGTGCACCCGGCGCTGCCGTTCGCGCTCGACGCGGCAAGCTATCTCGCCTCGTTCGTGCTGGTGCTCGGGGTGCGGTCGCCGCAGCGGGGCGCGACGGCTCGTGGGGGTGAGGCGTCGCTTCGCGAGCGCCTCGGTGCGGGATGGGCGTGGCTGCGCCGCGACCGGTTCCTCTTCGCCGCCGGCTTCTGGGTCGCCGCCCTGACCAGCGTCTTCGCAGCGGTCGGGCTCGCCATCCTGGTGTTCGCCCGGGACCGTGGCGCGAACCCGGCGGAGCTCGGGGCGATGTACGCCATCAGCACCGCGGGTGGTCTGGTCGGCGCCCTCCTCACGCCCTGGCTGCAGCGGCGACTGTCCCCGGTCGCGATCCTGCGCTCGGCCGCGCTGGTCGACACGGCCGCCACGCTGGTGCTGCTGCCGCTCGAATCGCCGTACGCCATCGGCGCAGCCGGTGCCGCGGCGTTCTTCCTCGCGCCGGCCGTCTCGGCCACCCTGTTCGGCGAACTGTCGAGGCGCTGCCCCGATGAGCTGGTGACGCGCGCCCAGTCTGCGCTCGCACTGGTCGTCGGCGCGTTCGCACCGCTGGCGCCCGCCGCGATCGGCGCCGTCATCGACGGGTTCTCACCGACCGCCGCCGTCGGGGTGTGCGCGGCCGCCTTCGCAGTCCTGCTCGTCCTCGCGCTGGTCGTTCCGGCGCTTCGCGCGACGGCGCCCGGCGATCCCCCGAGCTAACGTGATCTCAATGAATCCTCCCGAGCCGCCGCCCACGCACGAGCTGTCGACCAATGGCGTCGGCCCGTGGCCGGGGGAGTGGCCGACCGGGGACCAGTGGGACCCGGAGCTGCTGACGCACGGTGACAGCCGCAACGTCGTCGACCGCTACCGGTACTGGCGGATGGAGGCGATCGTCGCCGACCTCGACACCCGGCGGCATCCGTTCCACGTCGCGATCGAGAACTGGCAGCACGACCTCAACATCGGGTCGATCGTGCGCACCGCGAACGCCTTCGCGGCGGATGCGGTGCACATCGTCGGGCGGAAGCGCTGGAACAAGCGCGGCGCGATGGTGACCGACCGCTATCAGCATGTGCTGCACCATCCGGATGTCGAGACCTTCCTGGCGTGGGCGCGGGAGCATGCGCTGCCCATCGTCGCGATCGACAACGTGCCCGGATCCGTTGCCATCGAGACCTACCGATTGCCGGAGCGATGCGTGCTGCTGTTCGGTCAGGAGGGACCAGGACTGTCCGAGGCGGCGCTCGCCGCCGCCGACGTGGTCGTGGAGATCACCCAGTTCGGCTCCACCCGGAGCATCAATGCCTCCGCCGCGGCCGCGATCGCCATGCACTCCTGGATCCGGCAGCACGCGAGCCTTGAGTCGTCTCCGGGCGCTTGACCCGCCATGCGTGATTCGGTGGAGTGGACCCATGAGCCTCAGCGACCTCACCGATGACCTTCCCGCCCGGCTGCTGCGGGAGGAGCGCGCCGGCTGGGAGGCCCTCCGTGAGGGCCGCGGGGCCGCACACTACGGGCGGAAGATGACCACTGACGGCGCCATGATCGTCCCCGGCGCGGTGCTCGACCGGCAGCAGACGGTCGAGTCGCTGCGCGACTCCGGATGGGACGACTTCGAGTTGCACGAGCCGCGCCTCGTCCGCCTCGGGGATCACGCCGGGGTGCTCGTCTAC
Organism: Lysobacter korlensis; assembly: GCF_042434515.1. Lineage (NCBI taxonomy): Bacteria > Pseudomonadati > Pseudomonadota > Gammaproteobacteria > Lysobacterales > Lysobacteraceae > Lysobacter > Lysobacter korlensis. The sequence continues at coordinate 460,229 of NZ_JBHLTG010000005.1, forward strand.
CGGGCGGTGGCGACGCGCGGAGACGTCAGGTACGAGGCGTGGATGAGCACCACCTACCTCTGGCAGGACGGCGGATGGAAGGTGGCTGCGCACCAGCAGACCCCGGTCTGATTCGGGTCGGCGGCGGCCGTCGATAGGATGGGGTGTAATCCCCCGCGAATCGAAAGGGATCCCCCATGCCAGCAGTCGTCATCGTCGGCGCCCAGTGGGGTGACGAGGGCAAGGGCAAGGCCACCGACCTGCTCGCCGGCCGCATCGACTACGTCGTGAAGTTCAACGGCGGCAACAACGCCGGTCACACCGTCGTCATCGGAGACAAGAAGTACGCCCTGCACCTGCTGCCGTCCGGCATCCTCACCGAGGGCGTCACGCCAGTGATCGCCAATGGTGTCGTGGTCGACCTCGAGGTGCTGTTCGCCGAGCTGGAGGCGCTCACGGCGCGCGGCGTCGACGTCTCGAAGCTCATGGTCAGCGCGAATGCGCACGTGATCACCCACTACCACCGCACCCTCGACCGGGTCGCCGAGCGATTCCTCGGCAAGCGGCAGATCGGAACGACGGGCCGCGGCATCGGGCCCACCTACGCCGACAAGATCAACAGGGTCGGCATCCGGATTCAGGACCTGTTCGACGAGAACATCCTCCGCCAGAAGGTCGAGGGCGCGCTCGACATGAAGAACCACCTGCTGGTGAAGGTCTACAACCGGCGGGCCATCACGGTGGACGAGGTCGTCGACGACCTGCTCAGCTACGCGGAGCGTCTCCGCCCGATGGTTGCCGACACGGCGCTCGAGCTCGACCGCGCGCTGGCCGGCGGCAAGACGGTGCTGTTCGAGGGCGGTCAGGCCACCATGCTCGACGTCGACCACGGCACCTACCCGTTCGTCACGTCGTCCAACGCAACGGCCGGCGGCGCGGCGACGGGCGCCGGCATCGGACCCGGCAGGATCGAGCGGGTGATCGGCATCGTCAAGGCGTATACGACCCGCGTCGGTGCTGGCCCGTTCCCCACCGAGCTGCACGACGAGCAGGGCGAGTGGCTGCGCTCGCACGGCTTCGAGTTCGGCACCACGACGGGGCGTCCGCGTCGCACCGGCTGGTACGACGCCCCGATCGCCCGGTACTCGGCTCGTATCAACGGCGTCACCGACTACGTGATGACGAAGCTCGATGTGCTCACCGGACTCGAGAAGATCCCCGTCTGCGTCGCCTACGAGGTGGACGGGAAGCGGTTCGACGAGGTGCCGGTGTCGCAGTCGGACTTCCATCACGCCAAACCGGTCTACGAGGAGCTGCCCGGCTGGGACGAGGACCTCACCGACGCGCGGGAGTTCACCGACCTGCCCAAGACGGCGCAGGACTATGTGCTCGCTGTCGAGGAGATGAGCGGAGCGCGCATCTCCGCGATCGGTGTCGGCGCGGAGCGCGACGCCGTCGTGGTGCGGCACGACCTCCTCAGCTGATTCTCCTCAACCGGCGATCAGGGGTGTCACCTCAGCTGTTGAGCACCGCCAGCCCGGCATTCAGCGTCGTCGCGAACAGCACCCACGCCCAATACGGCACGAGCAGCCAGGCCGCCGCCCGGCTGATCGGCCAGAACCGCAGCATCGTCAGCAGGATGGCGACGTCAAGGGCGAGGATGATCCCGAGCGCGATCCACAGAGCCGCCGGGCCGATCAGCGGGTACGCGCCGAAGAACGCCGGTGTCCACACGGCGTTCAGCACCAGCTGCACAACATAGGTCCACAACGCCGGACGGGCCCCGGCCTGATCCCGGCGCAGCCACACCAGCCACGCCGCGACCGACATGAGCGTGTACAGCACCGTCCAGACCGGGCCGAAGAGGAAGTTCGGGGGATTCCAGAACGGCTTCTGGGCATCCGCATACCAGCCGTCGACGTTCGACAGAGTGGACAGTGAGCCGAACGCCGCCACGGCGAACGAGATCGCCAGGAAGACGACCAGCATGAGCAGCGCCCTGCCGGTGCCCTCCCGGCGGACGCGTGCAGGCAGGGACAGGTTCGCTGCAGACATGCGGTGCTCCTTCCGGTCCCGACGCTACGCATGCAACCTGCGGAACCCTTCAGGACCGCGCCGATAAAGTCGAGCCCATGGCCGCCCGACGTCCGCCGCGAGAGATGCTCCAGGGACGCTTCGTCCGGCTGGAGCCGCTGGTCCCTGCGGCGCTGCCGGAGCTCGCCGACGTGCTGCGCCGCTCCGAGGTGTTCGCGGGCGGCTGGGGCGGCGGACCGGCAGGCCTCCCCGCCTCGCGTGAGGCGTTCGTCGCCTGGTTCACCCGCACCTGGCCGTTCGGCGGCAACGTGTACGCCATCCGGATCGCGTCCGGGCCCGATGAGGGCCGCATCGTCGGGACGAGCACGCTGACGGACTTCGACCTCGAGGCGGAGCGCGCGCACCTCGGGTGGACCGCGTACGCCCCGGAGGTGTGGGGAACACAGGTGAACCCGGAGTCGAAACTGCTCCTGCTCGGGCTCGCCTTCGACAGCGGGTTCGGGCGGGTGAAGCTGCAGGCGGATGAGCGGAACACGCGTTCCCGGGAGGCGATCCTGCGGCTCGGCGCGACGTACGAGGGCATCGCCCGCCGGGACATGCTCCGGGCGGACGGCTCCTGGCGGAACACGGCGGTCTATTCGATCCTCATCGACGAGTGGCCGGAGGTGCGGCGCCGTCTCGAGCAGCGGCTGGAGCGGTTCGGCGGGCAGCCGGTGAGGTTCGGACTCCCGCGGGTGGGCGGCGAGGGCACCGCCCGTTAGGGTCGAAGCATGACCGACGGCAGCACGCAGACCAGCCGAGTTCTGGGCGACGCCGAGCACGAGGCGATCGAGGAACTCAGCGCTCTCCGGCAGAGTATCGACAACATCGACGCGGCGCTCGTGCACATGCTCGCCGAGCGGTTCAAGTTCACGCAGCAGGTCGGCAGGCTGAAGGCCGCGACGGGCATGCCGGCGTCGGATCCGGAGCGGGAGCGGGTGCAGATCGCGCGCCTGCGGTCTCTGGCCGAGCAGGCGCACCTCGATCCCGCCTTCGCGGAGAAGTTCCTGAACTTCATCGTGGCGGAGGTCATCCACCACCACGAGCGCATCGCCACGACCGGCACCGTCGACCCCGCGTAGGGCGACGGTGCGCACGCTGCCGTACTTCGACGCGACGGCGGTTCATTCCGCACTGGATGCGACAGCGGCGGTCGAGGCCATCCGCGGTGCGCTGCGGGCCGGTTTTGCGCCATCGTCCGACATCCCGCGTTCGAGCGTGCCGCTGCGGCAGGGGGAGTTCCTGCTGATGCCGTCGGACGCCGGCCGCAGCACCGGGATCAAGGTGCTCACCGTGGCGCCGGGCAACCCCTCGCGGGGTCTCCCGCGCATCCAGGGGCTCTACCTCCTCGCGGACGCCGAGACGCTCACGCCGAGCGCGCTGCTCGACGGCGCCGCCCTCACGATCGTCCGCACCCCTGCCGTGTCCTTCGCGCCGATCATCGACCCGATCCGCCACCGCCAGGATCCGCTCGACGTGGTGGTGTTCGGGGCCGGTCCGCAGGCGGTCGCGCACTTCGAGACGCTGCGCGCCCTGCTCGCCGGCGCGCGCGAACTGGGGGAGGTCACCACGGTGGTCCGCGACCCGGACCGGCTCCCGGCGGGCACGCGGGCGAGCGCTGCAGCGAGCGGGGAGGTGCGCGCGGCACTCAGCGGGGCCGGACTCGTGATCTGCGCCACCACCGCACGGACGCCCCTGTTCGACTCATCAACGCTTCGCGACGACGCGATCGTGATCGCGGTCGGGTCTCATGAGCCGGACGCGCGCGAGCTCGACTCGGCACTGATGGCCCGCGCACAGGTCGTGGTCGAAGATCCCGCGACCGCGCTGCGGGAGGCGGGTGACGTCGTGCTCGCCGTTGCGGAGGGTGCCTTGGACGCTGCCTCGCTGCATGCGATGGGCGACGTCGTCGGCGGCGTCCCGCTTCCGGCGAAGCGCCCGATCGTCGTCAAGACGACCGGGATGTCGTGGGAGGACCTCGTGATCGCCGAGGCGGTGGTCGGCCATGGAGAGGCTGCGGGTGAGGACGAGAGCGGACGCTCAGGCGCGGCTTCCTAGGCTGAGGCGATGACCTGGATTCCGAGCAAGCCGCCCCGACAGGAAGGCCGCGTGTTCGCCGTCACCGGCGGCAACGCGGGACTCGGCTACTTCGCTGCGGAGCAGCTGGCCGGCACCGGGGGCCGGGTGGTCCTCGCGAGCCGCAGCCGGGATCGCGCGAAGCAGGCGATGCGCGCCATCCGCGCGGTGCACCCGGATGCCGACCTCGGGTTCGTCGAGCTCGACCTGTCGTCGCTGCGGTCGGTGCGCAGCGCGGCCGCCGAACTGCGCGCAGAGCCGCGACTGGACGGGCTGGTGCTCAACGCCGGCATGGTAGCCGGCTCCACCCGCCGGCACACCACCGCCGAGGGCAATGAGCTGGTGTTCGGCACGAACTACCTCGGCCACTTCGCCCTCACCGCGCTGGTGTGGCCGTCGCTCCTCGCGTCGCCCGTCGCCCGTGTCGTCGGGCTCGGCAGCTTCGTCACCCACATGGTGCGGCTCGCCGCGGACGACCTGCAGAGCGAACGGCGCTACGGGTTCTTCCGCGCCTACGGCTTCTCGAAACACGCGATCCAGGGGTTCGCGCTCGAGCTGGCCCGCCGAATCGACGCCACGGGTCGCGGCGCCGCATCGCTGATCGCGCAGCCGGGCTTCGCCATCGATGGGCTGAGCGATCCGCGGCCCGGCGTCCTCGACCCGAAGGAGTACCCCTTCCAGCGGCTGCTTGCGCCGATCGCGCAGGGCAAGAACCGGGGTGCCGCGCCGATCGTGCGGGCGCTGCTCGACCCGGAGGCGCGCAATGGCGAGCTCTTCGGTCCCGGCGATCCGCTCACCCTCACCGGCTGGCCCGTGCGTCGCATCCCGGCCGCCTCGAGCGCCTCGCCCGCGTTCGGCGAGCTGCTCTGGCGCCGCTCCGAGGAGTGGACGGGCACCGAATTCATCGTGTGACGCGAGTTGCGGCAGATCGCTGTCTCAGCGGACGGAAAGCGACGATGTGCCGCAATTCGCGTTGGGGCTAGCCCGAGACGGGCTTGTGGTATCCGACGATGGGTCCGAACCGCTCCGGCAGCGTCGCCCGGTGCGTCGACCGCAGCTCGTCGAGCTCCACCGAGAACAGCCCCTGCACGTCGAGCGCGGCGCCGTCCGTCACCCCGATGCGCAACGCCGGGTAGCCGCGGCCCTCGCAGAGGCCCGTGAACTTCACGTCGTCCTCCCGTGGCACCGTCACGATCACGCGGCCGGTCGACTCGCTGAAGAGCGCGGTCGAGACATCCACACCGTCGCGCTCCTGGATCTCGTCGAGCCAGACCCGCGCGCCGACTCCGAAGCGCAGCGCGCTCTCGACGAGGGCCTGGGCGAGGCCACCGTCGGCGAGGTCGTGCGCCGATGCGATCAGCGACTCCTTCGCCCCGGCCGAGATCAGCTCGGCGAGCTGGCGTTCCCGGTCGAGGTCGACCGCCGGCGGCCTCCCGCCGAGGTGACCGTGCACGACGCCCGCCCAGGCTGAGCCGTCGAGCTCCTGCGCGGTGGTGCCGAGCAGGTAGATGTTGTGCCCTTCGTCCTGCCAGCCGGAGGGGATGCGACGGGCGACGTCGTCGATGACCCCGAGCACGGCGACCACCGGTGTCGGGTGGATTGGCACGTCGCCGGTCTGGTTGTAGAACGACACGTTGCCGCCGGTGACCGGGATCTCCAACTGCAGGCAGCCGTCGGCGAGCCCCTCGACCGCCTTGGAGAACTGCCACATCACCTCGGGGTTCTCCGGGGAGCCGAAGTTGAGGCAGTCGGAGACGCCGACCGGTGTCGCGCCGGTGACGGCCACGTTCCGGTACGCCTCCGCGAGCGCCAGTTGCGCGCCCTGGTAGGGGTCGAGGAAGCAGTACCTCCCGTTCGCATCCGTGGCGACGGCGAAGCCGAGGCCCGTCTCCTCATCGACGCGCACCATGCCCCCGTCGTCCGGGTAGCTGAGCGCGGTGTTCCCCATCACGTATTTGTCGTACTGGTGGGTGATCCAGCTCTTGTCCGCGAGGTTCGCGCTGCCGGCCAGCTGCAGCAGCTGCGAGCGAAGCTCGTCCGGCTCCGTCGGCCGCACCAGCGAGGAAGCGGAGTCGGCCTGAACGGCGTCGAGCCATGCCGGATACGCGATCGGACGCTCGTAGACCGGCCCGTCCACCGCGACGGTGCGCGGGTCGACGTTGACGATCTCCTCGCCGTGCCAGTGGATGACGAGCCGGCCGGTGTCGGTGACCTCACCGAGCACGCTGGTCTCGACATCCCATTTCTCGGTCACGGCGAGGAAACCCTCCAGCTTCTCCGGCTGAACGACCGCCATCATCCGCTCCTGGCTCTCCGACATGAGGATCTCCTCGGCGGTGAGCGACGGGTCGCGCAGCAGCACTTTGTCGAGTTCCACGAACATCCCGCCGTCGCCGTTGGAGGCAAGCTCCGAGGTGGCGCAGCTGATGCCTGCGGCGCCGAGATCCTGGATGCCCTCCACCAGGTCGCCTGCGAAGAGCTCGAGGCAGCACTCGATGAGCACCTTCTCGGCGAACGGGTCGCCGACCTGCACGGCCGGACGCTTCTTCGGCTGGGCGGGGCCGGATCCGCTGTCGTCCGCGGTGAACGTGTCGGAGGCGAGGATGGAGGCGCCGCCGATCCCGTCGCCTCCGGTGCGGGCACCGAACAGCACCACCTTGTTGCCTGCTCCGCGGGCGTTGGCGAGGTGCAGGTCCTCGTGCTTCAGCACGCCGACCGCGAGGGCGTTCACCAGCGGGTTCGCCTGGTACACCGAGTCGAAGTAGGTCTCCCCGCCGATGTTCGGCAGGCCCAGGCAGTTGCCATAGAAGCTGATTCCGCTGACGACGCCCGGAACCACCCGGGCGGTGTCCGGATGATCGACGGCGCCGAAGCGGAGCGCATCCATCACCGCGACCGGACGGGCGCCCATCGAGATGATGTCGCGCACGATGCCCCCGACGCCGGTCGCGGCGCCCTGGAAGGGCTCGACGTAAGAGGGATGGTTGTGGCTCTCGATCTTGAACGTCACGGCCCAGCCCTGGCCGATGTCGATCACGCCGGCGTTCTCGCCCATGCCGACCATGAGGTTCTGCTTCATGGCGGGGCTGACCTTCTGGCCGAACTGGCGCAGCCACACCTTGGAGCTCTTGTAGGAGCAGTGCTCGCTCCACATCACGGAGTACATGGCGAGCTCACCGCTGGTGGGGCGGCGGCCGAGGATCTCACGGATCGAGGTGTATTCGTCCGGCCTCAGCCCGAGTGCGGCGTACGGCTGCTCCCGGTCCGGAGTCGCGAGGGCGTTGGAGACGGTGTCGGCGACGACGGTCGTGGGAGTGCTCACGGGGCGTTGGGCTCCTAGGGGGAGGGCGTGCCGGTCGTCTCCAGTCTAGCTTCGGCGAGCAGTGTCCCTGCCGCGCCGTCCGGTGGCCACACGCCCGACAGGGCGGTGAGCGCGGCCGTGCGCAATCCCTCCAGCTGGTCCATCTCGGCGGCATCGAACGGCTGCTCGCGGATCCGCGCCGTCAGCCGCTCGAGCTGCTGCCGGATCACCGCTTCCAGGTCCGCTCTGCGGTTCGCGAACGCGAGTTCCCGGAGCAGCTGCAGCATTCGCGCCGCGACCCCGATGTCGCCGGCTCCGTAGTGGCGGAGCTGGCCGAGGCTGAGCTCGATCAGGGCAGGCACGTCCATGATCTTGCGCAGCAACCGCGGAGTGCCGTCCCCGTCGGCGAGGACGGCGCTCTCGGCGGGCCGCTGCACGAGCAGGCAGAGGATCGCCGAGGTGTGGCTCAGCGCGTGGACGGCGGTGGTGGGGTCGTTGATACCTGGCGACACTGCCTTCAGCGCGACGTCGGCGAGCTGGCGCAGGCCGAAGCCGACGTCTTCGGCAGCGGTGCGCTCGTATTCCAGGTCGTGCGCCCGCACGATGCAGTCCTGGATCTCGGAGCGGGCATCCTCGTCGGGCTCGGCGCCGAGCGGCCACCAGTATGCGAGCGGACTTCCCCTGACCACGCTGGCTCCGACGGTCACCTCTTCCGCGATGCCGAGGCCGAACCGCTGCGCCACCTCGATCAGGGACGTGCGGTCGAGTGAGACGAGGAAGCCGGATTTCTGCGCGATCACCCTGGCGGCGGCGGCGGGACGGTCGAGCGCCTCCGCGCCGGCGGAGTGCTCGGGCTGGGGATCCGGCATCCGCTCGATCACCCGCGCGGTCTCCTCGTTCACGTTCTTCAGCATCGTCTCGACGCGCAGCTGCCGCGCCAGGTGGGCGAGGAACAGGGCGAGCATGATCACGCTCGCCAGGGTGAGCAGCGACGCCACCGTGACCGCGATCTGCGGGACCTGCTCCGGTTCGGTCTGGGTCTCGCTGCGAACGGTGCGCAGCACGGTCAGCGCGTAGGCGAACGTGCCGAGGAAGACCGACATCGTCGCGTGCACCATCCGGTCGCTCGCGAACAGCCGCAGCAGCCGTGGCGACGCCTGGCTGCTCGCGAGCTGCAGTGCGACGACGGTCAGCGAGAAGGTGAGGGAAGTCGCGGTGATGAGCGACCCGGCGATGGCGGACAGCACCGTGCGCGCGGCGTCGGCGCCGCCGCCGAACAGCAGCCCGGTGACGAAGTCGGACAGCCCCGCGTCGATCCGCTCGTCCACTTCCGGGATCAGCACGCCGGCCACGACGGCGACCAGGATCCAGAGGGTGGGGGTGGGCCAGATGCTCGAGCGGATCGCATCGCGGATGTTCGCCCAGCGATTCCGGAGCGGCCGGCGGAGCCGTGTCATCGCTTCAGACTAGCGACGGCGGCACACCGCGGCGACGGGCGCAGCGAGCGCCGTCGTGACTCGGCCCCGCACCGTCCCTCCATCCAGCGGCGGAAGCCGGGTCCACCCAGCGGCTGATGCGCCGCCCGCGCGGGATGCGAAAGAGTGGAGACGCAGGGGGCCCGACGGTGCCTCAGGAAGGTTCGGTGCGATGCCCAGTGGAGTTCCCATCCGGTTCGAGGGGGTGTCCAAGCACTTCGGTTCGGTCCAGGCGGTGAACGACCTGAGCTTCACGGTCGAACCCGGCCGGGTGACCGGCTTCCTGGGCCCCAACGGCGCGGGGAAGACCACGAGCCTGCGCATGCTGCTGGGTCTGGTCCGTCCCACCTCCGGCAGTGCGACATTCGACGGCACCGCGTATCGCGACCTCGAGCGCCCGCTGGAGACGGTCGGCGCGGCCCTGGAGGCGGCAAGCTTCCACCCGGGCCGGAGCGCCCGCAATCACCTGAACGTGTATGCGATCGCGGCGGGGCTCTCGGCGACGCGCGTGGATCGGGTGCTCGATCAGGTCGGCCTCACCCAGTACGCCGACCGGCGGGTGGGCGGCTACTCGCTCGGCATGCGCCAGCGGCTGGGACTGGCGAACGCCCTGCTCGGCGACCCTGGCGTGCTGGTGCTCGACGAGCCGGTGAACGGACTCGACCCGGAGGGCATCCGCTGGATCCGCGGATTCCTGCGTGAGATGGCCGCGGAGGGTCGTACCGTGCTGGTGAGCTCGCACCTGCTCAGCGAGGTGCAGCAGAGCGTCGACGACGTGGTCATCCTCGCGAAGGGGCGCCTGGTGCACCGGGGACCGCTGACCAGCCTCGGCGCGGAGTCGACGGTGCGGACGACGGTGGACTCCCCGGACCGCGCGGCGCTGCGGGCGGCCCTGAGCGAGACGGGCCACCGGTTCGAGGAGACCGCGGAGGGCTTCGTCGTGCTCGACGTCGGCGCGACGGAGGTGGGCAGGACCGCGCATCTTGCGCGTGTGCCGCTGAGTGCGCTGCACGCACAGCAGTCAGGGCTCGAGGACCGGTTCCTCGCGCTCGTCAACGGGGAGGGGTTGCGATGAGCCTCGCGATGCGTGTGGTGCGCTCGGAGTACACGAAGGTCATCAGCACCCGGATGTGGTGGGTGCTCGCCCTGGTGATGTTCGGGTATGTGGGCCTCAGCACCGCGGGGATCTCGCTGGTGTTCGGCTTGAACCTCGGCGGCGACGGGGGTGGAGCTCCCGGCACGCCACCTGGCGGCCCGTCCTTCGATCCGAGCGCGCTGCCGCCGCTCATCTACAGCTTCGCGAGCTCGATCGGGTACGTCTTCCCGCTCCTGATCGGCGCGCTCGCCGTGACCAACGAGTTCCGGCACCAGACGCTGACGCCGACCTTCCTCGCGAGCCCGAGGCGTGGGCCGGTGCTCGGCGGGAAGCTCGCGAACGGGCTGCTCTTCGGCGCGCTCTACGGGATCGTCGGCCTGCTGGCATCCGTCGGCATCGGGGCACTCATCCTGAGCCTGCTCGACATCGACCCGTTGCTCGGCGAATCGGACACCTGGGCCCTGATCGGCCGCGTGGTGCTCGCAATGGCGCTGTGGGGTGCGATCGGCGTCGGCGTCGGCACGCTCATCCCGAGCCAGGTCGGATCGATCGTCGTGATCCTCGCGTTCACGCAATTCCTGGAACCGATCCTGCGGCTGGCTGCGAGCTTCGTCGATGTGCTCGGCGAGGTTGCGCAGTACCTGCCGGGGGCTGCGAGCGACGCGCTGGTTGGAGCAAGTTTCTTCGCCGTCGCGGGCCCCATGACGGGACCGGCGCTTCAGTGGTGGCAGGGCGGGCTGGTGCTCGCCGGATACGCGGTGCTGTTCACCGTGCTGGGCTTCGTCACCTCCTGGCGCCGTGACGTGACCTGAGCGTACGGTTCTAGCATGGCTGAAAACCTGACGCAGCCGACCGACGCCGACGTCGACGCGTTCCTGGATTCGGTGCCGGACGAGCGGCGGCGGGCCGAAGGCCACGCGCTCCGCCGGCTGATGGAGCGGGTCACCGGCCAGGAACCGGTGATGTGGGGCCCGACGATGGTCGGCTTCGGGAAGGAGCATTACCGGTACGAGAGCGGCCGCGAGGGTGACCAGTTCGTGGTCGGCTTCTCACCCCGGAAGGCGGCGCTCACCCTGTACGGGCTGAACAGCCCCGGCGGGGAGCCTGACCCGCTGATGGCGCAGCTCGGGCCGCACACCACCGGCAAGTCCTGCGTCTACGTCAAGCGGCTCGACGCGGTGAACGCCGACGTGCTCGAGCGGCTCATCCGCCGCAGGCTGGAGCAGGCCGCGACGTAACGGCTACCTGGCCAGCGCGCCCTGCAGCACGGAGGTGAACATCGCCAGACCGTCGGTGCCGGAGCGCATCGCCTCGGGCATGTCGGGGCCGAAGCCAGGCTCGACGGCGTGCTCGGGATGCGGCATCAGGCCGACGACGTTTCCGCGCTCGTTGGTGATGCCGGCGATGCCGTTCAGCGATCCGTTGGGGTCGACGTCGAGGTAGCGGAACACCACCAGGCCTTCACCCTCGATCCGGTTCAGCGTCTCCGTGTCGGCGAGGAAGCCGCCCTCCCCGTTCTTCAGCGGGATGGTGATCTCCTGCCCCGCTTCGTACTGGTTCGTGAAGGCGGTGGAGGTGTTCTCGACGCGCATGTTCTGGTCGCGGCACACGAAAGTGCCGAGCGCGTTCCGCACCAGACCGCCGGGCAGCAGATGCGCCTCGACGAGGATCTGGAAGCCGTTGCAGATGCCGAGCACCGGCATCCCGCCGTTCGCGGCGTCGATCACCTCCGCCATGATCGGCGAGCGGGCGGCGATCGCGCCGCAGCGCAGGTAGTCGCCGTAGCTGAAGCCGCCGGGCAGCACGATGGCATCGACGCCCTTCAGGTCGTGCTCGCCGTGCCAGAGGGCGACGGGCTCACCTCCGGCCAGGCGGATGGCGCGCTGCGCGTCGCGGTCGTCCAGCGATCCGGGGAAGGTGATGACGCCGATGCGCATCAGTGGGTCTCTCCCGGCGCGCCGTTCCCCTCGACGCGGATGTCGACGACGTCCTCGATCACCTGGTTGGAGAGCATGTCCTCGGCGATCTCGCGCACCTCGTCGAGCAGCTTCGCGTCGACCTCGCCGGCGACCTCGAGCTCGAACCGCTTGCCGATGCGCACACCGGAGAACTCGGACTTGCCGAGGCGGGCGAGCGCTCCGGCGACGGCCTTGCCCTGCGGGTCGAGCAGTTCGGCCTTCGGCATGACATCGACGACGATCGTGGGCACGCGGAAACTCCCGGGGGTCGCGGGGTGGATGCGCTCAGTCTACGTGAGGACGACTCGGTGCCGGGCGCGGGATGCGGTGCCCGCGATCAGCTCCGCGTTCCGCTCATCCGGGCCGAGCGCCCACGCCTCCGCCGCCTCGGGCGACTTGCCGAAGGCGACGTGACGGTCGATCAGACGGCGCAGCCGGACGTCTCGCGGCACCTCGACGTAGAAGGTGACGTCGAGCAGGCCCGCCGCGCCCTCCCAACCCCCGGAGTCGAGCAGCAGGTAGTTGCCCTCGACCACCACGACCGTGTGCTCCGGACCGATCCGGATCGCGTCCGGCACCGGCTCCTCGACCGTGCGATCGAATCCGGGCGCCGGCACGGCGCCGTCGTTCGCGCGAACCCGGCGCAGCACGTGAAGGAATCCCGGAACGTCGAACGTGTCCGGCGCGCCCATCCGGTCGCGGCGCCCGAGGTCGACGAGCCGCCGCTGAGGCAGGTGGAACCCGTCCATCGGCAGCAGCGCCGCCTCGGCCCCGAGCCGCTCGACCAGGCGGGCGGCGAGCGTCGACTTCCCGGCCCCCGGCGCACCGGCGATTCCGACCACGGTGCGGCCGCTTCCGGCGGCCGCATCCCGCACCGACGTGACGACCTCGTCGACGCCGCCGATCACGGCCACAGATGTGCCGCCTTCTCCAGCGCGAAGTCCGCCCAGTCGCGGTAGCCCTCCTCGCTCGGGTGGAACCGGTCGCGCGCGAAGAATTTCGCCGAGTAGGTGGGTGGAGGCGGTGACATGTGCGCGCCCGGGTCCCGGGCGACCTCTCGATGTGCGGCGTGCTGCAGGTTCTCGGCGTGGAGGCTCAGCACCCAGCGCAGCGGGTTCGGCATCACCGTGAACCATGAGAAGACGGGAAGGTTCGCCACGACGATCCGTGCCTCCGGGCTCCGGTCGCGAAGGGACGTGAGCACGGCGCGGAAGTCTTCCCGGAACGCCGCACGTGAGCGGAAGGCGAGCGTGTCGTTCGCGCCGATGGAGAGGAACACGACGTCGTATTCGTCCTCGACCGCCTTCGGCAGGAAGCGCGCACGCAGGTCCTTCGAGGTCGCGCCGGCCTGGCCGAGGGCCAGCCAGCGGACGCCTCGCCCCGTGCGGTCGGCCAGGACGCGGGCGAGATTGCCGCCGAGCCCGTGCTCCGGATCCTTGACACCGACGCCGGCCGCGGTGGAGTCGCCGAGCACCAGCATGCGGAAGGGATCCGGTCCGTCGACCGTGCCGCGCCAGGGCAGCTTCGCCGGCGGCAGCCACGGGATGGCGGTCTTCATCCGCTCGCCCTGCCGGCGGAGCACCGGTGACAGCACGAGCGCGATCACCCGGCTGAGTCGGTGCAGGGCGAACATGATGCCACGGTAGCCCCGTGATGCTCAGCACTCGCCGAATTTCGCCGAGTCGCGGCATGCCACCCCGAGGTGCGGCGATTCGCCGCGATCCGGACGGGTCCCGAGCCGCTTCGGTAGGGTCGCGGCCATGTGGCATGCGATCGCCGACCTGCTGCTCACGCTCATGACGTTCATTCCGGCTTTCGACCGATCCGGTCCGGCCGGGATCGACGTGAGTGCCGATCGCACCAGACGCCGCATCCTCGTGCTCAACACCGGACCCGGGTCGGCTCGCGCGGTGCGCGTCGTTGTGCGTCAGAGCGCGTCAGAAGCGGAGACGGCGGCGATCCCGCTCGAGAGGTCCGGCTCCATCCGTGCGTTGGGCCCGGAGAAGTGGAGGTGGCTGGACGTTCTGGGTGAACCGGCGCCGGGGGAGTGGACGGTGCGGGTCTCCTGGCGAGAAGACGGCCGGGAAGCCACGGCTGACTTCCCGCTCGCCCCCTGATCCGCGCGGGTCCGTTCCCCGGCCGGACGTGGCAGGAATCCGCCTCGACACCCGCGCCGGGGCGTGCCAGTGTTGCAGGCGATCCTCCTTCGTTTCTCATCGGAGTAGAGGTGTGCGGAGGGCAGCGGATGACGTCGACAACGGACTACGACCTCGCCGCCGTTCAGCGTCGCGTGGTGCGTGTGCTGGTCGCCGGTCAGGTGCTCGGCGGTCTGGGTATCGGCGCCACGCTGGCCATCGGAGCGGTCCTGGCCGCTCAACTCGCCGGCACGGAGGCGTGGGCGGGCGCCGCGGCGACCATGAGCACGCTGGGCGCCGCCGCCGCGTCCATCCCGCTCGCCCGCCTTGCGGCTCGGGCGGGACGGCGGACCGCGCTGACCACCGGAGTGCTCACCTCAGCGGCCGGCTGCGTCGTGACGGTCGCGGCCGCCGGAATCCCCTCGTTCCCCCTCCTGCTGCTCGGGTTCGCGCTGCTCGGCGCGGGCGTCTCCGTCAACCTGCAGGCCCGGTTCGCCGCGACCGACATCGCATCCGCGGAACGCCGCGGACGGGACCTCTCGATCGTGGTGTGGTCGACGACGGTCGGGGCAGTGGTGGGGCCGAACCTCTTCGGACCAGGCGAGGTGATCGCGGAGGCACTGGGCATGCCGGAGCTCACCGGCTCGTTCGTCATCGCGGTGGCGGCGCAGCTCGCGGCGGTCGCGGTGTACCTGGTGGGCCTCCGGCCCGACCCCTACCTGGTCAGCCGGACGCTGCCGCCCGCACCTCAGGCGCCGGCCGCGACCAGCGAGGTGCGCGCGCACCGTCTCGTGATCCTGGCGATCGGCACAATCGGCGCCAGCCACGCCGTCATGGTGTCGGTGATGTCGATGACTCCCGTCCACCTGGTGAACCACGGCGCGACACTCACCATCGTCGGCCTCACCATCAGCCTGCACGTCGCAGGGATGTTCGCCGTCTCCCCGGTCTTCGGCTGGCTGAGCGACAAGATCGGCGCCATCAGCACGATCCTGATCGGGCAGGCGACGTTCGTGCTGGCGCTCGTGTGCGTGGCGCTCGGCGCCGACGACACCACGCTGGTCACGGTCGGCCTGATCCTGCTGGGCCTCGGCTGGAGTGCATCGACGGTGGCCGGATCCGCCCTCGTGGCCCAGGTGGTGACCGGGTCCGCTCGCACGCGGGTGCAGGGCCGCACCGACCTGGTGATGAACATCTCCGGTGCGGGCGGCGGTGCGCTGGCTGGGCCGGTGCTGGCCCTGATCGGCTACTCGGGACTCGCCTGGGTCGCGCTGGTGCTCGTCGCCGCGGTGGTCGCCGCGGTGCTCGTGGTGACCCGCACCCGCACGCCGGAACCGGCCCCCGCCGCCTAGCATCCGGAACAACCCCGCTCGTCGGCGACGTCGCCGATCCGCGGAAGGTCAGGTCGCGGCGGCGGTGATCCGCACCAGGTTCGCCCAGGGGTCCTCCAGCTCGACGGTGCGGCCGTCGTCCCGGGCGGCGACCCCGTAGTGCTCCATCCGCTCGGTGAGGGCGCCCACCTCGTCGGTGGTGGGCACGACGATGTCGACCGCGCCGAGCCCGAGCGTGCGCGAACGGCGGCCGGCTCCCGCGCTGTTCCACACGTTCATCGCCATGTGGTGGTGATAGCCGCCCGCGCTGACGAACAACGCGGATCCGCCGAGCTCCGCGGTCGTCTCGAACCCGAGCCGGTTCACGTAGAACTCGCGCGCCGACTCGACGTCGCCGACCGACAGGTGCACGTGACCGACGACGGGTCGGCTGTCGTGGGGGCTGTCGACGGCCTCCTGGGTCAGGTGCTCCCGCAGGAAGCGGTTGGGATCGAGGTAGACGGTCGACATCTCGACGCGGCCATGCACCCAGCTCCACTGCGTCCGGTCACGATCCCAGTAGAGCTCGACCCCGTTCAGCTCAGGATCGTTGAAATAGAACGCCTGACTCACCAGGTGGTCGGAGCTGCCGGTGAAGAGTCCGGGATGCATCGTGGCGACCCGGTAGATCGCGCCGGCGAGCGCCGCTTGGGTGTCGAACAGGATCGCGGTGTGGAACAGCCCCGCGGATCCCGGCGATGCGTGCCTCAGCTCCGGGGAGTGGCGCAGGCGCACGACCTCGACGCTCCCGCGTCCGAGCGTCACCAGACCACCCGCGGCCGACAGCACATCGAGCCCGACGGCGTCGCGATAGAACGCCGTCATCGTGTCCGGATCGGCGACGTCGAGAGTCACCGGGCCCATGGCGGTGTCGGCGGCGAGTCGGTCGGCCATAAGGAGTGCAACGCGGGGAGGGAAAGAAGGATTCCGGATTCCGCGCTGCGATCATCGGCATCGCAGTCCGCTGGCAGGTCCGTCGCTGGATAATCGACCATGCGCGCCATCGTCTTCACATCGGAGGGCAGCCTCGCCCTCGAGGATCGCCCCGAGCCAGAGCTCGGTCCGAAGGACGTGCTGATCGAGACGGCGGCCGTCGGAGTGTGCGGAACGGACACGCACGTCTTCGACGGCGAGTTCGAGGGCACCGTCTACCCGCTGGTCCCCGGCCACGAGGCGACCGGCGTCGTGCTCGCCGTCGGGTCGGACGTCTCCACGGTGAAGCCCGGAGCGCACGTCGCGGTCAACCCGAGCACCACCTGTGGTGAGTGCGAGTTCTGCCTGAACGGCAGGAGCAACCTCTGCCGCTTCTGGAACGGACTCGGCGTGGTCGCATCGGACGGAGCCGCTCAGGAGCGCTTCGTCGCACCCGCCGCGAATGTCTACCGGCTCCGTCCGGAGACGGATCTGCACCAGGCGGCGCTGATCGAGCCCCTCGCGTGCGCGATCCGCGGATACGACCTGCTTCCCCGCCGGATGGGCGAGCACTACCTGATCTACGGCGCCGGCACCATGGGCCTGCTGATGGCCCAGCTCGCGCCCCGTGCCGGAGCCGCCAGCGTCACGATCGTCGATATCAACGAGCGCCGCCTGCAGACCGCAAAAGAGCTCGGCGTCCAGCATGTGCTCCTGAACGCCGAGGACGCCGAACGCGCTGAATGGGACGTCGTGATCGACTGCACCGGCAGCATCCGGGCGATCGAGAACGCGCTGCCTCGGGTGAAGGCCGGCGGCGCATTCCAGCACTTCGGCGTCGCGCCGGTCGGGGCGGCGGCGCAGTACTCCCCGTTCCGGGTGTACCGGGACGAGATCAGCATCGTCGGCACCATGGCGGTGCTGAACACGTTCGGCCGCGCCGTCGAGATGTTCGAGGCGGGCGCGATCGACCCGAAGCCGATGATCAGCCATTCGTTCACGCTCGAGGACTACGCCGACGCGCTGCAGATGTTCCGCGACGGCGTCGGTCGAAAGCTGCAGATCAGGCCGAACGACACGGAGTCGCGGACCCTGATCCCGTGACCCCAGGACGCCCCGAGATGCTGACCGTCGTCCTCGACGATGACCCGACGGGAACCCAATCGGCGACCGACGTCACCGTGCTGCTCAGCTGGGACGTCGGCGCGATCCTCGACGTGCTGCGCAGGGAGGGTGCCGTCTACCTGCAGACCAACTCCAGGGCGCTCAGTGAGCCGGCGGCGACGGAACTCGCACGGTCGATCCGGGCGGACCTGCGCGCGGCGGAATCGCTGCTCGGGGAGCGCATCCTCGTCGTGCTGCGCGGCGACTCGACGCTGCGCGGCCACGTGTTCGCGGAATCCGACGTGTTCGCCGACGCGGCGGGCCCGATCCTGTTCGTGCCGGCGTTCCCTGCCGGGGGCCGGACGACGCTGGACGGGGTCCACCGGGTGAGGATCGACGGGGTCGACAGGCCCGTCGCGGAGACGGAGTTCGCCCGTGACCCGGTGTTCGGCTACCGCAGCTCCGACCTGCGGGACTGGGTGCGCGAGGTCGGGCGGCGATCGGCGCGGCCCGTCCCGCTCCGGCGGCTCCGCGACTCCGCCGGCGCGGCTCTGACCGCGGAGCTCCGCACCGCCTCGCCGGACGAGGTGGTGGTGCCGGACGCGGTCACCGACGACGACCTCCGGCTGATCTCCCGAGCGCTGCTCGCGGCGATCGACCAGGGCGCCTCGGTTGCCATCCGGTGCGCCGCCACCCTTGCGGCCATCTGCGCCGGCCGGCTGAGCGACGGATATCTGCCGCGGCCGATCGGTGCCGACGCCCGGCGCGGCGTCGTCGTCGTCTGCGGGTCCCACACCGCCGCGGCGTCGGAGCAGCTCGAATTCCTGCTGCGCTCCACTGGGGACGAGGCGATCGTGATTCCGACGGATGCGGCCCTCGAGTCACCGGAACGGGCGGGCGCCGATGCAGCGGCCCGCGCGAGAGCCCGCCTCGAAGAGCGCAATCGGGTCGTCCTCGCAACGGAGCGGTCTCGCCGCGAGACCCACAACACCCTGGCGCACGGTGAACGCGTGATGCGTGCGCTGACCACCGCAACGACCGCGCTCCTCGGCAGCGCCGGGGTGCTCGTCTCGAAGGGCGGGATCACCTCCGCGGAGGTGGCGCGGCTCGCGACCGGCGGGACCCGCGCGCATGTGCGCGGTCAGCTCGCACCCGGCATCTCGGTGTGGGATCTGGAGAGCCCGTCCTGGCAGGGCACCCAGGTGGTGGTGCCCGGCAACGTCGGCGGCCGCGAGACGCTCGTCGACGTGCTGGACGCCATGGGGAGCTGGAAGGAGGCGCACGGGTGACGGGATCGGGTGTGGACGTCGTGATCACCGGGGGCGCCGGTTTCCTCGGCACGGCGCTCGCTTCGAGGATCCTGGCGGCCGGGTTCCTGACCGTGGAAGGTGAGACGCGGACGGTGGGCCGCCTCACCGTGCTGGATCTGCAGCCTCCCCCGGGCGGCGCGCCGTCGGACCCGAGGGTGCGGGTGCTGTCGGGGGATCTCGTCGAGCTGCTGGCCGAGCTCGGCGAACCGGACGTCATCTTCCATCTCGCCGGCGTCGTCAGCGGTGCGGCCGAGGCCGACTTCGACCTGGGCATGCGGACGAACGTCGAGGCGCTCGTCGCCCTGCTCGACCACTGCCGGCACGGCGCCTTCCGTCCCATGGTGGTGTTCACCAGCTCGCTCGCCGTGTTCGGCAGCGATCCAGCTCCCGGCCCGATCGGCGAGGTCGACGACGACACCCTGCCGAGGCCGCAGTCGAGCTACGGGACGCAGAAATTCATCGGCGAGCTGCTGCTCGCCGACTACACGCGGAAGGGATACGTCCGGGGGCGCGCCGTGCGGCTGATGACGGTCTCCGTCCGGCCGGGGACGCCGAACGCCGCTGCGTCGAGCTTTCTCTCCGGCATCATCCGGGAGCCGATCGCCGGGAAAGGGTCGGTGTGCCCCGTTCCGGCGGACACGCCGGTCGCGCTGTCGTCGCCGGCGCTGACCCTCGACGGGATCCTGCGCGCGGCGGCGGCCGACGGCACCGCCTGGGGAAGCCGGACGGCGATGAACCTGCCGGCGCTCACGACGACCCCCGGCGCGATGCTCGAAGCACTGGACCGGGTGGTCGGCCCGGGCGCGAGCGCGCACGTGTCGTTGCAGGAGGACCCGGTCATCTCGGCGATCGTGACCAGCTGGCCGGCGCGATTCCGCACCGAGCGGGCGAATCGGCTGGGGCTTCGTGCGGCGCCCTCCTTCGACGACATCATCCGGGAGTACGTCGCCGGGCTGGAGAGGTCTCCGGTGGCCCCTTAGGCGGGTCGGCCGGTCAGTCGCTCCACGAGCTCCCGGTACCGGGCTGCCGTGCGCTCCACGATCTCGTCCGGCAGCACCGGCGGGGGAGTCGTGTCGCGCACCGCGCTCGGCCAGTTCTCGCTCAGCCAGTTGCGCACGATCTGCTTGTCGAAGCTGTCGTGCTTGCCGGCGGCGTAGGCGGCGGCATCCCAGTAGCGGCTGCTGTCCGAGGTCAGCACCTCGTCCCCGAGGGTCAGCATCCCGGAGTCGTCGCCGAACTCGAACTTCGTGTCGACGAGCACGAGGCCGCGCTCCTCGGCGATCCGGGCGGCGCGCTCGAAGATCGCGAGGCTCGTGGAGCGCAGTGCCTCTGCCGCATCCCCGCCGACGAGCTCGATCACGCGCCCGAAGGTGATGTTCTCGTCATGCGCGCCCAGCTCCGCCTTGAACGCGGGGGTGAAGATCGGCTGCGGCAGCCGGTCGCCGTCGCGCAGTCCCGCGGGCAGCGGCACACCGCACACCGCCTGATCCCGTTGATACTCGACCCAGCCGCTTCCGGTCAGGTAACCGCGCACGACGCACTCGATCGGATACATCCTCAGCCGCTTGACGACCATGGCGCGTCCGGCGGCCTCATCCGGAACCGCGTCCGGCAGCACGTGAGAGGGGAACTCCGCCAGCTCCCCGAACCACCACAGCGAGAGGCCGGTCAGCAGCGACCCCTTGCCGGGGATGCCGGGCTCGAGCACATGGTCGAACGCGCTGACGCGGTCGCTCGCGACCACGAGCAGCCGGTCCGCATCGCCGTCCAGCGGCCGGTAGAGGTCGCGCACCTTTCCCGAGTAGACATGCTCCCAGCCGGGAACCGGAACGACGGAGGTCACGGCACCACGCGGGCGGCGATGTCGGTGCGGTACTGGCCCCCCTCGAGGGAGATCCGCTCCAGGGCGCCGTAGACGAGCCGTCTGGCCTCCGCGAAGTCGGGGGCCGTCGCGACGACGCTCAGCACCCGGCCGCCGGTGGCGAACAGCTCGCCGTCGCGCTCCGCCGTCGCTGCGTGCACGATCCGGGCATCCTGCACGTCGTCGAGTCCGCGGATCGGCCGACCGGTGACCGGTGACTCCGGGTAGCCCTCGCTGGCGAGCACGACGGTCACCGCGACGTCATCGGAGAACTCCGGCCGCTCCAGCTCGGTGAGCCGTCCGGTCGCGGCGGCGAAGAGCAGCCTGCTGAGGGGTGTACGCAGCCGCGGCAGCACCACCTGCGTCTCCGGGTCCCCGAAACGGGCGTTGAACTCGATCACCCGGATGCCGCGCTCGGTGA
The DNA here is from genome assembly GCF_042434515.1 of Lysobacter korlensis. Taxonomy (NCBI): domain Bacteria; kingdom Pseudomonadati; phylum Pseudomonadota; class Gammaproteobacteria; order Lysobacterales; family Lysobacteraceae; genus Lysobacter; species Lysobacter korlensis. The sequence goes on from NZ_JBHLTG010000005.1 coordinate 481,300, forward strand.
GGATCAGGCCGCAATAGAGCAGGCCGAGGAACGGCGTCCCTTCCCGCTCCAGCTGGCGGATCGTCGGCAGCGCGATGGTCTCGACCACCTCGTCGACGAAGCCGTCGGGCAGCCACGGCAACGGCGAGTAGGCGCCCATCCCGCCGGTGTTCGGACCCTCGTCGCCGTCGAGCAGTCGCTTGTAATCCTGAGCGGGGCTGAGCGGCAGGACGTCGTGCCCGTCGCTCAGCAGGAACAGCGAGACCTCCTGCCCGTCGAGGAACTCCTCGATCAGCACGCTGCCCTGGTGCAGGTATGAAGTGGCGTGCGCGATCGCCGCGTCGCGGTCGGGAGTGACGAGCACACCCTTGCCGCCCGCGAGCCCGTCGGCCTTCACCACATACGGCGAACCGAGCGAGTCGATCGCCTCGATGGCCTCGTCGAGGGTGCCGGCGCGCACCGCTCGGCCGGTGGGCACGCCCGCCTCGTCCATGACCCGCTTCGCGAACGTCTTGCTGGACTCCAGCTGCGCCGCCGCGCGGCTCGGCCCGAACACCGGGATGCCGCGTGTGCCGACCGCATCGGCGACGCCCGCGACGAGCGGCGCCTCGGGACCGACGACGACGAGCTGGATGTCGTTGTCGAACGCGAAGTCCGCTACGAGGTCCGCGTTCTCGGCGTCGAGATGCACCACCTCCGTCACCCGGGCGATGCCGGCGTTCCCTGGAGCCGCGATCACCTCGTGCGCCTCCGGCTCGCTCAGCAGCGCCGAGACGATGGCGTGCTCGCGAGCACCTGAGCCGAGTACCAGAATCCTCACCGGTCCAGCGTACCCAGCGCTGTTAGCGTGACGGGCATGGCCAGAGCCCGCATCTCAGCCGCCTCCGGTGAGGAGGCGGTCGATGCGGCCCTCGCCGGCGCCACCGGCCGCGAGACCATCGCCACCGCCGTGCGCTATCTGCTGCAGCTGCTGGACGAGCGGGCGCCGGGCAACGCCGTGGAAGTGAGGGTGCCGCCCTATGGGGCGGTGCAGGTGATCGAAGGGCCGGCGCACACCCGCGGAACGCCGCCCAATGTCGTCGAGATGGATGCCGCCACCTGGATCGCGCTCGGGACGGGTTCGCTGGCCTGGCCGGAGGCCCTGAGGGCGGGCCGCATCTCGGCGTCCGGCCTCCGCGCCGATCTGTCGGAGCACCTGCCGATTCGCCCGTCCGGCGCCGACGGCGGGAGAATGGGACCGTGACCGACGATGGCGGAGCCGACCGCGATGAGGTGCGCGTCCGGCGCACGCCCAAGTACCCGGCGTTCCTGACCATCGGCGGCGGGATCGGCGCCATCGTGGCGTTCACCCTCACCGCGACGCGCGAGGTGGACCCCGAGGTGGGCTTCCTGCAGATGTTCCTGTTCCTGGCGCTGTTCGGCATCACGATCGGGATGCTGTTGGCCGGGATCACCGCCCTGATCTTCGAGCGCGTCTATGCGCGACGGACCACGACCGTCACCGCGGAGCGGAGCGAGATCACCGCGCCGTCGCACCCGCCCGTGGCGGAGCCGGCGATCGAGACGCTGCCCGCCGAGGCGCAGGCCGACCCCATGCCCCGCGACGGGGAAGCCGATGCCGGCCTTCCCGCCGACCGCCCCGACACTCGCGATCCCGGCACCGGGCCGGCCCCGCGCGACTGACCGGACAAGGGCCACTTCGGCGGATGCGGCCCGCCGCGGCGGCCCGGGTACGCCGAACCGGCCCGTCCCCGGCGGTCAGCTGTTCTGGTTGCGCTCCACCCACTCCAGGTACTCGGGGGTCACGGTGCCCGTGACGTACTCCCCGGTGAAGCAGCTCATCTCGAGCTCGGTGATGTCGGATCCCTCCAGGATCGCGTCGCGCATGTCGGCGACCTCCTGGTAGATCAGGTAGTCGGAGCCCAGCTCCCGGTTGATCTCCGGAATCTTCCGCCCGGCCGCGATCAGCTCGCCCCGGGTGGGCATGTTGATGCCGTACACATGCGGATGCCGCACCGGAGGAGCCGCGGAGGTGAACGTCACCTTGTTGGCGCCCGCCATCCGCGCCATGTCGACGATCTCCCGGGAGGTGGTGCCGCGCACGATGGAGTCGTCGACGATGAGCACGTTCTTGCCCTTGAACTCCGAGCTCATCGCGTTGAGCTTCTGCTTCACGCTCTTCGAGCGCTGCTCCTGCCCGGGCATGATGAACGTGCGGCCGACGTAGCGGTTCTTGTAGAAGCCCTCACGGTATTCGATGCCCAGCTTCTGTGCGACCTGCATGGCAGCGGGTCGGGAGGAATCCGGGATGGGCATGACCACGTCGACGTCGCCGCGCGGCGTGTACTGCGCGATCGTGTCGGCGAGCCGGTTGCCGAGCCGCAGCCGCGCCTCGTACACCGAGATGCCGTTCATGATCGAGTCGGGCCGCGCGAGGTAGACGTATTCGAACGAGCACGGCACCAGCCGCGGGTTCGCCGCACACTGGCGGCTCTCCATCTGCCCGTCCATCGTGATGTAGACGGCCTCGCCGGGCGCGACATCGCGCACGACCTCGTAGCCGGCGCTCTCGAGCACCAGCGACTCGCTCGCCACGACCCATTCGTCGTTGAGCAGCCCGCTCGACCGGCGGCCGAGCACCAGCGGACGGATGCCGAACGGGTCCCGGAACGCCAGCAGGCCCTGTCCGGCGATGAGCGCGATCGACGCGTACGAGCCCTCGACCCGTTCGTGCAGGCGGCTGACCGCCGCGAACACCTCATCCGCTTCGAGCTCGCGCGCATCCGCCCGGCCGGTGAGCTGCGCCTGCAGCTCGTTCGCCAGCACGTTCACAAGCAGCTCGGTGTCGGAGCTGGTGTTGAGGTGGCGCCGGTCCACCTGGAAGAGCTCCTTCGTGAGCTCCCGTGTGTTGGTGAGATTGCCGTTGTGCACCAGCACGATGCCGTACGGCGCGTTCACGTAGAACGGCTGCGACTCCTCCTCGGCGGACGCGGATCCGCGCGTGGTGTAGCGCACGTGGCCGAGGCCCATCGTGCCGAGAAGACTCCTCATGTCGCGGGTGCGGTACGCCTCACGCACCTGGCCGCGGGCCTTGTGCATGTGGACGATGCTGCCCTCGCTGGTGGCGATGCCGGTCGAGTCCTGACCGCGGTGCTGCAGGAGGGAGAGGCTGTCGTAGACCTGTTGATTGACTGGGCTCGCCGAAACGATGCCCACGATGCCGCACATGCGGTACGGACTCCAGACCGTAGAGTGGGAATTGCCGGGGGTAAGTCTTTCACGCCGCGATGGGAACCAAGGAATGGCCGACAGCTATGCGGAGGCCGGCGTCGACACCGCGGCCGGAGATCTCGCCGTCGAACTGATGAAGTCGGCGGTCGCCGAGACGCACGGACCCAATGTGCTGGGCGGCGTGGGCGGGTTCGCCGGGCTCTACGACGTGTCGTTCCTCAAGGAGTACGATCGCCCGCTGCTCGCGACGTCCACGGACGGCGTCGGCACCAAGGTTGCGATCGCGCAGGCGCTCGACAAGCACGACACCATCGGCCAGGACCTCGTCGGCATGGTCGTCGACGACATCGTGGTCGTCGGCGCTCGCCCTCTGTTCATGACCGACTACATCGCCTGCGGCAAGGTGGTGCCGTCCCGGATCGCCGACATCGTCGCCGGCATCGCGCGCGCCTGCGCCGACACGGGCACCGCGCTCGTCGGCGGGGAGACGGCGGAGCATCCGGGGCTCCTCGGCCCCGACGACTACGACGTCGCCGGCGCCGCGGTCGGCGTCGTGGAGGCCAAGGACCTGCTCGATTCGTCGCGGGTCCGGTCCGGCGACGTGGTGCTGGCGCTGGAGTCGAGCGGCCTGCACAGCAACGGCTTCTCACTGGTGCGGCACATCCTCGCGCAGCGCGGGATCGGGTACACCGACCGGCTGGAGGACTTCGGCGGACCCGTCGGGGAGGCGCTCCTCGAGCCCACGCGGCTCTACACGGCGCCTCTGCTGCGACTGCTCGGCGACGATGAGATCGGCACCGGACTCCACGCGCTCAGTCACGTCACGGGGGGCGGCATCGCCGCGAACCTGGCGCGGGTGCTCCCGGAGGGCTCCTGGGTCGAGGTGGACCGGTCGACCTGGTCGCCGCCGACCGTCTTCCAGGCGCTCACTGCGCTCAGCGGTGCGTCGCTGGAGAGCACCGAGGGCACGTGGAATCTCGGAATCGGCATGCTGGCCGTCGTCACAGCGGGGTGTGCGGAGGCCGCGATCGACCGGCTCGCGGAGGACGGCATCCGCACCTGGATCGCCGGCGAGGTGCGCGACGAGTTCCAGGACCTGACCGAGTTCGAGCAGGGCGCGAAGGGCGTGAACGGCGGAGCCGTGCGCCTGGTCGGCAGCTACGCCGACTGACTCGGTGAGGGAGGAGCGCCGCTGTGCGGCTCCTCAGCGCGCGCGGGCCGCTTCGTCACCCGGAAGGCGACGCGAAGTCACGCGGTGCGGGTCTCGCCCTGCTCCGCTCCGACCTCGTCGTCGTCTGACGACGCGTAGTCGGCCCACTTGTCCTCGTAGTCGCTGTGGCCTGCAGAACCAAGCTCGCGCTCGAGGGCGCTGTAGTTCGTGTCCGGGCTGAAGTACTTCAGCTCCCGGGCCACCTTGGTGTGCTTTGCCTTTTGACGGCCGCGCCCCATGCGTGACCCCCTCATGAACTCAGGAATGCGAATGGCGTAAAAATCTGTCGTTCAGCGTATCACGGAGCGCTGAGGTCCCGTCCAGGCAGCCGACCGTCGCGACTCCGGCGACGGGTAGCCTTGGACGGTGCTCCCCGCCGCAACGGACACCTCCGTCGTGATCATCGGCGCAGGCCAGGCGGGTCTCTCGACCGCCTACTACTTGCGCCGCTTCGGCCTGCAACCGGGCACCGACGTGGTGCTGCTCGACCGAGGGCCGGGCACGGGCGGTGCGTGGCAGTTCCGCTGGGAGGCGCTTCGGCTGGGCTTCGCCCACCGGGTGAATGACCTGCCCGGCATGGAAGAGCTCGGCGTCAGTTTCGAGACCGCGGAGCGCACCCTGCCCGCCCGCGACGTCGTCGCCGACTACTACCGACGCTACGAGGAGCACTACGAGCTGCAGGTGGTCCGGCCCGCCGAGGTGTACTCGGTCGAGAACTTCGGGGCGGATCTGATGGTGCATTTTCGCGGACCCGGTGGCGACGACCAGGTGTCCACCCGCATCCTGGTGAACGCGACCGGCACCTGGGGTGCACCATTCGTGCCCTGGTATCCAGGCTTGCGGAACTTCCGCGGCCGGCAGGTGCACACCAACGATTACCGGAGTGCCGAGGAGTTCGCCGGGCAGAAGGTCGTGGTGATCGGCGGCGGCACCTCCGCGATCGGATTCCTGCTCGAGCTGGAGCACGTCGCCGACCGGCTCACCTGGGTCGCCCGCCGGCCGATCAGCTTCCTCGACGAGCAGGAGCTCAACATCGAGGCCGGCAAATCGTCGGTGGCGCTGCAGGACGAGGCAGCTCGGGAGGGTCGCGCGCTGCCCAGCATCGTGAGCACGACCGGTGTTCCGCGCAGTCGCCGCATCCAGGCGGCGATCGACCGCGGCCTCCTCAGCGCCCGGCCGATGTTCTCCTCGATCGAGCCGGATGGGGTGCGCTGGGCGGATGGGACGTTCGAGCCCGCGGATGCGCTCATCTGGGCGACGGGATTCCGGCCGGAGCTGCGCCATCTGGCGCCGCTGAAGCTGCGTGAGAAGGCCGGCGGCATCGCGGTCGGCAACGGTGTCTCCTGGCGCGACGGACGCATCTTCTTCGCCGGCTACGGTCCCGCCGCAAGCACCATCGGTGCGAATCGGGCGGGCCGGGTCATCGCGCGTCAGGTGCTGACGAGCCTCTCCCACCTCTGACCCCCTGCCACCTTTCATCATTCAGGACCTCCCGATGCCGACGGGGTTTCCGAGACCGTTGAGATCGCAGCAGCAGTCACCAGCCGCACCTGCCACACGGAGTCCGGAATTTCGAAGGTTCGGGTGGTCAGGCGAAGAGGGCCACCGCCATCCAGCCGGCGCAGACCGCGGCGATGCCGAGGACGAGGCTGCCCAGCACGTTGCCGACGGCCCACCACCGGCGGCCGGCCTGGGCAATCTGCACCGTGCCGACCGCAAGTGTGCTGAAGGTGGTGAGGCCGCCGGCAACACCGCCGAGCACGACCAGCTCCCACTCGGCCGGAAGCGCCCCCGCCTGCACCATGCCGAGCGCGGCGCCGCCCATTGCGGATCCCATCACGTTCACCAGCAGCACCGCCCAGGGGAACGGCGTCGGACCGACCGAGCGAGTGACGAGGTAGCGGGCGACCGCGGCCAGACCCCCGGCCAGCACGGCAGCGCCGAACACGGCTGGGATCATGCGCGCCGCCTTCGTGCCGGTCTTCTCGGTGCCGATCGCCTCATGGCCGATCCGAGCGCCATCCCGGCGAGAGCGGCGAGGACTCCAGCGACAACGGAGACGAGCAGCAGCACCGCGGCGCTCAGGAGCGCGCCCGAGCCGGTCAGCGCCACCGTGGCAACGGTGATCGCCGAGAACGTGGTGAATGAGCCGAGGAGCCCGGTGGTGACGCCCGCGCGCAGCCACTCCGGGGCGCGCTGCGACAGCATCGCGACGACGAGCCCGAGTGCGAACGAGCCGACCGTATTGACGACAAGCGTCGACCACGGAATCCCGGCCCCCGGAGCCGGGGCGGCGAGGTCGATCGCGAGACGTGCCGCGGTGCCGAGCGCTCCAGCGGCGAACACCGCCAGGAGGACGAGCGCCAGGGGAGGTTCGCGATGAGCTGCCTGTCCGGTCCCTTCGACGGGCTCAGGCGCCGGCTCTCGTTCGGCGCCTGAGGTTCCTTCGACGGGGTCGGGGACCGGGGCGCTCACAGGCCCGAAGCTTAGCCGCGGGGCGTCGTCAGACTTTCGCGCACCCGGTGCCGGAGCTCATCCAGCCCGCCGCGGAGCTCGCGCACGGTCTCCGCCGTCAGTTCGCCCTCGACGACGGCTCGGCGCAGGTCCGAGCGCAGCTCGGCGCGGAACTCCGCGAGCGCGGCCTCCGCCTCCTGCAGCCTGCTCCGGCTCTCCACCCGCACCGACACGTTCTCGGTGCGCCCCGAAGCGCCAGCCGATCTTGACTCATCGCGCGCCTCCCTGGCGTTCGCCGCAAGATCCGCCCGCAGGGTGCGCATCGCCGCGTTCACCGACGAGCGCACCTCGTCCGCGAGGCGCCGCACCGAGTCGCTCAGCTCGCTCTCGATCCCGTCGAGCTCGCCGGCTCGGGCCCGCAGCTCTTCACGACCGGCATCGGTGATGTCGTAGACGCTGCGCCGGCCGTCCTCCCGCTTGGTGATGAGACCGTCCTCCACCAGCTTCGCGAGCCGCGGATAGATCGTGCCCGCGCTCGGCACATAGGTGCCGCCGAAGCGCTGCTCGAGCGCCTGGATCAGCTCGTAGCCGTGTCGCGGCTGCTCGTCCAGCAGGCTGAGCAGGTACAGCCGCAGGTGGCCGTGCCCGAACACCGCGGGAGTCATGCTCGCACCGTGTGGAGAACCGACACGTTGCCGGAGACGGTGTTCGCCACGAAGTCGACCCACGACGTGTCCAATTGCCCGTAGGTGGCGGTGTATCCGCCACGCACACCACGCAGGGAGCTGTCGTCGAGTTGCAGCCTTCCGGTCACCGTGTGGATCCGGTATCTCGCCGGCACGCCGTCGTCGAGCCGCATCGTCACGGCCCCGCTGACGGTGTTCACGCGCACGTCGTCCGGAGTGCCGCTGAGGTCCAGGAACACGTCCCCGCTCACGCCGTCGCTCGAGAAGCGGTGCACCGCACCGCTGACCGTGACGTCGCCGCTCACCGTGTTGACGTTCGCGTTGCCGGTGTGGTTCCGCACCGAGAGCTCGGCGTTGACGGCGTTCAGCTGCAGATCTCCGATGACGGAGTCGACGACGACGCTGCCGCCGACGGTGCTGATGACGGCGTCGTCCGTGAGCCCGCTGACCAGCGCCTCAGCGGAAACGACCCCGAGGCGCAGCGCCACCTGGCGGGGCACCATGATGCTGAGGTCCGCCTTCGCGGTGCCCTTGAACGCCCGAACCGACTCCAGCCAGTTGTCCCAGCTGAGCTGCGGGTGGTCCACCACCAGCACGTCGCCGTCGAGTGTGATCTTGAGCTCTCGCCCGGTGACCGAGTGCACCTCGACCCGTGCGCTGGGCTCGTCGTGCGCCACGATGTCCACCTGGCCGCCGACCAGGCCCACCTTGAGCCTGCGGACCACCTCGAGGTCGATGACCTTCGGGCCGGAAACCAGCCACTTCTCCTGCGCCATCAGGCGCCTCCTTCCAGTCGCGATATATCGCGTTCGCCGCTCACGATATATCGCGTTTGCCGAGTCGCGCAAGTGCGCGAAGGGTCCCGGGTGTTGACATTGACGCGACGTCAACCCGTAGCGTTCTGGACATGGAAGTGCGAATGGAGTGGCCGATCCACGAGGTGGCCAGGCTGACGGGCACCACGAGCCGCACACTGCGGCACTACGGAGACGTCGGGCTGCTGGCGCCGAGCCGGATCGGGCCGAACGGATACCGCTACTACGACGAGGACGCCCTCACTCGCCTGCAGCGCATCCTGCTGCTCCGAGAGCTGGGCTTGGGGCTTCCGACGATCTCCCAGGCGCTGCACGGCCAGACCGAGCATGCCGAGGCTCTCGGCGCGCACCTCGACTGGCTGCGCAGCGAGCGGGACCGGATCGATCGGCAGATCGCCAGCGTCCGCACCACGATCGAGAAGCTGAAAGGAGGTGAACAACTGATGGCACAGGAGATGTTCGACGGATTCGACCACACCCAGTACAAGGAGGAGGTCGAGGAGCGCTGGGGCAAGGAGGCGTACGCCGAGGGTGACCGCTGGTGGCGCGGACTGAGTGACGCGCAGAAGCGCGAGTTCACGGACTCGCACAAGCGGCTCGCCGCCGACTGGTCACGTGCGGCGCTCGCCGGAGTCGATCCGGCGAGTGACGAGGCCCAGGCGCTCGCACAGCGCCACTACCAGTGGCTGACGGCGGCGTACCAGGGAAAGGCTCCAGTCGCGGAGCACCTGGTCGGGCTCGGAGAGATGTACGTCGCAGACCCGCGGTTCGCGGCGAACTACGAGTCGACCCCCGGGGACGGCGGCGCCCAGTTCGTGCGTGATGCGCTGAAGGAGTACGCGGCACGCAACCTCGCGTAGAACTCTGTCGCTGAGTCTGTCGAGGCGGCCCGAATGGTCCCTTCGACAGGCTCAGGGACCGACTCACCTCTCAGGAGGGGAGGGTGGGGATGCGGCGGTAGCCGTCGCGGGCGACGACCACGACGGTGGCGAGGATCGCCCACGCCGAGATCGCGGCCAGCGGCAGCAGCGTGGCGATCATGCGGGAACCTCCTTTCCGGTCGCGAGCACCTGCGGGGTGCGGTCCAGCGGAACGGTGAGCAGCGGAAGCGTGACGTTCACCATCGGCCCGATCAGCAGCGCGAATGCGACGGTGCCGATGCCGACGTTGCCGCCGAGGATCCAGCCGACGCCGAGCACGGTGAGCTCGACGATGGAGCGCCCCACCCAGATCGGCCAGCCGGTGCGGCGGTGGATGCCTGTCATCAGTCCGTCGCGCGGGCCGGGACCGAATCCCGCTCCGATGTAGAGACCGGTCGCGACGGCGAGGAGCGCCAGCCCGCCGGCGAACAGGACGCCCTGCGGGAGGGGCTCCGTCTGGGTCGGGATGACCGCGAGACCGACCTCGACGCTCGGGCCGATGAAGAGGACGTTTGCGATGGTGCCGAGTCCCGGCCGCTGGCGGAGCGGAATCCACAGCAACAGCACCAGGGCGCCGACGAGCACCGTGATCAGGCCGAAGCCGAGACCCGTCTGGCGGTCCACGCCCTGGGTCAGCACATCCCACGGCGAGACGCCGATCGCGGCGCGCACCATCATGGCCAATGCGATCCCGTAGAGGAAGAGGCCGAGGGCCAGTTGGCTGAAGCGGCGTGGGAGGCGCGGTCCAAAGTGCATGCTCGCAATCCAATTGCACGATTGGCCTTCCGGCAAGAGGCCAATCGCGCTAAAGTGGCCGGATGACGACCGCCCTCTCCGCGCGCGCCCTGGCATCCCTCCTCGCCGGCTGGCACACCATCGGCGGCGGCCCGGCCTACTCGCTGCTGGCCGACCGGATCCGCCTGCTCATCCTGGACGGTCGCATCGCCCTCGGCACCCGGCTGCCGGCGGAGCGGGAGCTCGCGACTCAGCTCGAGCTCAGCCGCACCACGGTGAGCGCCGCCTACGGCGCGCTGCGCGAGACCGGCTACCTGACGAGCATCCGCGGCTCCGGGAGCGTCGCCCGGATGCCGCTCGCCGGCTCGATCGCCCCCGACCCTCAGCAGAGCGAGCTGCTCGACCTCAGCAAGGCGACGCTGCCGGCGATCCCCGCCGTCGCGCGCGCCGCGGAGACCGCAGCCGCACAGCTGCCCGCGTACCTCGGCGAGTCCGGATTCGACCCCATCGGCATCCGTGTGCTCCGCGAAGCGCTCGCACAGCGGTACACCGAACGCGGCCTGCCGACCGATGCAGATCAGATCATGGTCACCGTCGGCGCCCAGCACGCGATCGCGCTCATCGCCCGCACGCTGCTGTCGCGCGGCGACCGCGCCCTCATCGAGAACCCGACCTACCCGCACGGCCTCGAGGCGCTCCGCGGCGCGGGCGCGCGGATGGTGCCCATCTCGGTCACCACGGACGGCGGCTGGGATGAGGACGGCACCGAACAGGCGATCCAGCGCAGCAGCCCGGCGATCGGCTACCTCATGCCCGACCACCACAATCCGACCGGGGTCAGCATGCCGCCGGAGCAGCGCGCGCGAGTGCTCGCGCTCGCCGAGCGGCACGGGACCTCCCTCATCGCCGATGAGACCATGGCGGAACTCGGCTTCGGCGGGGATCCGGAGCATCCGCCGTTCGCCGCGTTCGGGCGGGCGCTGACGATCGGCTCCGTCGGGAAGACCGTGTGGGGCGGGCTGCGGCTCGGCTGGATCCGCGCCGACCGCTCGGTCATCCAGCGACTGGTGCGTGCCCGGTTCGCCGGCGACCTCGGCACCCCCATCCTCGAGCAGCTGATCGTCACCGCGCTGCTACCGGACTACGACCGGATCCTCGAGGAGCGACGGGCGCTGCTGAGAACCGGGCACGACTTCCTCGTCCGCGAGCTCCGTACCCGCTTCCCCGATTGGGAGGTGCCATCGGCGCAGGGCGGACTGACGCTCTGGGTCAACCTGGGCGTTCCGGTCAGCTCTCAGCTCACCCTCGCGGCCCGAAACGAGGGGCTGACCCTTGCCGCGGGCCCCCGGTTCGGCCTGGACGGCGCATTCGAGCGGTTCCTGCGGATCCCGTTCAGCTACCCGCAGGACCAGACGCTACGCGCAGTGGAGGCGCTGCAGCGCGCCTGGCAGACGGTGCTCCGGCACCCGGTGCCGGCCTCCGACGAGCTGCTGCCGCAGGTGATCTGAACCGCCGTCGCGAACCTTGCCGCACGACAGTGCTGGGATACTGCTAGGGCCGGCGATCGCCCCGGCGCCCACGCTCTGACGGGAAGTCGCCGTGCACCTTCTGGCCGTGTTCAGCCTCCGCAACAGGGCGCTCATCGCCCTGGTCTCGGTGGTCATCGCGATCTTCGGCGGGATCGCGCTCACCTCCCTGAAGCAGGAGCTCATCCCCTCGGTGAGCTTCCCGCAGCTGGTGATCGTCACCTCCTACCCGGGCGCCGCGCCGGAGGTGGTGAACGAGGAGGTGAGCACCCCGATCGAGACGGCTGTGCAGGCCGTGCCCGGCATCGTCGGGACCACCGCCAATTCGAGCACGAACGTCTCCACGGTTTCGGTCGAGTTCGAGTACGGGACGGAGATCGCGCGAGCGGAGCAGCGGGTGCAGCTCGCGGTCAACCGGATCGAGTCAAGGCTTCCGGCCGATGTCGACCCGCAGATCCTCACCGGGAGCCTCGACGATCTGCCCGTCATCCAGGTGGCGGTCACCAGCGATCTCGACCCCCGCGATCTCTCCGAGGCGCTCGAGAGGTCGGCGCTGCCCGACCTGCGTGCCCTCGACAATGTGCGCGAGGTCAGCGTGCTGGGGGAGACCGGCCGGCGGGTCACCATCACCCCCGACACGGGGGAGCTCGTCGCGCGCGGACTGAGCCAGCGGGCGATCCTCGACGCGCTCGACGACAACGGCGTGCTGATCCCGGCCGGTGAGGTGACCGAGGGCGACGACACCCTCAGCGTGCAGGCCGGCAGCCGCCTCGGCAGCACCGATGACCTTGCCGCGCTGCCGCTGCTCGACGGCAACCGGGCGACCCTGCTCGGCGACGTGGCGACTGTGGCGCTCGCCGACGACCCGGTGACCGGCATCTCCCGCGTGAACGGAGAGCCCGCGCTCACCCTGGCCATCACGAAGACGCCCGACGGCAACACCGTCGATGTGTCCCGTGAGGTGCGGGCGATGCTGCCCGACCTCGAGGACGCGATCGGCAGCGGCACCCGCCTCATCGTCGTGTTCGATCAGGCGCCGTTCATCGAGGAGTCCATCGAGAGCCTCGCCACGGAGGGCGCACTCGGGCTGCTGTTCGCGGTGATCGTGATCCTGGTGTTCCTGCTGTCGATCCGCGCGACGCTCGTCACCGCGATCTCGATCCCCCTTTCGCTGCTCATCACGTTCATCGGACTGCTCGCCTCCGAGTACACGCTCAACATCCTGACGCTCGGCGCACTGACGATCTCCGTCGGCCGGGTGGTCGACGACTCGATCGTGGTGATCGAGAACATCAAGCGGCATCTGGAACTCGGTGAGGACAAACTCGCAGCCATCCGCACCGCCGTCCGCGAGGTTGCGGTTGCCATCACCTCCGCGACGGTCACCACGGTCGCCGTCTTCCTGCCGCTGGCGCTCGTCGGGGACATCACGGGAGAGCTGTTCCGGCCGTTCGCACTGACCGTCACCATCGCGCTCGGGGCGTCGCTGTTCGTGTCGCTCACCATCGTGCCGGTGCTCGCGTACTGGTTCCTGGGTCGCGACCGGCACCCCCACACGGCGATCCGCCGCACCTCGGACGACGACCGCGCCACCCGTCTGCAGCGCGGGTATCTGCCCATCCTCGACTTCACCCTCAAGCGGCCGCTGGTCACGGTGCTGCTCTCCCTTCTGATCCTGGTCGGAACGGGCGCCCTCGTGCCGCTGATGAAGACGAACTTCATCGGCGACAGCGGCCAGAACACCGTCACGGTGACTCAGCAGCTGCCCGCCGGGACGAGCCTCGATGCGCGAAGCGAGGCGGCCGCGCAGGTCGAGGACGTGCTGCTCGGCATCGACGGGATCGAGACGGTGCAGCTCTCGGTCGGCACCGGCGGCTCGTTCACGCGCGCGTTCTTCGGGCGGACGGACACCACGTTCTCCATCACAACGGCGGACGACGCCGACCAGGAGGTGCTCCGCGCGGACGTGCGCGACGAGATCGACGCACTCTCCGACGACGCGGGCGAGCTGACCCTTGCCGCTGCAGGCTCGGGCTTCGCCTCGTCCGACATCGAGGTGGACATCAGCGCGAACGGCCAGCAGGATCTGGAGACCGCCGCCGACGACGTGCTCGCGGCGGTGCGCGACCTGGACGTCACCGCGGAGGCCACCAGCGACCTTGCCGAGCGGCAGCCGTACCTCGCCATCGAGGTCGACCGGGAGGAGGCCGCGCAGGCCGGGCTCAGCGAGCTCGCGGTCGGCGGCATCCTCGCGCAGAGCACCCTGCCGGCGTCGGTCGGCTCGGTCGTGATCGACGAGTCGACGCTCGGGATCTACATCGCCGACCCGGATGCGCCGGACTCGATCGAGGAGTTCCGCGACTTCCCGATCCCCACACCGTCCGGACTGGTGCCGCTCGACTCACTCGCCACGGTGGAGGAGGTCGAGGGACCGGTCAGCATCACCACGGTCCGCGGCGTGCGCGCCGCGACGGTGAGCATCACCCCGAACTCCGACGACGTGGGCCGCGCGTCCGCGGCGGTCCAGGAGGCGGTGGACGCGGTGGAGCTCCCCGCGGGCGCCGATGCGGAGCTGAGTGGTGTCACCGCGGAGCAGAGCGACGCGTTCGCGCAGCTCGGCCTGGCGCTGCTCGCCGCGATCCTCATCGTCTACACCGTGATGGTCGCCACCTTCAAGAGCCTCCGGCAGCCGCTGCTGCTGCTGGTGTCGATCCCCTTCGCCGCGACCGGCGCCATCCTGCTGCAGATCGTCTCGGACATCCCACTCGGCGTGCCGTCACTGATCGGCGTGCTGATGCTGATCGGCATCGTCGTGACGAACGCCATCGTGCTCGTCGACCTGGTGAACCAATACCGCGAACGGGGCTCCAGGGTCTACGACGCGATCGTGCGCGGCGCCAGCCGACGGCTCCGGCCGATCCTGATGACGGCGCTCGCGACGATCTTCGCGCTGCTGCCGCTTGCGCTCGGCATCACCGGGCAGGGCGGGTTCATCTCGCAGCCGCTCGCGATCGTGGTGATCGGCGGCCTGCTGTCCTCGACCCTCCTGACGCTGGTGGTGCTGCCTGCGCTCTATTACCTGGTCGAGGGCTGGCGCGAGCGTCGATCCGAGAGGTCCTTGGCGAAGCAGAGCGACAGAGGGTCGTTGATGTAGGGACCGAAGTTCGGGATCCGGACGTAGCCGTGCTTCTCGTAGAGCGCGATCGCCTCCGGCTGGCGCGGCCCCGTTTCGAGCACGAGGCGCGAGACGCCGAGGTCGACGGCGGTCCGCTCGAGCGTCGTCAGGAGGGCGGTGGCGACCCCGGCGCCCCGGGCCGCGGGCGCGACGAACATCCGCTTCAGCTCCGCCTCGGGCGTCTCGCCGCCTGGTGCCGCGAGCACGAGCGCGGCGATGCCGACCGCGACGCCCTCCCGGCGTGCGACGAACAGCCGAACCTCGGGGTCCGCGAGCGAGGCGAGGTCGAGGGCGTAGTAGCTCTCCGCGGGATACAGGCTCAGCCCGTGCGCGTCACCCTCCCGGACGAGGTCGGCGACCCCACGTGCGCTCGGATGCTCCACCGCGACGGCGACCGTCATCCGAGCTCCCGCAGGAAGAAGTCGCGGATCGCCACCCGCATCGGCTCGTTGAGCAGCGCCACAGAGTGCAGCATCCCGTCCACCACCGCCAGCTGCACCGGCACGCCGGCTGCCTCGAGCGCCGCCGCGAACGTGCGCGACTGCGCCAGGGGGATGCGCTCATTCGCGGCATGGCCGATGAAGAACGGGGGATCCGTCGGGTCGATCCAGGAGAGGGGGGAGGCAGGCTCGGCGGCGTCGCAGGACGGCGCCTCGAGGCAGCCCAGGTATGACGCCTGCACCCGGGCGAAGTCCGCCGCGACCGGTCCGGATGCCGCAGAACCGGTCAGATCGGCTGGACCGCTGAGCTCGGCGACCGCGGCGACCCGCGTGCCCTCGGTCAGCGGTCCGGTGCCCTCGGTGCCGAGCAGGGCCGCGAGGTTGCCCCCCGCGGATCCGCCGAACGCGCCGATGCGGGCCGGATCGACGCTGAACGCCCTCAGCTGTTCCGGCTCCCTGATCCATGCCACCGCCGACCGGACGTCGTCCGGCTGAGCGGGGAACGTCCACTCCGGCGCCAGCCGGTAGTTGATCGAGAAGACGACGAAGCCGTCGCTGGCGAGCCATTCGCAGACATTCCGCCAGTGGGGGTCGGTCTTGTCCCCGCGGCTCCAGCTGCCGCCGTGGATGGAGACGACTGCGGCGCGCAGTCCGGGGGAGCCGTCGGGGGCCTCCGGTGGCAGGCAGACATCGAGCAACAGGGGTTCGCCGCCCGCGGTGGCGTACTGCTCATCCTCGAGCACGGTGACCCCCGGGTACGAGGGCAGCTCGACCAGGACTGGTTCCGCGACGGCCTCGGCGGCGGCTCCCGTGACCGGCGGTCGCTGTACGCCGCCGCTCCCGGCGCAACCGACCGCAGCGAGCGCGAACAGCATCGGGACCGCGACCAGCCGCGCGCGCATCCACCGGTGTCGCTCTCGGCGGATTGGCAGGAACATCTTGGCATCACCATAAGTGCTGGCAGCGCTTTTCGCGTAACGTAGGAAGGTCGGTCTTGGACACGCGGGCATCCGCGAGCGTTTATGTGAGTCCTCGGACCGTCTTTCCAGCAGTCAGCTGGAGATCACTGTGATGTGAGCGGTCCCGGCCAACGTCTGCCCGGGTTTTCTTCCATTCGTACCCGGAAAGTACCTCATGCCTGAATTCAAGCGGGCTGCGCAATCGCGCGCCCAGAAGCCCACCCGATCCCCCGGCGGTCGCGCCGGCGCGGCGAAGGCGGGCAGCAAGAGCCCGAAGCACCGCGGGTTCCGCGCTGAGGAACAGGCGGCACCGAAGCGCCGCTGGACCTCGGAGGAGCGGATCACCCGCGGTCGCGCCGCCGAGCGTCCGCGCGGCGGGGACTCCCGTCGTGAGCCGGCGGCGGACTCCCGGCCGAACTGGGAGCCGCGCCAGAAGTCGTCGGCGCCGCGCAAGTCCTGGGAGACGGACCGACGTTCCGCTCAGGAGCGAAACGACCGGCGGGCCGGCGGCGCCCGTGCCGGTTCCGGGCCGCGCGGCGAGCGTGGCGGCCGCGAAGACCGAGCCGCTCGTCCCGAGCGCGGGTTCCAGGAGCTCCGAGCCGACCGCTCAGAGCGTCCTTTCCGGGGCGACCGCGAGCTCCGTCCGGCACGTTCCTTCCGCGAGGACCGCGATGCCCGCCCCGAGCGCAGCTTCCGCCCCGACCGTGGCGAACGTCCGTCGCCCAGCCGCTCCTTCCGTGAGGCGCACGGCGACCGCGCTGAGCGCCCCGCGCGCGTCTCCAGCGACCGTCGTGAGCGCTACGACCGTGCCGAGCGACCGGTGGAGCGGGAGTCCGACTTCTACCCCAGCAAGGACGCGCAGCACTTCACCCCCGAGGACGACGTCGTGCTGGAGCGCCTCGAGGCGCAGGCCGTGGAGGCGTCCGATGTCGAGGGTGTGACCTTCACCGACCTCGGCCTCGGCAGCAACATCACCCGTGTACTGGGCGAGCTCGGCGCCGAGTCGCCGTTCCCGATCCAGGCGGCGACCATCCCGCAGGTGCTCGCCGGTCGCGACGTGCTCGGCCGAGGCCGCACGGGCTCGGGCAAGACCATCGCGTTCGGTGCGCCGCTCGTCGAGAAGCTCATGGAGAACGGCGGCGGGCTGAAGCGTCGCCCTGGCCGCAACCCGCGGGCGCTCATCCTCGCGCCGACCCGTGAGCTCGCGCTGCAGATCGACCGCACGGTGCAGCCGATCGCGCGCAGCGTCGGCCTCTTCACCACGCAGATCTACGGCGGGGTGCCGCAGCAGCGGCAGGTCATGGCGCTGCAGCGCGGCGTCGACATCGTCATCGGCACGCCCGGCCGCATCGAGGACCTCATCGAGCAGGGCAGGCTCGACCTCAGCGAGGTCGTGGTAACCGTGCTCGACGAGGCCGACCACATGGCGGACCTCGGGTTCCTCGAGCCGGTGCAGCGGATCCTGCGGCTGACCGCCCCGCACGGGCAGCGGCTGCTCTTCTCCGCCACCCTCGACGCCCGCGTCGCCGCGCTCGTGGAGGAGTTCCTGAACGACCCGAGCGTGCACGAGGTCGCCGGTGAGGATCAGGCGTCCTCGACCATCGACCACCGCGTGCTGCTCATCGACCAGCGTGAGAAGGCGGCCATCATCGAGCAGCTCGCGGGCGGTGCGGGCAAGACCCTCGTGTTCGCCCGCACCCGTGCCTTCGCGGAGCAGCTCGCCGACATGCTCGAGAACGCCGACATCCCGGCCGTCAGCCTGCACGGCGACTTGAACCAGGCCCGCCGCTCACGGAACCTTGAGAAGCTGACGAGCGGGCGGGTGAACGTGCTCGTCGCGACGGATGTCGCGGCGCGCGGCATCCACGTCGATGACATCTCGCTGGTCATCCAGGCCGATGCTCCCGACGAGTACAAGACCTACCTGCACCGCTCCGGACGCACCGGCCGCGCGGGCAAGGTGGGCACCGTCGTGACGCTGGTGCCGCGGAACCGCCGTCGCCGGCTCGAGGAGCTCCTCGGGCGTGCGGAGATCGAGGCGTCGTGGACCCCCGTCGCCGTCGGGGACGAGCTGCTGAACGACCTCGCAGCGGTCTGATCCGGCACCGCTTGCAGCCCGTCCGGCCCTTCCCGGGCCGGGCGGGCTTCCACGTCCTGGCTCAGCGCACCGGGGGTCGCCTCAGGGACCGCAGGTACCGTGGCCCCATGAAGCTTCTCGCCGGGCTGTCGGCAGCGCAGTTGGCCGTGCACCTGCAGGCGGCACGGACCGGCATCCGGCATCGCGTGCCGGTCGAGCTCCCGTTCGCCACGGGAAACCCGGACACGGTCGCCCGGGACATGTGGACGATGGGCTCTGGCATGTCCGCGCCCTGGCCGCTGCTCGCCCTGCATGCGGCCGGCACGACGGCGCTCTTCGTCCGGGATCGGTTGTGGCTGCGACGTGCGATTGGCGGGCTCGGTGCCTGGTATGTCGTCTGGTATCTGCTCGAGCGGAACGTGCGGGAGTCGTTCCGGCGGCCGAACGAGCGAACGCCCTCCCATGCGTCCGCTGTCGGGCTCTCGGCGGCGATGGCGGTCGTCGGGCTGACCCGGCGCCGCTGAGCTACGCCTGCGACAGCATGCCGGCGGCCGCGAGGGCGAGCACCAGGCCGACCCACTGCACCGGGGCGATCCGCTCGCGGAGCACTGTGGCCGCCAGCAGGATCGTGCCGGCCGGGTACATCGCCGTCAGCACCGACATCACCGACAGCTCGCCGACGCGCAGCCCGAACAGGATCAGCGCGTTCGCCACCGAATCGAGCACCCCGACGCTGACCGCGAACCAGAGCCCTGGGCGCCAGCCGCGTGCGGCGGCCACCGCAGTCGTCCGGGGGCGCCGCGCCATCGCCAGTGCGATGAACCCCACGACGAGGAACATCGTGGTGCTGTTCACCGCCCGGTTGACGACGAGCGGCACCAGTCCGGAGTCATCGGGTGTGAGGTCCATCAGGATGAGGAACGCGCCGATCAGCGCCCCGGAGGCCGTCGCCATCACCAGTCCGGGCAGGGTGGGCCGCACAGCCCCGCGCTCGGGCACGAAGCCGACCAGCACCACGGCCACGAGGGCGATGCCGATGGCGACGTACCCGATCGGTGACAGCCGGTCGCCCTGCAGAAGCCCCCACGTCGCCGGCACGATCGCGGAGACGACGGCCGTGAGCGGGGAGAGGATGCTCATCGGTCCGATCGCGAGGCACGCGTACAACAGCCCGATTGCTGCGGCGCCGACGATCCCGGTGACCGCGCCGAGTGCCACCGCCGCTGTCGACCACTCGCCGCCGAGCACCGCCAGAGCCATCAGCATCACGACGAACCCGGTCGCGGCGGAGATCGCGACCACGCGGATCGGGCTGATCCGCTTCGCGGCGACGCCGCCGAGGAAGTCCGCGGCGCCGAAGATCAGCGCACCGCTGAGGCCGACGAGGACGGTGAGCATGAGGATTCAACGCTAACGCAGGCTGCCGGAGGGACCTGCCCGCTCCGACGCCTGCGTCAGCGGCCGGGTAACACGGTGGACACCCGGTTACCAGCCCATAGGCTTGATCCGCCTCTGTATCCCGACCCGAAAGCTCTCGCCATGGCTCGCATCCACTCGTCGATCACCGAGGCCTTCGGCCGCACTCCGCTCGTCCGCCTGAATCGGGTGACCGACGGGGCCGGCGCGACGGTGCTCGGCAAGCTCGAGTTCTACAACCCCTCGGCAAGCGTCAAGGACCGCATCGGCATCGCCATCGTCGACGCGGCGGAGGCCTCCGGCGAGCTTCCCGCAGGCGGGACCATCGTCGAGGCGACCAGCGGCAACACCGGCATCGCGCTCGCGATGGTCGGCGCCGCACGCGGCTACAAGGTGGTGCTCACCATGCCCGAGACGATGAGCCGCGAGCGGAAGCTGCTGCTGAAGGCGTACGGCGCGGAGCTGCTGCTCACGCCCGGCTCCGAGGGCATGCGCGGCGCGGTTCAGAAGGCGGAGCAGGTCGTCGCCGAGCGCGACGGCGCGGTGCTCGCCCGCCAGTTCGCGAACGAGGCGAACCCGGCCATCCACCGTTCCACCACCGGGCCTGAAGTCTGGGAGGACACCGACGGCGAGGTCGACCTCTTCGTCGCCGGCATCGGCACGGGCGGCACCATCACCGGCGCTGGCGGGTTCCTCAAGGAGCAGAAGCCCGGCCTGCAGGTCGTCGCCGTGGAGCCGGAGGAGTCGCCGATCCTCAACGGCGGGGACCCCGGCCCGCACAAGATCCAGGGCATCGGTGCCAACTTCGTGCCGGCGATCCTCGACCGCACGGTCTATGACGAGGTGATCGACGTGAACATCGCACAGTCGGTGGCGATGGCCCGGCGCCTCGGCACCGAGGAGGGCATCCTCGCCGGGATCTCATCCGGCGCGACGGTGCACGCCGCGGTCGGGCTCGCGAAGCGGCCGGAGAACGCCGGGAAGACCATCGTGGTCGTGCTCGCCAGCTACGGCGAGCGGTACCTCTCCACCGTGCTGTACGAAGACCTCGAAGTCTGACGTTGAGCGTTCGCGAGGACATCGCGAGCGCGCGACGTCGCGATCCGGCCGCGCGCAGCGCGTTCGAGGTCTGGCTCACCTACTCCGGCCTGCACGCCATCTGGGCGTACCGACTGGCCCACCGGATGTGGCGAGTGCGCTGGCTGCGGCTGCCGGCGAGGGCATGGTCGCAGTTCGCCCGCTTCCTGACCGGCATCGAGATCCACCCGGGCGCGACGATCGGGCGGCGGTTCTTCATCGATCACGGCATGGGCGTGGTGATCGGCGAGACGGCGGTGATCGGTGACGACGTGATGCTCTACCACGGCGTCACGCTCGGCGGCACGACCGCGCGGCGCGAGCAGCGGCATCCCGTCCTCGGTGACCGGGTCGTCGTCGGCGCAGGCGCCACGATCCTCGGGCCGATCCTGATCGGCGCCGACAGCGTCATCGGCGCGGGAGCCGTCGTCATCCGGGATGCGCCTCCGCACTCCCTCCTCGTCGGCGTGCCGGCGAAGGCCCGGCCGCAGCGGCACGACTACACCAGCGACTTCACCTGGGACATCTGAGTAACCCGGGGGACCTCACAGCGAGTGGCTCTCGCTCCGGGGCGTCGGAGGGCGTGCCTAGACTGCTCCAGTGACTTCGCCGCTCTCGGTTCTCGAGAAGACCTTCGGATACGACTCGTTCCGTGGTCAGCAGGACGAGATCATCGACCACCTCGTCGGCGGCGGCGACGCCCTCGTGCTCATGCCCACCGGCGCCGGCAAGTCGCTCTGCTACCAGATCCCGGCGCTCGTGCGCAGCGGCGTGGGCGTCGTCATCTCGCCGCTCATCGCGCTGATGCAGGACCAGGTGGATGCGCTGGAGGCGGTCGGTGTGCGGGCCGCGTTCCTGAACTCGACCCAGTCCCAGGCGGAGCGTGCCCGGGTCGAGCAGGCGGTCGTCGCCGGAGAGCTCGACCTGCTCTACCTCGCTCCCGAGCGGCTCAGTGTCGCGTCCACGGCGGCGCTGCTCGACCGCGCGCCCCTCGCGCTCTTCGCGATCGACGAGGCGCACTGCGTCGCCCAGTGGGGTCACGACTTCCGCCCCGATTACCTCTCCCTGTCGATGCTCCACGAGCGGTGGCCGGACGTGCCGCGGATCGCGCTCACCGCCACGGCCACTCGCGCCACCCATGCGGAGATCACCCAGCGGCTGCGACTCGACGGCGCCCGCCACTTCGTGTCGAGCTTCGACCGCCCGGACATCCAGTACCGCATCGTGCCGAAGACGCAGCCGATGACACAGCTGCTCGAGCTGCTGCGCACCGAGCACCCCGGCGACGCGGGCATCGTCTACTGCCTCTCCCGCGCGTCGGTGGAGCGCACCGCCGCAGAGCTGCGGTCGCACGGCATCCCGGCGCTCGCCTACCACGCCGGCCTCCCCGCCGAGGAGCGAGTTGCGTCGCAGGCGCGATTCCTGCGCGAGGACGGCATCGTCATGGTGGCGACCATCGCGTTCGGCATGGGCATCGACAAACCGGATGTCCGCTTCGTCGCGCATCTGGACCTGCCGAAGAGCGTCGAGGGCTACTACCAGGAGACGGGGCGCGCCGGCCGCGACGGCCTGCCGGCGACCGCGTGGCTCGCCTACGGCCTGCAGGATGTGGTGCAGCAGCGGCAGCTGATCGACCGTTCCGAGGGCGACGCCGCATTCAAGCGCCGTGCGAGCGCCCACCTCGACGCCATGCTCGCACTCTGCGAGACGATCGAGTGCCG
This sequence comes from Lysobacter korlensis, assembly GCF_042434515.1. Taxonomy (NCBI): domain Bacteria; kingdom Pseudomonadati; phylum Pseudomonadota; class Gammaproteobacteria; order Lysobacterales; family Lysobacteraceae; genus Lysobacter; species Lysobacter korlensis. Next base: position 503,721 of record NZ_JBHLTG010000005.1, read on the forward strand.
CCGGGTGCAGCTGCTCGGCTACTTCGGCCAGGAGAGCACCGCCTGCGGCAACTGCGACACCTGCCTCACCCCGCCGGAGTCGTGGGACGGCACCGTGGCGGCGCAGAAGCTGCTCTCCACCGTCGTGCGGCTGTGGCGGGAGCGGCACCAGCGGTTCGGCGCCGGGCACGTCATCGACATCCTGCTCGGCAAGCGAACACCGCGGGTGGAGCAGCACGGCCACGATGCGCTCACCACCTTCGGGATCGGTGCCGACCTCAGCGACCAGCAGTGGCGTGCCGTCGTGCGGCAGCTCCTGGCTCAGGGTCTGCTCGCGGTGGCGAGCGACGGGTACGGCACGCTGGTGCTGACGGACGCCTCCGCTGAGGTGCTGAGCGGCAGCCGCACGGTGCGCCTGCGCCGCGACCCGGAGCGCACGGCCACCCGGCGGCAGCGCCGCGGCGCTGCCAGCGGCGGCGACCTGCCGGTCGGCGCACAGGCGCTGTTCGAGCAGCTGCGCGCCTGGCGGGCCGGCGCGGCGAAGGAGCGCGGCGTTCCGGCATACGTCGTCTTCCCTGACGCGACGCTGCGGGAGCTCGCGACTCGGCGCCCTGCCTCCCTGCAGGACCTGTCAACGGTCGGCGGGGTGGGGGAGAAGAAGCTCGAGGCGTTCGGCGAGGCGCTGCTCGACGTGCTGCGCGCACATGTCGACGCCTGAGCCGCGGCTGCACACCGAGCGGCTGCTGCTCCGCGGCTGGCGGGAATCCGACCTCGAGCCGTTCGCCGAGCTGAACGCCGACCCCGAGGTCATGCGGTACTTCCCGGCACCGCTGACCCGCGCGGAGAGCGACGCCCTGGCGGGTCGCGCGGCGGCATCGCTCGCGGAGCGCTCCTGGGGCCTCTGGGCTGTCGAGCGGGACGGCGAGTTCCTCGGTTTCACAGGTCTCGCGGAGCCACGGTTCGAGGCGCACTTCACGCCGGCCGTCGAGATCGGGTGGCGGTTCGCGCGCTCAGCATGGGGCTTCGGCTACGCAACGGAGGCGGCGACACGGGTGCTCCGGTTCGCGTTCGAAGAGCTGCGACTCGAGGAGGTGGTGTCCTTCACCGCGGTGCAGAACCGGAGGTCACGAGCCGTGATGGAGCGGATCGGCATGGAGCACGATGAGGCCGACGACTTCGATCATCCGGCACTCCCCGGAGCGTCGCCGCTGCGCCGCCATGTGCTCTACCGGGCCCGGACTCGCTTGGAGGACCCTATGAAAATCGGTTCAAGCTGAGGACTGCCTGTTAAACACTGGCTGAAAGCGGTTGCGATTGGGCCTAATGAATCCATACCACCTACGCCCCCGCCAGGGGGTCATTCCCGAGGGGTGTATCGATCGGGCAAGGGAGCAAGCATGACGATTCTGGCTGAGAAGGGAACACGGGTCGATTCGGCAACGGAGCCGAACCGCACGACGTGGCAGGCGGTGCAGGCGGGCCTCTGGGTCGGTCGGCGCGGCGGCGAGTTCGCCGGCATGATCGAGCAGCAATGGGGCAAGGGCTACCTCGTCACCACGCGACTGGGCAAGTGCCTCGGCACGTTCGCGACGATGGAGGAGGCGCAGAGCGCTCTGCGCTGACGCCCGATGCCGCTGACGTCCGCAACGACGCGGACGACCCGCGAGAAGAACCGCCCCGCTCCTCGGACCGGGGCGGTTCTTCCTGTACCGAGTCGGTTCAGTGCTTCGTCGACTCGCGGACTTCTGACGCGACTCGACGGCGTTTCGTGTCAGATCTCCGCGACCCGTGGAAGAGGAGCGGGGGCTACTGCTGCTGGGGGGCTTCGGCTTCCTGCTTCTCCAGCTCGGCGAACACCTTCTCCATGTCGAGGCCTTCGACGGCGGAGATGACCTGTTCGAGGGCGGGCGCCGGCAGGGCGCCGGGCTGCGCGAAGACCAGCACGCCGTCGCGGAACGCCATGAGTGTCGGGATCGAACGGATGCCGGCCGCGCCGGAGAGCGCCTGCTCCGCCTCGGTGTCCACCTTTGCGAAAGTGATCTCAGGATGCGCCTCGCTCGCGGCCTCGAAGACGGGAGCGAACGCGCGGCACGGCCCACACCATTCGGCCCACCAGTCGACGAGGGTGATCCCCGGGGCGGTGACGACGGACTCGAAGTCCTGGGCGGAGAGTTCGCGGGTTGCCATCGGTTAAGGCTACGACCGAAGCCTGGGAGCGACCGTAACCGCCGGGGACGCTGGACCGGGGGAACGGCGCCCCGAAGTCTGGGGCGCCGTTCCCGAAGGCGGTCTGGAGCTGCCTACCTCGAGATCTCCTCCACGACCTCGCCGACTCGCGGCTCCGACATGGTGCGGGCCACGTCTGCCTGGGCGAGCATGCCGACCAGCTTGCCGTTCTCGACGATCGGCAGACGACGGACCTGGTGGTCCTCCATCACGCTGAGCGCGTTCTCGATCTGGTCGTCCGGTCCGACGGTGTAGACCATCTCCGAGGCGATGGAGTCGACCGTTGCCGAAGAGGGGTCGCCGCCCTCTGCGATGCACTTCACCACGATGTCGCGGTCGGTGACGATGCCGGTGACCCTGCCGTCGGCGTCGCAGATCGGCAGCGAGCCGACGTCGGCGTCACGCATCCGCTGTGCCGCCGTGACGAGCGTGTCGTCAGCGCTGAGGTGCTCCGGGTCAGGGGTCATGAGTTCACGTACCTGTGTCATGGATGTCCTCCGTCGTGCGCGTCGCCGGGGCACGGTGCCCCGGCGTTTTCGACGCTAGTGAGGGCGCCCGTCGCCGGCACCCAGCTCGGAGCGAGCCGGGAGCCAACGCTCAGGGGGCGAACAGGGTGATCCCGGAGCACACGTGTTCCTGGCGACACGCCTGGGGTTGGCTGGGAACCCCGAGCGGCGTCCGCGCTTGCGGCTTAGCGTGGCAAGCACGTTATCGGTCGCGCCGCTCGATGCCCACCCCGGCCGGCCGGACGATGCCCGGGGGTTTCGAGCAAGGGGGCCCCCGGGCATTCTTCCGTCCGGCGCGCTCGTCCGCTCAGGCGGTTTCCTGCACATCTGCGGTGCCAGCGCCGGCCGCGGTCTCGCGCGTCGGGCGCGGCATGCCGTCTGCCGTGACGAGAGTCGCCCGCTCCCGGCGGTCCGCGACGCGCAGGACGCGGCCGACGAGCAGGGCGACCGCGAGGGAGGCCACGAGCCACCCCGCGAGCACGACGAGCACGATCTCCATAGAACATGCCTAACGGACGAGCGGGCCGGTTGGCGGAAGACGCCCCCGATCTGGGGGTATCCGGGGCCGTTTTCCCTGCCGTGGGCGAGCAGAAGCGGCTCGAAGGGTGAATACGCGTGAACTTTTGCGCCGATTTCAGTAGAGTCGTCCGTGGCTGACGGCCCGACTCGGACCACGTCGGCCGGAGTTCGATGCCGAACAGGATGGGTTCTTTCAATGAGGAAAAGTCCGGTCGCGACGCGCTCGCGTGAGCGTCCCTTCCTGGCATCCGGAGCGACGGCATGAAGCTCGTGCTCGACACCGACATCGGCGGCGACTTCGACGACGCCAACGCACTCGCCCTGCTGCTTGCGGCCCCGGAGCCCGACCTCGTCGCCGTGACCACCGTCGGTGCCGGCGCGAGCGCCCACCGACGGGCTCAGGTCGCCAAGGCGATGCTGATGGACGCCGGCCGCGGCGATGTGCCGGTGCATGCCGGCGCCGACTCACCCGCCGTGCGCAACGAGGTGCTCGACAGTCTGTCGCCGGAGCACTGCCTCAACGCGTGGGAGAAGGGGCTCGCAGGCATGACGGTCGAGCAAGCGGACGCCGCCGACGCCGTGATCACGCTCGCCCAACGGCACGGAGCGGACCTCGTCCTGCTCTGTATCGGCGCGCTCACCAACGTGGCGGAAGCGATCCGGCGGAACCCGCAAGCGATGGCGCGCGTCGGAGAGATCGTCGCCATGAGTGGCGCATTCCACACACAGCACCGTGAGGCGAACGCCGCGATCGACCCAGAGGCCGCCGACACGGTGTACCGGTCGGGGATCCCGCTCCGCCTGGTCGGCTTCGAGGAGGCAGCCCGGGCGCGCCTCGATCTCGACGCATACCGGGCTGCGGCGACCGCGTCGCCGGTCGCCGCGATGCTCGCGAAGCTCGCTGCCGTGTACGCGGAGGCGTACCGCACGACGGAGGTGACGCTCTGCGATGTGACCGCCGTCGCCGCGGTGCTGCATCCGGAGTGGTTCACGTTCCAATCCGCGAAGGTCGCCGTCGAGCTGAACGGATCGGTCACCCGGGGCATGACCATCGCCGAGGCGGACCCGTTCTTCAACCGCGTGCCCTCGGGCTCCGCGGTCTCGATCGCCGCCGACGGGCGTCCTGACCTGGTGCTCGACCTGTTCCGGACGCGAGTGCTCACCGCAGGTCCGGCGCGGGAGGAGGGAGCCACGTGAGGCTCGCGCTGATCGGCGCCGGACGCATCGGCCGCATCCACGCACGCAACATCGCGACGCACCCCGACGCGGAACTCGCGCTCGTCGCCGACCCGGTCGCGGGAGCGGCGGATGCCGTCGCCGCGCCGCTCGGCGTGCGCACCAGCGCCGACGTCGCCGACGCGTACACCGCCGACGACGTCGACGCCGTCGTCATCTGCTCCCCGACACCGTTCCATGTCGAGCACATCACGGGCGCGATCGCCGCGGGCAAGGCGGTGCTCGTCGAGAAGCCGGTCGACCTCGACCTTGCCCGTGTCGACGAGTGCATCGCCGCGATCGCCGGTGCCGAGCACCGCGTGATGGTGGCCTTCAACCGCCGGTTCGACACGGGCAACGCCCTCGTCCAGCGGCGCCTTGCGGAGGGCGAGATCGGACCGCTGGAGCAGCTCACCATCGTCAGTCGCGACCCCGCACCGCCGCCCGCGTCCTACATCGCCCAGTCGGGCGGCATCTTCCGCGACATGACCATCCACGACTTCGACCTCGCGCGCTTCCTGCTCGGCGATTTCGTCGAGGTGCACGCCATGGGGCAGCGGCTGGATTCCGGCATCGCGGCCGCCGGCGACTTCTCCGCCGCGGTCGTCACCATGAGCACCGCGACCGGCGCGGTCGCCACGATCATCAACTCCCGGCACTGCGCCACCGGCTACGACCAGCGGATCGAGGCGTTCGGCGAGTCGGGGTCGCTGGAGACCGTCAACCAGCTGACCTCGACCGTCCGGTACTCGGGACCGTCGACGTCCGGGGCAGCGTCGCCGTACCTCGACTTCTTCCTCGAACGCTACGCCGACGCCTACCGGGCGGAACTCGACGCGTTCCTCAGAGCCATCGGGGACGGCGTGGCGCCGAGTCCGTCGATCTTCGACGGGCGGGAGGCGCTGCTGCTCGCCGACGCGGCGACCCGCAGCGCCACCACGGGGGAGCGCGTCCGGGTGGCGCCGCGCACACATCCGAAGGAGCCGAACCCATGAGAATCGCCGGAGCACCGATCAGCTGGGGTGTCTGCGAGGTGCCCGGCTGGGGACACCAGCTCGACCCGCAGCGCGTCCTCACCGAGATGGCGCGCCTCGGGCTGACCGCCACAGAGTTCGGGCCGGACGGCTGGCTGCCGCGTGACACGGCGGAGCGTGCGCGGCTCCTCGCCGACGCGAACCTCTCACCCGTCGGGGCGTTCGTCCCGGTCGTGGTGCACGACCGCGACACCGACCCGCTGCCCGACGTCGAGCGGGCGCTCGAAGGGTTCCGGTCGGCGGGCGGGGACGTGCTGGTGCTCGCCGCCGCCTCCGGAGCAGACGGGTACGACGCCCGCCCCCTGCTGAACGAGGAGGAGTGGGAGACCGTCTCGGCGAACCTCGACCGGATCGCCGAGCTGGCCGCCGACTACGGCGTGAAGCCGAGCCTTCATCCGCATGTCGGCACCATGGTGGAGACGCGCGAGGAGGTGGAGCGGGTGCTCGAGCACTCATCCATCCCGCTGTGCCTCGACACGGGGCATCTGCTCATCGGAGGCACCGACCCGGCCGAGCTCGTCACGAGGTACGCCGACCGCGTCAATCATGTGCACGCCAAGGACGTGCGGGCGAGCATCGCCGCACAGGTCCGCAGTGGCGAGCTGACCTACACCGAGGCGGTGCGGCGCGGCATCTACGCGCCGCTCGGTCAGGGCGACGTCGACTTCGCCGCCATCGTCCGCGCCCTCGACGGTGCCGGGTACGACGGCTGGTACGTGCTCGAACAGGACACCATCCTGCCCGGCGAGCCGCAGGACGAGGGCCCGGTCGGGGACGTGCAGCAGAGCCTCGCCTACCTTCGCGGACTCGAATAGGAGGCACGGATGGCCCGCACCAATGAGTGGTTCTTCCGGAAGGGCACGCTGTCGTCCGCGGGATGGGAGAGCGTTGTCGACGCGCCCCGGCCCGGATGGGGCCACACCGGGCTGCGAGTCGGGGAGCTGCCCGCCACGGGGGAGCTCCGCGTGGATGCCGGTCCAGTGGAACGGATGATCCTGCCGCTCTCGGGTGAGGTCACGCTGGAGTGGGAGGGCCCACGCGGCAGTGGCCGCATCTCGCTCGAGGGGCGGCAGTCGGTCTTCGACGGACCCGCGGACGTCGCCTACCTCGGTGTCGGCACGCGGGCGATTCTCACCGGCACGGGGCGGGTCGCGGTCACCGAGGCGGAGGCCGACCAGGAGCTCCCGGTCGCTGTGCTGCGGAAGGCCGACGTGCCCGTCGAGCTCCGCGGCGCCGGCACTTCCAGCAGGCAGGTGCACAACTTCGGCGTGCCGGGGGCTCTCGAGGCGCAGCGCCTGATCGCCTGTGAGGTGATCACCCCGTCGGGCAACTGGTCGTCGTATCCCGCCCACAAGCATGACGAGTCCCTGGACGGCACAGAGAGCCGCCTCGAGGAGATCTACTACTTCGAGGCCGACGTGGATCGCGGAGGCCCCACGCCGTCCGACGTCGATCCGTTCGGGATGTTCAGCACCTACAGCTCGCCGGCGGGAGAGATCGACACCGCCGCGCTCGTCCGCACCGGTGACATCGCGCTCGTGCCGTTCGGGTACCACGGCCCCGCCGCCGCGGCGCCCGGCTACGACCTCTACTACCTCAATGTCATGGCCGGTCCCGAGCCGGAGCGTGCCTGGCGGATCACGGATGACCCAGCACACGCCTGGCTGCGGCAGCTGTGGGAGCGGCAAGCCCCCGACCCGCGCCTCCCGTTCGGACCGAGAGAAAGCAGCGATCGATGACGACCAAGCGGATGACCGTCAGCCAGGCGCTTCTGGAGTTCCTGGCGAACCAGTGGACCGTCGATGGGGACATCCGTGAGCGCACCATCCCAGGGATGTTCGGCATCTTCGGACACGGCAACGTCGCCGGCGTCGGGCAGGCGCTGAAGCAGCACAGCGTCGAGCAGCCGGGTGTTCTGCCATACCATCAGGCGCGCAACGAGCAGGCGATGGTGCACCAGGCGGTCGGTTATGCGCGGATGCGCCGTCGCCGTGCGACCTACGCGTGCGCCGCGTCGGTCGGCCCCGGCGCCACCAACATGCTGACGGGCGCCGCGCTCGCCACCACCAACCGGCTTCCGGTGCTGCTGCTGCCGAGCGACACGTTCGCCACCCGGGTCGCCGACCCGGTGCTGCAGCAGCTCGAGCAGCCGCATGACATCGGCATCAGCGTCAATGATGCATTCCGTCCGCTGTCCAAATTCTTCGACCGGGTGCAGCGTCCGGAACAGCTGTTCTCGATCGCGCTCGCCGCGATGCGGGTGCTCACCGACCCGGCAGAGACGGGTGCGGTGACCATCGCGCTGCCGGAGGACGTGCAGGCGGAGGCCCTCGACGTGCCGATCGAGTTCTTGCAGCCGCGTGAGTGGCATATCCGGCGTCCGCTCCCCGAGGCCGGTCCGCTGGCCCGGGCGGTCGAGTCGATCCGCGGGGCACGCCGTCCGTTCCTGATCGCCGGCGGCGGTGTGCTGTACTCGGGTGCCGAGAGCGCGCTGCGCGAGTTCGTGGAGGCCACCGGCATCCCGGTGGGCACCACCCAGGCGGGCGGCGGATCGCTGAGCTGGAATCACCCGCAGTACCTCGGCGGGGTCGGCGCCACCGGCACGACCGCCGCGAACCGCCTCGCCGCCGAAGCGGACGTCGTTCTGGGCTTCGGCACCCGCTACAGCGACTTCACCACCGCCAGCCGCACCGTGTTCCACGACCCCGGCGTGCGGTTCGTCAACGTGAACGTCACCGGATTCGACGCCTACAAGCACGGCAGCCGGCTCCCCGTGATCGCCGACGCGCGCGAGACGCTCACGGCGCTGATCGAGGCGCTCGCCGGGCACGCAGTCGACCCGGCATACGCGGAGCGGATCGCTCGGGAGAAGGCCGAGTGGGATGCGGCGGCGGACGCCGCCCTGGCGCCCGATGACGCGCCGCGGCCCGCGCAGGCGCGCATCATCGGAGCGGTGCAGCGGGTCAGCGAGCCGACCGACGTGGTGGTGCAGGCGGCAGGATCCCTCCCCGGCGATCTGCACAAGCTGTGGCGGGTGCGCGACCCGCTCGGCTACCACGTCGAGTACGCGTACTCGACCATGGGCTACGAGATCCCCGGCGGGCTGGGCGTGCGGCGGGCGGCCCCCGACCGGGACGTGATCGTGCTGATCGGCGACGGCTCCTACCTGATGCTGCACACCGAGCTCGTGACGGCGGTCGCCGAACGGCTGAAGATCATCGTGGTCCTGATCCAGAACCACGGCTTCGCCTCGATCGGCCATCTGTCGGAAACCGTCGGATCCGGGCGGTACGGCACCCGGTACCGCTTCCTCGATGAGACGCACGGCTTCGATGCAGGCGACGTGCTGCCGGTCGACCTGGCGGCCAACGCCCGCAGCTACGGAATCGACGTCGTCGAGATCGCGCCCGGCACGGACGCCCTCGACCGGCTCTCCGACGCGGTCGCCGCCGCGAAGGCATCGGAGACCAGCACCCTCATCCACATCGAGAGCGACCCCCTCCAGTACGCGCCGGACGGCGAGGGCTGGTGGGACGTGCCGGTCGCGCAGGTGTCGACCCTCGACAGCACGCAGCGCGCCCGCCGCGAGTACGAGAGGCAGCGCGCCGCGCAGCGGCCGCTGCTCGGCTGATGGGTTTCACGGCCGCAACCGATACCCGGTCCCTGAGCTTGTCGAAGGGCCGCAACCACAGAAGAGAAGTCGATGACAACCACGGCACTGCTCGAGGCCACGCAGACCACCCCCACGGCCCTCTGGAACGACTCCGCCGACCTCGAGGAGCTGCGCGAATCCATCGGCTTCGGCGCGGTCGGCGCGACCTGCAACCCCGTCATCGCGCTCTCCGTGCTGAAACGCCACCCCGACGTGTGGGTGCCGCGGATCCGTGAGCTCGCCGAGGAGTTCCCGACCGGCTCTGAGGCGGAACTCGGCTGGAAGGCGGTCGAGCGGCTCTCCCGTGAGGCGGCCGAGCTCCTGCTGCCGGCATTCGAGCAGCACGGCGGCCGGAACGGGCGGCTGTCCGTGCAGACCGACCCGCGGCTGCACCGAAGCAAGGACGCACTCGTGGCGCAGGCGCTCGCCTTCGACCGGCTGGCGCCGAACATCATCGTGAAGATCCCGGCAACCCGCGTCGGCATCGAGGCGATGGAGGAGGTCACCTACCGCGGTGTCAGCATCAACGCCACGGTGTCGTTCACCGTTCCGCAGGCGATCGCGGTCGCGGGGGCGGTCGAGCGCGGCCTCGCACGGCGCGAGGCGGACGGCCACGACGTCTCAGCCATGGGGGCGGTCTGCACGATCATGGTCGGCCGCCTCGACGACTGGCTGAAGCACACCGTCGAGCGCGATCGCATCCTCGTCGACCCGGGCGCGCTGGAGTGGGCGGGCGTCGCGGCGTTCAAGAACGCCTACCGCGTCTACCGTGAGCGCGGCTACCGGCTGCGCCTCCTCTCCGCCGCGTTCCGGAACCACATGCACTGGAGCGAGTTCCAGGGCGGCGACGTAGTCGTCTCGCCGCCGTACGAGTGGCAGTTGCGGATCAATGAGAACGACATCCGGCTCGGGTCACGGATCGACGAGCCCGTTCCGGCGGCGCATCTGGCGGCGCTCCAGGAACTGCCCGACTTCCGTCGTGCCTACGACGAGAACGGCATGGCGGTGGAGGATTTCCAGGACTACGGCGCCACTCGGCGCACGCTGCGACAATTCCTCGACGCGACCGCCGATCTCGAAGGGCTGGTGCGGGACGTGGTGGTTCCCGCGCCCTGACGCACGTTCGCGCGTCAGGGCCTGATGTTGTGGTTGCGCCCGAAGAGGTTGTCCGGATCCCACGCGCGCTTCGCCTCCCGCAGGCGGCGGAGCGTTCCGACGGGATACATGCGGTCGACCTCGTATCCCTCGGTCGACACCGTGAAGTTGCCGTATATGCCGAGCGTCTGCACCCGGACCGTGTCCCACACCGCCCGCAGCCGGGCGTACTCGGTGTCCGGCGCATCCGGCGCCAGGAACGCCGCGGAGATCAGCAGCACCTCCGCGGAGCGGTACGGGAACGCCGTCGCGTCCGACGGCACCCGGTTGTAGGCCCCGCGCAGATAGCGGATCATCAGCACCGCAGGTGACGAGTCGGCCGAGGCTTCGACCACCGCCTGGATGAGGTCGTCGGTCAACTCCTCGGCGAGCCCGTTCCCGTCCACCATGGGCGGCAGCTCCGCCGGACCCATGTCGGGGGCGAGCACGTCGGCGTACGACTTCGGAGCGATCTCGCTCGAGGCGACACCGGGGATCCGCAGCAGGGGGGCGATCGCCGCTGCGGCGGCCTCCTCGTCGTCGCCGGCATAGCAGACGACCAGCTGTGGCCCCGCCGGCCCGGGCATGCCCATCGGCGGCATGGCGATGAACGTGACGTTGAGCTCCTCCGGGGCGGACCGCATCACGTCTCGCCACGCGCTCAAGAGGGCGACCTGGTCGACGTCCTCCTCGAAGAGGATGACGCCGGACACGACGCCGGGGAGCCGGTGCGCGAGGAAGTCGAAGCGAGTGACGACGCCGAAGTTGCCGCCGCCTCCCCGGATAGCCCAGAAGAGCTCCGGGTTCTCGTCCTCCGCTGCCCGAACGACCTTCCCTGCCGCGGTCACCACCTCGGCGGACACCAGCTGGTCGAGTGCCAGCCCCCAGAGCCGCACCATCCAGCCCACGCCGCCGCCGAGCGTGAGGCCGCCGACGCCGACGCTCGCGGTGTCGCCCGAGCTGATCGCGAGGCCATGCCTGCCGATGGTCTCGGCGACCTCGCCCCAGGTCGCCCCGCCGCCGACCCGCACGAGGTCGTGGCGCACTTCGATTTCGCGCAGGTCGCGGAGGTCCACGATGAGGCCGCCGGGCACCTGTCCCCAGTGACTGTGCCCGCCGCTGCGGACACCGAGCGGCAGACCCTCGGCCGCGGCGTACCTCACACCATTCGCGACGTCCTCCGCGGTCCGCGCGCGGATCACGACGTCGGGCGCATCCTTGCCGGAATGCCCGGCGCGCATTTCGGGAAAGCCATCGTCCGTCTCGGTGTAGACGGCCCCGCTGATGGTGGTTCGCAAGTTCTCGATCGTCATCGTTCGCCCTTCAACGGTCCACCATCTTGCTCCCGATGGGCAGGCTCGTAAAGAGCCAGTAGTCATGGTTCCCGGTCTCCCGTCCTGCGTCGTGCCGGGCGGACAGCGCCGAGACCCGGCGGGCCGGGGGCTACGATCAAGCGGGTGACCAGCGTGCCGGCGACAGACCCACCGAGCGTCCTCGTCGTGGGGGAGGCGCTCGTCGACATCGTCCGCGCGCCGGACGGCGACCGGGAGTTCCCCGGCGGGAGCCCGCTCAACGTGGCATTCGGACTTGCGCGGCTCGGCATCGCCACGACACTGCAGACCCGGATCGGCCGCGACGCACATGGCGAGCGAGTCCGTGGACACCTCGGCTCGGCCGGCGTCGCGTTGTGGCCGGGATCGGAGGACGCGCCCCGAACGTCGACGGCGGTCGCCCGCATCGGGGCGGACGGCACGGCGAGCTACGAGTTCGACATCCGCTGGGACGTCGAGCCGATCGCGGTCCCGCCGGTGTTCAGCGCAGTGCATGCCGGCTCGATCGCCGCGTTCCTCGAGCCTGGCGCGACAGCTGTGCGCCGCACGCTCGCCGGCGCGGCCGGTTCGGCCCTCGTCACCTTCGACCCGAACATCCGGCCGGCTCTCGTCGGTGCCCGCCAGTCGGCTCTCGCCGCCTTCGAGGAGACGGTGGGACTCGCCGGCGTGGTGAAGCTCAGCGACGAGGACGCCGAATGGCTCTATCCCGGTTCGGACGTCGACGACGTGCTCGCGCGCGTGCTCGACCTGGGGGCGGACCTCGCCGTGTGCACGCTCGGAGCGGCCGGGGCGCGGCTGCGGACGCGGGCGCACGCGGTGAACGTGCCGGCGGTCCGGGTTCCCGTCGCCGACACGATCGGCGCCGGCGACTCGTTCATGTCGTGCCTGCTCGCCGAGCTGCTGCAGCGGGATGATCCGCCTCGCGAACTCGACTCCGCGGCGCTGAGCGCGGTGGGGGCGATGGCCGTGCGAGCGGCGGCGATCACGGTCGGCCGTCCGGGTGCGCAGCCGCCGACCGCTGCCGAGCTCGGGGAGCTGCTCTAGGCGTCAAGCCTTCCGCGGCGCGGTCGCCAGTGCTCAGACGGCGGGCGTGGGACAGTACACCCTGGTGGCGTGCGATTGATCGGCGGTCCGCTCGACGTGGTGATCCACCATCGGCTGCCCGCACATGGGGCACGGCGGGTTCGCCGGGGGCGTGTACGGCCGTTCGGGTCGTCCGGCGCCCAGCTGTGCCGGGCCGAACACCGGGAACAGGGCCCGGTTCAGCCGCATCGACCACGGGTCCCGCTTGCGCTTCGCCACACCGCTCCAACCGTTAGTGCACTAAGAATCAGTGTAGCGGTTAATATGGAGGCATGCCGGACGTCGCCAAGGCCGAAGACCTGCTCGCACTCGAGCGGCAGGTGTGCTTCGCGCTCGCGGCCACCAGTCGCAGTGTGATCGGGCTGTACCGGCCGATTCTCGAGCCCCTCGGGCTCACGCATCCCCAGTACCTCGTGATGCTGGCGCTCTGGGAGCAGAGCCCCAGAACGGTGCGGAGTCTGGCGGAGTCGCTGTATCTGGAGCCGGCGACTCTGACTCCGCTCCTGCGGCGCTTGGAGGGCAGCGGCTACATCACGCGAGCGCGGAATGCGGCGAACGAGCGGGAACTCAAGGTCGAGTTGACGGCGGCCGGCGGCGCGCTGCGTGAGCGCGCCGAGCAGGTCCCCGTCGCAGTCGTCGAGAAGCTGGGCATCCCGGTCGAGGCGCTCGAGGAGCTGCGAGACCGCCTGAACGAGACGCTGGCGGCCACCCGCCGCGCCTCCGCGAGTGCATAGCAGGCGCACCGGTCTTGCCGGAGGGCGGGAATCGGTCGCGTCCGCATGCACGTTTTCCTCAATCTGGCAAGTGCTTGAGCGCTGGCTGAGGACACCGTGGGCACCCGCTGAAATACCGTCACGCGCCGACACGCCGGGGTTATCGTCGGAACAGTCAACGAAACGGCAAACCCGGTGTGAACCGGCGACGCAAAGCCACGGGACCCAGTCGGGTCAGCCGGGCTACCGAAGGGCGAGACCCTTGTTCGCTTTCGTTCAACAGGAGAAGTTCTGGCATCGCCGTACGGCGTCGCAACTCCAATACGGACAACTGATCTGACCAACGCGTGATCGGGCACCCTGCCTCGCATGGATGCGGATCGATCCACCCCGACCGGCACATCCGGTCACCACAGCCTTGCCCGGCGGCAACACCTGGGTGCCGCCGCGCATCTGAAAGGACACAGCAATGAGTACTGCAGATTCGAACGACCGCCCCTCGGGCGGCGCCGTGCCCGTCGACCCGGACGACACGCTCCGCAACCGAGTGGTCGACCGGGAGAAGGAGGAGTTCGGCGGCATCAAGTGGGGCTCCGCGTTCTTCGGCTGGCTCACCGCCACCGGGATGGCAGTGCTGCTGACGGCGCTGCTCGCAGCAGCCGGCGCCGTCGTCGGCCTCACCACAGGCACCGACCCGCAGGAGGCGACCGACGCGGCCGCACAGAACCTGGACGCGGCAAGCATCGTCTCCGCGATCGTGCTGCTCGTGGTCCTCTTCGTCGCCTACTACTGCGGGGGCTACGTCGCCGGACGCATGGCGCGATTCAACGGAGCCAAGCAGGGCCTCGCTGTCTGGCTGTGGGCCCTGATCTTCGCCATCGTGCTGGCCATCCTGGGCGCCGTGCTCGGCAGCCAGTTCAACGTGCTCTCGGGCCTCAACGCGTTCCCGCGGATCCCCGTCAACGAGGGCACCCTCACCGTCGTCGGCATCATCACCGCGATCGTGCTGGCGCTCGTGCCGCTCATCGGAGCGGTCCTCGGCGGCAAGGCCGGAATGCACTACCACCGCAAGGTCGATCGCGCCGGTCTCGGCCGCTGACCTGCGGAGCACACCACCAACCACACAAAAACCCACCGCGGACGAAGTCCGCATCCCCCCCGCACGACGGGGGCAACAGGGAAAGAAGGGAAACACAATGATCAGCAGTGACAACATCGCATCGCTCATCGGCGCCGACGTCCTCGACAAGGACGGCGACAAGATCGGTTCCGTCGGCCAGGTGTACCTCGACGACAACGACGGCCACCCGAGCTGGGCCAGCGTCAAGACGGGCCTCTTCGGCACGAAGGAATCCTTCGTCCCGCTCGAGGACGCGACCTGGGCAGGCGACGAGCTCCGGGTGAACTACGACAAGGACCGCGTGAAGGACGCGCCCCGCGTCGACGCCGACCAGCACCTCGAGCCCTCTGACGAGGACGAGCTGTACCGGTACTACGGCATGACCGCGGGCTCCTACGGCACTGACACCGGTTTCACCCAGGACACCACCGGCACCGACTACACCACGACGGACACCGACCGCGCCTACACCGACACGGACCGGGACCGTCGGGACACGGTCGGACACGACACATCCGGCCCCACCACCGACGACGCCATGACCCGGTCGGAGGAGCAGCTGCACGTCGGCACGGAACGCGTCCAGACCGGCAAGGCCCGGTTGCGCAAGTACGTCGTGACCGAGAACCAGTCGGTAACCGTCCCCGTGCAGCGTGAGGAAGTGCGGATCGAGCGCGAGCCCATCACCGACGCCAACATCGGCGACGCCATGGACGGACCCGCGATCAGCGAGGAGGAGCACGAGGTGGTCCTCTCCGAGGAGCGCCCCGTCATCCAGAAGGAGGCCGTCCCGGTCGAGCGCGTCCGCCTCGACAAGGACGTCGTCACCGAGCAGCAGACCGTGAACGAAGAGGTCCGCAAGGAGGAGATCACCTTCGACGGTGACGACCGCAACAGCGGGCGCTCCAACCTGTAACACCCGCGCCACCCGCGCACCGCGCCGCCGCCGCATCCCGATGCGGCGGCGGCGTTTCCTACCCCGCCCCAAGAAAGAGAGGTTCCCATGAACGATTTCATGGTCGTCCTGCAAGACGGACTCGCGTCGGTGATCGACTTCATCCCGAAGTTCCTGCTGTTCCTCGTCATCCTCATCGTCGGCCTCATCGTGGCGAAGGTGCTCTCGAAGGCCCTCGACAAGCTGCTCGAGCGCGTCGGCTTCGACCGCGCCGTGGAGCGCGGCGGCGTCAAGAAGGCCCTCGAGAAGTCGAAGTTCGACGCCTCCGACATCGTGGCCAAGCTGCTGTACTACACGCTGGTGCTCTTCGTGCTCCAGTTCGCGTTCGGTGTCTTCGGGCCGAACCCCGTCAGCGACCTGCTCGAAGGCATCATCGCCTTCATCCCGCGCATCATCGTCGCCATCATCATCGTGATCCTTGCTTCGGCCATCGCAGCCGGCGCCAAGACGCTGATCCAGGGTGCGCTCGGCGGGCTCTCCTACGGCAAGATCCTCGGCAACATCGCCGCGGTCTTCATCCTGTTCCTCGGCATCACGGCTGCCCTGAACCAGGTCGAGATCGCCACGACGGTCACCACCCCCGTCCTCATCACCGTGCTCGCCACCATCGGCGGCATTCTCGTGGTCGGTGTCGGCGGCGGAATGATCCAGCCGATGCGCGCCCGCTGGGAGGCGTGGCTGCAGAAGGCCGAGGTCGAGCTCCCGGCCGCCAAGGCCTCGGTGCAGAATGCGCCGAGCGTCAAGGAGCAGGCGCAGACCGCGACCGCGAAGATGAAGAGCAGCGGCGCCGCCGGAGGCTCGACCCGGCCGGCCGGCTCGGGGCAGTCCTCGCTGTAGTTCCCGGCCGCGAACGACGAACGCGCCTCCGCTGACCACGTTGCGGGGGCGCGTTCCTCTTTCGCCGGACACCATTCCGCTGATTGAGTAGGACACACCCGCTGGTCGAGCTGTCGCGGGGGCGGCGTGCCGGAACAGCCCGCGGAGCGACCGCTGGCGGCAAGGAGAAACCATGTCATTCCAGGCGTACCTCGACGCGATCGAGGACAAGACCGGCAAGACGCCGAACGAACTGCTGGCCGAGGCCCGTGCGAAGGGGTTCGACGCCCCCGGTGTCAGGGCGGGCCAGATCCTCGAGTGGCTGAAGGACGACTACAGCCTCGGCCGAGGCCACGCGATGGCGATGGTGCACGTCATCACCAAGGGCGACACCATCAGCGAGAAGCACGTCGGCACCGACGGGGTGCATCGCGACGAGTCGACCAGGCTCCGCCTGGACGGGAAGGCCAACCGCTGATGGCCGACGCGTCGCTCACCGCGGATCAGCGGCAGGAGATCCTCAACGCCGAAGTCGCTCGATACGCCGCGGAGGGATGGACCGTGTCCAGCGTCGCCGGGGCGCAGGCCGTGCTGCAGCGGAAGAAGCGGATCGGCTGGTTCTGGAACCTGCTGCTCACCATCGTCACGGCCGGCCTGTGGCTGATCGTCGTGATCATCCGCGTGGTGAACCGGAAGATCGAATCGGTCATGATCACGGTGGACGCGTACGGGCGGCTGAGCCGCCGCTGAGGCGGTGACGACCCGGTCCGCGATCTCGCTCGCCCTGCTCGGCAGCTGATCCGGGGAATCGCTCTGATCAGCCGGCAGGTGCGGGGCCGGACGACCGGCGGATCACCAGCTCCGCCGGTGTGATGTCGAGCGGAGGCTGCTCGGTGCGTTCGATGCGCGCCAGAAGAGTGTTCAGCGATTGGCGCCCGCGGCTCTCGAAGTCGAGGCGAAGGGTCGTCAGGGGTGGGTCGAAATAGGCGGCCTCGGGGATGTCGTCGATGCCGACGACGCTCACATCCTGGGGGACGCGCAGGCCGCGCTCCTTGAGCGCGAGCATTGCCCCGAGCGCCATCTGGTCGTTCGACGCGAGATAGGCCGTTGCGGGGGGCAGCTCGCGCAGCTCCGAGATCGCCTGGTACGCGGACTTCGCGGACCAGTCCCCGAACAGGACGCCGGCTGAGCGAAGCCCCTGGTGCTCCACCGCGGTCTGGTAGGCGAGGAGCCGGTTCCGGCTCGGCGACCAGTTCTCGGGCCCCGCGATGTGCGCGAAGCTCCTGTGACCGAGCCCGGCAAGATGGCCGATCAGCGCCGGGATGCCGTTCTCCGCCAGATCCGACCGGTGGCCGGCGGCGGCGTCGTCGGCCTCCGAGTAGACGTACGCGGGAACCCGGAAATTCGTCGTCTCGAATGCGCGCCGCATCTCGTCCGTGGACGCCAGCGCCAGCACGCCGGCGAGCTCGTGCTGGGTGAGCAGCTCGAGCGACTCCTCGATCGCGCGCGGATTGTGCACGTCCAGTGAGACCAGGTCGAGCACGTAGCCCGCTTCCCGTGCGGCCGCGCTGGCACCTTCGGCGATGCGGATCGGACCGACGAGCGAGATGTCGTGCGTCAGGGCGCCAATGCGGTGGGAGCGGCCGGACTTCAGGCTGCGCGCGGTCAGGTTCGGCCGGTATCCGAGCTCGTCGAGCGCTCGTGTGACCTTCTGCCGCGTCTCCGGGCGGATGCCGTCGAACCCCTTGAGGAAGCGGCTGACCGTCTGATGGGAAACCCCGGCCGCCTGGGCGACGTCGTAGATGGTGGCGGCCTTGAAGGGCGCCGGTCGGATGGACGGCTCGAGCGGCCCAGTTGCGTTGACCAATGCCGATCCTTCCCGCTCGAACGGTGGCGCCGAGGCCCAACGATAGCGAATACAGTCCCAGGCGATTGATGCTTGACAAGGCGATGTTATCGACAACATGCTTGATATGCCGTCATGTTGTCGAAAACATGTTCGGCTCGAGCTCGGCTGTACCGAGCTTCTCCCCAGCACACGACACCGGAGTCACATGCGCGAGTTCCGCCCCACAGCATCCGCACTGGAAGGCCGAATCCTCTTCGGAGCCGCCTACTACCAGGAGTATCAGGAGGGGGGAACGCTCGACCGGGATCTCGATCTCATGGCTGAGGCGGCCTTCACCGTGATCCGCGTCGGTGAGTCGGTGTGGTCCACCTGGGAGCCGCGCGACGGCGAGTACGACCTCGACTGGATGCAACCGGTGCTCGACGGCGCCCACGACCGCGGGATCGGCGTCATCCTCGGCACCCCGACGTATGCGATCCCGCCGTGGCTGCAGACCAAGCATCCGGAGTTCGCGATCCAACGGGCGGACGGCTCCCGGATCGGCTGGGGCGCGCGTCAGGAGGTCGACTTCACCAATCCGGAGTTCCTGCCCTACGCCGAGCGGGTGATCCGCAAGATCCTCGAGCGCTACGCGTCCCACCCCGCCGTCATCGGGTTCCAGGTCGACAACGAGCCTGGCGCACACCTCATCCACAACGAGCACACGTTCGCCGCGTTCCTCGAGTGGCTCCGGCAGAAGTACGGAGACGTCGGGACCCTCAACGAGGAGTGGGGACTCGTCTACTGGTCGCACCGCATCGCCGAGTGGGAGGAGCTCTGGACACCGGACGGCAATGCGATGCCGCAGTACCAGCTCGAGTGGCGCCGGTTCCAGGCCAAGCTGGTGAACGACTACATCGCCTGGCAGTCGCGGCTCGCGAACGAATACGCGAGCGACACCCAGTTCGTCATGACCTGCATCTCCTACGAGCGGCTCCCGGTCGAGGACGACCGCCTGGTCGAGTCGCTCGACGTCGTCGCCGGCAATCCGTACTACCTGATGCAGGACGGCCTCGCGGTGGAGAAGGAGATGCCCCGGACCGCACGGTGGTGGACCACCGGCGTGTGGGCGCTGTTCGGGCAGGGCGACCGCATGTACGCGACGACGCACAGCCGGTACCTGGTGACCGAGACGGCGGCCAGCTCGATCGGCGGACCGTGGCAGAACCTGCCGCCCTATCCGGGGCAGCTGGCACAGGCGGCGCTGGCGCTGATCGCCCGCGGCGCCACCATGATCGAGTACTGGCATTGGCACACGCTGCACTTCGGCGTCGAGACCTACTGGGGCGGGATCCTGCCGCACAGCCAGCGGCCCGGACGTCTCTACCGGGAGGCCGCGGAGCTCGGCGCGCTGCTCGGCGAGCTCGGCCCGCAGCTCGCCGGCTACGTGCCGGACGCCGACATCACCTTCCTCTACTCCAACGACACGAAGTGGTCGTTCGACTCCTACCCGCCGCTTCCGGATGCCGCAGGCAATCCGGATGCCGGCTCGTACCTCCGCATTCTCGACACCTTCGCCCGCGGCGCGTTCGAGGCGGGACTCCAGGCGCGCCTCGTCCATGCGAACGCGCTCGACGGAGCAGACGTCGAAGCATTCGTGGACGCGCACCCGGTCGTCGTCGCCGCCGCGTTCTACGTCGCGACCGACGCGCAGCTCGAGTTCCTCCGCGCCTACGCCGAAGCCGGTGGTCACCTCGTGCTCGGCATCCGCACCGGGTACGGCGACGAGCTCGCCCGCGCCCGCAAGGAGGTCGCCCCAGGACGCTTCGCCGACGCCGCCGGCGTCTGGTACGACGAGTACTCCAACATCGCGGAGCCCGTCGCGGTGGAAGCTGAGAACGGCTTCCAGCTCTCCGACGGTGCGGCCGGGACCGCCTGGGTCGACGCCCTCCAGCTCGACGGTGCGGAGCCGCTCGCGCGCTACGTGCATCACGTCCACGGCGCCTCCCCGGCCGTCACCACGAGAGCCGTCGGCTCCGGCCGCATCACCTATGTCGGCACGCTGCCGAACCGCGAGCTCGCGCGGGACGTCGCGTCGTGGCTGGTGCAGGATCCGATCGCGGGCAGCTGGTCGCATGACCCGACGGTGACCGTGTCGTCGGGCGTCGCGGCGTCCGGAACCCGGTTCTGGTTCCTGCACAACTGGTCCGAGCGTGCGGCGACCGCCGTCGCGCCCGTCGACCTCACCAACAGCGCCGGCGGGGCTCGGGTGAGCGCCGGCGCCACCATCTCGCTCGACCCGTGGGCCGTGGAGGTCTTCGGGGAGAACTGAGCGCCCCGGTCGGGGCGACCGTCGGAACGAACGAACGGAAAACAGAAAGGTACGAAATGTCAGCATCAAGAACAGCAGCGAAGCTGGGCTCCCTCGTCGTCGCGGGAGTCGTCGTCCTCACAGCCTGCTCACCCGGTGGGGGTGGCGGCGGCGGTGGCGGCGGAGGTGGCGAGGCGATCACGGACGAGCAGCGCGAAGAGGCACTGAGCACGCCCACCGAACTCACCTTCTGGACCTGGGTCCCCGACATCGAGAACCAGGTGGCCCTCTTCGAGGAGGCGTATCCCGAGATCGACGTCACCGTCGAGAACGTCGGGCAGGGGCTGCCGCACTACCAGAAGCTCCGCAGCGCGCTCGAGGCGGGCGAGGGGGCCCCGGATGTCGCACAGGTGGAGTACCAGTACATCCCGTCCTTCGTGCTCAGTGAGTCGCTCCTCGACCTGTCGCCGTACGGCGCCGGTGACATCTCCGGCGACTTCGTGGACTGGGCCTGGCAGCAGGTCGCGCCTGGAGAAGCGGTCTGGGCGATCCCGCAGGACGTGGGACCGATGGGTCACCTCTACCGCGAAGACATCTTCGCGGAGGCGGGCATCGACGAGCCGCCCGCGACGTGGGAAGAGTATGCGGAGGCCGCGCGGGCGGTGAAGGACGAGACCGGTTCGTTCATCTCCAACCTCGGTGCGACGCAGGCCGGCCAGATGATCGGCTTCATGTGGCAGCGCGGCGCGAAGCCGTTCGGCTACGACGGCGAGGAGACGGTGTCGATCAACGTCAACAGCGCGGAGGCGAAGGAGGTTGCGGCGTACTGGACCGAGCTGATCCAGGAGGACCTCGTCTCGGTCGATGTGGACTTCCAGGACCAGTGGTATCAGGGTCTCGCCAACGGCAAGTACGCCGGGTGGCTGACCGCCGCCTGGGGTCCGATCTTCCTGCAGGGCACCGCGGAAGGCACGTCGGGGCTCTGGCGCGCGGCTCCGCTGCCCCAGTGGTCCGAGGGTGAGAACGTCGCCGGAAACTGGGGCGGGTCCGCGGACGCGGTGCTCGCGTCGAGCGAGAACCCGATCGCCGCGTACGAGCTGGCGAAGTTCATCAACCACGACGAGGAGTCGGCGATGACGTTGGCGACGGAGCAGTTCCTGTACCCGCCGCAGCTGTCGGTGCTGGAGAGCCAGGAGTTCCTGGAGCAGGAGTCCGAGTTCTACGGCGGGCAGCAGGTGAATCAGCTCTTCGCTGAGATCTCCGAGACCGTCGACACCGAGTTCGAGTGGCTGCCGTTCATGGACTACGTGTACTCCAGCTACGAGGAGACGATCGGCACGGTGGTCGCCGACAAGGGCGACATCGCCGCCGCGCTCGACGAGTGGCAGGACCAGCTCGTCAGCTACGCGGAGGACCAGGGCTTCACCGTCGAGTGACCCGCGACGGGGCGTCGCCGGACCGCATCGGCGGCGCCCCGATCCCCCGAGGTCCACGGCCTCACCCCAGAGAGCGACCATCCATAGGAAGAAGGAGCCGCTGTGTCGCACACTCCGGCGCTCAACGTCGAGCGCCCGCCATCCGCCCCGCCGCCGAAACGCCACACCAGCTCTACCAGGCGCAAGCAGAACATCGCCGCGTACCTGTTCGTGCTCCCGTTCTTCGTCGTGTTCCTCACGATGCTCGTGGTGCCCCTCATCTACTCGGGATACCTGAGCCTCTTCGAGAGTCGCCTCATCGGCGGCGAGGTGTTCTCCGGCCTCACCAACTACATCCGCGCGGTCACCGACAGCGCCTTCCTCGGGGGCCTCGGCCGGGTGGCCCTGTTCCTGATCATTCAGGTGCCGATCATGCTGTGCCTGGCACTCTTCTTCGCCCTCGCGCTCGACACCGGTCGTGCTCGCGGATCGAAGGCGGCCAGGCTGCTCATCTTCATGCCGTACGCCGTGCCGGCGGTCGTCGCGACGCTGATGTGGGGCTACCTGTACGGTCCCGACTTCGGTCCGATCGCCCAGATCTCCCGCGCCGTCGGATTCGGGACACCCGACTTCCTGTCGCCGGCGAACATCCTCGGCTCGATGATGAACATCGTCACGTGGGAGTTCATCGGCTACAACATGATCATCATGTACGCCGCGCTGCGGTCGATCCCCTCCGAGCTGTACGAGGCGGCGGAGATCGATGGTGCGGGCCAGTTCCGTGTCGCGTGGAGTGTCAAGATCCCCGCCATCCGGCCCGCCATCCTGCTGACCGTGATCTTCTCGATCATCGGATCGTTCCAGCTCTTCAACGAGCCGAGCCTGCTGAACGCCATCGCACCGGATGCCATCACCAACTCGTTCACGCCGAACTACTACGCGTACAACCTCGCCTTCATCAACCGTGAGCTCAATTACGCCGCCGCGATCGCGTTCCTGCTGGGAATCGTCATCGCGATCGTGTCGTACGTCGTCCAGCTCACGGAGCAGCGACGCGAGCGTCGAGAGGCGGGACTGTCATGAGCTCGATCGAGGCCCGCGCCACCATTCCCGTCGAGGAGGTGACGGCTCAGGAGCGCCCGCGGCGCCAGTACGCACCAGAGCGGCGGCGCAGCACGCTGCTCACCGTGCTGCTGTGGCTGGCTGTGCTGTATTTCGTGCTGCCCCTCTGGTGGCTCTTCGTGTCATCCACGAAGGACAACTCGTCCCTGTTCGCCACCTTCGGCCTGTGGTTCGGTGGGGGATTCTCGCTGCAGGAGAACCTGGAGACGCTGTTCACCGTCCGGGGCGGCATCTTCGCCCGGTGGCTGCTGAACACCGTCTTCTACGCGGTCGTCTCGGCCGTGGGCGCAACGCTCCTGGCCACGATGGCGGGTTATGCGTTCGCGAAGTACCGCTTCCCGGGCAGCAAGATCCTGTTCAGCCTGACGCTCGGCGCCGTCATGATCCCCCTCACCGCGCTGGCCCTGCCGACGTACCTGCTGTTCTCGTCGGCCGGCCTCACGGACACCCCGTGGGCGGTCATCGTGCCGTCGCTGGTGAGTCCGTTCGGCGTGTACCTCATGCGGGTCTACGCGGCCGACGCCATTCCGGACGGGCTGATCGAAGCCGCTCGGGTGGACGGGGCGGGGGAGTTCCGCATCTTCTGGCAGGTGGGATTGCGCCTGCTCGGGCCGGGCCTCGTCACGGTGTTCCTGTTCACGCTGGTGGCCACGTGGAACAACTACTTCCTGCCGCTCATCATGCTGAACAGCTCCGACCTGTACCCGATCACCGTCGGGCTGGCGCAGCTGCAGTCCGCGGCGAACGCCGGCGGCGGATCGCAGGCGCTGTTCTCGACCGTGATCACAGGGTCGTTCGTGTCGATCCTTCCGCTGATCATCGCGTTCCTCTTCCTGCAGCGGTACTGGCAGTCGGGGCTCGCGACCGGCGGGGTGAAGGGATGAGCCGGTCGGCCATGTGCCTGCCGGTCGAGGGGGGACGATCGTGACGATCTGGTACGGCGGGGACTACAACCCGGAGCAGTGGCCTCGCGAGTTGTGGGACGAGGATGTGCGGCTCATGCAGCGCGGCGGCATCAGCCTCGCCACGGTGGGCGTGTTCTCCTGGGCGCGGCTCGAGCCGCGCCCAGGGGAGTACGACTTCGCCTGGCTGGACGACGTGCTCGACACCCTGCACGCCGGCGGGATCCGGGTCGACCTGGCGACCGCCACCGCGTCGCCGCCGCCGTGGCTGGCGAGGCGGCATCCGGAGATGCTGCCGGTGACGGAGACCGGCGTGCGGCTGGAGGTCGGCAGCCGTCAGCATTACTGCCCGAGCTCTCCCGTCTACCGGGAGCACGCACGCAGGCTCGTCTTGTCGCTCGTCGAGCGGTACGCGGCACATCCTGCACTCGAGCTCTGGCACGTGAACAACGAGTACGGCTGTCACGTCAGCCACTGCTACTGCGAGGTGTCGGCCGCCGCGTTCCGGAGCTGGCTCCAGGCCAAGTATGGCGCGATCGAGGACCTCAACCGGGCCTGGGGCACGGCGTTCTGGTCGCAGCGGTACGACTCGTTCGACGAGGTCGAGCCGCCGCGTGCGGCGCCGACGTTCCGCAACCCGACGCAGCTGCTCGACTTCGACCGGTTCTCGAGCGACGAGCTGCTCGCCTGCTATCAGGCGGAGGTGGAGGTGATCCGGGCCGCGTCCGACGTGCCCATCACCACCAATTTCATGGGCTTCTTCAAGCCCGTCGACTACTGGCGCTGGGCCCCGCACATCGACGTCATCTCGGATGACACGTATCCCGACCCGGCCGATCCACGGTCGCCGGCGTACGCGGCGATGGTCCGCGACCTGATGCGCTCGCTCGGCGGCGGCGCGCCGTGGCTGCTCATGGAACAGTCCCCGAGCGCGGTGAACTGGCGTGCCCACAACGCCGCGAAGGTGCCGGGTCAGATGCGCGCGTGGTCGTACCAGTCCGTGGCGCGCGGCGCCGACGGCATCCTGTTCTTCCAGTGGCGGCAGTCTCAGGCCGGGTCGGAGAAGTTCCACTCCGGGATGGTGCCGCACGGGGGCACGGACACCCGGGTATGGCGGGAGATCGAGCAGCTGGGTGGAGAGCTGCGGCGGCTCTCCGGGGCCGAGGTGGGTCTCGGGGGAAGCCGGACTCGCGCGAGCGTGGCGATCACGCTCGACTGGGACAGCTGGTGGGCAGTCGAGCAGCCCGCGTCGCCGACGGCCGTGTCGTACGTCGAGATCCTCTTCGCCTGGCACCAGGCCCTCACATCGCTCGGCCTCACGGTGGACTTCGTGCGTGCCGAGGGGGATCTGTCCGGGTATCGGGTCGTCGTCGCACCGACGCACTTCGTCGCCACCGACGCGCAGGTCGAGAATCTGGCCTCCTTCGCGGAGGCGGGCGGCTCGCTCGTGGTCGGCTTCGGCACCGCCATCACCGACGAGCAGCTGCACGTGCGGCTCGGCGGGTATCTCGGCGAGCCGCTGCGGCGGACCCTCGGCGTGCGGGTGGAGGAGTTCGCCCCGCCGGCGCCGCCCGACCTACGGAACACCGGCCGCGAGCCGGCGCCGCCGGTCTTGTTCGACGGCGAGTTCCTCGGCGGTGCCGGGGCCGGAAGCGTCTGGAGCGAGTACGTGCGCGTCGACGACGCCGAGGTGCTCGCGACGTTCACCGAGGGGCCGCTCGCGGGGTGCCCGGCCGTGACCCGACGGGCGGCGGGGGAGGGGACCGCGTTCTACCTCGCGACGCTGCCTGATCCGGCGGTGCTGCGGCTGTTCGTCTCCAACGTCATCGACGCGGCGGGCGTCCCGATTGCCGCGCCGGCGACCGACGGGGAGCAGGTCGAGGTGGTCCGCCGCGGGGACCTGGTGTTCGCCATCAACCACGGATCCGCCGACGCGGAGCTGCGGCTTGCCGGCACAGACCTCCTCACCGGGTCGAACGCATCCGGCCTGCTGCTGCCGCCCCAGGGGGTGGCCGTCGTCAAGCCGTGAGGAGCGGGGAGGGCGTCAATCGTCGAACACGACGGCGCGGACGGGCGCCCCGTCGCCGGCGAGCCGGAGCGGGAAGATGCCGATCCGCACTTGCGACGGCAGGTCGCTGACCGCGGCGAGATTCTCGACGATCAGCCCGTCGGCCCCGAGCACCAGCTGGTGCACCGGGAAGTCCGCCACCCCGGCCGCGTCGGTCGGGTCAGGGCTCAGCGTGTCGACGCACAGCACCCGCATGCCGCGCTCGAGCAGCAGCCGGGCCGCCTCCACCCCGACTGCCGGATGGGAGAGCGCCCGCTCCGAGCCGAAGTGCTGCGCCCACCCCGTGTCGATCACCACGATCGGCGGAACCCGATCGGGCAGAGCGCCGAGCTCGTCGACCCCGATGACGGCGTGGTGGGCGAGCCCCGGCACGTGGATGACCAGCGCGTCGCCCGCCAGCTCGTCGAGGCGGACGGCATCCATCGTCCGCCCGCCGGCGACGGTGTGCGCAGGCGCATCCACGTGGGTCCCGGAGTGCGAGCCGAGGTGCAGCGCGGTCACCGCCGCCCCGTCGCGGTCCAGTTCCAGCGCCGGCTGCAGGTCCACCGCCGGGTCGCCGGGGTAGACCTGCATGCCGGTGGTGAGCGGGTGGCTCAGGTCACGCATGCGGCGCGGGTGTCCGTTCGGCATCCAGCAGATGTGAGCTTCGCCCGGCGGGTGCGGACGAGCGCTCCCGCATCGACACCAGCAGATACAGCACGAACGTGAGCAGGAACGCGGGGATGGTCGCCCCGATCGGCGTCGGCCACAGGTAGGTGAACACGTAGGCGGCGACCGCGCCGATGAGCCAGACGGCCACGGCCGCCCAGTTGACACCGGCCAGATACCAGTAGCGGCCCTCGCGGGCGCGGAGGATGTCGGCCGTGTAGACGCCGCGCTTCGCGATGTAGTAGTCGACGATCATGATCGCGAAGACGGGTGCGAAGAGCGCCCCGATGGTCACCAGGAACGTGGTGAACTGCTCGAGCAGCCCGAACCAGGTCGCCCCGACGATCGAGATCACCCCGAGGATGAGGGCGGTGGGCAGGAACTTCAGCTTCTGAACGCCGGGCACGGCGTTCACAACCGTCGTGACCATGCCGTAGACCACCATCGTGTTGGTCGCCATGACGGAGAGGAAGATGACGAGAGCGAGCGGCGCACCGAACGGGGCGACGATCGTCACCGGGTCGAACGGGATCGCCTCACCGGCCGAGAGGAGAACGAATGCGATCGCGGTCGCGCCGACGGTCATGGAGATCACGGTCGACAGGGTGTAGCCGATCCCGGACCCCACGATTCCGGCCTTGCCCGATCGCGCGAACCGGTTGAAGTCGGCCGAGAGCACGGTCCACGAGATGGCGGTCGCGATGACGATGTCGAGCACCAGGATGGGCGTGTACCCCAACGTCGGGTCGGCGGGGATCGACGCGAACTGGGCGGGGGTGTAGGTCGAGAACGCGACGACGAAGATGTAGGCGATGATGCCGAGGATGAGCACGGCGAGCCATGGCTCGACCTTTGCGATGCCGGTGTGGCCGAAGATCGCGAGCAGCACGACCAGGGTCTGGCACAGCACCGCGAAGAGGACCGGGCTGGAGAACCCGGTGACCGATTCGACCATGAAGTTGAGAGCGATGCCGGCGAGCATCGCCTGCACCCAGCTCCACCCCATCAGGATGACGACGTTGGCGGTCACCGGAAGCAGGCTGCCGCGCGTGCCGAACGGTCCACGCGTGAGGGCCATGGTGGGCAGACCTGTGCGGGTGCCGATGTTGCCGACCGTCACGAGCACCGCGGCGCCGATGAGCGTGCCGACGACGATGAGCAGCACCACCAGCCCGTACTCGACGCCGGGCACGAAGAGGGTGCCGGTGAGCAGCGTCGTGACGACGAGGTTGGCGGCGAGCCAGATCATCCCGATGCGGGGGAGGGTGAGGTGGCCGCGCACTGGGCCGGCGTCATCGGAGTGTTCCTCGAGGTAATGGTCGAGGCGGGAGTAGAGCGACATTGCTGGGTTCTCCTGTCGTGTCGATCGGCGGGTCAATCCGAGGCGGCGGGCATCGGCGAGAGGTGCTCGTGGATGGCGACCAGACCGGAGCCCGTGGCGTCCGTGCCGGCGGCCAGGCGGAAGACGATGGTCTCCCGTTCGCGGTACGACTCGGTCCCTTCGCCGGTGTCGACGGTGGTGTCCACCGTGTGTGTGAACACCGCTCCGCCCGGGAAGGTCTGCGGAAGCGGGTCGCTGGAGGTGCACGAGATCACGCGCCAACCGCTCCCCACCCAGCCGGCCCAGATCCGCTCGTAGGCGGCGCGGTTCGGGAGGCGCTCGGCCTCCGTGTGGAACACGAAGGTCGCGTCGGGAGCGAACGTCGCGAAGTAGCGGTCGCCGTCGGTGGCGGCGAAGGCGTCGACGATGGCGGACGCGGCCGCCAGCACGTCGGCGGCGGTCGGCTCGGCCGGGTCGGTCATTGCGGCTCCATTGCTCGGGAACGGGTGTCAGTGCTGCGGTTCGCGATCCTGCGTCGATCGAGGCGCCATCGCGCTGAGCAGCTCGTAGGCCACGTGGCTGGCCGCGATCGCGGTGAGCTGGGCGTGGTCGTACGCGGGTGCCACTTCCACGATGTCCGCGCCGACGATGCTGCGGTCGTCGAGCGCGCGGAGCATGCGGAGCAGCTCACGGCTCGTCATCCCCCCGGCCTCCGGCGTGCCCGTTCCCGGCGCGTGCGCGGGGTCGAGCACGTCGATGTCGATCGAGATGTAGACCGGCGCGTCGCCGATCCGCGCTCGCATCCGGTCGATCGCCGCGGCGACCCCGTGCTCCTCGAGGTACTCGCTCGTGACGATCGAGAACCCCAGCCGCGCGTCGTCCTCCAAGTCGCTCTTCGCGTAGAGGGGACCGCGGATGCCGACATGCATGCTCGCGGTCAGGTCGATCAGCCCCTCCTCCGACGCCCGGCGGAACGGTGTGCCGTGCGTGGTGGGCGCGCCGAAGTAGGTGTCCCAGGTGTCGAGATGCGCGTCGAAGTGCAGCACCGCGACGGGGCCGTGCTTCCGGGAGACGGCGCGCAGCAGCGGAAGCGCGATGGTGTGGTCCCCGCCGATCGTGAGCAGCCGGTCGGCATGCTCGGCGAGGGCCACCGCGCCCGCCTCGATCTGGCCGACCGCCTCGGCGATGTCGAACGGATTCGCCGCGATGTCACCCGCGTCGGCGACCTGCTGGGAGCCGAACGGGAAGACGTCCTGCGCGGGGTTGTACGGGCGGAGCAGCCGCGACGCCTCGCGAACGTGCGACGGCCCGAACCGGGCGCCGGGCCGGTAGCTCACCCCGGAGTCGAACGGCACTCCGGCGATGGCCACATCGGCTCGGCCCACCTCATCGAGACGCGGCAGCCGGGCGAACGTCGCGATGCCCGCGAACCGCGGCACCACGCTGGCGTCGACGGGCCCGCGGATCCCGGCCACGTCAGCGTCGTGAGGACCGCTAGCCGGCTCGTGTTGCATGGTGGACAACTTTCAGTGGCGGCATAGGAAACTTGCCGTCAAGATATTCCCGCACGAGCGCCGCCGTCAAGGGGCGAGACGGACGGCGCCGCGCGTCTGGTCGCGTTCAGGACGGGCCGGTGCCCGAGCCGGGCAGCAGCACCCAGATAAGGTCGGCGCCCACGGTGTCATCGGCCCACCAGTTGTGCGGCTGCCGGCCATCGAAGGTCAGCGAGTCCCCCGCGCGAAGCGTCCACTCGGCGTCCGTGAACGCGATCCGGATCGCACCTTCCAGCACGTGGACGAGGTCGAGCTCGGCGCTCACCGTGTAGAACTCCGCGCCGCCGTTGCCGCCCGGTCCCACCCGCGAGCGGACCACCTGCACCCGCTCCTCCCGGCGCGGACTCACCAGCCGTTCGACCGCGTTCACACCGCCGAGATCGATCTTCGGGGCCGACTCCAGGGGAACGTATTGCGCGTCGGTGGAGGCGAACAGCGATCCGATGTCGATGCCGAGCACATCACACAGCTGGATGAGGGTGGACACGCTCGGTGAGGTGAGGTCGCGCTCGATGCGGCTGATGAACCCCTTCGTCAGCCCGGTGGAGCTCGCGACCTGCTCGATCGTCAGGTGCTTCGACTGCCGGGTCGATCGCAGGCGCCGACCGATCGCTGCGCGTTCCGCGGGCGTCGAGACGGGAAGCGGACGCATGCGCCACCTTTCTCGAGGACCGGCACGGGTGTGGTTGCGCAACCGATGTCACGGTAGCGCAACGCGGTTCCCGAACAGCCGCCTATGCGGGCGGCACCACCTCGAAGTGGCGCACGACCTCGTCCCGCTCGACCAGATACCGATCGTCCTCCGGGTAGTACACCGCTCGATCGATGTCCTGGCCCGCGAAGGCCTCGATCGCAGCCCGGGACTCCCAGTGCGACACGGCCAGGATCTCGGTCACGCCGTCGGGCAGGTCGCGGAGCAGGAGGTACGCCTCCAGGTTCCCCGGCGTGCTCCGGTACTCCCGGATGCCGGTCTCATCCACATACGCCGCATACACCTCCCGGTCCACTGTTCGGATCTTCCCGCTCCAGATCCGCATGATCGTCCGTTCGGTGCGTTCTGCCATCGCCTTCCCTTCTCTCGTGCTCACCAGCCGCTGCGCGTCGGCGTGTGCCCCTCCCGGGCGTCGTCGGGCATCGGCATCTCGGCCCGGAGCCCGAGCAGCCGGATGGGCCGGTCGGGCTCTCGTCTGCCGGCAAGCGCCAGCGCGCCGGTGAGGACGGCGTCGCGGTCGAACGTCTCGGGGATCTTCTTCTGGAACGTCTTGGTGAAGTACGGCGCGTAGCGCACCTTGAGCGTCAGGCCGATCACCGGCCGCCCTTCCGCCGCGACGTCCTTCAGCACCTGATCGACCAGCTTCTGCACCGCGTCCTCCACCTGCGCGGGCTCCGTGAGGTTCTGCTGGAACGTCGTCTCGCGGCTGTGTCCGCGCGCCACCCACGGTGTGTCGTCGACCACGTGCGTGCCGTCGCCGCGGCCGAGCTGCGCATACCAGGGCCCCATCTTCGGACCGAATTCGGCGACCAGGCTCTCCGGGGTGATGGCGGCGAGCTCAGCGACGGTGTTGATGCCGTGCTTCGCCAGGCGGCCGGCGATCTTGCTGCCGACGCCCCACAGCTCGATCGTCGGCCGGTGGCCCATCACCTCGAGCCAGTTGTCGGCCGTCAGGCGGAACATCCCGCGCGGCTTGCCGAACTGCGTCGCATTCTTGGCCCGGACGAGGTTGTCGCCGATGCCGACGCTGCAATGCAGCCGGGTCCGGTCGAGCACCGCCCGCTGCAGCCCTCGGGCGTAGCCCTCCGGATCGTCGGTCTGAATGCCGACGAACGCCTCATCCCAGCCCAGCACTTGCACGACGGCTCCGGGCTGGGCCCGCAGCGTCGCCATCACCTCAGCGGACGCGGCGGTGTAGGCCTCGGCGTCCACTGGGAGGATGATCGCCTCCGGCGCCTTCCGCGCCGCGAGGCGCAGTGGCATCCCGGAGCCGACCCCGAACTCACGGGCCTCATAGGAGGCGGTCGACACCACGGCGCGCTCGGTCGGGTCGCCGCGTCCGCCGACGATCACCGGCTTGCCCGCGAGCTCTGGGCGCCGCAGCACCTCGACGGCGGCGATGAACTGGTCGAGGTCGACGTGCAGCACCCACGGACGGCTCTGGGTCACGCGCCTAGTCTGCCCGCCGCATCGCGATCCCCGGAAGGGCGCAATGGCTGCGCGGGCCGCGGCAGGGAGGGCATGGATAGGCTCACAGGATGGGTATCGACGGCGAACCTCATCCGCACTGGTGGCGCCGCCTGCTGTGGCTGCTGGCCGCGGTCGGAGCGCTCCTCGTCGCGGCGTCCCTGCTGGCGCCATGGGTGCTCGGCCATGATGTGAGCTTCGCTGGTTCCCCGATCCGCAACTACATCGACGTGAATGGGGAGGCCAACCTCCCGACTTGGTGGAGCACCACGCTGCTCGCGCTCGCCGGCGTCTTCTCCGCCGCCGTGGGCATCGTGCACCGCGCGACGGGCGAGTCGGGCGCGTTCCGCTGGGCTGTGATGGCCGTGCTGTTCCTTGCCATGTCCGTCGACGAGTTCACCAGGGTGCATGACCGGATCCAGCATGCGTGGCGGGCGCTGTTCGGCGCTGATCCCTTCACATCCATCGAGTGGATGCTCATCCTGATCCCGGTGGCGCTCGTAGTCGCTGTCGCGGTCCTGCTCCTCGTGCGTCCCCTGCCGCGTGTGCCGAAGGTGCTGCTCGCCATCGGCGGCGCTTGCTACGTGCTCGGCGCGGTCGGAGTCGACGCGCTGGCCGGGGCCGGGCTGCCACTTCTCGACAGCGGCACGATGGGACGCTTCCTCCTGCTCAATCTGGAGGAGCTGGGCGAGTTCGTCGGAGCCGCGTTCTTCGTCGTGTTCCCGCTGTCGGCGTTCAGCCTCAGCGTGACCCGGCACGGAGCCGTCACCCTCGAGCTCACCTCACGGGCGGGCGCAGAAACCGCCTGAGCGCATCCGCCGAGCCCCGGCGGAACGAGGCGCGAGGCGTCATGTGGTCGACAGCGCCAGGGCGATCGTGCCTGCGTAGACGGCCGGAATCGCGACGCCCTCGAATCCGATGCCCCTGCGCTCCCGAACCAGGAGCCCGGCGGTGAGCACCGTGGTCATGAGGATCGTGCCGCCGAGCAGCACAAGGCTGGGGCTGCCGGCAGCCTGGTAGATGCTGCCTTCGGTGTACGCGGCGTCCGCGACGAAGATCAGCAGCGTGTCGAAGACGTTCCCGCCGATGATGTTCCCCACCCCGAGGGTGAGTGCCCCCATCCTGATCGCGGCGATCAGGGTGACCAGCTCCGGCAGCGAGGTGATGGCGGTGGTGACCGTGAAACCGGTGACCCCGCTTGGCCACCCCGTGGCGGCGATGAGCCCGAGTCCCGCCTGACCGATGACCCAGCCCGTGACGCCGACGATGAGCGCGAGCAGCGCCAGGGTGCCCCAGAGCCTGGACGTCGAGCGCGGATTCGCATCCTGATCATCGTCCTCGCGGGTGTCCGACGTCATCGCGGGGGACCACATCGGTGCCTCGTGCATCCGGCGGACCAGGACGAGACCGTACGCGTAGAGCAGCGGCAGCAGCAGCGTCACCGGATGCACCCATCCGAGCGTCAGCTCCGGAGTGGCGTACGCGACGACCGGGAGCGCCAGGAGCGCCACCAGTACCAGCGACTGCAGCAGGTTCTCCAACGACGCTGCGGCGTGTTCCAGGTTCGCCCTCCGGTACAGCAGGTCGGCGATCGCCAGCCAGACCGTTTGCACTGCGACACCCCCGATGGGGTTCGCCAGCGCGAATGCTGCGTCGCCCTCGAAGGCACCGGTCGCAGTCGTCACGATGCCTGGCAGCGATGTCACCGCACCGAGGAACAGGGCCCCAGCCACCGCCTTGCCCATGCCGGTGCGGTCGGCCAGCGCATCCGCCGTGCGGGCGAGGCGTGAGCCGGCGAGCACGAGCGCGACGATCGAGACCGCGAGCCCTGCGATGCTCGGCCAGAGCGCCCAGGTGCTCACTGCAGCGCCGCCGGGTCACTCGCCGCCGGAGCGAGGCCACCCGCCTCGACCACGCCATCGAGTGAGATGAACGCCCGAACCACACAGAAGCTCATCCTGACTCCTCCCTGTGCTGCCGTGAACCGCCGGGTCCGGGCTCACCGGCCCAGTCTGCCGCCGCATGCCCCTCCCTGAAACATCACGGTCATGAGCAAGGACGCTAGATTTTGCTCCGACGACGTCGAGGGGTGAGAGCCACGTGAGTCGGTAGCTGATCTGCGAGATCAGGTGGTGGCCCGGACTGGCATCAAGCACACGTTTGCAGATGCACGCCCTCTGTCAACATGGACACGGGATGTACCGGAGTGAGACCGGCAGATAAGCTTCGAGGTCCTCGCTCTCCTCGACGCGGGAGTCAGCCTTACAATCCGCCGATCCTTCCGGTGGCTGCGCGGGACACAAGCAAGGGGCAGGCGCAAGCGCTGAAGGAGAACCTCCGGGTGGAGTTATCACCACGGGCCGATCTCCAGACTTTGTACGGAGGCTTCAATGGAAACCAAACCGCAACTCTTGACCGCCTCCCCAAGCATTGCGACGTTCGTCGTAGCCATCGTCGCGCTCGTCAGCGTTCTGCGGGTACGCCGGCGTGGCTGACGACAAGCTCGCGCAGCTCCGGGCAAACGCGCAGCGGCGGGCCGAGCTCCTTAAGGAGCGTGATCGGCTAATCGCCCACGCTCGAGCCGAGGGTGTCCAGGTGACCGCCATAGCCGCCGCTGCGGGCCTGTCGCGGATGCAGGTGCACCGAATCCTTGGCACCGGATCCGGGTGATTCGAGCGGGCGTTCTCTGCCGTGGGCTTCACTGCGGGCTTAGAAAACTTCAGTACGGGCTAGAAGAGAAAGGAGCCGCCGTAGCGACTCCCTCACGACTGTGGCTCCGACCGGCATCGATCCGGTGACCTTTCGATTTTCAGTCATGTTATGGCTGCTCCGCGGAGTAGTTGGATCGAGAGAACGACAGACAGTCTGGCGGCGCGGGTGGCTGTGCGCGCCCGTTCAAGACGCGGTCGGGCGACTGGGTTCGTTGCCAATCGCGGGTACGGAGCAAGTGCGCGTCTTGCGCGGAGCTGTACCGCGGAGACTGGGCTGCTATCGCGCGCTCAGGGGTTTTCGACGGTCGTGTTGAGCTGTACCGCTTCTATCTGCTGACGCTGACGGCCCCGTCGTTTGGGCGGGTGCATCGCGTACCGAGGTCGCAGGGCGCCCGGGCGAAGCGGTGCGGCTGCGGTGCTGTGCATGATCTGCGGGACGCAGGGCTTCGAGGCGTGCCGCTCACGCCGTCAACTTATGACTACGCGGGTCAGGTGGCGTGGAACCGGGATGCGGGCCTGCTCTGGGATCGCACGCGTAAGCGGATTCGGGACCGGTGGGAGTCGGTGGAGTTCTTCATGGTGCGGGAGTGGCAGGACCGCGGCGTCTTGCATCAGCATGCGCTCATCCGGATCAAGCGCCCTGAGGCTCCGAATCCACAGGCGCTGCGCGAGGCGGCGCGGACAGCGGAGGCCGTGTCACGAGTCGATGGAGGTGTTGTCGGGTGGGGGGCGCAGACGGATGCGGCGGCGTTCCGGGCGGACGGCGATGGGGCGAAGACGATCTGGTACCTGTCGAAGGCGCTCAACTATGTGATGAAGGACACCGCGTTGACGGCGATGGGCGGGCGCGGCAGCAACCTGGCGTGGGCGCACCTGGCGGCGTTGGGGCTGGCGGCTCGTGCCATGCGCTGCTCCCGGGAGTGTGCGCCGGACGAGTGCGCGAGTCGCGTACATGACCGGTACGGGTCGCGTTCGCATGTGGTCAGCGCGTCACGCCGAACTCGGCACCGCTCGGGGTGGTCGTTCACGGGCGTCACGCGCGGACTGCAACGCCGGATGCGTGCTGCTTGGGCGGAGGCGCGCGCGCAGGCCGCCCCGGCGGCCGAGCACGCGTCGGCGCCCAAGCGGCAGGAGGGGGCGCAGCTTGCTCGGGTGGAGTTGTCGCGACGGATCGATGTTGCCCGCGCCGCGGTGCTCCCGTGAGGCAGGGGAGGGGGTGATCGATTATGGCTGCTGCTGACTGTGGAACCTGCGAGCTCATGGGCTACCGCTCGTGCGATGTGTGCGCGAACGTTGTGTTCCCGGAGAACCGGAAGAACAGCCCTGTGGGGCGCGAGCTGTGCGGGTACTGCTTGGCCGACCTGGTGCGCTAGCTTCGCCGTCAACGAGGGCATCCCGCCGATAGCCAGAGGCACCGTCCCGGGAGTGCAGGGCGTCAACCCCATAGTCCGACGGATGCGCAGCAGGGTTGACGCCCGAAACGGAGGGCCGATGCTGGCGGCTGCGGTGGGATGCCCGGTTAATACGTTCGAGTCCGTGTGTGGGGAGTGGCCGCGTGCTCGGCGATATCGCGCCAGGAGATAACGACGATTATCGAAACGATAGAGAACGTCGAAGTGTCGGTGGACCGTGTTATCCTGAAGGGGAACCGAAAGGGGGGTTACGGATGCCATTCGAAGTTTTCGACAAGCGGATGGCGCCTCTTGCAAAGGCGCCGAGTATAACGATCCAGAAGCGCGGCATTTTCTCGATTAACAAGGCTGCGCACAAGCTGATCGGCGAGCCCGAAACGGTGGAGCTGCTTTTCGACGCAGAGGAGCAGATCATCGCAATGCGCCCTTCGAATGAGTCGCATGCCTACGGGATTCGTCCTCAATCGGCTCAGCGAGACGCTGGGCAGGTGATTTTGTCGGCTACAGCCTTCACGCAATACTTCGAGATCGATACGAGCGTTAGCCGTCGCTTTAAGCCGTATGAGCAAGATGGCATGCTCTGCATCGACCTCAAGGGTCCGAGCGTCGAAGTCAAGGGGAACCGGGCGAAACGAGAGGAGCCCGAAGAGTGACTTAAAAAAATTCTGGCCCGACTCCGCACGAAGGGAGCCAGGCCAGATACCGGCCCGGGGGCGCGGCGATTGACTTGGTCGGTCATCTCCAGCGTACCGAAGTTTGATGAGACAGGTAGTCTCGACTTCTTCCTCGGGTCCTTACGAGGAAGGAGGGCAGAAATGCCCACTGTAAGTTCGCACTACGGAATTGCCGGCCCTGTGCCGTTCGTCGACGTTGAAACGGACGTCGACAACCGGCTGTACGTCGATCCGCATGCCATTCGGCTGCGGGGTGCACCGCAGCCGTTCACGGACGGAGCACTGCGGTGCATTGACACCTTTTTCAACGAGGTGACTGGAAGCGTTATCGCTGGTACGCCTGCCAGCCACGCTTATGGGCAGCGTCTCCTGCAGCATTTTGTCGAGCCGTGGGAAACGCGGCTGGGGATGGCTGCAGAGGGATTCCATGGGCATGGTGGCGCCGAAACTGTCGGCTCCTGGATCTGGAACACCCTCGTCAGCGATGTTGAGGCGTTGGTGCGCGTGAGTGTGCTCCGTCAGCTCGAGGATCTCGCATTGTTCGTAGACGGCGTCGACCGCGACATCACGTCAGACGTGACCACGCGCATCATCTACGGCCCGTTGGCGAAGTTTACGGAGTCGATGATGAACGCCTACCCTCAGTTCACGGCTGGCCACCACGAGGTCCGGGTCTATGGCAAGCAGGTCTGGAACCCGGTGGACCGCATTTGGGATCGGGAGCAGGTCGCGTTGCCTGTCGTCGATGGGAAGCCGCTGCTTCTCGTTCCGAAGGGGTGGGCGAGACCGACTTTGCTGATGTCGGCCGGGCGTTTCTACGAGACGAGTGTGCTGTCATTTGCCCAGTTGGAGCAGGCGGTGTTGGCATCGAACGGCAAGTTGATTAAGACGCCCAAGGACCGGCTCAAGAAGCAGGCAGGACTCGGTCGGGGCCGCATAACAAACCTCCGCGTTACTATGCGAGCGTTTGAGAACGAGCAGGACCTGCTGGCGTCGTTCAAGGCGTTCGTTGCGGCTCGTTTTCCGGACACTGAGGCCGGAGGCGCCGTCGCGTAACTCCTGAGCGCCCCGGCGTACCGTATTTCATGGCGGTGCTGCCGGGGCGCTTCGTCGCGCGAAGCGCGCTCTTGATCCTGTAGGGGAAATTTCGGGAGAGGGATCAGTCGTTGCGCTCGCGCGTCACCGGGTGCTGGTTCCAACGGTTGATTGTGGCAGTGCTTACGCCAAGAAGTCGCGCCGCGTCACGCTGCGTCATGCCAGAGCGAAGTGCGTATTCGGCTATCGCTCGTTCCCAGTAGTCATAGTTGCGGCGGAATGATCGCATCCCCATAAGGGTCCGCTGCAGCCGGTCGGACTGTTGACGCGCTACGTCCTCATCCAGCTCGTCCACGCCGATTTCGTCGACCTGTCGGGCGAGGCGGCGAAGCTCCTCGTCGTCAATCAACTGGCTCACGTCAGACAGCTGCCGTGCCAGCTCGCGAAGCTGCATTCCCACCTCGAAGAAGGTCACCTCGTCCACGCGCGCCGAGTCGTCGTCCGGCTCGTCGGTTCGCCTGCCAGGGGTTCTCGCCACGACGCCAGAGTAGCGATGATCCCCGACGTTCGCCGAGGCGTTATCGAGCAGGTCCGCTCTGCAGCGGCGCGTTGTGTTGTAGATCTAGAACGACTCCGTCTAAGGTGGAGTCGTTCTAGAACGGAGACGTAATGACCACAGTCGAAGAGGTCCTGGACCGGTATTGGCCAGTGATTCGGGGGCGCGTCTCGGGCGGGACCGCTCGCGGATACTTCTCTGCGTACCGGAGGCGGATCGCGCCGCTCCTTGGGGGTCGCGACGTTGAGGACCTGACGACTCTGGACGTGGAGCTGGCATTCTCTATGTGGTCGGGGTCAAGGTCGACCAAGATCGACGCCCTCTCGATGCTCTCCCATA
Organism: Lysobacter korlensis; assembly: GCF_042434515.1. Taxonomy (NCBI): domain Bacteria; kingdom Pseudomonadati; phylum Pseudomonadota; class Gammaproteobacteria; order Lysobacterales; family Lysobacteraceae; genus Lysobacter; species Lysobacter korlensis. Next base: position 542,078 of record NZ_JBHLTG010000005.1, read on the forward strand.
TCTGCGACGTCGCGGTGCAGGCACGTTTGATCCCGACTAATCCGTGCCGGGGTGTGAAGCTCCCGAAGGATCAGGCCGCCGACCCATCGGGACGCGCTCTGAACCTCGAAGAAGTCCAGAGGCTTATTGGCTTCCTGCCTGAAGACGGCCCCTACCGCCGGTTCGTTCTCGCGATGCTCCTCACCGGTTGCCGGTTGGGGGAGGTGGCCGGCATGCGCGTATCGGACGTGGACCTGGAGTCTCTGACCATCCGAGTGGCCCGTACCGCTTCCGCTGGTTTTTCGGGGCAACTTGTCGTGGGGCATACCAAGGGGAGGCGGGTTCGTGTCGTGCCGATCGCTGACCCTCTGCTTCCCCTAGTGCTGGAGGCGACGCGGGGCCGTTCGCCCCACGATTTGCTTTTTCCTGGGCCGCGAGGTGGCCACATCAATTCGCAGAACCTCAGCAGGGCGCTCCGCTGGCACAAGCTGCGGGACCGCATCAAGTCCTTCCCCACAGGGGAGCCTCCGCTGCACTGGCACGACCTTCGCCACACTGCCGCCGTGAATTTTTTCATCGCGGGCCTATCGGCTCCCGACGTGCAGGCGGTTCTGGGTCACTCCTCGCTCGCCGTCACGCAGCTCTACGCCGACACGCGCCGGGACGCCGCTCGACGCGCAGGTACTGCGCTATCGACCTTCTACGCCCCGGTCGGACTATCGAAAGGGACCGGAGGTGAAGCGGGAGAAAGTGGCCTATGACCTGGCCTTTTCGAAGTGGCTCCGACCGGCATCGATCCGGTGACCTTTCGATTTTCAGGCGTGCTGCTGATGCTGCGGCGTCTACATGGAACAAGGCCAAACGGGTCCCTCCGGGTGCGTTCGCCCGTACAAGAGGAAGTCCGGCGACTTCGTCCGCTGCGGTTCTCGTGTGCGCTCGACGTGCCCGTCGTGCGCGGAGCTGTACCGGGGGGACTGGGCAGCGATCGGTCGCTCTGGTGTCTTTGATGGGCGGGCCGAGCGGTACCGCTTCTATCTGCTGACGCTCACCGCGCCGTCGTTCGGGCGCGTGCACCGGGTGCCGCGTTCGAAGGGCTCGCGGCCGAAGCGGTGTGGGTGCGGTGCCTTGCACGAATTGCGTGATGCCGGCCTTCGTGGTGTCCCGCTCGATCCGGCGACGTACGACTACGCGGGTCAGGTGGCGTGGAACCGGGATGCAAGCGTGTTGTGGGATCGCAGTCGCAGGCGGATCCGGGACAGGTGGGAGTCGGTGGAGTTCTTCCTGGTGCGGGAGTGGCAGGACCGCGGTGTCTTGCATCTGCATGTGCTGGTTCGGATCGACCGCTCTGAGGCTCCCGATCCTCGGGTGCTGTGTCAGGCGGCACGGACAGCCGAGGCGGTGTCCCGGGTCGATGGAGGGGTGGTCGGGTGGGGCCCCCAAGCGGATGCGAAGGCTTTCCGGGCGGACGGTGGTGGGGCGAAGACGATCTGGTACCTGTCAAAGGCGCTCAACTATGTGATGAAGGACACGGCGTGGGCGGCGATGGGTGGGCGCGGGAGCAACCTCGCCTGGGCGCACCTGGCGGCATTGGCGCGGGCGGCTCGTGGGATGCGTTGCTGTCGGGAGTGCGTACCTGAGGAATGCGCCAGTCGGGTACATGACCGATACGGGTCGCGTTCGCATGTCGTGAGTGCGTCACGCCGAACGCGAAACCGAATCGGCTGGTCGTTCACTGGCCTCACGCGGGGGCTGCAACGGCAGCTTCGTGCCGCTTGGGCGGAGGCGCGTGCGCAGGCCGCCCCGGCGGCCGAGCGCGCGCCGGCGCACGGGCCGCAGGAGGGGGCGCGGCTCGCGAGGGTTGTGCTGTTGCGGCGGATCCATGTCGCCCGTGCGGCGGTGCTCCCGTGACCCAGGTGAGGGGGTGATCGATCATGGCTGCTGCGGATTGTGGAACGTGCGAGCTCATGGGCTACCGCTCGTGTGACGCGTGCGGGAACGTCGTTTTCCCGAAGAACCTTGAGGACAGCCCTAATGGGCGGGAGTTCTGCGGATATTGCCTGGCGGACCTAGGACGCTAGCTGCGCCGTCAACGAGGGCATCTCACCGATAGCCAGAGGCACAGCACCGTGAGCGGAGGGCGTGAACCCCGAAGTCCTATGGATGCGCAGCAGGGTTGACGCCCGGAGCGGAGGGGCGACGCTGACGGCTTCGGTGGGATGCCCGGACGGTTCGGGCGCTCGGACGGTCGACGGGTATCTGCCCAATTGAGGATCAGCCATCAGCACTTGCAGCTGATCCCGCCCGCCGAGTGGTTCAGTCGTAGTTTTTCTGGTCGTAGGACGTCCAGAACGACGTGGCAGTAAGACGGGTGTTCCAGATGCGACGTGGTCGGGCCGGTCGGATTTCCTTACTCGCCCTGTAGTTCGCCGCGTCGAACCACGACGCGGTCTCCACCTTTGCCGTCCCCAAATCAAGAGCGGCGTCCAGCGCCGGTTCTAAGTCGGTGTCTTGCGAGGCCAGAATCACCAAGTCGATCGCATCGTTCTGAGCCTCGCGCACAAGCGCGAGAGCGCACAGCACGTCGATGCCCTTCTCTTGCTTGCCTGTGACGATCGGCCGCCCGTACACGTCAGTTGCTTTTCGACCATCGGCGGTCCGCTGGTAGGTGTACTTGAGCGGTCTGTGGGTAACGGCGACGCGAGGGTCGCTTTCCCATTCCGCCTTCTGGGCCAGGTTTCGTGCGTACGGCTTGGCGTCCACCTCAGCGGACGGCAGCCCGCGATACACCAGCACTTTGCTCAGTACAGCGTCTGCCATTCCGGGGCGCTGGTTTCCATTGCGCCGGATCACCAGTTGATTAGCGAAATGCAGCGGATGCACTAGACACTCGTGCGGTGCCTTATACGGCTCGAAAAGGTTCAACCCAACGAGGTGAACGTTCTGGTAGTCGATGATCACAGCGGCGCGTAGGTCCGGCATTGGCCCCCCGGGGTAAAAAAAGCCCCACCAGTCCCGGAGGACGGTGGGGAGTTATGGCTCCATACTTACACATTGACAGTTGTGATTGATACCAGTTCGCCGCGAGCGAATGACCCCAGTATGGGCGACTTGTGCCTTATTGACTAGCAATGCCCCGAATTGACGGCGGTTCTTCACAAGTACGACTCCCAGCGCTACTAGGCTTCGGGCCGTCCAGCGCTTGGCTCCAGGTTCAGACAAAGGGCCCGAAGCCTAGTAGCGCTGGGACCCCTCGGGATGAGCGCTAGAGCTTCGCTTGCCAGGTTTGTACTACGAACTCCACGACGGCGACTGTCGCGTTGAAAGCGAGACGGCCGTGGCGCGGTTCAGCGGGGCTGATGTCCGGTTGCCCATGTCCTGTCCCGACCGCGTTCCGGGTTTGAGTGATGCCGAGAACTGTGGATGCGAGGCCCTGCATGGCGGTTGCAACGGCAGCTGACCCCTTGAGGTGGCCGTCGACTGCGTTCGTCTCCAGTGTGAGTGCCTGCGCGACCTTGCCATACAGCGTCGGCATGCTGTCGCGATGTGTGAACTCCACATTGCAGTCCGTCAGTATTTGTTTGAATAGGCCTTCAAGCAGGTTCTTACATTCAGAGATAGCTGCCGCCGGATCCCGGTCGATGTCGCGTGCGATACGGCGGAGGTGCTGGTGCAGAGCCTTACTGTCAGCAAGCGCTGGATGCTCAAGAAGAGCGGACTCGTCCGGTGAGTGGTACGGGCCGCCGTCGCGCCAACTCTGAACCCGGCGCCCCGTCGCGGAAGTCAGAAACGCTTGCCGCAGCTGCTCGCTCGTCATGCCCGCCGGCAACGCACGCGAAACCAATTTCACTACGTAGGCCGCAGATACGTGCCCGTCGATCCGCCCGGGGAATAGGTACTCTCCCGGACTGCTGAGAATGTCGCCGGCCAGTGGTGGAGGTACGGGAACTAGGCGGATACCGCCGGCCTTCCCGAGAACCCGGAGAAAGTAGTCGCCGTCGTGTTGCTCAATGTCCGCCGACCTGCAAGTCGCAATTTCCATAGCGCTGAGGCCTGCGTCGGCGCTAAGGCGAATCATCAAGGCCGCGCGTGGGTCGGCGTTCTTGAGTGCTTGATTTACCGCCCTACGAGCGGCAGGTCTTGGGACGCTCCGTGGTACGGGCAACGAGGGCAACGCCGTTGTGGGATCACTGGGGATCGCGCCCGTTCGGTGGGCCCAACCGAAGAAGCTCACCATGCTCGCTCTAACGCCTCGACGCGTGTTGGGTGACCAGTTCGGTTTACCTAGGAAACGGACCACGTGCTCTGGACGAACCTGTCCAGGATTGGCTTGCTGCGCTCGCGCGAACCGACGAAGGTGGTGAAGGCGCAATGTGACTGTGCCGGCCGACTTTCCGGACGCGATGAGGAAGTCGCGATAGCCCTCCAGAGATACCGGCCAGGAGGGACCGCGGTTATCCATTGATCCTCCGAGCATGGGTAGGCTGCGCGGCGCGCATCAGACCGTGCACAGCAACGTTGCCATCGAAGCGCACCTAGCGCGCCGAAGGCGCGCTCTTGATCCTGTGTGGGAAATTTCGGGAAGGGCACGTCACTTCGGATTTCGCCCGAGCACGAAACCGCCGATGAAGGCGATGATGGTGCCCCCTATTGCCGCGGCGAAGGAAAGGGAGATGAGAAGGTTGGGTGAGTGCATTACGCCCAAGATCACCAGCACAGCAACCACCCAAACCGTGGACAACACCGCGCACGCAGCGGAGGTCCATCCGAAGGTACGCGCCTGCGAAGCGGTCGGCTCTGGGACGTTATCGAAATCGCTCATGTTGCCTCCCGAACAAGTCCGTTGAGCTCTCATTGTTGGGGTACCGGGCGAGAAGCACTAGGTGAGCCGTGCCGGGCACTATCGTCTGACGTCGGTTCGTCGGTACTCCGTCTTAGGCTGTAGTCGCAGAGTGTCGAACTAGCGGACGGTGATGCTGTGGCGGATTTTCGTAGTGAGCGAATGCCATCGCCAGAGGGCGAGGGCAACGCGAAGCACGCGCTCGAACAGGCGTGGGCCGCGTACTATCGCGTGAATCGCTCAGCGAACAAGCCGCTATTTGCGGTATTCCCGGCGTTGAAAGCAGCGCTCAAGGGTTATGCCGCGTCGAGCCTCCTGGACGTCTTCGGCTTCTGGGTTATGTGGCGACTGAACGGCGGGTTCGAGGGGACGCAGAAGGCGCTGGGGCTAAGTCGCCCGGCGATGTATCGGCGTATTGCGATGTTCCGCGAGGTCTTCAAAGAACACCCGGACGTTTTCGAAATCCCTGGCATCACGGTCGATCCGGTGGCGTTTGCAGAGGGCATGAAGGCGCGCGTCGAGCAACGGGACGGCTAGTCACGATTTCTTGACTAGCCAGCTGCGTCTGTTCTAGTCTTCAAATGTGTTACTAAATCAAGGGGCCGGGCAGGGCCGTCCGTGGTGACGGTCAATGAGGCATTCGCGCGGCTATGGCCCGCGGTCGCGTCCCTGCTCTCTGATGGAACGGCGCGCGGATATCTAGTCGCCTGGCGGCGGCGTGTCCGGCCGACGTTCGGCACGCGCGAGCTGTCGGAGTTGACTCCGTTCGACGTGGAACTCGCGTTCGCTACGTGGTCGGGCGCGGTGTCGACGCGCAAGGATGCCGTGGCGATGCTCTCGGCTCTGTGCCGCGCGGCGCTCAAGGCGCGGCTGATAGCAGCGAACCCGTGCGTCGGGGTCGAATACCGCCGTCTGCAATCGGGGGATCCCACGTCGCGGGCGCTGAGCCGGCACGAGGTCGACCGACTCCTCGCGGTGCTGCCGCGCGACGGCTGCTATCGGCGCTTCGTACTGGCCATGCTTTACACGGGCTGTCGGTTCGGTGAGGTCGCGGGGCTGCGCGTGGCCGACGTTGATCTCGAAGGGCTGACGATCCGCGTGCAGCGGACCGCCTCACCGGGGCGGCATGGCGAGATCGTCGTCGGGCCGACCAAAGGTCGCCGGGTGCGCGACGTCCCGATGCCTGAACCGTTCGTGCCCGAGCTGCTAGCAGCGATGGAGGGCAAAGGCGATCATGACTACCTGTTCACCGGGCCGCGCGGCGGGTTTCTCTCGTCGGGGAACCTTTCGAGGGCGCTCGACTGGCACGGTGTCCGCGATCGAGTGAAGACGTTCCCGCCTGGTGAACCCGCGTTGCACTGGCACGACTTGCGGCACACGGCTGCGACGCACCTATTCCTGGCCAACGTTCCAGCAACGGACGTGCAGGCGATCATGGGCCACTCAGACCTTGCAACGACACAACGCTACGCGGACACCCGGCGCGATGCCGCGCGGCGTGGCGGTGCCGCACTCACGGCGTATTACGCCCAATCGAATGGTCAACTTCAAGGGGGTGAAAGCCCGGCTAAATCGGCGGCTGACCTGGGAAATTAGAAGTGGCTCCGACCGGCATCGATCCGGTGACCTTTCGATTTTCAGTCGAACGCTCTACCAACTGAGCTACAGAGCCTGACGATACGCACATGTCGCATCTCGCGACCCTGACGGGACTTGAACCCGCGACCTCCGCCGTGACAGGGCGGCACGCTAACCAACTGCGCTACAGGGCCATGCTGCTATTCAATTATGGATGCTCCGTGACCCCAACGGGATTCGAACCCGTGTTGCCGCCGTGAAAGGGCGGAGTCCTAGGCCACTGAACGATGGGGCCGAGACGCTCTGGTGAGCGTCAAAGCAACCGACGCTCAAGCATACGAGAGGGGCCTGGAAAAGCCAAAACGCCCTGGATGCCGCGACACGGCCCTCGGACGGGGGACTTTGCGAAAACGGCACGTAGGGTTCAAGCTGTTATTGAACCTTTGGGTTCGGGGGGATCCGGACGCAGTTGACGTCACGCTAACGTCAGCCGCCGGAGGACTGCAGGTCGGGGATTATGTACACGAAGTTCCGTGGGGGAACCGTCATGTCGCGCACGCGCGGCATGCGACTGATTGCCGCGCTCGCCGTGGCCGCCGTGCTGGTCAGCACCGCGATCGCGGCGGGCCCGGTTGCGCCCGCGTTCGCGAAGGACTGGCCGACGTGGGACGAGGTGCGCGAGGCGCGCGCCGACGTGAAGTCCGCCAAGGCGGAGATCACGCGCATCGAGGGGATGCTCGAAGAGCTCCGCGGCGCCGCTGCGGCCGCCGCGGCTGCCGCCAGCGAGGCGAACCAGGTGTGGGTCGCCGCCGATGAGGCGTTCCAGCTCGCCCACATGAAGGCCGAGGCGCTCCAGCAGGAGGCCGATGAGGCCAAGAAGAAGGCCGAGGAGTCCCGGTTGCAGGCCGGCCGGCTCGTTGCCCAGTCCGCGCGCCTCGGGGGCGGCGACGTCGGAGCATCGCTCTTCGCCGACGCCGAGAACGCCGATGACCTGCTGCAGATGCTCAGCCGCGCCGGACAGCTCTCGCAGCAGACCGAGGCCATCTACACGCTGGCGATCCAGCAGAAGAACACCGCGCAGGCACTCACCGACGAGGCGGAAGCGGCGAGGGAAGTCCGCGAGGCGGCCCGCAAGGAGGCCGAGGAGCTGAAGATCATCGCCGAGGCCGCCGCCATGGAGGCGCAGGCCGCACTCGCGGAGCAGGAGGCGCACGCCGCGGAGATGGAAGCGCAGCTCGCCGCGCTGAGGGACCGCGAGTCGGACATCAACGCCGCCTGGTCGGACTACCAGGCCGAGCAGGAACGACTCCGCATCGAACAGGAACGAATTCGCGCCGAGCAGGAGCGACTTCGCCTGGAGCGGGAGAAAGAACTGGCCGAGCAGTGGGGCCCCGGCGCAGGCGGCAATGTCAAGCCCGGCGTCTCCGGAGGCTGGACCTGGCCGTCACCCGGCTGGATCAGCGGCAACTACGGCTACCGGCCGAAGCCGACCCCGACCTCGCCCGCGTTCCACTACGGGACCGACATCGCGGCCGGCTACTGCGGTGCGCCGATCTACGCGGCCTCCGGCGGCACCGTCTCATTCATCGGCTACAGCCCGTATGGCTATGGCAATCACATCCTGATCGACCACGGCGACGGCGTGAGCACCCGCTACGCGCACATCGCGCACGGCGCGGTGAAGGTCGGCTGGGGCCAGAACGTCGCGCCGGGGCAGCTGATCGCGCTCACCGGCACGACCGGCAACTCCACCGGCTGCCACCTGCACTTCGAGGTGCGAATCCATGGCGCGGTCACCGATCCGATCGCCTTCGTGCGCAGTCGCGGAGGATCGATTTGAGCAGTTCCGTCTCCACCCGGACCAAGCCGCTGAGCGCGATCGCGCTCGCGGTGACCGCTGCGCTCGGCACCACGGTGGGCGCGGCCGGTCCGGTGCAGGCGGCGCCCGACTACCCCACCTGGGACGAGGTCGAGGCGGCTCGCGATAACGAGCAGCAGGCACGCGCGAAGATCGCGGAGATCTCGGGGCTCCTGACGTCGCTGCGAACCGCGGCGGAGGACGCCGGCCGATCTGCCATGCAGGCGGCCGAGCGCTACAACATCGCGCTCGACGATCTGGATGCCGCGACCGCGCGCGCTGAGCGGCTGGAGAAGGACGCGAAGGACGCCGCCGCCCGCGCAAAGGAATCGGCGCAGCGTGCCGGCGCGATGATCGCTCAGCTGGCCCGGACCGGCGGCGGCGACGTCACCGTCGGGCTGCTCTTCGACGAATCGAAGGACGGCGACCTGCTCGCCCGGCTGGGCGCCCTCAGCAAGCTGACTGAGCAGTCCGCCACCATCTACGAGAAGGCCATCGCCGACCGCAACCTCGCCCGGTCGCTCACCGGGGAGGCGCGGGCCGCTGAGACGGAACGGGCGAAGCTCTTCGACGACTCCAAGCAGATGCTCGCCGACGCCCAGTCCGCGGCGATCGCGGCGGAGGATCTGGTGGTCGAGCAGCAGGAGGCGTCCGACGAGCTGTACGCGCAGCTGGCATCGCTCAAGGGCACCACCGCGGAGATCGAACGGGAGTTCGCCGAAGGACTCCAATCGGTCCCCACGCCCTCCTTGCCGACCCTTCCGAGGCCCGGCGGCGGGCAGCAGAACCCGCAGCCGAACAACCCGGATCCCACACCGAGCAATCCTGCGCCGAGTAACCCGGCGCCGAGCAATCCTGGGCCGAGCAACCCGGCGCCGAGCAATCCTGCGCCGAGTAACCCGGCGCCGAGTAACCCCGCGCCGAGCAACCCGGCGCCGAGCAATCCCGCGCCGAGCAACCCGGCGCCAAGCGACCCACCACCCAGCAACCCGGCGCCGCCGCCGCCGAACGCCGGCAAGGTGCAGACCGCCATCGCGTTCGCGAAGGCGCAGCTCGGCGACCCGTATGTGCTCGGCGGCACCGGTGACCCCGGCTGGGACTGCTCCGGACTCACCAAGTACAGCTACAACGCGGCCGGCGTCTATATCGGCAGCCACTCATCGACGAACCAGTACTTCACGATGAAGGGGCAGGGCCGCCTGGTGCCGCTCGCGCAGATGAAGGCGGGCGACCTGCTCTGGTACACCTCGAGCGGCGGGCGCGACTTCTACCACGTTGCCCTCTACATCGGCGGCGGTCAGATGATCGAGGCCCCGTATCCGGGCAAGACCGTGCGCATCGTGCCGGTCCGCTACGGCGAGCTCTGGAGTCAGGCGGGTCGCCCCACCGGCTGAGCCGAGCTATTGCCAGGGGTCAGTGCGCCCCGGGAACGTAGGCCTTCAGACCGGCCTGCACGATCGCCTCAGCCTCGGCGGCGTCGCCCCAGCCCTCGGTCTTGACCCACTTGCCGGGCTCGAGGTCCTTGTAGCGCTCGAAGAAGTGCTCGATCTCACTGCGCACGTGCTCCGGAACGTCGGTGATGTCCTGGATGTGCTGCCAGCGCGGGTCCTTGTGCGGGACGCAGACGACCTTCGCGTCGCTGCCGGCCTCATCCGTCATGTTGAAGACGCCGACCGGGCGCACCTTGATGCCGACACCGGGGAACGTCGGATACTCGAGCAGCACCAGCGCATCGACCGGGTCGCCGTCGAGGCCGAGGGTGTTCTCGAAGAAGCCGTACTCGGTCGGGTAGACGAACTGTGTGAAGAGCACCCGGTCGAGGAAGACCCGGCCGGTCTCGTGGTCGACCTCGTACTTGTTGCGGCTCCCTCTCGGGATCTCGATCACGACGTCGTAGTCGGCCATATGCGGGTTCTCCTTGCCGGGTCTGGAACGCAATAACGTTAGCGGATGACGTCCGAGCGCCCGCCGGGGGATCCGTCCGCCGTGAGCGGGCCGGCGCAGCGGCGTCCGAGACTCACGCCTGCGGTCGCGGACCTCCGCCGGGCGGTCCGACGCTCGCTCGCCGACCTCGAACCTGGGTCGCTCGTGCTGGTCGCGCTGAGCGGGGGACCGGACTCACTGGCGCTCGCCACCGCCACGGCGTTCGAGGCACCGCGAGCCGGACTTCGCGCGGGCGCCGTGATCGTCGACCACGGGCTGCAACCGGGCTCGGATGCGGTGGCCGACCAGGCGCGGGCGCAGGCGCAGGAGCTCGGCCTCGACCCCGTCCGGATCGAACGCGTCACGGTCGGCGCCCGCGGAGGCCCGGAGGCAGCGGCACGCACCGCACGCTACGCCGCCCTGGAACGCGCGGCCACCAGGACGGGCGCCGCCGCGGTGCTGCTCGGGCACACCCTCGACGACCAGGCCGAGACGGTGCTGCTCGGACTCGCTCGGGGAAGCGGTGCGGGAAGCCTCAAGGGCATGGACGAGCTGAACGGGGTGTACCGACGGCCGCTGCTCGGCATCCGCCGTGCGACGACGCTGCAGGCGTGCGCCGATGCGGGCCTCGGCCCGTGGACCGATCCACACAACGCCGACCCGGTGTACGGCCGGGTGCGGGTCCGTGAACGGGTGCTGCCCGTGCTCGAACGGGAGCTCGGTCCGGGCGTCGCGGAGGCGCTGGCCCGCACGGCGGATCAGCTGCGTGAAGACGCGGCCGCTCTGGACCACTTCGCAGAGGAGGTCGCCGAGGAGCTGGTGGAGCACGCCGAGGCGGGCCTGTCGCTGCCGGTCCGGGCACTCGCGGCGAACCCTCCGGCCCTCCGCCAGCGACTGATCCGCCTCGCCGTGCTCGGCGAGTTCCATGTGTCGCTGAGCCGCACGCAGACGCTCGAGGTCGCCCGTCTGGTCACCGACTGGCACGGCCAGGGTCCCGTCCATCTGCCCGGCGTTAGGGTGGAACGCGAGGCGGACCTGCTGCTGTTCACCGCGGTGGAGTCCACGCCCGCTCCGGCACGCGACGACGACGACGCATCCTGAACACCGAACCCTCCGAACACGAACAGGGACCGCATGGAACTCGACGACGTCCGCGACGACCTCACCGATGTGCTGATCAGCAAGGAGCAGATCGCCGGGAAGATCGGGGAGCTCGCTCGGCGGATCGAGAGGGACTACGACGACCAGCGGCCGCTGCTCGTCGGCGTGCTGAAGGGTGCCGTCATGGTGATGGCGGACCTCGCCCGCGAACTGCGGATCCACATCGACATGGACTGGATGGCGGTGTCGTCCTACGGCGCCGGCACCAAGTCGAGCGGCGTGGTCCGTATCCTCAAGGACCTCGACACCGACTTGACCGGGCGGCACGTGCTCATCGTCGAGGACATCATCGACTCGGGACTCACCCTGTCGTGGCTGCTGCAGAACCTGGAACGCCGCGGCGCCGCCTCCGTGCGGATCTGCGCGCTGCTGCGGAAGCCCGACGCCGCGAAGGTCGATGTGCACGTGGAGTATCTCGGCTTCGACATCCCGAACGAGTTCGTCGTCGGGTACGGCCTGGATTACGCGGAGCGCTACCGGAACCTGAAGGGCGTGGCGGTGCTCGCTCCCCACGTCTACGAGTGATTTTCTAGGCCGCCGCCAAGGTGCCTCTCGCACCGTTCCCCCTGCGGCGAACACTGGCCAGCCGCTTGCTGGAGAGGGGTAGCCTGTGACCACCATGGATTTCAAGCGCATATTCAAAGGACCGATCGTCTGGATCGTCCTTGGCGCCCTCGCCTTGCTGCTGGGGTTCAACCTGCTGAACGTCAACGGCTTCCGCGAGATCACCACGCAAGAGGGCCTCGACCTGCTGCGCGGGAACGGCGTAGAAGAGGTCAAGATCGTCGACATCGAGCAGCGAGTCGACCTCGTGCTCGCTGAGCCGTTCGAGGCGAGCGAGCGGGTGCAGTTCTACTACGTCGCTCCGCGCGGCGAAGAGGTGCTGAACGCGATCAACGCCTCCGATGCGAGCTTCGACGACGAAGTGCCGCAGGCGAACTTCTTCACCTCGCTGCTGAGCATCCTGCTGCCGTTCCTCATCATCGGCGTCATCTTCTACTTCCTGTTCATGCGCGTGCAGGGTGGCGGCAACCGCGTCATGCAGTTCGGCAAGTCCCGCGCGAAGCTGGTGTCGAAGGAGAGCCCGAAGGTCACGTTCGCGGATGTCGCGGGCGCGGACGAGGCGGTCGAGGAGCTCGAGGAGATCAAGGAGTTCCTCAAGGAGCCGGCCAAGTTCCAGGCGCTCGGCGCGCGCATCCCGAAGGGCGTGCTGCTGTACGGTCCTCCCGGAACCGGCAAGACCCTGCTCGCCCGCGCCGTCGCCGGTGAGGCCGGGGTGCCCTTCTACTCCATCTCCGGATCGGACTTCGTCGAGATGTTCGTCGGCGTCGGCGCGAGCCGGGTGCGCGACCTGTTCGAGCAGGCGAAGCAGAACGCCCCCGCCATCATCTTCGTCGACGAGATCGACGCCGTCGGTCGCCACCGCGGCGCCGGCATGGGCGGCGGCCACGACGAGCGCGAGCAGACGCTGAACCAATTGCTCGTCGAGATGGACGGCTTCGACGTCAAGACCAACGTCATCATGATCGCCGCCACCAACCGGCCCGACATCCTCGACCCGGCGCTGCTGCGTCCCGGCCGCTTCGACCGCCAGATCGGCGTCGACGCCCCCGACCTGCTGGGCCGCAAGACGATCCTCGAGGTGCACGCCAAGGGCAAGCCCATGGACCCCGACGTCGACCTCGAGGTGCTTGCCCGGAAGACCCCGGGCTTCACCGGAGCGGACCTCGCCAACGTCCTCAACGAGGCGGCGCTCCTCACCGCCCGATCGAACGGGCAGAAGATCACCAACGACGCGCTCGACGAGGCCGTCGACCGGGTCATGGCCGGCCCGCAGCGCCGCACCCGCGTGATGAAGGACAAGGAGAAGCTCATCACCGCGTACCACGAGGGCGGTCACGCCCTCGCCGCCGCGGCGATGCGCCACACCGACCCGGTGACGAAGATCACGATCCTGCCCCGCGGTCGCGCGCTCGGCTACACGATGGTGCTGCCGCTCGAGGACAAGTACTCCGTCACCCGCAACGAGCTGCTCGACCAGCTCGCGTACGCCATGGGCGGCCGCGTCGCGGAGGAGATCATCTTCCACGACCCGACTACCGGTGCGTCGAACGACATCGAGAAGGCCACCGCGATCGCCCGCAAGATGGTCACCGAGTACGGCATGAGCGCACACGTCGGTGCGGTGAAGCTGGGCCAGTCGAGCGGCGAGGTGTTCCTCGGGCGCGACATGGGCCACCAGCGCGACTACTCCGAGTCGATCGCCGAACGCGTCGACGGTGAGGTGCGCAAGCTGATCGAGCAGGCGCACGACGAGGCGTACCAGGTGCTCACGGCGAACCGCGACATCTTGGACCGGCTGGCGACCGCGCTTCTCGAACACGAGACGCTCGACCACAACGCACTCGCCGAGATCTTCGCCGACGTGCGGAAGCTGCCGGAGCGCCCGCAGTGGCTCTCGAGCGACAAGCGGCCGATCTCCGATCAGCCGCCCGTCGCGATCCCTGCGAAGGCGCCGATCGACCCGGGCATGGTCGACGGCGGCGTGGACTCCGACCCGGGGGCGCCCCGCCGCACCACACGGCCCCGGAAGTCGCCCGGCATCGCCACCGCATAGCCTTGGCCGTCGACAGCGAGCGGATCCAGGCGGCGGTCGCAGAGCTCCTGGCCGCCATCGGCGAGGATCCCGCGCGCCCGGGGCTCGTGAACACGCCCGCCCGGGTGGCGCAGTCGTACGCCGAGTTCTTCTCCGGCCTCGACGCGGACCCGGCTGCGGAGCTCGGCAACGGAGTGCCGGCCGGCGAGCAGACCGGCGAGCTGGTGCTCATGCGCGGGATCGACTTCCGGTCGATGTGCGAGCACCACCTGCTGCCGTTCACCGGCGTCGCCCACGTCGCCTACGTGCCGGCGGAACGGCTCGCCGGCCTCGGACGGCTCCCGCGGGTCGTCGACGCACTCGCGAGCCGTCCGCAGCTGCAGGAGCGCCTCACCGACCAGATCGCCGACGCGCTGCAGGCCGGCCTCGAGCCGCGGGGCGTGCTCGTCGTCCTCGACGCGCAGCACGACTGCGTCTCCACCCGCGGCCCGCGAGCCGCCCGCAGCAGCACCGTCACGGTCGCGAGCCGCGGTTCGCTCGCGACGCAGGAGGGCCGGGCGGAGGCGATGGCGCTCATCACGGCGGGTGGGGCGTGACCCGGATGCCGCGACCGCTCATCGTCGGTGTGCTCAACGTCACCCCGGACTCGTTCAGTGACGGCGGCCGGTGGGATGCCCCGGCGGCGGCGATCGCCCGCGGAATCGAGCTGCACCGGCAGGGCGCCGACCTCGTCGACGTCGGCGGGGAATCGACCCGTCCAGGCGCTGACCGGATCCCTCCCGAGGTCGAACGCGAGCGTGTCGTGCCGGTGATCGCGGAGTTGACGGCCGCCGGTGTGACCGTCAGTGTCGACACCCTCAACGGGTCCACCGCGGCCGCCGCCGTCGAGGCCGGCGCCGCGTACATCAACGACGTCTCCGGTGGCCTCGCGGATCCCTCCATGGCGGCCGTCGTCGTGAACAGCGGAGCGTGGTTCATCGCCTCGCACTGGCGCGGGCCGAGCGCCAGCATGGAGACCCTCGCCGACTACGACGACGTCGTCGCCGACGTCAGGGACGAGCTCCGCCGCCGGCTCGACGCGCTGATCGAGGTCGGCGCCGACCCCGAGCGGTTGATCGTCGACCCCGGACTCGGCTTCGCCAAGCGCGGCGAGCACAACTGGCGGCTGCTCGCGCATCTGCCGGAGCTGGCGTCGCTGGGGCACCCGGTGCTCGTCGGCGCCAGCCGCAAGCGGTTTCTCGGCGAACTGCTCCCGGAGGGTGCGTCCGTCGAGGACCGGGACGCGCCGACCGCCGTCGTCAGCGCCTTGGCCGCGCGTGCGGGTGCCTGGGGTGTCCGCGTGCATGACGTGCCCTCGACCGTCACCGCGCTGAACGTCGTCGACGCATGGGACGGGGGGCTCGCATGACGGGGGACCGCATCCGGCTCGTCGGGCTCCGTGCATTCGGCCACCACGGCGTCTTCCCGGACGAACGCCGCGACGGTCAGGAGTTCCTCCTCGACGTCACCGCCTGGCTCGACCTCGCCCCGGCCGCCGCGAGCGACGACCTCACCGAGACCGTCCACTACGGCGAGCTGGCGGAGGCGCTGGTGCACGCGGTGGAGCGGGACCCCGTCGACCTCATCGAGACCGTCGCGCAACGCTGCGCCGATCTGGTGCTCGCTTACGACGCCGTGCAGCGCGTCGAGGTGACCGTCCACAAGCCGGCCGCGCCGATCGCGGTGCCGTTCACCGATGTCGAGGTCACCGTCGTGCGGGAGAGGGTCCGATGACCAGCCGGCGGACGGTGCTCGCGCTCGGGAGCAATCTCGGTGAGCGCAGGCCCACCATGCTGGAGGCGGTGCGCCGCATCGCCGACCTGCCCACCACGGAGCTGCAGGCGATCTCGGAGCCGATCGACACGGTCGCGGTGAAGCCGGAGGGCGAGGACCCGACCGCCCCCAAATACCTCAACTCCGTGGTGATCCTCACGACCGCGCTCGCGCCGGAGACGCTGCTGGATGAGCTGCATCGGATCGAGGCCGACCTCGGCCGGGTGCGCGCCGAGCGGTGGGGGGACCGCACACTCGACATCGATATCGTCACAATGGAAGGCGTGGTCATCGACAGCGCCCGGCTGACGCTCCCGCACCCGCGGGCGCACGAGCGCCGCTTCGTGCTGGAGCCGTGGGCGTCGATCGATCCGGACGCGGAGCTGCCGGGCCGCGGACGCGTCGATGAGCTGCTACGACGACTGGGAGAGGGCGGATGAAGCACACCAGGCCCTCCACCATGATCATCTTCGCCGTGATCGGCGTCGTCGGCGGGTGGTTCCTCGACGCCGCCCTCGCCGCGATGGGCGAGCCGGTCGTGGTGCCGCCGTACTCACTCGCCGTGGTGCTCACCATCCTCGCGGTGCTCGTCGTGGTCGCCGCCGTGCCGGTCCGTCGTGCCGTTAAGGACGGCACGCGGGTGGACCCGTTCTACGCCATGCGCGTGGTGGTGCTTGCGAAGGCCTCGACGCTGACCGCGTCGCTGCTCGCCGGCGGCGCCGTCGGCATCCTGGTCTATCTGCTGTCGCGCCCGGTGGTGCCCGGGCCCGGCTCGGCGCTGATGGCGCTGGCGGCGGCGGGCGGCGCGATCGCCCTGCTGGTGGGTGGGCTCATCGCCGAGCGGATGTGCACCGTGCCGCCGGAGGACGAGGACAAGGACGGCCCCGCGGGAGTCACCGCGGCCTGACGAGCCTCGTTGGTCGAGCAGCCGCCAAGCGGCGTCTCGGAACCATCCCACCGTGGCGGGTTTCGATACGGCCCTGGGGGGCCTGCTCGACCACCGTGGTCGATCCTGCCTTGGCGGGCCGACCTTCGACGAGCTCAGGACGGCGCTCGACCACTGCGGTGAGTACGGTGGGACGGTGAGCGCAATCGAACTGCCCGAGGCGCAGTGGAACCGGGTCTCGCCCAAGTACGTGGTCGTCGACATGGTCGGGCTGCTGATCTTCGGCGTGATCGCCACGGGCGTCACCGCGGTGTGGCCGATCCTCTCCGGGGAGCCGCTCGCCTGGATCCCGGCCGCGGTGCTGGGGGCGGTCTTCCTGATCAGCGTCGCGCTCACCCCACGCCGGGTGCGCTCCATCGGCTACCAGCTTCGCGCTGATGACCTGCTGTTCCGGCGCGGCATCATGTTCCGCCGCATCGTCGCCGTGCCGTACGGCCGCATGCAGCTGGTCGACATCAACCGCGGGCCGATCGACCGTGCCCTCGGCCTCAGCGAGCTGAAGTTCGTCACCGCCGCTGCGGGCACGGGCGTCGTGATCCCGGGGCTGCCCGAGGCGGACGCCGACCATCTGCGGGACGAGCTCGTGGCGCTCGCCGAGTCGCGCCGGGCGGGACTGTGACCGACCCGGGCGGCCCGGCCGACGGACCTCCGCTCGACGCATCGCCGGCGCCGATGGCGGTCCGGCCGACCGGTCTCGCCGACGGCGAGTGGCACCGCCTGCATCCCGCCACGCCGCTGCTCCGCGGTGGCATCGGGCTCGTCGCCCTCATCGGCGTTCTCATCGCGAACCTGCGGGAGCGCATCCTCGGATTCTTCGTCGACGACCCCGGCTTCCAGTCGGAGGGCGACCCCATCGACTTCGTGGTGCAGGAGGGACTGGTGGGGCTGGCGCTGCTCGCGGTCCTCGTCATCCTGCTGCTGTCCGTGCTCGGCTTCTATCTCTCCTGGCGGTTCCACACCTTCCGTGTGACGCAGGAGGTGGTCGAGGTGCGCAGCGGCATCGTCTTCCGCACCAACCGCAAGGCGCGCCTGGACCGGGTGCAGGGCATCAACATCAACCGGCCCTTCTTCGCGCGCCTCTTCGGCACGGCGAAGCTGGAGATCACCCAGGCCGGTCAGGACGCCAACGTGCAGCTGTCGTATCTGGCGACCGGGCAGGCGGATGACCTCCGGCGCGAGATCCTGCGGCTCGCGTCCGGCGCGGTGGAGCAGTCGTCCGCCGGCGTCGCCGGCCTGCCGGAGGAGGCACGCCGCAGCGTGCTGGAGAAGCGGGTGTCGGAACTGCTGGCTCCCGAGCTCGATCCGAAGCTCGCCGCCTCGGAGTCGGTCGTGAAGATCAACCCGGGCCGGCTCGCCGGATCCATCGTGCTCAGCGAGTCGACGCTGATCTTCGTCGTTCTGATCATCGCGGCCATCGTGCTGGTCGCGGTGACCGGTGAGCTGGTTGCGATCTTCGGCATCTTCCCCGGGATCATCGGCCTCGGCGGCTACCTCGTCTCCCGATTCACGAAGTCGCTGCGCTACTCGATCGCCAGCACACCGGACGGCGTGCGGGTCGGCTTCGGTCTGCTCTCGACCAGCAACGACACGCTGCCGCCCGGCCGCATCCACTCCGTCTCGATCAGCCAGTCGATCCTCTGGCGCCCCGCCGGCTGGTGGCAGATCAAGGTGAACCGGGCCTCGCGCTCGGCGAACTCGTCGCAGCAGCAGCAGCGCTCCGTTCTTCTGCCGGTCGGTGACCTGGACGAGGCGATGCGGGTGCTTGAGCTGCTGCTTCCCGGGCTGCAGCGGGTGGACCTGCTGCGCGAGGGGCTCGTCTCCCGCGGCGGCGCCGGCGACGGCTTCGTCAACTCGCCGAGGCGTGCGGTGTGGCTTCGCTGGTTCAGCCGGCGCCGGAACGGTTTCGCCATCCTCCCCGACGCCGTGGTGCTGCGCCGCGGTGCGATCTGGCGGGAGCTGGTGCTGGTGCCGCTGCCCAGGCTTCAGAGCGTCGCCATCACCCAGGGTCCGCTGGTGCGCGCCCTGGACCTCGCCGCCGTCCACCTGCACACCGTGGCCGGCCCGATCTCTGGACGCCTCGGCGCCGTCGACCGGCAGGCGGCGCTCGGGTTCTTCTCGGACGTCGCCACGGCGGCGATCGAGTCGGCGCAGTCCGACACCTCGCACCGCTGGCGGTCGCGGGAGTCCGTCTCGTGAGCCGCTCGTGACCGAGCGGTCTGGGCGGCTCGGCGTCGGCATCGTCGGTGCCGGCCGCGTCGGTCCGGTGCTCGGTGCCGCGCTCGCCGGAGCGGGCCACGCCATCGTCGGCATCTCGGCGGTGTCGGATGCCGCTCGGGAGCGCGCCGACGCGATGCTGCCGGCGGTGCCGATCCTCGAGGTGCCGCGGATCGTGGAGCGCAGCGAACTGGTGCTGCTCGCCGTCCCGGAACCGGAGCTTTCGGGGCTCGTGAGCGGTCTGGCGACGGTCGGGGCGTGGCAGCCCGGGCAGCTCGTCGTGCACACCGCGCCGGGCGTCGGTGTCTCAGTGCTGATGCCTGCGCTGAAGGCCGGTGCCATCCCGCTCGCCATCCATCCCGCGATGAGCTTCACCGGCACGAGCATCGACCTCGTGCGACTCCGGGACAGCTACTGCGCCGTGACGGCACCGGCGCCGGTGCAGCCGATCGGCCAGGCGCTGGTGGTCGAGATGGGTGCCGAGCCGGTGCTCATCGCGGAAGCGGATCGCCCGGCGTGGGCCGAGGCGGTGTCCACCGCCACCATGTTCCCGACCGCGATCGTGGCGCAGGCGCTCGGCATCCTCGACGGCCTCCACGTGCCCGACCCGGGTCGCGTGCTGGCGCCGCTGATGCGCACCGCGGTCGAGAACGCGCTCTCGGCCGCCTCCCCGGACATCATCCCGCCCGACGAGCTGTGACCCGAGGTGCGCGCAGGGTTGCCGCGATCCCGCGCACTAGCATCGGTTACGTTCCCGAACTTCGAAGGCCCAGGAGGCCGTGTGACCCTTCCGGTCGTTCTCGGCACCATCGCGTCGGCACGCGAGACGCTCCGCGGGAAGGACGTCGCCCTCGTGCCCACGCTCGGCGCGCTCCACGACGGCCACCTCGCCCTCGTCGATCGCGCGCTGGAGCTGCGCGGCACGGTGGTGGCGTCGATCTTCGTCAACCCGCTGCAGTTCGGGACGGGCGAGGACCTGGAGAAGTACCCCCGCACCCTCGAGGACGACCTCGCCAAGCTGGGTGAGCGCGGCGTGGCCTTCGTATTCGCCCCGAGCGTCGAGGAGATGTACCCGGACGGTGTGGCCGAGACGCGGGTGACGGCCGGGCGGGTGGGCGATACCCTCGAGGGGCGCTCCCGGCCCGGGCACTTCGACGGTGTGCTCACCGTGGTCGCGAAGCTGCTCAATGCGGTGCAGCCAGGCGTCGCGGTGTTCGGTCAGAAGGACGCCCAGCAGGTGTTCCTCGTGAAGCGGATGGTGCGCGACCTGAACTTCCCGGTGTCGATCGAGGTCATCGAGACCGTCCGCGCCGAGGACGGGCTCGCTCTCTCCAGCCGGAACCAGTTCCTCAATCCGGCCGAGCGACGCGCCGCCCGGGTGATCCCTCGGGCGCTCGAGGCCGCCGAGTCCGCCGCAGAGCGGGGCATCGACGCGGTGGTCGCCGCCGCGCAGGGAGCGCTGATGGGGGAACCGCTCGTCGAGCTGGACTACCTTCGCCTGGTGGACCCGTCGACATTCGGCCCGCTCGATGACGGCTACCGCGGACCCGCGACCGTGCTGATCGCCGCCCGCGTCGGCACCACCCGCCTCATCGACAACGCGCCCATCCTGCTCGGCCGTCGCTGACATCCGCCACGACTGTTCCCATTCCGGCCCAGTGCGTCCGGCAGAGCGGGCGCACTCGACCGGGACGGGAACTCCCACGGCCGCAACTAGCATGGTCGGGGCACTGAACCGGGAGATCACTTGAGCGACACACGCACGGAAACCGAACTTACGCCTGCGGAGATCTCAGAGCAGAAGGCGGTCCGGCTCGCCAAGCGTGAGCGGATGCTGTCCGCCGGCGTCGACGCCTACCCGGTGGCCCTGCCGATCACCGACACCATCCCGGCGGTGCGGCAGCGCTACCCCGAGCTGGAGCCGGACACGAAGACCGGCGTCGAGGTGTCCATCGCCGGACGCGTCGTGCACCTGCGGAACACCGGCAAGCTCTGCTTCGCGGCGCTGCAGTCGGGCGACGGGGCCCGCATCCAGGCCATGGTCTCCCTCGCCGAGGTGGGGGAGGCGTCACTCGAAGAGTGGAAGGAACTCGTCGACCTCGGCGACCACCTGTTCGTGCGCGGCGAGGTCATCACCAGCCGCCGCGGTGAGCTCTCCATCCTGGTGCGGGAATGGCGGATCGCGGCCAAGGCGATCCTGCCGCTGCCGAACCTGCACGCCGAGCTCAACGAGGAGACGCGGGTTCGCCAGCGCTACCTCGACCTCATCGCTCGGGAACAGGCCCGGTATGTGGTGCGCGCCCGCGCCGCCGCCAACACGTCCCTGCGTGCGACATTCGCGTCGCACGGGTATCTCGAAGTCGAGACGCCGATGCTGCAGACCATGCACGGCGGCGCGGCGGCACGGCCCTTCGTCACCAATTCGAACGCGTTCGACACCGACCTGTATCTGCGCATCGCGCCGGAGCTGTTCCTCAAGCGCGCCGTCGTCGGCGGCATCGAGCGGGTGTTCGAGATCAACCGCAACTTCCGCAACGAGGGGGCGGACTCGACGCACTCACCCGAGTTCGCGATGCTCGAGGCATACCAGGCGTACGGCGACTACGAGCAGATGGCGGCGCTCACCCAGGAGCTGGTGCAGAACGCCGCGGTCGCCGTCACCGGCAGCCACGTCGTCACCTGGGCGGACGGCACGGAGTACGACCTCGGCGGTGAGTGGGACCGGATCGGCATGTACGAGTCCCTCTCCGACGCGGTCGGCAGGGAGATCACCCCGGCGACCCCATCCGACGAGCTGGAGGCGCTCGCTGCGGAGGCCGAGCTCGAGGTGCACCTGCCGACGCACGGCAAGCTCATCGAGGAGTTGTGGGAGCACCACGTGAAGGGCTCCCTCGGGCGGCCCACGTTCGTGATGGACTTCCCCGTCGACACGTCGCCGCTGGTGCGGGAGCACCGGTCGAAGGCCGGTGTGGTGGAGAAGTGGGACCTCTATGTGCGCGGGTTCGAGCTGGCCACCGCCTATTCGGAGCTGGTCGACCCGGTCATCCAGCGCGAGCGGTTCGTGGAGCAGGCGAAGCAGGCCGCCCGCGGCGACGTCGAGGCGATGCGCCTCGATGAGGAGTTCCTGCGCGCGCTCGAGCACGGCATGCCGCCGTCCGGCGGGATGGGCATGGGCATCGACCGGCTGCTGATGGCGATCACCGGCCTGGGGATCCGCGAGACGATCCTGTTCCCGCTGGTGAAGTGACCCGATGACCGAACCGAAGCGCGGCCGCCCAGACCGCAAGCCCGTCACCTGGAACCGCGTCGCGGTGTGGGTGATCGTCGCTGCGATCGGCGCCTACCTGGTGGTCACCGGGATCTTCGGCATCCTGGCCAAAGGTTAGGCTGGAGCCGTGCCACAGGAATTCTGGGCGAACGCCATCTTCTCGCTCATCCCGACGGTCGTCGTCGGGCTGATCTTCTGGTTCACGATCCGCGGCATCCTCCGTGCCGACCGCTCCGAGCGCAAGGCCTACGCCGACATCGAGGCCGAGGAGCGCGCCCGCGCCGGCCTGCCAGCCCGCGACGCCTGAACCGAGTCGACCGGCTCCGGGACTGAGGTCTCAGGCGACCGGACCGATTCACCCCCGGGTCGCCACCGATCAGTCCCATGTATCACCATCGTGGGCGCTCTACCGTGGCCTCATCGATGTACTCAGCGACACAGCTTGACCCCACGCAGCGATGAAGAATGCGACCTTGACGCTTCCTGAGAAGGGAGCACCGTATGAAAGCTGCACGTCGAACCGGTATCACGGTGGCACTGCTCACCGGCTTCCTCCTGGCAGGCACCCCGTCAACGTTCGCGGGCTTCGGCTGGCATGCGGCGGCCGACAGACCCCGCGTAGGCGCGCTCCCGGATACGACAATCTCGGCTGAGGAAAGCTCGTACTTCGCGACCCGAGGAACGGGTGACTCGCCGATGCATGAATTCCTGGTGTCGGTGCTCAACGATGTGCACAGGTACTGGTCGAAACAGTGGTCGGCGTACGGCTATCCCATCCCGGATGTCGCATTCCGGTTTCCTGCGCCCGGAGAACAGGTGCCGATCACCGTTGAATGCACACGAGACGGGACGGGCCTCTCCAACGACGCCACCGCCCAGTACTGCGCCATCGACGACGGGATCGTCATCTCTCAGGCGATCGCTGACCTCATCGGCAGAGGTGAGGTCGAGGTGAACGACGATCACATCGATCGGTACCGACCTGGCGACTTCTCGGTGGCGTACGTCGTCGCCCACGAATACGCCCACAACCTGCAGGCGGAGCTCGGCCTCATCGGCACCTCGGCCAACGGCAGAGCGCGACGCTACCCCGTTCACACAGAGGAGTTGCACGCCGACTGCTGGTCCGGCGTCTGGGCCCGGTCGGCATCCGACCGGCGGATCCTCGATCCCGGCGACATCGGGGAGGCGATACAGACCACCATGGACTTCGGAGACTACGAAGTCTGGGCGCACGACCATCATGGGACGCCGGCCCAGCGCGCCGACGCGTTCCTGGCCGGCCTGGCTGGCGGCGCACCCACCGTCTGTGACGGCTACCTGCAGACCGATTAGGCGCCGAGGCCGGCGTCCCGGGCGGCGATGACCGCCTCGGTGCGACCGGCGACGTGCAACTTGCCGAAGATGTTCGAGAGATTGTTTCGCACCGTCTTCGGTGAGAGGTAGAGCGAGCTCGCGATCTGCTGGTTCGACCGGCCCACGGCGACCATCTCCAGAATCTCCCGCTCGCGGGGTGTGAGCTGCGGGAACGGCAGCGCCGAGTCCTTCGAGATCGTGCCGACGAAGAACTCGCCGATCCGCGCCGCGATGCTCGGGCCGAAGATCGCGTCGCCGCCGGCAACGGCGCGGATCGCCCGGGAGATGTCATCCTGACGCGCGCCTTTCAAGAGGTAGCCGCGGGCCCCGGCCCGCATGGCGTCGAACACCGTCTCGTCGTCCTCCGACATCGTCAGCACCACGATGCCGATCTGCGGATGCTGCGCCACGATCCGGCGGGTGGCCTCGACGCCGTCCATCACCGGCATCTGGATGTCCATCACCACCACATCCGGCTTCAGCCGGGCGACGACCTCCAGCGACTCAGCCCCGTCGCTCGCGGTGCCGATCACCTCGACGCCGTCGATGGACGACAGCAGCACGCTCAGCCCGTCGCGATAGACGGGGTGGTCGTCCACCAGCACGGTGCGGATGACGTCAGACACGGGTTGCCTCCTCCTGCCGTTCGGCGAGCGGCAGTTCCGCCCGCACGGTGGTGCCGCCTTCCGGGCGGTCAAGCACCGCCAGCGTGCCGCCGAGCTCCTCCACCCGCTCTCGCATCGAGCGGAGACCGACGCCGCTCACCGCGTCCGCGGGGATACCGATTCCGTCATCGTCGACCTCGACGACGAGGGCGCCGTCTCGTACAGCGAGCGAGACGCGAACCCGGGATGCTCCCGAGTGGCGGTGGACGTTCGTCAGCGCCTCGCCGACGATGCGGTAGACGGCCACATCGAACGCGGGCAGCAGCGGCGGAATATCCGCATTGAATGTGACACGCGGCCCACCGGTGCTGCTGAACCGCTCGCACTGCAGCTCCAGCGCCCGCACGAGTCCGAGGTCGTCGAGCGCCGGCGGGCGCAGGTCGTGCACCACCCGGCGGATCTCCGCAACCGCCCCCGCGACATCCTCGGCGACCGTCTCCAGCACGGCGTTTGCATCGTCCGGGCGGGTGTGCGTGAGGTTCTTCGCCGCGTCCACCCGCATCGTGACACCCGCGAGGGCGGGGCCGAGGCCGTCGTGCAGCTCGCGGCGGAGGCGGTGCCGTTCGTCCTCCCGGGCGCGCACGAGGCGCTCTCGAATGGACTGCAGCTCCCGGCTCGCGGTGGTGGCCCGCACCGCGGCCACCGCCTGACGCACCAGGTCGGCGAGCAGCCGTTCGTCGCGGTGGCTCATCGTCCTGCGTCGCCCGGGTGCCATCTCGAGCGCCCCGATCCGCTCTCCTCGGTAGCTCAGCGGCATGACGAGTGGGTCTTCCGGGCGCGATCCCTGCACCGCGGTCAGCCGCTCACCGCCGGGCTGGTCGATCGTCACGGCGACGTAGGGGGATGCGAACGCGCTCGCCACCGAGCGGGCGATGTGCCGCAGCTGGTCGTCGGCCTCGTCGGAGTCCTCGAGCCGCCGCGCGAGCGATGACATGACGCCGTACGGGTCGCCGCGGCGGCCATTGACGAGCCGGTTCGCGAGGCCGAGCACTCGCTCGCGCAGCGGCGCGTAGGCGAGGAAGACGAGCACGACCGAGGCGATGGCCAGTGTCTGCTCGCCGATGAGGTGCCCGACCGCGGCGAGCAGCAGCACGTCGACGGTGACGATGCTGCCGAGCAGCAGTGCGTACACCACCGTCCAGCTGAAGACCTGGTCGATGCTCGCCAACCGGTAGCGGTTCACCGCGAACAGGATCGCCACGCACACCGCGACCGTCGCGGCGATGTTCAGGAGCTGCGCCGCGTGGTACGGGACGACCGAATAGTTTCCGAGCAGCACAGCCAGAAACAGCGCCGCGCCCCACACGATCCAGCGGAGCTGCCGACGGCGGGTGAGATCAGCGCCGATGCGGCGCGACGCGAGCACGAGGATGCTCAGGAGCACACCGAGGGTGGCGAGCACCGGCAGCGTGTAGAGGATGGCAGTCCAGAAGCCGGGGGGAAGCTGGACCCCCCAGTACGCGCTGTCCCACGTCCGGATCCGGGAATCGGGCTGGCCGAACAGGCTCCGCAGCCGGTGCCACGGCGCCGCCGCGTACGCGGCGACGGCAAACGCGAAGATTCCGAGCGCGGTGAACCCCAGCCACCGACACGGCCCGCGCGCCGGCAGGCGGCCGTCGGGAAAGAAGAGGAACACGACGGGCAGGGCGAACACCGTGACGAAGCCGAAGCGCTGGTTCAGGTAGTAGGCCGGCTCGGTCAGCGGCGACTCGATGCCGAGCGCAGCCACGCGGTTCACCCATGCTGCCGATGCCCCCACGAGGGCACCCGCGAAGCCGAAGCCGAGCAGGATGAAGGCGACGGAATGCTCCTGCGCGCGGCGCAACAGCAGGGCGCCCGTCATCGCCAGCACAAGACCGGGGATCGCGGCTGTCCATCCCGCCGAGACTGACGCCCGGAGGCCGGAGGTGAGCAGCACGACGTCTAGCACGATCGCCGTCGCAGTCAGCAGCAGCGTGGTCGCGAGCACCGCGCCGGCGGACAGCTGCGCTGCGCCAGACCGTCTGCTGCTCGCGTTCACGTTCAACATGCTGGCAGGAACGCGTCCCGCTGTCTCTGGGCGATCGTCCCGATCGACCCGGGAATGCTCCCGCCGGGCCGATGAGCACAGCCCCTGGGCGCCCGGGCTGAGCAAACGCGATCGTGGGATCGCCGGAGATCCCGGCGACACCTTCTTCAAGGAGCGCACCATGCACACCTCCTCTCCCATCCGTCGCGACCGGTCTGCGGCCGCCGCCGCCCCGTTCGTGGTGCCGCCGGCGTTCGTGCGGCTGACCGGTGCGTTCAGTCTCGCCGCGATGCTGCTGTTCGCCGCGACAATGGTGCTGCCGCTCTGGCCGTGGCCGGAAGCACGAGGCTACGGCGCGATCGCCGCAATCGGCTTCCAGGTATCCGTTGCGCTGCAGCTGATCATCGTCTGGCGGACGAACGCGGTCGGCTCACATCCCGCCTGGCGGGCGCTCGTCGTCGTCGCGGCGATTACCGCGGTCGCCGGTGCCACCGCCGAAGCGGTGGACAACCTCACCCCCAGCGCAACCACGTTGACGGTCGCCAACGCCACCTGGTTCCTGCTCATGGCGGCGATGGTCGTGGTGGGCGTCGGCGTCGTCCGAAGCGGTGAGTGGCGGCCGCCGCTGCGCTACCTCCCCCTGCTTGCGCACTCCTGGCCGATCGTGTTGATGCCGGCGACGGTGCTGCTCGGCGACGATGTCGCGTGGCCGCTGTACTCGGGCTACCTGTTCCTGGTGCAGACGCTGCTCGCCGTCACCCTGCTCCTGCGGCCGGATCTCACCGGAGCGCGCCGCGCCCGCACCGAGACGGCGGGGTGAGCCCTCCGGCCGCGCGGCACTCGGTCAGCCGCGCGGCCGGAGCCGCACGTGCGGCATCTCCGGCGCCGGCAGTGGCGGCAGCGGGTCGTCAGGGATTCGGCCGAAGCGGCGCTCGCCCAGTGCGGGCGTCGCGATCTCCTCGTTCCATCGCCGCCGCGCCTCGACGATCTCGTCGTGGCTGCGGCCGATGAAGTTCCACCACATGACGATCTGCTCACCGAGCGGCAGCCCGCCGATCAGCAGCAGCCGTGACGACGCGTCTGCCTCGATCCGGATGGTGTCGCGGCCGGGCGGCAGGTAGCCGAGATGCGCTTCGGGTAGGTCGTTGCCATGAACGCGGACCTTCCCGGTGTCGACCAGCACCCCATGCTCGAATGAGCGCTGCACGGGGATGTCGAGGGTCGCGCCGGCAAGGAGGTCGAGCTGCGCGCCGACCAGCGGGCTGAACGTCGTGGCTGTGCTTCGGGCCCCGAACAGCTCGCCGAGGAACACCCGGACGCTCGCGCCGCCGATTTCGAACGGCTCCGGCACGTAGTGCTCGAAGAACGGGTCGATGCCGAGCTTCTCGGCCGGCAACGCGAGCCACAGCTGCGCACCGTGCAGCACCTGTGTGGCATCGGTCGACACTTCGGAGTGCTGGATGCCGCGGCCCGCGGTCATCAGGTTCATCTCACCCGGCCGTACCAGTGGGTGCGCTCCGGTGCTGTCGCGGTGCTCGATCTCGCCGGAGAACAGCCAACTCACCGTCGACAGCCCGGTGTGCGGATGCGGCGGCACGACCATCGGCTTCGTCTCCGGACCGTACGAGTCGAGGAAGCACCACGCGCCGATCAGGCTCCGCGCCTTCTGCGGCAGCGTGCGCCGAACCGGCAGGGCGCGGGGGCCGCCGAGCGGCACCTCCCGAGGCTGCAGCACCATGAACTCCGCGGCCGGCGGCGTGCCGACGAGCACCGCGTCCAAGTCGATGCCGAATGTGCTCACAGGACGATTCTCCGCCCGATCGGGCCCTATTGCTGCTGGTCGTCGGCTGGTGGCTCTTCCGCGGGCGGTTCCTCGGCAGGCGGCTCCTCCGCAGGGGGCTCCTCGGCGGGCGGTTCTTCAGCCGGGGGCTCCTCGGCGGGGGGTTCCTCGGCGGGCGGCTCTTCAGCCGGGGGCTCCTCCGGAGCCGGCTCCTCGGGCGCCGGCTCGACCGGTTCCTCCTCGTCCTCGGTCGGCGTCGGACTGGGCGACGTCTCGCGTGTCGGGCTCTCCGTCGGCGCGGCGACCGGGCCGTTCTGGGTGAGCAGCAGCGCGGCCACCAGGCCGCCGATGAGCGCGAGTGCGGCAAGGAGCCCGAGCACCCATGGCCAGGCGCGGCGCCTTCGGTCGACGGTCTCGGTGGCGCCCGCCCCGCCCACGGCGGCAGAGCCTGCCGGGGCGATCGGCTGGGTGGGTGCGCCGCTGTAGACGGGGACATGACTCGCGACGACGTCCGGTTCCCCCGCCGCCGCTGCGCCGGCCGCCCCGCCCGCCCCGGCGGGGGCGATGAGCTCTGTCGGCGCGTCGGCCGCGGAGTTCGGCCGACCGTCGCCTGTGCCCTCCGCCGTCGGCAGGATCTTGGTCGGCGCTTCCTCGCTGGAGATCGGCTCGGTCGGCGGTTCTGCGCCTGCCGTCCGCTCGGCGTCCGGGTCCTCACGCGGGGTGTCGGTCATCGGGCCTCCTTCGGGGCCAGCCTATGGGCGGGCGTCGTCGCCCTGCTGAACTGCGGTGATCCGCCTTCACCGGGCGTTCATCCAGCACTGCAACTGCGACCATCCCACGCGCACCTCCGCCGTTCCCCGGGCGTTCTCAGACACGTCACGCCCCCAGCGAACAGGGGAGTTTTCGCGGAGCCCCGTCGTTACTCTCTTTGTATCGGAGCCGCCAACCTGCATCGGCACCGGAGGAGATAGAGATGTTCGAGAGATTCACGGACCGCGCCCGTCGCGTTGTCGTCCTGGCCCAGGAAGAGGCCAAGATGCTCAACCACAACTACATCGGCACGGAGCACATCCTGCTCGGTCTCATCCACGAGGGTGAGGGCGTGGCAGCGAAGGCGCTCGAGTCGCTGAACATCTCGCTCGACGCCGTGCGCGAGCAGGTTCAGGACATCATCGGCCAGGGGCAGCAGCAGCCGACCGGCCACATCCCGTTCACCCCCCGCGCCAAGAAGGTGCTCGAGCTGTCGCTGCGCGAGGCGCTGCAGCTCGGCCACAACTACATCGGCACGGAGCACATCCTGCTCGGCCTGATCCGCGAGGGCGAGGGCGTCGCAGCCCAGGTGCTCGTGAAGCTCGGCGCCGACCTCAACCGGGTGCGTCAGCAGGTGATCCAGCTGCTCTCCGGGTACCAGGGCAAGGAGCAGGTCGCCGTCGGCACCAGCGAGCAGGCGGCCGACAAGGGCAGCCAGATCCTCGACCAGTTCGGCCGCAATCTCACGCAGGCCGCCCGCGAGGGCAAGCTCGACCCGGTCATCGGGCGCGAGAAGGAGATGGAGCGGGTCATGCAGATCCTCTCCCGCCGCTCGAAGAACAACCCGGTGCTGATCGGTGAGCCCGGCGTCGGCAAGACCGCTGTCGTCGAGGGCCTCGCCCAGGCGATCGTGCGCGGGGATGTGCCGGAGACGCTGAAGGACAAGCAGCTCTACACGCTCGACCTCGGCTCCCTCATCGCCGGCAGCCGCTACCGCGGTGACTTCGAGGAGCGCCTGAAGAAGGTAACCAAGGAGATCCGCACCCGCGGCGACATCATCACCTTCATCGACGAGATCCACACCCTCGTCGGCGCGGGTGCCGCCGAGGGTGCGATCGACGCGGCCAGCATTCTGAAGCCGCTGCTCGCCCGCGGTGAGCTGCAGACCATCGGCGCCACCACGCTCGATGAGTACCGCAAGCACTTCGAGAAGGACGCCGCGCTCGAGCGGCGGTTCCAGCCGGTGCAGGTCAACGAGCCGTCGCTGCCGCACGCGATCAACATCCTGAAGGGCCTCCGCGACAAGTACGAGGCGTTCCACAAGGTGTCGATCACCGACGGCGCGATCGTCGCCGCGGCGAACCTCGCCGACCGCTACGTGCAGGACCGGTTCCTGCCCGACAAGGCGATCGACCTGATCGACGAGGCCGGCGCCCGCCTGCGTCTGTCGATCCTGTCCGCCCCGCCGGAGCTGCGTGAGTTCGACGAGCGGATCGCCGGCGTGCGCGCCCAGAAGGAAGCCGCCATCGAGGACCAGGACTTCGAGAAGGCCGCGAGCCTGCGCGACGAGGAGAAGAAGCTCCTCGGCGAGCGGCTGCGCCTCGAGAAGCAGTGGCGCTCGGGCGACGTGGCCGCGAACGGCACCGTCGACGAGGGTGTCATCGCCGAGGTGCTGGCGAACGCGACGGGCATCCCGGTGTTCAAGCTCACCGAGGAGGAGTCCAGCCGCCTCATCTTCATGGAGAAGTCGCTGCACCAGCGCGTCATCGGTCAGGAAGAGGCCATCTCGGTGCTCGCCAAGACCATCCGCCGCACGCGCGCTGGCCTCAAGGACCCGAAGCGCCCCTCCGGCTCGTTCATCTTCGCCGGTCCCACCGGCGTCGGCAAGACGGAGCTGGCCAAGGCGCTCGCCGAGTTCCTGTTCGACGACGAGGGCGCGCTGATCTCGCTCGACATGAGCGAGTACGGCGAGAAGCACACCGTGTCGCGGCTGTTCGGTGCCCCTCCCGGGTTCGTCGGCTTCGAGGAGGGCGGCCAGCTCACCGAGAAGGTGCGCCGGAAGCCGTTCAGCGTGGTGCTGTTCGACGAGATCGAGAAGGCGCACCCCGACATCTTCAACTCGCTGCTCCAGATCCTGGAGGAGGGACGTCTGACAGACGGTCAGGGTCGCGTGGTCGACTTCAAGAACACGGTCATCATCATGACGACCAACCTGGGCACGAAGGACATCACCGGCGGCCCGGTCGGCTTCACGATCGAGGGCAACACCGAGACGAGCTACCGTGCGATGCGCGGCAAGGTCGTGGAGGAGCTGAAGAAGCACTTCAAGCCCGAGTTCCTGAACCGTGTCGACGAGACCATCGTCTTCCCCCAGCTGAACCAGGACGAGCTGCTGCAGATCGTGGACCTGTTCATCAAGCGGCTCTCCGAGCGCCTGCTGGACCGCGACATGACGATCGAGCTCTCCGACGAGTCGAAGCGCCAGCTGATCAAGCTGGGCTGGGACCCGGCTCTCGGCGCCCGCCCGCTGCGGCGCGCGGTGCAGCACGAGATCGAGGACCGGCTCAGCGAGCAGATCCTGCACGCTCAGCTGACCGCGGGCGACCACATCGCGGTCGACTACCAGGACGGCGAGTTCGTGTTCACCACGACGAAGCGCGCCGGCTTCGCGGCGCCGCAGGAGCCGATCGGCATCGAGGCGTAGTCCTTTCCAGGGAAGCGCTCGGAGGGGCGGTGGGGGAACCCGCCGCCCCTTCGGCATTCCCGGGATGCGGAAGTCGAGCATCCGTCCGTTCCGAAAACGACGGAGATTCGGGGCGGATAGGCTTCTCACGGCCCCATCGGCGGCCGGATCGGCAAGATCTCCTTCGTTTTCGGCAGGACCGGGGTGCGCGTGAGCGGGTACACAGTGCGACGGGCGCGCACGACCGACGTCGGCGGCATCCAGAAGCTGATCGAACCGCTCGTGCAGCAGCGCATCCTGCTCGGCAAAGACCTCGTGGTGCTCTATGAAGACGTGCAGGAGTTCCGGGTCGCGGAGGCGGAGAACGGCGAGCTGATCGGATGCGGCGCGCTGCACGTGCTGTGGGAGGACCTCGGCGAGGTGCGCACCCTCGCGGTGGCGCCCGAATGGCTGAAGCGCGGGGTCGGCGCGGCGCTGCTCGAGCGGATCGAGGCCGACGCACGCGAGCTCGGGCTGACGCGGCTGTTCTGCCTCACCTTCGAGACGAAGTTCTTCGGCGCACGAGGCTTCCTGCCGATCGGCGAGAAGGTGGTCGAGCCGGAGGTCTACGCAGAGCTCGCCCGCTCGCATGACGAAGGCATCGCGGAGTTCCTCGACCTCGCCCGGGTGAAGCCCAACACGCTCGGCAACACCCGGATGCTGAAGGTGATCTGACCGAGGAGAGGTGAGGCCGCCGGAATCGCGGCGCGCATCCCAGGCCACAGCCACCGTGGCGGTTACCCTGGCCGCATGTCGACCTCCCGAACGCCGGTCGGCCCGTTGCCGCCGAAGGTCTACTGGCGACGCCGCATCGTCGTGGGGCTCGGGCTCCTCGCGGTGATCGTCGCCATCGTCCTCATCGTCATCCGCCCAGGCCAGGGCGGCGCGACGCCGCCGTCCGACCCGCCCGCGAGTTCTCCGGCCCCGAGCCAGTCGGCCGAACCGGACGCCGGCGAGACCGCCGAGCCGGACACGGACGCCGAGGA
Source organism: Lysobacter korlensis (assembly GCF_042434515.1). Classification (NCBI taxonomy): domain Bacteria; kingdom Pseudomonadati; phylum Pseudomonadota; class Gammaproteobacteria; order Lysobacterales; family Lysobacteraceae; genus Lysobacter; species Lysobacter korlensis. Next base: position 574,517 of record NZ_JBHLTG010000005.1, read on the forward strand.
GGAGCAACCCGCCGACGGTTCCCCAGCCGCGTGCAGCGCCGCATCCGTGACGCTCGAGGCCGTCATGGACAAGGACAACTACGCTGCGGGGGAGCTGCCGCAGCTCTCCCTCAAGGTGACGAACACGGGCGCCACCCCATGTGTTCTCGAGGCGGGCACGGATGTGCAGGAGTACCGGATCACCAGCGGCTCGGACCTGATCTGGTCGAGCTCGCACTGCCTGCAGAACCCGCAGCCATCGGAGATCGTGCTCAAACCGGAGCAGTCGGTCTCGCCGACACCGTTCGAATGGAGCCGTGAGCGCAGCGACCCGAACACGTGCGATGGGGAGCGCCCGGCCGTCATCGGCGGCGGGGCGACCTACGTGCTCCAGGTCTTCGTCGGCGACCTCCAGTCCGAGCAGAACCGCTTCGTCCTGCTCTGACGCCCGGTCCCTGAGCCCGTCGCTCGTACCGAGCTTGCCGAAGTGAATGGACCCTCCGGGTCACCCGTTCGATCGCCCCCACGCCGTTCGTTAGCCTCGAAGCATGGCCCGACCGATCTCCGCCGACGACCGCAACTACTCAGCGCCGATGCTCGCCGCGGCGCTCGCGAAGCAGGACACCGCCGAGGTGGCGCTCGCGCTCCGCAACGGCAAGGTGGTCGTGCCGCTGCTCGATGTGCCGGGCCCGGATCAGGTGCGCGTCTTCCGCCGCGACGACGCGGACAAGTACATGCTGCTGCTGTTCTCGTCGGCGGAGAACTACGTGAAGATGGTGCCGACCGAGACGAATCAGCGGGTCGTCATGTACGACGGACCGGCGTTGCTCGACTTCCTGGAGCAGAATCAGGGCGTCATCGAGGCGGTCATCTTCGACCTGGCGGGTCCGGAGGCGATGCAGGCCGAGCCGGCAGAGGTCATCCGCGCTCTGAAGCTCGAGCGCCCGAGCAGTTAGAAATCCGGGATGGACGCGTCGTGCGTGCCCTTGCCCGCCTCGGCGAACGCACGTGAAACCGCATGCCCGAGCAGCTTGGATCCGCTGTCGACCAGGGTGGTGAACCCCAGCCGTCCCGCCTCCGCCGCCCGCTGCTTGCCCGAGGTCGCCGGCCGGATCTCCCCGGCGAGGCTGATCTCCCCCACGGCGGCGAGGGTGCCGGGGAACGCGATATCGCGGCTGGCGCTCATGAGCGCCAGTGCGATGGCGAGGTCCGCGCCGGGCTCCGTCACACGGATGCCGCCCACCGTCGACACGTAGACGTCGCAGTCGGAGAACTTCACCCTCGCCCGCTTCTCCAGCACCGCGAGCAGCATCGCGACCCGCGACGAGTCCACGCCGTTGACCACCCGCCGGGGCTGCGGTGCACCGCTCGACACGATGAGCGCCTGCACTTCGACCGGCAGCGCGCGGCGGCCCTCCATAGCGATGGTCACGCACGTGCCGCTCACCGGAGTGTCGCCGCGCGACATGAACAGGCCGCTCGGGTCCGGAACCTCCGCAATGCCGTCGCCGGTCATCTCGAAGCAGCCCACCTCGTCCGTCGGCCCGAACCGGTTCTTCAGCGCCCGCACGAATCGCAGTGCGGTGGCCCGGTCGCCCTCGAACTGACACACCACATCCACGAGGTGTTCGAGGAGGCGGGGGCCCGCGATGTTGCCGTCCTTCGTGACGTGGCCGACGAGCAGCACCGGCAGCGCCTTGTCCTTCGCCACCCGGATCAGGGTCGCCGCGACCTCCCGCACCTGCGCGGGTCCGCCGGCGAGCCCCTCGGTGAGCCCGGAAGACACCGTCTGCACGGAGTCGACGATCACGAGACTCGGACCCACCTCGTCGATCTGCCCGAGGATGGTGGCCAGATCCGTCTCGGACGCCAGATACAGCGACGGATGCAGCGCGCCGGTCCGCTCCGCGCGCAGGCGCACCTGGCTCACCGACTCCTCCGCGCTGACGTAGAGCACCTTCGCGCCCGCCGCGGCGGCGCGCGATGCGACCTCGAGCAGCAGCGTCGACTTGCCGACGCCCGGCTCGCCGGAGAGTAGGATCGCGGCGCCCGGCACGATGCCGCCGCCGAGCACCCGGTCGAACTCCTTGATGCCGCTCGGCCAGCGTGGGCTCGGCTGGGTGTTCACATCGGTGATCGGGCGAGCCGCGGATCCGGCCGCGAGCTGCAGCGGCGCCACCCGCACCGCCGGGGGAGCGGCTGCCTCGCCGACGGTGCCCCACGCCTGGCAGTCACCGCAGCGTCCCACCCACTTCAGCGTCGTCCAGCCGCAGTCCGAGCAGCGGTAGTTCGACGCGGTGCGGGCCATGCGAGCCACCCTACGTGCCGCCCCCGACGCCGCTTGTGTCCGGTCCCGGAGTGTGCAGAACCCGGCGGACACTGGACAGGGGACGGTCGGTCCCTGAGCTCGTCGAAGAACCCAGGCGGAGCCCAACCGTGCAGGCGCGCGCCGCTCATGCATTAGGCTTTTCCGCGGTGGCGTGTCCGAGCGGCCGAAGGTGCAACTCTCGAAAAGTTGTGTGGGTTAACGCCCACCGTGGGTTCAAATCCCACCGCCACCGCCATTGTCCTGTCTCAGGACATAGGAAACGCCCGAACCCTCAGTGGTTTGGGAGTTTCTTCGTTTTCTGGGGTTGGTAATCGCGGTTCGGGTCGAGTTCCAGTTCGCGGAGTAGTTCTCCGGTGGCG